>NZ_WKJN01000039.1 GCF_009674495.1 Duganella alba | reverse complement strand
CCCGGCCGCTGAACGCCTTGAGCCGCGCCATCGAGGCGCAGCTGGCGGCGCCGGCCGGCGCGCCGACGCTGCCGGCGCTCCAGCCGGTCGCCGCCTTCCATGAAGTGCAGGTGCTGTCGCACGCGCTGGCGGAAATGCTGCGCACCGAGCAGATCCACCTGGACGCCCTGCGCGGCCTGAATGAAAAACTGGAATCCACGGTGGCCGAGCGCACCCGCGAAATCGCCCGCAAGGCGCTGCAGCTGGAACGCGCGCTGGGCCAGGAACAAAGCACGCAGCAACTGCTGCAGGAGCGCGCCGCCGAACTGCGGGCGATCCTGGACAACGCCCACGACGCCTTCATCGCCCTCGATCCGGGCGGCGTGGTGCGCGAATGGAACCGCCAGGCCGAAAAGCTGCTGGGCTGGACCCGCACGGAAGTGATCGGCCAGCCGCTGGCGGCGATGATGCTGCCGCCGCTGCTGCGCCGCGCCTACGAGCGCGACATGCGCACGCTGGCCGAGTACGGCGATGGCGCCACCATCCCGAGCCGGCGCGTGGAGCTGATGCTGCACAACCGCGCCGGCCAGGAGCTGCCGGTGGAGTGCTCGCTGGCCTATGTGCCGCGCAGCAGCGGCCACCTGTTCATCGCCTTCCTGCACGACATCAGCGAACGCAAGTCGCTGTTCGCCTCGATGGAGGAAATGGCGCTGCGCGATACCCTGACCGGCCTGCCCAACCGCCGCGCGCTGATGAAGGCGCTGCCGGAGGCGCTGCAACGCGCCAACCGTTCCGGCCAGCGCTGCGCCGTGTTCTTCCTCGACCTCGACCGCTTCAAGCAGGTCAACGACCGCTACGGCCACGAGGAAGGCGACGAGCTGCTGCGCCAGTTCGCCGAGCGCGTGCGCGGCGCGGTGCGCAAGACCGACACCGTGGGCCGCCTGGCCGGCGACGAATTCGTCGTCATCCTGGAAATGCTGGCCGACGACGAATCGGCGCAGGAAGCGGCCGACAAGCTGCTGCCGGCCTTGCGCCAGCCGTTCACGCTGAAAACCACCAGCGTCACCCTCAGCGCCAGCCTGGGCATCGCCGTCCACCACCCGGACGACCCGCAGGACATCGAGCTGCTGCTGGCGCGCGCCGACCGCGCCATGTACCGCCACAAGCAGCAAGGGATTCAGCAGCGCGCTCGCCGTTAGCGGTTTCAGGTAGCATGTCCTGGACATCAATCCTCGTCCGGGACTGCCCACCAAATGGAAGAACAAAACAGCCAGACCACCGATTTCCTCTCCACCGGCGTACCCGGCCTCGACGACGTGCTGGCCGGCGGCCTGACCAGCGACCGCCTGTACCTGATCGAAGGCGAACCGGGCACCGGCAAGACCACGCTGGCGCTGCAGTTCCTCAACGAGGGCGTGCGGCGCGGCGAATCGACGCTGTACATCACGCTGGCCGAAACCCAGGTCGAGCTGCGCAGCGTGGCGCAGTCGCACGGCTGGGGCATGGACGGCATCCACATCGAGGAAATCATTCCCGACGAACGGGCGCTCGATCCGGACCAGCAGTACACCATCTTCCATCCGTCGGAAATCGAACTCGGCACCACCACCCAGCGCATCCTGAAGGCGATCGACACCTACAAGCCGCGCCGCGTGGTGCTCGACTCGCTGTCCGAGCTGCAGCTGCTGGCCGAAAGCCCGCTGCGCTACCGCCGCCAAGTGCTGGCGCTCAAACAGTACCTGAGCAGCCGCAACTGCACCACCATCCTGCTCGACGACCGCACCGCCCTGTCCACCGACCTGCAGGTGCGCAGCGTGGCGCACGCGGTGCTGACGCTGGAACTGGCCGACCAGTCCTATGGCGCCGAGCGGCGCCGGCTGCGCGTGGTCAAGTACCGCGGCGTGGCCTTCCGCGGCGGCGCCCACGACTACAAGATCATCAAGGGCGGACTGTACGTCTATCCGCGCCTGGTGGCGGCGCATTCGCGCGAGACCACCAGCCGCGACCAGCGCTCCAGTGGCCTGCGCCTGCTCGACACGCTGACCGGCGGCGGCCTGGAGGAAGGCAGCAGCACGCTGATCTCCGGCCCGTCCGGCACCGGCAAGTCGTCGCTGGCCACGCAGTTCGTGCACGCCGCCACGCAGCGCGGCGAAAAATGCGCAATGTTCCTGTTTGAGGAGGCGCGCAACAACCTGCTTAACCGCTGCCGCAATCTGAACCTCGACCTGACCGGCGCCCTCGACCGAGGGCTGCTGATGGTGCAGCAGATCGATCCGGCCGAACTGGCGCCGGGCGAATTCGCCAGCGCCGTGATGCGCTCGGTGGAGCAAGGCGCGCGCATCGTCGTCATCGACAGCCTGAACGGCTACCTGAATGCGGTGCCGGACGAGCGCTTCCTGATCACCCATCTGCATGAGCTGCTGACCTTCCTCGGCCAGCGCGGCGTGGTCAGCATCATCGTCGGCGTGCAGCAAGGCATGGTGGGCGGCCACATGAGCAACGCCATCGACGCCAGCTACCTGGCCGACAACGTCATCATGCTGCGCTACTTCGAGGCCGAAGGCGAAGTGCGCCAGGCCATCTCGGTGTTCAAGAAACGCGGCAGCGCGCACGAGCGCACGCTGCGCCGCTTCGAACTGGGCCGGGACGGCCTGCGCGTGGGGCCGGTGCTCAAGGAATTCCACGGCGTGCTGACCGGCGTGCCGACCTATCACGGCCCCGGTCCCGTCGGACCGCAGCCGGGTTGAGCATGGAAACGCGCATCCTGATCTACGCCCCCACCGGCCAGGATGCGCCGCTGGCGGCCAAGGTGCTGGCCATGGCCGCCATCGACAGCCATGTCTGCGCCACCCTGCCGGAACTGGCGCAGGAACTGGAGCGCGGCGCCGGCGCCGTGCTGACGGTGGAGGAAGCGCTGCCGCGCGGCGGCTTCCAGCTGCTGCAGCAATGCGTGGCGCACCAGCCCGAATGGTCGGACCTGCCGATCATCCTGCTGACGCACAACGGCGCCGATTCGCCGGTGGTGCGGCAGGCGGTGGCCGGGCTGGGCAACCTGAGCCTGATGGAACGCCCGGTGCGCACGCTGACCCTGATCACCGCGCTGCACGCCACGCTACGCGCGCGCAACAAGCAGTACCAGATCCGCGAGGCGGCGCGGCGCAAGGATGAATTCCTCGCCAGCCTGGGACACGAGCTGCGCAATCCGCTGGCGCCGATCCGCACCTCGGTGTCGCTGCTGACGCATCTGTATCCGGACGCGGCGCCGGTGGCGCGCATCCGCGACATGGTCGAGCGCCAGGTGCGCCTGCTGACCCGGCTGGTGGACGACCTGCTCGACGTCGCCCGCATCACCAGCGGCAAGATCACCCTGCAGCAGCAGGTGGTGTCGCTGGGCGCGGTGATGAGCCACGTCAGCGAATTGTGCCAGCAGGCGGCCGACGCCAAGCGCATCCACATCGCCTGGCAGCTGCCGCCGAGCGAGATCATGCTGCATGTCGACTACGCGCGGCTGGTGCAGATCGTCGCCAACATCCTGTCCAACGCGGTCAAGTTCACGCCGCAGGGCGGCCACGTGCTGGTGCGGGCGGCGGCCGACGACGGCCAGCTGCTGGTGACCGTGCGCGACGACGGCATCGGCCTGGAGGCCGAGGCGATCGGCCGCATCTTCCGCATGTTCGAACAAAGTAATACGGTCAACGGCCAGTTCTCCAGCGGCCTGGGGATCGGCCTGAGCCTGTCGCGCCAGTTCGCCGAAATGCATGGCGGCTCGGTGGACGCCTACAGCGCGGGCCCCGGCCAGGGCAGCGAATTCGTGATCCGCCTGCCGGTGCTCGACAGCGCCGGCGCGCGCCACGCGGTGCCGCTGGCGCAGCAGGCCAGCACCGACGGCCGCAGGATGCAGGTGCTGGTGGTGGACGACAACCAGGACGCCGCCGATTCGCTGGCGGCGCTGCTGGAAATCGACGGCTTCGACGTGCACGCCGTGTACGACGGCATGGCCGCCGTCGCCGCCGTCGAGCGGCAGGCGCCGGACATGATCATCATGGACCTGGGCATGCCCGGCATGGACGGCTACGAGACGGCGCGCGCGATCCGCCAGAAGCCGGGCGCCGAGCGCATCCTGCTGCTGGCCCTGACCGGCTGGGGCCAGGGCGACGCGCGCCGGCGCACCGTGGAGGCGGGCTTCGACCATCACCTGGTCAAGCCGGTGGAACTGGAGCAAATCGTCCGCCTGGCCGGCGCGCGGCAGAACCGCGAACAGGTCCAGGCGGCGCGCTGATTACTGCGGCTTGACCTGGACCGTGGCGCCCAGCAGGAACCAGGCGTTGGTGGCTTCATAGCCGGAATCGGCGCCCAGCACGATCCACAGCTTGCCATCCTTGTCGGCGGTGACCGGGATGGCCTCGGTCGAGGCGCGCGTCGCCTGCGCCCATTCGCCGCCGTTGCAGCCCAGGCCCTCGATGCCGAGCCGGCCCAGCACCTTGCCCTGCGTCCCCGGTTCGGCGTTGTTGCCGCGGTCCAGGTTCAGGCGATAGCGGCCGTCCGCCTGCTTGACGGTCTTCGGCTCGTCACCGGCCGCCGCGGCAACCATGAAGATGTCATTGCCGCGCGAACCGCCGACGCCGGCGCAGTCGGCGGAGGCGTCGGTGGCGTAGGTCATCGAGAAGCTCAGGTTGTACTTCGCGCCCGGCGCGAAGCCGCCCACCTGGTGCTTCACATAGGTCAGCACGTCGTCGCTGTTGTTGTGGACGGTCAGGAAATAGCCCTTGCCTTCCAGCGGCGCCGGCAGCTTGGACCAGCCGTAGCCGGTTTCGCTTGGCTCGTCGGGATCGCCGTAGTCGGCCACGCCCGGCGTCCAGCCTTCGATGCCCTTGGTGAAATCGACCGTGATGGTGGAGGCCACCGGCGTGGGCGGCGGCGCCGGCGGTGAGGTGTAGCTGGCGTCGTAGCCGCCGCCGCAGGCGCTCAGTGCGAGCAGGCTGGCCATCGCCAGCGCGGAGTATGATTGGTTTGTCATGTAGTTTTCCCTGGTGGTAGACAACGCCCTCGTGAGGCGCCGCACCGCAGTCTAAAGAAAACTTGTCAAGACGGACATGTAATTTGTAAGCGATGGTAAGTTACATTTTTTAACCACTATGACATGGACTTTTTTGGCGAATTCGCCCTTATTTCCAGTCGCCGCGCAGCGCCGCCACGCGCTGCTTCAAATCGTCCGGCGTCACGTCCTGCGGCGCCACCGGCGCGCCGACCGCCAGTTCCAGCCGCGAGCGCATGCCGGCGCGGAAGGCGCGGCCGAACACGTTCTCGCGGTTGCGGCTCAGCAGATGCGTCCACAGGCCGCGCAGCGCCATCGGAATCACCGGCACCTTGCTGCGTTCGACGATCTTGGCGATGCCGCCCTTGAAGTCGTTGATGTCGCCGGTGCGCGTCAGTTGCCCTTCGGGGAAGATGCACACCAGCTCGCCTTCGTGCAGCGCCTGGGCGATATCGATGTAGGCCTTCTCCATCAGCCACGGGTCGTCCTTGGCCGGCGCGATCGGAATCGCGCGCGCGGTGCGGAAGATCCAGCCCAGCAGCGGCAGCTTGAAGATGCGGTGGTCCATCACGAAGCGGATCGGCCGCGGCGCCGCCGCGCCGATGACGATGGCGTCGACGTAGCTGACGTGGTTACACACCAGCACCGCCGCACCTTCGGCCGGAATGCGCTCGGCGTCGACCGTGTACACGCGGTGCACGGTATGGATCAGCAGCCAGGCCAGGAAGCGCATCAGGAATTCCGGCACCAGCGAGAAGATGTAGACCGCCACCACGGCGTTCAGCAGCGCCGTCACCAGGAACAGCTGCGGAATGGTCATGCCCTGCCCCAGCAGCACGATCGCCAGGCCGGCCGCCGCCACCATGAACAGCGCGTTGAGGATGTTCATGCCGGCGATGGTGCGCGAGATGTGCGCCGGATCGCAGCGGGTCTGGATCAGCGCGAACAGCGGCACGATGAAGAAGCCGCCGAACATGCCGATCATCAGCACGTCGAACAGGATGCGCCACATGCCGTGCTGCGCCAGCAGCGCCAGGGCGTCCAGGTGCACGCCGGCCGCCGCCGTGGTGCTGTAGCCCAGGCTGGCGAAATACAGGTCGATGCCGAACACCGTCAGGCCGATCGAGCCGAACGGCACCAGGCCGATCTCCACCTTGCGCCCCGACAGGCGCTCGCACAGCAGCGAGCCGCTGCCCACGCCCAGCGAGAACACCGTCAGTAGCAGCACGAAGGCGCCGTGGTCGCCGTGCAGGTAATCCTTGGCGTACACCGGGAACTGCGCCAGCACCAGCGCGCCGTAGAACCAGAACCACGAGTTGCCCAGCATGGACAGGAACACCGTGCGGTTCTTGCGCGAGAAATTGATATTGCGGATCGATTCGCCGACGAAGTTCCAGCTGATCTTCAGCTCCGGCGCCGGCGCCGGCGAGTCGGGAATGCGGTAGGCGGCGGCCAGGCCCAGCGCCGCGACAAAGATGGTGGCCAGCGCCTCCAGCATCAGGCCGTGCGGCTGCTGCACCACCAGCACCGCGCCCAGCACCTCGCCCATCAGGATGCCGACGAAGGTGCCCGTCTCGGTGACGCCGTTGCCGCCGACCAGTTCCTCCGGCTTGAGCTGCTGCGGCAGGTAGGCGTATTTGACGGGACCGAACAGCGTCGAATGCACGCCCATGCCCACCACCGCCGCCACCAGCAGCCACAGGTGATGGGTCACCCAGCCGATGCCGGCCACGCACATGATCGCCACTTCCAGCCACTTGACGAAGCGCGTCAGCCCGGACTTCTCGAACTTGTCGGCCAGCTGGCCGGCGGTGGCCGAGAACAGCACATACGGCAGGATGAACAGGCCGGGAATCAGGTTGGAGATGGTGGACGGGTCCAGCGTGGTCCAGCTCAGCGCATCGAAGGTGATGATGACCACCAGCGCGGTCTTGAACAGATTGTCATTGAACGCGCCGAGGAACTGGGTCCAGAAAAACGGCGCGAAGCGGCGCTGCTTCAGCAGGGAGAACTGATTGGGCTGGCTCATGGGAATGCGTATCCGTTCAATATGAAGTTTCCGGAAAGATTGAGCGGATTATAACCGCATGCCGTCGCCGTCCGGCATGCGGTGAAGCGCGCGGCATGTGAGCAGGATCAAGCCGCCTGCTGTATGGCTTCCTGCGCCGATGGCGCCTGCCGCAGCGACCACACGCTGTGCGGGTCGCCGTGGCGGCCGCGGTGCAGCGCGGCGCGCGCCATCTTCCAGTACAGCGCGGCGAACAGCATGGCGACGATGGCGACGCCGGTCACCACGCCGTCGCCCTGCACCAGCGCCAGCAGCGGGTTGAGGCCCGTGTGCCACCAGTGCGCCAGCGGCACCGCCAGCGTCAGCACGGCGCACAGCGTGAGCAGCTCGTGCGCGGCGCGCGCCGGCGGACGGACGAAGGCCCACAGTACGCAGCCGAAGAACAGCGCGTAGTAGCTGCGCTCCTCCCACAGCGGCAGTTGTCCCGCCGGCGCCAGTTTATTCGCCAGGAACACCGCCGACACGCCGGCCACGCAGCCCAGGCAGATGCCCAGCGTGGCCTGCGCCATCAGCTTGCCGCTGCGCGGCTGCACCAGCTTCTGGCGCTTGCGGCGCGCTTCGATCCACAGCAGGTTGCCGCTGTAGAACAGGAAGGCGCCACCGACACCCAGCACAAAATAAGTCCACTTGACCGCCAGGTCGCCGAAGCTGCCGAAGTGCAGCGCCTGCAAGCTGCGCAGGAAGCGCGTGCCGGCGCTGAAATTCTCCGGCATCACCACCCGTTGCAGCTTGCCGCTGCTGGCGTTCAGCACCACCGCGCCCATGTCGGCCACGGTCTGCTGGTGCATGTGGCCATAGGCCTGCATCTGCGCGTTGGCGTCGCCGGCCCGGTGGTAGACCAGCGTTTCGATGTCGATGCCCGGCGCGGCGCGGCGCACTTCGGCCAGCAGTTGCAAGGCCGGCGCCAGCGGCGCGGCCACGCCTGCGGCCCTGGGCGGCGCGGCGGCAGTGATGTCCGGCCCCACCAGCTGCAGCAGCTTGCCGTCGAAGATCAGGTACTGGAACGGCGCCAGCAGGATGATCCCCAGCGCCAGCACCGCGCCGCTCCACGCATACATCACGTGGAACGGCAGCGACAGCATGCCGATGGCGTTGTGCGCGTCCTGCCACATGCGCTTGATGTTCTTGCCGATGCGCAGCGCGAACAAGTCCTTGAAGAAGGTCGGCGCGTAGATGATCACGCCGCTGGCCAGCGCCAGCCCGTACAGGATGCACACCACGCCCAACACATAAATGCCCCAGCTGCGCGGCAGGCCGGCCGTGTAATGCAGGCGGTAGACGAAATCCACCAGCTGCGAACGTTCGCGGAATTCTTCCAGCTTGCCGCCGGCGTCCAGACGGAAGTGGCGTTCATCGAATTCCAGCACCATTTCCGGCTCGAACTGCGACGGCATGCGCACGTAGAAGTTCTCCTTCGCCTTCGGATTGGCTTGCAGCACGGCGTCGATCAGCAACTGCGGATCGCGCTGCGGCGCCGCCGCCTGCGGCAGCGGCGTCTCCCATGCATGCAGCTCCTCATGGAACAGCGTCACAGCGCCGGCATAGAAGGCGATGAACAGGCAGAAGCCCGCCACCAGTCCCACCCAGGTATGCACCGCGATAAAGGTACGTAAAGTGGAGGACTTCATGCGGCGATCCTTACCAGGCCGCTGGCCTTGAGAAAATGCAGCGCTGCGTAGCCGGCAATGGTCAGGCCGCCCATCCACAGCCAGGCGCGCAGCCCGGTCCTGAACAGGAAGGTGCAAGTCATCACAGCTATCCACACCAGGAAGAACAACAGCAGCCATGGCAACGTGGTGCTGGCCTGGTCATGACTGAGCAACGCGGCAAAGCCGACCACCAGCACCGACAGCGGCATGCCGAGGAAGACAGCGGCGGTCGACTTACCCCACATGGCGCGCTCCCTTCCTGCGCCACGCATCAAGATATGGCAGCGCCACCAGCATGGTCATGAAGCCGGACAGCGCGATGCACACGCCGCACCAGCCGCCATAGGTATCGACCGCCGTGGCGACCGAGCCCACCGCCAGCGGCACCGCCAGCCAGCGCAGGAAAGCCTGGCGCCGCAAGGCCGCCGGCCACAGGGTCTGGTGCGGCGACGCCAGATAGAGATTCAGCGCGGCCAGCGCCGCGACACCGATGCAGATCCAGTTCATCTCATCCTCCGTTACAGCGCGCCCTGCACGCCAAAGCCGAACTGGCGCGCGGCGCCCAGCGCCACGTTATAGCGGCCGGTCACCGACACCAGCTTGTTGGCGGTGATGTAGGTCTGGTTGGTCAGGTTGCTGCCATAGGCGAACAGCGTCACGCCCTTGGACACTTCATAGGTCGCCTTGCCGCCCAGCAGAGTGTGGCCGTCGTTGCGGTCGACGTTTTCCGCATCCATGAAGGTGCCGCTGGCGTGTTGCAGGTTCATGTTCAGCATCCAGCGCCCCGGCGTCCAGCTGAAGCCCACCGACTGCGTCTGTCGTGGCGAACGCGCGAACTGGTGGCCGCTGTAGTCGCCGGCCGGCGCCACGAAGTCGATGAACCTGGTGCGCGCCAGGCCCATTGCGCCGAAAAGTTCCAGGTTGCGCGCCACCTTGCCGCGCAGTTCCGCCTCCAGCCCCTGCAAGCGCGAGCTGCCGGCGTTGACGAAGTAGGTATCCAGCGAGTTGGCGCCGACGTCAACCTGCTGGTCGGTCCAGTTGACGCGATACGCGTTCACCGACACCACCAGGCCGTTGTCCATCGCGCCTTTCAGCGAGGCCTCGTAGTTCTTGGTATATTCCGGACCGTAGGAGTGCGAGCCGCGCTGGTAGCTGTAATCGACGCCACCGGTGCGGTAGCCGCGCTGCGCGGTCAGGCCGGCCCCCCATTCCGGCGCCAGCGCATAGCGCACGCCGAACTTGGGCAGCCACACCGAGTTGTCGGTGCTCAGATCCTGCACGCTGTCCGGCGCGAAGATGCCGCCGCGGATCAGCTGCGTGTAGACCTGCTTCGCCAGCGCCGAGGTGCCGTTGGTTTCCGATTGCAGGATGCGGTTCTGGCGCTCGCCGTCGAAACGGATGCCGGCGGTCAGCGTCATCTTGCCGACCACGTAATCGGCCTCGCTGTAGACTGCGCGGGTCTTGCTGGCGTTGTCCTGCATCTGGCGGCGGTTGATGAAGTCCGCGCCGTACAGGGCGTCGCAGGTGGCCTGCACGCGGCACTGCCCGGTCAGTCCCAGCACATACGACACCGGCACCGTGAACAGATCGTCGCCCGCGTAGTACTGCTGCGAGTAATACAGGCCGACCACGCCTTTCAGCTTGTTGCCGAACACCTGCGTGTCGAAATTGGCGCGCGCTTCCTGCACCCACTGGCGATCGATGTTCTCGCCGTCGCGGTAGCCCTGCTTCAGCTCCGTGCCGTCATAATCCTGGATGCGCGTGTAGCGGTTGTGCGAATAGGTGGTCAGCAACGTGATGTCGGAACCGAAGGCGCGGAAGGTCTGCTCCAGCGCGGCGGAACGCGTGTGGTTCTCGGTGTTGCGCGGCTCGTTGGAGAAGTTTTCGCGCGCCGATGCCGGCACCTTCACAGCCTCCACCGTGTTGTAGCCCTGCTCCTGCTTGTCGTCCACCAGCGTCACCAGCGCCTGGTAGTTGTCGCCCCACGGCGTGATGCGCAGCTTGCCGCGCAGCGTATGGCCGTCGTCGTGGTTGGAGCGCTTGTCGTCGCGGGTCGGATTGTAGACATCGCCGTCGCGCTTGCGCTGTTCCAGCGTGATGCGGCCGGCCAGTACCTCGTCGACAATCGCGCCGCCGCCAGCCAGCGCCACGCGATGTGCATTCTGGTTGCCGGCGCTGACGCGGTAGCTGAAGTCGCGCACGTCGGATGGGTCGCGGGTTTTCAGCACCACCGCACCGGCCAGCGAGTTGCGGCCCTGGTTGGTCGACTGCGGACCGCGCAGCACTTCCACGCGGTCGGCGTCCCACACGCTCAGGTTGGCGATGTCCTGGCCGAAGCCGTCCTGCGGCACACCGTCCACCACCAGCGTGATGGTCTTGCCACCGCCGCCGGTCGGGCCGTAAGCCTGCACGCCGCGGATCGACAGGTTTTCGGCGGTGCCGACGTTGGCCATCTGCGCGGCCACCTCGTCCAGCGAGGTCATGCCGGACTCCGCGATCTGCCGGCGATTGCGCGCACCGACGCTGGCGCTGCTGTCGATCTCCGTGCGTTTCAGCTTGTCGCCGGTGATCACGACCTGCTCGATCGGATCGGTTTCTTCCGCATGTACCGCCCAGCCAGCCATGACTCCGGCCAGCGCCACCACCATTACCTTGACGCGCATTTCCCTGATTCCCCTATTTTATTGAATGAGAATTATTCCCAAATACGAATATTAAATGAGAATCGTTTACATTCAAAGAGAAATTTTATCGAATTGGCATGACAATATGAATACACGTGCCGGCCGCCAGCCCGGTATCGACCGTGATCCGGCCGTTGAAGGCATACACGCGCTCGCGCATGCCGACCAGGCCGATGCCGGAGGACGCCTGTGCCAGATCGAAACCGGAGCCGTTGTCGCGGATCCGCATGCGCAACTCGCCCTCTTCCAGCGCCAGCGTCACCTCGGCGTGCGTCGCCCGTGCATGCTTGACCACGTTGGACAGTGCTTCCTGCACGATCCGGTACGCGGAGATAGCAATGCCGCTTTCCATCTTCGAGAAGTCGCCTTTCGCCTGCAGATCGAAACGGCAGCCGCTGCGCACGCTGTCGTAGTGGCGGACCATCTCCTCCACCGCGCCGTCCAGGCCCAGCATGTCCAGCACTTCCGGCCGCAGGCGGCGCACCAGCTGGCGTCCGCTGTTGTACAAGCCCAGGGTCAGCTTGATAATGGATTGCGCCTTGTCGCGTACCTCGCCTTCCAGACTAAGGTCGGCGATGCGCTGCGCCTCCAGCCGCGCCGCGATCAGCGTCGCGTTCAGTTCATCGTGGATTTCCAGCGCGATGCTCTGGCGCTCGTCCTCCACCGCCGTGTTGACCTTGCGGATCAGCCGGCGCTTCTCGGCGTCGGCCTCGCGCAGCGCCTGCATCGACGCGTACAGCGACGCGTTCAATCCCTTGGCCAGTTGCCACGCCAGCAGCATGCAGGCCAGCAAGCCGATGCTGCCGACCAGCAGCTCGACATAAAACCTGCGCGTCTGCTTGAGCAGCAGCGCCGACGGCGACATCGTCACCCGCACATAGCCCATGGTCTCCACCGTCATGCCGCTGGCACCGGACGGCCCGTCCTTGCGATACGGCTTGCCGTCCGGTCCCAGCATCGCCACCCACATCAGGCGCTTGAGCACCGGCGCCTCGTAGTAGCCGAGCTGCGGCTCAACGCCGCCGGTACGCGCGGCCGCGTGCACCAGTTCGCGCCGCTGGGCGTCCAGCACCTCGATGCGGTAGATGCTCGGATCGGCGCGCAGCAGGCCGTTGATGGTCAGCTTCAGATCGTCATAGCGGCGCGACACCAGGCTGAACTCGCTGCTGTCGGCCAGCACCTTGGCCACCAGCGGGCCGCGCTCGGCCATCTCCTCGCGCACCTCGCTCAGGCGCGACTGGTAGGCGTACCAGACGAAGGTGCAGAACAGGTAGGCCAGCGGCAGCGCTGTCATCGCCATCAGGCGCGTGCGCACGCTCCAGTGGCGCCAGTGCCAATGCCTCAAGGCTCAATCAGCCCATGCTTGACCGCCAGCCGCGTGATATAGGCCGGCCGGTGCACGCCCAGCTTTTCCTTCACCGCCTGGCTGATGTTGCTGATGGTTTTGGTGGAGACGTCCAGCTTCTCGGCGATCTCCGCGTTGGTCAGGCCTTCCGCCATCAGCGTGAAGATTTCCAGCGCGCGCTCGTCGAGCTGCGACTGCGGCGACGCGTCGCCGCGCACCGACAGGTTGGCCAGCCGTTCGGCGATGTGCGGCAGGAAGTACAGCTCGCCCTCATGCGCGCGCCGCACCGCCGCCGCCAGGTCGGCCGGATCGCAATCCTTGGTCATGAAGGCGCGGCCGCCGAGGCGGTAGGTTTCCTTGATCAGGCTGTCCTGGTCGAACTGGCTGAGAAAGACGATGGCGGCGGATGGCGTGTGCGCCAGGATCTGCCGCGCCACGTCGAGTCCGGTCAGTTGTTCGCCGAAGCGGATGTCGAGCACGGCCACGTCCGGCTTCAGTTGCTGGAACTGCGCCAGCGCCTCCGCCGGCGTGCGCGCCTGCGCCACCACCTCCAGCCCCTGCCCTTCCAGCGACATGGCGAAGCCCGTCATCACGATCGGGTGATCATCCGCCAGCAGCACACGTATTTTCTTCATTTTCTACTCCCAAGCATTCATGACGCCAAGGATATCACAGAGCCATTGCTCAAAAAACGCTTTTATTTTGCTATATCATGGAATAGTATACTTCCAACACATAGCAATACATCCACCACCAAGGAGCAATCATGAACCAAAAGAAGAATCTGACCGGCATGGGTACCGTCGTTCTGCTGCACGTTGCATTGCTGGCGGTATTCCTGCATGGCTCGAAGCTGACGGTGTTCCGGTCCGCGCCGCCGGAAGTCGAGCTGGTGCAGACGGCCGAGGCGCCCAAGCCGAAGGAGCGTGAACCGCAGGTGGAGGAGCCGCAACTGGCGCGGCCGGACATCGTCGTGCCGCAGCCGCCGACCGATGTGGTGATTGAATCGCAGCCATCCGTCACGGCGCGGCCCATGACTGACCAGCCGCCGGCGCAGCCGCCGATGGGCGGCGTGGCCGAAGCCGGCGCCAGGACGCCGCAGGCGCGGCCAGCGCCAGTGGTGACCGCGGCCGTGGTGGATGCACAAGCCTGCGCCAAGCCTGATTATCCGAAGAACGCGCTGCGCAACGGCGACACCGGCACCGTGATGCTGGCCTTGCTGATCGGCACCGACGGCAAGGTGGCCGACTCGCGCATCGAAAAATCCAGCGGCTTCCGCGACCTGGACCGCGCCGCTCAGGCCGGCCTGAGCCTGTGCAAGTTCAAACCCGGCACCGTGGACGGCGCACCGCAGCAGTCGTGGACCAAAATGCAGTATGTCTGGAGCCTGAACGACTAGCGCTGCCGGGCGGCGGATTTATTCGAGGGTGATGACTTCGATGAGCGGCGGCCGTTCGAGCGACTGCTCGCTGCACAGCGCGATCGACAACTCGGCGTGCGGCAGCGCTATGCAATGGCCGCCGCCGACGACGGCCAGCTTGAAGCGCGCTTCCTTTTCGCTCCACAAGCGATAAAAGCCTTCAACGCGCTGCCCGTCGGGCAGTCCCTGCATGCGCTCCCATTGCGCCATCTCGCCGCTGTCGAAAGCCTGGGCCGCGAGCGCATGCAGGTCGCGCGCCGGGTCCATCATTTCAATATCGAGTCCCAGCGCCGTTTGTGCGCTAACCGCACACGCCACCCAGCGGCCGCTATGCGAAATGCTGAAGCCGGGCGTAGCGCCCTTCAGCGCCGGCGAGATCAGGCGCGGCGCATTGCCGACGCGTTCTTCCAGGCGGATCTCCTGCGGCGCCACGCCGAGCAGGCGGCCCAGCGCCATGCGCAACATCACGCGGCCAACGACAAACTGACGTTGCCGCTGCGCGCGGACAAAGCGCTGGTGGCGCGCCATCTCGTCGGCCGACAGCCAGCCGCGCCAGTGTTGCAGCCCGGCCTCCGTCACCGCGTTCGCATCGACCATCCAGACCGCAGCCTTCGTCATCTCGTAACATTGCCATAAATCAAAAAGGCATTATATGCGAGGGCGGTTGCGCGCGCTGAGCGGCCTCAGAACACCCAGAGCTTGTCGGCCGGCAGTTGCAGCCAGTAGCGGCCCGGTTCCAGGCGGTACTTGGAATAGGCGCGCACGCTGATTTCCGTTCCGCCCTCGCTCTTGAACAGGCACTCGAAACGGTCGCCCAGGTACATGCAGGTCAGCAGCGGCAGCTCAATGGCGTTGTCGGCCGGCGTCGGGCTGATTCTCACTTCCTCGACGCGGATGATGGTGACGCCATCGCCGCCACCTGGTCCGCGCGCGCTGGCTTGCAGGCGCGCGCCATTGATCTCCAGCTGCACCTGCGCGCCATCGCGCTGCGCCACACGCGCCGGCAGGCGGTTGTTACTGCCCATGAACTCCGCGGTGAACAGCGTGTCCGGCGTTTCGTACATGCTTTGCGGCGTGCCTTGCTGCTCGATCTTGCCGTTGTTGAGCAGCAGGATGCGGTCCGAAATCGCCATCGCCTCGGCCTGGTCGTGCGTCACCATCAACGCCGACAGGCCCAGTCGCACAATCAGCTCGCGCAGGAAGGCGCGCGCTTCCTCGCGCAGCTTGGCGTCCAGGTTGGACAGCGGTTCATCCAGCAGGATCACCGGCGGGTTGTACACCAGCGCGCGGGCGATCGCCACCCGCTGCTGCTGGCCGCCCGATAGCTGGTGCGGATAACGCTCGCCCAGGTGGCCGAGGCCGAGATTCTTCAGCACGTCGTTGACCTTGTCCTTGATCTCGCTGGCGCCCAGCTTGCGCAGCTTGAGGCCATAGGCCACGTTGTCGAACACGGTCTTGTGCGGCCACAGTGCGTAGGACTGGAACACCAGTCCCAGGTTGCGCTGCTCGGCCGGCATCTCGAAGCCGCGCGCGCCGTCGAACACATTGCGGTCGCCGATGTTGATGGCGCCTGCCTTCGGGCTTTCCAGACCGGCCACCGCGCGCAGCAGCGTGGTCTTGCCGCTGCCCGAAGGCCCCAGCAACGCCACCACTTCGCCTTTTTGCAGGTGCATGGACACGCCCTTCAGGATCGGATTGGCGCTGGCGCCGCTGCCGTAGTCCAGGTGCAGGTCGTTGACGGTCAGTTCATTGGTCATGATGTCTCGTTTCATAATATGTTCTCTTAATTGTGCAGCTTCACGCCGAAGCGCAGCGCGACGCCAAGGCCGATCGCCACCAGCGAGATGTTGATGAACGATAACGCCGCCACCAGGTCGGTGGAGCCGGTGGCCCACAGCGACACCAGCATCGCGCCGATCACCTCGGTGCCCGGCGACAGCAGGTAGACGCCGGTCGAATATTCGCGCTCAAAGATCAGGAACACCATCAGCCAGGCGCCCAGCAGGCCGTATTTGATCAGCGGGACGGTGACGTCGCGCGTGACCCGGCCACGGGTGGCGCCGACCGCGCGCGCCGCCTCTTCCAGCTCCGGCCCCACTTGCAGCAAGGCGGTCGAGATCAGGCGCATGCCATAGGCCAGCCACACCACAGAATACGCCAGCCACAAGGCGAAGATGGTCGAGCGCAGGGAGCGCAGCACCGGGATGGCGTTCTCGCTGAGCCACAGCGCCGCGCCGTTGTCCATGCCTTTCAAGGCGCCATCCAGCCAGCTCGGCACGAACAGGAACACCCACAGGAACGACAGGCCGGCCAGCAGGCCGGGCACGGCGCGCGGCACCAGCACGCTGTAGTCGAGGAAGCGGGTGATCATGTCCGGCTTGCGGTGCATGGCCAGCGCAATGGCGCAGTAGCAGATCACCGCGCAGGCGCCGCCGATCACGCCGATCAGCACCGTGTTCAGGATGCCGCGCATCAGCGCCGGCTGCTCCATGATTTCGCGGAAGTGCTGCAGGGTCAGCACGTCGGCCAGCTTGACGCCCTCGCCCCAGTACTGGACGAAGGAGCGCAGTACGATACCCGACATCGGCATGATAATGGTGAACATCAGCCAGCCGAAGATCAGCGCGAACGCCAGCCACTTCCAGCGGCCCAGCGGCATGGCCTTGGAACGCGCGCCCTTGCCCTTGATCGAGACGAATTTGTTGGCCGACTTCAGCAGCCAGCGCTGCACCATCACCAGCGGCATGGTCACCATCACCAGGCAGACGGCAACGGCGGCCATCAGGTGATACGATGGCGTGCCAAGCTTGTTGGTCAGCTTGTACAGATAGGTGGCCAGCACCATGTGGCCTTCCGGATCGCCCAGCACCAGCACCAGGCCGAATACTTCGAAGCCGAGGAAGAACACCAGCACGCCGGCGTAGGCCAACGCCGGCGTGATCATCGGCAGCGAGACGTTGAACATCACCTGCAGCGGCGAGGCGCCGGCCACGCGCGCCGCTTCCTCCACGTCCGAACCAAGACTCTTCAACGCCGACGATGCGTACAGGTAGACGTGCGGCACGTGCGTCAGGCCGGCGATGATGACGATGCTGGTGAAGGAATAGATATTCCACGGGATGAAACCGAGAATGTCCTTGGCCCACAGCGAGTAGAAGCCTACCGGTCCCATGGACACCACGTAGCCGAAGCCCATCACCATCGGCGACACGAAGATCGGCACCAGCAGCAGCGGCGCGATGAAGCCCTTGCCCGGCAGGTCGGTACGTATCATCAGGAAGGCCAGCATGCCGCCCAGCGGCACGGCGATGATGGCCAGGCCGGCCGCCAGGTAGAAGGCGTTCTTGAAGGCGATGGCGAAATCGGGATCTTCAAAGATGAAGCGGTAGGCGTCCAGGCCCAACTCCTTGGCCGGCATGAAGAATGGCGCATTCAAAAAGCTTTGATAGAAGATCAGGAATAGCGGCAGGAAGATAGCGCAGGCAGCCAGCGCTACGACCACGCCGCGCGGCCAGTTGATACCTGGCCGGCCGGAGTGAGCGAGTGTTTGCATGGTGATTGTCTCTTACTTCTTGCCTGCGGTTTCTTTCCACTGCTTGAGGAAGGCCATGCGCTTGGCTGGCCCCAGGAATTGCAGCAGGATAGGATGGACCGGCACCGGCTTGATGTTGTCCTTGCCAATTTGCTTGATCAGCTCCGCCGACGTGGTCTCGCCGGTGACGTCGGCGCGGATCGCGAACAGCTTGGAGTCGTTGGCGATGATGGTCTGGCCGCGATGCGACAGCATGTAGTCCAGCCACAGCTTGGCGGCGTTGACGTTCTTCGCCGATTTGTTAATGAAGAAGACGCGCGACATCACCAGCGTGTAATCCTTCGGCAGCACCACGCCGATCGACGGATCGGTCTTGGCGCGCACCAGCGCGTAGGAACCCAGCACGTTGTAGCCGATCAGGTTCTCGCCGGACGAAATGCGCTCCATCATGGTGCCGGTGGACGACTGCACGCGCACCTTGGCCATGCCGAAGGCGTTTTCCAGATCCTGGAACTTCGGATTCTCGCGCGCGTCCTGGGTCATGAACATGAAGCCGACGCCGGATTTTTCGATGTCGTAGGTGGTGACCTTGTCCTTGAACTTGGGCTGCTGTATCAGCTTGGTGAAGTCGGCGTGCGTCTGCGGCACTTCCTTGGCGTCGACCAGGCGCTTGTTGTAGACGATGGCGGCCGGCTCGAAGGTGGTGCCGTAGGCCTTGTCGTCCCAGATCGCCCAGCCGGGGATCTTGGACGCTTCCACCGATTTGTAGGCCAGCGCGTAACCGTCCGAGGCCAGGCGCATTTGCAGGTCCATGGCCGACGACCACATGGCGTCGGCGGTGTTGCCGCCGGCCGCCACTTCGGAGATGAAGCGGTTGTACACCTCGGTGGAATTCATGTCGTTGTATTCGACCGTAATGCCTGGATACATGGCGCTGAAGTCCTTGATCAGCGGCTGCGTGGCCTTGCTGTCGGTGGCGCCGTAGATCACCAGCTTGCCCTCCTTTTTGGCGCCGTCGATGATCTTCTGGTAGTCGGCTGGATAGCCGGCCGGCACTTGCGCCAGCGCGGAACCGGCAAACAGCGTGGCGCATGCAGCGGCCAAAGTCGTTTTCAACATTATCGTAATCTCCAAAGGTTATTCAATCAGCGCACCAGGCCAAGTTCGGCGGCGCGCTTGCCGTAGTCGTCCACGGCTTTCTTGACATAGGCCGCCAGCGCATCGCCGGTCAGCCCGAAGGGATACAGGCCCGAAGCCGCGCGCATCTGCGCGAACTGCGGACTGGCCAGCACACGGTCAAAGTGCGCGACCCATTGCTTGTACTCGGCTTCCGACGCGTGAGGCCCCATCCACACGCCGCGGATGATCGGCCACACCACGTCGAAGCCCTGCTCGCGCGCGGTCGGCACGTTGGCCAGCACGCCGGGCAGGCGTTGTTCGGACAGCACCGCCAGCACACGCGTGTTACCGCTGGCGTACAGCGACGCCTCACTGGCGTCGCCCGACACTACGTGCACAAAGTTGGCGTGCATGGCGGTAAAGGCTTCGCCGCCGCCCTCCAGCGCGACGAAGCGCAAGGCCTTGGGATCGATGCCGGCGCTCTTCGCCAGCAGCGCCATCTTCAGCCAGTCCTGGCTGCCGATGGTGCCGGACATGCCGATCAATACCTTCTGCGGATTGGCCTGCAATGCGGCCACCAGGTCGCGCAGCGTCTTGTACGGCGAGTCGGCGCGCACGGCGATCATGCCGTAGTCCGCCCCCAGCGCCGCCACCCAGCGCACGTCCGATGGTTTTACCTTGCCGAACTTGCCCTGCGCCAGATTGAGCAGCGAGCCGCCGGAAAACGCCACCAGCGTATTCGGCTCGGTGCGGCGGCCCGACACCAGCGAGTGCCACGCCACCGCGCCGATTCCGCCCGGCAGATAGCTGATATGCATATCCGACGGCGGCGGATTCGGCGCTTCGCGCAGGCCGGCCAGGCCTTTCTGCGCCAGCTTGCAGGTCAGGTCCATCGCGCCGCCCGGTTTGGACGGCACCACGCACTCCAGGCCTGCCGCCTGGACCGCCGCACCGAACAGCAGTGCGCAGAGCAGTGACAGCAGGATTTTCATCAGTAGCGGTGCTGCATGCCGATGGTCAGGCCGCGCTGGGTGGTGCCGTAGCCTGGGTCATCGCGCGACAGGCCGGTGAGCTGGCCGTTCTTCGCTTTGGCGTAGGCCGCCGTCACGTGCAGGTCGGTGCGCTTGGACAGCGCGTAGCGGTAGCGCGCCACGTACATGGTCGGGTCGGAGTCCTTGCCGGCGGCGACATTCTTGACGTTGACGTGGTAGACCGCGCCGGTGAGCGTGGTGGCGCCGCCGGTCTTGTAGGCGATGCCGGCCCAGGTGGTGGTGGCGTCGACGTCGGTGGTGAGCGCCTTGCCGGCCACCAGTTTGTAATCGCGCAGCACGGCCCACAGTTTGACCGGGCCGGTTTCGTAGCTGCCGCCGACGTGCCACACGGTGTTCTTGTCACGGTTGCCGGTGGCCGGCAAGGTATTGCCGTTGTTGCGCTCCCAGGTCGCCATCAGGTTGGCGCCGCCGATTTTGTACACGGTGCTGAAGCCGGTCTTGGCGCTGTCCTGCGCGCCGGTGGTCTGCTCGCCGGCGGCGTAGTTGGCGCCGATGCGCCAGTCGCCAAAGGTGCCGGCGTATTTGATGATGTTGTCGTACTGGGTGGTGAAGCCGTATTTGCTTGGGCCGGTGGCCGGGCCGGAGGTGGCCCACGAGTAGAACGGCGCGAAGCCCATCGGATCGAAGCCGATCACGGTGTCGTACACGGTGGTGAACGAACGGCCCACCACCACGCGGCCGAAGGCGCCTTCCAGGCCGACGTTGGCCTGGCGCTTGAACAGCGCGCCGTCCTGCGCGCCGGTGTCCATCAGGATGCCGCCTTCGAGGTTGAACACGGCTTTCAGGCCGCCGCCCAGGTCTTCGCTTCCGCGCAGGCCCCAGCGCGAGGTGTTCATGCCGCCGGAGATCACGCGGGTCATGCTGCCGCCGGTCGGCGTCTGGTTGGTGGCGGTTTCCATGCCGACGTCGAGCAGGCCGTAGACCTGGACGTTGGATTGCGCTTGCGCGCTGCCGGCGGCCGTGCACAGCGCCAGGACCGCGAGGGTCAACGGGGTATTCTTCATCAAATTGTCTCCAGATATAGTTATATGTGTTATCTGATCTTTGCGATCAGGGTTCCACTATAGGAGGGTCAATCTTTCAATTGCCTTTCAATGTCTCCTGGTCACCACAATCGCCGGAGACACTTCACTTTTATGCGCCGGCGCGCCATGATGCTGGCCTTACCCTGCACTTATTTAAGCGAACTGGCAAGACCCTATGCGCATATTGTTAGTTGAAGACCACACCGAATTGCAGCACTGGCTGGCCAAGGCGCTGCGCGACGCGCATCTGGCGGTGGAGTGCGCCGACAACGGCGCCGACGCCGACGCCCTGCTGCACACGCAGGACTACGCGCTGGTCATCCTCGACCTGACCTTGCCGCGCATGGACGGGCTGGATGTGCTCAAGCGCCTGCGCGCACGCGGCGGCGCGCGCGCCAAGACGCCGGTGCTGATCCTCACCGCGCGCGGCGGCCTGGAAGACCGCGTGCAAGGACTGAACCTGGGCGCCGACGATTATCTCGCCAAGCCGTTCGAACTGGCGGAACTGGAAGCACGCGTCAAGGCGCTGCTGCGCCGCAGCGTCGGCAACGAGGCGCTGGTGCACAACTGCGGCGCGCTCAGTTTCGACACCGTCACGCGCATGTTCAGCTATGCCGGCAATCCGCTGGCGCTGACGCCGCGCGAACACGCGGTGCTGGAGACGCTGATCACGCGCACCGGCCGCGCCGTGTCCAAGGAAAAGCTGTTCGACGAAGTGTTCTCGCTGGGCGACGACGCCGGCATCGACGCGATAGATCTGTACATCCACCGCGTGCGCAAGAAGCTCGACATCGCCGGACCGGATGCCGCCGTCATCACCACGCTGCGCGGCATCGGCTACCTGCTGCAGCCGCGCGCCGCCGTCGGCGCTCCGGCCTGACGCGCATGACCGCGCCATCCGACATGCTGGGCAGCCTGCGCGGCCAGCTGCTGCGCTGGCTGCTGGGGCCCTTGCTGGTGCTGGTGGCGCTGAACACGGTCTCGGTCTACCGCAATGCGCTGGACGCCGCCGATACCGCCTACGACCGTTCGCTGCTGGCCTCCACGCGCGCGCTGGCCGAGCGGGTGTCGGTGGTGGACGGCAAGGTGGTGGCGGACGTGCCTTACGTGGCGCTGGACAGTTTCGAGACCGACACGCTGGGCCGCATCTACTACAAGGTCACCGGCATCGCCGGCGAAACCGTGTCCGGCTACGCCGACCTGCCGCCGGTGCCGGTCAACGTGCCGCGCTCGGAGGCCTATCCGGCGCTGGTGCGCTTCTATCACGCCAACTACAACGGCCAGCCGGTGCGCATCGCCGCGCTGCTGCAGCCGGTGTACGACGATTCGATGCGCGGCATCGCGCTGATCCAGGTCGGCGAAACGCTGGAAGCGCGGCGCGTGCTGTCCAACCAGATCCTGTTCGACACGCTGACGTGGCAGGCCCTGCTGCTGGCGGCGGTGGCGCTGCTGGTGTGGTTCGCCGTGCGCCTCGTGCTGCGGCCGCTAATGCAGCTGAAAACCGCGGTGGAGACGCGCGGCCCGAACGACGCCTCCGATGTCGATCCGGCGCTGGTGCACAAGGAAGTGCGACCGCTGGTGGCGGCGCTGAACAGCTCCCGCTCGCGCATGCACCTGCTGATCAACAGCCAGCGGCGCTTCATCGCCGACGCTTCGCACCAGCTGCGCACGCCATTGACGGTACTGAAGACGCAGGCCGAACTGGCGCTGCGCGAATGCGACCGTCCCGGCGCCGATCCGGAACTGAGCAAGGCCGCGCTGCGCGAGATCGTCCACAGCATGGCGGCCACCACCGACTCCACCGTCAACCTCGCCAACCGGCTGCTGACCTTGGCCCGCATCGAACACCGCGACCAGGGCGCCGAGCAGACGGCGCCGGTCGCGCTGCGCGCCATCGCACGTCAGGTCGGACTGGAACTGGCGATGGCGGCGGTGGCCAGGCATATCGACCTGTCGCTGGAAGCCGAGCAGGATGGTGTGGTGCACGGACAGTCCCTGCTGCTGCACGAGATGCTGGCCAACCTGGTCGACAACGCGCTGCGCTACACGCCGCCCGGCGGCACGGTGACAATACGCGTGCTGGAAGACACCGACGGCGTGGCGCTGGAAGTGGAAGACAACGGCCCCGGCATCGCCACCGCCGAGCGCGAACGCGTGTTCGCCCCCTTCTACCGCGCCGCCGCCACGCTGGAACGCAATCCGGGCGGCCACGGTCTCGGCCTGGCCATCGTCCACGACATCGCCTCCCTGCATAACGCCGCCATCGCCCTCGACGACGCCGTTCCCGGCCCCGGCCTGACAGCCCGCATCACCTTCAACGCGGTAAAATAGCGCTATCCACGCCAACCTCAGGTTTTATCATGAGCGAGCAAGATATCCGCTGGCTGCAACGCCTGTCGAATTACCGGCGCGCACTCGCACAGCTAAAGAAATTCATCGACAAGGTGAATTAAACGAACTTGAACAACAAGGCTTGATCAAGGCATTCGAGTTCACCCATGAATTGGCATGGAACAAGGAAACAGCGGACGCGATTGGCGCCCTGGTCGTGGAACGCTATTTCACATTGTTTGTGGCGTTGGAAGCCAAAATGGCGGAGCTATCCCATGGAGTCTGAAACGCTGAAATTTGGCCTGAAGCCCGAGGTTATCAAACAGATCAACGAGGTCTTTGCCAGTTTCCCCGAGGTCGGACAAGTTATACTGTATGGCTCGCGGGCGAAGGGAACCTTCAGACGCGGTTCGGATATAGATCTGTGCCTCGAAGGGGACAACCTGTCGCTGCCCACGTTATTGAAGATCGATACCGCGCTGGACGACCTCCTGCTGCCGTACAAAATAGACTTGTCGATCCGCGATCACATCGACAATATTGAACTACTGTCTCACATAGAACGCGCCGCCCCCCGTTTTTACCGGCGCAACAAGGAATAACATGATTACCAAAGAAGAAATGGTCGCGCTGTTCGACGACATGAAACAAAACGCCCCGTGGGATATCAGCAAGCCGCTGCTGTGGGGTTACTTTTTCGCCGACGCCGACAAGGCCAAGCTGGAAGCCGCGCAAGTGCCGCTGAAGGCCCAGGGCTACCAGATCGTCGGCATCTACGACTCCAAGCCGGAATCGGGCACGCCGGCGCTGTGGTGGCTGCATATCGAAAAAGTCGAGCAGCACACGGTCGACACGCTGCACGCCCGCAACCAGGAGTTCTACAAGTTCGCCGACCAACACCAGCTGGAATCCTACGACGGCATGGACGTCGGCCCCGCCTCCTGAGCGTTTCCCCCGCGCCCAATCGAACAGGCTATCGCGGCTGTTTGGCCTTATTATTCCGTTAATATGGCCAACTTTTAAGCCCTGATGCTCTCGAAACTCTCGTTTCGCCAGTTGTTGCTGGGTGTCTTTTTGCTGATTGCCGTGCTGCTGAGCGCCGCCTCGCTGCATGCCCTGTGGACGCTGGACCGTCTTGCCTTCCACAGCCGCGACAGCGGACACCACGCCCTGGCGCTCACTGAAAATACCCAGCAACTGGCGGAGCGCAGCGTCGCCATGACGCGCAGCGCGCGCCAGTACCTGGTGCTGGACGATCCCGCCTTCCGCAAACGCTATGCCGACGCCTGGCGCGACGCCCGCGTGTCGCTGGACGCGGTGGCGGCCGCCCTGCCCAACACGCCGCCCACGCTGTTCGAGCGCTGGCGCCAGAGCGGCGAACAGGCATGGGACATCCTGCAAATGCCTTCGCGCGCGCGCAACAGCGCGCGCCAGCAGGCGCTGGAAAAGGCGCTGGCGCCGCTGCCGGTGGTGAACGAACAGCTGGCCGAGGAAGTCAAACAGGAAGTCGAACGCCGCAACACCGAGCTGCTGGCCGAACTGGACCAGCGCCGCGCCATCCTCAAGGCGCAGGTGATCGCCTCGATCCTGCTGGCGGCGGTGCTGGCGTCCGGCTTCGGCCTGTGGCTGTCGCGGCCGCTGGCGCAGATCGAGCAGGCCATCGACATCCTCGGTGAGAACCGCTACGACCAGCCGATCGCCGTGCGCGGCCCCAGCGACCTGCAACGCGTGGGCCAGCAGCTGAACTGGCTGCGCCAGCGCCTGGCCGGGCTGGAGGCGGACAAGGCGCGCTTCCTGCGCCACATCTCGCACGAGCTGAAGACGCCGCTGGCGGCATTGCGCGAAGGCGTGGCGCTGCTGGAGGACGGCGTGGCCGGCGCGCTGTCGCCCAACCAGCGCGAGATCGCCGGCATCCTCAACCAGAACACGGCGGCCCTGCAGTCGCAGATCGAAGCGCTGCTGCGCTACAACGCCGCCGCCTTCGACGCCCAGCACCTGCAACGCCAGCCGGTCGACCTGGACAGCCTGCTGGCCCAGGCGATCGACAGCCAGCGCCTGCAATGGCAGGCCGCCCGGCTCACCGTCGCCACCGAAGGCAAGGCGCGGCCGATCGCCATCGACGCCGACAAGATGGCGATCGCGGTCGGCAACCTGCTGTCGAATGCGTTGCGCTTCAGTCCACCACAAGGGCTGATCTCGTTCCGCATCGGCGAGCTGGACGGCAAGCTGCTGCTCGACTGCGTCGACCAGGGCCCCGGCGTGGCGCCGGACGACGCCGCCCACATCTTCGAACCGTTTTACCAGGGACAGCGCCAGCCGCCCGGCGCGCGCCGCGGCAACGGCATCGGCCTGTCCATCGTCCAGGAATACGTGGCCGCGCATGGCGGCGCGTTACAACTGATGCCCTCCGCGCGGGGCGCCCACTTCCGCATTGAACTGCCTTATGAAACATAATCTCACCGCCGTCCTGCTGCTGCTGTGCCTGTCGCTGACGGCCTGCACGCTCAACTCCCCGATTCCCGACACGCCGGCGCCCGCGCCGGCGCCGCCGCCAGTGGTGGAAGTCGTCACGCCGCCACCGCCGCCGCCCGACGAGGTGGGGCCGCTGCTCAGTTATCACCAGTCGCTGCGGCGCATGAGCCAGGGCGAGCTGGTCAAGGAATTGAGCGGCCTCGGCCTGCAACAGCGCAGCCCGCGCGTGGCGATCCAGATGGGCATGGCGCTGATGCTGACGCGCGGCGGCGGCGACCTGGCGCGCGCGCAGGCGCTGCTCGACAGCGTGGCCACCTCGCCCGACGCCGACGCCGCGCCGTTCCGGCCGCTGGCGCAGATGTTGTCCAGCAATTGCGCCGAAACGCGCCGCCTGTACGACCACGCCGACAAGCTGGCCGCGCAGCAAAAGGAAAATCAGCGCCGCATCGACCAGTTGAGCGAGATGCTGGAAGGCTTGAAAGCCATTGAACGCACGCTGCCGGTTCGTCCGGCAGCCGGACCACAGGTGACCAAATGACGACCACCACGCCCCAGGGCCAGGGCGCCCATCTGCTGCTGGTCGATGACGACGACGACCTGCTGCGCCTGCTGTCGATGCGGCTGACCGCCAACGGCTACCGCGTCACCGCTGTCGGTAGCGCCGAGGCGGCGCTGGCGCGGCTGTCGATGGAGCTGCCACGTCTGGTGATCAGCGACATCCGCCTGCCGGACCGCGACGGCATGTGGCTGTTCCAGGAGATCCGCCGCAGCTACCCGGCGTTGCCGGTGATCCTGCTGACCGCGCACGGCACCATTCCCGACGCGGTGGAAGCCACCACGCTGGGCGCCTACGCCTACCTGACCAAGCCGTTCGACGCCAAGACGCTGCTGGAGCGCATCGCCCAGGCCCTGAGCCTGGCCGCGCCGGCCGCCCACGCCACCGACGGCGACGAGGACTGGCGCTCGGCCATCATCAGCCGCAGCCAGTGCATGGACGAGCTGCTGGCCGAAGCCCGGCTGGTGGCCGCCTCCGACGCCAGCGTGCTGATACGCGGCGAGAGCGGCACCGGCAAGGAGTTGCTGGCGCAGGCCATCCACCGCGCCAGCCGGCGCGCCAAGGCGCCGTTCATCGCCATCAACTGCGGTGCGATTCCCGAGGCGCTGCTGGAGTCGGAACTGTTCGGCCACGTCAAGGGCGCCTACACCGGCGCGGTCGGCGCGCGCGAGGGCCTGGTGCAGGCGGCCGACGGCGGCACCCTGTTCCTCGACGAGATCGGCGATATGCCGCTGCTGCTGCAAGTGAAACTACTGCGCGTGCTGCAGGAGCGCGTGGTGCGCCAGCTGGGGTCGGACGTGGCCAAGCCGGTCGACGTGCGCATCCTGTCGGCCACCCACCGCGACCTCGACGCGGCCATGCGCGAAGGCCAGTTCCGCGAAGATTTGTATTACCGCCTCAACGTCATCACGCTGACCCTGCCGCCGCTGGCCCAGCGGCGCGAGGACGTGGCGCCGATGGCCAACCAGTTCCTGCAAACGCTGGCCGCCAAGTACGACAAGACCGTGCGCGGCTTCGCGCCGGACGCGCTGGAGGCGCTGACCATGTCATCCTGGCCGGGCAATGTGCGGCAGCTGTACAACGTGGTCGAGCATGTTTGCGCGCTGGCCACGGCGCCGCTGATCCCCTTGTCGCTGGTGCAGCGCGCGCTGCGCGTGCCGTCGCTGGAGGTGCTCAGCTACACCGAGGCGCGCCTGCGCTTCGAGCGCAATTACCTGGTACAGCTGCTGAAACTGGCGGATGGCAACGTTGCCGACGCCGCCCGCCTGGCCGAGCGCAACCGCACGGAGTTCTACCGCCTGCTGCAGAAACACAATCTGGATGCAAGTCTCTTCCGCGGCGATGTCGCCGTGGAGCGACAGGACGAACCGCTTAAAAATCAATGACTTAACATACCGTGACAGGGCACCGTCGCCATTTCCCGACAGATTCCGGGCAATATGGCCGCAACGTCATCATTCCTCACGGAAAATTCTTATTAAGTCGTTGAAAGATAAGGGGAAATCGGAGCTGGCACGGGGTTTGCAAAGGAGTGGGTAACGTCACCGACGTTTTATCCTCAAACTCGATAAAGGAAGCAAATCATGATGACCAACAAACTGATCGCCCGCCTGATGGTAGCCGCCGCCCTGACCGCTGCTGCCGCTACCGGAACCGCATTCGCCGCTGGCCAACAGGATGCAGCAATGGCTGGCGCCGCCAAGGCCGGCACCGCCACGAATGACGAAGCCATCACCAGCAAAATCAAGGCTTCCCTGGCAGATCAAAAGCAAATCGGCGTGACCACCGCTGATGGCGTCGTGACCCTGAGCGGCTCGGTCGCCAGCACCGACGTCGGCACCAAGGCCATCCAGGTCGCATCGGCCGTGCCGGGCGTGAAAGAAGTGAAGAGCGAGCTGACCGTCGCTTCGAAGTAAGACCTGAGTAGCCAGCTTTAAACCGTAGGAAGAACCCTTTTCCGGTCAGCGTGCGTAGACGCTGACCGGATTTTTTTTAGCTCAGGTTTTCCAGGCGGATCTTGGTGACGCTGCCGCCGACCGTCGACAGCCCTTCCATCTTGGCGATGGCGGCGGTGACGTTTTTCTCCTGCGTCTGGTGCGTCAGGAAGATGATGTCGGTACGGGTTTCGCCTTCCGCCGGCTCCTTCTGCAGCATGGCGTCGATCGAAATGCCGGCGTCGGCCAGGATGCGCGTCAGGTCGGCCAGCACGCCCGGCTCGTCGCTGACGTTCATGCGCAGGTAGTAGCTGGTGGTGATTTCCGACATCGGCAGGATCTCGATGTTGGTCATCGCGTTCGGCTGGAACGCCAGGTGCGGCACGCGGTGTTCCGGATCGGCCGTGGCCAGGCGGGTGATGTCGACCAGGTCGGCGATCACGGCCGAGGCGGTCGGCTCCGAACCGGCGCCCTTGCCGTAGTACAGCGTGGCGCCGACCGCGTCGCCCTGCACCAGCACCGCGTTCATCGCGCCTTCGACGTTGGCGATCAGCCGCTTGGCTGGAATCAGCGTCGGGTGCACGCGCAGTTCCACGCCCTCCACGCCGTTGACCTTGGCGCGCTTGGCGATGCCCAGCAGCTTGATGCGGTAGCCCAGTTGCTCGGCGTAGCGGATGTCGACCGCGTTGAGCTTGGAGATGCCTTCCACGTGCGCCTTGTCGAACTGCACCGGAATGCCGAAGGCGATGGCCGACATGATGGTGGCCTTGTGCGCCGCGTCCACGCCTTCAATATCGAAGGTCGGGTCGGCTTCCGCATAGCCCAGTTCCTGCGCCTGCTTCAGCACGGTGGCGAAGTCCAGGCCCTTGTCCCGCATTTCGGACAGGATGAAGTTGGTGGTGCCGTTGATGATGCCGGCCAGCCAGTCGATGCGGTTGGCGGTCAGGCCTTCGCGCAGCGCCTTGATGATCGGGATGCCGCCGGCCACCGCCGCTTCGAACGCCACCATCACGCCCCTGGCTTGCGCCGCCGCGAAAATCTCGTTGCCGTGCACGGCCAGCAGCGCCTTGTTGGCGGTGACCACGTGCTTGCCGTTGGCGATCGCCTGCAGCACCAGGTCCTTGGCCTGGTCGTAGCCGCCGATCAGCTCGACGACAATGTCGATGTCCGGATCGTTGACGATGTCGAACGGGCTGGCCACCACCTTGACCTTGCCGCCGGTGCGCGCCTTGGCGCGCTCCAGGTTGCGCGCCGACACGGCCACGACTTCGATGCTGCGGCCGGCGCGGCGGCGGATTTCTTCCTGATTGCGTTCCAGCACATCGAACGTGCCACCGCCGACATTGCCGACGCCTAACAAGCCTACTTTGATTGGTTTCATATGTGTTTCCAGAGATCTGACTTAGAAGCTGGCGCCGTGGCGCTTGCGGTAGCTTTCCATGAACTTGGCCATGCGGCCGAAGGCTTCCACCATATCGTCCGAGTTCGGCAGGAACACGACGCGGAAGTGATCCGGCGCGATCCAGTTGAAGCCGCTGCCCTGGACGATCAGCACTTTTGTTTCGGCCAGCAGCTCGTAGGCAAACTGCTGGTCATCCGCGATCGGATAGATCTTCGGATCAAGACGCGGGAACATGTACAGCGCCGCTTTCGGCTTGACACAAGTGACGCCGGGAATCTCCGTCAGCAGCTTGTAGGCCAGATCGCGTTGCTTCAACAGGCGCCCGCCCGGTCCCACCAGGTCGTGGATCGACTGGTAGCCGCCGAGCGCAGTCTGGATCGCAAACTGCCCCGGAGCGTTGGCGCACAAGCGCATCGAGGCCAGCATGTTGAGGCCTTCGATATAGTCTTTGGCGTGCGACTTTTCGCCCGACACCACCATCCAGCCGGAACGGTAGCCGCAGGCGCGGTAATTTTTCGACAGGCCGTTGAAGGTGACGAACAGGATGTCGTCCGCCAGCGAGGCGATCGACACGTGCTCGGCGCCGTCGTACAGCACCTTGTCGTAGATTTCATCGGCATAGATGATCAGGTCGTGCTGGCGCGCCAGCTCGATGATCTGCAGCAGCAGCTCGACCGGGTACAGCGCGCCGGTCGGATTGTTGGGGTTGATGACGACGATGGCGCGCGTGTTGGCCGTGATCTTGCGGCGCATGTCCTCGATGTCCGGATACCATTCCTGCTGCTCGTCGCAGACGTAGTGCACCGGCGTGCCGCCCGACAGCGACACCGCCGCCGTCCACAGCGGGTAGTCCGGGGCCGGCACCAGCACCTCGTCGCCGTTGTTCAGCAAGGCGTTCATCGACATCACGATCAGCTCGGAAGCGCCGTTGCCCAGGTAGATGTCGTCGATGGTCACGCCGGCGATGTTCTTGCCCTGGGTGTAGTGCATCACCGCCTTGCGCGGCGCGAACATGCCCTTGGAATCGGTGTAGCCGGCCGCGTTGGACAGGTTGATCTTCATATCCTGGACGATCTCGTCCGGCGGATCGAAGCCGAACACCGCGAGGTTACCAATGTTCAACTTGGTGATCTTGTGGCCTTCCTCCTCCATTTGCCGGGCTTTTTCCGGCACCGGGCCGCGGATCTCGTAGCAGACTTCCGCCAGTTTGTTCGATTTTTGAATCGGTCGCAAAATAAAATCCTGTTTATGTGAGGCAAACTTCTGAGACCTGCCAAAATGCCGGTGGCGGCCCTTGCTGCAATGCGAAAAGAACCATTCTGCCGAAAGGGGCCGATTTAATCAACCTTTCAGGCCGGACGCCCCTTGAAAACGCTACAATAACGCTTCTTTTGCCGCTCTTTTTCCTGATTCCATCCGCCATTCCGACATGAAGCTCCACCAAAGCGATACTCAAAAATACCAGACCGTTACCGGCTACGATGAAACCGGCGTCGAAATCAACGCCGAACGCTACAACTACAGCCTCATCGTGCTGCCGGAAGTGCCGCCGCGCGCCTGGAATGCGCCGACCTTCGAGTCTATTTCCGCAGAGCATTTCGCACTGATCGGCGAAGACAATCCGGACGTGGTGATCCTCGGCACCGGCGCCAGGCAGCGCTTCATCCACCCGCGCCTGACCGCCGCCCTGACCATGCGCCGCATCGGCGTCGAATGCATGGACAGCCAGGCCGCCTGCCGCACCTATAACATTTTGATGGGCGAAGGCCGCAAGGTCACGCTGGCCCTGGTGATCGACACCAACGAGGGCACCAGCGCCTGATGAACGATCTGTACAATTCGAAGAAGGTCGTCTGGTCGCTGCTGGCCGCGTTTGCCATTGTCTGGCTGTACGTGCTGGGCGTGCGCACGCTGGTGCCGCCCGATGAAGGCCGCTACGCCGAAATGGCGCGCGAGATGTGGGCCACCGGCGACTGGATCACCACGCGCCTGAACGGCATCAAGTATTTCGAGAAGCCGCCGCTGCAGACCTGGATGAACGCCCTGTCCTTCGGCCTGTTCGGCCTCGGCGAATGGCAGGCGCGCCTGTGGACCGGCCTGTGCGGCCTGGGCGGCGTGCTGCTGACCGGCTATGCGGCGCACCGCGTGTTCAGCCCGCGCGCCGGCTTCTACGCCGCGCTGACGCTGGGTTCCAGCCTGTTCTGGGTGGCCTGCGGCCAGATCGATTCGCTGGACATGAGCCTGTCGGCCATGATGACCATCGTGCTGTGCGCGATGCTGATCGCCCAGCGCGACCAGGCCACCGCCAGCGAGCAGCGCAACTGGATGCTGGTCTGCTGGGCCGGCATGGCGCTGGCGGTGCTGGCCAAGGGCCTGATCGGCCTGGTGCTGCCGGGCGCCGTGCTGGTGCTGTACACCGCGCTGGCGCGTGATATTGCAATTTGGAAACGTCTACACCTGGGCAAGGGCCTGCTGCTGTTCTTCGCCGTCGCCACGCCGTGGTTCGTGCTGGTGGCGCTGAAGAATCCGGAACAGCCCTACTTCTTCTTCATCCATGAACACTGGGAACGCTTCTTCCTCAAGACCCACCACCGCGAAGGCGCCTGGTATTACTTCCTGCTGCTGCTGATTCCGGGCCTGATGCCGTGGCTGGGCCTGCTGCCGCAGGCGCTGTTCCAGGGCATCAAGCGCACCCCGGGCGTGTTCCAGCCCAAGCTGCTGCTGGTGATCTGGGCGGTGTTCATCACCTTCTTCTTCAGCTATTCCAGCTCCAAGCTGCCGGGCTACATCCTGCCGGTGTTCCCGGCGCTGGCCCTGCTGATCGCCACCTACCTGGAACACGCCTCGCGCCAGAACCGCATGATCGCCGCCGGCCTGCTGGTGCTGGTCGGCGTGGCCGGGCTGGTGGCGCTGCCGCACCTGGCCGGCGGTCCGGGACGGCATCCGGACGAGCGCGCGCTGCTGGAAGCCTACCAGCCGTGGGTGCTGGCGGCCGTCATCATCGCCGCCGCCGGCGGTGCGCTGGCCATGCTGCATGCGCGCCAGCTGCGCCGCGACCTGACCGTGCTGACGCTGGCCATCTCCGGCTTCGCCTCGGTGCAGCTGATCCTGCTCGGCTTCGAGCCTTACGGTAATATGCGCGCCGGCAAGGATCTGGCCGTCAAGATGCTGCCCGAGCTGCAGGCGGACACCCCAATCTACTCGGTCGCCACGTATGAACAGTCGATGTCCTTCTATCTGCGCCGAACGGTTACACTGGTCAATTACTGGGATGAGTTCACCTTCGGCCTGCGCCAGCAGCCGGAACTGGCCATCCCGACCGTCGACGGCTTCATCGCGCGCTGGAACCAGCACAGCGCCCAGAAGCGCAAGGCGCTGGCCATCGTCAGCCCCGAGGCCTACGACGAACTGAAAACCAAGGGCGTGACCATGCGCGTGGTGGCCGAAGACAGCCGCCGGCTAGTCATTACCAATCTGTAATGAATAAAACCATAAATGAATATTGCAACTTTTAGCTTCATCGTTGTCGGCGTGCTGCTCAATGCAGTGGCGCAACTGCTGCTCAAGGCGGGCGCCCGCAACGTCGGCGAAATCCACCTGACGCTGGACAATCTGTTCAGCGTCGGCTGGCGCGTCGCCACGCAGCTGCCCATTATCGGCGGGCTCACCTGCTACGTGCTGTCGGTGGTGCTGTGGATTATCGCGCTGTCGCGCGTCGACGTGTCGGTGGCCTATCCGATGCTGTCGCTGGGCTATGTGGTCACCGCCTTCGGCGCCTGGTATCTGTTCGGCGAAGCGCTGTCGGTGCAGCGCCTGCTTGCCATTTTCGTCATTCTGGTCGGCGTGGCATGGCTGGCGCGCACCTGACGAACAATTTAGAATGGCGCCCATACGTTATAGATAAAAATACATTAAGAGAGCAAATCACCTCATGAGTGCTGAACAGCCCTTCCTGCCTTTTTCCAAGCCTACGATCGACGAGGCCACCATTACCGCCGTGGGCGAAGTCCTGCGTTCGGGCTGGATCACCAGCGGCCCGAAAGTCGCGGCGTTCGAAGCCCGGATGTCGGAATACTTCGGCGGCCGCCCGGTACGCACCTTCAACTCCGGCACCTGCACGATGGAAATCGCGCTGCGCATCGCCGGCATCGGTCCCGGCGATGAAGTGATCACCACGCCGATTTCGTGGGTGGCCACCGCCAACGTCATCATCGAAGTGGGCGCCACGCCGGTGTTCGCCGACATCGACCCCATCACCCGCAACATCGACCTCGATAAAATCGAAGCCGCGATCACGCCGCGCACCAAGGCCATCATCCCGGTCTACCTGTCCGGCCTGCCGGTCGACATGGACCGTTTGTACGCGATCGCCAAGAAATACAATCTGCGCGTGGTGGAAGACGCGGCGCAGGCCTTCGGTTCCGAATGGAAGGGCAAGCGCATCGGCGCGTTCGGCGACTTCGTCTCGTTCAGCTTCCAGGCCAACAAGAACCTCACCACCGGTGAAGGCGGCGCGCTGGTGCTGAACAACCTGGAAGAAGCAAAGATCGCCGAGAAATACCGGCTGCAGGGCGTGACCCGCAGCGGCGTCGACGGCATCGATGTCGATGTCCTGGGCGGCAAATACAATATGAGCGACATCATGGCCGCCATCGGCCTGGGCCAGTTCGCCAATATCGAAGCGATCACCGCGCACCGCCGCGCGCTGGCGCGCCGCTACTACGAGGCCTTCGGTCCCGACTTCGAAACGCAGTCCGGCGCCCAGCTGCCGCTGCAAGCGTTCGACAGCAGCAACTACCACCTGTTCCAGATCATCCTGCCGGACCACGGTCCGGCCACGCGCGCCGACTTCATGAACGCCATGAAGGAGCGCTTCAACATCGGTACCGGCTACCACTATTCGCCGATCCACCTGTTCACCCTGTACCGCGAGCGCGGCTTCAAGGAAGGCATGTTCCCCGTCGCCGAAAAACTCGGCTACCTGACCGTGACCCTGCCGATGTTCTACGCCATGACCTTTGCCGACGTCGACCGCGCGGTCGCAGCCGTGAAAGCGATCCTGATCAAATGAGCGTCTCCCTGAACAAACCGGAAATTTCCGTCGTCATCCCGATCTACAACGAGCAGGCCGGCCTGGCCGCGCTGTTCGCGCGCCTGTACCCGGCGCTCGACGCGCTCGGCGCCAGCTACGAAATCGTGTTCGTCAACGACGGCAGCCGCGACAATTCGGTGTCGATCCTGGCCGAGCAGTTCCGCCAGCGTCCCGACGTCACCCGCGTGGTGCTGTTCAACGGTAACTACGGCCAGCACATGGCCATCCTGGCCGGCTTCGAGGCGTCGCGCGGCGACATCATGGTGACGCTGGACGCCGACCTGCAGAATCCGCCGGAAGAAATCGGCAACCTGGTGGCCAAGATGCGCGAAGGCTACGACTACGTCGGCTCGATCCGCCGCAAGCGCCAGGACTCGGCCTGGCGCACCTACGCCTCCAAGGCCATGAATAGCCTGCGCGAGCGCATCACCAACATCAAGATCACCGACCAGGGCAATATGCTGCGCGCCTACGGCCGCAACATCGTCGACCTGATGAACCAGTGCGCGGAAGTCAACACCTTCGTGCCGGCGCTGGCCTACCGCTTCGCCCGCAACCCGACCGAAATCGTGGTCGAGCACGAAGAGCGCGCGGCCGGCGAGTCGAAATACTCGCTGTACAGCCTGATCCGCCTGAACTTCGACCTGGTCACCGGCTTCTCGCTGGTGCCGCTGCAGTTCTACTCGATGATGGGCATGCTGATGTCGCTGCTGTCGGCGCTGCTGGTAGTGGTGCTGGTGGCGCGCCGCCTGTTCCTCGGTGCGGAAGCGGAAGGCGTGTTCACGCTGTTTGCCATCACCTTCTTCTTCATGGGCATCATCCTGTTCGGCATCGGTTTGCTGGGCGAGTATGTCGGCCGCATCTTCCAGCAGGTGCGCGCGCGTCCGCGCTACGTGGTGCAGACCATCCTGCAACAGAAGGACAACCTGCCGGCGCTGCCGCCCGGCGTCGAGAAACGCACCGTGGGCCGCCCGCATGACTGATACCCCAGCACGCCAGCGCGCCGTCGTCTTCGGCTACCACAATGTGGGCGTGCGCTGCCTCAAGGTCCTGCTGGCCGGCGGCGTCGACGTCGCGCTGGTGGTCACGCATGAGGACAACGCCAGCGAAAACATCTGGTTCGAATCGGTGATTTCACTGTGCCAGGCCGAAGGCATTCCCTACATCACGCCGGCCGACGCCAGGTCGCCGGAACTGCTGGAACAGGTCAAGGCCGCCAGGCCGGACCTGATGTTCAGCTTCTACTACCGCCACATGCTGCCGGCCGACCTGCTGGAAGTGGCGCCCGCGTTCAATATGCACGGCTCGCTGCTGCCGGAATACCGCGGCCGCGCGCCGGTCAACTGGGCGGTGCTGCACGGCGCCAACGTCACCGGCGCCACGCTGCACGAAATGACCGTCAAGCCGGACGCCGGCGCCATCGTGGCCCAGATGGACGTGCCGATCCTGCCCGACGACACCGCGCACGAAGTGTTCGGCAAGGTGCAGGTGGCGGCCGAGCAGGCGCTGTGGCGCGTGCTGCCGTCGCTGCTGGCCGGCACCGCGCCGCGCCTGCCCAACGATTTGAGCAAGGGCGGCTACTTCGGCGGCCGCAAGCCCGAGGACGGCCGCATCGACTGGAGCTGGCCGGCCCAGCACGTCTACAACCTGCACCGCGCCGTGGCGCCGCCCTATCCGGGCGCCTTTACCGACATCGACGGGGTACGCTACGTCATCCAGCGCGCCCGCATCGCCGGCACCGGTCATGGCAACTTTGGCAATGTTGTTTCGCTCAGTTTGCCACCGGGCTTGACAGTAGTAGATAATTGCATCTTTGGCGTTTGCGGCGATGGCCGCATGCTGACGATTTCCGCATTGACCGCCGATGGTGAACCCATCACGGCGGAGCAGCTCGCTATTCGCCTGGCCGCGCGCGCTTGAAGCGGCGGCAGCACTAAACATTACCTGGACACACTCACATGAAAAAAGTACTCATCCTCGGCGTCAATGGCTTCATCGGCCATCACCTGTCGAAGCGCATCCTGGAAACGACCGACTGGCATGTCTACGGCATGGACATGAACACCGACCGTATCACCGACCTGCTGGAGAATGAGTCCTACAAGTCGCGCATGCACTTCTTCGAAGGCGACATCACCATCAACAAGGAATGGGTCGAGTACCACGTCAAGAAGTGCGACGTGATCCTGCCGCTGGTCGCCATCGCCACGCCGTCGACCTACGTCAAGGCGCCGCTGCGCGTGTTCGAACTGGACTTCGAAGCCAACCTGCCGATCGTGCGTTCGGCCGCCAAGTACGGCAAGCACCTGGTGTTCCCGTCGACCTCGGAAGTGTACGGCATGTGCCACGACGAAGAGTTCGATCCGGAGAACTCGGAACTGATCTGCGGTCCGATCAACAAGCCGCGCTGGATCTACTCCAACGCCAAGCAGCTGATGGACCGCGTGATCTGGGGCTACGGCATGGAAGGCCTGAACTTCACCCTGTTCCGTCCGTTCAACTGGATCGGCGCCGGCCTCGATTCGATCCACACGCCGAAAGAAGGCTCGTCGCGCGTGGTGACGCAGTTCTTCGGCCACATCGTGCGTGGCGAGAACATCTCGCTGGTGGACGGCGGCGCGCAGAAACGCGCGTTCACCGACATCGACGACGGCATCGACGCGCTGATGAAAATCATCGAGAACAAGAACGGCGCCGCCACCGGCAAGATCTACAACATCGGCAACCCGGTCAACAATTTCTCGATCCGCGAACTGGCCGCCATGATGCTGGAACTGGCGCCGCAATACCCTGAGTACGCCGAAGGCGCCGCCAAGGTACAGATCGTCGAAACCACCTCGGGCGCCTACTACGGCGCCGGCTACCAGGACGTGCAGAACCGCGTGCCGAAAATCACCAACACCTGCGAAGAACTGGGCTGGAAACCCACCACCACCATGGCCGAGGCGCTGAAGAAAATCTTCGACGCCTACCGTGGCCAAGTGGCCGAAGCACAGAAACTGATGGACTAAGCATTGAATCAAAAACCATTGATGGTGTTGAAGATCGACGTCGACACCTATCGCGGCACCCGTGAAGGCGTCCCCAACCTGGTACGCATGCTGAAGGCGCACAACGCCGGCGCCACCTTCCTGTTCTCGCTGGGACCGGACCATACCGGCTGGGCGCTGCGCCGCGCGCTGCGTCCGGGCTTCTTCAGCAAGGTCTCGCGCACCTCGGTGGTCGAGCACTACGGCATCAAGACGCTGATGTACGGCGTGCTGCTGCCCGGTCCGGACATCGGCAAGGACTGCGCCGCCGACATGCGCGCGGTACAGGACGCCGGCTTCGAATGCGGCATCCACACCTGGGACCACGTCAAGTGGCAGGACAACGTCGCCAAGAGCAGCGCCGGCTGGGCCACCGGCATGATGCGCCAGGCCGCCGCCCGCTTCACCCAGGTGTTCGGCGTGGCGCCCAAGACCCATGGCGCCGCCGGCTGGCAGATGAACAACGCCGCCTTCCATGAACACGACAGCGCCGGCTACGCCTACGCCTCCGACGGCCGCTGCGTGCTGACGGCAAACGGCGCGCTGGCCAATCCGGCCGACGGCCCGCACCGCCTGTCCGACGGCAAGCAGGTGCTCCGGCACATCCAGATGCCGACCACGCTGCCGACGCTGGACGAAGTGCTGGGCTGCGAGATCGACGGCGTGACCATCACCACCGGCAATATCGCGGCGCTGCTGCTGAAGCTGACCGAAGGCGCCACGCGCGACCACGTCTATACTTTGCACGCCGAGCTTGAAGGACAGAAACTCGCCCCCATATTCGAGCAGCTATTGGCAGGGTGGCAAGCACAAGGATACCAACTGGCGTCCATGGCCGACTACCATCGGAAGATACACGACCTGCCGCTGCCGGTTTGCCCCATCACCTGGGGCGAGCTGCCGGGACGTTCGGGCCGCCTGATCATTCAAGGCCCTGCCCGCGCCGAATAACCTCTAGGAGACGCCTGTGGCTGATGTAGTAACCGATTTCTCCGCGCCGATGACCAGTGGCCAGACCTTCCAGCTGTCTGGCCGCCCGGCGCGTTACACCGTGCTGTTCTTCTACCCCAAGGACAACACCCCAGGCTGCACCACCGAAAACGTGGCCTTCCGCGACCTGTATGAGCAGTTCCAGGCGGCCGGCACCGAAATCTACGGCATCAGCCGCGATTCGCTGCGCTCGCACGAAGGCTTCCGCGCCAAGCTCGGCCTGCCGTTCGAACTGATTTCCGACCCGGAAGAACAGGTCTGCCAGCAGTTCGGTGTCATGAAGATGAAGCAAATGTACGGTAAGACTGTCCGTGGCATTGAGCGCAGCACGTTTGTGATTGACGCTGCGGGCCAATTGGTGAAAGAATGGAGAGGCGTGAAGGTAGCTGGTCACGTCGATGAAGTGCTGGAATTTGTGGCGCATCAGGCTTGAGTTGTTCGGATGCGCGCTTCCAGTGTGCTTAACCTGTAGCGAGCGACATCAACATTTTGAGTCATCACTGTAATTTCTACCCTCCTCGGTGGCCATCCGGCCACCTTGCGGTACCTTCACCGGGCCTGATGAGCGCCCGTCGGCAGTCTACTTTTCCCTTTTACCCAGCATCCACCCCATCGGGACGTTTTCCTATGGGCGGATTCCTCCAGATATCTTTCGATTGAGATCCTGATGCCACTGCCAAAAATACCAAGTAAGCCAGCGACTATACTGTTGGCAAAAGATTACCCTAAGGCCACCGGCCCACGCCCGGCCCCTGCCCTCGCGGCAGTGGCCGATATCGCGCCCGAGCCTGCCCCTACGCCGAAGAAAGCGGCGACCGTCAAAGCCGTTCCACCTGCAAAAAAACCCGTGGTCGCCAAGACCCCGGCGCCGGTCAAGTCCAAGGCCGTTGCCGCCGTGCTGAAAGCCGCACCCGCGGTGCTGCAAGCCGCCGCCGACGCGGTCGAAGCCAAAGGCAAGCCTTCGCCACGCGGCAAGGTCACGCCGATCACCAATGAAGCGCCGCATCCGGCCAAGCACAAGGCCAATGAGGTGGCGATCAAGTCGTCCACCAGCCGCCACGCCGACCAGACCGGCACCACCAAGATGTTCGTGCTGGACACCAACGTCCTGATGCACGATCCATCGTCGCTGTTCCGCTTTGAGGAGCACGACGTCTACCTGCCGATGATGACGCTGGAAGAACTGGACAACCACAAGAAAGGCATGACGGAAGTGGCGCGCAATGCACGCCAGGTCTCGCGCACGCTGGACGCGCTGGTCTCCAACACCGACGACGACGCCATCGAGAACGGCATCCCGCTGTCCAAGCTGGGCAACAAGGACGCCAAGGGCCGCCTGTACTTCCAGACCCGCATGCAGACCGCCGACCTGCCGCAGGGCCTGCCGGTGGGCAAGGCCGACAACCAGATCCTGGCCGTCGTGCGCTCGCTGGAAGCCGAACAGGCCGGCCGCGCCATCGTGCTGGTGTCGAAAGACATCAATATGCGCATCAAGGCGCGCGCGCTGGGCCTGCCGGCCGAGGACTACTTCAACGACCACGTGCTGGAAGACACCGATCTGCTGTACTCGGGCATCGTCCAGCTGCCGGACGATTTCTGGACCAAGCATGGCAAGGATCTGGAGTCGTGGCAGGAGAACAAGAACGGCCAGAGCGCGACGTTCTACCGCGTCACCGGTCCGTTCGTGCCATCGCTGCTGGTCAACCAGTTCGTGTTCCTGGAGCCGAAGAATGGCGAAGCGCCATTCTATGGCCAGGTCAAGCAAATCAACGGCAAGACCGCCGTCATGCAGACCCTGCGCGACTTCAGCCACAACAAGAACAATGTCTGGGGCGTGACGGCGCGCAACCGCGAGCAGAACTTCGCGCTGAACCTGCTGATGAATCCGGAATGCGACTTCGTCACCCTGCTGGGTCAGGCTGGTACGGGTAAAACCCTGCTGGCCCTGGCGGCTGGTCTGGCGCAGGTGCTGGAAACCAAGCTCTACAACGAAATCATCGTCACCCGCGTGACGGTGCCGGTCGGTGAAGACATCGGTTTCCTGCCGGGCACCGAGGAAGAGAAAATGTCGCCGTGGATGGGCGCGTTTGACGACAACCTGGAAGTGCTCAACAAGTCCGATTCGGACGGCGGCGAGTGGGGCCGTGCGGCGACGCAGGATCTGATCCGTTCGCGCATCAAGATCAAGTCGCTGAACTTCATGCGTGGCCGTACCTTCGTCAACAAGTTCCTGATCATCGACGAAGCGCAGAACTTGACGCCGAAACAGGTCAAGACGCTGGTGACGCGTGCCGGTCCGGGCACCAAGATCATCTGCCTGGGCAATATCGCGCAGATCGATACGCCGTACCTGACGGAAGGTTCGAGCGGCCTGACCTATGTGGTGGACCGCTTCAAGGGCTGGTCGCATAGCGGCCACGTGACACTGGCGCGCGGCGAACGCTCGCGCCTGGCGGATCACGCCAGCGAAGTCCTGTAATCAGCTAAATAGTTTAGTTCGTTTCTCAGCCCCGCCCGCAGCAATGCCGGCGGGGCTGAGTTTTTTGGGGCGGTGTAAAAGCGCGCGGCACCGGCAAAACCCGCACACCGCTGCGGCCAGGGTCTGACCCCGAACGGGGTCAGACCCTTTCGTCAGGGGTTCAAGCAAGCTTTTTATTACGGCGGCGACGGGCAATCGCCCCCACCACCCCAAGCCCACCCAGCATCAGTGCATAAGTTTCCGGCTCCGGCACGGCCGCAACTTGCAGCGTGTTGGCGCTAAAGCTCTGGAACGCGCCGCCGTTGGCCGAGTACTGCACCTGCTGGCCACCGTCGCAGCAGCCTTCCAGACCGTAGATGGTCAGCGTGTGATTGCCAGCCGACAACGCCTTGTCGCTGACCGACAGCACCGAGTTGGTGTTGACGTAGCTCTGCGCCCACCACAGATCGCCGGTTTTCAGATCCACCGCCTGGCCATCCAGGAACACGGCGCCGCCATTGCCGAAGTCCACCCCGGCGCGGAACGAATACGTGCCGGCGGTGCTGACGCCGAAGTTAATCGTCGATTTGAAAGCGATGTTGGTGGCGCCGGCGCCGAACAGCGACTGGTTCGACACGATGTCGTAGTTCGTCAACACTTTCGAGCCATAGGGCGAATTGGCAACAGCCGCATCAACGATGCTGCGATAGGCTTCCGCAGTGGTTTGCGCGCCAGCGTTCGAATAACCGGTCTGGAAAGTGATGACAGCAGCTTCTGCGCTACCGTAGGCAAGTGCGACCGCAAGTGCGGCGAGTTTGACGAATTTCATGGTGGTCCCTGTAGGTGATTGGTTGAAAAGCGGTAAAGCCTAACCAGGTACGGGGGTATGGGACCGTGGTGAATGGTGTTTCTGTACTGAATTTTAAAATGCCTTAGGGCATAACTAGAATGTTATCTTAGGCAATAGTGGATGTCAATCGCTCAAAAGCCACGAACAGAGGGGTAAAAGCAGCGCTACGAAAGTGCTTGAAACTGGTGGAAAGCTGTATGACACTAGACATCCAAGTTATTGATTTTACGCGGACATCATGGACATCCCTATCCTGATCCAGCGAACGATAGGCGCCAAGAAATACGGCGTCACAGTGCCGGACATCCCTGGCTGCGTGACTACGGGCGAGACCGTCGACAAAGCGATGAGCAACGCCACCAAGGCCATCTACGGCCACGTCGGCCAGTTGGTCGAACAAGGCAAGCCTTTCGAAATCCGTCCGTCCGAGGTGGAAACCCTGTCGCAGGAGCCCGACTACGCCGGCGGCATCTGGGCCCTGGTCAGCCTCGACCTGGCCCGACTGGACGATCCGCCGCAGGATTGATCTCCACCAGCATCCAGAGTCCGCCGTGGAACGGCGCATGGTCGCGCCAGTGGCCAGAAGCTCAACTCCGACAATCATGCCAGCAAAAATCCGCTTGACCTTCCCACTACGGGAAGGATTAGAGTGTAGGCATCGAAACTGTTTTAGGAGTACGCGATGTATCAGCTGCAAGTAGAAAACATGAGCTGCGGCCACTGCGTGGGCGCCGTGACCAAGGCCGTGCAGGCCATTGACCCCGGCGCCAAGGTGGAAATCGACCTGGCCAGCAAATCGGTCAAGATCGACAGCGCAACGCCGCTGGCGCCGATCAAATCCGCCATCGCCGACGCCGGCTACCCAGTCACCAGCGCCGCCTGATTATTTATCCAGCTCTGGATAGCGGCGGAAGATATCGGTTTCGTTGTTAGCGATGCGGCGCTTGGAGGCGAGGTAGGCCGCGATGTTCGGGCGCTCGGATATGTTGAGGTGCAGCGCGAACAGGCCGGGATACGATGGCGCCAGCTTGGCCATCGTTTTCGGAAACGCGTACACCAGACCATCGATCAGCTGGAACAGCGATAAATCCACATACGACAGCCGCGAGCCGATCGCGTAGCCGCCGCGTCCCGCATTGCGCTGGATGACGCCTTCAAAATAATCGAGGAACTTCGGGATACGCTCTTCGCGAAAATCCCTGGCGCGCGCCTTGGCTTCCTTCTTCTGATCCTCGTAGTACGCGCTGCTGGAAATCGGATGGTGCGTATCGTGCGCTTCGGCGACGATGTCGGCGATGGTCAGCTGTAGCTGGTTCGCCCACAGCCGGCCTTCCTGCGAACGCGGCGCCAGGCCATGCTTCGCGCCGAGGAACTGCAGGATGTTGGCCGTCTGCCCGATCAGCAGTTCGCCCGCCTGCAGCACCGGCGGCGCAAACGATGGATGCGCGACCTTGTCGCCATCCAGGCTCGCCGTCAGCGCCGGCATGCCCTTCTTCTGCCGCGCCACGTCCACGTATGGCACGCCTGCTTCCTCCAGCGCCAGCCGGACAAATTCACCACGGCCCTGCAGACCGTCCCAGTAATAAAGTTGGTATGGAGTCGTCATGGGCGCCATGGTAGCACCGCCGTTTAAACCACGGAGCGCGTTAGAAGGTGGTCTTGGCGGTCAGGCGGAAAGTGCGGCCTTCGGCTGGATGGGTGTGGATATCGTCCACGCCTTCGGCCGGCTCGCCCGGCAGCCGCGAGGCATAGTAGTAGTCCACATCGCTGGCCTTGCGGTCGAACAGGTTGAAGGCGTCCAGCTGTACCGTCCAGCGGCGGTTGATCTTGTAGCCCACGCGCGCATACGCAATCGCGGTGGTGGCCGAGCGCTGGCTGTTATCCTCGATCAGCGGGCGCGGTCCGAAATAACGCATCTGGAACGCGCCCGACCACGGACCGAGATCCATCATCGTCACGCCGAACGACGCCACCTTGCCCAGCGATCCGGGAATGTAATCGCCCACCGCATCATGCTCGGTGTAGTGCGCGCGCGAGTACGCCATGTCCAGGTCGAACAGCAGCCAGGAATTGGCGATGTAGTGGTTGTTCCACTCGACGCCCGAACGGTAGCTGCCACGGCTGGCCGAGGTATCGCCGGCGTCGCCCGAGAACACCAGCTCCGACTCCGAACGCAGCTTCCACAGCGCCATCGAGCTTTGCAGGCCGGGCAGCCACTCGGTGCGCGCGCCGATCTCCGCGCCGCGCGTCTTGACCAACGGCGTCACCGGATCGACAGGCTCGCGCTCCTTCGGCGTCAGATGCACGGTGGTGCCGCGCGCATCGTTGCTGTGGAAGCCTTCGCCGTAGTTGACGAAGAATTCGGTCCTGGCCCAGGGCCCCAGCACCACCGACAGTTTCGGCGACGTGGTGTTGGCGTTGACCTTGCCCGAGTTCTCGGCGATGTTGCTGTCCACGTCAAAGCGATAGCGGTCGTAGCGCAGGCCGGCCGTGGTACGCATCCACGGCAGCCACTGCACGGTGTTCTCGGCATAGGCGCCTACACTGGCCTCCTTCACCTTGGATTCGGTGATGACGGCCAGCGTCTGCTGGTTGGCCGTCTTGTAGAGGCCCAGCGGCGAGATGTCATCGTAGCGTCCCTGCACGCCGACCTTGTTGCTGACATCCAGGCCGCCCCAGTGGCTGAACCAGGTCTGCGCGACATCGAAGCCGGTCATGCGGCGCTTCTCGGTCTGGCGCGACTGGTCGCCGTTGACCGGATCATCGAGGAAGTAGGTGAAGTCGTTAAACAGCGTCAGGCTCGATTGCACCACGTAGGCGCTGGCCTGGAACAGCGTATCGCTGCTGCGCTTGCGCATGGCCGCCGACAGGCTGTAACGCGACGTGCGCCCGCCGTCGCTCGGATCGATGGCGCCAAACGGATCGATCTCGCCGCTCCGCACCGCGCGCAACGGGATCTGGTTGCTGGCGTACCAGGCGCCCTTGTAGAACATGCCGGTGACGCTGAACTGGTCGTCGCTGGCGCCCTGCGTGTAGCGCAGCACGCCCAGGCTTTTGTGGAACGCTTCCGGCTCCACCCACGGGCCGTTGTTGTGGCCCAGCTCCGCGCCGTACACAAGGTTGCCCGCCCCAAGCGGCGTCGAACCGGTGACCACCGAACGGTAATACTGATTCTCGCCGACCGTGGCGCTGGCGGTGTTTTCTTTCAGCTTGTTCGCCAGCGTCAGGTGCGCCGCGCCGGCCGAAGCGAAGTCGCCTTCGTCCGCGTAGTACGGGCCTTTCTTGTAGTTGATGCGGTCGACCAGTTCCGGTATCAGGAAGTTCAGGTCGGTGTAGCCTTGTCCGTGCGCGTGGGTGCGCATATTGACCGGCATGCCGTCGACGAAGGTGGCGAAATCGGTGCCGTGATCGAGGTTGAAGCCGCGCAGGAAGTACTGATTCGCCTTGCCATCGCCACTATGCTGGGTGACGATCACGCCGGGCACAAACTCCAGCAATTCACCTGCGCGCAGGGCCGGGCGATTGGCGATCAACTCCGCTGTCACCGCGCCCTGGCTGGCGGCGTTGGAGGTGCCGATGCCGTTGTCGTAATGGCCGCGCACTTCAACGGTGGTGTCATCGGGCACGGGGTCCGCATGGGCGGCCAGCGGCAACAGGGCCGACAGGGCGACAATCGATTTACTGAACATTCTGGTCTTTCGGTTGGCGTAGCGAATCCGGCGCATCACGGCAAGGCCGTCACACGCGATCTGGATGCAGCAAGATGATTCGACTACGGGAGCAATCCACTCACCTCCCCGTGAGCGCATTGAACAGAAATGCCTGCGGCACTTCCACCTGTTTGGCCGGTATCCGGGCTGGCAAGCGAATCCGCCGGACCTTCCCATGCACGAGGCACAGTGGTGTAGCGAGGCGGATTGTCGTCGTGGACGACGCTTGTTGACCGTTGCGGGGGCAGCACAGGTTGGCCGGCGAAGGCTCCCTGTTTCCCGTTTAACTGCGCCTCCGGGCGGACGCGCGAGCACCAAAACGTGACGGAATTATACGTTAATCAGCCAGGCTTTGGAGGATGGGACAGTCGGGCCGGTGGTCGCCGTGGCAGCAGCTGGCCATGGTTTGCAGCGTGTCGCGCATTTCCGTCAGTTCGGCGATGCGCTGGTTGAGTTCCGCCACATGGCCCATGGCGATGGTCTTCACGTCCGAGCTGGCGCGTTCCTTGTTCTGCCACAGCGACAGCAGGTCGCGGATCTGGTCCAGCGAGAAGCCCAGCAGCCGCGCGCGTTTGACGAAGCGCAGCGTGTGCAGGTCATTGTCGGCGTAGATGCGGTAGCCGGCGTCGGTGCGCCGGCCGGCCGGGATCAGGGCGATGCTTTCGTAGTAGCGGATCATTTTGGCGGAGATGCCGGTGGCGCTTGCCGCTTGGCCGATGTTCATGATGCGTCCTCCGGTTTCCAGCGCCGCAGCAGCAGCGCGTTGCTGATCACGCTGACGGAACTGAGCGCCATCGCGCCGCCCGCCACCATGGGATTGAGCAGGCCGAAGGCGGCCAGCGGTATGCCGATCAGGTTGTAGATGAAGGCCCAGAACAGGTTCTGGCGGATCTTGCTGTAGCTGCGGCGCGAGATCGAGATGGCCGCCGCCACCAGCGCCGGGTCGCCGCGCATCAGCGTGATGCCGGCGGCGTGCATGGCAACGTCGGTGCCGCTGGACATGGCGATGCCGACATCGGCCGCCGCCAGCGCCGGCGCGTCGTTGATGCCGTCGCCGACCATGGCAATGGTGGCGCCGTCCTGTTTCAGCGCGGCGATGGCGGCGGCTTTGTCGGCCGGCAGCATGTTGGCGACGATGCGCTGCACGCCGAGTTCCTTGCCGACGGCGTCGGCGCTGCCCTGGTTGTCGCCGGTGAGCAGCACGGTGTGGATATTCATCGCATGCAGCGCGGCGATGGCGGCGCGGGCTTGCGGTTTGATGCGGTCGCCGAAGGCCAGCAGGCCAAGGAGGCGATGGACATCGGCGTCGGCCAGCCAGGAGATGGTGTGGCCGGAGCGTTCCAGTTCTTCGGCGCGGGCAGACAGCGCTTGCAGGGAGATGCCTTGTTCCTGCATCAGCCGCGTGCTGCCCAGCAGCAGGCGCGTGCCCGCCACCGTCGCGGCCACGCCGCGACCGGGCAAGGCTCTGATGTCGCTGGCGAGCAGCGCCGCAGCGGCAGGCGCCAGGGCGGCGCCGACGGTGGCATCGGCGGAGGCCGGCG
>NZ_WKJN01000038.1 GCF_009674495.1 Duganella alba | reverse complement strand
GGCGGCCTGCGCGGCGGCGTCGGCGCTGTTGCTGCGTTCCGGCTGCGGCGCGGCGCTCGGCGCCGGCTTCTGGCCGGCCTGGGCCGTGGTGGCGGTGCTGCTGTTCTTGCTGCTGGTGCTGCTGTTCCTGGCACTGTTGGCGCTGTCGTTGTTGCTGCCGCTGCCGTTCGCCGGCTTGGCGGACGTGGCCGTGCTCTTGCCGCTGTTGGCGGCAACGGCGGACGCCGTCGTGTTGGCGGCCACCGGTGCGGTGAGTTCGGCTTGCGCGGCCTTGGCCGCGGCCGTAGCGCTGGAAAGTGTCATGGTCATGCTTGGATTCCGGTTATGCGTATTCGCTCTCGAGGGCGTAAGCCAGCCAGCCCTCTTGGTTTGCCTGCATTTGCTGCAACTTCTGCGCCAGCTCATCGGTGGCGAGGTTGCAGCGCTTGACGGCTTCTTCGTGCATCTGGCGCAGCGCCGCCAGGGCAGCCCATTCCGCGCTGTTCCATTTGCCCTGCGCCGCCATCTGCGGCAGCGCGGTGGCCAATAAAGTGTTAATCGCCGTCAGCGCCTGCCAGTCTGCGGCGGCGATGGCGGCGCTCATCTTCTGCGTCAGTTGCAGCAGGGTGCGGTGCCTATCCATTTTTTGCCTGGATCTCCTGGACGCCGAGCCAGCCTTTCTTGATCGTCGTCAGCAGGGTGGTGACCTCGTCGATGATGCTCGGGTCCAGGCTGACGCCGGCCGTGTACAGGCGGCCGGCGCAGTATTCGTAGAGGCGGCCGAGGTTCTGCACCACCTCGCCGCCGTTGTCGAAGTCCAGCGAGCTGGACAGACCGTTGATGATGTCGGTGCACTTGTTCAGGCTGTTGGCCTTGAGCTCGTAGCGCTTGCCGACGATATGGCCGCGTGCGCGCGCCAGCTCTTCGAGCAAGCCGTCGGTGAGCACCAGCACCAGCTCAATCGGCGAGGCCCGGGCAACCTGGGTGTCGAGATTGGTGGAGTGGTAACTGCTGTAGGCTTCCTGGTTCATCATGGTGTGCACCGCATTGTGTCAAAGTTGCTTGGTTATTAGCTGCTGCTGTCCGACGAGAACATCGCCGTGAACATATTCGAGGTGCTGGTCATCGACGATTGCAATTGCTGCAGGGCCGAGAACTGGGCCAGGAAGCGCTTGTAGGCGTTGGTGAACTGGTCCTTGACGGTGGCCTGGCGGTCGGCCAGGTCGCTCTGCAGCTTGTCGTTCTGGGTGGTGCGCTGCGAGATGAAGCCGCCGGCGCTGGTGGTCCACGAGGTGACCAGCTTGTTCATCGCGCCCAGCGCGCCCGAGTCGACGCCGATGCCGGCGCGGCCGAACAGCGTGTCCAGCCCGCTTGGATTGGCGGCGATGGCCTTGTTCAGCCGGCTCGAATCGAGGGTCAGCGAACCGTCCTTGGTGGCGGTGATGCCAAAGCTGATCAGCGACTGGCCGCCGGTCACGGAACGCAGGATCGAACCCAGGCGGTCGCGCAGGTTGGTGACGCCGGCGTCGTTGTAGAAGGCGGCGTCTTCCGCCGTCGCCGTCGGCGTGCCGTTGGCGTCGGTCGACTCGACCACGGTGTGGTCGCCGGGCGCGGTCAGCTTGTTGAGCGCGGCCAGCAGGGTGTTGTAGGCGTCGACAAACTTCTGCACATTGCTGGCGGTGCCGGAGCTGTCCGGGCCCACGGTCAGCGAGACGGCGGCGTCGTTGACGCCCTGCGCCTGGGTGACGGTGAACGAGACATCGTCGACGATGCTGAAGGTGTTGGAGGCCTGTTCGACCTTGGTGCCGTTCTTGCCGCCGGCCCAGACGATGGCGTTGCTGGCGTCGGTCAGCGTGTTGCCGGCGCCGAGGTCGCTGGTCAGCCCGGGGTCGGCCCCGCCGGCGGTGGTGATCGCCGCCACGGCGTTGTCCTTGCCGGTCTGGGTCGAGGTCAGCACCAGTTGCTGGACATTGTTGACGGTGATGGTCGAGGCGGTGATGCGCGATTTGTTGTCGGGCGAGGCGTTGATCGCCGCCGCCAGTTCCTTGGCGCTCAGGAAGCCGTCGTTGTTGCTGTCGGCGGTGGTCAGGTCGACCCCGATCGGGGCGCCGGTGTTGAGCGCGATCGACATGCTGCCGCCGGCGCTGGTGACGGTGGGGACGTTGTAAGCCATCTGGCCGGCCGTGGCCAGCTGCTGCACGTAGAACGAATAGGTGCCGGCGGCGGCGGTCGGCTTGGCGGTGGCGGTGGCCACGCTGGTGTTGCTGAACGTGGCCTTGGTCGCGCTCACCGACGAGGTGCTGCTGGCCAGGCCCTGCAGCGTGCCCTGGAAGGCGCTCAGCGCCGCGCTCAGCGTGGTCAGGCCGGTGCCCACGGCGGTGGCCTGGGTGGTCTGCTTGTCCAAGATGGCCTTGGTCGGCGCCACATAGGCGTTGGCCAGGTTGGTCGCGGTGGTGGTCGGATCGTAAGTTGGGCTACTGATGACTGCCATGGTTTTGCTCCTGGAAAGGATAATCAAGTGTACCCCGATATAGGGCGACCTTAATCGTTTCCGTATGAAAATATTCCGAACTTTTTTTTGTAACGGCGCTTACTTTTGGCCGCGCAGCCACAATTGTGTTGCCAGTTCGTCATGTTGTTTGCGTTCTTTGGCGTTTTGCTGCGCATTCACCACCTTTTGCGTCTTGTCCAGCACCTTGCCCATGACCTCGCGCTTGGCCCAGGCGGCGTTGAGCGCCTGTTGCGAAACCGCCATATCGGCCTCGTGCATGTGGAGGTCGAGCCGGTGGCTGTCGGCCAGCGCCATCACCGCCTGCTTGTAGTCGCCGCAGTTGCCGGCCAGGGCAGGGTGGAGGTTGCCGCTGGCGCCGCTGTTGGTGTACAGGCTGGTGAGGCGCTCCAGGTTCTTCTGGTAGCGGTCGCGCAGATTGGTCTTTTCCGCCATCTCGGTCTGCAGCCGCTCCACTTCCGTGTTGCGCAGCGCCACCAGGGTGGTCAGGTTACGGATTTTTTGTTGGCTCATGGTGTCATCAGCTTTTCAAGTTGCGTGACGCAGGGGCCGAAAGGCGCTTCTTCCTTGGTGCCCTGACAGAGGAAATCCTCGACCCTGGGGTGCAGCTGCACCGCCTTGTCGGTGACCGGGTCGGCGCCGGGCACGTAGGCGCCCAGCGGAATCAGGTCGCGCACGCGGTCGTGGCGCGCCATGCTGGCTTTCAGCGCGCGCGCCGCCATCATGTGGTCATGGTCGATCACCTGCGCCATGCAGCGGCTGATCGAGGCGGCGATGTCGATCGCCGGGTAGTGGCCGCGCTCGGCCAGTTCGCGGGTCATGACGATGTGGCCGTCGAGAATCGCGCGGGCGGTGTCGACCACCGGGTCCTGCTGGTCGTCGCCCTCGGCCAGCACGGTGTAGATGGCGCTCATGCTGCCGTTCTGGTTTTCGCCGTTGCCGGCCGATTCCACCAGCTGCGGCAGGTTGGAGAACACCGACGGCGGATAGCCCTTGGTGGCCGGCGGCTCGCCCAGCGCCAGCGCCACTTCGCGCAGCGCCATGGCGTAGCGGGTCAGCGAGTCGACCAGCAGCAGCACGTTCTTGCCCTGGTCGCGGTAGTGGGCGGCGATCGAGTGGCACAGTTCGGTGGCCATGACGCGCATCAGCGGGCTTTCATCGGCCGGCGCGATCACCAGCACGGCTTTCTGCAAGCCTTCCTTGCCCAGCGACATGTCGACAAACTCGCGCACCTCGCGCGAGCGCTCGCCGATCAGGCCGACCACCACCACGTCGGCCACGGTCTGGCGCGTCATCAGGCCCAGCAGCACGGACTTGCCGACGCCGGAACCGGCCATCAGGCCGACGCGCTGGCCCTTGCCCAGGGTCAGCATGGCGTTGATGGCGCGCACGCCGACGTCAAGCGGTTCGGTGACCGGTTTTTTCTTCAGCGGGTGGATGCGCGGCGGCTGGGTTTCAAGCGGGAAGTCGCCGCCCAGCTTGCCGAGGCCGTCGATCGGTTCGCCGAGGCCGTTGACCATGCGGCCCAGCCAGCTGGAACCGATCTGCAGGCTGACCTTTTCCGGCGAGGGCAGCACGCGCGCGCCGGTGGTCAGGCCCACGGCTTTCTTGAACGGCATCAGGAACGACAGCTTCTCGCGGAAACCGACCACCTGCGCGTCCAGCCATTCGCCGCTGACTGTCTCAATCTGGCAACGCTGGCCGGTGTGCAAAGGGCAACCTACGGCCTCAAGCAACAAACCGGACGCGCCCACCAGGCGGCCCGTCGGGGTCGCCATGGGCACCGAACCCAGTTCGAGATTGCGTAAGGCATCAGCGATCACTCTTCGACCTCCGGTTCATCGCCGCTGTCGGCGATCTGCAGTTGATTATCGACCTGTTCCATGACCGCCGCAAGACGTTGATGGCAACCGGCATCGACTTCATTATCGCCTGCCTTGATGCGACATTCCCCTACCTCAAGACGGGCATCGGGGATCAGATTCCAGCGTTTGGAGCGTTTCGGGTCGAGCTCGGCGATGCGTTTCAGCTCTTCCGGATTCAGGAACACATCGATTTCATCGCGGGTCGGCGGCATCGAGGCCAGGGTTTCCTCCACCAGCGCCATCAGCTGCACCGGCTGCAGCGCCAGTTCGGCGCGGATCACCTGGCGCGCCACCTTGGCCACCAGGTCGACCACTTCCTTGCGCTGGGCGGCGCGGTAGTCGGAGCGCAGTTTTTTCAAACTCTTGAGCATGGCGTCGACCGGGCGCGCCATCTGGTCGTAGGCGACCAGGGTTTCGTGGCGGCCTTCTTCGCGGCCCTGTTCCTGGCCCGACTGGCGGCCGGCTTCGAAGCCGTCCTCCTGGCCGCGCGCCAGGCCGATTTCGTAGCCGTCGCGCTGGCCCTGTTCAAAGCCCTCGCTGACCGAGGCGGCCCACTGGGCGCCGCCGTCGCCGCCATGGCCGCTGTGGCCATGGCCATGCGCGGCCGCCGCAGCGGCGCGCTGGGTGGTGAACTGCGCCAGCGGCGGGAAGCGGTAAGGACGGAACTGCTTCATTCCACCACCTGTTCAGCAAACAGCTGGATCTCGACTTCGCCGGCGTCGGCCAGCGCCTTGACGGTGGCCATGATTTCCTGGCGCGTCTGCTCGATGCGCGACATCGGCACCGGGCCGGCGCGGCGCATCATGTCCTCGAAGGCTTGCGCCTGGCGTTTCGGCATGGTTTTCAGCACGGCGTCGCGCACCGCGATGTCGGCGCCCTTGAGCGCGATCGCCCATTGTTCCAGCGGCACGTCTTCGAGGATGCGGGTGATCGCCTGTTCGGTCTGGTTGCCGAGGATGAAGAAGTCGTACATCGACAGCTCGATCTTCGACACCACGTCCGGATCGTGGGCGCGCAGCAGTTCGACCATCTGCGCGCGGTTGCTTGGCAGGCGGTTGAGGATCTCGGCGGTCTGGCGGATGCCCTCGACGCTGGTGCCCTGCGAATCGAAGGAGCTCAGGCAGCGGTCCACCAGCTCGTCGAGTTCCTGCAGCAGGTCGGCGTCGACTTCTTCCATGCGCGCCAGGTTCAGCAGCACCAGGTCGCGCGTGTCCTGCGGCAGGCCGTCGATGATCTGGCCGGCCAGCGCGGCCGGCAGGAAGGCCAGGAACACCGCCTGCATCTGCACGTGTTCGTTGGAGATGTATTCGGCCAGCCATTTCGGCGAGGCCCATTGCAGGCGCGCCATCTTCGGCCGCAGTTCGTCGCCGTAGATGTTGTTGAGCACCGTGTTGGCGAGGTCGCCGCCGAGCGCCAGGTCCAGCGAGCGCTTCAGGTAAGAGCGCGAGGCGCCGTGCACGCCCGACTGTTCGCGGTAATCGTCGAAGAACTTCTGCATCGCGTTCTTCACCGATTCGACCTTGATGCCGCTCATGCGCGACATCACCTGCGTGACTTCCAGCAATTCCTCGCGCGACAGGCAGCGCAGCACGGCCGCGGCCGGCTCTTCGCCGATGCTCAACAGCACAATGGCTGCCTGCTCCACCGGCGTCAGCTTGGTCGGCATGGCGTATTCGCCGCCGTCATCATCCATGTTATTGAGTTCGGCCATTTTTCTGCATCCATTGTTTGACGACTTCGGCTACGCGTTCCGGTTCTTTCGCGGCCAGCACTTTCAGGTGGTCGACCATGACGTCGACGGCCGAGCCTGGCGGCGGCAGATCGTAGTTTTCCAGCAGCGGCACCACCGGCATGCCGGTCTGGGCGCTGCCGCCCAGGGCCGGCGCGCCCGGCGCGGCGCCGTCGGCCAGCACCGCCTGTTCCTTGGCCGACGCTTCCTTGGCTTCCTTGGCGGCCGCCACGGCGGCCTGCTCGGCGGCGCGGCGTTCGGCGTTGATGCGGGCGGTCTCGCGCGGGTCCGGCGTGAAGCGCACGGTGACCAGGCGCATGATCGGCCGCAGCAGCAACAGATAGCCGAGCAGGGCGCCGACCGCGTAGATCGCGTACTTGCTGACGTCGACGATGTTGTCGCGCTCTTCCCACCAGGCCACCGGCGCCGCTTTCGGCGGGAAGTTCATGGCCGACACCACCAGCTGGTCGCCGCGCTCGGCGTTGATGCCCAGGCCGTTGCGCAGGATCTTGTCGATGTTGGCGATTTCGGCGGCGCTCCAGCCGGTTTTCGGCGTCGGCGCGGCGGCCTGCGCCAGCACCACGGCGACGCTGAGTTTCTCCAGGCGGCCACGGCTGCGCTTGGTCTGGACGATGCTGCGGTCGTAGGCGTACTGGCGGGTGGTGGCGTTCTTGCGCGCGGTGCCGTCGGCCGGGGCGGCGTTCGGATCGGCGGCGCCGCCGGCGGTCTGCTGGGCGGCGGCGGCCGGATTGGCGGCGGCCGGCGGCGGCCGGTTCGACAGCGTGCCCGGCACGCCCATCACCATGCGGTTGCGGTCCTGCTCTTCGCGCATGGCCTCGCTGGTGACTTTCGGATCGGCGCCGTATTTCTCGACGGTTTCCTCGACGCGGTCGTTGTCGACCGCGGCCGCCACCGACATGCGGTAGTTGTCGTCGCCGATGACCGGGCCGATCAGGCCCTTGATGTTGTTCTTGACGTCGTCCTGGTAGCGCTTGGCGGCGTCGTTGCCGCTGGTGCCGGCGTCGAAGCCGTCGGCCAGGTCGATGTGGGCCGACAGCAGGTTGCCGCTCTGGTCGACCAGGCTGACGCGCGACGGCGACAGGCTGGCGACGCTGCCGGCCACCATGTTGACGACGGCGGCGATCGCTTCAGGCGGCAGCGTGGCGCCCGGCTTCAGCGCCACCACCACCGAGGCCGACGATTTGTCGCCGTCCGCCGACACAAACGAGGTCGACTTGGCGATCGACAGGTGCACGCGCGCATGCGAGATGGCGTCCAGCGTCATGATCGATTGCGCCAGCTCGCCTTCCAGGCCGCGGCGGAAGCGCACGTCCTGGACGAACTGCGACACGCCCAGCGGGTCGTTCTTGTCCATCAGTTCCAGGCCGGCCGGCAGCTGCGCGGTGACGCCCTTGGCGGCCAGCAGCATGCGCACCTTGCCCAGCATCGATTCCGGCACCAGCACCTGGCCGCTTTCCGGGTGGATGCGGTAGGGGATGTGGTCGGTGTCGAGCACGGTCATCATGTCGGGCGCCGAGACTTTCTCGCGCGCGCCGAACACCGGCTTGTAGCTGGACTGGCTGCTCCACATGTACATCATCGCCAGCGCGGTCAGGCCGATGGCCAGGATCAGCAGCGGGTACAGGGTTTTCAGCAGGGCGGGCGACAGCGACGGCGCCGTCGGGTTGGCACGCCAGCGGTCGAAGGCGGACTTGATGGTGTTAATCACGTTGATTGCTTTCGCGGAGGCTTACAGCGGTAATTTGATCAGTTCGTCGAGGCCGCCCATGACTTTGTTGCGCACCTGCATCAACATCGAGAAGGACAGGCTGGCGTCCTGGCTGGACAGCATGGCGCCGACCAGGTCGTCGCTCTTGCCGGCATCGACATCGGCCATTTTCTGGCCGGCGTCGACATCCTGCTGGTTGACCGAGTCGATCGCGCCTTGCATCGACTGGGCGAAGGAGGAGGCATGCTGGGCGTCATGGGCGCCGAACTGGTTGGCGGCCGCGATGGTGGTGCTGCTGGTGGCCAGGTTGTGCGCCGCATTGGTCAGCGACGCCAGGTCGGCCTGTATCAGGCTGGAAAAATTACTCATCTTGCTACCCCCGTTTTTGCAGCGTTTTTTACCGCGTTGAATCCAGATGACTACCTTAGCGAGATTGCCGCGAAGCAGCAAGCCCATGTGACAGATATTGTCGTGTCCTATACCAAACGTGCTACACATCCGTTGTGCATGTCACAGTCTTGTAAGAAAGATAGTGTAGCCATGTCAGTCAAACTCGGACGCCGCAGGTGAGCGGATGCTCGGCGTCGCGGATGGGTGGCCAGGTTGGTCACTGCCGCATGCAAACCAACTGTAAATTTTCCGAACTGTAACATTTTGTAGTGCTTGAAACAGTTCCGAGAATACAAATACCGTTATAAATCATTCACTAAGCGCCAGTTGTTGATGTTTGTTGCAGAGCAGCGCAAAGGCTGACAAGCTGAAGTAAGCTTACCGGCTGGCAACTTCCTTGTAAAGGGATATTTGCCTGCAAGATAATTTTTCAGCCAAATATTGTATATTAGCAATAATGTGAATTATGATGTATGCTGCTACCGAGATCGTCCTACTTTACGTTACGATGAGAAGCCAGGCTAAAAAGTGCGCTGGAAGTAAGCAGTTTTTGGCTGGATAGTGCGATGATGGAGGAGTAGGAAAGAATTAACTGCCATGGACAATACATGACAACGACAAAACAGACGCAACATCAAGTCCTGGACCCCAGCCTGCTGGGCCGTCCGGTGCATTTGCTGCATATCTTTGCGGCCCAGTTGCGCGACGATCTGACGCAGTCCATGCGCCTGAACATGAACCGCCGCTACTGGGGCGGCTTCCAGGTGGACGACGTGGCGTTCACCCGCCTGGAGGGCAACGAGATCCGCAGCCGCTGGCTGAGCTTTGCCGCGCCGGCCGGGCAGATCGCCTTTGCGCTGGAGCGCAAGGTGCTGCTCAGCGTGCTCAATTTCCGCTACGGCAGCGGCGCCAAGGCCGACACCGCCGCGGTCGACGAGAACACGGTGCGCGTGACCGCCACCGAGGAACGCCTCGCTGTGGTGCTGGGGCAACAGTTGGCCGGCACCCTGGCCGGCCGCATCGAACTCAACCTGCCGGCCGGCGACAAGCCCGCCGGCGAGGCCGCCGACAATGAATTCAAGCCCGGTCCCGGCTCGCACCCGCCCAAGGGCAGCTGGGTGATCACCGTCACCGTGGCCGACGTCGCCAGCGGCGCCACCGGCCAGTTCTGGTTTGCGCTCGACAAGCAGCTGATGACCAGCGTGCTGCGCGGCCTGCTGCGCGACCGCGACGCCGGCAAGAAGGCCAAGGCCGCCGCGCCGCTGGCGCAGCGCCTGCAGGTGGGCCTGATCGGCCGCCTGGCCAGCAAGGAAGTGTCGCTGGGCGCCCTGTACGATTTGCAGGTGGGCGATGTGATCCCGATCAGCCTGGCCAGAGCGGACGTGCTGCTCGAAGAGTCGCGCCTGTTTACGGCCGCCGTGACCGAGCACAAAGGCAAACTCTGTTTAACCTCTTTTGAAGACGCCGAATAATGATGAACATGAACGTAGCCAACCCTAGCGACGCCCTGCTGGAAGACCTGTCGGAAGAGATGATCATCGATCAGCCGGGCGCCGAGCTGACCGACATCGCGCCGGCCGCGCCGCGCCGCGACCTGCCGGCCATGATGCGCAAGATCCCGGTCACGCTGACGCTGGAAGTGGGCTCGGCCCGCATCTCGCTCGAGGAGCTGATGAACATCGGCGCCGACAGCGTGGTGGAACTCGACGTGCTGGCCGGCGAGCCGCTGGTCATCAAGGTCAACGGCACCGCCATCGGCCGCGCCGAAGTGGTGGTGGCGGGCGAAAACTACGGCCTCAAAGTGATCGACCTCGACGGGCTGAATCTGGACATGATGACCCCATGACCTGGGGCTTGAACGCGCAGTGGCGCCGCCGCCTGCTGCTGGCCGCGCCGGCTGCCGCCTTGCTGGGCCTGGCCTGCGCGCCGGCCCAGGCGGTCGATCTGCTGGCCAATGTGGTGCCGGGCGCCAAGACCGAACTGACGGTCAAGATGCAGATCCTGATCATCATGACCTTGCTGGGCCTGCTCCCGGTGATGGTCATGATGATGACCAGCTTTACCCGCTTCGTGATCGTGCTGTCGCTGCTGCGCCAGGCCCTGGGCCTGCAGCAGGGCCTGCCCAACCGCATCATCACCGGCGTGGCGCTGATCCTGACCCTGCTGGTGATGCGCCCGATCGGCGACCAGATCTGGACCGAGGCCTTCGTGCCCTACGACCAGGACAAGATCGGCCTCGAGACCGCGCTGCAGATCGCCGAAAAGCCGGTGGCGCGCTTCATGCTGGCGCAGACCAGCAAGGCGGCGCTGCAGCAGATCGCCCACCTGGCCGGCGAGGACAAGATCACCGAGCCGGCGCAGCACGCGTTCACCGTCAAGCTGGCGGCGTTCGTGCTGTCCGAGCTGAAGACCGCGTTCCAGATCGGCTGCATGCTGTTCATCCCGTTCCTGGTGATCGACCTGGTGGTGTCCTCGGTGCTGATGGCGATGGGCATGATGATGCTGTCGCCGCTGGTGATCTCGCTGCCGTTCAAGCTGCTGCTGTTCGTGCTGGTGGACGGCTGGACCCTGACCGTCAACACGCTCGTGACGAGCATCCAGGCTTACTGATAGGGCGCATCCATGCTGACACCCGAAATTGCCGTCGACCTGGTGGTGGAGTCGCTGCACATCGTCATGCTGCTGGTGGTGATCCTGGTCGTGCCGGGCCTGATCACCGGCCTGCTGGTGGCGCTGTTCCAGGCCGCCACCCAGATCAACGAGCAGACCCTGAGTTTCCTGCCCAGGCTGCTCATCACGCTGCTGGCGGTGATCCTGGCCGGGCGCTGGATGTCGACCCTGCTGATGGACTTCTGCGTGTCCATCTTTACCCGCGCCGCCACCCTGGTCGGCTAGCCCGCCGCCCCCCCGCGCCCATGGAAGCCCTCTTCGCCCAGCTGCTGCCGATGCTGACCGCCCTGTGGTGGCCGTTCTGCCGCATCCTGGCGATGTTCATCGGCGCCCCGGTGCTGGGCGAGGCGGTGACGCCGACCACGGTGCGCGTCCTGATCGCGCTGGTGCTGGCCGTCATCATGATGCCGCTCACCGGCGGCGCCGACTGGGGCCCGGCGGCGATCAATCCGTTTTCCCTACACGGCGTGGTGGCCACCATCGAGCAGGGCCTGATCGGCTTCGTGCTGGGGCTGGCGTTCCACTTCGCGATGTCGGTCATCGGCGTGCTCGGCTTCATTGTCTCGTCGCAGATGGGCATGTCGATGGCGGTGATGAACGACCCGATGAACGGCCAGTCGTCGGACGTCACCTCGGGCCTGCTGTCGACGCTGGCCATCATCGTGTTCTTCGCGATCGACGGCCACCTGGTGATCGCCAACGTGATCGGCCAGAGCTTCCGCGCCTGGCCGCTGGGCCACGGCTTCGGCCCGCTGCTGATGCAGACGGTGGCCTACAACGTGGCCTGGATCTTCTCGGCCGCCATGCTGCTGGCGCTGCCGGTGGTGTTTTCCACCATGGTGGTGCAGATCGGCTTCGGCTTCCTGAACCGCGTGGCGCCGGCGCTGAACCTGTTCGCGCTGGGCTTTTCCGTGATCACCATCTTCGGCCTGCTGATGCTGGCCCAGGTGGTGCGCTTCATTCCCGAGCACTATGTGCGCATGACCAATATGGTGCTGGAGATGATACGCCAGCAGATGCAGGTGGCCATCCATGGCTGACGACAGCACCGGCGACAAAACAGAAAAGGCTTCACAGCAGAAGCTCAAGAAGTCGCGCCAGGAAGGGCAGGTGGTGCGTTCGCGCGACTTGTCGACCGCGATCGGCATCCTGGTCAGCCTGAAGCTGTTCGTCTACCTGCTGCCGTCCTACATGGCCGAGTTCAACGAGATCTTCCACCAGAGCTTTGCCCCGCTCGACAGCGACGGCGCCATCGACAACGCCATGTCGATCGTGTTCAGCAGCTCGATGTGGCTGCTGATCAAGATGCTGCTGCCGCTGTTCGTGGTGCCGTTCTTCATCGTGCTGGGGGCCATGGTGCCGGGCGGCTGGGTGATCTCGGTGAAGAACTGGGAGCCCAAGCTGTCGCGCATGAGCCCGATGAGCAATATCGGCCGCCTGTTTTCCGGCAAGCACGCCTTCGAGCTGCTGATTTCGATCGGCAAGGCGGCCGTGCTCATCGCCGTGCTCGTGCATGTGGCGCGCTCGACCGTGCCGCAGTACACCCAGCTGCAGATGATGCCGATGGGGCAGGCCATGATGGCCGGCTCCAACCTGATGCTCGACGGCCTGATGTCGATGGTGGCGGTGTTCATCATCTTCGCCCTGATCGACGTGCCGGCGCAGGCCTTCTTCTTTGCCAAGAACCAGCGCATGAGCAAGCAGGACCTGAAGGAAGAGCATAAGTCGAACGAGGGCCGGCCCGAGGTCAAGGGCCGCATCCGCCAGCTGCAGCGCGCCATGGCGCGGCGCAGCGCGCGCAAGACGGTGCCGACCGCCGACGTGGTGATCGTCAACCCGGAGCACTACGCGGTGGCGCTCAAGTACGACCTCGGCAAGGCCGAGGCGCCGTTCGTGGTGGCCAAGGGCGTCGACGAGATGGCGCTGTACCTGCGCCAGCTGGCGGCCGAGTTCAAGATCGAGGTGATGGAGCTGCCGCCGCTGGCGCGCGCCATCTACAACACCAGCCAGGTCAACCAGCAGATCCCGGTGCAGCTGTACCAGGCGGTGTCGCAGGTGCTGAATTACGTGCTGCAATTGCAGGCTTTCCGGGCCGGACGGCGTAACGCCGAGCCGGTGCGTCCACATGAACATGAAGTTGTTGTGCCCACATCCATGAGCGAGGTTAAGCAGTGAATTTTTTGAAGACGCTGATTGCGGAGGCACGTCGCCACAAGTTTGCCACCCCGGCATTCCTGTTGATGATACTGGCGATGATCATCCTGCCGCTGCCGCCGGTACTGCTGGACGTGATGTTCACGTTCAATATCGTGCTGGCGCTGATTGTGATCCTGGTGTCGGTGTCGGCGCGCCGGCCGCTGGACTTCTCGGTGTTCCCGACGGTGATCCTGGCCACCACCATGCTGCGGCTGACGCTGAACGTGGCGTCGACCCGGGTGGTGCTGCTGCACGGCCATGAGGGCACGGCCGCCGCCGGCCACGTGATCGAGGCCTTCGGCAACGTGGTGGTGGGCGGCAACTACGTGGTCGGCATCGTGGTGTTCGTGATCCTGATGATCATCAACTTCATGGTGGTGACCAAGGGCGCCGAGCGCATCTCGGAAGTGTCGGCGCGCTTCACGCTGGACGCGCTGCCGGGCAAGCAGATGGCGATCGACGCCGACCTCAACGCCGGCCTGATCAACCAGGAAAAAGCCCAGCAGCGCCGCATGGACGTCGCTTCGGAGGCCGACTTCTACGGCGCCATGGACGGCGCCTCCAAGTTCGTGCGCGGCGACGCCGTGGCCTCGATCCTGATCCTGATCATCAACATGGTCGGCGGCGTGGCCATCGGCGCGCTGATGCAGGACATGTCGTTCGGCGACGCCTTCAAGCAATACGCGCTGCTGACCATCGGTGACGGCCTGGTGGCGCAGATCCCGGCGCTGCTGCTGTCGGCCGCCGCCGCCATCCTGGTGACCCGTATCTCGGACTCCGGCGACTTCGAGCAGCAGGTCGGCAGCCAGGTGCTGACCTCGCCGCAGGTGATGCTGAGCGCGGCCGGCATGATGATGATCCTGGCGCTGGTGCCGGGCATGCCATGGCAGATGTTCGGGCCGTTCGCGCTGGTGCTGGCGTATGTCGGCTGGAAGCTGCTGGGCCGGGTCAAGGCGCCCGACACCAGCGATTTCGACGCCATCGAGGCGGCGCTGCGCGACGACCGCGTGCCCGAGCTCGACTGGGCCAACCTGCCGGCCGTGCAGCCGCTGCAGCTGGCGGTCGGCTACAAGCTGGTGGGCCTGATCGACAAGGCGCACGGCGAGCCGCTGACCAAGCGCATCCGCGGCGTGCGGCAGAGCATCTCGGAAGCCATGGGCCTGCTGCTGCCGCCGATCGGCGTGCGCGACGACCTGGGCCTGAAGCCGACCCAGTATTCGGTGATCCTGTCGGGCAGCGTGGTGTCGCAGGCCGAGGTGTTCGCCGACCGCCTGATGGCGATCCCGTCGCCCAATGTGTACGGCCAGATCGACGGCATCCCCGGCATCGAGCCGGCCTACGGCATGCCGGTGACCTGGATCGAAACCAGCGAGAAGGCCAATGCGCTGGGACTGGGCTACCAGGTGGTGGAGACGCCGAGCGCGATCGCCACCCACTTGTCCAAGCTGATCCGCGAATACCTGCCGGAGCTGTTCCGCCACGAGGACGTGCCGGCGATGATGGAGCGCCTGAGCGCGATCTCGCCCAAGCTGTCAAGCGCGCTCGACAAGGCGCTGACGCCGACCCAGCTGCTGCGCGTGTTCCGCGTGCTGCTGGCCGAGAACGTTTCGCTGAAGGACATCGTGCCGATCGCCACCACGCTGGTCGACAGCTCGGAAACCACCAAGGACCCGATCCTGCTGGCGGCCGAGGTGCGCTGCGCGCTGCGGCGCCAGATCGTCACCGGCCTGTTCGGCCAGAAGACCGAGATGCAGGCCTTCAACCTCGGCGGCGACCTCGAGAACATGCTGCTGGGATCGTTGAACCAGGCGCGCCAGAGCGGCAAGGTGGTGCTCGACAACTACCCGATCGACCCGCACCTGCTGGCGCAGCTGCAGGTCAACATGCCGGTGGCGCGCGAACAGATGCGGCAGCAGGCGACCCCGCCGCTGCTGCTGGTGCTGCCGCAGATCCGGCCGCTGCTGGCGCGCTATGCGCGCCTGTTCGCGCCCGGTCTGCATGTGCTGTCCTATAACGAGATTCCGGAAAACCGCGAAGTCAGCATCATCGGCACGGTCGGCTAGGTTTTCTGCGGCGCCAGCAGCTTGCTGGCCCAGTCCGGCAAGCGGTTGAACAGGCAGTGCGTGCCGGCATTGAAGCTGCCGTACTGCAGTCCGTGCTGCTTGGCCAGCTGCACCAGGCTTTGCCGCGAGAACAGGCTGATATGGCCGTTGCGCGGCGAGGCATACCACCACGTCAGCCGGGTATTCGGCTTGATGTTCCCATCCGTCAGCAAGGTCGAGAAGATCACCAGGCACTCGTCCTCCATCAGGGCGGTGATATTGCTCATCAGTTCGCTGACGTCGGGCACGTGCTCGAACACCTCGAACGCGCTGATCAGGTTGAATTTGCCGAGGTCGGCGAGACGCTGCTCGTTGCGCGGGAAGGGATCGTAGGTGGTCGAGTTCCAGCCCTGCGCGGTGAGCGCGTTGGACAGCACGCCGCTGCCGCCGCCGTAGTCGAGGTGGCGGATGTCCTGGCGCGCGCGGTCGAACAGCTGGCGCAGCAGGTTGGCGTTGAGCGTCGGCCGCTTGCTGACATAGTCCGGATCGATATCGATGTAGCGCTCGTTATAGATGTGCTCCTGGAACTGCTGGTCCGACCAGTGGCGGAACTCCGGCGCCAGCACAAAGGCGCATTCCGGGCAGCGGTGGTAGTACACCGGCCGGCCCGACAGCGGCAGGAAGTACTGGCGCGCCTCCTCGCAGCTCTTGTTGAAATCGACCACGTCGTGCATCACCGTCTCGGTGGCGCAGATCGGGCAGGGGACGGCGGCGGACGCGGGGACGTATTCTGGATAAGTAGGCATAGTCATGAGTCAAGGGTTCAGGTGTGCAGTTGGAACATGCTGGGCGGCGCCGGCGGCGGCACGTCCTTGAGGGCGGCGGCCACTTCGGCCACCACCGGTTCCCAGACGCCGATCTGCTCCTGGCGGAACACGGTGGCGCTCGGATACCACGGGTTGCTGCTGCCGTGTTCCAGCCAGCGCCATTCGAACGGCGTCGGCAGCATCACCCAGAACGGCTTGCCGAGCGCGCCGGCCAGGTGGGCCACGCTGGTGTCGACCGTGATCACCAGGTCCATCAGGTCGCACAGCGCGGCGGTGTCGCCGAAGTCTTTCAGCAGATGGCTGACCTGGCGCACCGGCAGGGTGTCGAGCAGCGCCTTGTCGTCGGGCCGGATGTCCTTCTGCAGGCAGATGAATTCGTAGTCCTCGCTGAACAGCGGCGCCAGCAGCGACAGCGGCAGGGTGCGGTTGTGGTCGTTGCCGTGGGTCATGCTGCCGCTCCACACGACGCCGACGCGCAGCCGGGTTTGCGCGCCAAGCTCGCCATTCCATTGGTCGCGCTTGGCCGGGTCGCTGCGCAGGTAGGCGGCTTCGACCGGGATGGTGTCGAGCCGGGTGTTGAGCGCCAGCGGCAGACTCAGCAGCGGAATGTGGTAGTCGAACGCCGGCCGCTCGCTGCCGGTCTCGATCACCTGGTCGACGTGCTCCAGGGTCTGCATCAGCGCCACCAGCGGCGTCCACACCTCCAGCAGCACGCGGGCGCCGCGTTGCTTGACCAGCTTGGCGTAGCGGCAGAACTGCATGGCGTCGCCATAGCCCTGCTCGGCGTGCAACAGGATGGTCTTGCCCTTGAGCGGCTCGCTGCCGGTCCATTGCGGCTTGAGGAAATGCCGTTTGGAGCGCGACAGCGGCAGGTCCTTGGCGATCCAGCGGTACTCGTAGCCTTGCCAGCCCCGTTCATAATCGCCGCGCGCCAGCAGCAGCAGGGCGCGGTTCCACATGGCCAGCGGGAAGCCCGGCTCCAGCGCCAGCGCGCGGTCGTAGCTGGCCAGCGCCTGGTCGTTGAAGCCCAGCTTGTTCAAGATGCTGCCGAGGTTGATGTAGGCGCGCGGATTGTTGGGCGCCATCTTCAGCAGCTTTTCCAGCGCCACGCGGGCCTTTTCGTATTCCTGCTGTGGATCGCGCGGGAAGATCATGGCGTCCGGCGCATGACGCACCACGCGCTCCACGCGCAACGCCAGCGCGTGGCGCAGGCTGGCCAGCACGTCTTCGTGCTGCTTGCTGTTGTCGAGCGCCTCGGCATGCAACTGGCGCAGTTCGGCATTGTCGCTGTCCAGTTCCAGCGCCGCCGCATACAGGGCGGCGGCCGATTCGTGATAGGTCAGTTGCGCCAGCTGCAGGCCGCGCTGGCGGTAGGCGGCGATCAGCTGGCCTTGCAGCGCCTGGGCGTCGTCGTCGGCGTGCCGGGCTTCCTCGGTGCGGTTCAGCTGGTGCAAGGCCAGCGCGCGCTGGCGGCGCGCGGCAAGCAGCTGCGGCTGCAGGCGGACCGCCTCGTCCAGCGCCTGCAGCGCTTCCTCGTGGCGGCCTTCGGCCAGCAGCAGCCGGCCCAGGTCGTAATGGGCGTCGGCGTAGTCCGGCGCCAGCGCCAGCGCCTGGCGGTAGCTTTCCTCGGCGCTGACCGGGCGTCCGCTGTCGCGCAGGATGTTGCCGCGGTTATTGTGGGCTTCGAGGTTGTGCGGGTTCAGCGCCAGCGCCTGCTCGGCGTTGAGCAGCGCCAGGTCGTACTGGCCGGTCTGCCAGAGCAGCGTGGCGCGGTTGTTCCAGGCCTGGTCGTCGTTCGGATCGAGCGCCAGCACCTGGTCGTAGGCGAGCAGCGCGTCGTCGGTGCGCAGCAGCGATTGCAGCGTGACGGCGCGGTTGAAATGGGTGTTGGCGTCGTCGCCGGCCAGCGCCAGCGCGCGGTCGTAGCTGCGCAGCGCATCTTCCATGAATTGCAGTTCGCGCAGGGCATTGCCGAGATTGCTGTGGGCCGGCGCATGCTCGGGATCGACCGCCAGGGCGGACCGGATGAAACTGGCTGCGGCGTCGAAATTGCCGCTCTGGAAGGCGGCGATGCCGGTGTGGTGCAGCGCGTCGAAATGATCGGGAGCGAGGCGCAGCACCTGCTCATAGGCTTGCAGCGCCTGGGGCAAATTGCCGTCGCTGTGGTACTGGACAGCTTGCGTGAACAACTGGTCGACGTGGGATGTATTTGCCATGGAAAGAAAAAAGAATGGAAAGGAGGGTGTTAATCATTGCACGTCGTCGGGCAGGGCGGGCTGCGACAGCAGGGTCGCCACCGCCGCCGTCGCGTGGAAAATCGCCGCCGTCAGGGCGGCGGTTTGCATGCGGCTCGGATAGGGATGGTCGCTGCTGGGCGGCGGCAGTTCGCGGCGCAGGCGGCAGCGCACGATGGTCAGGCCCAGGCGGCTGACGCTGGCCGCCAGCTGCGGCAGCACTTCGCGCATGTGCTGCATGGCGGCGGTCTGCGGGGCGCCCACTTCCATCACCACGCCGTAGCCGCCGGCCGGCTCGAGCTGGATCACCACCCGGCCCACCGCCGGCAGCATCAGTTCCAGCCGCAGCGCGGCGCGGGCGCGCTTGCGGCGCAGACGGTCGTATTCGTCGTCGTCGATCACCACCACCTTCAGCACCAGGCGCTTGTCGCCCCAGGCGTAGACGGCGAAGCGCCACGGTTCCATCTCGGTCACCATCGGCAGGCCCGGGCGGCCGTCGCGGCTGCCGGCGGGGATTTGCTCGCTCAGGAACAGGCTGGCCGGCAGGTGCTGGCCGGTGGTTTGCTCCAGCCAGGCGGCGCGCTGCTCGCTGTAGGTGCGCACCATCACTTGCCAGGAGGCGGCCATCATGGCGGTATCGGGCGGTTGCCAGATCAGCTGGCGCGACAAAAATACCTGGTTGGGGCGCATCGCGGCCGGATCGGCCGCGTTCGGCATGTCGGCCAGCGCGTCGGCCAGCGCTTCCAGGCCGCCCGGCGGCAAGGGATGGGCTTCGGCCGCTTCCGGGATGGCGCCGATCGGCGCGGCGCCGGTGGCGCTGCCGGCGTTGCCGGGCGCCAGCGGACCGAGGGGAAACTCGGTATCGGCCACCGGCGCCGCATCCGGCGCGCGCGTGACCTGACCTGGCTGCACCGGCTGCCGGTTCGGGACGCCCTGCGGGCGAAGGAGAGGTCCGATGCGTTCTAAAGCCATCAGGCGGATTATCCAGTGTTGCGGGTATAAAAAAAGCCAACCGAAAAGTATCCGGTTGGCCCTTGATGACCCGGATACTGCCGTATCCGGATACTACTACGATATTACTGCAGCAGGGACATAACCAGCGACGAGGTGCTGTTCGACTGTTTCAGCATCGCGGTGCCGGCTTGCAGCAGCATCTGCTGCGAAGTCATGTTCGACGATTCAGCGGCGAAGTCGGTATCCATGATGCGGCCTTCCGCAGCCTTGGTGTTGGTCGAGACGTTGGCCAAGTTGTTGTACACGTGCTCCAGGCGGTTCGAAGTCGCACCCAGGTTGGAACGGACCACCGACACCGAGTCGATCGCGCTGGCCAGCAGGTCGATGGCGCTGTTGGCGGTTGCTGCCGAGGTGGCCAGTTCGGTGCCGGTGGCGGTCGAAGCGGTGCCCGACGAGTTGAAGCCGGCGGTGGCGCTGGTCAGTGCGGTCTGCATGGCGCTGACCTGGGTGGTCAGGTCGAACTTCAGCGTCTCATTGGTCGAGGCGCCGATCTGGAAGGTCAGGCCGGTGTTCTGGAAGGTGGCGGTCGAGCTGGACATGTCGGCATTGAACAGTTTCTGGCCGCCGAAGGTGGTGTTACCCACGATGTTGGTCAGTTCGTTGGTCAGTGCATCGAATTCAGCTTGCATCGAGGTGCGGTCGGCGTCGTTCGACGAACCGTCGGCAGCCTGGGTGGCCAGATCCTTCATGCGCACCAGGATGGTGGTGGTCTCGTCCAGCGCGCCTTCGGCGGTTTGCATCAGCGAGATCGAGTTTTGGGTGTTGCGCATTGCAACGGTCATGCCGCTGGTCTGGTATTTCAGACGGGTTGCAATTTGCAGGCCTGCAGCGTCATCCATTGCCGAGTTGACACGGAAGCCGGTGCTCAGGCGGGTCTGCGAAGTCGACAGCGACGACTGGGTGCGGGAAATCGAGTTCTGTGCGGCAAGGGCTGCAGAATTGGTGTGAAGGCTCAGCATGAAATAACTCCTGGTAGGTGGATTCAGTTCGGAGCAACGAATCTTTTGCGCTCTCCCAAGTACAAGACGACCGTAGATGAGAGGACATTAAATGCTGCATGGAAATTTCTTGAAAATAATTTGTAACCGCGCTGAAAACCGCTGTTTACCGTCGTTTCCACCGGCCGATTATGTTCCGATTGTTGGCCTGGATCAATGAAAAACAGCGCGACCGGGCGGTCGCGCTGTGCTGGAAGTGTTGCTTTTTTACATATTCGGATAGTTCGGCCCGCCGCCGCCTTCCGGCGTCACCCAGACGATGTTCTGGGTCGGGTCCTTGATATCGCAGGTTTTGCAGTGCACGCAGTTCTGGGCGTTGATCTGCAGGCGGTCGGCGCCGTCGTCGGTCTTGACGAATTCGTACACGCCGGCCGGGCAGTAGCGCGCCTCCGGTCCCGCGTACTGGGCCAGGTTGACGTCCACCGGCACGCTCGGGTTCTTCAGCGTCAGGTGGATCGGCTGGTCTTCCGCATGGTTGGTGTTCGAGATGAACACCGACGACAGGCGGTCGAAAGTCAGCTTGCCGTCCGGTTTCGGGTAGGCGATCGGCTGGAACTGCGCGGCCGGCTTCAGGCATTCATGGTCGGCGTGCGAGTGGCGCAAGGTCCACGGCGCCTTGCCGCGGAACACGATCTGGTCGATGCCGGTCATCAGCGAGCCGATATACAGGCCCTTGTTCAGCCATGGCTTGACGTTGCGCGCCACGTGCAGTTCCTCGTGCAGCCACGATTTCTCGAAGGCGCTCGGGTAGCTGGCCAGTTCGTCGGCCTGGCGGCCGGCGCCCAGCGCCTCGAACACCGATTCGGCCGCCAGCATGCCGGACTTGATGGCCGCGTGGCTGCCCTTGATGCGGCTCATGTTGAGGAAGCCGGCGTCGCAGCCGATCAGCGCGCCGCCCGGGAACACCAGCTTCGGCAGCGATTGCAGGCCGCCGGCGGTGATCGCGCGGGCGCCGTAGGAGATGCGCTTGCCGCCTTCGAGGAAGGTGCGGATTTCCGGGTGGGTCTTGTAGCGCTGGAATTCCTCGTAGGGCGACAGGTAGGGGTTTTCATAGTTGAGGCCGACCACGTAGCCGATCATCACCTGGTTGTTTTCCAGGTGGTACAGGAAGGAGCCGCCATAGGTCTTGCTGTCGAGCGGCCAGCCGGTGGTGTGGATCACCAGGCCGGGCTGGTGCTTGGCCGGGTCGATTTCCCACAGTTCCTTGATGCCGATGCCGTAGGACTGCGGGTCCTTGCCCTTGTTCAGGTCGTACTTGGCCATCAGCTGCTTGCCCAGGTGGCCGCGCGCGCCTTCGGCAAACAGCGTGTATTTGCCGTGCAGTTCCATGCCCAGCTGGAATTCCGGACCGGCTTCGCCGTCGCGCTTGACGCCCATGTTGCCGGTGGCGATGCCCTTGACCGAGCCGTCGTCGTTGTACAGCACTTCGGCGGCGGCGAAGCCGGGGAAGATTTCCACGCCCAGCGCCTCGGCCTGCTGGCCCAGCCAGCGCACCACGTTGCCCAGCGAGATGACGTAGTTGCCGTGGTTCTCGAAGCAGGCCGGCAGCAGCATGTTCGGCGTCTTGTAGGCCTTGGTCTCGGTCAGGAACAGCACGCGGTCTTCGGTGACGGCGGTGTTGAGCGGCGCGCCTTTTTCCTTCCAGTCAGGGATCAGTTCGGTCAGCGCTTTCGGGTCCATCACGGCGCCGGACAGGATGTGGGCGCCCAGCTCGCCGCCTTTTTCCAGCACGACGACCGACACTTCCTGGCCTTTTTCAGCGGCCAGCTGTTTGATTTTGATTGCTGCCGACAAGCCTGCCGGGCCGCCGCCGACGATCACGACGTCATACTCCATCGCATCGCGCGGGCCGTACTGTTCTACAAGATTTTGAGGCTGTGTCATGGTCTGTTGTTATAGTGGTTTTGATGAATGTAAAAATTTTAGCACGAGTGTGCTTCTTTTTCCGTTGGATTGCTGCCATTTTCCGCGACATTATTAGACACCGCAATCTAATACTGGCGATTTGTGTAATGATATTGCTTAGACATTCGCCAAACATAGAGGAGCAACCGTGGGCATAGAAGTTAACTTTGAGGGAAAAATTGCGCTGATCACCGGCGCCTCCAGCGGTCTGGGAGCCCGGTTTGCCAAAGTGCTGGCCCAGGCGGGGGCGCAGGTGGTGCTGGCCTCGCGCCGCACCGAGCGCCTGAAGGAGCTGCGCGCCGAGATCGAGGCCGACGGCGGCGCCGCCCACGTGGTCAGCCTGGACGTCACCGACTACGCCAGCATCAAGTCGGCCATCGCCCACGCCGAGACCGAGGCCGGCCCGATCGACATCCTGGTCAACAACTCGGGCGTGTCGACCACGCAGCGGCTGGTGGATGTGACGCCGGAGGATTACGCCTTCGTGATGGACACCAACCTGCGCGGCGGCTTTTTCGTGGCGCAGGAGACGGCCAAGCGCATGATCGCGCGCGCCAAGGGCGACCCGAGCAAGAAGCACCGCATCATCAATATCGCCTCGGTGGCCGGGCTGCGCGTGATGCCGCAGATCGGCGTGTACTGCATGAGCAAGGCCGGCGTGGTGCAGATGACCAAGGCCATGGCGGTGGAGTGGGGCAAGTACGGCATCAACACCAACGCCATCTGCCCCGGCTATATTTCCACCGAGATCAACGAGGATTATTTCGCCAGCGAGCAGGGCCAGAAGCTGATCGAGATGCTGCCGCGCAAGCGCCCGGGCAAGCCGGAAGACCTCGATGGCCTGCTGTTGCTGCTGGCCGGCGAGGATTCCAACTTCATCAACGGTGCGATCATCTCGGCCGACGACGGCATGACGGCCACCTGACGGCCGTTATTAAAGCTGGACGCCGATCAGCTTGTGCACCAGCTCGGAGGACGTGGCGGCGGAGAATTTGCGCATCAGCTTGGCGCGGTGCATTTCCACCGTGCGCGGGCTGAGGTCGACCTGGCGGGCGATGGTCTTGCTGGTCTTGCCTTCGACCAGCAGGGCGGCGATTTCCCGCTCGCGCGGCGTCAGTTCGGCCGTGACCGGGCGCTTTTCGCTGACGTCCTCGAAAGTCCAGATGCCGGGGCCGAGCGGGGCGCTGGACTGCATCGCATGGCCGGTGACGTGACACCAGAACAGCTCGCCGTCGGCGCGGCGCATGATGCGCTCATCGGAATAGCGGCCCTTGGCGTTCATGATGGGGATGATGCGGTCGCCGGTGCGCAGGAATTCGTCCATGGTGGGATACAGCGCCAGGAAGGACAGGCCTTCGAGCTGCTGGCGGGTATAGCCGAACATGGCGGCCAGCGCCTCGTTGCAGGTCTGGATGGTGCGGTTTTCCGAAATGCACATGCCTACCGGCGCATGGAGGAAAATCGATTCGTAATCAATGATCGGCTGAGCGTGCATGGGTACAGGTAGTTCTACGGTATTGTGCTTTTAATGTGCGTATTCTATGCTGGATCGCCGCATCGCTAAGGTATTTAACAACGTTGGCAAGGCACACGCAACATAAATCATAAGGGACATATATGAACAAGATCTATCCGGACGCTGCTTCCGCCCTGGCAGGCGTGGTGCAGAACGGGCAAACCATCGCGGTCGGCGGCTTCGGCCTGTGCGGCATCCCGGAGGCGCTGATCGGCGCGCTGCGCGATTCCGGCGTCACCGGCCTGACGGCCATTTCCAACAACGCCGGCGTTGACGGCTTCGGCCTCGGCCAGTTGCTGGAAACCCGCCAGATCAAGAAGATGATCGCCTCCTACGTGGGCGAAAACAAGGAGTTCGCGCGCCAGTACCTGGCCGGCGAACTGGAGCTGGAATTCACGCCGCAGGGCACGCTGGCCGAGAAGCTGCGCGCCGGCGGCGCCGGCATTCCCGCCTTCTTCACCAAGACCGGCGTCGGCACCATCGTCGCCGACGGCAAGGAAATCCGCGAGTTCGACGGCGAACAGTACGTCATGGAGCGCAGCCTGGTGGCCGACGTGGCGCTGGTCAAGGCCTGGAAGGCCGACAAGGCCGGCAACCTGGTGTTCCGCAAGACCGCGCGCAACTTCAATCCGAACGCGGCCATGGCCGGCAAGGTCTGCATCGTCGAGGTCGAGCAGCTGGTGGAAACCGGCGAGATCGATCCGGACCAGGTGCACCTGCCGAGCATCTATGTCAACCGCATCGTGGTCAACGCCACGCCGGAAAAACGCATCGAGCAGCGCACCGTGCGCGCCGCCAACTAAAAGAATCGGAGACTTACTATGGCATGGACTCGTGATGAAATGGCCGCGCGCGCGGCCAAGGAACTGCAGGACGGTTTCTACGTCAACCTCGGCATCGGCTTGCCGACCCTGGTGGCCAACTATGTGCCGACCGGCATCGAAGTGTTCCTGCAATCGGAAAACGGCCTGCTGGGCATCGGCCCGTTCCCGACCGAAGAGGAAATCGACGCCGACCTGATCAACGCCGGCAAGCAGACCGTGACGGCGCTGCCGGGCTCGGCCTACTTCAGCTCGGCCGATTCCTTCGGCATGATCCGCGGCGGCAAGATCAACCTGGCCATCCTCGGCGCCATGCAGGTGTCGGAACACGGCGACCTGGCCAACTGGATGATTCCGGGCAAAATGGTCAAGGGCATGGGCGGCGCGATGGACCTGGTGGCCGGCGTCAAGAAAGTGGTGGTGCTGATGGAGCACGTGGCCACCGCCAAGGACGGCTCGACCTCGCACAAGCTGCTGCCGAAATGCGACCTGCCGCTGACCGGCGTCGGCGTGGTGGACCTGGTCATCACCGACCTCGGCGTGCTGGAAGTAACGGACAGCGGCCTGAAAGTGACCGAACTGGCGCCCGGCGTCAGCAAGGACCAGATCCAGGCCGCCACCGGCGTCAAGCTGGACTTCTCGGCGCTGTAAACTTTTAGCCGCGAACACAACGGCACGCTGCGGCGTGCCGTTTTTGTTTGCTTAACAGAAACTGTCGGTCTACACTGTTGAGATATTTGCTACTTAATTTCTCAACGGGTCAGACATGCGTGGTGTGCTGTTGGTGCTGGGATGGATGTGGGCGTGCGCCGCTGGCGCGCAGGCATATAAAACCGGCGCGGCGCCGGCCTGGGTGCTGCCGGTGGCGGCCGAGGCGGCGGCCGATCCGGCATGGCAGCCGCAGCGCGGCAGCGTCGCCTATCTGCTGCGCGATACGCAGACCCGGGTCGATGCGCGCGGCAAGGTCACCTTCATGCACCTGGCCACCAAGGCGCTGGACGGCAGCGGGGTGGAGAAGGCCGCCAATCTCAGCATCAATTTCGATCCCACCTACCAGCGCCTGACGATCCACACCATCAACGTGATCCGCGACGGCAAGGTGATCCCGAGGCTGGCCGGCGCCCGCGTCAAGCTGTTGCAGCGCGAGACCGAGCTCGATTACCTGATCTACGACGGCAGCCAGACCGCCAGCGTGCTGCTCGATGATATCCGCATCGGCGACATCGTCGACTATTCGTTCAGCCTGGACGGCGCCAACCCGGTATTCAAGGGCAAGGTCTCCAGCCGCGTCGATATCGCATGGGCGGTGCCGATGGACCGTTCCTTCGTGCGCCTGCTGATGCCGCTCAACCGGCCGCTGCGCGTGACCACCCACAACAGCACGCTGCAGCCGGCGATCAGCGAGGCCGACGGCTACCGCGACTACCGCTGGGACCAGCGCAATATCGCCGCCGTCAAGGTCGACAAGGGCGCGCCGGAGTGGTTCAATCCGTATGCCGCCGTACAGTGGACCGAGTTTGCCGACTGGGCGTCGGTGGTGGCCTGGTCGCTGCCGCTGTACCAGCCGCCGGCCAGGCCGGGGCCGGCGCTGCGCGCGGAACTGGAGCGCATCGCGCGCGAAAACAGCGGCGCCGAAAGCCGCACGGCCGCCGTGCTGCGCCTGGTGCAGCGTGAGGTCCGCTACATGGGCATCGAAGTCGGCCCCGGCTCGCATGCGCCCAGCGCGCCGGACCAGGTCTGGCTGCGCCGCTTCGGCGACTGCAAGGACAAGACGCTGCTGACCGTCACCTTGCTGCGCGCGCTGGGCATCGATGCGGCGCCGGCGCTGGTCAACACCGAATTCACCCGGGACGTCGAGCACTGGGCGCCGACGCCGCTGGCCTTCAATCACGTGCTGGTGCGCGTGCTATTGGAGGGCAAGGTTTACTGGCTCGACCCCACCCGCAGCATGCAGCAGGGCGAACTGGCGCACCTGGCGCAGGCGGACTACGGCTATGCGCTGGTGCTGGACCCGGTCAGCACGGCGCTGACGCGCATGGCGCCCAGCGCCATCAGCCTGAAGACCATCCGCGCCGTGTTCGATTCCACGGCCGGCGTGGGCAAACCGGTCGACTACACCGTCAGCACCACCATGCGCGGCGAGCGCGCCGACAATCTGCGCCGCCAGCTGCGCTACAACCGCGCCGAGATGGAAACGCAATACCAGAATTTTTACGCGCGCAGCTATGAAGGCACGCACAGCAACGGCGCCATGAAAATCGAGGACGACGAAGCGCGCAACGAGCTGACCACCGTCGAGTCCTACCGCGTGCCCAGTTTCTGGGTCCGCAACGACAAGCGCGGCCGCGATGAGGCGCAGGTGGAGGCGTCCGAGATCGACGAGCCGCTGAAGGCGCCCGAGGCCATCGGTCGCAACGCGCCGCTGCGCCTGGACTTTCCGCGCGAGATCATCGAGGTGACCGAGGTGCGCCTGCCGGCCTTGTGGAACATCAAGACCAGCGACGCCAAGGTGGCCGATCCGGCCTTCGAATTTTCCTACAAGGTGGCCAGGGGCGCCGACGGCAAAAGCGTCCTCATCACCGCGCACTACAAGGCCCTGCGCGACCACATCGAGCCCGGCGACATGGGGCGCTACGCGGGGCATCTGAAGCAGGCGCGCGACGCCATCGGCTACAGCCTCTACAGCACGCCGGACGCGGCGGCGGCGCTGGAGGAGGAGGAGACGCCCGCGCGCGATCGCGGCTGGCTGCTGCCGGCCGTGGCGCTGCTGTTGCTGGCGGCACTGGTGAGCGTGGCGCAGCGCATGCAGCGCGCGCCGCCGGCGCATGCCGAAGTCAACCGCCGGCTGCTGCTGGTGCTGGTGGCCGGCAGCGGGTTCGCCACGCTGTGCTGGATGTTGCCGGTGTGGCCGGCAGTGATGCCGGAGATCGCCATGGTGCTGGTGGCAACCATGGGCGGCTATCTGCTGCGCACCGTGCCGCAGGTGCCGGCCACCCACCTGGCCTATCCGCTGGCGCTGCGCCTGTACCACGCGCGCGACCGTGCGCTGCCGAAGGCGCTGCGCTACTTCCGGCGCCGGCTGCTGCCCTTGCTGGGCTGGTGCGCGGTCGGCGCGGCGCTGGCCAAGCTGCTGTCGCTGGCCGCCTAGACCGCCGAGCGCAGGGCGATGCCGCGGTAGCGTCGGCGGTACAGCATCAGTCCGGTCGCCACGGTCAACACGAGGATGATGGCGCCCATGAAATCCTGGGCGCCGTGCGTGACCACCGCCGGCTGGCTGGACACCATGGTCGAGGCGGTGAACTTCTTGCCGATGTAGGTGGCGCCGATCACCAGTTCCTGGTTGTTGATGGTGTTCACCAGATACAGGCCGTAGCCGCCCGGATGCACGGTCATCTTGCCGTCGCGGTAGACGAAGGAGCGGCGCTCGTCGCCGATGCGGATGCTGCCGACCACATGGCCGGCCTGGTTGACCGAGGTGGCGAAGCTGTCGCCGTAGCCGATCAGCGCGCCGAGGTCGACCATGCGGCCCTTGTCCCACATGAACGCATGCCAGCGCCGGCCCGGCGTTTCCGAGGCGCCGACCACCACACCGTTGTCGCTGACCGCGCTGGCGCTGCTGGAGCGGCCGCCCAGCGTGCCGAGATCCTGCATGGCGCCGCCCGGCTGGGCCAGGAAGGCATGGCGGTAGCCGTCGGGCAGGGCGGCGGTGCCGACCACCGCGCCGTTGTTGTTGATGCCGGCCGCGTAGCTGATGCGGCCGCCCAGCGTGCCGAGGTCGACCGGTTCGCCGTCGGCGTCGCTGACGAAGGCGCGGTAATAGCCGTCGCTGGTGTCGGCAAAGCCGGCCACCTGGCCCTGGTTGTTGATGGCGGCGCCGTAGCTGCTGTTGCCGCCCAGCGTGCCGATATCGCGCATGGCCCGGCCGTGCGGGACCACGAAGGCGCGCCAGTAGCCGGCGCCGTTCTGCGCCGTGCCGACCACGTCGCCGCCGGCGTTGATGCCGCGCGTATAGCTGTCGCTGCCGCCCAGCGTGCCCAGCTCGATCGGGCGGCGGTCGTACAGGATGGCGCGCTGGCGGCCGTCCTCTTCCTCGATGATGCCGACCATCTGGCCGCGGGCGTTGATGTCGACGGCGATGCTGGCCTCTTTGCCGCGCGCGCCCAGTGTCAGTTCGTGCATGGTGTCTCCTGGTTTGTCATTACAACAATCTCAGCAACTCCCGTGCCATGTCCGCGCTACACCCGCACGACGCGGACCACCGGGGTCTGACCCCGTACGGGGTCAGACCCCTCTGACGGTGGCGGGTTGAAGTGTTCGGAGATGAACACTTTGAATGTCCGTAAATGGACAAAAAGCCCCGGCATTGCTGCACGGGGCTTTTTGGGGGGAGGGCGTCGGGCTTAGTGGCCTGGGACCGGCTCCAGCAGTTCAGGCTCTTTGATCGTCGAACCTGGATTGGCCAGTTCGGCTTTCAGCGTGTCGTGGTTCAGTTCCTTTTCCCAGTTCGACACCACCAGAGCGGCCACGCCGTTGCCGACGAAGTTGGTCAGCGCGCGGCATTCGCTCATGAAGCGGTCGATGCCCAGGATCAGCGCCATGCCGGCCACAGGAATGTCCGGCACCACGTGCAGCGTCGCCGCCAGCGTGATGAAGCCGGCGCCGGTGATGCCCGATGCGCCTTTGGAGGTCAGCATCGCCACGCCCAGGATGGTCAGTTCCTGCAGCAGGGTCAGGTCGGTGTTGGTGGCTTGCGCAACGAACAGGGCGGCCATGGTCATGTAGATGTTGGTGCCGTCCAGGTTGAACGAGTAACCGGTCGGGACCACCAGGCCCACCACCGATTTAGGGCAGCCCAGGCGTTCCAGCTTGACCATCAGCGACGGCAGCGCCGATTCCGACGAGCTGGTGCCCAGCACGATCAGCAGTTCTTCCTTGATGTACAGGATGAAGCGGCCGATCGAGAAGCCGGTCAGGCGCGCCACGGTGCCCAGCACCACGATCACGAAGATCGCGCAGGTGGCGTAGAAGCAGCCCATCAGGGTGGCCAGCGGCAGCAGCGATTTGATGCCGTATTTGCCGATGGTGAAGGCCATCGCGCCGAAGGCGCCGATCGGGGCGACTTTCATGATGATGTTGACGACGCCGAAGATGGCGTGCGAGGCTTCATCGATCAGCTTGACCAGCGGTTTGCCGCGCTCGCCGAGCAGCGAGATCGAGAAGCCGAACAGGATGGCGATCAGCAGCACTTGCAGGATGTCGCCCTTGGCGAAGGCATCGATCACCGTGTTCGGGATGATGTTCATCAGGAAGTCGGTGGTGGTCAGCGGGTGCGCCTTGGAGGTGTACTGCTCGATCGACTTGGCGTCCAGGGTGGCGGCGGTGGCGTTGAAGCCGGCGCCTGGCTTGACGATATTGGCCACGAACAGGCCGATCACCAGCGCGAAGGTCGAGATCACTTCGAAGTACAGCAGGGCTTTGCCGCCGACGCGGCCGATTTTCTTAATGTCCTGCATGCCGGCGATGCCGGACACCACGGTGCAGAAGATCACCGGGGCAATGATCATTTTGATCAGCTTGATGAAGCCATCGCCGAAAGGCTTCATGGCAACACCGCTGTCGGGATACAAGGCGCCTAGCAGGATACCGCAGGCGATGGCGAAAAGTACCTGTACGTACAGCACTTTATAGAATGGTTTTTTCACGGGGTCTCCTCGTGTGTTTCTGTGAGGAGTGCATGATGGCCCAGTGCGACAGATATCACTATTGTGGAAACCCGCAAATACGCGCCAGTGATATCTGTCTTTGGTAAGGGATAGTACTTAGGAGGTTGCTTCAAAATGGCCGCAGCGAGGCGCGGCGCCGAAGGCAGTGCGTTAGCACGGCGAGGCGTCGCAACGAAGCTGTGGCCTTTTTTAAGCGACCTCCTATTGGGCGACCCAGCCGCCGTCCATATTCCATGCCACGCCACGCACCTGTTTGGCGGCGTCGGAGCACAGGAACACGGCCAGCGCGCCCAGTTCTTCCGGCGTGACAAACTCGCCAGAAGGTTGCTTATCCGCCAATAGCGCCTTTTTGGCCGCATCGTTGCTGATGCCGTCCTTGGTGGCGCGGTCGTCCACCTGCTTCTGCACCAGCGGCGTCAGCACGAAGCCGGGGCAGATGGCGTTGACGGTCACGCCGGTGGCGGCGGTCTCCAGCGCATTGGCCTTGGTCAGGCCGATCAGGCCGTGCTTGGCTGCCACGTAGGCCGACTTGCCGGCCGACGCCACCAGGCCGTGGGTCGAGGCCAGGTTGATGATGCGGCCCCAGTTCTGCTCGCGCATGCGCGGCAGCACCAGGCGCGAGGTGTGGAAGGCCGAGGTCAGGTTGATGGCGATGATGGCATCCCATTTCTCGACCGGGAAATCCTCGACATTGGCGACGAACTGGATGCCGGCGTTATTCACCAGCACATCGACGCCGCCGAACTTATCACCGGCAAACTTGATCATGGCCTCGATTTCGGCCGGCTTGGTCATGTCGGCGTTGTGATAGGCGACCTGCACGTCGAATTCCTTGGCCAGGTCGGCCTGCAATTGGTCGATCTCCCTGGCGTCGCCGAAACCGTTGAGCAGCACATTAGCGCCCTCGGCCGCCAGCGAGCGTGCGATGCCCAGGCCAATGCCGGAAGTGGAGCCGGTAACCAATGCTGTTTTGCCGCTTAAAGTCTTGTTTGCCATACTGTCCTCGATAGGGTTGGTGGTTGAAGGCGCGCTGCGCTACACTTCGCTAAGATTTTAACCACAACGCGGTAAAATGGTGTTTCTCACCATATAAATAATAATTTAAAGGTCCATTAAGGAATCCGCATGCTCGAAGCGAAAATAAAGTCTGTTCAATGCCTGTCCCTGGCCGGCCTGCACCGCATGTCCTACAAGGAGTGGGGCGATGAGACTAACCCTAATGTCCTGCTGTGCGTTCACGGCGTGACCCGTGTCGGCGACGACTTCGATTACATGGCGCGCGCGCTGGCCAGCGATTACCGCGTGATCTGCCCGGATATCGTCGGCCGCGGCCGCTCCGACTGGCTGAAAAATCCGCAGCTCTACGTCATCCCGCAATATGTCAGCGACATCGTAACCCTGCTGGCGCGCGTGCTGCCAGATGGCGAAAGGCAGAGCGTCGACTGGTTCGGCACCTCGATGGGCGGCCTGATCGGCATGGGCCTGGCCTCGCTGCCGGGCAATCCCATCCGCAAGCTGATATTGAACGACATCGGCCCGGTGCTGGCGCCGATGGCCCTGCAGCGCATTGGCGACTACGTCGGCCAGGACCTGCGCTTCGACAGCTTTGACGCCGGCGCCAAGTTCGTGCGCGACGTCTCGCTGTCCTTCGGCGAGCACAGCGAGGAAGAATGGCTGAAACTGGCGACCGATGTTTTGCGCCAGGACAAGGACGGCAAGTGGGTGCGTCATTACGATATGGGGCTGGCATTGCCGTTCCGTTCGGCCACGCCGGAATCGGCCGAAGCCGACCAGGCCATGCTGTGGGCCGCGTATGACGCCATCACCTGTCCAACGCTGCTGGTGCGCGGCGCCGATTCCGATTTGCTGTCGCCGGAAACGGCCAAGCTGATGAGCGAGCGCGGTCCCAAAGCGCAACTGGTGGAAATTCCGAACGTCGGCCATGCGCCAACCTTCATCCACGACGATCAGATTCAAATAGCAAAGAAATTCCTGTTAGGCTAAGTTAGGTTAAGTTAGGTTAAAAAGTATTATGGAAATCAAACGACTGTATGTAGGCAAGCGCCTGTCCGAAGTAGCGATCCACAACAGCACCGTCTATCTGGCGGGGCAGATCGCGGAAGACACTTCGGCCGACATCCAGGGCCAGACCCGCGAAGTGCTGGGTCATATCGACCGTCTGCTGGGTGAATCCGGCAGCGACAAGACCTGCATCCTCAGCTGCCAGATCTACACCCGCGACATGGCCGACTTTCCGGGCATGAACGAGGAGTGGGACGCCTGGGTGCCACAAGGCCACACGCCGCCGCGCGCCACCGTCGAAGCCAAGCTGGCCGATCCGAAAGTGCTGGTCGAAATCATCGTCATCGCCGCACAGCGTTAGGAGCACCATGGTTTCCACCACTGCGCTTAACAGCGTCACGTCGGAGCAGCTGGTCCAGGGCCTGACGCCGGACGAGAGCGCCCGCATGCTGGCGGCGCTGGAATTCGCCGGCACCGCCTACGGCGACAAACTGTGCAGCAGCGGCCAGCCGGCGATCGACTTCGCGGTCGGCGTGGCCGGCACGCTGGCCTTTCTCAGCACCGACATCGAAACCCGCATCGCCGGCCTGCTGTTCGAACTGACCCTGCTCGATACCGAGCAGGCCGCCATCATCGAACCGCGCTTCGGCCAGGAGACCAATGAACTGGTGTCCGGCGTGCGCCAGCTGATCCGCCTGCGCGAACTGACGCAAAACCAGAACACCGGCGGCATCGGCCGCGGCCGCAACGCCGCGCAACTGGCGGTGGCGCAGGTGGAAACGCTGCGCAAGATGCTGCTGGCGATGGCGTCCGACATGCGCGTGGTGCTGGTGCGGCTGGCTTCGTGCGTCACCACGCTGCGCTACTTTGCCGACATCAAGCTGTTCAACGACATGACCTGCGCCTACGGGCGCGAAACGCTGGACCTGTACGCGCCGCTGGCCAACCGCCTCGGGATCTGGCAGCTGAAGTGGGAGCTGGAGGATCTGTCGTTCCGCTTCATCGAGCCGGAAACGTACAAGCGCATCGCCAAGATGCTGGAAGAAAAGCGCATGATGCGCGAAGGCTTCGTCACCAACGCGATTGCCCGCTTGCAGTCGGAAATGGCGGCGGCCGGCATCCAGGCCGAAGTGTTCGGGCGGCCGAAGCACATCTACTCCATCTGGAGCAAGATGAAGGGCAAGGAGCTGGACTTCACCGACCTGTACGATGTGCGCGCCTTTCGCGTGATCGTGGCCGACGTCAAGACCTGCTACACCGTGCTGGGCGTGGTGCACAACATCTGGACGCCGATCCCGAAAGAATTCGACGACTACATCTCGCGGCCTAAGCCGAACGGCTACCAGTCGCTGCACACGGTGGTGACGGCGGAAGACGGCCGGCCGCTGGAAGTGCAGATCCGCACCCAGGAAATGCACAGCTTCGCCGAGTACGGCGTGGCGGCGCACTGGCGCTACAAGGAATCGGGCGGCTCGAATTTCTCGGGCCAGAAGTACGACGAGAAAATCGCCTGGCTGCGCCAGCTGCTGGCGTGGAAAACCGACGTGGCCGACGCCGTGGTCGGCCAGGAAGAACAGCAGCGCGAATGGGTCGAGAAACTCAAGGCCGCCGCGCTGGACGACCGCATTTTCGTGCTGACGCCGCAGGCGCGCGTGATCGAACTGCCGGTCGGCGCCACGCCGGTCGACTTTGCGTACCATCTGCACAGCGACGTCGGCCACCGCTGCCGCGGCGCGCGCGTGGATGGCGTCATGGTGCCGCTGAACACGCCGCTGAAAAACGGCCAGACCTGCGAAATTATCACCGCCAAAGGTGCGCCGGGCACGGCCGGCCCGTCGCGCGACTGGTTGAGCGACGAATACACCGTTGCCACCCGCACGCGTTCCAAGATCCGCGCCTGGTTCCACGCCATCGACATGCAGGAAACGTTGTCGCACGGTCGCGCCATGGTCGAGAAAACGCTGCAGCGCGAAGGCAAGACGGCGGTCAATCTGGAAGCCTTGGCCAACAAGCTGGGCTTCGCCAAGGTGGACGATCTGTTCCTGTCGGTGGGCAAGGATGAATTCAGCCTGCGCCACATCGAGCAGGCGCTGCACGACAGCGGCGAGCCGGCCGAACCGGTGGACGAAGTCTTCCTCGGCAAGAGCAAGGCATCCAGCGTGGAGCAGGGCGCCAAGTCGGGCGTGCTGGTGGTCGGCACGGATGGCCTGATGACGCAGCTGGCCAAGTGCTGCAAGCCGGCGCCGCCGGACGGCATCGTTGGCTTCGTCACGCGCGGCAAGGGCGTATCGATCCACCGCGCAACGTGCAAGAACTTTGCCGAAATGCGCGCCAAGGCGCCGGAGCGGGTGATTGTGACCGAGTGGGGACGTGCCGGATCGGACACCGTCTACCCGGTCGACATCTTCATCCTGGCGAACGACCGCCAGGGCCTGCTGCGCGATATTTCCGAGATTTTCTCGCGTGAGAAAATCAACGTTATCGGCGTCAACACGCAAAGTGCGAAAGGCTTTGCGCGCATGACCTTCACGGCCGAAATCGGCGCCACGGCGCAACTGCAAAAAGCCCTGAGCGCCATCACCGAAGTCACCGGCGTCCAGGAAGCCCGCCGCGCTTAAATGTGCGCTTGCATCGCGGCCTGCACCGAGGGGCGGGCCGCGATGCGTTTTTCATAGGCTGCAACGGCCGGCCATTGGCTCAGTTCGATGGCGAAGAATTTGAACCACCCCAGGATCGTGTACAGATAGGCGTCCGCTACCGTGAAAGCGTTGCCGGTCAGGTGGTTGCGCTGGCTGAGCGCCTGCTCCAGTACGGCCATGCGGCGCAACAGGCGTTCGCGGAAGATTGTCCGCGCCGCATCCGGCAACTCCGGATTGAACAGGGGCGCGATGCCGGCGTGGATTTCGCTGGTGATGAAATTCAGCATCTCCTGCAGCCGCACGCGCGGCCAGCTGCCGGGCGGCGGCGCCAGCTTCGCTTCCGGCTTGAGGTCGGCCAGGTATTGGATGATGGCCGGACCTTCGGTCAGCACCTCGCCATTGTCCAGTTCCAGCGCGGCGACGTAGCCTTTCGGATTGATGGCGCGGAAATCGCGGCCGTCGGCGGTGCGCTTGGTCTGGTTATCGACCTTGATCAGTTCATGCGGCAAGCCCAATTCGTTCAGCACGATCAGCGGCGACAGCGAGCAGGTATGCGGGGCGTAATACAGCTTCATTGAGGACTCCTTAAAGATGAGTCGCCACTGTATGCGCCGCTTCGTATCGCTGTAAAATTAATGCTTCAGAAACAAGCTATCAGTTTTTCTAATGATGAATTTGTCCCATTGGCGCTTGCTGGTTGCGGTGGCCGACACGCGCCATATTTCGCGCGCGGCGCAGCAGGTCGGCATTTCGCAGTCCGGCGCCAGTCAGGCGATTGCGCAGATTGAAGCGGCGCTCGGCGCCAAGCTGTTTGTGCGCGAGCGGCGCGAGGTGGCCGCCACCGCGCTGGGTGAGCAGGTCATGCGGCACGCCCGCGCCATGCTGGCGCAGTTCGATGCGATCCGTGCGCTCGGTGATGCGGCGCAGGGTTTGAACGCTGGCCGCATCCGGCTGGCGACTTTTCCTTCGGTGCTGGCGACGGTGCTGCCCGGCTTGCTGTCCGCCTTCAAGCGGCGCCATCCCGGCATCGACGTGGTGGCGCTGGAAGGCTCGGATGAGGAAGTGGAGGCCTGGCTGGCCGAAGAAACGATCGAGCTGGGCGTGGTATTGAATCCGGCGGCGCAGCGACAGGCGGTGATCATCGGCCGCGATGCATGGGTGGCGCTGCTGCCGGCGCATCATCCGCTGGGGCGGCGTTCGAGCGAGCAGGGCGTGGCGTTGAGCGAACTGGCGGACGAGCCGTTTGTGCTGGCCACCGGCGGCTGCAACGTCCACGCGCAAAGCCTGGCAATGCAGGCTGGCGTGACGTTGTCCGATATCCGCGTAACGGTGCGCGATCTGGCCAGCGCGGCGGTGCTGGTGCGTGAAGGTCTGGGTGTGTCGGTGGTGCCGGAATCGGCGCTGCCGCCGGACCAGCGCGGTGTGCGCGTAATGCAGTTGCAGCCGCGCGCCTATCGCGAATTCGGCCTGGTGTGCTCCCAGGCCGGGCGTGAATCGGCGGCGGTGCAGGCCTTCCTGCGCGAGCTATGACGCCATCGTTTGTGCGATGCGCGCGCCGATCGATTCGGCCAGCAGATGCACGTGGTAGCCATCAACGAAGCCGTGGTGCGCCTGCACCGCCATCGTCATGGTGAGCTTGCCATCATCGCGCGGCGGGCTGTAGCGGCCCCAGGCCAGTGACGGAATGTCGTAGCTCTTGTGCTCGTAGATCGGATGTTCAATCGCGGACAAGTTCAGCCACGGCATGCAGGTGATGTGGACGTTGCGGCGCTGGTCATATTCGCTGAGCGCCTCGGACGTGTTGATTAGTTTGGTGCTGGCCTCGGCTTCCTGCGATGCGGCGACGCTGCGGGCGACGAATTCCTTCAAATCCTCCGTCATCACAAAGCGCGCGAAGTTCAGATTCTTGTCCTGATTGAGCACGGTGTACGAGGCCCAGAAGTCCTCGATCCGGATCACTTCGCCTTTGTGGACGCGGTACATGAAGTTTTCGATGCCCTTGATCGCATGCAGCACGTGGTACAGGAAGAAGTGGAACGTCGGCAGGCCGTTCTGTTTGCAGAAAGGCCGGAAATCCGGCACTTCCAGCTGAAAGCTCAGGTTGACGAGTGGGTTTTCGAACGACGCAAAAGCATTGTATCGGTCGCGGCGTTTTTCAAAATTCTGCATAAAAAGTAGGTTTGCTAAAGAGGCGCCAGCATTATAGCGCTCTCGCCATTTTCACCACTGTTAGGCGTTGCTGGCGCCCAGCAGGCTGTAGGCGAATTCATCCAGGGTCTTTTGCGACATGGCGGTGTTGTTCAGGATGATCACCGTGTCTTCGCCGTCGAGACGATGGCCGAGGACGGAGCGGAAGCCGGCGGTGCGCATCACCACGCCGTAGAAAGGCTGGGCCGCAGCAAACGCTTCGGCCACCGGGTTGTCGGCGAAGGCGCCGGCGCTCAGCAGGGTGGCAGCGCCGCCGCCGATGAAGTTGCGGCGCGTCCAATAGTTCATGGTGATGTAACTTCCGCCTGCAAGGTGATGTGATCGATGCCATGCTTTTCCAGCAGCATGGCTTTGATGGCGTGCAGGATTTCCGGCCAGCGTTCCAGGTCGGTGATTTCAACGTGGCCGATCAGCGCTGGCTGGCCGGGTGACATGTCCCACACGTGCAGGTCGTGCACCGAGCAGATGCCGTCCAGTTGTTCCATGTCGGCGCCGACCTTGACGTAGTCGATCTGCTCCGGCACGCCGCCCATCAGGAAGTGGTACGACTCGCGCAGCACGCCAAGGGTGGAGCGCAGGATCAGCAGCGCCACGAACAGCGACAGCAGCGGATCGATCTGCATCCAGCCGGTGTAATAGATCACCGCGCCGGAGGCCAGCGCGGCCACGGAGCCCAGCAGGTCGCCCAGCACATTCACCAGCGCCGCGCGGGTATTCATATTACTGTCGCCGCGCGACAGCATCCACGCCAGCAGCAGGTTGATCACCAGGCCGATGCCGGCGACGATGAAGACGGTGGCGCCATGCACTTCTTCCGGATGCGAGAAACGGCTGATGGCTTCGTAGCCGATCCACAGCACCAGCACCATCAGCACCAGGCTGTTGACGAACGCGGCCAGCGCCTCGGCGCGGCCGAAGCCGAACGAATGGCGCGCCGACGGCGGCCGCTTGGCGATCAGCTGCGCCAGCAGCGCCAGGCCCAGCGCGGCGGCGTCGGTCACCATATGGCCGGCGTCGGAAATCAGCGCCAGCGAGTTGGACATGAAGCCGGTCACGACTTCGACCACCGCAAAGCCCAGCGTCAGCACCAGCGACCAGGCCAGCACCGACTGGCTGCGCTGCACGGTGTAGTGTTGATAGTGGGCGTCGCCGTCACGGTGTTCGTGCAGGTGGGCGGAGGGCGAGGAGGGCGTGGTGTCAGCTTGCATAGGCTTGTTGTGGGCTATCAATCACCACAGTTTAATGTAAGCCGGACATCAGTGCTTCTGGGCTTCATAGGGAAAAGAGAAATGTTTCCTCTGATGGCCCTTGTTTTTCTTCGGATCGCTCTCTATAATGCTGGTCTTCGGGCGGTTAGTTCAGCTGGTTAGAATACTTGGTCGACATCCAAGGGGTCGGGGATTCGAATTCCTCACCGCCCACCAGATTTCGTAGTAAAGCAGTAAAATGGCAGTACCAACGGGCGGTTAGTTCAGCTGGTTAGAATACTTGGTCGACATCCAAGGGGTCGGGGATTCGAATTCCTCACCGCCCACCAGAATATATGTAAGAGCGAGAAAGGCAATCACGGTTATGACACCGCGAACTACTACCAAGCTTTGGGAGTGACGCTAGTCAACGGGATTCTTTTGCTTGAAAAAAAGAGAAAACGCGGCTAGCCCGCGTTTTTTTTCGTCTGTATTTTTTAACACCGGCCTGCGCGCCGACATTGGAGATCACAATGATTTCAGTTCGCCTTCCTGATGGTTCTGCCCGTGAATTCGACGGCCCAGTCACCGTTGCACAAGTGGCGTCCAGTATTGCTACCAGCCTCGGCAAAGCCGCGCTGGCCGGCAAGGTCGACGGCAAAGTGGTGGATACCTCGTACCTGATCGATAAAAATGTCGATCTGGCCATCGTGACCGATAAAGATCCGGAAGGCCTGGATGTGATCCGTCACTCGACCGCCCACTTGCTGGCCTACGCCGTCAAGGAGCTGTTCCCGGACGCGCAGGTCACCATCGGCCCGGTCATCGAAAACGGCTTCTACTACGACTTCTCGTACAAGCGTCCATTCACGCCGGACGACCTGGTCGCGATCGAAAAGAAAATGGCCGAGCTGGCCAAAAAAGACGAGCCGGTCACCCGCAAGGTGCTGCCGCGCGATGAGGCCGTGGCCTACTTCAAGTCGATCGGCGAAGCCTACAAGGCCGAGATCATCGAGTCGATTCCAGCCGACCAGGATGTCTCGCTGTACAGCGAAGGCAGCTTCACCGACCTGTGCCGCGGCCCGCACGTGCCGTCGACCGGCAAGCTGAAAGTCTTCAAGCTGATGAAGCTGGCCGGCGCCTACTGGCGCGGCGACAGCAAGAACGAGATGCTGCAGCGTGTCTACGGCACCGCCTGGGCGAAAAAAGAAGACCAGGAGCAGTACCTGTTCCAGCTGGAAGAGGCGGAGAAGCGCGACCACCGCAAGCTGGGCAAGCAGCTGGACTTCTTCCACTTCCAGGACGAGGCGCCGGGCCTGGTGTTCTGGCATCCGAAGGGCTGGACCATCTGGCAGCAGGTGGAGCAGTACATGCGCAACAAGTACCAGGTCAACGGCTATCAGGAAGTGAAGGCGCCGCAGATCCTGGACGCCAGCCTGTGGGGCAAGACCGGCCACTGGGACAACTACCGCGAAAACATGTTCGTCACCGAGTCGGAAAACCGCTCGTACGCGCTGAAGCCGATGAACTGCCCGGGTCACGTGCAGATCTTCAACAGCAATATGCGCTCGTACCGCGACCTGCCGCTGCGCTACGGCGAGTTCGGCCAGTGCCACCGCAACGAGCCGTCCGGCGCGCTGCACGGCATCATGCGCGTGCGCGGCTTTACCCAGGATGACGGCCACATCTTCTGCACCCACGAGCAGATCGAGCCGGAAGTGGTGTCTTTCCATACGCAAGCGATGGAAGTGTATTCGGATTTCCACTTCCACAATATCGACGTCAAGCTGGCGCTGCGTCCGGACAACCGCATCGGTTCCGATGAGATCTGGGATGAGGCCGAAGAGGCGCTGCGTTCGGGCCTGCGCGCCTGCGGCGTGACCTGGACCGAGCTGCCGGGCGAGGGCGCGTTCTACGGTCCGAAGATCGAGTATCACCTGAAGGATTCGCTGGGTCGCCCATGGCAGGTCGGCACCATGCAGGTCGACTTCTTCATGCCGGAGCGCCTGGGCGCCGAGTACGTGGCGGCCGACAACAGCCGCCAGGTGCCGGTCATGCTGCACCGCGCGATCGTCGGTTCGATGGAGCGCTTCATCGGCATCCTGATTGAAAACTACGCCGGCGCGCTGCCGGCATGGCTGGCGCCGGTGCAGGTTTCGGTGCTGAATATCTCGGACGCGCAGGCCGAATACGTGCAGCAAGTGGCTGAAAAGCTGCGTCGCAGCGGGTTCCGCGTACAGACCGATTTGCGCAACGAGAAAATAAACTATAAAATACGTGAACATTCCGTCCAAAAACTGCCGTACATCCTTGTGGTGGGCGACAAAGAACGGGATGCCAACACCGTCGCCGTGCGGGCACGGGGCAATGTCGATCTGGGCGTCATGTCCGTCGACGCCCTGATAGAGCGACTTCAGCATGATGTCGCCACCAAGGCCTGATCGCACTGGCAATTCATTAGATTTTAAAAGGAATCACCATAGCTACTGACAAGTCGCATCGCATCAATGGCGAAATCACTGCCCCTGAAATGCGTTTAAGTGGGGTCGATAACGAGCCGCTCGGTATCGTGACTTTGGCCGAAGCCTTCCGCCTGGCGGAAGAGGCAAACGTCGACCTGGTCGAGATCGCGCCAACCGCGGTCCCGCCGGTCTGCCGTTTGATGGACTACGGCAAATTCAAGTATTCGGAGCAGAAGAAGGCTCACGAAGCGAAATTGAAGCAGAAAATCATCGCCGTGAAGGAAGTCAAATTCCGTCCGGGCACCGATGATGGCGACTACAATATCAAGCTGCGTAACCTGATCAAGTTCCTGGAAGAGGGTGACAAGACCAAAATCACCCTGCGCTTCCGTGGTCGCGAGATGGCCCACCAGGATATTGGTTTCCGTATGCTGGAACGCCTGAAAGCCGATCTGGAGCCGCATGGCCAGGTCGAGCAGTTCCCGAAAATGGAAGGCCGCCAGATGATCATGGTCCTGGCACCGAAGAAAAAGAAGTAATCTTGCTGTCATGGCAGGGAAAAAAAGGGCACGGGTAGTGCCCTTTTTCATTTTCTAGGCTATAATTGTCGGCTGTAGTAAATGTAGTGGACTCGCATCCGCTGCACAAACAAGTGAGAGCAGGCATCTAAGAGCGACGTAGTGTTGCCACCTGTAATCCTGTTTAATAGGAGCTGTCCGAGAGGGCAGAATATCTATGCCAAAAATGAAAACCAAGAGCTCCGCGAAAAAACGTTTTCGCGTGCGTCCAGGTGGTACCGTTAAATCGGGTATGGCTTTCAAACGCCACATCCTGACCAAGAAGACGACGAAGAACAAGCGTCAACTGCGCGGCACCCGTAACATCAATGCGTCCGACGTCCAGCGCGTCTACGCGATGATGCCATCCGCTTAATCTCACCACTCATTTAAGGAGCTAATATGCCTCGAGTAAAACGTGGGGTTACTGCGCGTGCCCGTCATAAAAAAGTACTGAATCTTGCCAAAGGCTACCGCGGTCGTCGTAGCAAGGTATACCGTATTGCCAAGCAAGCAGTGATGCGTGCTGGCCAGTACGCATACCGTGACCGTCGTAACAAGAAGCGCGTCTTCCGCCGCCTGTGGATCGCTCGTATCAACGCTGCTTCCCGTGAGCATGGCGTTACCTACAGCGTATTCATGAACGGTCTGAAGAAAGCTGCAATCGAACTGGACCGTAAAGTCCTGGCCGATATGGCAGTGATGGACAAACCAGCGTTCGCTGCGATTGTTAACGTCGTTAAAGCTAAAATCGCTGCTTAATTTCAAGCGCTGATTTACGCAAGAGAACGGGGCAAGGGTCATACCTGTGCCCCGTTTTTTGATTCAAGGATAAGAAAAACGCATGGACTCCCTGGAACAACTCGTCGCCTCAGCAGTGCAGGATTTCGACGCGGCCAAAGATGATGCCGCCGCACTGGAAAACGCCAAAGCCAAATACCTGGGCAAGACCGGCCAGATTACCGAATTGATGAAGGGCCTGGGCAAGCTCGATCCTGACGCCAAGAAGGCGCAGGGCGCGCTGATCAACGCCGCCAAGCAGCAGATCGAAGCCGCGCTGACCGCGCGCCGTGACGCGCTGGCCGAAGCCCAGCTGCAAGCCCGTTTGAACGCCGAGGCGATCGACGTCTCGCTGCCAGGCCGCGGCCGCGCCGGCGGCGGCATCCACCCGGTGATGCGCACCTGGGAGCGGGTGGAAGAGATCTTCCGCTCGATCGGTTTCGATGTGGCCGACGGCCCCGAAATCGAAAACGACTGGACCAACTTCACGGCGCTGAACAGCCCGGAAAACCATCCTGCGCGCTCGATGCAGGACACCTTCTACATCGAAGGCAACGACAGCGAAGGCAAGCCGCTGCTGCTGCGCACCCACACCTCGCCGATGCAGGTGCGCTACGCCCGCAGCCACACGCCGCCGATCAAGGTGATCGCGCCGGGTCGCACCTACCGCGTCGACAGCGACGCCACCCACTCGCCGATGTTCCACCAGGTCGAAGGCCTGTGGATCGCCGAGAACATCAGCTTTGCCGACCTGAAGGGCGTGTACCTGAACTTCGTCAAGGCCTTCTTCGAGACCGACGACCTGCAGGTGCGTTTCCGTCCATCGTATTTCCCGTTTACCGAACCGTCGGCCGAGATCGACATCGCGTTTGGTTCCGGTCCGTTGAAGGGCCGCTGGCTGGAAGTGTCCGGCTCGGGCCAGGTGCACCCGTCGGTGGTGCGCAATTTCGGCCTGGACCCCGAGAAGTACATCGGTTTCGCGTTCGGCTCCGGCCTGGAGCGCCTGACCATGCTGCGTTACGGGATCAACGACCTGCGCCTGTTCTACGAAGGCGACCTGCGTTTCCTGAAGCAGTTCAATTAATCCGGCCCTCGACCCAGATCACAAGAAAGTTCAACGAATATGCAATTCTCCGAAAACTGGCTCCGTACCATGGTCGATCCGAAGATGACTTCGGACGAACTGGCCCATCTGTTGACGATGTCCGGCCTGGAAGTGGAAGAAGTGGAACCTGTCGCGCCGCCGTTCTCCAACGTGGTGGTCGGCTACGTGCGCGAGATGGCCAAGCATCCGAACGCCGACCGCCTGAACGTCTGCCAGGTCGATGTCGGCACCGGCACCTTGCTCAACATCGTCTGCGGCGCGCCGAACGTGCGCCCGGGCCTGAAAGTCGTGTGCGCCATGGCCGGCGCCGTGCTGCCGCCTGGCGCCGATGGCAAGCCGTTTGAAATCAAGGTCGGCCAGCTGCGCGGCGTCGAGTCGCAAGGCATGCTGTGCTCGGCCAAGGAACTGAAACTGTCGGAAGAGGGCAGCGGCCTGCTGGAACTGCCGGACGACGCGCCGATCGGCCAGAACTTCCGCGACTACTACGCGCTGAACGACCTGAAATTCACCATCAAGCTGACCCCGAACAAGGCCGACTGCCTGTCGGTGCTGGGCGTGGCGCGCGAAGTGTCGGCGCTGACCGGCGTGGCGCTGACCGTGCCGGCTTACCGCGCGGTGGCCGTCAACAGCGACGAAAAACTGCCGGTGAAAATCTCGGCGCCGGACCTGTGCGGCCGTTTCTCGGGCCGCGTGATCCGCAACCTGAACGCCAAGGCCGCCACGCCGGACTGGATGAAGCAGCGCCTGGAGCGCAGCGGCCAGCGCTCGGTGTCGGCGCTGGTGGACATCTCCAACTACGTGATGCTGGAGCTGGGCCGTCCGACCCACGTGTTCGACCTGAACAAGATCCACGGCGGCCTGGATGTGCGCTGGGGCCGCCAGGGCGAATCGCTGAAGCTGCTGAACGGTAACACCGTCGCGGTCGACGAATGGGTGGGCGTGATCGCCGACGACCAGGAAATCGAATCGCTGGCCGGCATCATGGGCGGCGACGCCACCGCGGTCTCGCTGGACACCGAAAACATCTACCTGGAAGCCGCATTCTGGTGGCCGAACGCCATCCAGGGCCGCGCCCGCAAGTACAACTTCTCGACCGATGCGGCGCACCGCTTCGAGCGCGGCGTCGACTACGCCACCACCGTCGAGCACATCGAGCGCATCACCTCGCTGCTGATCGAGATCTGCGGCACCGCCACCACGCAAGTGGGGCCGGTGGACGACCAGATCGTCAACCTGCCGCGGCGTGAGCCGGTGAAAATGCGCACCGCGCGCGCGCAGAAGGTCATCGGCGTGGCGCTGGACGACCAGGTCATCGCCGACATCTTCACCCGCCTGGCGCTGCCGTTCACGCTGGAAGACGGCGTGTTCTCGGTGACTTCGCCGAGCTACCGCTTCGACATCGAAATCGAGGAAGACCTGATCGAGGAAGTGGCGCGCGTCTACGGCTTCGAGAACATCCCGACCGTGGCGCCGGTGGCGGCCAACACCATGATCATCGCGCCGGAAAACACCCGCTCGCTGTTCGCGGTGCGCCACCAGCTGGCCGACCTGGGTTACCAGGAAGTGGTCAACATGAGCTTCGTGGAGGCCCAGTGGGAGCAGGACTTCGGCGGCAACAGCAATCCGATCAAGCTGCAGAATCCGATCGCCAGCCAGCTGAGCGTGATGCGTTCGACGCTGATCGGCAGCCTGGTCGCCAACGTGCGCTACAACCTGAACCGCAAGACCAACCGCGTGCGCGCGTTTGAAATCGGCGCCGTCTACCAGCGCGACGCCGGCGTGGCCGACGGCCCGCTGACCGTGGGCGGCTATCACCAGCCAAAACGCGTGGCCGGCATCGCCTACGGCGGCGTGGCCGACGAGCAGTGGGGCCAGGATAACCGCGCGGTCGACTTCTTCGACGTCAAGGCCGACCTGGAGCACCTGTTCGCGCCGCTGTCGCTGCGTTTCGTCAAGGCGGAACACCCGGCGCTGCATCCGGGCCGCTCGGCGCATGTGTTGCTGGACGGCAAAGTGATCGGCTTCATCGGCGAGCTGCACCCGCGCTGGCTGCAGAAATACGAGCTGCCGCACGCCCCGGTGGTGTTCGAGGTCGAGGCGATTGCTTTGCAGCAACGACCTGTGCCAAAATATGATGAGATTTCCAAGTTCCCGGGCGCCACCCGCGACCTGGCCGTGGTTGTCAAGCAAGATGTGCCGGCGCAGGATTTGTTGGATGCATTTAATGCTGCTGTGCAAGAGAGTCCGCAGGGCAAGATTTTGCAAGCCATTGTTTTGTTTGATGAATATCGTGGCAAAGGTTTGGAAGCCGACGAAAAATCACTTGCTTTCCGCTTTAGCTTGCAAGATACTCAAAACACGCTGCAAGACGACGTGGTGGAGGCTATCATGGCCGCTGCCGGCGACGCCGCCAAGCAAAAACACGGCGCGCGTCTGCGTTCGTAAGCGTTGTATTTTTGACCAATCGGGAGTCCGGCTTGTGCCGGACTCAGTCATTTCTATATAAGGCAGGGCTGGAAAATTAATAACAACGACGTTGATTCCGCCGTACTCCAATCCGCATTGGCTGCCGATTTACATCGCGCCATGCAGGTTGCCAAGGTGCGCCAGGATGCGGAAAAGGATTTGCCCACGCTGACCAAGGCGGAACTGGCCGAACTGCTGTTCGAACAGGTCGGCCTGAACAAGCGCGAGGCCAAGGACATGGTGGAGACCTTCTTTGACGAGATTCGCAACGCGCTGGAGCGCGGCGAAGCCGTCAAGCTGTCCGGTTTCGGCAACTTCCAGCTGCGCGACAAGCCGCAGCGGCCTGGCCGCAACCCGAAGACCGGCGAGGAAATCCCGATCACGGCGCGCCGCGTCGTGACTTTCCACGCCAGCCAGAAGCTCAAGGGCATGGTCGAAGAGAGCAATCCGATGGCGCGCGCCGCCTGAACGGGAGCTGAGTTGCAATGAACGATCGTCTCGCCAAGTCCGAACTGGTCGTCCTGCCGCCGATCCCGGCCAAGCGCTACTTCACCATCGGCGAAGTCAGCGAGCTGTGCGGCGTAAAGCCGCACGTGCTGCGCTACTGGGAGCAGGAATTTACCCAGCTCAAGCCGGTCAAGCGCCGCGGCAACCGCCGCTATTACCAGCACCACGAGGTGCTGTTGATACGCCGTATCCGCGAGCTGTTGTATGAACAGGGTTTCACGATCAGCGGGGCGCGCAATAAACTCGATAGCCGCGCCGCCGGCAGCGCGGCCACGGAGTATGATGGTGAAGCGGCTGTCAACGGCGTGCACCCGGCAGCCGTTATTCCGCCGTTGGACCGCGACTTGATCCGCAGCGAGTTGCTGGCGGTTCTCAGCTTGCTTAAGGAAGGCTGAAGACCCCGCGCACCGCAGGCGCAAGACGCGGCAGGCAGTTGATTACTGCTATACTTTCAATATTATTCTAATATCAGTTGACGCTGATGCACGGTGGCGGATAGTCCGGACCAGAGCCGGACACGACGAGAGGAAACAATGATACGCGTTGCCATTTGTGACGACCATCAAATTGTAAGAGCAGGCTTTAAACAGATTTTTTCATCGTCGGACGATTTCGACGTGGTGGCGGAAGCCGGGACCGGCCGCGAAGCGCTGGATATCGCCCGCCGCGAAATTTGCGATGTGCTGTTGCTCGATATTGCCATGCCTGATCAGAGCGGTATCGATACGTTGCGCACCATCCGCCAGGGCCAGCCGGATCTGCCGGTGCTGATCCTGTCCGGCTATCCGGCGCAGCAGTACGCGCTCAACCTGTTCAAAATGGGCGCCAACGGCTACCTGAACAAGGAGTGCGAGGCGGACGAGCTGATCACGGCGGTGCGCACGGTGTACCAGGGGCGCCGCTACGTCAGTTCGCAGGTGGGCGAGCTGCTGGCGCAGAGCTTCGACCGCGACCCCAACACGGCGCTGCATACCGAGCTGTCGGACCGCGAGTTCCAGGTGTTCCTGCGCCTGGCGCGTGGCGCCACCGTGTCGGACATCGGCGTGGCGCTGTCGTTGAGCATTAAAACCGTCAGCACCTACCGCACCCGCATCATGGAAAAAATGGGCATGCAGTCCAACTCGGACCTGACCTACTACGCCATGAAGAACAATCTTTTGGATTAGCAATATGTGCGCACTGTTGGCGTGCGCACAGACACATCAAATTTTCTTCCAGTCTATAATTGGAGAGCATGGCGTATCTGCGCCGTGCCCCAATTTAGTGAAGGAAACGGATGTATTTCACCGTCGAAACAGCGCCGCATCACCGCATGCCGCTGTACAAGACCATCTTGTGCGTGACGTGCGCATTGCTGCTGATCGTCAACGGTTTCAGCCTGTTCCACAATTTGCAAGCCCTGCGCGGTGCGCAAGTCCTGCTGAGCCAGACTGCGCGTGTCGCCGACCGGCTGCAATACCTGAACGTGCTGGTGCTGGATGCCGAGAGCAGCATGCGCAGCTATTTCCTGTCCGACCGCGATTCCTACCTGGGGCCGACGCGCACCGCGCTGGCCGACAGCGAGGCGGAATTCCGCGAGCTGGAAAAACTGCTGGCCGATAATCCTTCCCAACTGAAAAACCTGACCCAGCTGCATACGCTGGTGCGCCGCCGCCTGAGCATCATGAGCCAGGCCATCGACGTCTACCGCGACGGCGGCCTGCAGGAAATCGTCAACATCGCCAAGCTCAGCGACGACCGCGCCAGCATGGACGAGATCCGCCTGCAGGTGGTCATCATGGAGCAGGAACAGAACGAAACGCTGACCACGCGCAGCGCCATGTTCTACAAGGAGTACCAGAAAGCGGTGTGGCTGGGGGTCAGCATCAATGCGCTGGCGATCCTGGTGCTGGTGATGTTCTACCAGCTGGTGCGGCGCAGCTTTGCGCACCGCGCGGCGGTGGAGCACGCGCTGCAAAGCGCCAACGAGAACCTGGAATCGACCGTGCAGCAGCGGACCGAGCAGCTCTCGGTGCTGTCGCGCCACCTGATCACCATCAGCGAGGAGGAGAAGGCCCGCCTGTCGCGCGAACTGCACGACGAACTGGGCGCGAACCTGACCTCGATCAGCATGGATATCGCCGCCGTCACGCAGCAGCTGCGCAGCACGCACCCGGAACTGGCCGAGCAGCTCAAGCGCGCCCGCGGCACGCTGGTGGAAACGGTGGAGATGAAGCGCCGCATCGTCGAGAATCTGCGCCCGAGCCTGCTGGACAACCTCGGCCTGTGCGCGGCCATCGAAAGCTATTGCGAGGAATTCAGCCGCCTGGCGCAAGTGCGCTGCGACTGCAATGTGGCGGCCGACATGGAAAGCCTGACGCGCGATGCCGGCGACCTGTCGATCGCGCTGTTCCGCATCGTGCAGGAGTCGCTGACCAATATCCGCAAATACGCCAAGGCCAGCCGCGTGACCGTCACGCTGAACCGCAGCGGCGACGGCCTGATGCTGCGGATTATCGACGACGGCATCGGCATCGCCTCCGACACCATCATCAAGCCGATGTCGCACGGCCTGCTGGGCATGCGCGAGCGCGCCTTGCTGCTGGGGGGGAATTTGAATATTCGCCGGGGCCGCAATGAAACGGGCACCTGCATTGAAGTGGCGATTCCGCTGCGTCCGCAGCGCGACGGCGCGGCGCCGCCGGTGCGGGTGGCAACGCCGATGCCGACGCTGCCGCCGGCCATCAGCGACGTGCTTAACAGCGTGCTACATCCAGTCGCAGACGATCAAACTCCGTCTTCGCCACCTTATAGCACTCGCCCGCATACGCCTCCAAGCCTGAGCGATCAAGCACGGTGATGTTGCCGCGGCGGTAGGTGATCAGGCCTTCGTCCTGCAGCTTGCCGGCGGCGGCTGTGATGCTTTCGCGGCGCACGCCCAGCATGATGGAAATCATTTCCTGCGTCACCTTAAGCGAGTTCGATGGCGAGCGGTCGAGGCGGTCCAGCAGCCAGCGGCACAGCTTTTGTTCGATCGAGCTGTGGCGGCCGCCGACGGCGTTCTGCGCCATCTGCGCGAACAGCGCGGTGTTGTAGCGCATCAGCAGGGCCGGCAGGGCGCCGCCGCGGGCGAAGGCGGCGCGCAGGTGCTCGGTCTTCATGCGGTAGCCGTAACCGGCCGCCTGCACCACGGCGCTGCACATGGCGCGCTCGCCGTCGAACAGCGACACGCCGGCCACGCCTTCATGGCCGATCACGGCGATCTCGGTGGTGGCGCCGTCTTCCATGACGTACAGCAGCGAGATGATGGCGGTGGTCGGAAAGTGGACATATTCCATGGTCTTGCCGAATTCGAAGACTTCCTTGCCGAACGGCAGTTGCACCATTTCCAGATGCTCGAACAGGGATTCCAGCACCTCGCGCGGCAACGCTGCCAGCAGTTCGTTCTGCTGGGCGCCGGTGTAGGTGACCGCAGGCCGGGACGCAACCTTGAGCGCTTTGGTGGCGACCGGCAGCGCGCGGGCCGGCTTGGTGGTGGCGTTGACTTGGGTGTTGTTCATGGTGATCCTCACAAGCTAGTTACGTGTTGGTGTAACTTTATGAGGATTGTTAATTGGCGAACATAAGAGCAGGGGACGCACAAATGTAGGCATAGGACATGCAGGGTTGTAGTCCTGCTCCTACAGAGGCTACTGTCTTTCTGAGATGGGCAGCGGCATAATGGCACACATCCGAAACAGGTGGCGCACGAATATGCAGGTACTGGTGGTGGAAGACGATGCGGTGTTGGCGGACGGTCTGAGCCGCGTGCTCGGCGGCCATGGCATGGCGGTCGAGGTCATCGGCAATGGCGCGCAGGCCGATCAGGTCCTGCAACGCGCCGCCGTGGCCGAGGTGGTGGTGCTCGACATCGGCCTGCCCGGCATGGACGGGTTCGAGGTGGTGCGGCGCCTGCGCGCGCGCGGCAGCGCCGTGCCGGTGCTGCTGCTGACGGCGCGCGACGCCATCGAGGACCGCGTGCGCGGCCTGGAGCAGGGCGCCGACGACTACCTGGTCAAACCGTTCGCCACCGCCGAGCTGGTGGCGCGGGTCAAGGCGCTGGCGCGCCGCCACG
>NZ_WKJN01000037.1 GCF_009674495.1 Duganella alba | reverse complement strand
CCGGCGGTGCGGCGGAACTGGCGGCGGCGCAGGCCGACATCAGCCGCCTGCTGGACCAGGCCACGACGGCATGGAGCACGCCGGCGGCGCCGCAGGACGTCGCTACGCACGCGAACGCCGTTGCGGAGCCGGCCGCGGTACAGCGCGCCGCGCTGCCACCGGGCCGCCTGCAACTGACGTATCTGGTGAGCGAGCGGCGGCTGCGCATCGTAGTCCAGCATGACCGCGTCGCCCGCGTGGTCACGCTGGATATCGACGAAGCCACGCTGGCGCGCGAGATCGCATTGCTGCGCCGGCTGGCGCAAGATCCCGGTAAAGATCCGCGCCCGCAGGCGCAGCGCCTGTACGCGCAACTGCTCAAGCCTGTGGCGCACGAGCTGTCGCAAGCATGCAGCCTGACGCTGTCGCTCAACGGCGTGCTGCGCTACCTGCCGTTCGCCATGCTGCACGACGGTCGCCAGTGGCTGGTGCAGCGCCTGCCGATGCAGGTGGCCGGCGGCGCCGATACCGACGCCACGCCGGCGGCGGCCAGCGTGCCATCGCGGCCGCCGTCGGTGGCGTTGTTCGGCCAGAGCCAGGCCAGTGACGAACTGCCGGCCTTGCCCTATGTGGCGCGCGAGTTGCAGGCGGTCAGCGCCACCGAGCGCGCCGGCCGCATTCCGAGCCAGACTTACTTGGACGGCAGCTTTACCGCCGCTGCGCTGGAGCGCGGGTTGCAACAGGCCAGCATGGTCCACATCGCCAGCCACTTCGTGCTGCGTTCGGGACGTGACGACGGTTCCTATCTGTTGCTGGGGAATGGCCAGCGTCTGAGCCTGGCCGAGCTGGCGCAGGAGCGCTTCCGTTTCACCGGGCTGGACCTGCTTACCCTGTCGGCCTGCGAGACAGCGGTGCCGGCCGGCGTGGACGCCACCGGCCGCGAACTGGCCGGCCTGGCCTGGCTGGCGCGCGAACGTGGTGCGCGTTACGTGCTGGCCAGCCTGTGGCGCGTGTCCGACCGTTCCACCGCGACGCTGATGGCCGACTTCTACCAGGCGCTGGGACGCGGCGTCAGCAAGCCGGAGGCGTTGCGGCAGGCGCAGTTGAAGCAGATCGCGCGCGCCGCTGCCGCCGGTCCGGCGCGCGGCCTGAAGGCGCTTGATGCGCCGGCGCCGGCTGCCTCGCACGGTCATCCGTTCTACTGGGCCGGCTTCACCCTGCTGGGCAACCTTTAGAAACGCTCGCCCACCAGTTCTTCGGCCCTGGCCCATAGTGCATCGGCACGCACCGGGTCGATTGCATAGGGACGCACGCCGGCGCTGAAGGCGCTGACCGCCGCATCGTCCGCCAGGATCTCGCCGACATGGCAGTCCTCGCAGTATTTGCCGCCTATCGTTTCCGCATCGGCGGTAATGCCGGCCCACAGCGTGGTCGCCGCGCCTTGCGCGACGGTCTTTACCTCGAATGGCGGGAAGCCCAGCGCCAGATGCTGTTCGTTCATCGACGTGAAAGCTGCCTGGAAGTCGGCCGGGTCCATATTGCGTACGAGTTCAGTCAGGATCACGCCGGGATGGATGCTGGCCGCGCGCACGCCGCGATGGCGATGGCGCGCATCGAACGCCACCGCCAGCAGCGCGTCGCCGGTCTTGGAGCGGCCGTAGGCAAGCCACGGGTCGTAAGGCGTGTGTGCGAAGTTCGGATCGTCCAGGTCGACATCGGCGAAGCGGTGGCCGTTGGAGGACAGCAGGATCAGCCGCGCACCGTCGCGCATCAGCGGCGCCAGGCGGTTGGCCAGCACGAAGTGGCCCAGCACATTGGTGCCGAACTGGCTTTCGAAGCCGTCCTTGGTGTGCTCGAACGGCGTGGCCATGACGCCGGCGTTGGCCACCACCAGGTCGAAGGGCTGGTTGGCTGCGGCCATCGCGTCGCTGACCTTGCGTACCGACGCCAGGTCGGCCAGGTCCATGTGGATAATCTCGACACTGCCGCCGCTTTGCGCGGCCGCGTCGCGCACCACTTTCGTGTTGACGTGCGCCTTGTCGAGATCACGCACGGTGCCGATGACGTCGGCGCCGTGCGCCACCAGTGCGCGGGCGGTTTCCACGCCCAGTCCGGCCGAAACGCCGGTAATGAAAACGCGCTTGCCGCGCAGGTTGATGCCGTCCAGTACTTCGTCGGTGGTTGATGTTGCGCCGAAAATTTTCATGATGTAGTTCTCCTGTAGGTCAAAGGGGAGCGCGCGATCGGCGCGCCCACCTTGCCCAAGATACGCTTCCAGCTTGCCCATCGCTCGCCAAAACTGGTCAATTTCTTGCCTGATCCGCTCAAACCTGTACACTGGAGCGATGGACGACTTAATTGACCAGATGTGCCGCCGGGTGCTGCGCCACATGGATGAACAGCACATGGAAACCGCGATTCCCCGGCTGGCGATCGGCGCTTTCCGCAATCCGGAACCGACGATGACGGCGGTGGGCGCCGGCGTCTGCCTGGTGCTGCAAGGCGCCAAGCAGATGATGGTGGGGAAGAAGATGCTGCGCTACGGCGCGGGCGGCTGCTACGCCTCGCTGATCGATTTGCCGACCACCTTGTGCGTGTTCGAAATGGACGGCGACAAGCCCTACCTCGGCACCGGACTGACGCTGAACCACGAGGTGTTCACTTCGTTAATTGCCGACATGCCGGAGGCGCCGCCGGACAAGTCCGCGTTGGGCTTCCACATCGGCACGGTGTCGCGCGCCGTGCTGGAGGCGTGGGACCATCTGCTGGCGCTGCTCGACACGCCGGAAGACATTCCCATCCTCGCCGCAGCGCGCGAGCGTGAGTTGCTCTATCGCCTGCTGCAAAGTCCGCACGGGCCGCTGTTGCGGCAGATCGGGCGGGAAGAGGGGCGGCTGGCGCAGGTGCGGCGCGCGATCGACTGGATGCGGCATCACTTCGACGAATCGTTCCCGATCGAGACGGTGGCCGAGATCGCGGGCATGAGCGTGTCCTCGTTCAACCGCCACTTCCGCGAGGCCACCTCGACCAGTCCGCTGCAATACCAGAAAACGCTGCGACTGCAAGCGGCGCGGCGCCTGCTGGCCTCCGACATGGACGCCACCCGTACCGCCTACGCCGTCGGCTACGAAAGCCCCTCGCAATTCAGCCGCGAGTATGCGCGGCTGTTCGGCCGCCCACCAAAGCAAGACGCTTCGCAACTACGCGAACATATCAGCGACATTTCCAACGTTGTGATCTGATTAAATGAGATACACTGAACTCACTCTGAGGTATCGTTAACGAGATTGCGAGGAGATCACAATGCGTCAACTGGTTGTGGAGGTTCCGGCAGGTGAGCTGGCGAATCTTGAAAAGATCACGCTGATCGAAGTGCGGTCTGCACCGGTGACGAAAGAGAAAAAGCGCCGCATGAAAATCTCGCTTGTAGCGACCGCTTTCGAGGCGAAAACCAAGCTTGTTCCTCAAGAACAGCGCAAACAGGCGTTGGGAAAAGCATTCGGTATATTGCAGGGACGTTCTGACTCTCCACAGGATGGCCTCGTCTTCCAAATAGAGCAGCGCGCGGAATGACCGCAGTTCTCTTCGACACCAATATTGTGATTGATTACCTCGCTGGTCGGGTAGAAGCCCTGCTGGAGCTTGAATATTTTGGCGATTCTGCAATAAGCTTAGTCAGCTGGATTGAAGTCATGACGGGTGTTCCTCCAGATCTGCGGCCAGTCGTAAAGGAGGCTATCAGTGAGGCCGGGCTGGTTATTTTGCCGGTTTCGGACGCTATCGCAACGGAGACAGTCTCGATACGTTATCAAACAATAAATCAACGTCCCAAGCGTCGGCTGAAACTGCCCGATGCAATTATCCGTGCTACCGCAAATGTTCACGCCCGACTTCTTATCACAAGGAATACAACCGACTTTTTCGGAGCCGATATTCGTGTACCGTATCAAATAGATGCGGCAGGTAATGTGTTCAACGCACTACCGCAATCGACCTAGAAAGCGAAGCTACTTGGCCGGTAATGCTCGCTCCACGTTCACGCGGGCCAGTGCGAAGGCCTGGCGCAGGACGTTCAGGTCGCCGATGTGGTTGGCGAGCAGCAGCACCAGTTCGGCATCCAGCATTCTGCTCTGGCCATCGTCGAGGTCATGGTGCGAGTCGGTCAGCATGTTGTAGAAATCTTCGTAGTCGTCGAGATTCTGGCCCAGCTTGAGTTGTGTGTTCATGGCGGCTCCTTCAGGCGGTGAGAAGGCGGCCGGTGAACAGCGCGTGCAGCGTGCGCGCCGCCAGTGCGAGCACGGCCACCGTCAACAGCACCAGCAGCAGGAAGGCGATCAAGGCCAGGCCTGTGCCGCCGACTGCGTTCGCATACATCTGCGCGGCGCTGGCCAGTGCCGCCAGTGGAAAGCCGATCGCCCACCATGCCGGCGAAAACGGCGCCGGCCGCCGCACCAGTCGCCAGGCGATGACCACGAACAGGAACAGGCCGAAGTAGAACAGCAGCGCCGCAAACATGTCGACCGTCCGCACCAGGTTGACGTAGGCGATAAAGCCAACCGCGAATGGCGCCATCAGGATCATCTTCGACGGCCGCATCGGCGCCGCCAGCGGTTCCTGATGAATCAGCCGCGAAAAGATCAGCACGAAGAACACGACGGCGCTGACGCCGCCCACCGCTGCCGCCAGCAGATTGATTTCGTGCGTCCACGCCGCCGGCAGCGCGCCGCCGGTGACAACGATGTCCAGGCTGCCCACGCCGGCAATCAGCCATGCCGGCGCCACGCTGGCCGGTGCGGCGCTGCCATTCAGCAACCGCGAAATCATGATGAAGCTCAACGCCAGCGTGGCCGCCGTGCCGATGCTCCACACGACCAATTGCGCGGCCGCGCTGTAGCTGCCGATCACGCTCGACAGCAGCAGGATGCTGATGCCTATCGTGCCGAAGAAGCTGCCGATCACCGGATGCGCAAACTCCTGCTTCACCAGCTGCGGATACTTGACCAGCTTGGCGACATAAGCCACTGCCAGCACCGCAAACAGCAGCAGCGCCATCACGCCGATGGCGCGCGAGATGGCGATATCGGCGCCGTAGTTGCTGCTGGCAAGACGCCACGCCAGCGCCAGGCCGGCCACGCTCATGACCGCGCCAAACAGGCTGACCGGCAGATAGCGCACCGAGGGAAGTGGGCGCGCAACAACGGCGGCGCCGGAAGAGACGGATTCCATGCTGACTCCTTGAATGAGTGAATGCAGAAATTCTGCGCCCCAGCCGTGCCGCCGTGCGCGGCGTGGCCCAAAAACGCTACTGCTTGTCCCGAAAGCGCTCGCGGTATTGTTTCGGCGTGGTTTGCAACTGGCGCGAAAAGATCATGCGCATGCGCGTGGCGTTGTCGAAGCCGCAGCGGAAGGCGATGGTTTTCAAGGGCACATCGGTCTCTTCCAGCAGCTTGCGCGCGAAGTCGATGCGCACCTGGTCGACAAACACCGACGGCGTCACCTGCGCATGCTTGGCAAACGCGCGCGAGAAGGTGCGGCGGCTGACGCCCACCGCGTCGGCGATATCCTCGATGGTCAGGTCGTCGCTGATATGGTCGGTCACATACTTCAGCACGCGCGCCACTAGCGAATCCTCGTCCGGCCCCACCGCCAGATACGGGCTGTACTGCGATTGCCCGCCGTCGCGCCGGATGTAGACGATCAACTGTTTGGCGACTTTCATGGCCAGGTCGTGGCCCCAGTCCTCGGCGATCAGCGCCAGGCACAGGTCGATGCCGGCGGTGACGCCGCCGCAGGTAAACAGGTTGCCATCGCGGACGAAGATCTTGTCCGGCCGGACGTTCGATTGCGGGAACTGGCCCGACAGCCGTTCCGCATGGTCCCAGTGGGTAGTGATTTCGCGGCCGGTCAGCAGGCCGGCATGCCCCAGCAGGAACACGCCGTTGCATACGGCGCCGACGCGGCGCGCACCGTGGGCGCGCTGGCTCAGCCAGGCGGACAGCGCCGCTGCGGGACGGTATTCGGGAAAGCGCGGACCGCCGGCCACCAGCAGCAGTTCGGCGTCGACGTGGTAATTCGGGTAATCGTGGTGGACCTTGAACTCCATGCCGCTGGAGCACATCACGCCGTCCGGCCGTTCGCCGACCAGCGTGATGTCGTAGTGATCCTTCTTCGCCAGGAAGCGGTTGGCCTCCGTGAAGACGTCGAGGGGGCCGGCCACGTCCAGCGCCTGCACCCCATCCAGTACCACCAAGGTCAGCTTCATCGTTTCCCTGTCTTTGCTTTGCTGCGCAACAAAGTACCACATGCGTGCAGGCTTGGACAGGGACGCGACTTAGCGTGGCAGCAGTACCTCGACCTGGCGATCCGCCAGCAGCGGCAGGGCGCGGCCCACGACCAGCGACTGGTAGTGCTCGGACTGCTTGTGCGCTTCCAGTGCTGCTTCGTCGCGGTAGTGTTCCAGCAGCAGCAGGCTGTGCGGCGAGTCGACGCCACGGTAGGCTTCGTAACCGAGGCAGCCTGGCTCGGCCAGCGATTTCGGACGCATTTCCGCCACGATCGCCAGCACGTCGCCGAGCTTGCCATCGACCGGCTGCCAGCGGGCAACCACGGTGATCACGCCGGCGCTCATTGCTGTGCTCCTTGCAGGGCCTTGACGATTTCCTTCGCCAGCGCGCCGCCCGAGGCCGGGTTCTGGCCGGTCATCAGACGGCCGTCCACCACCACTTTTTCCTGCCACACATCGGTCGCCTCGAACTGGGCGCCTTCGGCGCGCAGCGCGGTTTCCAGGTTGAAGGGCACGTCGGCCTGGGCGTAGCCGGCTTCCTCGTCATTGGAGAACGAAGTCAGCTTGCGGCCGTAGACCAGCGGCGTGCCGTCTTCCAGCTTGACGCCCAGCAGCGCGGCAGGGCCGTGGCAGACGGCGGCGACGATCTTGCCGGCGTTCCAGGCTTGCAGCACGGCGGACTGCACCTGCGGATTGTTGGCGATGTCGACCATCGGGCCCAGGCCGCCGGGGAAGAAGATGGCGTCGTAGTCGCGCACATCCACTTCCGACAGCTTGCGGCTGTGGTTCAGGCGGCGAATGGCTGCGCTGTTGCGGAAGGCCAGTTGCGAAGGATCGTTGGCGTCGTAGCCGTCTTCCGGGATGGCGCCGCCCAGCAGCGAAGCGTATTCAACGGCCACGCCGGCGTGGTCGAACACTTCGTATGGGTGGGCGACTTCAGGGAAGAAATAGCCGGTGGCGCGTTTGTTCGGGCCGATTTCGGCAGCGTTTGTCAAAATAAACAGTACGTGTTTGGTAGTCATGGCGAGCTCCTTGCTTGGTTAAGAATCCGCATAACGGTGCGGGTTGAGATAACTATAGGAGCATCTGGCAGGGCCGGGTAGATACTGCTAGGATGACGCAATGTCAAACAAATTAATACAATCATGAGCGATCCGGCCCCGATACTCGATGAATTGCGCGCCATGGCGGTGTTTGCCACGGTGGTGCGCAGCGGCAGCTTTGCCGCCGCCGCCCGTTCGCTGGGACTGACGCGCGCCGTGGTCAGCCACCACATCCGCGCGCTGGAGGTCAAGCTGGGTGTGCCGCTGGCCCAGCGCAGCACGCGCAGCTTCAGCCTGACGCCCGCCGGCGAAGCCTTCCGCGTCCATTGCGAGCGGCTGCTGGACGAGGCCAACGACGGCATCCGCGGCATGGAGCTGCTGCGCGCCGAGCCGCGCGGCGAAGTGCGCATCACCTGCTCGCACCACTTCGGCAGCAAGCGCATCCTGCCGGGGCTGCTGGAGTTCCGGCGGCGCTATCCCGCCATCCGCCTGCACGTGTCGATGAACGACGCCAATGTCGACCTGGTACAGCAGGGTATCGAGCTGGCGGTGCGCGCCGGGCCGCTGGCCGATTCGTCGCTGGTGGCGCGGCGGCTGGTGCGCGAACCGACCATGCTGTGCGCCTCGCCGGCCTATCTGCGGCGCTACCGGACGCCAACCTCGGTCGCCGAGCTGGAGCAGCATCGCTGGGTGGTGTATCCGCCCAGCCAGCGCGGCATGACGGTGCGCGTCGATGGCCAGGAAGTGCAGGTTCCGGTGCGCGGCGACGTGGTGACCGACAGCGCGGCGTCGCGGCTGGCGTTCGTGCTGGCCGGCGAGGGCATCGCGCGCCTGCCGGCCTATGATGCGGCTTCCTTGCTGGGATCGGGCGAACTGGTGCGCGTGCTGCCCGACGTCGAGACGGCCGCGCTGGAAATCTACCTGGTCCATTCGCAGCGTATCGGCCCCAGCGCGCGGCTGTTGCGAGACTTCCTGCTTGCTGGGCAACATGATGAGGAAGGCAACAAAAGCGCGCTCTTTACGTGAATTTACGCGATTTTCGGTCGTTCCTGACCAACAGGTAAGACATTTCCGTGTGGAAATTTGATAGTATTTGCTGGCCACTTCTTTTCCCGATCCCGAGAGATTGCCATGCAAGATTTCCTCCAAAACAAGCGCCTCTGGGCGTTGCCCCTGACCTGCATCGCCGCGCTGTTGAGCGCCTGCGGCGGCAGCACCGACAGCACGGCCGACACCGCGCAGGCGCAGAGCGCCGCGCCGCTGGCGACCGCTTCCACGATCCTGACGCTGGACCCGGGCAGCCTGGCGCCGGCCGATGCGCAGCAGTTCGCGCAGCCGTCGTTCCACATGGCGCCGGTGCTGCTGGATGTGCCAGCCGACGCCGCGCCGGGTGACGCGGCGCCGTCCAGCGTGCACACGCAGACCGTGCCGACCGCCTTCCGCCGCCTCGACTCGCGCCGCCTGACGGTGGACGCACTGCGCCAGGTGCAGGCGCTGCGCAGCGCCGACAGCACGGCCGATGCCGACACCTCGGCGGCCACGCCGCTGGCCACCACCACCACGGTCGCCACCTACACGCCGGCGCAGATCCGCGCCGCCTACGGCCTGCCGACGCTGCCGGCCAGCTTCACCGGCCTGACCACGGCCCAGGCCGCCCAACTTGGCGCCGGCCAGACCATCTACATCGTCGACGCCCAGCACAACCCGAACGTGGCGGCCGAACTGTCGGCCTTCAACACCAAGTTCGGCCTGCCGGCCTGCACCACCAAGGCCATCGCCACCAACGCCAGTTTGCCGCTGGCCACCGCGTCGTCGACCGCCTGCGAACTGTCGGTGGTGTACAGCACCGCCGCCGGCGCGATGACCAGTTCGGCCCCGAGCTACGATTCCGGCTGGGCCACCGAGATCGCGCTGGACGTGCAGTGGGCGCACGCCACCGCGCCGCTGGCGCGCATCGTGCTGATCGAAACGGCCAGCTCCAGCTATGACAATCTGCTGGGCGGCGTGCGCCTGGCCAACAACCTGGGCGCCGGCATCGTGTCGATGAGCTTTGGCGGCAGCGAAAGCAGCGGCACCAGCTCGGCCGACAGCGTGTTCTCGGCCGCCAACATGACCTACCTGGCCGCCACCGGTGACTCCGGCGCCGGCGTGGCCTGGCCATCGGTCTCGCCGAAGGTGCTGGCGGTGGGCGGCACCACGCTGACCTACACCGGCGGCACCCGTTCGGAAGTGGTGTGGTCCAGCACCGGCGGCGGCGTCAGCCAGTATGTGGCGACGCCGAGCTACCAGAGCACGGCGGTGCCGGGCATGGGCACGGCCGCGCGCCGCACCGTGGCCGACGTCGCCTTCAACGCCGATCCGAACAGCGGCCAGTACGTCGCGGTGATCGCCTCCGGCGGCAGCACCGTCAAATGGACCAGCGTCGGCGGCACCAGCCTGGCGACGCCGCAGTGGGCCGGCCTGATCGCCGTCGCCAACGCGCTGCGCGCCGTCAACGGCAAGGCCGTGCTGGCGGCGCCGCACGCGGCGCTGTACACCAACATCTCCACCGTGGCCGGCACTTACGCCAGCGTGTTTGCCGACATCACCAAGGGCAGCCACGGCAGCTGCAGCGCCTGCAGCGGCGAAGTCGGCTACGACCAGGCCACCGGCCTCGGCACGCCGAACGCCACCGCGCTGCTGTCGACCCTGTCGGGCCTGACCGTGCAGACGGCGCCGGTGGTCACGTCCGCCAGCATCAGCGGCAAGGCCGGCACCGCCTTGAGCTTCACCGTGTCGGTCACCGCCAGCAACGCGGTCAGCTACACGCTGACGGGTGCGCCGTCTGGTATGGCCATCAGCAGCGCCGGCGTGGTCAGCTGGGCGGCGCCGGTGGCCGGCACCTATAGCGTGACCGTCACCGCCAAGGACAGCAAGACCGGCCTGAGCGGGCAGGGCGTGTACACCGTCGTGATCGCCGCGGCCAGCACCACGACCACCGGCACGACCGGCACAGGTACGACCGGAACCGCCACCGGCGGCGGACCGGTGATCAAGGCATCGGCCATCACCGGCGTCGCCGGCCGCGCGTTGAGCGGCACCATCAGCATCAGCGACGCCACCAGCAAATCGGTCTCGGTCAGCATCAGCGGCGCACCGCTGGGCATGTCGTTCCAGGTCAGCGGCATGCAGATCGTCGCCAGCTGGGCCTCGCCGCAAACCGGCAGCTACCCGCTGAAAGTGGTGGCCACCGACGGCAACGGCGCCAGCGCCCAGGTCACTGTCCCGGTCACCGTCACCGCCCGCTAAACCGCTCCCCGCTTCACCCGCGCGCCCGGACATCCTCCTTCTTGGAGGTGTCCGGGCGCTGTCATTCGCGCTACATTCCTGTTATAGTCCCGCCGAAATTGGTCTGACCAATTTGTTTCGTGGTCAGGCCATAAATTCACAAATGTATAGTTTGACTGTGTAATAAAACTGTTTTAAACTGGCTTCAGTTTTTGCTCCAGATCAAGTTTCAATCAGGTTTTTCCGCCCGCCGCAGGGTCTGCCGCCGGGTGCATCCTCTTCACTCTCACTACATACGCTACCTATGTCCACAGGCAAATTCAGTCCCTCGCGACGGACTATTCTCATGGCGACCGCAGCGGCCGTCCCTCTCGCATCGATTCCGCTGGTGCGCCAGGCGCGCGCCGACGGCCTTGAAGGCGTCGAACTCAGCCAGTACCAGCCGGTGTTCTTCACGGCGCCGGAATGGCAATTCATCCTGGCGGCCTGCGACCGCCTGATCCCGGCCGAGGGCCGCGGTCCGGGCGCGCTGGAAACCAATGTGCCGGTGTTCATCGACCAGCAGCTGCACAACGGCCTGGGCGACGACGTCTACATGGCCGGCCCGCACAAGGCCGACGCCGCGCCGACGCTGGGCTTCCAGGGCACCTTCACGCCGCAGCAGGCCTACCGCACCGGCATCAAGCTGGCGCAGCAGGCCGCGCAGCAGAAGCACGGCAAGCCGTTCGAACAACTGGCGGCGGCCGACAAGGACGCGCTGCTGACCGCGCTGCAAAAGAACGAGATCGTGTTTGCCGACCTCGGTGAGCCGGGCCTGAAGGCGTCGTCGTTCTTCAACCAGATGCTGGGCGACGCCAAGAACGGCTACCTGGCCGACCCTATGTACGGCGGCAACAAGGACATGAAGGCCTGGGTCGCGATCGGCTTCCCCGGCGCCCGCGCGGCGTACACGGAATGGGTCGACCAGCACAACGTGAAATATCCCCTGGGTCCGGTCAGCGTCAGCGGCAAGCGTGCCTAAAAAGAAGAAAGTTAAAAATGCCAAACATTACTAACGACGAAGTAGACGTCGTCATCGTCGGCCTCGGTTGGGCCGGCTCCATCATGGCCATCGAACTGGCGCAAGCCGGCCTGAAAGTGCGCGCGCTGGAACGCGGCCCGGACCGTCCGCCGGAAGATTTCGCCTACCCGAAACCAGCCGACCAGTACGCCTATGCGATCAAGAACAAGGTGTTCGCCACCCCGCGCGACGCCGCGCTGACGGTGCGCTACAACGACGCCGAAACCGCGCTGCCAACCCGTAAATGGGGCGCCTTCGCACCGGGCACCGGCGTCGGCGGCTCCGGCCTGCACTGGACCGGCGTGCTGATCCGCCCGACCACCACCGACATCAAGCTCAAGACCTACGCCGACCACGCCTACAAGCGCGGCATCCTCGATCCGGACATGCGCATCAAGGACTTCCCGTTCACCTGGGACGAGATCGAGCCGTTCTACGACAAGTTCGACAAGATCTGCGGCCTGTCCGGCACCACCGGCAACCTGAAGGGCGTGATCCAGCCGGGCGGCGATCCGTTCGAAGGTCCGCGCTCCAGCCCGTATCCGCTGCCGGCGCTGCACGACACCTACAACAGCTCGCTGTTCGCGGCGACCGCCAAGAAGATGGGCTACCATCCGTTCCCGAATCCGTCGGCCAACGTGTCGCAGGCGTGGACCAATCCATACGGCGCGCAGCTGGCGCCGTGCAACTACTGCGGCTACTGCTCCAAGTACCCGTGCCTGAACTACTCGAAGGCCTCGCCGCAGACGGCGATCCTGGACGTGGTCAAGCGCATGCCGAACTTCAGCATGCGCACCAACGCCAACGTCATCCGCGTTGACCTGCACGACGACAAGAAGACCGCCAGGGGCGTCACCTACATCGACGAAAACAAGCGCGAAGTGTTCCAGCCGGCCGGCATCGTCATCCTGTCCAGCTTCCAGTTCGCCAACGTGCGCCTGATGCTGTTGTCGGGCATTGGCCAGGTGTACAACCCGCTGACCGAGACCGGCACCATCGGCCGCAACTACGCCTTCCTGAGCAACGGCGACGCCACCTTGTTCTTCAAAGACAAGCACTTCAACCCGTTCGCCACCGCCGGCGCCACCGGTGAAATGTTCAACGACATCTCGCCCGGCAACTTTGACGGCGCCTCGCTCGGCTTCATCGGCGGCGCCAAGATCCACAGCTCGCAGGCCACCGGCGCGCCGATCGGCACCTCGCTGCCGAAGGGCACGCCAGGCTGGGGCAAGGGCTGGAAGGAAGGCATGGTCGACTGGTATGGCCGCTCGATGAAGATCGGTATCACCACCACCTGCATGTCGTACCGCGGCCACCACCTGGACCTGGACCCGAACTACAAGGATCCATGGGGCCAGCCGCTGCTGCGCATGACCTTCGACTGGCGCCAGAACGAACTCAAGCTGCAACGCCACCTGCGCGACATCGTGCTCGGCATCGCCAAGGAACTGGGGCCGGATTCGATCAGCGAAAACTTCCTGGCGCTCGATTCGCACTGGGACATCACCAAGTACGTGTCGACCCACAACGTGGGCGGCGCCATCATGGGCGATTCGCCGCGCGACTCGGCGCTGAACCGCTACCTGCAATCGTGGGACGTGCACAACGTGTTCGTACCGGGCGGTAACGCTTTCCCGCAGAACTTCCAGGCCAATCCGACCGCGACCATCGGCGCCATCACGTTGTTCGCGGCCGAAGCGATCAAGAACCACTACCTGAAAAACCCTGGCCCGCTGGTGCACGTATGATGAACAAACTGACGCAATTCCTCACCACGGCAGTGCTGGCGCTGGCCGGCGCCGCTACCCACGCCGCCACGGATCAGACGCTGATTCAACGCGGCGAATACCTGGCGCGCGCCGGCGACTGCATCGCCTGCCACAGCGCGGCCGGCAAGCCGGCGTTTGCCGGCGGCCTGGCCATCGACAGCGGCCACGGCATCATCTATTCGAGCAACATCACGCCGGACAAGCAGCACGGCATCGGTGCGTACACCGAGCAGCAGTTTGCCGACGCCGTGCGCAAGGGCGTACGCGCCGATGGCACGCACCTGTATCCGGCCATGCCGTACACCAGCTACGCCAAGGTCAACGATGCCGACATCAAGGCGCTGTATGCGTTCTTCCAGTCGGGCGTGAAAGCGTCGACCTTCGATCCGCCGGCCACCAAGATGAGTTTCCCGTTCAATATGCGCTGGGGCATGGGCGTGTGGAATTACTTCTTCGCCGACACCAAGCCGTTCGTGGCGCAAGCCGGCTGGAGCGACAAGGTCAAGCAGGGCGCGTATCTGGTGGAAGGCCTGGGCCACTGCTCCAGCTGCCACACGCCGCGCGGCTTCGCGATGAACGAAAAAGCCAGCAACAGCGGCCAAGACAAGTTCCTGGCCGGTGGCGAGCTGAACGACTGGCCAGTGCCATCGCTGCGCGGCCTGCCGCGCTGGAGCGAAGCGCAGATCGTCGACTACCTGCAAACCGGGCGTAATCAGGGTTCGGCGGTGGCGGGCGAGATGACCGCCGTGGTCGAGCACAGCACCGCGCATCTGCAGGACGGCGATCTGCAAGCGGTGGCGGCCTACCTGAAGACGTTGTCGCCGGTGCCGCCGCGCGGTCCTGCCGTCAAGCCGCAGGGCAAGGAAGAAACGGCGCGCAAGCTGACCGCCGCCGTCAACCTGAGCCTGGGTGAGCGCCTGTACCTGGACAACTGCGCGGCCTGTCACTTTGTGAACGGCAAGGGCGCCAGCCGCGTATTCCCTGAACTGGATGGCGCGACCGTGATCAATGCCGACAATCCGACCGCGCTGGTGAACGTCATCCTGCACGGCGCGCGCACGCCGTCGACCGACAAGGCGCCGTCGATCCTGGTGATGCCAGGCTTCTCGCGCCGCCTCAGCGACGCCGAAGCCGCCGCGCTGGCGACCTTCCTGCGCCAGGGCTGGACCAACAGCGCCGACAGCGTCTCCGAACGCGACGTCGCCAAAATCCGCGCCAAAGCGCATTAAAAAACTCCGGGGTCAGGTCCGTCATTTCTACACGAGCTCAACCATGTAAGGTCGTGCTCGTGTAGAAATGACGGACCTGACCCCGGGTTATTTAAGGCTGATGCGGGCCAGCAGCAGGAACAGCAGCGAGCCGAGCAGGTTGTAGACGTAACCATGCGCATACAGCAGGCCGGCCGCCGCCGAACCGAGCGCGATGCCGGAGAACACGAACGACGCGGTCAGCGCCAGCGCCACGCCGCGCAGCTCGCCCGACAACTCGACGATGCGGCGCTGCTGCGACGGCCAGACGATGTCGGTGGCAAAGGCCCAGAACAGCAGCGCCGCAAACAGCACCGCCATGTTGTGCGGACTGACCATCAACAGCAGCAGGTCGGCCGCCAGCAGCGCCATGCCCGTCAGCAGCATGGCGTTGGCGCTGTAGCGGCGCGCCGCCCGCACCACGAACAGGTTGCCCAACACGCCCGCCACGCCCAGCACCGCCAGTCCGGCCGACACGATGTGCGCGCTGCCATGGAACACGTCGCGGATGATGGGCGCGATGAAGGCATACGTCGCGTACACGCCGGCGGCAATGAAGAACACCACCAGAAACGCCGGCAGCAGCACGGCGTCGGTCAGCACGCGCCACAGCGTGACCAGCGTGATGGCCTGGCCGCCAGGCTGCGCCGGCACGGTGGCGCGGATCAGCAGGGCGACGCCGGCCGCCGCCGCGCCGATCAGCAGGAACAGCGGCCGCGCGCCCCAGGCGGCCGCCACCCAGGCCGCCAGCGGCATGCCGACCAGCCCGGCCAGGCTCAGGCCCAGCAGCACCGTGGCGATCGCGCTGCCCTGCTGCTTCTGCTCGACCAGCCCGGCCGCCAGCGCACCCAGCACCGGGCCGATCAGCGCCGCGCCCAGTCCCATCACCACCCGCGCCGACAACAGCGTGCCATAGCCCGGCGCCAGCGCGAACAGCAGCGCCGCCACGCTGAACACCGACAGGCCGGCCAGCACCTGGCGCCGGCGCGGCAGATGTCCCAGCGCCACCTGCAACAGCGGCGCGCTGACCGCGAAGGTGACGCCAAACACGGTGATCAGCAGCGCCGCCTGCGTTTCGCTCAGGCCCCATTCACCGGCGATCGCCGCCAGGCTGCCCACCACCGACAGCGCGCCGGTGGCTTGCACGAAATAGGCCAGGCTGAGCGAACGCAGCGCCAGCGCGGCCGGCCGTGGGATGGCGTCCATCGCTTAATGACCGACAGGAATCGGGTTTTCGCGCATTTGCTGGTTGAAGCCGTTCACCAGGCCGTGCTCGCCAGAGCCGGGATTGTCGCGCAGCGCCTGGATGGCGTCGACATAGACTTCATCCTTGCCGGCCGCCAGGCCCTTCATGGTTTCCTCGACGAACGCCGGCAGCGGCATGGCGCGGTTGTCGCCGCTCTTGTAGATCAGGTCGGTATCCACCCATGGCGGGGCGATTTCCACCACGCGCACGCCGCTGTCGGCCAGCATGAAGCGCTGCGACAGCGCATACGAGTGGATCGCCGCCTTGGTGGCCGAGTACACCGCCGTGCTGGCCAGCGGGATGAAGGCCAGCACCGACGAATTGTGGATCACCACGGCGTCCTTCTGCTGCTTGAGGTGCGGCAGCAGCGCCGAGGTCATGCGCACTGGGCCGAGGAAGTTGGTGGTGACGGTGGCCAGCGCGGTGGCGTCGTCGATGGCGCCGGCGGCGTCGTCAAACGGCATGATGCCGGCATTGTTGAACAGAACGTTCAGCGTCGGGAAGTCGCGCGTCAATTGGGCGGCGGCCGCGGTGATCTGCGCCGGGTCCTGGATGTCGAGCTCGATGCTGCGCATGCCGGGATTGGCGGCGGTCACTTCGTCCAGCAGCGCCTTGCGGCGGCCGCTGATGATGACCTGGTTGCCGAGACGGTGGAATGCTTCCGCGATGCCACGGCCGATGCCCGATGCGCCGCCGGTGATGAAGATCGTGTTGCCGTTGGTTTTCATGATGTTGCCTTTCCGTTGTGTGAGTTGATGAAGGCCATTCTGAACCGCATCGGCATGACATTGGTGACGTAATTCACGCAATTCAGGACATCATCGAAGTGCGCAGATTTTAAAAATATGGCTTAAAATGCGTGTAATCGATATTTATGGATGTCATCATGAGCAAGCGCATCGGGCTGGTGATCTACCCTGGTTTCCAGGCCCTGGACATGGCGGTGCTGACCGTCTTCGAGTTCGCCAACACCCTGCTGCCGGCGCCGCTGTACGAACTGGCCACGCTGTCGGTGGCGGGCGGCCCGGTGAAAAGTTCCAGCGGCGTGGCGCTGGACAGCCAGCCCGTCGGCTGGGGCGGCTATGACACGCTGCTGGTGGCCGGCGCCACCCATCTGCCGGCGCCGCAGCCGGAACTGCAAGCGGCATTGAATGCCTCGGCCGGCGCCACGCGCCGCATCGCCAGCATCTGCACCGGCGCCTTCATCCTGGCCGGCGCCGGCCTGATGGACGGCAAGCGCGCCACCACCCACTGGGCCTTCGGCCGCCGCTTGCAGGAGCTGCATCCGGGCCTGCTGGTGGACGAGGACAAGATTTTCGTCAAGGATGGCGCGGTGTGGTCGTCGGCCGGCGTCACCGCCTGCATCGACATGGCGCTGGCCATGGTCGAGGGCGACCTCGGCGTCGAGATCGCGCGCAAGGTGGCGCGCGCCATGGTGGTGTATCACCGCCGCACCGGCGGCCAGTCGCAGTTTTCCGCGCTGGCCGAGATCGAGCCAAGCTCGGACCGCGTGAAGGAGGCGCTGCTGTACGCGCGCGACAATCTGCGCAAGGAGCTCGGCGTCGAGGAGCTGGCCGCGCAGGTGCACTGGAGTCCGCGCCATTTCAGCCGCATGTTCCAGGCCCAGACCGGCATGGCGCCGGCCAAGGCGATCGAGAAACTACGGGTCGAGGCGGCGCAGGAATTGATCGACCAGGGCCACTCCTCGGTGGCGCGCATCGCCGAGCTGACCGGCTTCGGCGACGAGGAGCGCTTGCGGCGCGCTTTCCTGCGCGCCTTCGGCCAGTCGCCCAAGATGCTGGTGCAGCAGGCGCGGCTGCGCAACGAGCACGTTTATTTGTCCTGACCGGCGGGCCTGGCCTTGGCCGGGGACCGGCTGCGGATGGCGTTGAGCTGCTTGAGTTCCTTGTCGCTGGCGTTGGCCAGCAGCGCTTCATGCGCCTTGCCCAGTTCGATGTAATGGGCCTGCTCCGGCGTCAGCGCCTGGCCGCGCAGCGCCCAGCTGGTGAGCCAGCCGGTGGCCAGGCAGCACAGCAGCACCAGTACCGTGTAGACGGCGATCCAGCTGCCGGTCTTGAATTGCAGCAGGTTCAGCGACAGGCTGGTCTTGCGCGCGGCGTCGGTGGCCTCGCCGATGCTGGCCACCATCTGCGCCACGGCCGCCTGCGTGGCGGCGGTGGCGGCCGCGCTGGCTTCGGCTGCTGCGCTGGTGGCGGCCTGCTGCGCGTCGGCGTTCAGCTGCACGGCATCGGCGATGCGGCTGTCGATCTGGCTCAGGCCGGCGTTGGCCAGCCGCACCAGCTTGTCGCAGTTGGCGATCTGCCGCGTGACATTGGCCACTTCGCCATGGAAGCGTTCCACTTCCCGCGCGTGGGCGTCGAGCTTGTCGTTGAAGAGATCGAGTTCGGCTTGGTTCATGGCGTGGTCGGCAGGTGAACGATGTGCCCATCATACCGGTTGCGACGAATAAGCAAAATCCTGCGCCTGGCGAGCATGTTCCGCCGCGCCCGCCAGGCGCATACTGTAGGCATCAATCAGGAGGACATCATGACCCAAGTGACCATTTATACCACCCCCGTCTGCGGCTACTGCACCATGGCCAAGCGTCTGCTGGCCGGCAAGGGCGTGGCCGTGACCGAGATCGATGCCGGCAGCGACCCGCAAGCCTTGCAGGAGATGATGACGCGCAGCGGCCGCCGCACGGTGCCGCAGATCTTCTTCGGCACGCGCCACATCGGCGGCTATGACGATCTGGTCAAGCTGGACCGCTCAGGCGGCTTCGATGCCGCCCTGGCCGGCTAGCACCTGTGCCAGCGCCAGCGCCGCGCGGCTGGGCAAACGCTGGCGATGTTGCAGCAGCGAGAACGGGCGCGGCGGCAGGTCGAGGTTGACCCGGCACAGCAGCCCGGCCTGCAGGTGCGGCGCCACCACCAGTTCCGATACCACCGTGGCGTAAGGACCGGCCATGGCGGCGCTGCGCACCGCCTCGTTGGACGGCAGCGCCAGCGCCACCCGCAACTGCGCCGGCGCGATGCCAAGCGCGGCCAGCCGCGTTTCAAACGCCGAGCGCGTGCCGGAACCCGGTTCGCGCAAGATCCAGTCAGCCGCGCGCAACGCGTCCGCATCCACCGCGCGGCCGTCTGCCCACGGGTGCGACGGCGCCACCACCGCCACCAGCCTGTCCTGCGCCACCACGGTCGCCGCCAGTTCCGGCGCGTCGACGCCATCCTCCACCAGTCCCAGATCCGCCAGGCCGTCGCGCACCGCCTGCGCCACGCTGCTGGTGTTGCCGATGGTGAGGCCGAGCGCGATCAGCGGATGGCGGCGATGGAAGGCCAGCAGCAATGGCGGCAGCCAGTAGCTGGCGATGGTCTGGCTGGCGTGCACCGCCAGCGTGCCGCGCTGCAGGCCGGCCAGTTCGGCCAGCGCCAGTTCGGCGTTGCGCGCCGCCGCCAGCGTGGCGCGCGCCTCGGCCAGGAACAGCCGGCCGGCGTCGTTGAGCTGGATGCCGCGTCCCATGCGGTGGAACAGCGGCGTGTCATAGCGTTCCTCCAGCGCGCGCAGCGAGGCGCTGACCGCCGACGGCGTCAACGCCAGGGCGTCGGCCGCCCGCGTCAGGTGTTCGCGCTCGGCGACGGCGATAAAGATGCGCAGCTGTTCCAGCGTCATGCGGTGTCCTTCAGGCGATGTGCAGAAAATGGATCAGGCCCAGGCTGATCGCCGACAGCACCAGCAGGGACATCACCACCACCATGGTAACCCGGCCGCCGGCGCGCAGCACGGAACGGGCGTCCACGCCCAGGCCCAGCGCCGCCATCGACATCACGGTCAGCACGCTGGAGGCCGCGTGCGCCGGCGCCAGCAGTGCTTGCGGCAGCAGGTCGAACGAGCGCAGCGCCATCAGCGCCAGGAAGCCGACGATGAACCACGGCAGCAGGTGCGACAACTGCGGACGGCGGCGCTGCGCTGTCTCCTCGCGCGGGCCGAACAGCGACAGCAGCAGCACGACCGGTCCCAGCATCAGCACCCGCACCAGCTTGACCAGTGTTCCGATATGGGCGCTGGTCAGCGACACCGCGCTGGTGGCGGCCAGCACCTGCGGCACGGCGTACACGGTCAGGCCGGCAAACACGCCGTACTGCGTGGCCGACAGCGACAGCAGGGGCATGGCCAGCGGCAGCGTCAGCACCACCAGCACGCCGAGCACGGCGGTGAAGGAAATCGAGGCGGCGACGTCCTGGCCGTCGGCGTCGATGACGGGTGCGACGGCGGCGATCGCCGAATTGCCGCAGATGGAATTGCCGCAGGCGATCAGGATCGCCAGCTTGGCCGGCAGCCCGCTCAGGCGGCCGATGGCGTAGCTGGCGCCGATGGCCAGCAGCACCACGCCGGCGATCCCGGCCAGCAGCAGCCAGCCGTTGGCCAGCAGCGCGCCGGCGCTGACCGAGGCGCCCAGCAGCAGCACCGCCAGTTCCAGCAGGGTCTTGGCGCTGAAGTGGATGCCGGCGTCCCAGCGCGGGTGCAGGCGCAGCAGTGTGCGCAGGGTGGTGCCGAGCAGGATCGCCAGCACCAGGCTTTCCAGCCAGGCACGGCCGAACAGTGCGGCCTCGGCGCGTTCAAGGCCGGCGGCGGCGGCGGTCACCGCCGCGCACAGCAGCAGGCCAGGCAGGATGTTGCGGACCATTTCATACTCCTTATTACATTTTCGAATAAGGAAAGTATGAAACCGTCTATGGTGTGCAGTCTATTGATATGTTCTGCACAGTTCGTTCGAATGACGCGAATGGTTTAGCGCAGGGCCAGCTGGCGCTTGTTGGCCACGCGTACCTGGTCGTTGGTGCGGAACACGCTGATGGCCTGGTTCAGGCGCGTGGCTTCGTCCTGCATGCTCATCGCGGCGGCCGAGGCTTCCTCGACCATGGCGGCGTTCATGCGGGTGGCGTTGTCCATTTCGGCGATGGCCTGGTTGATGTTGTGCAGGCCGGCGCTTTGCTCGCGGGTGGCGGCGGTGATCTCGGTCATGATCTGCGCCACTTCCTTGATGGCGCCGACGATGTCGGTCATGGTGGCGCCGGCGTCGTCGACCAGCTTGCTGCCGGCGTTGACCTGGTCCACCGATGCGCCGATCAGCACGCTGATTTCCTTGGCCGCCGCCGCCGAGCGCTGCGCCAGGTTGCGCACTTCCGATGCCACGACCGCAAAGCCGCGGCCCTGTTCGCCGGCGCGCGCCGCTTCCACCGCCGCGTTCAGCGCCAGGATGTTGGTCTGGAAGGCGATGCCGTCGATGATGGCGGTGATTTCCGAAATGCGCTGCGAACCCTGCTTGATCTCGGCCATGGTGGCGACCGCCTGGCCCACTACCGTGCCGCCCTTGCTGGCCAGCGTGCTGGCGCCCAGGGCCAGCTTGTTGGCCTGGCCGGCGTTGTCGGCGTTGTGTTCCACCGTCGAGGTCAGCTCTTCCATGGCGCTGGCGGTTTCCTCGATGCTGGCGGCCTGCGATTCGGTGCGGCCCGACAGGTCGGCGTTGCCCTGGGCGATCTCGCCGGCGGCGCTGGTGATGGTGCCGGCGCTCTGCATGACGTCGCTGATCAGGCTGCGCAGCGCGGTGTTCATCTCGCCCAGCGCTTCCAGCAGCTGGCCGGCCTCGTCGTGCGAATCGCTGTGGACGTCGGCGGTCAGGTCGCCCTGGGCCACGCGGCGCGCCACGCCGATGGCGTAGTGCAGCGGGCCGACGATGCTGCTTTTCAGCGCCATGCCGCACACCACCACCACCAGAGCCAGCAGCACGGTCAGCGTCAGTTGCAGGCGCAGGCTCGTGGTGGCGGCCTGTTCGATTTCGGCGGCGCTCTGGTCGATCTGCTCGCGTTCGAACGCCACCAGTTCGCGCAGGCGCTGCTGGTAGATGTCGGCCGAGCCGATGAATTTGTCGTTGAGCACGGCGCTGGCGGTGTCGTTGTCGCCGGCGGCCTTGGCCTTGGTGATGGCGGCCTTGTGCACGTTGTAGATGTCGCGCGCGTCGCTGATGCCCTTGAGCAGCGCGGTTTCCTTGTCCGACGTCAGCAGCACGCCGACCTTTTTCAGGATCTCGCCGGCCTCGGTGGTGCCCTTGTTGGAGTCGGCCGCGAAGAATTCGACCAGGCCGTTGTCGCTGCTGCGGGCAATGGCCAGCGTGCGGCGCGCGCCGGCAAAGATGATGCGATACCAGTCGCTGACCAGGCGTTCCTTGGTCAGCGACATGTCCAGCAGTTCCTTGGTGGAGGCCCGCATCTTGCCGAGTTGCCACAGGCTGACGCCGGTGGTCAGGCTGGAGACCACCAGCACGATGCCGAAGACAAGGGTGATTTTTTTGCCGATGTTGGCGTTTTTCATGAAGTTCATGGGGGTTCCTGGTGCGCGCGCGCGAATGTCCACAATCCTAACAAGGTTATCATTGTTTTTCCGTATGGAAACACTACTGGTAGTAAAAGTTTTGTATCCAGATTGATACAATTTGTAATCTTCCTGGTGATTGCCTTGTGGAAATAATGTCGTAGCATCGACCGTTTCCCCTGTGACCATCCGGAGCCCTGCCATGAGTGATACCCGCGATCAGCACCCCCGGCGCGACTTCCTGTTGCGCTCCCTGGCCGCCGGCGCCAGCGCCGCCAGCCTTCCCCTTACCAGCGCCACGGCCGCGCCGACGCCAACGCCCGCCGCCGCGCCGGCCGGCTATCTGTGGCTGCGACCCGACGAACAGGTGTTTGTCGAAGCGCTGGTCAACCACATGTGCCCGGCCGACGGCGTGACGCCGGACGGCGTCACGCTGGGGCTGGCCGTGTTCTACGACCGCGCGCTGGGCGGCAACTGGGGCCAGGGCGACCGGCTCTACCTGCAGGGACCGTTCAAGCAGGGCAGCGCCAACCAGGGCTACCAGCTCGGCATGACGCCGGCCCAGCTGTTCCGCGCCGGCACCGAGGGCGTGGCCGACTATTGCCGCGCCACCCACGGCAAGCCGTTCGATCGCCTGCCGGCCGATGTGCGCGAAGCGTTGCTCAAGGATCTGCAGTCCGGCAAGGCGGCGCTGCCCAACGGCGTGCCGTCGGCCGTGTATTTTGCCCAGCTGTTGCAGATGTTCTATGAAGCCATGTTTGCCGATCCGATCTATGGCGGCAACCAGGACAAGCAGGGCTGGAAGCTGGTCGGCTATCCCGGCGTGAACACGGCCAACAAGGTCAACATCGTCAAGTACGCCAACAAGCCCTACCGTCCCGAACCGGCAGGCATTGCCGACCTCAGCTAAGGAGCACGCATGAAGACTTACAAGGAAGTGGATGTGGTGCTGGTCGGCGGCGGCTGGACCGGCGGCATTCTGGGCAAGGAATTTTCCGAAGCCGGCATGACGGTGGTGTGCCTGGAGCGCGGCGGTCCGCACACGGCCGACGACTTCAGCGTGCCGCGCATGCGCGACGAGCTAGCCGTGGGCCAGCGCATGTCGATGATGGTCAATACCACCGACAACACCGAAACCGTGCGCAACAAGAGCGCCGAGACGGCGCTGCCGTACCGCCGCCTCGGCTCCTACCTGATGGGCACCGGCGTCGGCGGCGCCAGCACGCACTGGAACGGCCACACCTGGCGCTGGAACGACAACGATTTTCAGATCCGCAGCAAGTACGAGGCCAAATACGGCAAGCACTACATCCCCGCCGACATGACCATCCAGGACTGGGGCGTGACTTACGCCGAGCTGGAGCCGTACTACGACAAGTTCGAGAAGGTGGCCGGCATCTCGGCCAAGGCCGGCAACGTGCAGGGCCGCAAGATCGCCGGCGGCAATGTGTTCGAGGCGCCGCGCCGCAACGAGTATCCGATGCCGCCGCTGGTGTACGGTTACGCCGGCGACCTGTTCGCGGAGGCGGCCGGCAAGATGGGCTATCACCCGTTCCCGCGTCCCACCGCGAATGCTTCGGTGCCGTACACCAATCCGGACGGCGTCAAGTTCGGCGAGTGCCAGTACTGCGGCCACTGCGAGCGCTTTGGCTGCGAAGCCAACGCCAAGGGCGGCGCGCAGATGACGGTGATTCCGGCGGCGCTGCGCCAGAGCACTTTCGAGCTGCGCACCTATGCGTGGGTGACCAAGGTCGAGCGCGACGCTTCCGGCAAGAAGGCCACCGGCGTCACCTACACCAACACCGTCACCGGCGAGGAATGCTTCCAGCCGGCCAAGCTGGTGGTGCTGTGCGCTTTCGGTCTGAACAATGTGCACCTGATGATGTTGTCGGGCATCGGCGAGATCTACGATCCGGTGTCGGGCAAGGGCCTGCTGGGCAAGAACTACTGTTACCAGACCGGCAGCGCGGCCATGCTGTTCTTCGAGGACAAGCACTTCCATCCGTACATGGCGACCGCCGGCATCGGCGCCATCATGGACGACTTCCACGGCAACTGGGACTTCGACCGCGCGCCGTTCGGCTTCGTCGGCGGCTCGACCGTGGGCACCGCCATGTACGGCGGCCGGCCGATCCAGTGGCATCCGACGCCGGCCGGCACGCCGGCCTGGGGCAGCGCCTGGAAGCAGGAGACCGCCAAGTGGTACGACCGCAGCATGAACATCACCGCCACCGGCACCGTGATGCCGTTCCGCGGCAACTACCTCGATCTCGATCCGACCTACCGCAACCGCTTCGGCGCGCCGCTGATGCGCATGACCTTCGACTACCAGGACAACGAGCGCAAGATTTCAGCGCACTCGGCCGACGTCATCAACCGCATCGCCGCCGCGCTCAATCCGACCCATCTGAGCAAGGCCACCGCGCGCCAGTCGTGGAGCAGCGTGCCCTACCAGAGCACCCACAACACGGGCGGCACCATCATGGGCACGCATCCGGGCAACTCGGTGACCAACAAGTATGGCCAGGTGTGGCAGGTCGACAACCTGTTCATCATGGGAGCGTCGCTGTTCCCGCACAACTCGGCCTATAACCCCACCGGTCCGGTGGCGGCGATCGCCTACATGGCGGCCGACATCATCAAGAACGTCTACGTCAAGCAACCGGGGAAACTGATCCATGCGTAATGTACTGACCGCCGGGCTGCTGTGCCTGGCTGCTGCCAGCGTTGGCGCCCAGGATCTGGGCAAGAAGACTTTCGAGCAGTGCGTGGCCTGCCACTCGCTGCAGGCCGGCGAGAACGGCATCGGCCCGACGCTGCACGGCCTGCTGGGCAGCACTGCCGGCACGGTCGAAGGCTTCCGCTTTTCCGGACCGATGAAACGCAGCGGCATCGTCTGGGATGAAAAGAACCTGGCCGAGTTCCTGCGCAATCCGCAGGCGCTGGTGCCCAACACCCGCATGCCGTTTTCCGGCCTCACCGACGAGGCCGCGCTGAAGGCGCTGGTGGGCTATCTGGCCGCAGCGACCAAATAGCCCGTCATTCCCGCCTACGCGGCGGTCCGCCGATGCGGAATGACTGGGGTCAGCTGCCCAGCGTCAGGGTCAGCGTGGTGGCGCCGTAGGTTGGCGTCACCGTGCTGAAACCGTCCACCGTGATGGTGGTGAACTTGCCCTGCAGGTTGCCGGCCGTGATCACGGTCAGCACGTCGCCCGCCTTCGGCTTGTAGCCGTTGGCGAACTTCACGTGCAGCGTGCCGCCGGCCAGGGTGGCGGTGCCGGCCACGGTCAGGCTGCCTTGGCTGCCGGCGGCGGCGCCGCCCAGATCCAGCTCCAGCGTGGTGCTGCCGGAGAGCTGGGTGTACTTGGCCAGTTGCAGCGCGGCCGGTGCGTTGGCCACCAGCGTGCCGCCGCTCACGTACACATCACCCTTGCCGAACGCGGCCACCGAGTCGCCCTGCAGCGCGCCGGCGGTCAGCTCGGTGCCGCCGGTCCAGCTGTTGGCGCCGGCCAGCTTCAGCGTGCCCGTGCCTTGCTTGACCAGCTTGCCCGCGCCGCTGATGTCGTTGCGCCAGCGGTCCACGGCATTGAAGCCGCCCTTGCTGGCATCCATGACGATGGTGACATTGCCGCTGAACGAGGCATAGCCGTCTGCCGCCGCGAACAGGTTCAGGCGGCCCCAGCCTTCAGCATCGTCCATCACCGGGTAGCCGGAGGCCAGCGCGGTGGTTTTCAGCACCACGCGGCGCTGGGCATCCGTCAGGTAAGGCTGGCGCGTCTCCAGCAGCACTTCGGCGCCTTTCGGCACGGCGACAGCGGCATTGGTGGCGGCGATCTGCGCGAAGCCGAAGGTGCTGCGGCGCAGGTAGTTGGCCTTGTTGGTGGCGTAGTCGGCGAAGCGGTCGTTGGCCGTCGTGCCCGACTGCGCGTAGGCGGCGAAGGTGTCGGCGGTGGTGCTGGTGGCGGCCATCAGCGCGGTGTGCGCCTGGGTCACGGCGGCGGCCTTCTTGGCGGCGTTGGCCGGATCGGCCAGGTTGGCGGCGGCGCTGGCGATGCCGAGCATGCGGCCGCTGACCACGTCCAGCGGCGAGTGCATGCCGGCCAGGATGCGCATCTCGCCCAGCTCCAGGCCACGGCTCAACATTTCCTGATAGCGTTCCGGCACGGCGTAGGCCATGGCGACGGCGTCGCGCACGGCTTCGGCCGTGTGGCCGCTGGTGTAGCCGCCGTCGGTGGCCGGCGTGGTGCTCTTGGCCGGGACCAGCGCCGGCAGCAGCTGCACGCTGGTGCTCCAGCGGAACGGGCGGGCATATTTGTAGAAGCGCTTGGCCGGTTCGGTCGAGGCGTTGTTGCCGACCAGGTTGACCAGGTCGACCACGCTGCCGAAGCTGGCGTTGGCCGTGCCGCCGACACCGGTGTTGTTGCCGCCGTCGTTGTACAGCACGGTGGTGGCGTCGGCCGCCACGCTGGTGATGGTGGTGGTCTGCTGGGCGGCGGCGCGCCAGGCGCTGGTCAATGGACCCATGCCGTCGGTGATGCTGTAGCCTTTGCCGCGGCGGTCATCCAGATACGCTTGCACGGCCTGGTCGGCGGTGCGGTTGGCGGTGGCTTTGACCACGTAGTCGATATTGGCCTGGTGCACGGCGGCGTTGAGCACGGTGCCGTCCGGCGTGCCGTCGCCCGGTACACCGGTCCAGGTGGAGGTGACCACGGCCGGGAAGCTGCCGTTGGCCGGTGCGGTGACGCCGGCGTCGACGATCTGCGTCAGCGGTTTCCAGATCGACAGGAAGCCGCCGAGGATGCGCACGCCGGCGTTGGTGTCGAGCGTGGCGTAGCGGGCGTCGCCGCGCTGGTTGGTGGCGACGGTGTCGACAAAGGCGGTGGCCGACGGCACGGCCACGGTTTCAGCCGCACCCTGGTCGGCCGGCGCGGCCGGGATCACCAATGGTTGGTCTTGGTCGGAACCGCCGCAAGCGCTCAGGGCGGCGGCGATGCTCAGGGCCAGAATCAGGGGGCGGGCGGGAAGCAGGTACATGGCAGTGGTCCGTAGTTGGAAAAAGGCCACAGGGTAATGAGCGGATATGACGTGTTTGTTACGCATTTCGCATGGGATCGCTTCCAGCGAAAAATATTATCCCAGCCATGGAAAAAGTTATAGCGGCGGTCAATTTACAACCACTGGTTGTTTCTGTATCTCCAAAGGCTAATGTCATCTGGCGAACATACGTGGCTATAGTGGGGTTTTGACTAGGGAGCCTTCGATGATCAAGCTGACGATTAACGGCAAGCCGCGCGCGTTCGACGTGCCCGGCGACATGCCGCTGCTGTGGGTGCTGCGCGACGAGGCGCACATGACAGGCACCAAGTTCGGATGCGGCATGGCGCTGTGCGGCGCCTGCACCGTGCACATCGACGGCGAGGCCACGCGCTCCTGCGTGCTGCCGGTATCGGCGGTGGCCGGCAAGCACGTCACCACCATCGAGGGCATCGGCGCCACGCCGGCCGGCAAGGCGACGCAGGCCGCATGGCTGAAAGTGGAGGTGGTGCAGTGCGGCTACTGTCAATCCGGGCAGATCATGTCGGCCTGCGCGCTGCTGGCCAAGAACCACCAGCCCACCGACGCCGAGATCGACGACGCCATGTCCGGCAATATCTGCCGATGTGGCACCTACAGCCGCATCCGCGCGGCGATCAAGGATGCCGCCGCCTCGCCGCTGCTGAAGGGAGCCTGAGCATGAACACTCCCTACGCACCAGGCGCGGTGTCGCGCCGCAGTTTCCTCAAAGTGGCCGCCGCCGCGGGCGGCGGTTTGATGGTCGGCTTCTGGCCCGGCCAGGGCATGGCGGCAGCGGCCGGCGCGCCGGCCGATCTGAATGCCTTCATCGCCATCGGCGCCGACGACCGCATCGTGCTGACCATGCCGAAAGTGGAAATGGGCCAGGGCACCTACACCTCGGTGCCCATGCTGATCGCCGAGGAGCTGGAAGTCGATATGAGCCAGATCGAGGTGCGCCATGCGCCGCCCGACGCCAAGGTCTACGGCGCACCGTTCGGCGACCAGTTCACCGGCGGCTCGCTGACCATTCGTCTTCTCTATGAACCGATGCGCCAGACCGGCGCCGCCGCGCGCATGGTGCTGGTGCAGGCCGCCGCCGATGGCTGGCAGGTGGCGCCGGACAGCTGCCGCGCCGAACGCGGTGAGGTGGTGCACACGGCCAGCGGCCGCCGCGTCAAATACGGCCAACTGGTGGCGGCTGCAGCCAAGCTGCCGGCGCCGGAAAAGATCGCGCTCAAGCAGCCCAAGGATTTCAAGCTGGTCGGCCAGCCGGCCAAGCGCCTGGATGCCAAGGGCAAGACCGACGGCAGCGCGATGTTCGGCATCGACGCGCAGGTGAAGGGCATGAAGGTGGCGGTGGTGGCGGCCAGTCCGGTCATCGGCGGCAAGCTCAAATCGGTCAACGACGCCAAGGCGCGCAAGCTGCGCGGCGTGCGCCAGATCGTCAAGCTGGATAACGCGGTGGCGGTGGTGGCGGACAACTACTGGTACGCCAAGCAGGGCCTGGCCGCGCTGGACATCAAGTGGGACGAAGGCCAGTACGCCAAGTTGGGCACCGACGATGTGCGCAAGCTGATGGTGGCGGCGCTGCAGAAGCCCGGCCACATCGCCCGCAACGACGGCGACGCCCTGAAGGCGCTGGCGGCCGACGGCCAGCGGATCGAGGCGCTGTACGTCAATCCGATGCTGGCGCATGCCACCATGGAGCCGATGAACTGCACCGTACACGTCAAGGGCGACGGCACGGCCGAGATCTGGACCGGTTCCCAGGTGCCGGCCCGTGCGCGCGACGACGCCGCCAAGGTGCTGGGCCTGGCGCCGGAGAAGGTCACGCTGCACAACCACTACATCGGCGGCGGTTTCGGCCGGCGTCTGTACACCGATTACGTGGTGCAGGCGGCGGCGGTGGCCAGGCAGGTCAAGTCGCCGGTCAAGCTGGTGTGGAGCCGCGAGGAGGATATCCAGCATTGCCTGCTGCGCGGGATGTATGCGCATTCGGTGTCGGCGTCGCTGGGCAAGGATGGCAAGCCGCTGGCGTTCTCGCACAAGATCGCCGGGCCGTCGAACCTGGCGTCGTTCGCGCCCGGCTGGCTGAAGGACGGCCTGGATATCGACAACGTCGAAGGCTCGGACGTGTTCTCCTACGATATCCCGAACATGCGCAGCGAGTACACGCAGGAGGACGGCCCGGTGCCGACCGCGTTCTGGCGCGGTGTCGGCCCGACCCGCAACATGACGGTGCTGGAAAGCTTCATGGACGAACTGGCGCTGAAGGTGGGGCAGGACCCGCTGGTCTACCGCCTGTCGCTGTTGGACAAGCAGCCGCGCGCGGCGCAGGTGCTGAAGGTGGCGGCCGAGCGGGCCGGCTGGGGCACGCCGCTGCCGCCTCGCTCGGGACGTGGCATCGCCCTGATGCGCTCGTGGGGCACCTATCTGGCGCAGGTGGTTGACGTGGCGGTCAGCGATGACGGCGAAGTGACCGTCAAGCGCGTGGTGTGCGCGGTCGATTGCGGCCAGGTGGTCAATCCGGACACGGTGGCGGCGCAGATCCAGAGCGGCATCAACTTCGGCCTGACGGCGGGGCTGTTTGGCGTCATCACGCTGAAGGATGGCCGCGTCGAGCAAAGCAACTTCCACGACTATCCGATCCTGCGCATGAGCCAGGCGCCGCGGATCGACGTGGTGCTGGTGCCGAGCAGCGAGGCGCCGGGCGGCATCGGCGAGCCGGGGACGGCCGGCGTGGGCGCGGCGCTGACCAACGCGGTGTTTGCCGCCACCGGTGTGCGCGTGCGCGAGCTGCCGCTGCGAGCGGAGATGCTGAAGAAGGCGTAAAAGCATGGTCGGCGGCGGGCTGCTACAATAGTCTGGTGAAAAAGCTATTGCTCATCCTGCTGCTGACCATTCTGCCGATCCAGTATTCCTGGTCGATGGCGGCCGTCTATTGCCAGCACGAGTCCAGCAAGAGCACGCACTTCGGTCACCATGGTCATCAGCACCAGGCGCAAGCCGGTGACGACGATGCCGGCAAGAGCAAGCCGGGCAAGCTGCATGGCGATTGCGAAGTCTGTCATCACGCGGTGCAGGCTTCGCTGCCGGGCGCCGATGCCGTATTGACTGTGGCGCCGGTCGCCATCTATGCGCCGCCGGGCGCCCTGCACTACCACTCCTATATCGCTGACGGGCCGCCACGGCCCAACTGGTCCTTCGTCGCCTGACGCGGCGAGGCCTGAGCTTTTTTCCTTCACGTCTCGTCGAATTCCTATCCTGTTAATCGGAGAATTCGATGTTCAAATTTGTTTTGCCGCTATGGTTAGCGGCATGGCCTGCCTATGCGCAGGCCGTTGAGGAGCCGTCGGCGCCGTTGACGTTATCGGCGGCGCTGGCGCTGGCCGACGATGGCAACGCCGACCTGGCGGCGGCCCGTCATGAGTTGCTGGCGGAGGACGGCGCGGTGCGGCAGGCCGGCCTGCTGCCCAATCCTTCCCTGTCGCTGGAGCGCGTCGATACGCGGCGCGATACGCGTGAAACCACCTTGCAGTTAAGCCAGCCGCTGGAACTGGGCGGCAAGCGCGCGGCGCGCGTGCAGGCGGCGCAGCGCGGCCGTGAAGGTGCGGCCGCATGGCTGCTGCAACGCCGCGCCGAGGTGCGCGCGGAGACGGCGGCGGCGTGGTTCGCTGTGCTGGCTGCGCAAGAGCAGTTGCGTCTGGCGCAGCAGGCGTCCGAGCTGGCGCAGCGCGCTGCTGCGGCGACCGGACGGCGGGTGGTGGCTGGCAAGGTGTCGCCGGTGGAGCAGACGCGCGCGCAGGTGGCGGCGTCCACGGTCGGGCTGGAGCTGATTCGTGCGCGCAGTGCGTTGGCGACGGCGCGCGTGCGGTTGGCGGCGTTGTGGGGGAATCCGTCGCCACGTTTCGAGCAGGTGGCGGGCGAGATCGCCGCGCTGCCCGAGTTGCCGTCGATGGCGGAGCAGCGCGCCTTGCTGGCGCAGGCGCCTGCCATGCAGGTGGCGCGCGCTGAACTGTCGCGGCGGCAGGCGTTGACGCAGGTGGAGTTGTCGCGCCGCGTGCCCGATGTGGCGCTGACGGTGGGCAGCAAGCGTTCGGAGGAACTGGGACGCACGCAGGCGGTGTTTGGCGTGTCGCTGCCGTTGCCGCTGTTCGACCGCAATCAGGGCGCGGTGCTGGCAGCCGCGCGGCGCGTCGACCAGGCGCGCGATGGCGTGGCGGCGACGGCGGCGCGGCTGGAGGCCGAACTGGTGGCCGCGCGTGAGGAATATGCGGCGGCGCGCGCGCAGGCGCTGGCGCTGCGGGAGGAGATTCTGCCGGGCGCGCAAAGTGCCTACGAGGCGGCCAGCACCGGCTTCGATTACGGCAAGTTCGGCTTCCTCGACGTGCTTGATGCGCAGCGCACGCTGTTGCAGGCGCAGTCCCACTACCTCACCACCTTGGCCGACGCGCATCGCGCGCAGGCAGCCATCGCGCGCCTTCTCGGAGCAGAGCATGAATAAGAAGCAGACCATCACCATTACCGCCATGGCCGCCGTCGCGCTGCTGTTGGCGACCCTCATCCTCAAACCGCGCGCCGACGACGCACACAACGATGACGGCCATGCCGATGCGCCAGCCGCCGGCACCGTCAGTGCCGCCGATGCAGCGCCGGCCGGCGCCCGCAGCGCCGCATCGTCCGCCGCCAGCGCGCCGGAGACCATCACGTTGAGCGCTGCGCAGATTCAGGCCGCCGGCATCGTGCTGGCCACCGCCGCGCCGGCGCAGATTAGCACCATCCTGACGCTGCCCGGCGAAATCCGCTTCAACGACGACCGTACCGCCCACGTGGTGCCCAAGCTGGCCGGCGTGGTGGTCGCCGTGCACGCGGAACTGGGCCAGACCGTCCAGCGCGGCCAACTGCTGGCGGTGCTGGCCAGCAGCGCCCTGTCCGAGCAGCGCAGCGAACTGCTGTCCGCCCAACGCCGGCTGGCGCTGGCCCGCACCACGCTGGAACGCGAACACAAACTGTGGCAAGACAAAATCTCCGCCGAACAGGACTACCTGCAAGCCAAACAGGCAATGAGCGAAGCCGACATCGCCGTGCAGAACGCCCAGCAAAAACTTAGCGTGCTGGGCGCCGGTGCTGCGGCCGGCAAGCAGCTCAACCAACTGGAGCTGCGCGCGCCGTTCGCCGGCGTGGTGATGGAAAAGCACCTGGCGATGGGCGAGGCGATCAAGGAAGACGCCAACGTCTTCACCATCTCCGACTTGTCCACCGTGTGGGCCGACTTCGCCGTGCCGCCGCAAGACCTGAACCGCGTGCGCGTCGGCGAAACCGCCATCGTCCGCGCCGCCGCCTTCGCGGCGCAGGCCAGCGGCAAGATCACCTACGTCGGCGCGCTGCTCGGCGAGCAGACCCGCACCGCCACCGCCCGCGTGGCGCTGACGAACCCCGAACGCGCCTGGCGTCCCGGCCTGTTCGTCAACGTCGACGTACAGTCAGGAATGAGTGCCGCCGCAGTCACCGTGGCCGCAGACGCGCTGCAAACGATAGACGGCAGACCCGCCATCTTCGTGCGCACCGCCACAGGCTTCGAGGCACGGCCGGTAAGGCCGGGCCGCAGCGACGGCAAGCTGACCGAAATCCTGCGCGGCCTGACCACCGGTACATCCTACGCCGCCGCCAACAGCTACGTGCTGAAGGCGGAACTGGGCAAGGACAGCGCCGAACATGAACATTGATACGGGAGACCACCATGTTTGAACGTATCATCCGCTACGCCATCGCGCAGCGCTGGCTGGTCATGCTGCTGGTGGCTGCCATGGCCGCGCTGGGCGTCTACAGCTACCAGAAGCTGCCGATCGACGCCGTACCCGACATCACCAACGTGCAGGTGCAGATCAACACGGCGGCGCCGGGCTATTCACCGCTGGAGACCGAGCAGCGCATCACCTATCCACTGGAGACGGCGCTTTCCGGCCTGCCGCGCCTGGAGCAAACGCGTTCGCTGTCGCGCTACGGCCTGTCGCAGGTAACCGTCGTGTTCAAGGACGGCACCGACATCTACTTCGCGCGCCAGCTGGTCAGCGAACGGCTGCAACAGGCGCGCGCGCAACTGCCGGATGGAATCACGCCAGCCATGGGACCAGTGTCCAGCGGCCTCGGTGAAATCTACCTGTGGACGGTGGAAGCGCGGCCCGATGCCAGGAAGGCCGATGGCACGTCCTACACGCCGACCGACCTGCGCGAGATCCAGGACTGGATCGTCAAGCCGCAACTGCGCAATGTCGCCGGCGTCACCGAGATCAACGCCATCGGCGGCTACGCCAAGGAATACCACGTGGCGCCACAGCCGCAGCGGCTGGCGTCCTATGGCTTGACCTTGCGGGACGTGGTGCTGGCGCTGGAACGCAACAACGGCAACGCCGGCGCCGGCTACATCGAAAAGCGCGGCGAACAGCTGCTGGTGCGCGCGCCGGGCCAGGTGCGTTCGCTGGACGACATCCGCAACATCGTGCTGCGCAGCGTGAACGGCGTGCCGGTGCGAGTGCGCGACGTCGCCGAAGTGGACATCGGCCGCGAACTGCGCACCGGCGCCGCCACCGAAAACGGCCGCGAGGTGGTGCTGGGCACCGTCTTCATGCTGATCGGCCAGAACAGCCGCGCCGTGGCGCAGGCGGTGGACAAGCAGATGGCCGTCATCAACCGCAGCCTGCCGGTGGGCGTGGTGGCCGTCACCGTCTACGATCGCACGGCATTGGTGGACAAGGCCATCGGCACGGTCAAGCGCAATCTGCTGGAGGGCGCGGTGCTGGTCATCGCCGTGCTGTTCGTTTTCCTTGGCAACCTGCGCGCGGCGCTGATCACCGCCATGGTGATTCCGCTGGCCATGCTGTTCACCTTCAGCGGCATGGTGGCGTATCAGGTCAGCGCCAACCTGTTGAGCCTTGGCGCGCTGGACTTCGGCATTATCGTCGACGGCGCGGTGGTCATTGTCGAAAGCTGCGTGCGGCGTCTGGCGCACGCGCAGGCGTTGCAAGGCCGCGTGCTGACGCGCGCCGAAAGATTCGAGGCGGTGTTCGCGGCTGCACAGGAGTCGCGCCGACCGCTGTTGTTCGGACAGCTGATCATCATGGTGGTCTACCTGCCGATTTTCGCGCTGACCGGCGTCGAAGGCCGCATGTTCCATCCAATGGCGTTGACGGTGGTGATGGCGCTGGCTGGCGCCATGATCCTGTCGATTACCTTCATACCCGCTGCCGTGGCGCTATTCATTGGCGACAAGGTGGTGGAGAAGCCGGCGCATCGCATGCAGCGTTGGTACGGCGCGTTGCTGGAACGCGCGCTGGCCAACGCGCCGGTGGTGTTGAGCTTTGCCGGCATTGCGGTGGCGCTGTCGCTGCTGTTGGCGACGCGCATGGGCAGCGAGTTCGTGCCATCACTGAACGAAGGTGACATCGCCATGCAGGCTTTGCGCATCCCCGGAACCAGCCTGACGCAATCGGTGGCGATGCAGCAGCAGATCGAGCTGACACTGATGCGCAAATTCCCCGAGATTGAGCGCGTGTTCGCGCGCACCGGCACGGCGGAAATCGCCTCCGATCCGATGCCGCCGAATATCTCGGACGGCTACATCATGCTCAAGCCGGAAGCGCAGTGGCCTAAACCGAAGAAAACGCGCGCGCAGCTGCTGGCGGCCATCCAGTCCACGGTGGCGCAAATCCCCGGCAACGCGTATGAGTTTTCGCAGCCGATCCAGCTGCGTTTCAACGAGCTGATATCGGGTGTACGCAGCGATGTGGCGGTGAAGTTGTTCGGTGACGATGCGGAGGTGCTGGACGCCACCGCCGCGCGCATCGCCGCCATGCTGGGCAAGGTCGACGGCGCGCAGGAGGTGAAGGTGGAGCAGACCAGCGGCTTGCCGGTGCTGACGGTGGACATAGACCGCGCCCAGACGGCGCGCTATGGCCTGAACATCAGCGACGTGCAGCAGGTGGTGGCGACGGCCATCGGCGGCCAGCAGGCCGGCACCATGTTCGAGGGCGACCGCCGTTTCGACATTGTGGTGCGCTTGCCGGATGCGCTGCGTGGCGATCTGGAGGCGCTGCGGCGCTTGCCGTTGCCGCTGCCAGGTGGTGCGCATTTCATTCCGTTGGGTGAGGTGGCGACGTTTAACGTTGCGCCGGGGCCGAATCAGATCAGCCGGGAGAACGGCAAGCGGCGGGTAGTCATCAGCGCCAATGTGCGCGGGCGGGATATTGGATCGTTTGTGGCCGAGGCGGAGCGGCGGTTGCAGGAGGTGCGGATTCCGGCTGGGTACTGGACCAGCTGGGGAGGGCAGTTCGAGCAGCTGCAATCGGCGTCGCAACGTTTGCGGATTGTGGTGCCGGCGGCGCTGGCGCTGGTGATGCTGCTGCTGTTTGCGATGTTCGGTAATCTGAAGGATGGTTTACTGGTGTTCAGCGGCATACCGTTTGCGTTGACCGGCGGCCTGGCGGCGCTGGCGATGCGCGGGATACCGTTGTCGATATCGGCGGCGGTGGGATTTATCGCCTTGTCTGGCGTGGCAGTGTTGAATGGGCTGGTGCTGATTGCGGCCATTCGCAAGTTGCGGGAGGAGGGGCGCAGCGTGGAGCAGGCGATCCGGGAAGGTGCGTTGGAGCGCTTGCGGCCGGTGATGATGACGGCGCTGGTGGCGTCGCTGGGGTTCATCCCCATGGCGATTGCCACCGGAACCGGCGCCGAAGTGCAGCGCCCCCTGGCCACGGTGGTTATCGGGGGAATAATGTCGTCTACTGCGCTGACGTTGCTGGTATTGCCGCTGCTCTACCGTCGCATGCATCTACCCCGCAAGCTTTAGCTTCGACATCAGCGTTACCACTTAGGGGTCTGACCCCGTACGGGGTCAGACCCCACCTGGCCGTGCGGGTTTACTGCGGCGTGAAGCGAATCGCCTGGCCGCCGCCAGGTGCGAGCTTCAATTGCAGAACCGTCGCGGCAGTGACGGTCTGTTTTTCGATGACGATATCGAAACGGTGGCTGTTCCGATAATCCGCCTGCTCGCCATCGCGATAAATCTCCGCCACATAGCGCTTGCCCGGATCAAGGAACGTCAACGCCAATGGCAGCGTGCGCGCCGTGCCATCAGTGATCGAACCCACATACCAGTTATCCGAATGCCGATCCTTGCGCGCGATGGTCGCATACTCGCCCATCGCGCCATGCAGCACACGCGTATCCGCCCAATCCGTCGGCACATCCTTGATGAACTTGAACGGACCCGGATACTTCTCATAGTTCTCCATCAAATCCGCCGCCATCACAATCGGCGAGTAGATCACGACGAAGCTGGCCAACTGCTTCGCCTGCGTCGAATTAATCGGCCGTCCCTTCACGCCTTCCAGACTCAGAATACCCGGCGTGTAATCCATCGGCCCACTCAGCATGCGCGTAAACACCAGATTCACCTCATGATCAACGCTGTTGATCGGATTGCCCCAGGCGTTGTATTCCATCCCGCGGGCACCCTCGCGCGAAATCCAGTTCGGGTACGTGCGACGCAAGCCGGTATCCTTCACCGGTTCATGCGTATCGATCGCCAGCTTGTAGCGCGCCGCTTCGGTCACTGCCTTCAGATAATGACGCACGCCTTCCTGTGAGTCGGTATAGCCAAAGTGCGTGCCACCATCAGCGCTGGGGAAGATCGCCTCGCCGCCATCCGTCACATAGCCGGACTTGATGCTGTCCACGCCCAGCTTCGCATACAGCTGGTAGCCCGCATCCATCTGCTGCTCATAGCGCGCGACATTGCCGCCGGTCTCGTGGTGGCCGATCAGGCGCACGCCCTTTTGCTGCGCATAGGCGCTCAACGCCGGCAGATCAAAGTCCGGATACGATTGCGTAAAGCTGAACGACGATCCGCTACCCGACCAGTTGCCATCCCATCCCAGGTTCCAGCCCTCAACCAGCACGCCACGGAAGCCATTGCGCGCGGCGAAGTCGATATAGCGCTTGGTATTGGCGGTAGTGGCGCCATGTTTGGCGCCTGATCCCCAGGTGCTATTCTCAAGATGCATCTCCCACCACACGCCGACAAACTTCGACGGATGTACCCACGACACGTCGCCCAGTTTATTCGGCTCGTTCAGGTTCAGCACCAGATCCGACATGTACAAGCCGGCCGCGTTGTCGGCAATCTGCATGGTGCGCCACGGCGTGGTGAACGCGCCATGGCGTTCGACCGGCGCGCCATAGGCCGACGGCGTCAGATGCGCGCGCAGCTTCTGGCCATCGACCTTGCGCAGCCACATCGACGCGTAATCCACCAATGCCGCCTCGTGGAACGCGATATGCGTGCCGTCTTCGGTGCGGATGGTCAGTGGCGTATTCGCCATGCCCACTTCGGCCAGCGGCGTCTTGCGGATCGAGTATTCCAGCGCCGCCTTCTCGCCCGCTTCCTGCCACCACGCGGTGGCCTTCGGCGCGACGACGAACTCGGTCAGCTCGTCGCTGATGCGCGTGTCCGGCAACTCCGGCTGATCCGGGAACTCGTAGCGGAAGCCTACACCATCGTCGAACACGCGGAACACCACAGCCAGGCGGCGGTTGTTCAACTCCTTCTGCACCAGCTCCAGCCGCAGCTCCTGATAGTGGTTGCGCACGTAGCGGCGCTCTCCCCACGGCTGTTCCCACGTGTCGTCATGATCGGATGTGGTCTTTTTAGCCAGCGTGAAGCCAATGTCCAATTGCGGCGCGTTGGCCAGCAGGAAGCCCAGCTTCGACGAGGCGATCAGCGGCTTGCCGTTGCGTTGCACGGCATAGGCGATGTGGCCGCCGTCGTCGCGCTCCACCGCCACGCTGATCGCATGGTTGGGCGACGACACGGTGCCCAGCACCTCATCGGCATGCGCGGTCGCGCCCAGCAGCATGCAGGCGGCGGCGATCAAGCGGACCTGTAGGGAATTGATATGCACAGATACTCCTTATTTGGCCGCGCAGCGCGCCTTGATGTAGGCGGCGTGCGACGGCATTTGATTGACACACTGGCCGATCACCGAGGCGATATCGCCCAGGTAGTCGGCAACTTCTTTTTCTTCCATCAGGTCCGCCAGCGGATGATGGCCTTCCACCGGGACACGCTGCCCTTGCAGCACCTGCAGCCAGCCCACTTCCGCAAACAGCTCGTTGTCGTTGCGGACGATGCGCCCGCGCGAGCGCCACAAGTCCATCTTGGCGCGTAGCGTGTCGGGAATGTCCATGGTGCGCACGTAGTTCCAGAACGGCGTGTCATCGCGTTCGGTGGCGTGGTAGTGCAGGATGATGAAGTCGCGGATGCGCTCCACTTCGAAATCGCACTGGCGGTTGAACTCCGCCACGTCCGCCGCGCTGAAGCCGCGATCCGGGAAGAAGGTGATCAGGCGCGCGATGGTCGACTGGATCAGGTGGATGCTGGTCGATTCCAGCGGCTCCAGGAAGCCGGACGACAGGCCGACCGCCACCACGTTCTTGTTCCATACCTGCTTGCGTTTGCCGGCGGTGAAGCGCAGCAGCTTGGGCTCGGCCAGCGGCCGGCCATCCAGGTTTGCCATCAGCAGCGCGCGCGCCGCCTCGTCGTTCATGAACTTTGACGAATATACATGGCCGTTGCCGGTGCGGTGTTGCAGGCCGATGCGCCATTGCCAGCCGGCCGGCCGCGCGGTGGCGCGCGTGTACGGCAGCAGCTCGCCGGACAGCTCGCACGGCACCGCCCACGCGCGGTCGCACGGCAGCCAGTGCGACCAGTCCTCAAAGCCGGTGTGCAGCGCCTGTTCGATCAGCAGGCCACGGAAGCCGGAGCAGTCGATGAACAATTCGCCGCCAATCAGATCGCCGTTCTCCATACGCACCGCGTCGACATGGCCGTCCGAAGCGCGCGTCAGCGCATCGACCACCTTGCCCTCGATGCGGCGCACGCCTTTGGCCTCGCTGTACTGGCGCAGGTAGCGCGCATACAGGCCAGCGTCCAGGTGGAAGGCGTGGACGATATCGCCCAGCGGCGAGTTGCCGTGCGAGCGGTCGGCGCGCATGAATTTTCCGGCCTTGGCGGCCATGCGGTTGATCGAGTAGTTTTCGATATCCGGCGCCTTGCCCGCCTGCTGCAGGCGCAGCCAGTACTGGTAGAACGGCAGCGTCGCCAGATCCTGGCCGAAGATGCCGAAGCCGTGCATATAGCTGTCGCCGACGCGACCCCAGTCGTTGAATTCGATGCCCAGCTTGAAGGTGGCCTGCGTGGCGCGCATGAATTCATCTTCGTCGATGCCCAGCACCGTGTTGAACAACTTGATCATCGGGATGGTCGATTCGCCGACGCCGACGGTGCCGATATCGTCCGACTCGATCAGGGTCAGCTTCACCTTGTCGCCAAGGACGCGCGACAACGCGGCCGCCGTCATCCAGCCGGCCGTGCCGCCGCCGACGATTACTACCTGCTTGATGGTCTCCATCTAGTCTGCCTTTATCATTATTTTGTAGCTCCACGGCGCCATGTCGAACCGCGTATCGCTGTCCACTGTCAGCGCCGCGCCGGTGCTGAAGTCGCGGTAGCGGCCGACGTGCAGGTCGTCGCGGAAGCTGGCCTGCACCGGCTGCGCGCTCAGGTTGAACACCGCAAATACCTTGTCCCTGGCATTCTGCCGCACAAAGCTGAACACCTGCTTCGGCGCGTTGTTCGGCACCTGCTCCATGGTGGCGCCCCATTCGCCATTCCACAGCGCGGTATTCTGCTTTTTGAGAGCCAGCAGCCTGGTGTACAGCGCGGTGTAGGGCGACGCCTGCCACTGTAGCGCATCGCGCTCGAAGAAGGCCAGCCGCTTGCGGTTGCCGGCTTCCTGGCCGTTGTAAATCAGCGGCATGCCTTCGCTGACGAAGGAGAACACGATGGCCGCATCCACCGCCGGGCCGAAAATCTCGAATTCGGTCCCTTCCCACGCATTCTTGTCATGGTTGGTGGTGTACAGCATGCGGTAGGCCTGCTTGGGATAAAACTTCTGGTTCCAGGCGTAGTAGGTGTAGAGCGAGGTGGCGTCGGTCTTGCCGTCGGCGACCGCATGCAGCGCGTCCCACCAGGTCCAGGCGTAGGTGGCGTCGAAGGCTTTGGCGTGCATGTCGCGGCTTTCCCATTCGGCCAGCAGGAACACCGGCTTGATGGCGCGCAGCTCGGCCGCCGCGTTGTCCCAGAAGTCCTGCGGCACCAGGCCGGCCGCGTCGACGCGGTAGCCGTCGATGCCGACATCGCGCACCCAGTAGCGCAGCGCCTCGGTCATGTAGCGGCGCAGCGCCGGCTGGCTGTAATCGAGGTCGATGATGTCGTCCCAGTCGTACCACGGGGTCGGATGCGGCTTGCCGTGGCGGTCCTTCTCGTACCATTCCGGATGGCTGGCGTACATCACGCTGTCCCACGAGGTATGGTTGCCGACCCAGTCGAGGATCACGTGCAGGCCCAGGCCATGCGCCGCATCGACAAAGTGGCGGAACTCGGCCAGCGTGCCGAATTCCGGATTGACGGCCAGGTAGTCGCGTACCGCATACGGGCTGCCCAGCGAGCCTTTGCGTTTCGCCTCGCCGATGGGATGAATGGGCATCAGCCACAGGATGTCGACGCCCAGCGCCTTCAGGCGCGGCAGCTCGCGCTCGGCGGCGCGGAAGGTGCCCTCGGGCGTGAACTGGCGGGTGTTGATCTGGTAGATGCTGGCGTTTTTGGTCCATTCGGCGTGCTGGAACTGGACGTAGGGCGCGGGCTGGTAAGGATCGGCCGCGTGGGCGGCGCCGCAGAACGCCAGCGCCATCAGAAGAAATTTGATCATGACATCTCAATAAAAAAACCGGATGGCCCGTGAGGGGACGGGACATCCGGGCAAAGCACCGCTTAAAACTTGTAGTTGAGGCCAAACGTGTAGGTGCGTCCGTATACCACCTTGTTGGTGATCTGGTTAGGATCGGAGGTGTACTCCTGGAACGGCGTGTTGGTCCAGTTATGCCCTTGCAGGAACACCGATGCACCTTTCAGCCAGCCCTGCTGGAACTCGTAGGACGCCTGCAAATCCACGATGGTCTCGCCTTTGATGAAGGTGAACTGCGAATCGCTGCGGTAGTCCAGGATCTGGCCGACAAAACTGGAGCGGCGGTGCGCGGCCCACGCCAGTTGCAGGCCGTGGTTTTCATAGTAGACGCGCAAGCTGCTGACGTTCTTCGACAGTCCCGGCAAACCGATCTCCGACACCGAACCATTGAACACCGGCGCATTCGACGGCGACACGAAGCCGCTGGTCGGCAGCCTCACCGAACTGTCGGTGAACGAGTAGTTGGCGGCGATGCCGAAGCCGTCCAGCCACTGCGTGGCCAGCGCGAACGGCAGGTTCAGCGCCAGCTCGTAGCCGTGCATATTGCCGCCGTTGCCGTTCTGCGGCATGGTCAGGAAGCCGATGGTGGAACCGGCGTATGGCCCGGTGGTCGGCAGCGGCGTGGTGGCGCTGGTGTAAGGCTTGAAGTCAAACTGCATCGGCGCGTTGATGATGTAGTTGTCCAGCTTCTTGTAAAACGCCGCCGCGCTGATGTAGCCCTTCTTGCCGAAGTATTTTTCATACGACAGGTCGAGCGAGCGCGCCTGGTACGGCTTCAGTTGCGGATTGCCCGCGAAGCCGGTCAGCGCCGGCGCCAGCGAGGTCGAATTCTGCACCGAGAAGTCCATGCCGGCCTTCATGTTGTCCAGATTGGCGCGCGAGATCTGCTTGCCGGCGCCGAAGCGCAGTTTTTGCTCATAACCGAGGTCGAAGGCGATGTTCAGGCTTGGCAGCACGTTGGTGTAGCTGGTACCGTCGCTGCGTACCTTGTACGGGCAGGTCTCCACCGTGATGCCGGTGCAGTTGGCCAGGTCGACCTGGTTGCCGGTGGCTTCCTGCCTGGTGTGCACCACCTGCAGGCCGAAGTTGCCGCTGTACGGCAGCGATCCCACGTTGCCGTCGAGGTCCGCCATCGCATACACGGTGGCGACTTTCTCGCCGACGGTCCAGTCGCGCGCCAGCACGGTGGAATCAACCCAGCGGTTGATGTCGTAGATGGTGCCCAGCGTGCCGGTCGGATCGAAGGACGCGACCATGATGCCGGAGGCGCCGGCCATCTCGCTGCCGGTGCCCGGCATGGCGGCGCTGGCGTAACCGTCGCCGCCCTTGACCGACAGCCGGCCTTCCTGGCCGGTGCGCGACTTGTCGCGCTTGGTGAAGTTGGCGCCGAAGTGGGCGTTGGCGATCGGCCCCCAATCCAGCTCGCGGTGCGCGGTGATGCGCACGGCGTTGACGGTGTCGTCGATGGTCGGCAGCGCCACATAGCCGGCCTGCGGCGAGTTCGGTCCGCCGCCCCAGCCGTCAACGTCGGTCAGCAGCGCCACCTTGCGGTCGGCGTAGTTCAGGCTTGGCGTGTATTTGACGTCCGAGAAGTTGGTGCCGTTGAAGCCCGTGTAGCTCACGGATCCCAGTTGCGAGGCCGGCGTGTTGCCAGGCTGGCCGGCGGTGGTTTCGTAATTGGAGATGTTCTTGACGCCGTGCGAGTGCGACAGGTCGGCCTCCAGCTTCCACTGCTCGTCGAGTTTGAGCTCGTTGTTCCAGCCGATCGACATCAGCCGGTCCTTGGCGCCGTACAGGTGGTTGCGGACGTCGGCCTTGTAGTTGCTGACGGTGCCGCTGGTGGCGATGCCGTTGGCCACCACCGCGTTCGACAGCACGCCGTTCGGATCGTACAGGCCGGTGCTGCCGGCCACCGCGCCTTCGATGCCGGTTTTCTTGGTGGTCTCGTCGCCGCGCGAGTAGAACACGTCCAGCGTTGAGCGGAAGTTCTGGTTCGGCTTGTATTGCAGGGTCAGCGCCGCGCCGTCGCGGTCGCTCTTGCGGCGCGAGGTTTCGGCCAGGAAGCCGGACGGCACCTTGGCCGTGCCGCCGTTGTAGGCCATGTCGGTGGTGCCGCCGCCCCAGCTGTCGAATTTCAGTTCGCCGCCGTTGTCTTCCTTGAACTTGGTCAGGCCCAGCGACAGGCCGATGGTGCGGTTGGCGAACTGGTCGACGTAGCTGAAGGTGGTGCGGTGGCCGGAGCCGAGGTCGGAACCGGAGTCGAAGCCGATGCGTTCCTTGCGCACCGAGGCCGCCAGCACGCGCTGGCTGAAGTCCAGCGGACGCAGGGTGCGCAGGTCGATGGTCGAGGCCAGGCCCTGGCCCATCAGGCTGGCGTCCGGCGTCTTGTACACCAGGACCGAGCCGGTCAGCTCGGACGGGAACAGGTCGAACTCGGGGCTGCGGGCGTCGCTGGTGGAGGCCTGCTCGCGGCCGTTGAGCAGCGCGCCGTTGAAGCTCGGCGACAGGCCGCGCACCGAGACGTCGGTGGCTTTGCCGTTGGTCTTGTTGCGCTGCGTGGTGACGCCCGACAGGCGCGAGATCGACTCGGCCACGGTGTTGTCGGGCAGCTTGCCGATGTCTTCGGCGGAAATCGCCTCGACGATGGAGGACGAATTCTTCTTCATCGAGATCGCCTCCTCGATGCCGCGGCGGATGCCGGCCACGGTGACGGTAGCCAGTTCGCCCTCAACCGGCTTGGCGGCGGCAGGTGGCGTGGTGGTGTCGTCGGCTTGTTGTGCGTGGCTGGCGCCGGCGGCGCCGAGCAGCAGCGCGCACGCCGCCGCCACCGGCCGGAGCCGGAACAGATTGCTGTTGGTCATATGTCTCCCTTAATTATTGTGCTTGCAGGGCGGATGTTGTAACAGCACTAAAAACGGGTCAACGACGGCGCGTTGGCGGTCTGAAGAAAGCCTGAAGGTTGGCGTGCAAGTGACTGATTTGCCTGCATTTGGCAAGTTGTGGCGTTTTGCCTACGTCGGCGTACTTTAACTACAAAGCGCGCTACACTTCCCGCATGAAAATTCTGATGATCGAAGACGACCTGGCCATCGGCCGCGCGCTGCTGGCGGTGTTCCAGGATGAGGGCCACCTGGTGGTGTGGCTGCGGCTGGCCGACGGCGTGCTGGCCCGTTTGCAGGCCGAGACGTTCGATGCGGTGCTGCTGGATCTTGGCCTGCCGGATGGCGATGGCGCGGAGCTGCTGCGCCAACTGCGCGCGGCCGGCCAGAGCTTGCCGGTGCTGATCATGACGGCGCGCGACAGCTTGCAGGACCGGCTCAACGGCTTCAACACCGGCGCCGACGATTACCTGATCAAGCCGTTCGAGATTCCCGAACTGCTGGCGCGGCTGCGCGCGATCGTGCGGCGCGCCAACGGCAATGCGGATGGCGGCTGGAGCTTCGGCGAACTGGTGCTCGATGAGAGCCGCATGCTGGTCACGCGCGCCGGCGCACCGGTGGCGTTGTCGCGCACCGAGTTTGCGTTGCTGCTGGCTCTGGTGAAGGAGTCAGGCCGGGTGCTGACGCGCGCCGAGCTGGAACAGGGCGTGTTGCCGCACAGCGAAGGGCAGACTCTGGATGTGCATATCTCCAACCTGCGTAAGAAGATCGGCGAACGGCTGATCCGCACCGTGCGCGGCGTGGGCTACATGGCGCAGAAGCCGCATGAATAAGCCCTCCTCACTGTTCCGCCGGCTGATGCTGGGCTTTACCGGCGTGATTGCTCTGGTGGCGTTGGTTGGCTTTACCTACGTCGCTATTGAGGCGAAGATCACGCAGGCGGCGCGGACCGCCAGCGAGAACGCCGCCCATACGCGGGAAGTGCTGCTGCATTTGAGCGAGATTGCGGACGACCGTGTGCGCATCGCGCGGGCGGCGGCTTCGCTGGAGGATGTTCGGCGGGCCATGTTCCACGATCTGGACTACCACTCGCGCGTGCGGCTGCGCGTCTGGCAGCACGGCGCGCTGGTGTACAACTCGTTGCCGGCCTTGCCCGAGGTGTTGCCGGCGCCGGGCAGCGCGGCGGCGCGGCAGGCCAATGCCTGGGCGGTGACGGTGGCGCGCGATGATGCCAATGGCCTGGTGGTCGAGCGCAGTCACGAGATCGATGATGAGTGGATGCTGAGTTTTTCCGGCGTGAGTTTTTTGCTGTCGTCGACCATTTTCAGTTTGCCCTTGCTGCTGTTGCCGGCGTGGCTGATTGTCGGGATTGGCTTGAAGCCGTTGCGGTCGATTGCCGAGCAGATCGAGGCGCGTGCGGTGTCGGATCTGACGGCGCTGCCGGATTCCAAGTATCGCGAACTGTCGCCGCTGATCGATGCGATCAACCGGCTGATGGCGCGATTGAGCCAGCGCATCGAGCGCGAGCATGAGTTTTTGACCGATGCGGCGCATGAGTTGAAGACGCCGCTGGCGGCGATTCAGATCAATGCGCACTTGTTGTTGAGCCGTAGCGTGGCGGACAACCCCGAGCGCAGCGCCGAGGCAGGGCAGGGCCTGCGCGATGGTGTGGCGCGGGCGACGCATATGGTGCATCAGCTGCTGGCGTTCGAACGGGCGCGGGCGGAACCGAGCGCGGAGCCGTTGCCGCAGACGGACTTGTGTGGTTTTGTGCGCAGCCGGCTGGCGTCGGCGGCGCCGCTGGCGATGGCGCGTGGGATCGAGCTGGAATTCCAGTCGGCGGCGGCATGTAGCATGGCGGTGCATGTGGAAAGCATGGCGGCGTTGCTGGATAACCTGATCAGCAATGCGATCAAGTATTCGCCGGAGGGCGGACGGATTGTGGTGCGGCTGGAGGAGGATGGGGACGGTTATCGGCTGACGATTGCCGATCAGGGACCGGGCATCGCGCCGGCGTTGCAGCAGAAAGTGTTTGAGCGGTTTTACCGGGTGCCGGGGCAGGAGCAGAGTGGCAGCGGCTTGGGGTTGGCGATTGCCGAGCGGGCGGCGGAGCGGAATGGTGGGACGATAACCCTGTCCCACGGGAACGACGGTGAAGGACTGATTGTCACCGTCGTTCTACCCCGCACGCTTTAGCCACGGCCTCAGCGTTACCACTTAGGGGTCTGACCCCGCATGGGGTCAGACCCCAGCTGGCCGTGCGGGTTTATTCCTGTGGCGTCAAAGCAAGCGCGCCACTAAAGTCCCCCATCGGCTTGGCGCCATTTGCCGCCAAGGCCTTGTCGCGCACCGTCAAACCATCCAGCACTGGCAGGTTGAAGCGGTGGGTAATCGCGCGCAGGATCGACGCCGAGTCATACTGGGTATGGTCAACCGAACCCTTCTTCACGAACGGCGACACAATGATCGCCGGCACGCGGGTGCCTGGACCCCAACGGTCGCCCTTCGGTGGCGAGGCGTGGTCGTAGAAGCCGCCGTTTTCATCGTAGGTCACGATGACCAGCATGTTCTTCCACTGCGGGCTCTTCTTCAGCTTGGCAATCACATCAGCGATGTGGGCATCACCATCCGCCACCGACGCATAACCGGCGTGCTGGTTCAGGTTACCTTGCGGCTTGTAGAAGGCCACTGGCGGCAGCGTGCCGGCGGCGGCATCCGCCACGAACTGGGTGTCGTAGTCCTTCAAGTGGGCTGCACGGTAGGCCGCGTTCTTCACCGGATCCATATTGGCGAAGAAGTTGAACGGCTGGTGGTGGAACTGGAAGTTAGGCGGATTGGCAAACGCGCCGCGGTTGGCCGAGGTGGCGTTGGCGGTGGTGCTGTTCCAGGCGCCGGCGTACCAGGCCCAATCGATGTTTTTGCTGGTCAGCATATCACCGATGTTTTTCTGCGTCTGCGGCGGCAGGGTGGTGGCCTTGGTCGTGTCGGCATACAGGTGGGTGCTGTCGTCGGCGGCTGGCGCGTTGCTGCTTGGCTGGAAGGCCGGCTGCATGGTGTTGACCGCGTAGAACATGCCGGTCGAATCCGCTGGCGTCAGGGTGCTGTCGTTGGCGTAGGTCTGTGCGCCGTTCAGTACGCTGGTCGGCGAGGTGGCCGCTGGCGTCAGGCGGACGAAGTTGCCCTTGCTGTCCAGATCGATCTTCGAGATCGAACCGGCGGCCACCGACTTGTCGGCGTTCGGGTATTGCGGCGCGCAGGCGCAGATCAGGTACTGGTGGGTCAGGAAGGAACCGCCGAAGGCGCCGATGAACAGGTTGTCGGCCAGCGCGTATTGCTTGGCGATGTCCCACATCTTCATCTTGCTGCCGTCGTAGTAGCCCATGCTCAGGCCGCCAGCGTCCGAGTACAGGGCGAACTTGTCGTTGGCGCCGCCGTTGATCTGCATCTGGTTGTTGTAGAAGCGGTGCACCAGGTCGCGCGTGATGACCGATTGCGGCATGGCGATCGGGCTGTTCACGTCGTCGATCTGGAATGGCTTGTTCGGCAGGTTGGCCGATTGCGCCTGGGTGATCACCAGGCTCTGGCCGGCGGCGGTCATGCCGCCCCAGGTCGGTGGCAGCACCGGCAGGGTGCTGTTGTCGACATCCTTCTGCGCCACGTAGCCGCCGGTCGAGGTCGGGTTCACGCCCGGCACGCCGTTGGCGCCTGGGAACAGGCCGTACAGATTGTCGAAGCCGCGGTTTTCCGCGTAGATCACGACGATGTTCTTGATGTTGCCCAGCGCGGCGCCGGCGCTGATGGCGTTGGCCACGTCGGCGTTGGCGCTCTGCGTGCCGGCGGCGGCGATGACCGAGGTGAAGGTGTCGTTTTCCGACTTCAGCTTGGCCTGGTCGTCGCCCGAGACCTTATTGACGTCGGCCAGCAGGTTGCTTTCCGAAACGCCGATGCGCGCTGCCAGTTGGGCGCTGGCCTTGGCGAAGTCGCCGCCGTTGGCGTCCATGATGGCGGTCAGCTCGGTGCTGATGGCGTCGATGATGCCGGTGTGGCCGTTCGGTGCGCGGAACACCAGCTTCTGCGTGACCTTGGTGCCGGCGTCGCCCAGCGCATCGTGGCGGATGGCGTCGGTGCCGACGGTGACCAGCAGCGCGCCGCTGCTGGCGCCGGTCACTTTGAAGGTGCCGTCGGCGGCGGTGCGCACGCTGCCCGAGCTGCTGTCGCAGGTCAGCTTGGCGCTGCTGCTCTCCAGGCAGACCACGGCGTTTTCATAATAGCTGCCGACCACCTGGCCGGACAGGGTAGGCACATCGCCATCGGACGAGCTGCCGCAGGCGACCAGGCCAGCGCCGACGCCGGCTGCCAGCAACAGCAGCGGCAACGGGCGCAGCGCCATATTGAGTGTAGTTTTCATCTTCTTGCCTTGAGGGTGGTGGGTGAAAGCCGCTCATGCTATTTAGCAAATATGTCAGGACGATGAAATGTTTGAAGCGCAAAAGTATCGTTTTGTATCTGTCATGTAGCTGTCATGCCGCTTTGCTACGCTGCGCGCATGAAAATTATTTATACAGTTGCCGTGGTGGCCGCTGCCTTGCTCAGCGCCTGCCAGCCGAAATCGCCGCCCGCCGCCGCCGCCGCTTCCGCCAGCGCTGCCGCCGCATCAGCCGATGCGCCGCGCGCCGCCTATGCGCCGATGGCCGGCCGCCGTCCGACCGTGCCCGAACTGACCGCGCTGGGCCGCGCCATGTTCAACGAGCCGGCGCTGTCGGCCTCCGGCAAGCTGGCCTGCGCCAGTTGCCACAGCCCGGACAATGCCTACAGCCCCAACAACAATCTGGCGGCCCAGCTGGGCGGCGCCGACGGCAAGACCGAAGGCACGCGCGCGGCGCCGTCGCTGCGCTACATCCAGAACGCGCCCGCCTTCAGCGAGCACTACCACGATGACGACGGCGACGACAGTGTCGACGCCGGCCCGACCGGCGGCCACAACTGGGACGGCCGCGCGCAGTCGGCCCACGAGCAGGCGCTGGGGCCGCTGCTGTCGGCGCACGAGATGGGCAACAAGGATGAGGCGGCGGTGCTGGCCAACCTGCGCGCCAGTCCGCTGGCGGCGCAGTTCCGCAAAGTGTATGGCGAGGATATTTTCGAGCGGCCGAACGCCGCCATGCAGGGCGCGCTGATGGCGCTGGAAGTGTTCCAGGAAAGCCCGACCGACTTCTACCCGTACAACAGCAAGTACGACGCCTTCCTGCGCAAGCAGACCACGCTGAGTGCGCAGGAGCTGCGCGGGCTGCGGCTGTTCAACGACGAGACCAAGGGCAATTGCGCGTCCTGCCACATCAGCCAGATTTCGCCGGGCGGCGTGTTCCCGCAGTTCACCGACTACGGCCTGATCAACATCGGCGTGCCGCGCAACCGCAAGCTGCTGGCCAACGCCGATCCACAGTACTACGACCTCGGCCTGTGCGGCCCGGACCGTACCGACCTCAAGGACCACAAGGAATACTGCGGCGCCTTCAAGACGCCGTCGCTGCGCAACGTCGCGCTGCGCAAGGCCTACTTCCACAACGGCAGTTTCACCAGCCTGACCGAGGTGGTGCGTTTCTACGCCACGCGCGACACCGCGCCGATGAAGTGGTACAAGCAGCGCAAGTTCGACGACCAGCCGGCCGGGCTGGACGCCAACGTCAACGTGGAAGCCCCGTTCGGCGGCAAGCCCGGCGACAAGCCGCTGCTCAACGAAAGCGAAATCGCCGACATCGTCGCCTTCCTCAAAACCCTCACCGACGGCTACTCCGGGGTCAGGTCCCCCAATTCAACACGGGCACAGCAGTAACGTTGACTACGGCCGGGTTTGTGTAGAAATGGGGGACCTGACCCCGGAGGTTTGCCAGTCGTAGTCCATCTGGCGGGCGGTGCGTTCGGCCAGCGCCTGGCCGGCGAGGCGGGCGACCAGGTGCAGCGACATGTCGATGCCGGCGGAGATGCCGGCCGAGGTGACGATGCGGCCGGTGTCGATCCAGCGCCGGCCGCCCTCGACCCGCACCTGCGGCCAGCCGGCGCGCAGGTCGTCCAGGTCTTCCCAGTGGGTGGTGGCGGGCAGGCCGTCGAGCAGACCGGCTTCGGCCAGCAGCAGGGCGCCGGTGCAGACCGAGGCCGTCAGTTCTGCGCGGCCGGCCGTGGCCGAAATCCAGGCGGTGACTTCCGGCCGCGCCAGCTCGGCAGTCACCACGCCGCCCGGCACGATCAGCACATCGATGGGGCCGGCGTCGTCGAACGTGGCTTCCGGATGCAGGACCAGCCCGGCACGGGCGCGCACGGCGGCGTCGCCGGCGCCGATGGTGCGCACGGCGAATGGCGGCGGCGCGTCCGGCGCCAGCTTGCCGGCCACCCGGGCGGCGCAGGTGAAGACTTCGTAGGGGCCGGCAAAGTCCAGTACTTCAACGTTGTCGAATATGTAAATACCGATGGTGCGCGTCATCCCGTCCTCCCGAGTTGGATGCGGTATCGTCGCATGACGGCGGTTGACATAAATGACGCTCATGGTTGAATATCTGCCACATGACGCCCATCCCTATCTGGCTGCTGGTCTATCCGGGCTTTTTGCTGCTGGACGCCACCGGTCCCGCCCAGGTCTTTTCCACCGCGAATGACGAGGCGCGCGACGCCGGCTTGCCGCCGCCTTATCAAATCAATATGGTCGCCGCCGAACCCGGCCTGGTGATGTCGACCGCCGGCGTCGCGCTGCAGGCGGCGGCGCTGCCCGATCCGGCCGCGCTGGCCGGCGCCACCCTGGT
>NZ_WKJN01000036.1 GCF_009674495.1 Duganella alba | reverse complement strand
GTCGGCCGCACGCCGGCGGCGCCGCGCGGCGCCGCCGGCGCCAGCCAGATCGGATGCCGCAGCCGGCTGCCGGCGACAATCCCTAGCCGGTCGATGCTGCCCTCCGCCAGTTCCAGCGTGTGCGCGGCGCGCTGGTGACGGCGGCCGGCGGCGTCGCGGCCAACGTTGCTGATGCTGCCCCACCACGGTCGCAGATGCGGCACGCATTTGAGCACCGTGCCGTGCGCGTCCAGATACACCACATCGATGGCGCAGCGCATGAAGGCGGTATGCACGCTGGGGCAGCCGGTCAGCAGCAGGCCGGCATCCGGCGCCAGCGGCGCGCGCAGCATCAGTCCGCAGAAACGGCCGACAAAGCTGGCGGCGCGCCGCAACCGCAGGGGGTGGGCGCCGCTGGCGGTGAGCAGCAGCGCGGGCTCGCCGGCGTGGCGGTCGGGGGTCAGGGTCGGCATGGCGTCAGGTTCCCGGATGCATGAACTTCATCGCGATCGGGAAGAACAGGACGATGAAGGTACAAGGAAAAATAAAGGCGATCAGCGGGAACAGCATTTTTACCGGCGCTTCCATCGCCAGTTTCTCGGCACGCAGAAAGCGCTCGGAACGGCGCTGGTCGGCCTGCGCGCGCAGCACCGGCCCCAGGTTCATGCCCATGCGTTCGGCCTGGATCACGGCGGTCACGAAGTGCGTCACGTTCGGTTCGTTGAGGCGTTCGGCCATGCCGCGCAGCGCGTCGGCGCGCGCCTTGCCGGCACGGATATCGCGCAGCACGCGCTGGATCTCGCTGCGCAGCACGCCCTTCGGCCCCTTGGCCACCGCCTGGTTCAGCGCGCCCTGCAGGTTCAGGCCGGCTTCGACGCACAAGGTGATGATGTCCAGATAGAACGGCAGCGTCTTCAGCAGCTCGCTGCGACGCGTCTTCAGCAAGTCGCGCAGCCAGATACGTGGATAGAAAAATCCCAGCAAGGCACCGGCCAAGCCGAGTTCCAGGTACACGGCCAGCGAGAAGCCGCGCTCGCCAGGCAGCGCCGTGTCGAAGCTGCCCAGGCCCCACCAGCACAACAGCATCACGGTCAGACCGGCGATCAGCTTGGCCGCCACCAGTTGCGCCGGGCTGAGCGTGTAGTCCAGCCCGGCCTGGCGCAAGGTGGCCAGCAAGGCCGCATGCTGGCGCACCGAAATCCATGGTTCGATGAAGTAGCTGACCCAGCGGATCGGCCACCAGGCCAGGCGGAATCCCAATGGCGGATCGTCCTTGTAAATGCGGTCTTCTTGCGGCACCGCCGACAGCGCCCGGCTGCACAGCCAGGCCAGCAGCGTGGCGGACACCCCGCACAGCAGCGCCACCACCACGATCACCGCCGCGCGGTGTTGCAATAACAGGTTTCCCATTACTTTCTCCGTCAGACGTCGATGGCGATGATCTTGCGGATCACATACACGCCCATCATCTCCAAGATGGCCACGGCCACCAGCGTGGCCCAGCCCATGCGGGTGCTCCACAACAAGTCCATGGCGGCCGGCTCCATCTTGCTCAACACCATGCCCAGCAGGATCGGCAGCAGGCCGACCACCCAGGCCTGCAGCTTGCCCTGCGCCGTCAGCGCCTTGATCTTGCCTTCCATCTGCAGTCGGCTGCGGATGGTGCCGGCGGTGCGCTCCAGCGTCTCGGCCAGGCCGCCGCCGGTCTCGGCGGCGATGCGCATCGCCGACACCACCAGGGTGGTGGTCTGGGTCGGCACCCGGTGCGCCAGGTTGCTCAGGCTCTGCTCCAGCGTCACACCGATGCGTTGCTCACGCAGCATCAGTGAGAACTCCTGCCCCAGCGGCGCCGGCGCCTCGGCCACCAGTTGCGCCAGCGCCGAACCGAAACCGGCGCCGGCGCGCATGCCGCCGGCCAGCATCATCAGCGCATCCGGCAGCTGCGATTCAAAGCGCACCATGCGCCGCTGGCGCATGGTGCGGTACACGATGCGCGGGGCAAAACCCAGTCCGGCCAGGGTGACCACGCCGAGGATCACGCTGTGGGCGGCGACGCCGATCACCAGCGCGCCCATCACCATGCCCGCCATGTTCACCGCGAACAGCTGGCGCGGATCGATGAACAGGAAGAACTCGCGCACCTGGAAGCCGGCGCGCTCGGTGAAGCTGGCGCGATAGCGCTTCAGCGTACCACTGCCGACGTCGATGACAAACCACGCCAGCAAGGCTGCCGCCAGCGCCATCACGACGCTGATCAGGATCACCGCATGCTGGCCGTTCATGGCGCCCGCCTGTCGGTGCTGCTGCGCGTGCGCCAGTTGCGGCGCTCTTCCTGCGCATACCCGGCCGGCTGCACCAGCTTGAAGATATCCATCTCCAGCTCGGCGCCGGTGGCGCGCAGTTCCTCATAGAAGTTGGGCACCATGTCGCAGCCGGTGAAATAGCCCTGCACCTTTTTCAAGCCTTGCGCGTCGGCCTGGCCATAGCCTTGACTGACGAACTTGAAGATTTCCTGGATCTGGATCTTGCCGCTCTCCATGCCGGTCAGCTCGGTGATGCTGGTGACCTTGCGCGAGCCGCAGGCAAAGCGGGTCTGCTGCACCACCAGGTTGACCGCCGAGGTGATCTGTTCGCGGATGGCCGCCAGCGGCAGGTCCATGCCGGCCATCAGCACCATGGTTTCGAGCCGCGCCAGGCCGTCGCGCGGGGTATTGGCGTGCAGCGTGGTCAGCGAGCCTTCGTGGCCGGTGTTCATCGCCTGCAGCATGTCGAGCGCCTCGGCGCCGCGGCACTCGCCGACGACGATGCGGTCGGGCCGCATGCGCAGCGTGTTCTTGACCAGGTCGCGGATCGGCACCGCGCCCTTGCCCTCGACGTTGGAGGGCCGCGACTCCAGGCTGATCAGGTGTTCGTGGTGCAGCTTGAGTTCGGCCGCATCCTCCACCGTGATGATGCGCTCGCCCATCGGGATGAAGTTCGACAGAATGTTGAGCAGCGTGGTCTTGCCCGAGCCGGTGCCGCCGGAGACGATGATGTTCTTGCGCGACTCGACGCAGATCTGCAGGAAGGTCGCCATCGCCGGGCTGATGGCGTTGAACTCCACCAGGTCCTGCGCGGTCAGCTTGCGGGTGGCGAATTTGCGGATCGTCAGCGCCGGCCCCTTCAGCGCCAGCGGCGGGATGATGGCGTTGACCCGCGAGCCGTCCTTCAGGCGCGCATCGACCATCGGCGACGATTCGTCGATGCGCCGTCCCAGCGGCGCGACAATCCGCTCGATCACGCCCAGCACCGCCCGGTCGCCGGTGAAGGTCAGCGCATGGCGCTGCAGGCGACCGCTGCGCTCGACGTAGATTTCATCGTAGCGGTTGACCATGATCTCGCTGATCGCCTCGTCGGCCAGCAGTTCCTCCAGCGGGCCCAGCCCGACCGCTTCGTCCAGCACCTGCTTGCACAGCAGTTCGCGGTCCAGCTCGCGCGGAATGTCGGCCTCCATTTCCTTCAGGATATCGCGGATGACACGGCTCGTTTCACTGCGCAGTTGCACGTCGCTCATGCTGGAGACGTCGTGGCGGCGCAGGTCCATGGTATCGAGCAGTTTGGCGTGCATGCGCTTGCGCCATTCGAACTCCAGTTCCTTGCGGCGTGGATCGACCGTGACGACCACCGAAAAATCGCTCGCCGCCGCCACGCTGCCGCGCGCTTGCCCCCCTCCTTGGCGCGCCTCGGCTGCCGCCATGACGGCCTGCTGCGCCTGCTCCGCCATCAAGCGCGACGCCTGCAGTTCCTCGGTCGCCATGCGGTTGCGCTGCGGCGCCGACGACGACCGCGATTGCGGCGAGGCGGCCTGCACCAGCGCCGGCTCCGGGAAGCTGTTCAGTACGCGCAACTTGAACGGGCCGATGGCGATCACGTCGCTCGGCGCCAGCGGCCCGTACTGCGACTCAACCCGCTCGCCATTGACCGACATGCCGCTGTAGCTGCCCAGATCCTGCAGCAGCACGCCACCCGGCGTGCGGTACATGCGCGCGTGCTCCTTGCCCACGCGCCAGCTGTCGAGCCTCACCTCGTTCAGCGCACTCTTGCCCAGCACCGCCTCATCGGGGATATTCAGCACCTTGGTGTCGCCGTCGGCGTGCATAATTTCCAGTTCGATCATGGCCGCGGCTCCTGGCTGGCCGGCGCCGCGGGCGCTGGCGGCAGCTGGGTGGCGTCTCTGCCCGGTTGCAGCGGATCACTCAGATAGGGCGAGCGGTCCAGCGTCGTCCCGAGCCGCTGGCCGGTTTTTTCGATGCGATCGACCAGGCCCGGCGTGCGGCTGTCGACGATGGTCGGCGTGACAAACACCACCAGCTCGGTTTCCTTGTTCTGGAAGCGCTTGGAACGGAACAATGCGCCCAACACCGGGATATCGCCCAGCAAGGGCACCTGATCGATGTCCTTGCTCTGGGTTCGTTGCAGCAGTCCGGACAGCACGATGGTCTGGCCGGCCTGGACGTTAAATTCGGTCTTGGTGCGGCGCGTCAGCAGCGCCGGACCGCCGACCGCGCTCACCGTGCCGTCGATCGAGCTGACCTCGGAGTCGATCTGTGCGCGAATCACGCCGTTGCGGCCCACGCGCGGCTCGATATCGAGCTTGATGCCGTAGGGCTTGAAGATCACCGTGGTGCCATTGGCGTTCGACACCGAGTACGGGAATTCGCCGCCGGCCAGGAAGCTGGCGCGGTAGCCGCTGCGGGTCGACAGCTGCGGCTCGGCCAGGATGCTGGCGGTGCCGTTCTGCTCCAGCGCCGTCAGCTGCGCGTTCAGCCCCAGGTTCACCGCGCTCATGATGGTCAGATTGGACGGCAGGCTGACGCCATAGCCGGTCTGGCCAATCGACGTGATCGGCGGCTGCTGGTTGGTGGGCGAGGTGATGGTGATGACGCGTCCGCTGTTGCCGCCGACGTCGCCCCGGCTGGACGGCATCCAGATGGCGCCGATGGCGCCACCGCCGGTCGGGTTCCATTTCAGGCCCAGCTCACGCAGCTCGGTCTTCGGGAACTCGACCACCTTGACGTCCATCAGCACGGTCTGCTCCCAGCCGATCGGGCTGGTGAAGTTGACGATTTGCGGATAGCGCTTGGCCATCTCGGCAACTTTTTCGCGGTCGGCATCGGACAGATCGTCGCCTTCGACGATCACCTTGTCGCCCACCACCGAAGCGGTGGCCTTGGGGATGCGGGTCAGGAAGGCGGCCACCTCGCGCGAGATGCGCGCGGTGTCGCCCGGCACCACGGTGACGCGGATGCGCTGATAGCGTCCATCCTCGTTCCAGACGAACAACGACGAGGTGCCAATGCCGTTGCCCGACACCAGCACCTCGCGGTCATCCAGCGCGGTGGCGGCGATGACGCCGCCGTTGCCGATGGCGATGCGGGCCACGCCCGGCGTCGGATAGACCCGCGACTCGCCGAGAAACAGCTCGATCTCGGGCACCGGCACGGCGTCCCCCTGCGGATCGATCGGCGCGTACGGTTCGACGGTCTTGGGCGCGGTGCGCTTGATCTTGTTTTTGCCGACCTCGGTCACGCCAGTGCGCTCCGGGGCAGCGGGCGCGGGGGCCGGCGCGCGCTGGGCCGCCGGCGCTGCCGGCACAGCAGCTGTCTGCGCCATGGCGGAGGCCGCATAAAGCAGGGTCAACAAATAAAACGAGGGCAGGCGGGCGTAGTGTGGCAAACGGGTTGTGCGTGCGTTCATGATGATCTTGTTCTTGTATGGTGGTGGAATGGCGTTCAGCGCATGCCGAGACTTGGCGCTTGCTCATCGGCCGCAGCGGCGTCGGCGGCCGGCGCGGCTGGCGTTGGCGCGGCTTCCACTGGCGCCGCGCCCTTGGCGCCGGCCACGCGGCGCAGGTGCAACGCTTCCGGCGGCACCTTGCCGTTGCCGTAGATGACGGGCACGGCGCGCGGTACGGCCGGCCCAGCGCCGGCGCCGCCGGCCGCTTTCAGGCGGGCCTTGAAGCCCATCAGCGAAGCCAGGTCGTTGGCCTCGGCGCCGATCGCCTCCTCGTCCTGCGGATTGCGCAGCAAGGCGGTCAGCTTGCCGACGTCGCGCGCGACGATCAGGTTCTGCGCCTGCGCCGGCGTGGTGTCGATGGTGACGGTGGAATAGTTCTTGCGCGGACCGCCGGCCGGATCGTCGACCGAGCGCTGGCCGGTGGCCATCACATGCACTTTCTGCAGCAGCGGGAAGGTCAGCTTTTTCTCGTTTTGCGTGACAGTGACGATCAGGTCGATCATGTCGCCCGGCTCCAGCATGCCGGAGATCGAGTTGATTTCGTCCACCGGCACCGTCATCGCGCGCCGGCCGTTCTCCACCCGCGCCGAAAACGTCGGCGCGCGCTGCGTTTCCATCAGGCCCCACAGGATCATTTCGCCGGCCTTCACCGGATACGCCAACGGCTGGCCATCGATGCGGGCGAAGTCGTCCGGCGTCACCGCCACCGAGTGCGCATATTCGCTCGGCACGCTGCGCACGGCGACGTTGTGATTGTCGAGCTTGACGCCACGCGCGATGTCGGTCTTGGCCACCACCACGTTGACCATCTTGCCCTTGCCGCGCGCCTCGATCGCTTCGACTTGTTTGCTGAGAAAGGAGTTGGCGGCAAACGCCGCCAGTCCGCCTATGGCCAGCGCAATGCCGAGGATGATCCAGGTCTTGCCGGGACGGACATGGCGCAGCTGTTTGAGTTTATCGAGGTTCATGATACCGGCTTGTGGTTAAAGTTCAGATGGGTAAGGAAATGGCGTGGCTAAAATCCTGGTAGCCTTTTTGCAGCAGGTCGAGCACCACCTCGACCGTGGTCTTGGGCGCGCCGCCGGAGGCGCTGTCGGCGATCGGCACGAACAGCGCAAACGCCAGCGCCGCGCACACCACGATATATTCCACCGTGCTATAGCCGGCTGGACGATGCTTCATTGGAATTGCTCCATATGGGTGACCGTGTTCAGCACCACGGTCACCTGGTTGTCGGCGCCGCGCGTGATCACCGCCGTTGCCTCCTTGCCATCGCCGCGGAAAAACAGCGTGCTGCCGACCGTCACGCCGGACGGCAGTTGCGCTTCACTGGCCGGATCGGCCTGGGCCGCGCGTTCCAGGCGCAAGCCGTCCGCCTGCAGCAGTTCGACCAGCCGTTCGCGGTTGACCTCTTCGCTGTAGCGGTTGACCAGCGCGACGAAGGTAGCGCTGCGCGCCTGCTCCGTCGCGTTCATCGCCCCCACCACCTGCGTGCCGGCAGGGAAGCCGGCCAGCAGCTTGTCGGCTGCGGCATCGCCGGCCGCGCGCTGGATCATGGCGCCGCGCAAATCGCTGACCGCCACCACCCCGCGCGTCCCCTGGCCGCTCGCTGCCAGCTGGATGGTGATGAAGTAGTTGCCCTGCGGATGGCCGAGCACCAGCTTGCCGTTGACGGTGTTTTCCAGCAGCGGCGGCGGCAACTGGGCGCGGAACCAGCTGACCAGGGCTTCCGGGCGCTGCGGCGACTGGAAGCCCTGCAGTTGCATCGGCGTGCCGTCCACCGTCATCCGCGGGCCGATGCGGAACGATTCGGCATCATCCGGCAATGGCGCCCCGGGCCAGTCCGCCGCAGCGCTGGCGCGCGCCAGGCCGGCGACCAGCGCCAGCAGGCAGACGGCGGCGCCGGCGGCCAGCGTCAGCAGTCCGAGCAGGCGACGCGACCAGGTCATGGGCGGCCTCATGGTCTGCGGTCCACTGGCACGACTTCATCAAAATAGCTCAGTTCGCCGAGCTTGGGGCCCTTGCCGCTGCAGATGCCGGGGAAACAATCCGGCCATTCCATCGCATCGACGGCCAGCGCGACGGCGTCTTTGATCGGCTTGGCCTTGCTCGGGTCATTCAACACCTGGCCGGGAAAAATCAAGGTGTGCGACAGACGCTGGTGAATGGCGTTGGCATCGGCGGCGGTCCACGGATTGACCAGCAGCGTGGTGCTGCGCGTCATCGACAAGCTCAACTGGCCCAATTCCTTGTAGGTGGACGCATAGTTGCCCAGCAGCTGATCGACATTGCCGAGCGTAACGTGCACATTGGCCTGGTAGATACCGCTCTGCAGCCCCATCATTTCGGCGGTCTCATACACCGGCAGCGCATTGAACGGCTTGCGGTCGGCGGCACCGCGCATGCCGTCGGCGTTGTTCGGGCCGTTGCCGGGACCGAAGCTGACGGTGACGTCGCCAAACTTGCGGATCAACGGCTCGCCCTGCGGATCGGTCCACATCAGGTTACGGTTGGCGTTGAAGTCGCCCGCCTCGTCGCCGGTCTTGATGGACGCATCGGCATTGCTGAAAAAGCGCCGCCGCACCTCGGCTGCCAGTTGCGCCGGATCCTTGAAGCCGCTGGCGCTGTTGGCGTTGTTGGCGATGGCGTCGAAGGCCACATAGCGGCTGGCCATCTCGGTGGCGTGGGCCATGTCCTGGTACTTGCCGATCATCGGCATGAGCAGGAACAGCGGCACCAGCGCCAGCGCAACGACGATAAACTCGGTCAGCGCCTGGCCGCGCTGACGGCGCGCGCGCGGCGTCATGGCTGTTCCTTTTCGAGGGTGAAGCCTGCCGCCAGATACGGCGTAAACACCGCGCTGCTGACCTGCGTGTCCAGCTTGACCTCCACCGCCTTCAGCTGCAGGCCGCCGGTGGTGGCGCTATCGATCAACAGCCCCCCCAGTCGGCCATCACGCACGCCGTACGGCACAAACGCGCCGCCGGTGGCGTAGCAAAACGTACCGACGTTGCTGCTGCCCGGCACCGGCTGGCGCCACACCTCGCAGCGCGCGCCCTGGATGGTGCGCTGTTCGCCCGTGCGCACCAGGTCGTACTGGCGCATCTGCTTCATCTGCGCCGCCATCGCCGCCAGCGCCGGGTTGCGTTCCATCTGGCGCAGCACCTCGTCCTTGCCAGGGCCTGGCGGACGCGGCTGCGGCGCGTCGGCATGGCCGCCACGGTCGCAATTGCCGCGGGCCGTTTTGTGGTTGAGGTCGATCTGGCAACTGCCCTGGTCCGAGCTGAGGGTGGCGCTGGCCACCACTTCACTGATCAGGCTGCAGTCGCCGGGATGCACCACGTAGCCAACGCCGCTGGTATAGACGATGCGCCGGTTGGCGGCCACGTACTCGTCGGTGCGCGTGGCGCTGCGGTAATCCGGCCAGGCGCTCGGCGGCTTGACCTGACCGCCGCGGTGGCTGGCGACGCACGCCTGCACTTCCTGTTTCAGCGCGGCGACTGCGGCGGCGTTGCCGCCGCCGAGATCGGAATAACCGTCCAGCCGGGCGCGGTGTACCCTGACCATGGCGCCGCCGCTGAGCGCCTGGTGCGGCGACGGGCTCTTGAATAATTGCTCTTCCTGCGTGGTGGTGGCGCCGGCCGCGCAGGCGGCCAACAGCAGCAGGCTGGCGCCGCACAGGCGGGCGATGGGGTGACGGAGATAACGCATTGCTACGGTTCCTGTAAAGCAGTGGCGGCAGCCGTCACGGCGGCGCTATTGCCGACCAGGTGCGCATGCCAATAGGGGTTGAACAAACTACCGAGTTCCTTGACGCCGTCCATGCGATCAAAAAACACTTCGGAGGTGGCGACAGCGGCCATCACGTCCTTGGCCTGGTCGCCGCTAAAAATGGCCAGTCGGCCGGCGGGGCGGATGTCAGACGTGCCGGCCGAGGTGCGCTGCTCTGCCTTGGCGCGCGTCAGGCGGATGGCGAATTGCAGCCGCGCTTCTTTCTTGTCGGGATCGCTATTGCCCGGACCGTAGGCCAGCGCCTTCGACGACAGTTCGAAAAAACTCGGCACGCCGCTGTATTGCCAGTCGTTGCCGAAGGGATGGGTGCGGGCCGCCTTGGCGCCGCTGCCCAGGCCGTAGCTGACGTCGCTGCGACATTTCGGAATACTGAAAATGCCGCTGCCCTTTTTCCAGCGCTCGGTGGTGATGCGGGCGCGGTCGGTAGCCTCCCACGAGTCCAGGCCGTTAAGCTGGGTGCTGAAAGTATGGCTGGCGTTGCCGCTCGGGATAGGCGTCAGCAGCGAACACTTGATCAGCGACGAATCGGACCAGCCACGGTCGCTGAGGAATTTTTCATTGCCCACCGCCTTGGTCTCGAGGTCGGCCATGCGTTTACGGTCGTTGCCGGTATACGGCGAAATGAACGGCTGGCCGTCGAACAGCAGATAGTTGTCGGTGAGCGGAATGGTGTCGACTTTGACCGTGCCGTCGTTGACGTAGTTGGCGTCCGCCACTTCCTGCATGACCTGACTGCGTGCCTGGACAAAGGTGGCGAACATGGTGACCTGCGCCGCCTGCAGCGCGATCTTGGCCACTTCCGACGCGATCACGGTGCCCTGCATGATCGGCGTGGCGACGGTGTCGGCCGCGTTGACGTATACCGCCGGGCCAATGTAGGCCAGCGCCATGCACAAGGGCGTGTAATGGTCCAGCAGCAGCGCGGCCGGCACGTTGGTGTAGGAATTGCAGTACAGCGGGGTGATGCTGGTGGTGTGGTTTTTGGCATAGTCGAGCCACGACTTCAGGCTCACCATTTGCGCGATGGTCATCTCATTGGCGACCAGCGCGCGGTTGGTGTAAGCGTCAAAATTCAACGCGCGGGCATGCATGACAGCGGCACTGTAGGCCACCGCATCCGCCGTGTTGACCAGCTTGGTTTTTTCAGCCGTTAACTGGCCGGTGTTAAACATGAAGAACAGCGACGCCAGTCCGAAAATCAGCATAAACAAGCCATACACCAGCGCCTGTCCGCGTTGGCGGACAGGGGGCTGATATGGTTTGAATGGCGCGGAAGGACGGGACATGGCAATAGGCGGTCTTACTGCTTGCCGGTGGTCGCCTGGTCGCCGTAGCTCGACAGGGTATTTTTGTTGTTGTCCTTGGCGGCAGTAGCAGCAGCAGTGGCGGCAGTACCAGCTTGGTCAATCGAATCCTTGCCGCTCTTGCCAGAGACCTCCTGAGCGATACCTGCCACCTGGTTACGGATGGTCGCACCGAACAATTGTGTCACAGCAATCGCCGCCACCGCGATCAAGGCCACGATGATGATGTACTCGGTCATGCCCTGGCCGCGCTGTTTGCGGAATAATGTACGGATTTTCATCTCACTCCCCTTCAAAATGTTAAAGAGGAGTCAATATAAGTGTGAGATAGCTCACACATATTCACACATTATCACTTTTAAAATATTTAGATAAAAGCATGTTGTTTTTATCAGATTGTTAAACGTGCGGGGGTATGGATGAGTTAAGCTTCCAGCCCGGCGGCGGTCTGTGCCCATCCAAAAACAGCCCCGCGCGGCAGGGCTGTTATATGAAGGCAACGGATTATTTGGCGGACTTGGCGGGGGCGCCGTCCTTGGACTTGCCGTTCACCTGCAAGCCGGCTTCCGACAGGCGGGCGGCGTTCTTGGGGCCGATGCCCTTGACGCGCGTTTCCAGATCGGTCCAGTCCTTGAACTCGCCTTTCTTGCGTTCTTCCAGGATGGCCTTGGTCTTGGCGGGTCCGAGGCCGCGGATGCTGTCCAGCGCGGCCTCGTCGGCCTTGTTGACATCGACCTGGGCCCAAGCAAAGGTCATGCTTGCCACCAGCGTGGCAACGGCCAACAATAGTTTCTTATACATATGCGTCTCCGTATGGGTTAGGCAAGGGCGACCATCGCACCTTGCGTCCACCATAACGGCCCCTGCATGTCCTCGTTGACCCGTCCGTCTGAGCCAGATCAAGCCGCTTATTTCTCGAAGGTGTAGCCGCCGCCCGCATACGGCGCGAACACCGCGTTGCCGACCTGCGTGTCGATTTTGACGTCCACCGCATGCAGCCGCCAGCCGTTCGGATTGTCTTCCTCCAGCACCAGCCCGCCCATGCCGCCTACCTCCATCGCGATGGCTGGAATAAAACTGCCGCCGTTGGACAGGCAGAACATGGTCGGCGTTGCGATCGTCGGCACCTTGTGACGCCAGACATCGCAGCCGGCGCCCATGACCACCCGCTTCTCGCCGGTGCGCTGCGCGGCCAGCACCTGCTGCGCGCGCATCTGCGCGGCGACGCCGGCCATCGCCGGATTGCGCTCCATCTGCTTGATCAACTGGTCCATGCTGGTCGTCATGCGCGGCCCTGGCGGCGCGTTAGCGTGGCCGTCGCGCTCGCAATCGCCGGTGGCGATTTTCTTCAGCAGGTCGATCTTGCAGATGCGCCCGGCCGACGCGAGGGTCGCGGACGACACAAGACCCGGCAGCAGCGTGCAGTCACGAATGTCCACCCCATACGTGGCCGTCATCACGTACTCGATGCGGCGGTTGGCGGCCGCGTAATCCTCATGCCGCGTGAACCACATATGGTCCGGCCAATCGGTGACCTGTTTGGCCGCCGGGTTGCTCCCGGCGCAGTCCTGCACCTGCTGCTTGAGCCGCGCGATCAGCGCCGCGTTCTCGCCGCCCAGATTGGCGTAGCCTTCGCGCCGCGCATACTGCACCGTGACCGGCGTGCCGCCGCGATAGGCCAGATGCGGCGAGGTGGCGGAGGCAATGGTGCGCTCCTGCGGCGTGGTGGCCGGCGCCTGCCCGGCCAGCGCCAGCAGCATCAGCATCAGAAAACGCGCCATCACACCTTCCCATGTAGTTATTAAATAATTATCACATTAAACATAAAAAAGCCCCGCACGGTTCGTACCGGTGCGGGGCCTCGAAGCTCAAAAACAGCTCAGGAAGGGAACAGCTCCTCGCGCGTGACGGTGGCCGTGCCCAGCTTGCCGACCACGATGCCGCCGGCGCGGTTGGCGGTTTCCACCGCCTCCTGCCAGCCGGCGCCGGTGCCCAGCATGCAGGCCATGGTGGCGATCACGGTATCGCCGGCGCCGGAAACGTCGAACACCTCGCGCGCCTGCGCCGGCATGTGGAACTGCGCGCCGTCGGTGTACAGGGTCATGCCCTCTTCCGAACGGGTCAGCAGCAACGCGTCGAGCTTGAGCTGCGCGCGCAGCGCCTGCGCCTTGGCGCTCAGCTGCTCCTCGCTGCTCCACGAGCCGACGATGTGCTTGAATTCCGATTTGTTCGGCGTCAGCATGGTGGCGCCGGTGTAGCGGGTGAAGTCGTCGCCTTTCGGATCGACCATCACCACCTTGCCGGCCGCGCGCGCGGCCGCGATCATGTCGGCCACCGCCACCAGGCTGCCCTTGGCGTAGTCGGACAGCACGATGACATCGTAGTCGGCCAGCAGCGCCTTGAACTGCAGCAGCTTGTCGCGCAACACGGTGTCGGTCGGCGCTTCCTCGAAGTCGATGCGCACCATCTGCTGCTGGCGGCCGATCACGCGCAGCTTGATGATGGTGGAAATCGCCTCGTCGCGCTTCAGGTAGCTGCGGATGCCGTCGCCTTCGAGCAGCTGCTGCACCTCGTCGCCCGCCTCGTCGTTGCCGACGATGCCCAGCAGGCCGGCCTGCGCGCCCAGGGCGGCGGCGTTGCGCGCGACGTTGGCGGCGCCGCCCAGGCGCGCCTCGCGGCGTTCGATGCGCACCACCGGCACCGGCGCTTCCGGCGAAATGCGGCTGACATCGCCGAACCAGTAACGGTCCAGCATGACGTCGCCGACCACCAGGATGCGTACTTTGTCCAGATTCGTCGTCACGGTCACCTCGTTAGCTGCGGGTCAGGATGGAACGGCCGATGCCGTGGTATTCAAAGCCGGCCTGCGACATCACGTCCGGCTCGAACAGGTTGCGGCCGTCGAAGATCACGGCCTGCTTGAGCGACGCCTTGATCTTGTCGAAGTCCGGCGCGCGGAACGCCTTCCATTCGGTGACGATGACCAGCGCCTCGGCGCCGTCCAGCGTGTCCATGGCGCTGGCGGCGAAACGCACGCGCGCCAGTTCCTCGGCGTTCAGGTCCAGCGCCAGCACGCGCTGCGCCTCGGCCATGGCGACCGGATCGTACACCGCCACGGTGGCGCCGGCGTCCAGCAGCTGGCGCACCAGCATGCGGGCCGGCGCTTCGCGCATGTCGTCGGTGTTCGGCTTGAAGGCCAGGCCCCAGATGGCGAAGTGCTTGCCCGCCAGGTCGGCGCCGAAGCGCTGCACCACTTTGCGGCCCAGCACCAGCTTCTGCTTGTCGTTGACCGCTTCCACCGCGCGCAGGATCAGCAGATCCTGTTCGTACTGGCGCGCCGTGCGCTCCAGCGCCTGCACGTCTTTCGGGAAGCACGAACCACCGTAGCCGGCGCCGGCGTACAGGAAGCTGTGGCCGATGCGCGGATCGGAGCCGATGCCGTGGCGGACCGCCTCGATGTCGACGCCGACGCGGTCGGCCAGGTTGGCCAGTTCGTTCATGAACGAGATGCGCGTGGCCAGCATGGCGTTGGCGGCGTACTTGGTGAATTCGGCCGAGCGCACGTCCATCCAGAAGGTGCGTTCGTGGTTGCGGTTGAACGGCGCGTACAGCTTCTTCATCAGCGCCGCGGCCTGCTGGCCTTCGGCCGTGCTGTCATGGCCGATGACGATGCGGTCCGGGCGCATGAAGTCTTCCACCGCCGCCCCCTCTTTGAGGAATTCGGGATTCGACACCACCGAGAAGCCGGCATCGGCGCCGCGTTTGGTCAGTTCTTCCTGCAGCGCCGCCTTGACGCGATCGCCGGTGCCGACCGGCACGGTGGATTTGTCGACGATGACCTTGAAGCCGGTCATGTGCTTGCCGATGTTGCGGGCGGCGGCCAGCACGTATTGCAGGTCGGCCGAGCCGTCTTCGTCGGGCGGGGTGCCGACCGCGATGAACTGCACTTCGCCGTGCGCCACCGAGGCAGCAACGTCGGTCGAGAACTGAATGCGGCCGGCGGCGCGGTTGCGCGCGACCACTTCTTCCAGGCCCGGTTCGTGGATCGGGATGCCGCCGTTGTTCAGCAGGTCGATTTTCTTCTGGTCGACGTCGAGGCAGAAAACGTCGTTGCCCAGCTCCGCCAGGCAGGCGCCGGTGACCAGGCCAACGTAGCCGGTGCCGATAATGGTGATCTTCATGGTGCGTGTAAAACCTTAATTCATGACATTGAGTTCTTCGGTGCGGCGTGGCGGGTAGGTCTCCCAGCGGCTGCAACCAGGGCACTGCCAGTAGAACTGGCGCGCCTTGAAGCCGCAGTGGCTGCACTGGTAGCGCGCCAGCTTCTGGGTGTAGCTGTGCACCAGGTTCTTCACCATCGACAGCTCCGACACCAGGTTCGGCGGCGCGTCCATCAGACGCGCTTCCAGCAGCTTGTCGAGACCCAGCAGGGTCGGCGTGCGGCGCAGCTCATTGGAGATCAGCTGCTTGGCGGCGTCCATGCCGTCCAGCTCCAGCACCGCCTTGTAGACCACCTCGATCAGATCGATCGACGAGGCCTGCTCCAGATACGATTTCAGCAGATTGACGCCTTCCTGCGGCCGGCCCACCTTGCGGTAGCCGTCCATCAGCCGCTGCGCCACCAGCGCCACGTGCGGCACGCTGATCTGCTCGACGCGGCGCCAGGTCATCAGCGCGCCTTCGACATCGCCCAGCGCCAGCTGGGCATCGCCGGTCAGCATGGTGGCGCGCACGTTGACGCGGTCGGCCAGCAACGACTTGTCCAGCAGCTCCAGCGCCTGTTCCGGATGCAGGTGCACCAGCGCGTCCTGCGCCAGTTCGCAGTAGAACTGCGCGATCTGCTTCTGGCGCGAGCCGGCGCCCGATTCCTGCAGGCCGATGGCCGCCTCGATCGCGCGCGGCCACTCCTTCTCGCGCTGGAAGATCTCCAGCAGCGCGCGGCGCGCCTGCACCGCGTACTGGCCGTGCAGCATGGTGTTGAAGGTCTCCTCGGCGCGGTCCAGCAGGCCGGCCTTCAGGTAGTCCATGCCCAGTTCATACTGCGCGTGCTCCTTCTGCTCCTGCGGCAGGTCCGGGCGCGCCAGCAGGTTCTGGTGCACGCGGATGGCGCGTTCGGTCTCGCCGCGGCGGCGGAACAGGTTGCCGAGCGCGAAGTGCATGTCGGCCGATTCCGGGTCCAGCTGGAGGATTTCAATGAAGGCGTCGACCGCCTTGTCCTGCTGGTCGTTGAGCAGGAAATTCAGGCCCTTGTAATAGCCGCGCGGCAGCGTGCGCGATTCGGACAGCAGTTGACGGATGTCGACGCGCGCGGCGAGCCATCCCAGGCCGAACAGGATAGGGATGCCCAGTAACCACCAGAGTTCTAATTCCATGTGTGTCTATTTTTTATTGGGGGGTGACGCTGTCGGGCTGCGGCTGGCGCGTGGCCTGCTGCGCCGAGGTTTGCAGCGTGTGGATGGTGGTCTTGTGTTTGTTCGTTTCGCGGCGGTGGCGGAACACGGTGGGCGTCAGCGCCAGCACGCCCAGCACGGCGCCAGCGACGAAAAAGCCCAGCAGCATCAGCACCAGCGGGCCGCGCAGCTCGTAGTGCAGGAACAGATGCAGGTCGACTTCCTGCGAGTTTTTCAGCGCGAAGCCGAAAAACAAGACGAATATAACGAAGCCTATAAGGGTGGAGATGAATTTCATCAGCCGGTGTCCTGTGGTGTTAGTTCCGAGAGCGCCAGTATCGCACTAGCGCCCATAAAAAAAAAGCGGCGTCCCGAGGGATGCCGCTTTTTATTTCCAGCGTATGCTTCAGTCCTCGATGATCGGTTGCCCAACCATCGCGTCAACCCGCTCGCGCAATTGCTTGCCCGGCTTGAAGTGAGGCACCCGTTTTTCGGGCACCATCACCTTGTCGCCCGACTTCGGATTACGTCCGATACGTGGCGGCCGGCTGTTGAGGGCAAAGCTGCCAAAACCGCGGATCTCGATGCGCTGACCAGTCGACAAGGCGTTGGTCATCGCATCCAGAATGGTCTTGACGGCATATTCCGCATCCTTGGCCACCAGCTGAGAATAACGCTCAGCCAGGCGGTTGATGAGCTCGGACTTAGTCATCGACTAGTTCTTAGTTCTTGTTGTCCAGCTTAGCTTTCAGCAGTGCGCCCAGGCTGGTGGTGCCCGAAGCGGCGCTGCTGTCCGAAGCGATGTTTTTCATCGCTTCAGCGGTGTCAGCCGAGTCTTTCGCTTTGATCGACAGCTGGATCGAACGTGCTTTACGGTCGATGTTGATCACCAGAGCTTCGACGGAATCGCCGACTTTCAGGTGGGTGCCAGCATCTTCCACGCGGTCACGCGAGATTTCCGAAGCGCGCAGGTAGCCTTCAACTTCTTCCGACAGTTGGATCACGGCGCCTTTAGGCTCAACCGATTTCACGGTGCCGGTGACCAGCGAACCTTTGTCGTTCATGGCGGCGAAGTTGTTGAATGGGTCGCCTTCCAGTTGCTTGACGCCCAGGGACACGCGCTCGCGCTCAACGTCGATGGCCAGAACGATGGCTTCCAGTTCGTCACCTTTCTTGAACTTGCGCACGGCTTCTTCGCCGGACTCGGTCCACGACAGGTCGGACAGGTGCACCAGGCCGTCGATGTTGCCAGCCAGACCGATGAACACGCCGAAGTCGGTGATCGATTTGATCGCGCCGCGGACTTTGTCACCTTTCTTATGGGTCACGCCGAAGTCGTCCCATGGATTGGCTTTGCACTGTTTCATGCCCAGCGAAATACGACGACGCTCTTCGTCGATTTCCAGAACCATCACTTCTACTTCGTCGCCCAGCTGGACAACTTTGTTTGGAGCGACGTTTTTGTTGGTCCAGTCCATTTCGGACACGTGAACCAGGCCTTCGATGCCCTGTTCCACTTCAACGAACGCGCCGTAGTCGGTCAGGTTGGTCACTTTACCGAACAGACGGGTGCCTTGTGGGTAACGACGGGACAGACCGGTCCAAGGATCGTCGCCCAGTTGCTTCACGCCCAGCGAAACACGGTTCTTCTCTTGATCGTATTTCAGGACTTTGGCGGTGATCTCTTGACCAACGGTCAGCACTTCCGATGGGTGACGCACACGACGCCATGCCAGGTCGGTGATGTGCAGCAGGCCGTCGATGCCGCCCAGGTCCACGAACGCGCCGTAGTCGGTGATGTTTTTCACAACGCCGGTCACCACGGTGCCTTCTTTCAGCGTTTCCATCAGTTTCTGACGCTCTTCGCCCATCGAAGCTTCGATGACAGCGCGACGCGACAGAACCACGTTGTTACGCTTGCGGTCCAGTTTGATGACTTTGAATTCGAGGGTTTTGCCTTCGAACGGGGTGGTGTCTTTGACCGGACGGGTGTCGACCAGCGAACCTGGCAGGAAGGCACGGATGCCGTTGGTCAGAACGGTCAGACCGCCCTTGACTTTGCCGTTCACGGTACCGACGACGATCTCGCCCGATTCCATTGCTTTTTCCAGTGCCAGCCACGAAGCCAGACGCTTGGCTTTGTCGCGCGACAGGATGGTATCGCCGAAACCATTTTCCAGCGATTCGATGGCCACGGAAACGAAGTCGCCTACTTTGACTTCCAGTTCGCCTTGGTCATTTTTGAATTCTTCAACAGGGATGAATGCTTCCGATTTCAGGCCGGCGTTGACGATCACAAAGTTGTGATCCAGACGAACGACTTCAGCCGAGATCACTTCGCCCGAACGCATGTCTTGACGCGACAGGGATTCTTCGAAGAGGGCTGCAAAACTTTCCATATTAGACATTGTTGCTTCCAGGTTACCAGTAAGGTTCGCGGTATGCGTCTTCAACTGGGTTAGGTTGATAAAAGGTGCTACTTGGTGATACTGGCGTACCATTTCAAGACCTGGCGGACTGCTTCGTCAGCATTCATTTCCGAGGTATCGAGCACATGCGCCCCCTCTGCGGGGACCAGCGGCGCGATGGCCCGGTTCGTATCCCGGTCGTCCCGCGCCTGCAAATCCATCAGTAGGTCTTCCATATTAGCAGAAAAACCCTTGTCTATCAATTGCTTATATCGGCGCCCCGCACGGGCCGCCACGGAAGCGGTCAAAAACACCTTCAGCGGGGCGTGCGGGAAGATCACCGAACCCATGTCGCGGCCGTCCGCCACCAGCCCCGGCGCCTTGCGGAAGCCCAGCTGCAGCCCCACCAGCGCATGGCGCACCGCCGGGAAGGTGGCGATCTTGGAGGCGGTGTTGCCGACCTCTTCCGCACGGATCGCGTCGCTGACGTTTTCATGCGACAGAATGATGTCGCCGCCCTGGAAACTGCAATGCAGGTGCTCGGCCAGCTTGGCCAGCGCGTGCTCGTCGGCCAGGTCGGTGCCGCGGCGCAGCGCCGACAGCGCGGTCAGGCGGTACAGCGCGCCCGAATCCAGGTAATGGAAGCCGAGCTTGTCGGCGACGCGGTGCGCGACCGTGCCCTTGCCGGAAGCGGTCGGGCCGTCGATGGTGATGACTGGAATCTGGGAAGTTGGCATATCGGTTATTGTGCTATTTTGGCAAAGGCGGTGAAGTAGTCAGGGAAGGTCTTGTTCACGCACTTCGGATCATTGATGCGCACCGCCGCGCCCTTGCGCAGCGCGCCGTCCAGCGAGGCCAGCGAGAAGCACATCGCCATGCGGTGGTCATCGTAGGTATCAATGGTAGCAGGCGTGAGCGCGGCCGGCGGCGTGACCTTGATGTAGTCCGGCCCCTCCTCCACCGTGGCGCCGACCTTGCGCAGCTCGGTCGCCATGGCGGCGATGCGGTCGGTTTCCTTGACGCGCCAGCTGGCGATGTTGCGCAGCGTGCTGGTGCCGTCGGCGTACAGCGCGGCGATGGCGATGGTCATGGCGGCGTCGGGAATGTGGTTGAAGTCGGCGTCGATGGCTTTCAGCGGGCCGTTGGCGCGCGCCTCGATCCAGTTGTCGCCCATGGTGATCTGCACGCCCATCTGTTCCAGCGCGGCGGCGAAGCGCACGTCGCCCTGAATGCTGTCCTTGCCCACGCCCTCGACCCGCACCGGACCGCCGGCAATCGCGCCGGCCGCCAGGAAGTAGGACGCCGACGAGGCGTCGCCCTCGACGTGGATGGTGCCCGGCGACTGGTAGACCTGGCCGGGCTGGATGGTGAACGACGCCCAGCCGTTCTGCTCGACCTTGACGCCGAAGCGGCGGATCAGGTTCAGCGTGATCTCGATGTAAGGCTTGGAGATCAGTTCGCCGACGACGTCGATGGTGATCGCATGCTCTTTGGCCATCAGCGGCGCCACCATCAGCAGCGCGGTCAGGAACTGGCTCGACACGTCGCCGCGCACCGACAGGCGCTCGGTGGTGATCTTGCCCTGCTTGATGTGCAGCGGCGGGAAGCCCGGATTGCCGGTATATACGACATTGGTGCCGGCGGCGTTGAGCGCGTCGACCAGATCGCCGATCGGGCGCTCGTGCATGCGCGGCACGCCGTGCAGCGTGTAGTCGCCGCCGATGACGGCCAGGGCGGCGGTCAGCGGACGGATCGCGGTGCCGGCGTTGCCCATGAACAGATCGGCCGATTTATTCGGCAGCACGCCGGCCACGCCGGTGACGTGGTGGATGGTGCCGGTGGCGGTTTTCTCCTCGGTCCACTGCACGCCGAGCGAGCGCAGCGCCGCCAGCATAACGGCGGTGTCGTCCGACGCCAGCAGATCGACTATCGCCACCTGCCCTTGCGACAGCGCCGCCAGCAGCAGGATGCGGTTGGAAATCGATTTCGAGCCAGGCAGGCGCACAACGCCCTGCACGTGGGGGACCGTTTGCAGGTCGAGATATTCGTGAGTCATTTTATTCCTTCAACTTCGCAACTTCGGGGTCAGGTCCCTCATTTCTACACGAGCCCTACCGTAACAGCCGCTACGGCCGAGGCCGTGTAGAAATGAGGGACCTGACCCCGGATTTAATCTGCTTTATCCTGCGACGCCGGCGCTTCGGCCGTTTCGATCGCGGTGATCCATTGGTGACGGGCGTGCTGGGCGTTGCTGTAGACGCTTTCCAGCGCCGCGCCGTCGCCGGCCGCCAGGTGCGCGCGCAGCTGCGTCAATTGTGCCATGTACGCGTCCAGCTCGGCCAACAGCGCCGGCTGGTTGGCCAGGCTGATGTCGCGCCACATTTCCGGCGACGAGCCGGCGATCCGCGTGAAATCGCGGAAGCCGCTGGCCGCATACTGGAACAGCAGGTCCGCGTGCGGCTTGCGGGCGATGTCGTCCACCAGCGCATAGGCCAGCAAATGCGGCAGATGGCTGACCGCCGCAAACACCTTGTCGTGCTCCTGCGGCGTCAGGCGGTGGATGATGGCGCCGCAGGCACGCCATGCGGCCGCCACGCGTTCGACATCGGCCTCGCTGTTCTCGGCCAGCGCGGTGATCACCACCTTCTTGCCGATGTACAGGTGGTCGATCGCCGCATCCGGCCCGTTGGTTTCGCGTCCCGCGATCGGATGGCCCGGCACGAATTGCGCCACCTTGCCGCCCAGCGCGCGGCGCGCGGCCGCGACCACGTCCGACTTGGTGCTGCCGGCGTCGGTGACCACGGTGCCGGCGTCCAGGTGCGGCGCGATCGCCGCCAGGATCGCCTCGGTCTGCGCCACCGGCGCCGCCAGCAGCACCAGGTCGGCGCCGCGCAGCGCTTCGGCCAAAGAAGCCGGTTCGCCGGCCACGCCGATGGCGTCGATGATGCCCAGCTCCAGCGCACGCGCCATCGACGCGGCGGAACGGCCCACGCCGACGATGCTCCGCACCGCGCCAGCCTTCTTCAACGCCCGCGCAAACGAGCCGCCGATCAGGCCTACGCCAAAAATAACGACTTTGTTCAGCATTTACTCCGCCAATGCTTTCGACAGCGCCGCGATGAAGACGGCGTTTTCCTGCGGCAGGCCGATGGAAATGCGCAGCCATTCAGGCAGGCCATAGTTGCCGACCGGGCGCACGATCACGCCCTGCTTCAGCAACGACAAATTCACGCGCGCGCCGGCGCCGGCATCGCTGCCGACTTTCACCAGCACGAAGTTGCCGAACGACGGCACGTACTCCAGGCCCAGCTTCTCGAACGCCTCGACAAACTGCTGGTAGCCGGCGGCGTTGTTGGCCGCGCCCTGCTCCAGGAAGGCTTTGTCGTTGAGGGCCGCGATGGCCGCCGCCTGCGCCAGCGAGTTCACGTTGAACGGCTGGCGGATGCGGTTCATCAGATCGGTCAGCGCCGGTTGCGCAATCGCGAAGCCCACGCGCAGGCCCGCCAGGCCATAGGCCTTGGAGAAGGTGCGCGACACCAGCAGGTTGGGATACTTCTTCACCCACTCGGCCGATTCGAACTGGTGTTCGGCCGCCAGGAATTCGTTGTACGCCTCGTCCAGCACCACCACGACGTGCGCCGGCACCTTGTCCAGGAAGGCCTGGATCTCGGCCGCCGGAATAAACGTGCCGGTCGGGTTGTTCGGATTGGCGATGAACACCAGGCGCGTGTCGTCGCGGATCGCCGCCAGCATCGCCGGCAAATCGTGGCCATGGGCCTTGGCCGGCACCACGATGTGCTGCGCGCCCACGCCTTGCGTCGCCAGCGCGTAGACGGCGAACGAGTACTGCGAATAGACGATGGACTGGCCGCGCTCGACAAACGCGTGGGCGGCGATTTCCAGGATGTCGTTGGAGCCATTGCCCAGCGTGATCCAGTCGGCCGGCACGTCGTAGCGCCTGGACAGCGCGCCTTTCAGGTCGAAGCCGTTGGCGTCCGGGTAACGGCCCAGTTCCGCCACGGCGGCGGCCATGGCCTGCTGCGCCGATGCCGGCACGCCGAACGGATTTTCGTTCGACGCCAGTTTGACGATGTTGGCTTCATCCAGGCCGAATTCGCGTGCGACTTCGGCGATCGGTTTGCCGGCCTGGTAAGGGGCGATGGCGCGGACGTATTCCGGCCCGTAGTTCTTGGTCATGTCTTGTCTCTCTTTATTATCAGGTCAGGCTCACCGGGTAGGAACCCAGCACCTTGAAGAATGCGGCGTTGCTGCGCAGCTCATCGAGCGCCTTGGCCACCGCTGGATTCTGCACGTGGCCTTCAACGTCGACGTAGAAATAATATTCCCAGGTGCCGGTGCGCGCAGGACGCGATTCGAAGCGCGTCATCGACACACCGTGCTGCGCCAGCGATCCAAGCAGGCGGTAGATCGAGCCGGCCTTGTGCGGCGCCGCCAGCGCCAGCGAGGTGCGGTCTTCGCCCGACGGGCCGGCCTGCAGCTGGCCGATGACGGCGAAGCGCGTGCGGTTGTGCGGATCGTCCTGGATGTTGGCCTTGACCGTGCCCAGGCTGTAGCGCACGCCGGCGCGCTCGCCGGCAATCGCGGCGATGCCATGGTCGTCGCGCGCCATGCGCGCCGCCTCGGCGTTGGACGAGACGGCGATGCGCTCGATCTCAGGATAGTTGTTGTTCAACCAGATCTGGCACTGCGCCAGCGCCTGCGCATGGGCGCAGATGGCGGTGATGCCGTCCATATTGCCGCTGCCGGTCAGCAGGCTGTGACGCACGGCCAGCGACACCTCGCCGCTGATGGTCAGCGGCGTGTGCAGCAGCAGGTCCAGCGTGCGGCCGATGGCGCCTTCGGTCGAGTTCTCGACCGGCACCACGCCGAATTCGGCGGTGCCGGCTTCGGTGGCGCGGAACACTTCGTCGATCGACGAGCAGGCCAGCACGTCGACGGCGGTGCCGAACTGTTCGTACACCGCCTGTTCGCTGTAGGTGCCGGCCGGGCCGAGGAAGGCCACGGTGACGCGCTTTTCCAGCGCGCGGCAGGCGGACATGATCTCGCGCCAGATGGTTTGCAGCTCGGCGTTGCCCATCGGGCCGGGATTGCGCTCGGCCACGCCGCGCAGCACCTGCGCCTCGCGCTCGGGACGGAACACCGGCGCGCCGGTTTCCGCTTTCACATGGCCCACTTCCTGCGCCACTTTGGCGCGCTGGTTCAGCAGGTCGAGGATTTGCGCGTCGATCGCATCGATCTGAATGCGCAAAGGGGTAAGTTTATCAGTCATAGTCAGCGTAAAAAAGTCTTCAGCTATCGTCAGCGGCACAGTTCAACCCGCACTGCGGCGACCGGGGGTCTGACCCCGTACGGGGTCAGACCCCTGCCGTCCGGGGTTGGCGCCGCGGCTCAATCATCGGCCGGCGAATTCGTTCAAATAGTCGACCAGCGCTTGTACACCTTCAATCGGCATCGCGTTGTAGATCGATGCGCGCATACCGCCGACGGACTTGTGGCCCTTCAGTTGCAGCAGGCCGCGCGCCTTGGCGCCGGCCAGGAATGCTTCGTTCCTGCTTTCGTCCTTCAGGTAGAAGGGCACGTTCATGCGCGAGCGGTTGGCGGGCGCCACGCGGTTCTGGTAAAAATCGTCGAGGTCCAGCGCGGCGTACAGCAGCGCGGCCTTGGCCTTGGCGCGGCGCTCCATCTCGGCCACGCCGCCCTGCGCCTTGAGCCACTGGAACACCAGGCCGGCGATGTAGATGCCGTAGGTGGGCGGCGTGTTGTACATCGATTCGTTGTCGGCCACCAGCTTGAAGTCGAACGCCGACGGACAGGCCGGCAGCGCCTGGCCCAGCAGGTCGTCGCGGATGATGACGATGGTGACGCCGGCCGGGCCGATGTTCTTCTGCGCGCCGGCGAAGATCACGCCGTACTTCGAGACGTCGATCACGCGCGACAGGATGTGCGAGGACATGTCGGCGACAAACAGCACGTCCTGCCGCGCTGCCGGCACGCCGCCGTCGAAGTCGTATTCGACGCCGTCGATGGTCTCGTTGGTGCACATGTGCAGGTAGGCCGCGCCGGGCGTCAGCCGCCACTCGCTCTGCGGCGGCACCGAGGTGGTCGACGAGGCGGCGATGTTCACGTTGGCGTATTTGCCGGCTTCCTTGATGGATTTGGCCGACCATGAACCGGTGTAGATGAAATCGATGGTTGCGCCGGCGGGCTTGTGGCCCAGCAGGTTCAACGGCACGAGGGCGTTCTGCGACAGGCCGCCTCCCTGCATGAACAAAATCTTGTAATTGTCCGGTACTGCCAGCAGCTCGCGCAGATCGCGCTCGGCCGCCTTGTAAATCGACATAAACTCCGGTCCGCGGTGGCTCATCTCCATCACCGACATGCCGCTGCCGTGCCAGTCCAGCATTTCGGCGGCAGCCTGCGTCAGCACTTCCTTCGGCAGTACGGCGGGGCCGGCGGAAAAATTGTAGATGTGAGTCATTACGTTCCTTTAAAAATAAAAACGGGGCCAGTTCTATTGGCGCGCAATAGTCTTGGCCCCGCTGGCTCAACGGCGTTGAACGTTACTCGGCGACTGAATCCGGGCCCGGTTCCAGTTCGACTTCGTCAATGTCCGTCTCCACCACGCGCTGCAGGCCGGACAGCTTGGTGCCGTCCTCCACCGCGATCAGGGTCACGCCCTGGGTCGCGCGGCCCATCTCGCGGATCTCCGACACGCGGGTGCGGATCAGCACACCGCCGGTGGTGATCAGCATGATCTCGTCGGTCGAGTCGACCAGCGTCGCGGCCACCACGCGGCCGTTACGCTCGGAAGTCTGGATCGCGATCATGCCCTTGGTGCCACGGCCGTGACGGGTGTACTCGGTGATCGGCGTGCGCTTGCCGAAGCCGTTCTCGGTCGCGGTCAGCACCGACTGCTGCTCGTTCTCGGCCACCAGCAGCGCGATGACGCGCTGGCCTTCGTCGAGGTTCATGCCGCGCACGCCGCGGGCGTTGCGGCCCATCGGACGCACGTCGTTCTCGTCGAAGCGCACCGCCTTGCCGGCGTCGGAGAACAACATCACGTCGTGTTCGCCGTCGGTCAGCGCGGCGCCGATCAGGAAATCGCCCTCGTCCAGGTCGACCGCGATGATGCCGGCCTTGCGTGGATTGCTGAAGTCCTTCAGCGGCGTTTTCTTCACGGTGCCCAGGCTGGTCGACATGAAGACGTAGTGGTCTTCCGGGAAGGTGCGGTTTTCGCCCGACAGCGGCAGGATGACCGTGATCTTCTCGTTGTCCGCCAATGGGAACATGTTGACGATCGGCTTGCCGCGCGAGTTGCGCGAGCCTTGCGGCACTTCCCACACCTTCAGCCAGTACAGGCGGCCGCGGTTGGAGAAGCACAGGATGTAATCGTGCGTGTTGGCGATGAACAGCTGGTCGATCCAGTCCTCATCCTTGGTCGCCATGGCCTGCTTGCCGCGACCGCCGCGTTTCTGCGCGCGGTACTCGGAAATCGGCTGCGCCTTCATGTAACCGGTGTGCGACAGGGTCACCACCATGTCCTGCGGCGTGATCAGGTCTTCGGTGTTCAGGTCGCTGGCGTTGTGTTCGATGTTGGAACGGCGCGGATCCTTGGCCGGGTCGCCGAACTCGGTCACCACCGAGGTCATTTCCTCGGTGATGATGGTGGTCACGCGCGACGGCGTGGCCAGGATGTCCAGCAGGTCGGCGATTTCCGCCATCACGTCCTTGTACTCATTGACGATCTTGTCCTGTTCCAGGCCGGTCAGGCGTTGCAGGCGCATCTGCAGAATCTCTTGCGCCTGGTCGTCCGACAGGCGGTACATGCCGTCGGCCTGGATGCCGTAGTGCTTCGGCAGGTGCTCGGGACGGAACGCCTCGATGCCGCCGATGGTGCTGCCTTCGCTGGTCCGGGCCAGCATCTCGCGCACCAGCGACGAATCCCACGAACGGTCCATCAGGGCCGCTTTCGCCACCGGCGGCGTCGGCGCCGCCTTGATCAGGGCGATGAATTCATCGATGTTGGCCAGCGCCACGGCCAGGCCTTCCAGCACGTGGCCGCGCTCGCGCGCCTTGCGCAGCTCGAACACGGTGCGGCGCGTGACCACTTCGCGGCGGTGCGACAGGAAGCACGACAGCATTTCCTTCAGGTTCAGCAGCTTGGGCTGGCCGTCGACCAGCGCCACCATGTTCATGCCGAAGGTGTCTTGCAGCTGGGTCTGCTTGTACAGGTTGTTCAGCACCACTTCCGGCACTTCGCCGCGTTTCAGCTCGATCACCACGCGCATGCCCGACTTGTCGGACTCGTCGCGGATGTCGGAGATGCCGTCGAGCTTCTTGTCGCGGACGTTTTCGGCGATGCGTTCCAGCAGCGATTTCTTGTTGACCTGGTACGGCAGCTCGTCAACGATGATGGCCGTGCGGCCGCCGTCCTTGCCGTACTCTTCGTAGTGGGTCTTGGCGCGCATCACCACGCGGCCGCGGCCGGTGCGGTAGCCGTCGCGCACGCCGGAGACGCCGTAGATGGTGCCGCCGGTCGGGAAGTCCGGCGCCGGGATCAGTTCGATCAATTCGTCGATCGAGCAGTCGGGATTGTTCAGCACGTGCAGCGCGCCGGCGATCACTTCATGCAGATTGTGCGGCGGAATATTGGTCGCCATGCCCACCGCGATACCGGACGAGCCGTTGATCAGCAGGTTGGGGATGCGGGTCGGCAGAACCGTCGGTTCTTTTTCCTTGCCGTCGTAGTTGGGCTGGAAGTCGACCGTGTCCTTGTCGATGTCGGCCAGCAGTTCGCTGGAAATCTTGTCGAGGCGGCACTCGGTGTAACGCATGGCCGCCGCGCCGTCGCCGTCGACCGAGCCGAAGTTGCCCTGGCCGTCGACCAGCATGTAGCGCAGCGAGAAGTCCTGCGCCATGCGCACCAGCGTGTCGTAGATCGAGGCGTCACCGTGCGGGTGGTACTTACCCATGGTGTCGCCGACCACGCGCGCGCACTTGACGTAAGCGCGGTTCCAGACGTAATTCGATTCGTGCATCGAGTACAAGACCCGGCGGTGCACAGGCTTGAGGCCGTCACGCACATCCGGCAAGGCGCGGCCGACGATCACGCTCATGGCGTAATCGAGGTAGCTCTTGCGCATCTCTTCTTCGAGTGAAATAGGGATTGTTTCTTTTGCGAATTGATCCATTGGCCGGTCGTTTTACTGTGGTTTATTAAGCCTCTCCCAAGAGACAGGCAAGCGGTCGATTTTAGCATGCGCGCAAGGCAACTAGCGGATTTCCGCGTCCGGCCTGCAATCATGCGGTATTGCAACATGCTGCGCACGGTAACAAGTTGTAATATTCATGACACATTACTCAATTATTATCGACAATCACGTTGCAACAAAACAACATTTTGGTTGAACGCGAAATGGCGCCATGTTGGAGCTTTTTTATCGATGTGGACTGCTTGTGGCAAAATGGACGAGAAGTCAATTGCTTGATTCGCAAGCGGGAAACGAGTGTGACGCCCCTGCGTGGTAGAATTCGCCCACGCAACATACGTCGCGCAGTTATTCTGCGGATATCACCCCCGAAAGGAACAAAAATATGAAAAAACTGATTTCGATGCTGGCTATTACCGCTGCATTCGCTGGTTCGGCTATTGCGCAGACTGCGCCGACCGCCCCTCCATATGCTCCAGTCACCCAGGACATCAAGGCGTCGACGCCTAAGAGCGCCTACGTGCAAGATGCACGCGGCATCATCGCCCGTGACCCGTTCGGCCTGTGCTGGCGTACCGGCTACTGGACCCCGGCTGACGCCGTGCCAGGTTGCGATCTGCCGATCTGCGTCGAGCCAGAGAAGCTGGAAAACGGCAAATGCGTGGCGCCGCCGCCACCACCGCCAGTTGCTCCGGCACCGGCTCCAGCGCCTGCGCCAGCCCCGGTTCCAGTACCAGTGCCAACCGCACAAAAAGTGAGCTTCGCCGCTGACGCCTTCTTCGACTTCGACAAGGCCGTACTGAAACCAGAAGGCAAAGCCAAGCTGGACGATCTGACCTCGAAACTGGGTTCGATCAACCTGGAAGTGATCATCGCTGTCGGCCATACCGACTCCGTGGGCACCGACGAGTACAACCAGAAGCTGTCGGTACGCCGCGCTGAAGCTGTCAAGGCCTACATCATCTCCAAAGGCGTTGAAGCGAACCGCGTGTACACCGAAGGCAAAGGCGAGAAACAACCTGTCGCGGACAACAAAACCGCCGAAGGCCGCGCCAAAAACCGTCGCGTAGAAATCGAAGTGGTCGGCACCAGCAAGTAATTCGCTGAGCTTGATACGGAAGGCCCCGCTTCGGCGGGGCTTTTTTTTGCCTGCTGCTTTAGAATAGCGGGATTAGTCTTTTAAAATCGTTGCCATGAACGCTGATCCATTAGAACTGCAAAAATTCGCCGAACTCGCCCACCGCTGGTGGGACCCGACCTCGGAATTCCGCCCGCTGCACGAAATTAACCCGCTGCGCCTGGAATGGATCAACGCCCGCGCCCCGCTGGCCGGCAAGAACGTGATCGACATCGGCTGCGGCGGCGGCATCCTGTCCGAATCAATGGCGCGCAAGGGCGCCACCGTCACCGGCATCGACCTCGGCGAAAAAGCGCTGAAAGTGGCCGACCTGCACTCGCTGGAATCCGGCGTGCAGGTGCGCTACAAGCTGATCGCCGCCGAAGACATGGCGGCGCAGGAAGCCGGCCAGTACGACGTGGTGACCTGCATGGAAATGCTGGAACACGTGCCCGACCCGGGCGCCATCGTGCGCGCCGCCGCCACGCTGGTGAAACCGGGCGGCCATGTGTTCTTCTCGACGCTGAACCGCAATCCGAAAGCCTATCTGTTTGCCGTGATCGGCGCCGAATACCTGCTGCGCATGCTGCCGAAAGGCACCCACGACTACGACAAGTTCATCACGCCGTCCGAACTGTCGCAGTACATCCGCAGCGCCGGCCTGGACGTGGCCGGCTTCAAGGGCATGGGCTACAACCCGCTGACCAAGATCTACTCGCTCAACGACGACACCAGCGTCAACTACCTGGTGGCCGCGCGCCGCCCGCTGGAATCATGAGCACGCCCGCCGCCCCACGCGCCATCCTGTTCGACCTGGACGGCACCCTGGCCGACACCGCGCCCGACCTGGCCGCCGCCGTCAACCTGCTGCGCAGCGCGCGCGGCCTGGAACCGACCGCCTACGAGATCCTGCGCCCGACCGCCTCGGCCGGCGCGCGCGGCATGATCGGCGCCTCGTTCGGCCTGGCGCCGGACGACGACGGCTACCTGGAACTGCGCGACGGCTTCTTCAGCAATTACGAAGCGGCCATGGCGGTGCACAGCCGGCTGTTCGACGGCATTCCCGAGCTGCTGGCCGGCATCGAGGCGGCCGGGCTGCAATGGGGCGTCGTCACCAACAAGTCGCAGCGCTTCACCGACCCGCTGCTGCCGCAGATCGGCCTGGGCCACGCGGCCTGCGCGATTTCCGGCGACACCACGGCGCACGCCAAGCCGCACCCTGCCCCGCTGCTGGAAGCGGCCAGCCGCCTCAAGCTGGCGCCCGACCAGTGCTGGTATGTCGGCGACGACCTGCGCGACATCCAGGCCGGCAAGGCCGCCGGCATGCTGACCATCGCCTGCGGCTGGGGCTACTGCGGCGCCACCGAACCGCAGCACTGGGAAGCCGACTACCTGTTCCAGCAACCCGCTGAACTGCTGGCGCTGCTGCAAGCCACACTGGTGGCCGGCGCGTTGGCGGCATAGCATTACGCCAACTTTGTTGTTTTAAGGAATCAAACTCGCAATTCCTGTTGCCGCATGGATATATTCGGCGTAGTCTCCCGCAGGACTGCGTAGCATTACTTATTTCCTGAAAGCCAAACCCTCGCTGATGGGAGAGAAAAGGCAGTCATCCCGACACCCAACTTTCCTTATCAGGACCATCATGAATACTCCTGAGCAGGCTGCCCAAAACCCGCAGCCGTACTCTGATTCATTTGCCTCCTTGCCGCAGCGCACGACCGCGCCGCAGAGCTGGATGGTGCGCGTCAGCGATGCCAAATACCATTGGTACGACCTGATCGCCGGCTTCGCCGAAAAACCCGACATCCGCGACCCGATCGGCCGCTACATGCGGCGCATGCAGTTCGAGCTGGAAGCGACGGCGGAAAAACGCCACCTGTTTCTTGCCGTCACCCGGCCGCGGGTGCGCTTCGACATCACCGGCGTGGTGCAGTGGGGCTTCTTCTCGCTCAAGCTGACCTTGCCGCTGCTGATGGGCGCCGAGGCGCGCAAGGACAGCATCACGGTCGAACTCAAGGTGCCGTTCGCGGCCACCATGAAGAAGCCGACCGTGATCCTGACCGAGAACTTCATCAGCCTCAACTGGGGCGGCCTGGTCGAGGTGTTCTCGGTCCACGACCTGCTGCAACATTATGCCCACACACTCAAGCTGCCCAGCAAGGTGGCCTACGTCGGCCAGACGCGCGATCCGGAAGGCCGGCTCGGCAAGGGCCGCCTGAACGCCATGCACAAGCTGCGGGCGCAGGTCGGCATGGACTACGACACGCTGATCCTGGTGCTCGGCATGGAGGTCGAGGTCAGCTGCGCCGAGGGCGATGCCGCGGCGCTGGCGCACAACGAGCATCCGCTGGTGGCCGACATCCTGCAGGCCGAACGCATGGACGTCATCGAGGCGGCGCTGATCCGCTATTTCGAAGGCGGCAATCCGCGCTGGCGCCAGAGCGACGAGCGCAAGGCGCGCAGCGAGCGCCTGACGGCGGTGCAGGCCAACAACCACCTGGTGCAATACACCGTTGACCTGGAATTGCCCGGCACCGGCTGCTATAACTACCTGTGCTCGGAGTTCGTCAGCACCGCCAAGCGCCACATCCTGAGCTGTTTCGTGGCCGACGGCCAGGCCCAGGTTGCGCCGATGCCACTGCCGCCACCGGCCAAGGGCGGCAAAACCTGAGTAGTGTTACATTGGGTGGTTTCTTGATGCCCCGTCATATTTCCCCATGGAAATAACACGGTGGAAGCACTATAATCACCGGACTATGACACACTTGGAGCGCGCACATGAGCAATGACGACGACGATTATCCAGATCCGTCGCCGGAAGAGCTGGGCATCGGCGCGCTGCTCGACGAGGGGCCGGAGCCCTTCCTCGACCTGCTGGCGTCGCCGCCGGACGAGATGGAGGAGTTGCTGCCGCTGATGCCGCAGCGCACCGCCGCGCCGCAGACCTGGGTGGTCACCGTGGCCGACGCCAAATTCCACTGGTACGACCTGGTCGCCGGCTTCCCGGAAGTGCCGGACATCCGCGATCCGGTCGGCCGCCATCTGCGCCGCATGCAGTTCGACCTGGAGGCGACCAGCGAGAAGCGGCTGATCTATTTCGCCGTCAACCGCCCGCGCGTGCGCTTCGACACGGCGCGCAGCACCAGCTGGGCCTTCTTTTCGCTGAAGCTGACCGTGCCGCTGTTGGTGGGGCCGGAAGAAAAGAAGGAATCGCTGACCATCGAGCTGGAAGTGCCGTTTGCCGCCACGCTGAAAAAGCCGTCGGTGGCGATGACCGACCGCTTCATCACGCTCAACTGGGGCGGCCTGGTCGAGGCGCTGTCGATCCACGATGTGCTGCAGCGCTACGAAAACAACCTGAACTACGCCACCGAGGTGCAGTACGTCGGCCAGACCAAGGACCCGCGCGGCCGCCTGGCGCGCGCGCGCCTGATGCCGGTGCAGCGCGTGCACCAGAAGTTTGGCGAAGACAACGACATGCTGCTGCTGATCCAGCGCATGAACGTCGAGGTGATGTCGGCCGACGGCGATCCGGCCGAGCTGGAAGTGAACCAGAATCCGGTGGCGGCCGACGTGCTGCTGAAGGACCGCATCGACGTCATCGAGTGCGCGCTGATCCGCTATTTCGAAGGGCCGGAAATGCACGGCCGCACCGACAAGGAAGCCGACGTGCGCCGCCAGCGCGTGGCCGAGGTGGCGCTGACCAATAACCTGGAAAGCTTCCGCATCGACCTGCGCCTGGAGGAGTCGGGCAAGTACCACGACCTGTATTCGCGTCACGCCGGCACCTCGCGCAACCACATCCTCGACTGCACCATCGTCAACGGCAACGTGCAGATCACGCGCGTGCCGGACAAGACCGCCAGGTCCTAGACCGCCGCCAGCGCCTGTTCCAGGTCGGCCAGCAGATCGTCGCTGTGCTCGATGCCGATCGACAGCCGCACCGTATCCACCGTCACGCCCGCCCTGGCCAGCTCTTCCTCGTTGAGCTGGCGGTGGGTGGTCGACGCCGGATGGCAGGCCAGCGACTTGGCGTCGCCGATGTTGACCAGGCGCGTGAACAATTGCAGCGCATCCTGGAAGCGCGCGCCGCCGGCCACGCCCCCTTCGACGCCGAAGGTCAGCACGCCGGACGGCCGGCCGCCCAGATACTTGACCGCCAGTGCGTAGTCCTGGTGGTCTTCCAGCCCGGCGTAATTGACCCACTTGACCTTGGCGTGGCGGCGCAGGTACTGCGCCACCTTCAGCGTGTTGTCGACGATGCGCTCCATGCGCAGCGCCAGCGTCTCGATCCCTTGCAGCAGCAGGAAGGCGTTGAACGGCGACAGCGCCGCGCCGGTGTTGCGCAGCGGCACCACGCGCGCGCGGCCGATGTAGGCGGCCGGCCCCAGCGCCTCGGTGTAGACCACGCCGTGGTAGGACACGTCCGGCTCGTTGAGGCGCCTGAAGCGCTCCTTGTGCTCGGCCCACGGGAACTTGCCGGAATCGACAATCGCGCCGCCGATCGAGTTGCCGTGGCCGCCCAGGTATTTGGTCAGCGAATGGACGACGATGTCGGCGCCGTGCTCGATGGGGCGCAGCAGATACGGCGTGGCGACGGTGTTGTCGACGATCAGCGGCACGCCGTGCGCGTGGGCGACGGCGGCAATCGCGGCGATGTCGGTGACGTTGCCCAGCGGGTTGCCGATCGACTCGATGAACACCGCCTTGGTGCGCTCGTCGATCAGCGCGGCGAACGAGGCCGGATCGCGCGGATCGGCAAAGCGGGTGCTGATGCCGAACTGCGGCAGCGTGTGGGCGAACAGGTTGTAGGTGCCGCCGTACAGGGTGGAGGCGGAGACGATGTTGTCGCCCGCCTCGGCGATGGTCTGGATGGCGTAGGTGACGGCGGCCTGGCCGGACGCCAGCGCCAGCGCCGCCACGCCGCCTTCCAGTGCGGCAACGCGCTGCTCCAGCACGTTCTGCGTCGGATTCATGATGCGGGTGTAGATGTTGCCCTGCACTTTGAGGTCGAACAGGTCGGCGCCGTGCTGGGTATCGTCGAAGGCGTAGGCGACGGTCTGGTAGATCGGCACGGCCACGGCGCGCGTGGTCGGGTCCGGACTGTAGCCGCCGTGCACGGCGATGGTTTCCAGTTTCATGCTGTCTCCTTTTGAGGTGGTGGATGAAAAGGTAGCGGGAATCGGCGGCCGGGGCCACGAATGATTCCAAAAAAGCAAATGCGCAATCTGGATAAGCTATGCTTGTCACAAACTGACCGGCTGGCACGTCTAAAGTTCATGATGACCGACACCCCCACCTTTGCGGCCCTGCGGCCGCGCCTGTTCTCGATCGCCTACCGCATGCTGGGCACCCGCGCCGACGCCGAAGACGTGGTGCAGGACGCATGGCTGCGCTGGCACGGCAGCGCGCAGGACGCGGTGCAATCGGCCGAGGCGTGGCTGGTGACCATCACCACCCGGCTGGCGATCGACCGCCTGCGCGCGCGGCTGGCCGAGCGCGAGGCCTATGTCGGCTGGTGGCTGCCGGAGCCGATCGTCGAGCTGGAGGAGCACACGCCGGAGAGCCATGCGGAAATGGCCAGCGAGGTGTCGATGGCGCTGCTGTGGGTGCTGGAGCGGTTGTCGCCCGAGGAGCGGGCGGCGTTCCTGATGCGCCAGGTGTTCGAGCAGGAATACGGCGAGATCGCCAGCGTGCTGGGCAAGAGCGAAGCGGCGTGCCGGCAGATGGTGCACCGGGCGCAGGAGCGCGTGCAGCAGCAGAAGCCGCGCTTCGCCGTGCCGAAGGAACAGCACCACGCGCTGCTGGGCCGCTTCATCGCCGCCGCCCAGGTCGGCGACCGCGACGCCATGAAATCGATGCTGGCCGATGACGTGCAGCTGGTGGCCGACGGCGGCGGCAAGGTCAATTCCTACCTGCGCGTGCTGCACGGCGCCGGCCGCGTGGCGGGATCGTTCTGGTCGCTGGAACACCAGTATCCACAGCAGGTGGCCTACCGCGCCGCCCGCGTCAACGGCGGGCCGGGACTGGTGCGCTACGTCGGCGGCAAGCTCGAATCGGCGCAGTCGTTCCTGATCGAGGACGGCCGCATCGTGGCGGTGTTCATCGTCCGCAACCCGGACAAGCTGACGGGTGTGCCGCAAACTATTTTCTGAAAGCTGTCACAGCCGGCCTGGCCGGCCCGTCTTACAGGGTATAGAGGGCGCAATGGTGTGCCCTCCACTTCTGTGAAAGACACCATCATGAGCCAAGCTGCCCGTATTCCACTGTTCCAACTCGCCCCTGCGAATTTGCAGGCGATGATCGCGCTGTCCGCCTCCGTCAAGAAAAGCTCGCTTGGCGTGCGGCTGGTGGAACTGATCAACCTACGCATTTCGCAAATCAACGGCTGCGGCGTCTGCGTCGACATGCACTGGCGCGACCTGATCAAGCAAGGCGCCGAACCACGTCACCTGAACGCCATCGCCGGCTGGCGCGAAGCGCCGTTCTTCAGCGCCCTCGAACGCGCCGCGTTGAACTGGGCCGAGGCCGTCAACGCCCTGCCGCACCAGCATCCGACCGACGACGACTTCGCGCAACTGAAAGAACACTTCACCGATAACGAAATCGCCGAACTGAGCTACGCAATCGCCGTGATCCGCGGTTGGAACGTCATCAACGCCAGCCTGCACAACCAGATCCCGGAAGTGCCGGCGCCAGGGTTCTAAGTTAGCAAGCAACGGGCCTTCAAAGGCCCGGTTTGCATTCAATCAAAGCACTGCCTATTGAAGAATTTACTATGTGGTCGACAGGCAACGGTAATCAGCAAATTTAATTATTATTTTGCCATCCGACATACTAATGATTAGTATCAATCACAACTTCTCGCCTTTTCTCCCTTGTTTTGACCATGCAAAATTCATGGGATTTTTCAGTTTACGATCCAAACTACCCTCGCGTTAGTCCTGATATTTCCACGCCGGTCCATTTAGCTGCAGTGAAATTTGAAGAAACTATTCGCAACGACTTCAATGAGAATGGCGCATTTTTCCGAGCTGACGGAACGCTTATTTTCAGTAAGATCGGCACACCAACAAATATTCTGTTCTTACCCGCCGAACTCACTGGCGTCAACCACAGCGTCTTTTCCCACAATCATCCGGGAGGACATCCATTTTCTCCGCAGGATGTACAGCACGCGACAGAGCTCGATTTGCTTGAATTGCGCGCCGTCGCTCCTCGCTGGCGCTATATCATGCATTCAGGCGAAGCATGGCCTTTGTGGCCAACAATCGAGCAATCGATCAAAGACGAAATGCCTTTCGCGATCGACGAAATCAACGCCATGCTCAAAGCCGGTCAGCTTCAACAGCAATATCTGCACATTGAATTACTTCACCATCTCTGGATACGCGTTTCCAAGAGCCTCAACTTCCATTACCATCGGGAGGCATCCTAAAATGAACACTCCTATCATGGCTCCAACCGCTGACGAGTTTCTGGCTCGAATCATGCCGCCCGCAGGCTACGAAAATCATTTAGTCGTGAAAAGATGCGGCGTACTCGTCTGGGCGCGACGCGAGCAACTGCTGGCTAATGACGAAATTTGCTTCTACGACGGTGACTGCCGCGAAGTCTTCAAACCTGATGATCCAAGACTACAATCGCTGACGCGTTAAAGATGGCGCGAAAAAAAATGCCCCGGCGCTTGCGCGTCGGGGCATTTGTTTTGAATCCAGTGGTGGAGACGGCGGGAATCGAACCCGCGTCCGCAAGCACTCCACAGACAGTTCTACATACTTAGCACTATCATTTAATTTAACCGGTATGGCACGGACGTGCACGTTACATACAAGCGATTCACCTAAGATTTAACGCTGCTTCAAGTGACCCGTTGCAGCGCGATTCCCTGTAAATGACTCCTTGACTTTTAACGGTCCGCCCCAGGGAAGAAGCGTTTAGGAGCTAACAGCCCTTAGGCTGCCAGTGCGTACGAGTTATCGTTTGCAGTTATTGATTTTCTGGGTGTATTTACGAGGTAACCAGCCCTCGGTATGCCCTGCTCTGCTTTGCAACCCACGTCGAAACCAGGTCGTCCCCACAGAACTTCTATTCTACAGTACTTTGCACGCCCCCGCCACGCACGTCAAACGCCCGTCATATTCGGACGGTATGATGGCTGCAGTTCTCACATGGAACCACCAATTAGCGCCCCTCGGGGCGGCTACTACCGGCGCCGGCGGTCGGGAAATATACCGGCACCAATTCCTTCACATGAGCTTAGGCAACAGCTAGTCGATCCGCGCATCGACTAGCTGCTCCGGGCCATAGGCGGGCGTCGCGCATGGTGCATGATCTGGCGCAAAGGTGTGGCTGTTGTTGCGCCGCAGCACACGGTTTCAGGTTTTGTGAATTTGGCGCGTTCCGGCATTAGAATGACAGTGTCATCATTCCAACCGCCGAGACGCCATGCCCGATGCTGCCGCCCCTGCCGTCCACAGCCCGAAAAAACGCGGGCGGCCCCAGAAAGGGGAAGGCGGCGGCCTGCGCGCCGAGCTGATCGAGAAATCCGCCCAGCTGTTCCGCACCAAGGGCTATGACAACACCACGGTGCGCGACATCGCCGCCGCCGCCGGCATCCAGGCCGGCAGCTGGTTTTACCATTTCAAGACCAAGCAGGAGATCCTGGCGGCCATCATGGAGCAAGGCATGCAGCGCTCGCTGGCCGAGGTCGAGGCCATCGCCGCCCTGCCGCTGGCGCCCAGCGCCATGCTGCACCGGCTGGTCGAGGCCCATCTGCACACGCTGCTGGCGCCGGACCACCATTTCATCGCCGTGCTGCTGTACGAGTGGCGCTCGCTGGACGAGGAGTCGCGCGAACGCATCACCGCGCTCAAGGACCGCTACGAGGCGGTGTGGGACCGCGCCATCGCAGCCCTGCACCATTCGGGCGACTGGCTCATGCCGTCGCAGTTCGACCGCCTGCTGATCTTCGGCGCGCTGAACTGGACCGTGCAGTGGTACAAACCCGGCAGCGGCGCCGACGTGCGCGAGCTGGCGCACCAAGCGATGCGTTTCATCCTGCGCACGCCTGCCGCAGTTGAGGCACAATAGGGCCTTACTTCACTGCCAGGATCGCCCATGATTTACGAGATCGCCGCCATCACCATCAAGCCCGACACCCACGCCGCCTTCGAGGCCGCCGTCACCCAGGCGGTGCCGCTGTTCCGCGCCGCCACCGGCTGCCTGTCGATGCGCCTGGAGCGCGCCATTGAAACGCCGGACACCTATCACCTGGTGGTCGGCTGGTCGACGCTGGAAAACCATACGGTCGATTTCCGCGGCAGCGCCGCCTTCCAGGACTGGCGCGCGCTGGTCGGCGGTTTCTTCGCCGAGCCGCCGAACGTGGTGCATTTCGATCCCGTCGTCACCGGCTTTTAAGCGCCCCACCTCATAAAACCTACAGCAGGAGGCCATCATGTCCCGTACCATTCACCGCAATTTCCCGCAGCTGTCGGACGCCGAGAGCGCCCGCAGCGCGCTGCTGGCCAGCGGCTTTCCGCAGTCCAGCGTGCAGCTGACCAAGCACACCACGCTGCCGTCGGACGTGGCCACCAGCACGGTCGGCAACCTGCTCGACGCGCTGACGCCCGGCGGTCCGGCCGCCGCGGCGGCGGCCCGCCACCGCGCCGGCGCCATGCTGTCGATCGATGTCTACGATGAGGACGACAGCGCCAAGGCCGACGCCATCATCGGCAGCTACGGCGCCAGCGAGGCCTGACGCGTATTACGGCGCCGGGTGGTTGAACACCTGGCGCAGATAGGCCAGGAAGGTCTCGTCCTTGCACAGCGTCTTGCCGGGCGAATCGGACAGCTTGGCCACCGACTGGCCGTTGCAGCACACCAGTTTCATGACGATGTTCAGCGGCGCCAGGCCGACGTCGTTGGTCAGGTGCGTGCCGATGCCGAAGCCGGTCATGATGCGGTCGGCGAAGTGGCGGTACAGCGCGATCGCGCTGTCGAGGTTCAGGCCGTCCGAGAACACCAGGCGCTTGGTCTTGGCGTCGATGCGCAGCGCGGCGTAGTGGGCGATGGCTTTTTCGCCCCACACCACCGGGTCGCCGGAATCGTGGCGCAGGCCGTCGAACAGCTTGGCGAAGTACAGGTCGAAGTCGTCAAGGAAGGCATCCATCCCCACCACATCCGTCAGCGCGATGCCGAGGTCGCCACGGTATTCCTGCACCCACGCCTCCAGCGAGGCTTTCTGGAAGTCGCGCAGGCGCACGCCGAAGGCCTGGAACGATTGCATGTATTCATGCGCCATGGTGCCGATCGGGATCAGGCCGAACTTCATCGCCTGGTAGACGTTGGAGGTGCCCTTGAAGTATTCCGGCACCTCGCGCGCCAGCCGCTGCACCACTTCGTCATGCCAGGCGCCCGAGAAGCGGCGGCGGGTGCCGAAGTCGGACAGCTCGAACGGATACAGCCGCGCCGGCTCGGCGCCGAAGGCTTTCAGCCTGGCGATCTTGGCGCTCAGGCGCGCGCGGCCCTCGGCCAGCGCGGCGGCCTGGTCGAAGCGGCGGAAGTACAGTTCGTTGACGATGTACAGCACGTAGATTTCAAAGCCCATCACGTGCACCTGCGGGCCGGTGGCGTGGATCACCAGCGTGTCGCCGTCGGCGCGCACGTCGATGAATTTGCGCTGGAAGCGGAACACGGTCAGGAAGTCGACGAAGTCGCTCTTCATGTAGCGCAGCGAGCGCAAATAGCCCAGTTCCTCGTCGGTGAAGCTCATCGAGCACAGGTGGTCCAGCTCGCGCTCGACCTCGGGCAGCAGCTCGGTCAGCGGGAAGGCCGGCGTGTTGCGGCAGACGAATTCATACTCGGTGTGGGCGTGCGGATGGCCATGCAGCAGCGCCTGCCACATGGTGAATTTGTAGAGGTCCGTCTCCAGCAGGCTGCGGACGATGGGCTGCTTCATGCGGGCTCCACGGCGGCGTTCTCCAGCAGTTCCGGCAGCACGTCGGCGGCCTGCATCAGTTGCACGCCGCGCGCCGCCATCGCCCGCAGGAAGGCCTGGTACTGGGCGTCGAAGCCGGTGACCGGGCTGATGCAGTCGGTGATCAGCACCAGCTTGGCCAGCGAGGCCGGGCCGTACTGTTCGGCGAAGTAGTCGGCGATGTGCTCGACGGTGGCCTTGACGCAGTGGCTGCCGGCCTCGCCGGCCACGTAGATGCGGTCGGCCTCGGCCAGCGTGGTGACGAACTTGGTGTTGAACTGGGTGTCGGGATCGTCGGCGTCGGGCACTTCGGCCTGCACGGCGGAGTAGTGCTCGGTCCACGGATTGGAGCCCTTGGCCAGCTTGGCGACGATGCCCAGCGACGCTTCTTCCCAGTGGCCGTAGGCGGCGCGCACGTCGGCGTGGACGTTGTGGCCCCAGCTGCCGATCTCGCAGTGCACCGGCCACACCATCAGCCGGTAGCGGCCGGCCGCTTCCAGGCGGTCCAGGTAGTTCAGCGCGATGGCCAGCGCGGCCGGGTGGCGCGGCGCGTATTTTTTGGCGCGGACCTCGGCGGCGGTGATTTCGGTGAACGGGGCGACCGGGGCGCCGTCGGCGGCGATCCAGAAGGTCGGGTGGGCGATGTCGAAGCGGTGGTGCGAGTCGAGCGTCACGCTCATGGCGCTGATGCCGGCGCGGCCGCGGTTGATCAGCCCGGCCAGGCGCAGCATGTCCTGGTGGGCGCCGGGCACCGGCAGCGAAGGCGCCAGCGGCTGGCGGGTGACCGGATCGGTCGGGCGGTAAGTGTCCGGCAGGTCGCAAAAATCGTTTTGCGGGTCTATCATCAACAGATGAAGATTCCGTTTCATGTCAGGCTCCATGGAGTGAAGCCTGCATGATACCGCAGCCCCGCACTGGCGGCTGCGGCGTGCCGGCCTTAGGCGGCGATCGCTTCGATCTGCGACTGGCCCTTGGCGACGGCGGCAGCCACCGCTTCTTCGCCCATCGCCACGCCTTCGGCGACGATGAAGGTAACGTCGGTCATGCCCAGGAAGCCCAGCACCGAACGCAGGTAGGTGGTGATGTGGTCGTAGCCGGCGGCCGGGCCGGTGCTGTAGACGCCGCCGCTGGCGACGAAGACGTAGACTTTCTTGCCGGTGACCAGGCCTTCAGGGCCGTTGGCGCCGTACTGGAAGGTGCGGCCGGCACGGGCCACGTGGTCGATCCAGGCTTTCAGGCCGGAGGTGACCGAGAAGTTGTACATCGGCGCGCCGATGACGATGGTGTCGGCGGCCAGCAGTTCGTCGACCAGGATGTCCGAGGTCTTGATGGTGTGGGCCTGGTCGGCGTTGCGCTTGTCGGCTGGCGTGAAGTAGGCGCCGATCATTTGTTCGGTCAGGTGCGGCACGGGCGCGTTGGCCAGGTCGCGGGTGACCACGGTGGTGCCTGGATTGGCGGCCTTCAGTTTGGCGATCAGTTCGCCGCCCAGTTGGCGGGTCAGGGAACCGGTGCTGCGCACGCTGCTGTCGATGTGGAGGATGTTTGCCATGATGCTGTTTCCTTTCGGTTAGGGATTGCAGCGATCATAAAGCGATTATAATATCGATGAAATACAGTTTATTTCAATCCTACTTATCGAGAATATCGATTATGCGTGATCCCGGCCTCCCCTCCCTCGACCAGCTGCGCGTCTTCATCGCCGTCATCGACCATGGCGGTTTCGCCCATGCGGCGCGGGCCTTGCACCGTACCCAGTCGGTCATCAGTTATACGATTGCCAACCTGGAAGAGCAGCTCAATGTCGAGCTGCTCGACCGCAGCAAGCGCAAGCCGACCCTGACCGAGGCCGGCAAGGCGCTGCTGGCCGACGCCCGCGCCGTCTCGCTCAAGGTCGACGGCATGCGCGCCCGCGCCAAGGCGCTGTCGGCCGGGCTGGAGGCCGAGGTGTCGCTGGTGGTCGACGTGATGTTCTCGACCTGCAAGCTGGTGCGCATCCTGCACGCCTTCCAGAAGGAGTTCCCGACCGTGTCGATGCGGCTGCGCATCGAGGCGCTCGGCGCGGTGACGCAGCTGGTGGCCGACGGCACCTGCCGCATCGGCATCAGCGGCTGGATGCCGGGCACGCAGGATGTGATCGAGCGCCAGGCCTGCGGCTTCGTCACCATGGTGCCGGTGGTGGCGCCCGACCATCCGCTGGCGCAGATCGAGGGCATCATTCCCAGCGCCGTGCTGCGCGAGCATACGCAGCTGGTGCTGACCGACCGCAGCACGCTGACCAAGGGCCAGGATTTCGGCGTGCTGGCGCTGCGCGACTGGCGCCTGGGCGACCTCAGCTCCAAGCACGCGCTGCTGCGCAACGGCATCGGCTGGGGCAATATGCCGCTCGAATTCGTGCAGTGGGATCTGGACGCGGGCCGCCTGGTGCAGCTGGAGATCGCCGAGGGCAGTTCGTTCAGCTTCCCGCTGTTCGTGATCCGCCGCGGCGACGAGGAGCCGGGGCCGGCCACGCGCTGGCTGATGCAGCAGTTCCTCGATCTGGACCAGCCCGGCATTCCGACGCCGCTCAACGCGCGCGAGGAAAGCGAGCTGGCCGCCCATGCCGCCCAGGCCAGCGCGCAGGCCCACGCCTATCACGGGCTGAGCGAGCGCCAGCCGCCGGTCGAGCAGGCGCCCGGCGTACCGCCGGGGCCGCAGGGGCGCAAACGGCCGAAGCCGCCGACCGCCGATGCGCCGGCCGGCCTGGCGGTGGCCGCGCCTATTTCACTCCGGCCGCGCTGAGCTTGCCGCGCAGGCGGCGGATTTCTTCCGACAGGTCGACCACCAGCGCCGCCACGTCGTCGTTGGCGTCGAAGGCGCGTTCGATCTGGCACAGGCGGCGCGCGCGCACCAGGTCGGCGCTGGTGAAGCGCCAGGCGGCGCTGTCGCCGTCGCCGTCGGCGCTGTCGTCGAGCAGGATGCCGGTGCGCACGCGCGCCACCACCCAGTCCGGCTCCACGGCGCAGGCCTGCGCCAGTTCTTGCAGGGTCAGCGCGGCGTCGTCGTCGATCACCACCGCGGTCAGGATTGCTGGTCCCATGGTCATCCTCCCGCGCGCGGATTGAAGGCCATCTCGCGCGCCATCGTTTGATACAGTTCGCGCGCCTTGTCGCTGGTGGCCGGCGGCAGCACCACCTCCAGCAGCAGATACAAGTCGCCCGCTTCCTTGCCGGGAATGCCGCGTGCGCGCAGGCGCAGCTTGCGGCCGCTTTGCGAGCCGGCCGGCACCGTCACGTTGACCTTGCCCGACGGCGTGGTCACTTCCACCTCGCCGCCCAGCGCCAGTTCCCAAGGCGCCACCGGCACCGTCTGGTAGACGTCGCGGCCGTCGACGCGGTAGCGCGCGTGCGGCCGGAACTGGATTTCCAGGTACAGATCGCCGGGACCGGCGGCGCCCGGCTGGCCCTGGCCGCTCAGGCGCAATTGCTGGCCGGCCGTCACGCCTTTCGGGATGTTGACGCTGAGGTTGCGCTCGCGCGTAACGATGCGGTCCTGGGCGTCGCGCTCGGCCACCATCAGGCTGATGGTGCGGGTGGCGCCGGTGTAGCTGTCGGCCAGGTCGATGGTGATGCTGGCGTGGCTGTCGTCGCCGCGCTGCGGCGCCTGGCGCCGACGGCCGCCGCCGCCGAAGTTGGCGAACAGGTCGGAGAAGAAGTCGCTGTCGCCGCCAAAGCCGCCGCCCATGCCGCCGGGACCGCCCGCGCCCGCGCCACCGCCGCCGAAGCCGCGGCCCCAGTCGGGCGGCGGCCGGAATTCCTGGCCGGCGCGGTACTGGTGGCCGCGCCCGAGCTCGTCGTAGGCGGCGCGCTTTTCGGCGTCGCCCAGCACGCCGTAGGCTTCGTTGATGTCCTGGGTTTTGTTCTGGGCGTCGGCTTCCTTGCTGACGTCCGGATGGTATTTCCGGACCAGCTTGCGGTAGGCCTTTTTGATTTCGTCCTCGGTGGCGGTCTTGGCCACCCCCAGGGTCTGGTAATAATCTTTGTATTCCACGCTGCGCGCTCCCTCATGCCGATGCGGCCGGTGCGTTGGCGCCGGCCTTTGTGCTCAGTTTACATCGAATCGGCCGGCCCCGCTGTCCGTCAGACGGGATGGACCAGGGCGGTTTGCAGTAGTTGCCGCGCTGCTATACTTAGCTGCCGCGCCGAGGCTGCGGCCCTTTCCCCACGGTCCATTTCAACAGGAGCCAGCTCTTGAAGCACAATCTCATCCGCCTGACCGCCCTCACGCTGGTCGTCGCCCAGACCACGGCCGCCGCTCAGGATTACAGCAAGTACAGTCCCGCCGCGCTCGACGCCGAACTGGCGCAAACCACCATTTCGCGGCTCGGCGTGATGGTGCCGATGCGCGACGGCGTGGCGCTGTCGACCGATATCTACACGCCGAAAAATGCGCCGGCGCACCAGCCGGTCATCCTGTGGAAGACGCCGTACAACGAACACAAGCTGGCCGGCCCGACGCTGCGCTATGTGCTGGAATCGGTCAAGCGCGGCTATACCTTCATCGTCCAGAACGAGCGCGGCCGCTATTTCTCGGAAGGCAAATGGGAAATCCTCGGGCAGCCGCGCACCGACGGCTACGACGCCCTGACCTGGATCGCCAAGCAGCCCTGGTCGAACGGCAAGGTGGGCACGCTGGGCTGCTCCTCGTCCGCCGAGTGGCAGCTGGCGCTGGCCGGCATGAACCATCCGGCCCACGCCGCCATGGTGCCGATGTCGGCCGGCGCCGGCATCGGCAAGGTCGGCCGCTTCCAGGAACAGGGCAACTGGTACACCGGCGGCGTGCCGCGCAACCTGTTCTTCGTCTGGCTGTACGGCGTCGACAACCCGCTGCGGGCGCAATTGCCGGCCGCGCTGACGGACGAGAAGCTGCGCGCGCGCATCGAGGCCTACAACGACCTGGAAGTGCACAAGCCGAAGGTGGAGTGGGCCAAACAGCTCAAGCACCTGCCGGTCAACCAGATCCTGACCTCGCTGGGCGAGCCGCCGGCGACGTTCGAACAGTTCATCGACCGCACGCCGGCCGATCCGGCCTGGCAACAGGGCGGCCTGTACCACGAGGGCATGGGCTGGGGCGTGCCGGCGCTGTGGTTCAATACCTGGTACGACGTGTCGGTCGGGCCCAATCTTGAGCTGTTCAATGCGGCGCGCGCGGCCAACACGGACCCGGAGGCCAGCGCCAACCAGTACACGGTGGTGGCGCCGGTGGCGCACTGCAAATATGCCAGCCTCGGACCGGACACCGTCGTCGGCGAGCGCAATATGGGCGACACCAGTTTCAACGTCGACGCCGCGATCTATTCGTGGTTCGACCGCTGGCTGAAGGGCGATGCCAAGGCCTTCCCGGCCGCGACGCCGCATGTGCGCTATTACATGATGGGCGCCAACCGCTGGCAGGAGGCGGCGCAGTGGCCGCCGCAAACCGCCCGTCCGATGCGCCTGTATCTGCGTTCCAACGGCAACGCCAACAGCCTGAATGGCGATGGCCGCCTGGCGCCCGAGGCGGCGCAGGCAGCCGAGGCCGCCGACCGCTACCGCTATGATCCGATGAATCCGGTCCAGACCATCGGCGGCGGCGACTGCTGCAACGGCGGCGTGGTGATCCCGGGCGCCTTCGACCAGCGCCCGATCGAAGCGCGCAACGATGTGCTGGTCTATACCAGCGATCCGCTGCCCGCCCCGCTCGACGTGGCCGGCTTCGTGGACGCGGTGCTGAAGGTGTCGTCCAGCGCCCGGGACACGGACTTCGCGGTCAAGCTGGTCGATGTCGCCCCGGACGGCACGGCCTGGATCATCGGCGACACCATTTTCCGCGCGCGTTACCGCAACGGCTACGACAAGCCGGAGATGATGACGCCGGGCGCCGTCTACACCATCCACCCGACGCCGATCACCACCGCCATCCAGTTCGGCAAGGGCCACCGCATCCGCGTCGAAGTCACCTCGTCGAACTTCCCCAAGTTCGTGCGCAACCTCAATACGGGTGGGCCGAACGAAAGCGAGAAGGAGGGCGTGGTGGCGGATAACCTCATCCACCACAGCGGCGAGGCGCAGAGCTATATCGAGTTGCCCGTGCTGCACTGAGGCACGCGGCTTACCGCATGACGGTGAACTCCACGCCGGATTCGACATCCGGCGTGGAGGAAGAAAATTGCTGGCCGGCGCTGAACGATAGGCCTTCGTCGAAAAATGCATTGTGTCTTCATGTCGATTGATTGGCATACGCCTGCTGACAGAAACTGACAGGGGCCGCCCCTACACTGACGTTCCTTTTTTGAATTGGAACTCAGTATGAAATTCGCATCCGTTCGTCTTGTGACCGAGCAGTTCGAGGCGCTGCTCGCCTTCTATCAACAATTATCCGGCGTCGAGCCGGCGCGGCTGGCCGAAGGCTTTGCGCAGGTGCACTTCGATGGTGTGCTGCTGGCGATTGCGGCGCAGGAGCTGGTGACGCGCTTCAACGCCGGTGCGGCTGTCGCCGGCGCCAACCGCTCGGCGATCCTGGAGTTCGAGGTGGACGATGTGGCGGCGGTGGGCGAGCGGCTGGCGCGTGACAACGTCGAGATCGTCATGCCGGCCACGCGTATGCCGTGGGGGAATATCTCGCTGCTGCTGCGCGATCCCGACGGCAATCTGGTCAACATTTTTTCGCGGCCGGCCGTCTAGCGCCAGACGATGGCGTCCGCCAGCCGCTGCAGGCGCGCCGCGCGCTGGGCGTTGACCATCCTGACGTAGGAAATCCTGCCGGCCAGGTAGGCGCGGAAGTCGGCGCGACCGTCGCGGTTCTGCGAGGCCGGGCCGTGGCGCACGCAGTTGGTCAGCGTGGCTTTCAGTTGGTCGTATTCGTCGCGGGCGATGTTGGGATGGCGATTGATGACCACGCCTGTCACCTGTTGGCGCGTGCCTTCGCGCATCAGCCGGGTCTTGCGGGTGTTGACGCGGAAGCCTTCTTCCAGCGCGATGGCGGCGACCTGGATGTGAAAGCGGTCCGCCGCGCGGGCGAAATCGCGGTCGCCGGAAAACACCAGGTCGTCGGCGTAGCGGCTGTAGACCGCCCCGAGCGACTGCGCCAGCGCGTCGAGGCGGATGTCGAGCCGGTATGCGCACAGATTGGCCAGCGCCGGCGAGCACGGCGAACCTTGCGGCAGGTGCGGCGATTTCAGCGCCTGGCGTTCGCTCCACGTCACGGCATCGGCCACCTGGCGGCCGTGCAATGCGCCGTTCGGCGTGCGGTTCACGCACAGGCGTGCCAGCAGGCCGGCCACCTTCTCCGGGTAGCCCAGCTTTTCGAACAGCGCCACGATGCGCGCGTATTGGATGCTTGGAAAAAAATCCTTCAGGTCCATGCGGATGACCGTGTGCCGGCCGGCGTGCAGCGCGGCGTGCGTGACGCTGGAGCGGCCGCGCCGGAAGCCGTGGGCGGCCGCATGCGGCGGCGTCAGGTCGAGGAGCTGGCGCAGGATTTGTTGCTGGATCCGCCGCAGCCGGGCCTTGGGAATTTCGATCAGGCGCAGGCCGCCGCTGCGTTTCGGCACCCAGCGGTAGTGGTAATGCTGCAGCCGCGCTGGCGCGTTGTGCGGCAGGCGCCATTGGTCGGCCAGCCAGCCAAGTGCGCCGACAGGTTCGTCCAGCCAGGCGGCCAGCGCGCCGACGCTGTGCAGCTGCGGCAGTCCGAGCGCGACCAGCCAGTCGGCTTGCGGCGGGCGCAGCGGCGGATCGATGCAGTAGCGGCGCACCGGCGGCAGTTCGGTGACCAGCGGCGCGCTGTCGGCGGCGGCGGTATCGGCGTCCTCGGCGGCGGCGCCTTCGCGCTCCTCTTGCGCGCGCGCCAGCAGTTGCCGCAGCAGGTCGGCGATTTCGTACCGGCTGAAGTAATGGAAGTTGTCGCCGGTGCGCGCGAGCAGCGCGGCGCACACTGGCGGCGCCCACGGCTGCGGGGCGTCGAACACGCGGGTGCAGGCGGCGATCTGGCTGGCCAGGTGGGCCTCGGTGGCAAGCAGGGTGTCAGCCAGCGCCAGCAACGTCAGTTTTTCAATGGCCATGCGCAGTGGTCGGGGCGGAGCACTTTCAACGAGTCTCGTGATGCGTGAGCTGTCTTGCGCGGGAGCGCAACGCGGCTCAGGCGGCGAAGTGCTGAACAATCAATATCCCACGGGGTAGCCCCGCAGAGGCTGTCCCTGCACGCGGCAAGAACAGGCCGGCTTGAAAGGTCCGCCCCGCTGTCACAGTAGCGGAGTTTTAGTTAAAAATCAACAATACCCTACTTGGCGGCGGCCTTGGCGCGCTTGGCCTCGACTTCGCGCACCGAGGAGATCATGTTGTTGAAGCCCTTGAGCTCGGCGTATTCGCCTTCCGGCAGGATCAGGCATTTGCCGTGGTAGTGCTTTTCCGCGCACACTTCCCACGTGCCCTTGTGCACGATGACGCTGGAGGTCTTGTCGTTGAAGCCTTGCAGGTCCAGGTCCGGCACCGCCTCGTGCAGGGTGATCGCCGGTCCGCCCAGGTGCTCGCGCGTGTACAGCGTGATGTCGCCGGCGCAAACGCTGGAACAAACGGCGCCCAGGGCGGCCGCGGCGAGGATTTTCTGCATGAAGGTCTCCGAATTCGGGCTGAGCGAGCATGATAGCGCGCAAAACTGTTAGCAACCCAGTAAAATTGTGCGTTTCTGTAACGCCTGCCCCCGATGCCGCATACCTTTACCTTTCCTAACATTCGCCGTGAAATCGCCGCCCTGTGGCAACTGGCCTGGCCGGTGCTGGTCGGCCAGCTGGCCACGGTCGGCATGGGCGTGGCCGATGTCGCCATGACCGGCCACACCAGCGCCGACGAGCTGGCGGCCGTGTCGCTGGGCGCCTCGGTGTGGGCGATTATCCTGGTGACGGTCAGCGGCGTGATGATGGCGATTAACAGCATCGTCGCCCACGACGTCGGCGCCGGCGCCCTGGACAAGGTGCCGCACGCGGTGCGCCAGGCGCTGTGGAAGGCGCTGGCGGTTGGCGTGACGGCGGCGGCGCTGGCCAACCTGGCTACGCTGGTGTTCGACTACCTGTACCTGACGCCGCATGTGCACCGCCAGGCCTCGCTGTTCGTCCACATCATCAGCATCGGCCTGCCGCCGTTTGCCGCCTACCGCGCGCTGTATGGCTACAGCACCAGCATCAACCAGACCAAGCCGGTGATGGTGATCGCCATCCTCGGCCTGCTGTTCAATGTGTTCGTCAACTGGCTGCTGGTGTTCGGCAACTGGGGCCTGCCGGCGCTGGGCGGCGTCGGCTGCGCGGTGTCGACCGGGCTGTGCATGTGGCTGATGCTGGCGGCGATGATCGTCTGGCTGCGCGTGGCGCCGGCCTACCGCGCCACCTACCCGTTCACCCACTGGGAGTGGCCGCACTGGGCCGAGATCGCGCCGATGCTGCGCCTCGGCCTGCCGATCGGCGTCACCTATTTTGCCGAGGTCAGCGCGTTTGGCGCGGTCAGCCTGCTGGTGGCGCGCTACGGCGTGGTGGAGATTTCCGCGCACCAGATCGCGCTCAATTTCAGCTCGCTCACCTTCATGGTGCCGCTCAGTTTCGGCATCGCGCTGATCACCCGCGTCGGCCAGGCCATGGGCGAAGGCCTGCCGGTGCGGGCACGCTTCGTGGCCTGGATCGGCGTCGGCATGGCGCTGGCGTTTGGCGTGCTGTCGGCGCTCTTGATGGTACTGTGCCGCCACCAGATCGCCGCCGCCTACACGTCCGATCCGGCGGTGCAGGCGCTGTGCGCCTATCTGCTGGTGTTTGCCGCGCTGTTCCAGCTGTCGGACGCCACCCAGGTGGCGACCTCCAGCGCCATCCGCGGCTACAAGGTGACGCGCGCGCCGATGCTGATCCAGCTGCTGGCGTTCTGGGGCGTCGCGCTGCCGCTCGGCTGCTGGCTCGGCCTGGGCCACGACATGGCGGCGGCCGGCTTCTGGATCGGCCTGACCATCGGCCTGACGGTGGCGGCCGTGCTGCTCAGCTGGGCGCTGGCGCGGCTGGCCGTGCAGCGCGTGCGCGAGGCTTGACCGAAGGAAAAACGGTTTTCCGGCACGGATTCAGAATCTTGCTGTCTCGCCACGGCCGTTCCGGTCTGGTATCGTCTTGGATTCTTTCACTGAGAATCAACCAAGGGATATCGCCCACATGCGCTTCATACTTTGCTTCCTTGCCCTGCTGGCCGGCACCAACGCCGCCGCCGAAAAACTGACCCTGGACCGCATCCACAACGATCCGTCGCTGAGCGGTCCCGGTGTGCGCAGCCTGAAAGTCTCGCCGGACGGCGCCCGCGTCACCTTCCTGCGCGGCCGCGACGACAACCAGTTCCAGCTCGACCTGTGGGAATACAACCTCAAGGACAAGACCACGCACCGCCTGGTTGATTCCAAGACCCTGGTGCCGGAAGAGAACCTGTCGGATGCCGAAAAGGCCCGCCGCGAGCGCGCCCGCACCGCCAGCCTGAAGGGCATCCTGAGCTACAGCTGGTCGCCGGACGGCAAGCGCCTGCTGGTGCCGATCGCCGGCAACCTGTACCTGATCGACGCCGCCAAGCCGGACCAGGCGCGCATGGTCGCCTCGGGCAATGTGCTCGATCCGAAGATTTCGCCGCAAGGCCGCTACGTCTCCTTCGTGCGCGACCAGAACCTGTTCGTCATCGACCTGAGCACCGGCAAGGAAAAGCAGCTGACCACCGACGGCAAGGACACCATCCACAACGCCGAAGCCGAGTTCGTGGCGCAGGAAGAAATGTCGCAGACCACCGGCTACTACTGGGCGCCGGACGATTCGGCCATCGCCTACAAGCGCTACGACGAAGCGCCGGTGCCGGTGGTACGCCGCTTTGAAATCTTCGCCGACCGCACCGAAGTGGTCGAGCAGCGCTACCCTGCCGCCGGCGATCCGAACGTGCTGGTCGAGCTGAAGATCGTCTCGCCGGTCAGCGGCGAGATCCGCGACGTGGCGCTGGGCGGCAACAAGGACATCTATCTGGTGCGCGCCGACTGGAGCGCCAACAGCAAGGCGCTGCTGTTCCAGCGCCAGACCCGCGACCAGAAGAAACTGGAGCTGGTGTCGGTCGATGCCGCCACGCTGGCGCAGAAAGTGCTGATCACCGAAACCTCGCCGACCTGGGTCAGCATCTTCGACGACCTGCGCTTCCTGGCGGATAACAAGGGCTTCGTGTGGGCGTCGGAACGCAGCGGCCGCAAGCACCTGTACCTGTACGACATGAACGGCACGCTGAAGCACGCCATCACCAAGGGTGAATGGGGCATCGACCGCCTGCTGGCGCTGGATGAGAAAAAAGGCCTGGTGTACGTCGCCTCCAACCGCGACGCGGTGATCGACAGCCAGACCTACTCGCTGAAACTGGACGGCAGCACCGCCGACAAGCCGACCCGCGTCACCCAGGGCGACGGCTGGCACGATTCGTCGTTCGCCCGCAATGGCGAAGTGTTTGTCGACACCTACTCCAGCCCGGACACGCCGCCGCAAGTGAGCATCCGCCGTCCGGACGGCGCCATGATCGAATGGCTGGAGCACAACGAGCTGAACGCCAACCACCCGTACGCCAAGTACCTGGACGCGCACCTGAAAACCGAATACGGCACGCTGAAAGCCAAGGACGGCCAGACCCTGTACTACTCGATCATCAAGCCAAGCGGCTTCGATGCGTCGAAGAAGTATCCGGTGTTCCTGTCGACCTACGGCGGTCCGCACTCGCAACACGTGTCGCGCAAATGGGGCAACTTCTTTGACCAGTACATGGCGCAGCAAGGCTTCGTCGTGTGGCGCCTGGATAACCGCGGCTCCTTCCGCCGCGAGCGCGCCTTCACCGACGCCAACTACCATCAACTGGGCCGCGTCGAGGTGGAAGACCAGCTGACCGGCGTGGAATGGCTGGGCAAGCAGAGCTTCGTGGATGCCAAGCGGATCGGCGTGTTCGGCTGGAGCTATGGCGGCTTCATGACCCTGCGTCTGCTGGCCGAAGCATCGGACAAGATCGCGATGGGCGTTTCGGTTGCGCCGGTCACCGACTGGTCGCTGTACGACACGCACTACACCGAGCAGTTCATGGGCACGCCGAAGGAAAACGCGGCTGGGTATGACTACAGCGGCGTGTACTCGCATCTGGATGGCCTGAAGTCGCCGCTGCTGCTGATGCACGGCATGGCCGATGACAACGTCCTGTTCACCAACACCACGCGCATGATCGACGCGCTGGTCAAGCGTAACGTGCACTTCGAGCTGATGACCTACCCTGGCGCCAAGCACGGCATCTCCGGCCGCGCGCCGCAGCGTCACGTGTACGGCAACATCGAGGCCTTCTTCAAGAAGAACTTGAAGCCCGAGTCGAACTAACTGTTCGCCCAACAAAAACAGCCGCTAAAAAGCGGCTGTTTTTACATCAGCACCAGCTAAGAATTAGCGGTTGCCTTTGTTGATGTCGTTCACGGTATCCTTGACGGCTTCCTTGGCATCGCCGTAGCCCTTCTGGACTTTACCTTCAGCCTGTTTGTTCAGGCCCTTGGCTTGCTGTTCCGAGCTACCGACCAGTTTGCCGGCTTCTTCCTGAATTTTACCGCCGACGTCTTTCAGCGTACCTTTGACTTGATCCTTGTTCATGATGAACTCCTTGTAGTAGCTAGAGGGCACACAGCCCAGTGCTGTGTGCATGGAGTCCACTATAGGCCGCTGGCGATCAAACTTCTGTGCGCTCGCGAACGCTGCGCCAAACACTGGCCAACCATGGCTGTTGCTCGCGCGGCAGACCGCTTGGCCGGTAGTAATGTTGGACCGCAACAAAGCCTGCTGCGGTCAGGTAACGTTCCCAGGTTTCGTAATCGTAGTAGCTGCCGTAGCGCGGGCCGTTCCAGCCTTCGCTGTTGTCGCCGCGCGGATTGGAGCTGAACAGCACGCCGCCGGTTTTCAGTGCGCCATGCAAGTCGCGCAGCACCTGCGGCAGCGCCGCGCTCGGTACGTGGAACAGCGAGGCGTTGGCGTAGATGCCGTCGAAGGATTCGGCCGGCAAATCCAGCTTGACGAAGTCCTGCTGCCACACTTCGCAGCCGCTGTAGGCGCGCGCCATGTCGACGAACCTGGCCGAACCATCGACGCCGATCGGCTCATGCCCCATTTGCCTGAACGTCTTCAAGTCCCGGCCCGGCCCGCAGCCCAGGTCCAGCAGGCGAAATGGCGCGGGCGCCTCGATCGCATCCAGCAAGGCCGCGATGTTCTGGCTCACATCGTGATCGATGGTCCCGGCAAAGAACTGCTCCGCCGTGCGCTCGTAATGGCGCAGTGTGGTTTGTGTGATTTCTTCCGTTTTCATTCCGGGAGTATACAGGTAGGGAGTCCGATTTCACTGTGTGCGGCAACCTTACTATTTTGCCCGTCTAATTCTTACTATTCTCGACTAAGTTGAACTTTGTGCAGTGCACCGTGGTCTAACGAGTACAGATTCTGCGAAATTAGATCATTTTAGTAAGGAGAAATAGTATGGATCCCGCACACATCGATTTCATACCACCGGCCACGCGCTCCGCACTGCAGAGCTTCCTTGCCCGCACGCGCAGCACGCTGTCGCTGACGGAGGCCATTGCCGCTGCGGTCGAACTGTGGATTGCGCAGCAAACCGCCGCCGCGCGCCTGTCGCAGCGCGGCTATCAATGGAAGCAGCTGTTCCTGCCCGACACCACCACCCTGCGCATGACCTACAAGGAAATGACTTTTTACGCCAAGGTGGTCGATGATGAAATCATCTTCCGTGGCCACGCCGTGTCGCCCTCGCAAATGGCGAACAAGGTCGCCGGCGACGGCCGCAACGCTTGGCGCGACCTGTGGCTGCTGCTGCCGAACGAGCGCAACTGGGTCAACGCGGCGGCACTGCGCGCGCAGCTCGCCAGGCGATTGGACCAGCAACCGCTGTCGCCGGCCGAAGCCATCACCGAGGCGGCCAGGGCCATGAACACCACACTGAACGCCGCCATGCTGCTGATCCAGCACGTTGACCACCAGTCCACCACCATTGTCGAACGCCGCCTGCCGAAAAACCGCCGGGAATACGACCTCATGGAAGACGTTCACTGAAAAGCGACGAAAGGGCACCAAACCTCTTCTGTCATTCGAGGAATCCCTATATAGTTAGCTTATAGCAACGCGCCTATTACCCCCAGGAGATAAATATGAAACTTGATGCCCTGTTCCAGAATCCAACTGCGTTGCCTACCGCGCCCAAGGTCGTGGAAGAGCTGATCAGCAGTTTCGACAAGGCCAGCGTCTCGACCGAAGAGATCGCAAAGAAATTGTCGACGGACCCGGTACTGAGCGCCAAGCTGCTGCGCCTGGCCAATTCGGCCTACTACCACGTGTCGCGCAGCATCGGCACCGTCGAAGACGCCGTGCTCATGCTCGGCTTCGTCACCGTGCGCACACTGGTCATCAGCTCCGGCCTGGTCAGCGGCTTCAAGACTGTCCCCGGCCTCGACCTGAAGCAGTTCTGGAAATACAGCCTGCACACCGCCGTGGCGGCCAAATGGATCGCCAAGAAAACCAAGGAAAACACCGACCTCGCCTTCACCATCGGCATGATGCACGCCATCGGCCAGCTGGTGATCCACTCGGCCGCGCCGGAACAAGCGATGGCGCTCGACAAGGTCGCCGGTCCGATGGACGCGCGCCGCCTGGACGCCGAACAGGCCTCGCTGGGCTACACCTTCGCCGACGTCGGCGCCGAGCTGGCCAAGCGCTGGAAATTCCCGGTCGCCTTCTCGGAAACCATCCTGGCCTTCCCGGAACCACACCACAATGGCGAGCTGAACCGCCTGGCAGCCGTGGTCGCATTGGCCGCCTGGCGCGCCCGCGTCGACCTGGCCGGCCTGAACGAAGAGGAAATCGCTGCCTGCTACCCGGTCGACCTGGCCGAGGAACTGGGCTTGGAAGACAACGCCCTGATCGACGACATGCCGCCGCCGGACGAACTGAGCGCAGGCCTGGAAGAGCTGGTCAAATAATCAAGTTTTAGTTTTAAAACATCGAAATCCGCCTGTTTTTCACTGCAGGCGGATTTTTTTTCAAATTATTTTCAAAAAACCCTAAAGTTCCCGCTCAAGGCGACGTTAATCAGGACATGCGGCACTCCGCGTCAACTTAGCCAGGTGGAATTATGACCTCTTCCGAAGTCCTCTCGATGTACGAAAACATTGCCGGTTTGACCAATCAAATGGCCGCTGCCGCGCGCATGGGAGATCTGGACCGCCTGGGCAAATTGGAAACCGAATGCGCGACCAAAGCGCGCGCCGCCGCCACCGGCGTTGCCGCCACGAGCGGCGCCCAGCGCCTGCGCAAGATCGACCTGCTGAAACAGATCCTGGCCAACGACCGCGAAATCCGCGACCTGACCGATCCATGGATGAACACCATCCCAGGCATGCAACACCAATAAGCCAGTCCCAAAAAAAAGCAAAAGCGCCAAATGGCGCTTTTTTTTCGTCCGCCCGCGTGAGCCGCAAAGCGCTTGAAGCCGAGGGGGCTGCCCCTGCGGGTCAGACCCCTGCATGCCGCCGTGCGGGTTAAGCAGCCAACGCGAGGCGCAACGACAAAGCAATCCCCTGCGCCGCTTTGTTAATCTCCTCCAGCGAAGGAAAACTCGGCGCAATACGGATATGACGATCCTTGGGGTCCAGCCCATACGGGAACGCTGCCCCAGCCGGCGTCAAGGTAATACCCGCCTCCTTGGCCAGCGCCACGGTGCGCTTGGCCGCGCCATCCGGGGTAATCAGATCAATGAAATAACCACCCTCAGGATGCGTCCACGACACGCCCGGCACATCGCCCAGCAGCGCCTGGAACTGCGCCAGCACCGCATCGAACTTCGGTTTCAGCAACTGACGATGCTGCTCCATCAGCGCCTCGACGGTCGGCAAATCCTTCAGGAAGCGCACATGGCGCAGCTGGTTGATCTTGTCCGGGCCGATGCTGCGTATTCCCGCATGCCTGGTCCACCACGCCACATTGGCCGGCGACGCCGCCAGCGCCGCCACGCCAGAACCGGCCCAGCTCACCTTGGACGACGACGCAAACACAATCGCGCGGTCCGGATTGCCGGCCTTGGCGCACGCCGCCAGAATGCTGGCCACCGCCAGCTTCTTCTCGCCCAGGTGGTGGAAGCGGTACGCGTCATCCCACATCAGACGGAAGTCCGGCGCCGCCGTCTTCATCGCCGCCAGGCGCGCCACCACCTGATCCGAAAACACCACGCCGCCCGGATTGCTGTACTTCGGCACGATCCACATGCCCTTGATGCTGGCGTCCTCGGCCACCAGTTTTTCCACCAGATCCATGTCCGGACCGTCGGCGTTCATCGGGATATTGATCATCTTGATGCCGCGCGCCTCGCAGATGGCGAAATGGCGGTCGTAGCCCGGCACCGGGCACAGAAAGGTCACCGGATTCTGCACCCACGGCGCATGGCCCGGCACGCCGTTCAGCAGGCTGTACATGATCACGTCATGCATCAGCGACAGGCTGGAGCTGCTGTCGACCACCACCTGCGCGGCCGGCACGTCCAGCAATTCGGCAAACAGCGCGCGCACCTCCGGCAGGCCGATGGTGCCGCCGTAGTTGCGGGCGTCGGTGCCGTCGGCGGCCTTGTAGGTGTCGAGCGCGTCCATGAGCGAATTCGACAAATCCAGTTGCTCCGGCGACGGTTTGCCGCGCGACATATCGAGTTTGAGGCCGAGTTGCTGGAAGGCTTGGTACTGTGCTGAATGATCTGCTGCGCTCATGGGGAGTGTCTCTCTATGGTGGGAAAATAGCGCCAAACACTATACCCCAGATTGCCTGAGCGAAGGCAGAGCTTCCAGCTATAAGCTTATGCGCTTACCGCATGACTAGGCGACCGATTCCGGCGTCGCCTCGGCCACCGGTTCGGCGGCCGGCTCCGGCGCGGTTTTCTTGCGGAAGCCCTGCCAGATCTTCAGCGGTCCGCTGCCGGATGTTTTCTTGCGCCACCAGAAGAAGCCGGCGCCGAGCAGCGCCAGCAGGCCGACGCCGCCGGCCGCCAGCGGCAAGGTGTAGTCGGTCGGCTGTTCGACCGGCTTTTCCTTTTTGTATTTCAGCTTGGGCAGCACGCGCACCTGCTTGACCGGTCCGGTCGGCACCGAAGCCGCCGCGCTGGCGCTGGCGCTCGCCTCCGCGCCCGCCGAGGCCGCCTTGGCCGCATGCGCCTCCGTCTCGCCCTGCGCCGCCATGCTGGCCGACGCCGAAGCAGCCTC
>NZ_WKJN01000035.1 GCF_009674495.1 Duganella alba | reverse complement strand
GGCGCGCACGACAGCGCCAGCCGCGCGCACCAGTCGGCGATCGACGTCGGCATCGCCCAATGGGCCTACGACCGCGCCGAACCGGCCGGCCTGGGCACCGGCACGCTGCCGGCCAGCCGCATCTTCTACCTGCCGCTGCAGGCGCCGATGCGCACGCGCGGCGTGCTGGCGATCGAACCGGAGCAGCGGCGCTGGATCCTGATCCCGGAGCAGCGCCAGCAGCTCGACACCTTCGCCGCGCTGGCCGCCATCGCGCTGGAGCGGGTGCACTACATCGACGTCGCGCAGAACGCGCTGGTCAGCATGGAATCCGAACGGCTGCGCAACTCGCTGCTGGCGGCGTTGTCGCATGACCTGCGCACGCCGCTGACCTCCCTGGTCGGCCTGTCCGAAGCGCTGGCCGGTTCGCGGCCCGCGCTGAGCGCCGCCCAGCTGGCCGACGCCACCGCGCTGCACGACGAAGCGCTGCGCATGAGCACCATGGTGGCCAACCTGCTCGACATGGCGCGCATCCAGAGCGGCGAAGTCAAGTTCAACCTGCAATGGCAGCCGCTGGAAGAAGTGGTCGGCAGCGCGCTGCGCGCCAGCGCGCCGCAGCTCAAGGACCACCAGGTCAGCACCCACCTGCCGCCGGAGCTGCCGCTGCTGCGCTACGACGCCGTGCTGATCGAACGGGTGCTGGCCAACCTGCTGGAAAACGCCGCCAAGTACACGCCGCCGGGCGCGCGCATCGCCATCAGCGCCGCGCTGCACGGCGCCTGGATCAACATCACGGTGGCCGACGACGGCCCCGGCCTGCCGTCGGGGCGCGAAGAAGCGCTGTTTGAAAAATTCACGCGCGGCGAGCGCGAATCGGCCAAGCCCGGCGTCGGCCTGGGGCTGGCGATCTGCCGCGCCATCGTCGAAGCGCACGGCGGCCGCATCAGCGCCGGCAGCGGCGCGGCGGCGTCGGCGCTGGGTGGTGCCGCCTTCACCTTCACGCTGCCGCTGGGCACACCACCGGCCATGCCGGAAGAGGAACACCATGAATGACAACACCGCGCCGACCGCCCTGCTGGTCGAAGACGAACCGCAGATCCGCCGCTTCGTGCGCGCCGCGCTGGAGGAAGAGGGCTGGCAGGTGTTCGAAGCGCCCGGCCTGCAGCGGGGCCTGATCGACGCCGGCACGCGCAAGCCCGACCTGATCGTGCTCGACCTCGGGCTGCCCGACGGCGACGGCATCGACTTCGTCATCGACCTGCGCAAATGGTCGTCGGTGCCGGTGATCGTGCTGTCGGCGCGGGTCAACGAAGCCGACAAGATCCGCGCGCTCGACGCCGGCGCCGACGACTATCTGACCAAGCCGTTCGGCGTCGGCGAACTGCTGGCGCGGGTGCGCGCCACCTTGCGCCGCCAGCGCCAGCCGGCCGCCGACAAGAGCGGGCTGGTGCAGTTTGGCGAGGTCGCGGTCGATTTGCAGAACCGGCGCGTGACGCGCGGCGGCGAAAATGTGCACCTGACGCCGACCGAATACCGGCTGCTGGCGGTGCTGGTGGCCAACGCCGGCCGTGTGATGACCAACCCGCAGCTGCTGCGCGCCGTATGGGGCCCGTCGCAATCGGAAAACGGCCACTACCTGCGCATCTACATGGGCCACCTGCGCCACAAGCTGGAAGCCGATCCCACGCAGCCGCGCTACCTGCTGACCGAAACCGCCGTCGGCTACCGCCTGCAACTGCCGGGCTGAGCCACCCGGCAGACCCCTGCTGGCCGCAGTGCGGGTCAGGCCTTATTTGCTCAGCGTGCGCATGGCCCGTTCCGGGCCATCCATGGTCAACGGGAACATGCGGTTGTTCATCAACTGGCGCATGATGGAGACCGACTGGCGGTACTGCCAGATGTTTTCCGGCTCGGGATTCAGCCACACGAATTTTGGGAAGGCGCTGGTGAAGCGCGCCAGCCAGGTGCTGCCGGCTTCCTCGTTGTTGTACTCGACCGAGCCCCCCGGCTGCAAAATCTCGTAGGGGCTCATGGTGGCGTCGCCGACGAAAATCAGCTTGGTGTCGGGCGGGTACTTGCGCAGGATGTCCCAGGTCGGGAAGCGCTCGGCGTGGCGCCGGCGGTTGTTCTTCCACATATAGTCGTACACGCAGTTGTGGAAGTAGAAGAACTCCATGTTCTTAAATTCCGTCTTCGACGCCGAGAACAGCTCCTCGGTGCGCTCGATGTGATCGTCCATGGTGCCGCCGACATCGAACAGCATCAGCACCTTGATGTTGTTCTTGCGCTCAGGCTGCATCTTGATATCGAGGTAGCCGGCGTTGCTGGCGGTGGCGCGGATGGTGTCGTCCAGCGCCAGTTCCTCGGCCGCGCCGTGGCGCGCGAACTTGCGCAGCCGGCGCAGCGCCACCTTGATATTGCGCGTGCCGATCTCCCGTTCGCCGTCGTAATCCTGGTAGCTGCGCGCCTCCCACACCTTGACGGCCGTGCGGTTGCCGCCCTTGCCGCCGATGCGCACGCCCTCGGGATTGGTGCCGCCGTGGCCGAAGGGCGAGGTGCCGCCGGTGCCGATCCACTTGTTGCCGCCCTCGTGGCGCGCCTTCTGCTCCTTGAGCAGCTCCTTGAGGCGGTCCATCAGCTTGTCGTAGCCGAATTTTTCCAGCGCTGCGATCTGCTCCGGCGTCAGCTCGCGCTTCATGCGCTGCACCAGCCAGTCCAGCGGCACGCTGGCGTGGTCGTCGAACACCGCGCTGATGCCCTTGAAGTACAGGCCGAAGGCGCGGTCGAACTTGTCGAAATGGGCCTCGTCCTTCACCAGCGTCAGGCGCGCGAGGTAGTAGAAGTCATCCAGCGAAGTGGTGATGACCTGCTTTTGCATCGCCTCCAGCAGCGTCAGGAACTCCTTGATCGTCACCGGGATTTTCGCGTCTTTCAGCGTGAAGAAGAAATCGATCAGCATGTCAGACGGTTCCGTGCCGGGCCAGTTGGTAGCGCAGGTGCGCCTTGATCTCCGGCCACTCGCCGGCCGTGATGCTGTACATGACGGTGTCGCGCACGGTGCCGTCGCGGCGCAGCGCGTGGTGGCGCAGCACCCCGTCCTTCTTCGCGCCGAGGCGCTCGATGGCGGCCTGCGAGGCGTGGTTGAAGTTATCTGTGCGCAGGCCGACCAGCGCCGCGCCGACGGTCTCGAAGGCGTGCGTCATCAGCAGCAGCTTGCAGGTGGTGTTGACGTGGCTGCGCTGGCGGCTTTTGGCGTACCAGGTGTAGCCGATCTCCAGGCGGCCGATGTCGGCCACAATGTCGTGGTAGCTGGTGGTGCCGACCAGCGTGCCGCTGGCGCTGTCGATCACGGCGAATGCCAGCCGGGTGGGGCGCTGCGCGATGGCCTTGCGGATGTAGGCGTCCACCTCGTCCGGCGCCGGCACCGAGGTCACGCGCAGGGTCCACAGTTCGCCGTCGGCGGCCGCCGCGCGCAGGCCGTCGGCGTGGTGGGCGCCCAGCGGTTCGAGGCGCACGCCGTGCAGTTCCAGCGTGGTGGGCAGCAGGGTGTTCATCGGTTGTGGCGCGCCATGGCGACCAGACGTTCGAACAGGTGGATGTCCTGCTCGTTCTTCAGCAGCGCGCCGTGCAGCGGCGGCACGATGGCTTTCTGGTCCTGGCTGCGCAGCGCTTCGGGCGGGATGTCTTCCGCCATCAAGAGCTTGAGCCAGTCGAGGAATTCCGAGGTCGACGGTTTTTTCTTCAGGCCCTGGACCTCGCGCACCTCGTAGAAGGTCTGCAGCGCCTGCGCCAGCAGCTCCTGCTTCAGGTGCGGGTAGTGCACCTGGACGATCTGTTGCATGGTGTCGCGGTCGGGGAACTTGATGTAGTGGAAGAAGCAGCGGCGCAGGAAGGCGTCCGGCAGCTCCTTCTCGTTGTTGGAGGTGATGATCACCAGCGGGCGGTGCTTGGCCTGCACCATCTCGCGCGTCTCGTAGACGTAGAACTCCATGCGATCGAGTTCGCGCAGCAGGTCGTTGGGGAACTCGATGTCGGCCTTGTCGATTTCATCGATCAAGAGCACCACCGGCTCGGGCGCCGTGAAGGCCTGCCACAGCACGCCCTTGACGATGTAGTTGTGGATGTCGCGCACGCGTTCGTCGCCGAGCTGGGAGTCGCGCAGGCGCGAGACGGCGTCGTACTCGTACAGGCCCTGCTGCGCCTTGGTGGTCGACTTGATGTGCCACTGCATCAGCGGCATGTTCAGCGCGGCCGCCACTTCCTCGGCCAGCATGGTCTTGCCGGTGCCCGGTTCGCCCTTGATCAGCAGCGGGCGTTGCAGGGTGAGGGCGGCGTTGACGGCCAGTTTCAGGTCGGCGGTGGCGACGTATTGGTCGGAACCTTCAAAACGTGCGTGCATGGTGGGCGATCCGGGGAAGAGAAAGAGCAAACAGTATAAAAGGAAACGCTAGAGCGGGGGCTCGATACGGCAGGGGGCTTGTGTTGTTTATAAAAAATACTTAGGTTAGAATCCCTGCACTTATAGAGCAAAAGTCAATAGAATTGACTCCGTGGTAGAAGTATCCGAGATCGCAGTATCCGATTACTTACTTAGAGACACCATGAAAAAACTCACCGCACTCCTCGTGCTCGCAGGCCTCGCCCCAACCGCCCACGTCGCCGTCGCCGCGGAAGTGGTGGGCAACGTCCAGAATGCCAAAGCCAAGATCGAAATGTGCATCGGCTGCCACGGCATTCCCGGCTACAAAGCCACCTTCCCCGAAGTGTTCCCGGTGCCGATGATTGGCGGCCAGTCGGCCAAGTACATCGAGAGCGCGCTGCAGGCCTACAAGAAGGGGGAGCGCAAGCACCCGTCGATGCGCGGCATCGCCGCCAGCCTGAGCGACCAGGACATCGCCGACGTGGCGGCGTTCTATGCGCAGCAGACCCGCACCGCCGACCCGAAATGAGGACCGAGTTCATGCACAAACTGATCGCCATTGCAGGCCTGGCCCTGCTCGCCGGTGCCGCGCAGGCGGCCGGCAACCTCGACGCCGGCAAGGCGCTGACCGAAAAATACGCCTGCTTCAGCTGCCACGGCAAGGATTTCAATACGCCGATCGACCCCAGCTATCCGAAGCTGGCCGGCCAGCACAAGGACTACCTGGAGCACGCGCTGAAAGCCTACAAGCGCGGCGACGCCCCCAACGGCCGCAGCAACGCCATCATGACCGGCCAGGTCAAGCCGCTGAGCGACCAGGACATCAAGGACCTGGCGGCCTACCTGCACAGCCTGCCGGGCAACCTGGCCACCCACCGCTAAAACTCCGGGGTCAGGTCCCCCATTTCTACACGAGCTCTGCCGTAGCTTTGGCTACGGCAGAGCTCGTGTAGAAATGGGGACCTGACCCCGGGTTTTACAGCCGGCGCTTGATGGCTTCGATGTAGGCGGCGCCGTCGGGCGGGGTGCCGGTGCGCTGGGCGTTCCAGATCATCTCGCCCAGGCAGTCCATGATCACGTGCTGCGCCGCGTGGGCGTCGTCCAGCTTGAGCGTCAGTTCGGTCGCCAGCGCGCGGATGCCGGGCGGCTGGTCGATCGAGATCTGCTCGTCGATCGACAGGTGCATCGACAAATGCAGGAAGGGATTGGCCTGCGCGCCCTCGACCTGGTAGTCGCGCGTCAGCGCCGTCTCCACATCCGCCAGCACGTCGTGGTATTCGGGATGGTGGCGGATCCAGTCGGCCGCCATGGTTTCGATCGGGGTCAGGATGTCGTGGGCGCGCTGCTTGCGGTAGGCTTCGCAGAAGAAGCGGCGGACATCGTCGGAGGAAGGATTGAACATAGGCCGCCATTGTACGTAAAAAAAGCGGGACAGTCGGACTGTCCCGCTTTTTTGCATCATCCGCCGTCTTTGCCGGCGTCCGGTTTGTCGGCGCAGCCGCAGTCGGCGTCGACCGCCGCCAGCGCCGCCGGGGCGGCGCGCGGCGCGTGCGGCTGGCGCAGGTAGCGCGAGCCGTGGTGCCGGCGGTCGTGGCCGTTGGCCGGCCAGGTCAGGAAGCGCGACAGTTCCTGCAGGGCGCGCTGGTAGACCTCGCGCTTGAACTCGATCACCACGTCCAGCGGCACCCAGTAGTCATGCCAGCGCCAGGCGTCGAATTCCGGGTGGTCGGTCAGGCGCAGGTTGACGTCGTTATCGCGCGCGCACATCCGCAACAGGAACCAGATCTGCTTCTGGCCACGGTAGTGGCCGCGGATTTCCCGCTTGATGAAATGGTCCGGCACCTCATAGCGCAGCCAGTCGCGGGTGCGACCGACAATCTTGACGTGCTCGGCCCGCAGACCGATTTCCTCTTCCAGCTCGCGATACATCGCCTGCTCCGGCGTCTCCCCATATTTGATGCCGCCTTGCGGAAATTGCCATGAGTGCTCGCGCACCCGCTTGCCCCACCACACCTCGTTCTGGGCGTTCAGCAGGATGATGCCGACGTTGGGCCGAAACCCTTCACGATCGAGCATATTGCACCTCAAACTTTCTGCGGCCGAGCTCCTGTCTTATATTTTTGCCCACAAAAAGGCACGCCGGACCGGTTTTCGGGGTACGAAAACCGCCGGAGGGCCCTGATTTGAACGCATTTGTATAAAGTATGGATGCATCAGCCAGCTAATCCTTTAAAATTAGGTTGATTATAACTCTCTCTTTTTAAAAAGAATTCACCGTATGCGCGCCTCACGTTTTTTTATTTCCACGCTTAAAGAAGCGCCTTCCGATGCCGAGATCGTCAGCCATCAGTTAATGATGCGCGCCGGCATGATCAAACGGCTCGGTTCCGGCATCTACACCTACATGCCGATGGGTCTGAAAATCATCCGCAAGGTCGAAGCGATCGTGCGCGAAGAAATGAACCAATCGGGCGCGGTCGAGCTGTTGATGCCCCTGATCCAGCCTGCCGAGCTGTGGCAGGAAACCGGCCGCTGGGACAAGATGGGCGCCGAACTGCTGCGCATCAAGGACCGCCACGGCCGCGAGTTCGCCTTCCAGCCGACCGCCGAGGAAGTGATCACCGATGTTGTTCGTTCGGAAATTAAATCGTACCGTCAACTTCCGTTGAATTTTTACCACATCCAGACCAAATTCCGCGACGAGCGCCGTCCACGCTTCGGCCTGATGCGCGGCCGCGAGTTCACCATGAAGGATGCGTACTCGTTCGACCGCGACCTGGCCGGCATGCAGGCGTCGTACAAGATCATGTATGACGCCTATACCCGTATTTTCAACCGCTTCGGTTTGAAGTTCCGTGCGGTAGCAGCCGATAACGGCGCCATCGGCGGCACCGGCTCGCACGAATTCCACGTCATCGCCAGCACCGGCGAGGACGCGCTGGTGTACTGCCCGACCTCGGACTACGCGGCCAACATGGAGGCGGCCGAGGCGCTGCCGGTCAACGCCGCCCGTCCGGCTGCGGCGCAGGCGCTGACCAAGGTTGAGACGCCAAACGCCACCAAGTGCGAGCTGGTGGCCGAGCAATTGAAGCTGCCGCTGGCGCAGACCGTCAAGACGCTGGCGCTGACCGTCGAGACCGAAACCGACGGCAAACCAGCTAAACAGTATTTCATGTTGTTGTTGCGTGGCGACCACGAACTGAACGAAGTCAAGGTCGGCAAGGTGCCGGGCCTGGCCGCGCACCGCTTCTCGACCGAGGCCGAGATCCTGGAAGTCTACGGCTGCGTGCCGGGCTACCTGGGGCCGATCGGCACCAAGGCGCCGGTCACCGTGGTGGCCGACCGCACGGTCGCCAACATGGCGGACTTCGTCTGCGGCGCCAACGACGCCGGCTACCACTACACCGGCGCCAACTGGGGCCGCGATTGCGCCGAGCCGGACCTGGTGCTGGACCTGCGCAACGTGGTCGAAGGCGACGCCTCGCCGGACGGCCAGGGCGTGCTGGCGATCGAGCGCGGCATCGAAGTGGGCCACGTGTTCCAGCTGGGCACGGCCTACTCGGAAGCGATGAAAGCCACCTTCCTCGATGAAAACGGCAAGCCGGCGCCGCTGCAGATGGGCTGCTACGGCATCGGCGTGACGCGCATCCTGGGCGCGGCCATCGAGCAGAACTTCGACGACAAGGGCATCATCTGGCCGGCCTCGCTGGCGCCGTTCGAGCTGGTGCTGTGCCCGATGGGCATGGACCGCAGCGAAGCGGTCAAGCAGGCGGCCGAGCAGTTGTACGCCGACGCGGTGGCGGCCGGCATCGACGTCATCCTCGACGACCGTGGCGCCCGTCCGGGCCAGATGTTCGCCGACTGGGAACTGATCGGCGTGCCGCACCGCGTGGTGATCGGCGACCGCGGCCTGAAGGAAGGCAACCTGGAATACCAGGGCCGCCGCGATACCGAAGCGACCGCCGTGCCGGTGGCCGAGGTGCTGGCCTTCATCAAAGGCAAGATGGCGCAGTGATGACCGCGCTGTTGCGCCGGACGGTGCTGGCGGCGGCGACGTTGCTGGCCTTGGCCGCGGCCGCGCCGCTGGCGCTGGCCGGCAACCAGAAGGAGGAAGCGCTGGCCGACGCGGTGCGGCTGGCGCTGTCGAACGCGATCAAGGACGCGACGCCGCCAACGCCGAGCTTCCGCAATCCGTCCGACCAGGCGCGCTACCAGAACTGGCTGGAGACCATGTCCTACCGGCTCAAGCGCAAGCTGCCGGACGACCAGACCCGCAACGAGTTCCTGGCCACCGTCTGGTACGAGGCGCGCCGCGCCGGGCTCGATCCGGGCATGGTGCTGGGGCTGATCCAGGTGGAGTCGGCCTACCGCAAGTACGCGGTGTCGATCGTCGGCGCGCGCGGCTACATGCAGGTGATGCCGTTCTGGACCAACATCATCGGCGACCGCAACCGCAGCGCCCTGTTCAACATGCAGACCAATCTGCGCTATGGCTGTTCGATCCTGCGCATGTACCTGGACATGGAGGCGGGCAATCTGTACCTGGCGCTGGGCCGCTACAACGGCAGCCGCGGCAAGCCGGACTACCCGAACGCCGTGCTGGCGGCGTGGAACAACTGGAAATAAAAAAACCGGGGTCAGTGCCGACATTCGGACATTGGGTAGCGTGCTACCCAATGTCCGAATGTCGGCACTGACCCCGGTTTTGGGGCTGTTTTCGTCAGCGCTGAACGCTTATTTCAGGTGGTCGGAAATGAGCTTGGTCATTTCGAACATGGAGACTTGGGCTTTGCCGCCGAATACCGCTTTCAGCTTGTCGTCGGCATTGATCATGCGGCGGTTGGCTGGATCTTGCAGGTCCAACTTCTTGATGTAATCCCACACTTTTTTGGTCACTTCGGTGCGCGGCAGAGGAGCGGCACCAACGACGGCAGCCAGGGAGGCCGATGGCGTCAACGCTTTCATGAAGGCGGCGTTCGGTTTGCGTGCTGCGGGGGCTGCTTTTTTCACTGCTGGTTTCGCTGCTGCTTTTGCTGGTGCTGCTGCTTTCTTTGCGGCCGGTTTGGCCGCAGGCTTCTTAGCGGGTGCTGCTGGGGTTTTTTTGGCTGTTGCCATATTCGAGCCTCCTTAACGAACACATGGAAAATTGCGCAATTGATCGCACCGGCTAATATTGGTGGGGATTTAACCAGTACGCAAGTGTTTTTCGCGTTTTTTCCCGGAAACACCACGTAAACGCGGGCTTCCGGGCGCGCACGCACCTTCCAGGAGCGTAAACCGGGGCTTTTCCCCGTCTAGCGCAGGCCCGGCATCATGCCCTTCATCGAGCGCATCATCTTCATCATGCCGCCGCCCGACAGCTTTTTCATCATGGTCTGCATCTGTTCGAACTGGTTCAGCATGCGGTTCACTTCCTGCACCTGCACGCCGGCGCCGGCCGCGATGCGGCGCTTGCGGGTGGCCTTGATCAGCTCCGGCTTGGCGCGTTCGGCCGGGGTCATCGAGTCGATGATGCCGACCATGCGCCGCACCTGCTTGTCGGCCTGGTCCATGTTGGCGTTGCCGGCGGCCTGCTGGAACTGCGCCGGCAGCTTGTCGACCAGGCTGGCCATGCCGCCCATTTTCTTCATCTGGCCCAGCTGCGCCTTGAAGTCGTTCATGTCGAACTTGCCGCCCGACTTGACCTTGGCGGCCAGGTCGGCGGCGGCCTTGGCGTCCACGCCCTTGCGCGCTTCCTCGACCAGCGCCAGGATGTCGCCCATGCCCAGCACGCGGTTGGCCATGCGGGTCGGATCGAAGGCTTCCAGGCCGTCGAGCTTTTCCGAGACGCCGGCAAACTTGATCGGCTTGCCGGTGATGTGGCGCACCGACAGCGCGGCGCCGCCGCGCGAGTCGCCGTCCAGCTTGGTCAGCACGATGCCGGTCAGCGGCAGCGCGTCGTTGAAGGCCTTGGCGGTGTTGATGGCGTCCTGGCCCAGCATGGCGTCGACCACGAACAGGGTTTCGATCGGCTTGACCGCGCCGTGCACGGCGGCGATCTCCTTCATCATTTCTTCATCGATGCCGAGGCGGCCGGCGGTGTCGATGATCAGCACGTCGTGGTAGTGCTTCTTGGCCCAGTCCAGCGCGGCCAGCGCGATGTCGACCGGTTTGTCCTGGGCAGTCGACGGGAAGAAGTCGGCGCCGACCTGCGCCGTCACCGATTGCAGCTGGGCGATCGCGGCCGGGCGATAGACGTCGGCCGACACGGTCAGCACTTTCTTTTTCTTTTCTTCCTTCAGATATTTGGCCAGCTTGCCGACGGTGGTGGTCTTGCCCACGCCTTGCAGACCGGCCATCAGGATGATGGCGGGTGGCTGCTGGGCAAAGCTCAGCTGGGCCGCTTCCGGTCCCAGGTCGGCGCCCATCAGGGCGGCCAGCTCGCGCTGCACCACGCCGACCAGGGCCTGGCCTGGCGACAGCGAGGAAATCACTTCCTCGCCGAGGGCTTTTTCCTTGACGCGGGCGATGAAGTCGCGCACGGCCGGCAGGGCGACGTCGGCCTCGAGCAGCGCCATGCGCACTTCGCGCAGCATCTCGGCGGTGTTGGCTTCGGTCAGGCGGGCCTCGCCGCGCATGGTCTTGACGACCTTGGCGAGGCGTTGAGTCAGATTATCTAGCATGGTGATCGATCAGTCGGTGGTGACGCCGGCCGCAGGGCCGGACAATGGCCGCCATTTTACCGCATCGCCCGGGCAGTCACGCATTTGATGTATTGCCAAAAAAGTACAATTTCTCATTGACAATATAGTGGATGGCAGGCATCTTCTTATCATCTATGTAATTATCATACTGAGAGGGGAATATGGAACAGCAGCAACCGCAGCGCATGCGCTTTCACGCCACAGGCGGCGAGTATTTCCGTATCTGGATCGTCAACCTGTTGCTGACCATCGTCACGCTCGGCATCTATTCAGCCTGGGCCAAGGTGCGCCGCAACCAGTATTTTTATTCGAGCACCGAACTGGCCGGCAGCAGCTTTGAGTACCACGGCAATGCCGTGGCCATCCTCAAGGGCCGTCTGCTGGCGGCGGTGTTTGTCGGCGTCTACGCGCTGACGCTGCACAGCTCGCCGCTGCTGGCCTTCGTCGCCATCCTCGGGCTGGCGGCGGTTTCGCCCTGGTTCATCTGGAAGAGCTTGCAGTTCCGCCTGCATAACACCAGCTATCGCGGCATCCGCTTCCGCTTTGCCGGCGACGTCCACGACGCCTACATCAACTACATGGTGCGGCCGTGGCTGAGCGGCGTCACCGCCGGCCTGGCGGTGCCCTTCGTCCACCAGCGCGCCAAGGCCTGGCAGCACAACAGCGCCCGCTACGGCAACGCGCGCTTTGCCTTCGATGCCGGCGTCGGCGATTTCTACAAGCTGTACGGCGTGTTGCTGCTGATCGGCGGCGGCGGCTTTGCGTTGCTGACCTGGTTCATCATGTCGCTGGGTAATCAACCCGACGGCATCCACAGCTACAGCCAGCAGCGCGCGGCCGAAGCCGGCATGGTGGTCATGGCCGGCTACGCCTGGTTCTTCCTGGTGTATCCGCTGTTCATGAACATGCTGCAAAACCTGGTGTGGAACCATACCCGGCTGGAAGAGCACCGCTTCCAGTCCGACATGCAATGGGGCCGCATGATCTTCATTACCGTCACCAATTATCTGGCGGTGATCTGCACGCTGGGCCTGTTCCTGCCGTTTGCGCGCGTGCGCACGCTGCGCTACCGCATCGAATCGATTGCGCTGCTGCCGGAAGGCAGCCTGGACGACGTGCTGGCGGCGCCGCAGGACGAAGTCGGCGCCACCGGCGAGGGCGCGGCCGATCTGTTCGATCTCGACCTGTCGATGTAAGCCATGACCGCCGTTGCCGCCCGCTATTTCGACGGCCGCAGTTCGCGCCTGCGGCACGTCACGCTGAGCGTGGAAGCGGGCCACGCAGTGCTGCACGGCGACGTCGAACGGCGCGCGCCGCTGCATGCGCTGCGGGTGTCCGAGCGCAGCCACGGGGCGGCGCGCAAGGTGACGTTTGCCGACGGCGCCTATCTGGAAGTGGATGACCACGCCGCCTTTGCGCGGCTGCTGCAGGAGACCGGCCATCGCGACAGCCTGGTGGTGCGGCTGCAGCAAAGCTGGCGCGCGGTGCTGGCCGCGGCCGCCGCCACGGTGGCGCTGCTGTGGCTGGGATACCTGTACCTGCTGCCGACGCTGGCGGCCGGCATTGCCGCCGCGTTGCCGGCCGGGGTCGAGCGGCAGCTGGGCGCCGGTGTGTTGGCGCTGATGGACCAGCGCCTGCTGGCGCCGAGCACGCTGTCGCCGCAACGCCAGGCCACGCTGACCGGACGCTTCCGCAGCCTGCAGCCGCCGCGCGGCGGCGCGCCCGGCTGGCGGCTGCTGTTCCGCAGCAGCCGCATCGGTCCGAACGCGTTTGCGCTGCCGTCCGGCGACATCGTGCTGACCGACCAGATGGTCCAGCTGTTGAACAACGACACCGCGGTGCTGGCGGTGCTGGCGCATGAACTGGGCCATCTGCATGAGCATCACAGCATGCGCCGGCTGATCCAGGGCTCGGTGGTGACGGCGGTGTCCGGCCTGGTGTTCGGCGATATGTCGGCGCTGATGGCCACCGCGCCGGCGCTGCTGCTGGACATGAAGTACTCGCGTGATGCGGAGCAGGACGCCGACGACTACGCCGTGGCCATGATGCTGCACAACGGTCTGGGCGTGCAGCCGCTGGTGGATGTGTTCAGCCGCCTGCAACAGCTGGAGCAGCAGCAGGGCGGCGACATGGGCTATCTGTCCAGCCATCCGCCCAGCAGCGAGCGCCTGGCGCGGCTGCGCGCCGCCGCTGCGCGCTAGGCCGGCGTTATTGCTCGTAGATCAACATCGCACAGACTCGGAATGCGCTGATATGCAAGAACGATTCCGCTTGGTATGATTTCCGAACAACATATACAGGAGAGACGGATGAAACGGATCAAACTTCAAGCAGCACTCTGCAGCGCCGCAGTCATGACCGCCGCGTTGGCCCCGGCCCAGGCCCAGGAAGTGGTCCGGCTCGGCAACCTGAAATTTGCCCATTACGGCGCCGTCTCGTATATCAAGGAAATCGCGCCCAAGTGCGGCATCAAGGTCGACGAGCGGGTGTTCGCCAAGGGCCTGGATGTGATGCAGGCGATCATCGCCGGCGAACTCGATGTCGGCACCACCGCGTCGGAGGCGGCGATTTCCGGCCGCGCCGGCGGTGCGCCGATCTACGTGGTGGCCGGCTTCGCCAAGGGCGGCGCGCAGCTGGTCAGCCGCGCCGACCTGAAGCTGAAATCCGTCAAGGAACTCAAGGGCAAGAAGGTGGGCGTGACGCGCGGCGGCATCCAGGAGGTGCTGCTGCTGGCCGAGCTGCAGCAGAACGGCCTGAGCGTCTCCGACCAGCCGGGCAAGGATGTGCAGCTGGTGTTCCTGGCCTATGCCGACTTGAACCAGGCGCTGCTGGGCAAGCAGATCGACGCCATGATGCAGTCCGAGCCGCAATCCTCGCAGGCCATCAACAAGGGCTTCGGCACCGAGATCATCAAGCCCTACGACACGCCGATCGGCGAGCCGGTGCGCACCATGGTGATGACCGAGAAGTTCTATAAGGAGAAGCGGCCGCTGGCCGAGAAGTTCATGAACTGCTTCGTCCAGGCCACCAAGACCTTCATCGACAACAAGGCCATCGCCGAGAAGTACGTGCGCGAGGTGGTGTTCAAGGGCCAGATCACCAAGGACGATTTCGACGACGCCATCGGCAATTCACCGTACAGCTACGACATCACGCCCGAGCACATCCAGACCACCACCGACGTCATGGTCAAGACCGGCGTCGGCCGCATGGCCAAGCCGCCGGTGGCCAAGGACTGGGTCAAGACCGACTTGCTGGAAGCGGCCAAGAAGTCGCTGGGCGTGAAGTAATGGCCGCCACGTCTTCGTGGCGCCAGGTCGGCATCGGCCTGGTGCTGCCGGCGCTGGTGGTGGCGCTGTGGCAGATGGTGGCGTCGCTGGGCTGGGTCAATCCGCAGGTGCTGCCGTCGCCGCTGGCGGTGGCGGAGAAGTGGGTGGCCTACCTGCTGCCGCTGCAGCCCTACGATCCGGCGGCCGGCAGCTGGCTGCACTGGGCCTTCTCCGGCGAACTGATCACCGATTCCCTCAGCAGCCTGTACCGCGTGGTGGTCGGTTTCCTGATCGGCGGCGGGCTGGCCTTGCCGCTGGGCCTGGCGATGGGCATGAGCAATCGCGTGTATGACTGGTTCAACGTGCTGGTGCAGATGGTGCGGCCGATTCCGCCGATCGCCTATATTCCGCTGTCGATGCTGTGGTTCGGACTGGGCAATCCGCCCGCCATTTTCCTGATCGCGCTGGGCGCGTTTTTCCCGGTGCTGATGAACACCATCGCCGGCGTGCGCCAGGTCGACGGCATCTTCATCCGCGCCGCGCGCAACCTGGGCGCCTCTGGCTTCACCATGTTCGTGCGGGTGATCCTGCCGGCCGCCGTGCCCTACATCCTGTCCGGCGTGCGGATCGGCATCGGCACGGCCTTCATCGTGGTGATCGTGGCCGAGATGGTGGCGGTCAACAACGGCCTCGGTTTCCGCATCCTCGAGGCGCGCGAGTACTTCTGGTCGGACAAGATCATCGCCGGCATGATCTCCATCGGCCTGATCGGCCTGGCGATCGACGTCGGCATGAACAAGCTGAATAACCATCTGCTGCGCTGGCACCGCGGCCTGGAGAATTAATGAGCGCCTCCCATATCGTCATCTCGCAGGTGAACAAGGTGTTCCAGACCGCCGAGCGCGAAGTGGTGGCGCTCAAGGATATCAACCTGGAGATCCCGCAGGGCCAGTTCGTCTGCCTGCTCGGGCCTTCCGGCTGCGGCAAGTCGACGCTGCTGAACGCGGTGGCCGGCTTTGCGCCGCCATCGTCCGGCAGCATCAGCGCCGACGGCAGGCTGGTCACGGCGCCGGGTCCGGAGCGCGGCATGGTGTTCCAGGAATACGCGCTGTTCCCATGGATGACGGTGGCCGACAACATCGCCTTCGGCCTGCAGATCAAGGGCCAGCCCAAGGCGCAGATCGCCGCCACCGTCGACCAGCTGCTCACCATGCTGTCGCTGCAGGACTTCCGCAGCCGCTACCCGAAAGACCTGTCGGGCGGCATGCGCCAGCGGGTGGCGATCGCCCGCGTGCTGGCGCTCGACTCGCCGATCATGCTGATGGACGAGCCGTTCGGCGCGCTCGACGCGCTGACCCGGCGCAACCTGCAGGACGAGCTGCTGCGCATCTGGGCCGAGCTGAAAAAGACCATCATCTTCGTCACCCATTCGATCGAGGAGGCGATCTACCTGGCCGACCGCATCGTGGTGATGACGTACCGGCCCGGCACCGTCAAGCGCGACATGCTGGTCGAGTTGCCGCGCCTGCGCGACCCGGCCGCCGCCGAATTCAATGCGCTGAAACGCGAGCTGGGCCAGCTGGTGATGGAAGAACAACAACGCCACCACCACGACGAGCTGCGCATGGCAGCCGTGGACTGAGGCGATGGTGTAAACTGCGGGAATGCAGATCTATTCCTTTATCGCAGCCATCGCGCTGTACATCCTGTGCGCCGCCCTGCCATCGCGCCGTGGCGGCCTGATTTCGGCCGTCACGCTGGCGGCCTGGCTGTTGCATGGCGTCGGCCTGTGGGCCGACATTGCCGGCGGCGGCGAACTGCGCTTCGGCTTCGCCGCCATGCTGTCGTCGGCGCTGTGGGTGTCGGTGGCGGCCTACTGGCTGGAAAACCGCAACTTCAGCCTGGACGGCATGCGCCGCCTGGTGATGCCCAGCGCCGCCGTGGCCGCGCTGCTGCAGGTGATTTTCCCCGGCAATCTGGTGCCGCTGGAAGGCAAGTCGCCGCTGTTCGGCTGGCACATCGCCATCGCCACCATGGCCTACAGCACGCTGACCATCGCCGCCTTCCACGCCGTGCTGATGGCGCTGCAGGAGTCGCGCCTGCATGCGCGGCGCGACACCAAATCCTTCCTGTCCGGCGCGCTGGACCAGCTGCCGGCGCTGCTGACCATGGAAAAACTGCTGTTCCGCATGATAGGCTTCGGCTTCACCTTGCTGAGCCTGACCGTGTTGTCGGGCATCGTGTTCTCGGAACAGCTGTTCGGCCAGGCGCTGAAATGGGACCATAAATCGGCGTTCACGCTGCTGTCCTGGGTGCTGTTCGCGGCGCTGCTGGCCGGCCGCCGTTTCCGCGGCTGGCGCGGCAAGACCGCGCTGAGCTTCACGCTGGCCGGTTTTGCGACCTTGCTGCTGGCGTATGTCGGCAGCCGGTTTGTGTTTGAAGTGGTTTTGCATAAGGGTTGGGCATGAGCCGTATTATTTTCTGGCTGGGACTGGTTTTCCTGGTGATCTTCGCGGTCCGCTCCAAGATCCGCGCGGCGCAAAAGCGCCACCAGCAGCAGTTCCGCCAGCCGCAGCAGCCGCCGGCGCAGCCGCAACCGGCGCCCACCTACAAGGCGCGCGCCGCCGCCCAGGCCGCCAACGACGCCGAAGTGATGCTGCAATGCGCGCATTGCGGCGTGTTCTATCCTGCCTCGGAAACGGTGCAGGCCAACGGCCGTGACTATTGCAGCGCCGGCCATGCCGCCCTGCCGTCGGCCTGATCCCGAAAGCGCGTCATGATGGCGCGCCTGCATGCGCTGACGGCTGAATCGCGCGCCACCTTCTGGCGCTCGCTGCAGACGCTGAACGCCAGCCGCGTGATCATCGCGCTGGTGCTGCTGGTTTACCTGAGCTTCGACAGCCGCAGCGCGCAGGCCGCCAGCCAGTCGCTGTACCTGCAAATCTGCCTGGTGTACCTGGGACTGTCGATCGGCTTCGCGCTGTCGGCGGTGTACTGGCAGCGCCGCTTCCTGCTGCAACTGCTGTCGCAGATCGCCTGCGACCTGGCCATCATCTCCATGCTGTACCTGGCCAGCGGCGGCATGCGCAGCGGGCTGGCGATCCTCTACCTGTTCCCGCTGGCCGGCCTGGCCATCCTGGCGCCGCTGACGATGGCGCTGTTCTGCGCCTCGCTGGTGACGCTGTTCCTGCTCGGCGACAGCACCTGGCAGGTCTTTCTCAGCGAGAACGACCGCGACGTCATGCAGGCCGGCCTGTACGGCGCCGCCTTCCTGGCCGCGGTGCTGGTGGTGAACCGCATGGCGGCGCGGCTGATCGGGCAGGAGGAACTGGCCAGCCAGCGCGGCGTCGAGATCAATGTGCAGCAGGCGGTCAACCGGCTGGTGATGGCGAATATCGGCGACGGCATCCTGGTGGTCGACGCCGATGGCCAGGTGTTCGCCGGCAATCCGGCGGCGCAGCAGATGCTGGGATTGGTCGGCGCCGAGGTGCGCTTCAAGCTGTCGGCGGCGGCCTCGCTGTCGCCGCTGACGCAAGCCTACGAAGCCTGGCGCGCCGACGCCACCCGTTCCACCGCCTTCCTGACCATCAAGCCGTTCAACGACGCCGCGCTGGAAGGCATGAGCGCCGCCTGGAGCGCGCGCCGCGACCTGGCCGCGCACCTGAAAGTGCGCTTCGCCGCCGCCGACATGGCGGGGCTGGGCCAGGGCGCCGAACGCAGCGTGATCTTCCTGCAGGACGTGACTGGCATCGAAAACCAGGCGCAGCAACTGAAGCTGGCGTCGATGGGGCGGCTCACCGCCAGCATCGCGCACGAGGTGCGCAATCCGCTGTCGGCCATCGGCCACGCCACCTCGCTGCTGGGCGAGGACCTGACCGACCCGGTGCAGCAGCGGCTGCTGAAGATCGTCGGCGACAACGTGGCGCGGGTGAACCGCATGGTGGAGGACATCCTGCAACTGTCGCGCAAGGTGCAGCCGCACAGCGAGCCGCTGGCGCTGGACGTCTTTTTGGCCGAGCTGCGCGCGGAATTCATCGAGACCCACGGCCTGGCGCCGGACATCCTCGGCCTGGCGGCGGCGCCCGGCGTGCAGGTGCGCTTCGACGCGCTGCACCTGCGCGAGGTGGTGCTCAACCTGCTCAACAACGCGGTGCGCTACGCCAGCGGCGGGCCGGAGTCGATCCGCATCAACGTGGTGAGCGACACGGCGCAGCGGCTGGAACTGCACGTGCAGGACGATGGCCCCGGCATTTCGCCGGAAGTGCGGGCGCATCTGTTCGAGCCGTTCTACACCACGTCCAGCAAGGGCACCGGGCTGGGATTGTACTTGGCGCGCGAACTGTGCTTGAATAACGAAGCGCGGCTGGACTATGAGTATCGTTTCGATAACAAGGACAACGCCGATGGCAGCCCGTCCCTGAGCGGGCGGTTTGTAATTACTTTCGCCTGGCCTGGGCAGAAGCAAGGAAAGGCTGTTTGATGAATGCTCGTTCCCCCCGGGTCCTGGTTGTCGACGACGAAGCCGACCTGCGCGAACTGCTGGAACTGACTCTGCTGAAAATGGGGCTGGATGTCGACAGCGCCGCCACGCTGGGCGAGGCGCGCGCGCTGCTGGCCACGGCGGAGCGCGAATACCAGCTGGTGCTGACCGATATGCGCCTGCCGGACGGCCTCGGGCTGGAACTGGTGCGCGAGGTCACGGCCGCCTACAAGAACACGCCGGTGGCGGTGGTCACCGCTTTCGGCAGCGCCGACAACGCGGTGATCGCGCTGAAAGCCGGCGCCTTCGACTACATCTCCAAGCCGGTGGCGCTGGACCAGCTGCGGCTGATGGTGCAGTCGGCCCTGCGCCTGAACGCGGCGCCGGCGGCGGGACAGGCGCCGGCCGCCACGCCGACGGCCAGCCGGCTGCGCGGCGAATCGGCCGTGATCCAGGCGCTGCGCGCGCAGATCGCGCGGCTGGCGCGCTCGATGGCGCCGATCGCCATCCACGGCGAATCGGGCAGCGGCAAGGAACTGGCGGCGCGCGAGATCCACGCGCAAAGCTCGCGCGCTGCGCAGCCCTTCATCGCCGTCAACTGCGGCGCGATTCCCGAGGCGCTGATGGAGGCGGAGTTCTTCGGCTACCGCAAGGGCGCCTTCACCGGCGCTGCCGACGAGCGCGACGGCTTCTTCCAGGCCGCCAACGGCGGCACGCTGATGCTCGACGAGGTGGCCGACCTGCCGCTGGCGATGCAGGTCAAGCTGCTGCGCGCGATCCAGGAGCGGCGCGTGCGCAAGATCGGCGCCACCGCCGAGGAACCGGTCGACGTGCGTATTATTAGTGCGACCCACAAGAACCTGGCGCAATGCGTGGAGCAGGGCAGCTTCCGCCAGGATCTGTTCTACCGTTTGAACGTGATCGAGCTGGGCCTGCCGCCGCTGCGCGAACGGCTCGACGACCTGCCGGTGCTGACCGGCGCCATTTTGGAACGGCTGGGCACTTTCGAGCACAAGGTGGTGCTCGGCCCCGGCGTGCTGGAAGCGTTGCGCGGCTATTCCTTCCCCGGCAATGTGCGCGAGCTGGAAAACATCCTGGAGCGCGCGCTGGCCTTTGCCGACGACGGCGTGATCCAGGTCGACGACCTGTCGCTGAAGGGGGCGCGCATGGCGGAGGCGGCGCCGCTGCCGCTCGCGGAGCCGGCCGCCGTGGCAGCGGCGGCTGCGGCCATGCCGCCGCAGCCGGACACGCTGCCCTCCAGCCTGCCCGACTACCTGAACCAGATCGAACGCGACATCATCCTGCGCGCGCTGGCGCAGACGCAGTTCAACCGCACCCAGGCCGCGCAGCTGCTGGGCATCAGCTTCCGCCAGCTGCGCTACCAGATGCAAAAGCTGAATATCCAGGAGCCGGAAGCGTGAGCGGTTTCGATGGCTGGCTGCCGCAGGCGCGGCGCTACGACAGTCCGTATTGCGACGCGCGCCCGGGCCCGACGCCGGACGACATCACGCTGCTGGTGATCCACAACGTCTCGCTGCCGGCCGGCAGTTTCGGCGGGCCGCACGTGTCGGACCTGTTCACCGGCCGGATCGACTATAATGCTGACCCCTCGTTCGCCGACCTGCGCGGATTGAAGGTCTCCAGCCACTTTTTCATCCGCCGCGACGGCCGCATCATCCAGTACGTTTCCGCCAACGCGCGGGCCTGGCATGCCGGCCTGTCCAGCTTTCGCGGGCGGGATAAATGCAATGACTTTTCAATCGGTATCGAGCTGGAAGGCAGCGATTTCGTGGCCTTCGAAGCGGCGCAATACACGGCGCTGGCGGCGCTGACGATCGCGCTCCAGCAGCACTATCCGTTGACGGATGTGCAAGGCCATGAGCACATCGCACCGGGTCGAAAAACCGATCCGGGACCGTTATTTGATTGGGAATGTTATCAAAATCTGCTTAAGAAACAGGCAATGTTAGTAGCTGCTAGCGCTGAACTTGGCTTCCCTGTAGGGCTTCCTTAAAGTCAAGAGCAAAATTGCTGGAATCATCAAAATTTCTCACTTGCCGTGCTACGGTGTGACCACTACAATCAGTGGATAGGTTCTGGCCTATCACTAGATCTAGTGGTTCTCATGACACTGAATCTTGAGCGAATGGCAAGTACGCCAGGTCAGTCCAACACGGTTTTTTTACACTACATACGCGGCGCAGCACTGACTGCACGTTGTTATCGGGGAGCTTAAATGCAATCTACTCAAGACATCACCATCAATCCAGCGCTGGTACCAGCGGCCGCTGCGAGCACCGCCAGCAGCCCAGCCGTGGCCGCCAGCGCCCTCGGTGACTACCGCATCATCCGCCGTAACGGCGCGGTCGTCGCGTTTGAACCGTCGAAAATCGCCATCGCCGTCACCAAGGCCTTTTTGGCCGTCAATGGCGGCCAGGGCGCCGCTTCGGCGCGCGTGCGTGAATTGGTAGAACAACTGACCGCCAGCGTGGTGTCGGCGCTGGTGCGCCGCCAGCCATCGGGCGGCACCTTCCACATCGAAGACGTGCAGGACCAGGTGGAACTGGCGCTGATGCGTTCGGGCGAACATGACGTCGCCCGCGCCTACGTGCTGTACCGCGCCAAGCACATGGAAGAGCGCCGCGCCGCCAAGGAAGCCCAGGGTTCGGCCGCCGCCATCAGCGCGCCGCAGATCCACGTGCTGGAAAACGGCGAGCGCAAGCCGCTGGAACTGAGCCGCGTCACCAGCCTGATCAACGCTGCCTGCATCGGCCTGGAAAAACACGTGGACGCCGACGCCATCGTCGCGGAAACCCTGAAAAACCTGTACGACGGCGTGCCGGTCGAAGAGCTGCACAAATCCGCCATCCTGGCCGCCCGCGCGCTGATGGAAAAAGATCCGGCCTACTCGCAAGTGACCGCCCGCATCCTGCTGCACACCATCCGCAAGGAAGTGTTCGGCAAGGAAGTCGCGCAGGGCGCCGCCGCCGCCGAATACGTGAGCTACTTCCCGCAATACATCGCCAAGGGTATCGCCGCCGAACTGCTGGACGCCAAGCTGGCCGAGTTCGACCTGGCGCGCCTGTCGAAAGCCCTGGTGGCCGACCGCGACCTGCAATTCGGCTACATCGGCCTGCAGACCCTGTACGACCGCTACTTCCTGCACATCCGCGACACCCGCATCGAAATGCCGCAGGCGTTCTACATGCGCGTCGCCATGGGCCTGGCCCTGAACGAAACCGACCGCGAAGCGCGCGCCATCGAGTTCTACAACCTGCTGTCGACCTTCGACTTCATGTCGTCGACGCCGACCCTGTTCAACTCGGGCACCCTGCGTTCGCAGCTGTCGTCGTGCTACCTGACCACCGTGTCGGACGACCTGGAAGGCATCTACGACGCCATCAAGGAAAACGCCCTGCTGGCCAAGTTCGCCGGCGGCCTGGGCAACGACTGGACGCCGGTGCGCGCACTGGGCGCCCACATCAAGGGCACCAACGGCAAATCGCAAGGCGTGGTGCCGTTCCTGAAAGTGGTCAACGACACCGCCGTGGCGGTCAACCAGGGCGGCAAGCGCAAGGGCGCGGTGTGCGCCTACCTGGAAACCTGGCACATGGACATCGAAGAGTTCCTGGACCTGCGTAAAAACACCGGCGATGACCGCCGCCGCACCCACGACATGAACACCGCCAACTGGATTCCGGACATGTTCATGAAGCGCGTGATGGAAAAAGGCGAGTGGACCCTGTTCTCGCCATCCGACACCCCGGACCTGCACGACCTGGTCGGCAAGGCCTTCGAAAAAGCCTACCTGGGCTACGAAGCCAAGGCCGCCGCCGGCGAAATCCGCGTGTTCAAGAAAATCCAGGCGCTGGACCTGTGGCGCAAGATGCTGTCGATGCTGTTCGAAACCGGCCACCCATGGATCACGTTCAAAGACCCATGCAACATCCGTTCGCCGCAGCAGCACGTGGGCATGGTCCACAGCTCGAACCTGTGCACCGAGATCACGCTGAACACCGGTCCGGACGAGATCGCCGTCTGCAATCTGGGCTCGGTCAACCTGCCGGCGCACATGAAAGAAGGCAAGCTGGACCACGTCAAGCTGCAGAAAACCATCCGCACCGCCATGCGCATGCTCGACAACGTCATCGATATCAACTACTACGCCGTCGAAAAAGCACGCAACGCCAATATGCGCCACCGTCCGGTCGGCCTGGGCGTGATGGGCTTCCAGGACTGTCTGCACATGATGCGCGTGCCGTTCTCGTCGATGGAATCGGTGCAGTTCGCCGACACCTCGATGGAAGCCGTCTGCTACTACGCCTACCTGGCGTCGACCGAGCTGGCCGAAGAGCGTGGCCACTACGCGTCGTACAAGGGTTCGCTGTGGGACCGCGGCATCCTGCCACAGGACTCGATCAAGCTGCTGGCCGAAGAGCGCGGCGGCTACCTGGAGCAGGATCTGTCGTCGGCCATGGACTGGACCCCGGTGCGCGAGCGCATCGCCAAGTTCGGCATGCGTAACTCGAACTGCGTGGCGATCGCTCCGACCGCGACCATTTCGAACATCATCGGCGTGTCGGCTTGCATCGAACCGACCTTCCAGAACCTGTACGTGAAGTCCAACCTGTCGGGCGAGTTCACCGAGATCAATTCCTACCTGGTGCGCGACCTGAAGGCGCGCGACCTGTGGGATGAAGTGATGATCGCCGACCTGAAATACTTCGACGGCTCGCTGGCCAAGATCGACCGCATCCCGAACGACCTGCGCGACATCTACGCCACCGCCTTCGAAGTGTCGCCAAGCTGGCTGGTGGAAGCGGCTTCCCGCCGTCAGAAGTGGATCGACCAGGCGCAGTCGCTGAACATCTACATGGCTGGCGCTTCGGGCAAGAAACTGGACGAAACCTACAAGCTGGCCTGGCTGCGTGGCCTGAAAACCACCTACTACCTGCGCACCACCTCGGCCACCCATACCGAGAAGTCGACCTCCAAGACCGGCGCGCTGAACGCGGTGGCGGTGGACGGCGGCATGTCGGCCAGCGCCAAGGCCGCCGCTCCGGCGCCGGTCGCTCCGGTTGCGGCCGCAGCCGTGACGGCCGAAGCCGACGGCGAAGCCTGCTACCTGCGTCCAGGCGACGACGGTTTCGAGGAATGCGAAGCCTGCCAGTAATTCAGAGCGCGCCGTCCCCGCCAGAGTGGGGACGGCGCAGTACCACATATATATAGAGGAATTCAAACATGTCGCTGTCCTGGGACGAAGAGGCCGCACCGGCCAAACAAGCTATCAATCAAGCCGCGCTGGAAAGCGAAGGCACGGCTGAGCAAGTCGCGCTGCGCGTCAACGCCGACGACAAGCGCATCATCAACGGCAAGACCGACGTCAACCAGCTGGTGCCGTTCAAGTACAAATGGGCCTGGGACAAATACCTGGCCGGCTGCGCCAACCACTGGATGCCGCAGGAAGTGAACATGCAGCGCGACATCGAGCTGTGGAAGAACCCGAACGGCCTGACCGACGACGAGCGTCGCCTGGTGAAGCGCAACCTGGGCTTCTTCGTCACTGCCGACTCGCTGGCCGCCAACAACATCGTGCTGGGCACCTACCGCCACATCACGGCGCCGGAGTGCCGCCAGTACCTGCTGCGCCAGGCGTTCGAGGAAGCGATCCACACCCACGCCTACCAGTACATCGTCGAATCGCTGGGCCTGGACGAGCAGGAAATCTTCAACGCCTACAACGAAGTCAAGTCGATCCGTGACAAGGACGAGTTCCTGATCCCGTTCATCGACACGCTGACCGATCCGGCCTTCACCACCGGCACCGTGGAAAACGACCAGAAGCTGCTGAAATCGCTGATCGTGTTCGCCTGCCTGATGGAAGGCCTGTTCTTCTACGTCGGCTTCACCCAGATCCTGGCGCTGGGCCGTCAGAACAAGATGATGGGCGCCGCCGAGCAGTACCAGTACATCCTGCGCGACGAATCGATGCACTGCAACTTCGGTATCGACCTGATCAACACCATCAAGATGGAAAATCCGCTGCTGTGGACGCCTGCGTTCAAGGAAGAGATCAAGCAGCTGTTCCTGCAGGCGGTGGATCTGGAGTACGCCTACGCCGAAGACACCATGCCACGCGGCGTGCTGGGCCTGAACGCGACCATGTTCAAGGGCTACCTGCGCTTCATCGCCAACCGCCGCGCCACGCAGATTGGCCTGGAGACGCTGTTCGACCAGGAAGAGAATCCATTCCCATGGATGAGCGAGATGATCGACCTGAAGAAAGAACGCAACTTCTTCGAAACCCGCGTCATCGAGTACCAGACCGGCGGCGCGCTGAACTGGGACTAACTCCCGGCCGCACCCTTCTCAAAGCCCCGCACTGCGGGGCTTTTTCATTTGGGGCAGATCAATATCGGGTTTACGGCTGAGCGTAAGAGTGATCTCTGGTGTATCCACCGGGAGAACTGCCATGAATAAATCCGATGTAGCGCTGCTATCCGATGTCGACTCTCTGCACGCGGAATTACGCGGGCTGATTGCCTCCAGCCGCCAACGCGTGGCCGCCAGCGTCAACGCCGAGCTGACCCAGCTTTATTGGGCGGTCGGCGCCCGCTTGTCCAGGGAAGTGTTGGCGGGCGAGCGGGCCAGGTACGGCGCGCAGCTAATGATCAGTCTCGGACAAAAACTTGAGCGTGAGTTTGGCCGAGGTTTTGAGGTGCAGAATCTCCGCCGCATGGTGCAGTTTGCGCAGGCATTTTCCAATTTGGAAATTGTCGCATCACTGATGCGACAATTGAGTTGGACACATTTTTTACAGCTCATACCAATTAAAGCGGAGGCCGCTCGTTATTATTATGCCGACCGGAGTGTCTCGGAAGGCTGGAGCGTTCGCGAGCTTCGTCGGCAGATTGATCGTAAAAGCTACGAGCGAAGCCAGATATCCGGCCTTGAAGATTCGTCCGCGACGGATGCCGCGCCGGCGGCGATTTTCAAAGATCCGTACTTTCTGGACTTTCTCGGCCTTAGCCAGGGCTATGATGAAGCCGACCTGGAAGCGGCGATCCTGATGCAATTGAAGTCCTTCATCCTGGAGCTGGGCAAAGGCTTTGCATTCGTCGAGCGCAAGAAGCGGATGATCATCGATGGTGAGGACTTCTATCTGGACCTGCTGTTCTTCCATCGACGCTTGCGGCGTCTCGTGGCGATCGAGTTGAAGCTGGGGCGGTTCAAGGCCGCGCATAAGGGGCAGATGGAGCTTTATCTCAAGTGGCTGGACCGCTACGAGCGGCAGCCGGGCGAGGAGGCGCCGATTGGTTTGATTCTGTGTGCGGAGTCGAGCCGGGAGCAGGTCGAGCTGCTGCAGGTGCAGAAGGATGGCATCACAGTGGCTGAATACTGGACCGAGCTGCCGCCCAAGGCCGAGCTGGAACGGCAGCTGCGCTCCGCGCTCGCGGAGGCGCGCGAGCGTCTGGAGCGCCGCCGGCTAGCGCACTGACTGGGCGGCGAAGTAAGCCGCCAGCGCGGGACTGCGCTCGTCGTGGGGGAGGGCGGCGAGGTAGCCGTCTAGGCGGAGCAGGGCGATGTCGCCGGGGACAAAACTGTAGGCGTCGCGCAGATGGCCTTCGTGGGCGCGCAGTTCGGCGTGCTCGCCGACCATGATGATGCGCAGGCCGGCGCGCGGCGTGAGCGTCGCCGCATCGCGCGGCTCATAGCGCAGCATGATGCAATCTCCCGATTTCAATAGCGAAAACAAACGCAGCGGCTGGCCGCCGGCGCCGGTGAGCGGCGCGTCCGATGCGCGGTAGCCGCAGGTCGGCGGATGCACGTGCGCCGCATCGCCGGCGATGAACACGCGGCCCACTCGATAGCGGTCTGCTAGCCGGGCGCTCATCGCGTAATCGGAGCGCCAGTGCACCGCGCGCACCACAATGTCGTCACGGCCGCTGCGCGTGGCGATGGCGGCGGCGAGGCCGGCGTCCGACAGGTCGAACTCCGCGTCCCAAGGAATCGGCATCTGCAACTGGAACAGCTGCGTACCCTGCAAAGGACAGAGACTGATCTGCCGACCACCACTTCCCCAGCGATGCCACACGTCGCGCGTCAGACCATCGAGCGACAGGTCGGCCACCACCGCGCGCGCATCCAAGGATTCGCCGGGGAAGCCTATGCCCAGGGTCTTGCGGACAAAACTGCGGCCGCCATCGGCGCCGACCAGGTAACGCGCCCGCAGCGCGATCTTGCTTTGGCCGTCGTCACACGTGCGGTGACTCCGCAGTCATCCTGCTCGAAACCGGACAGCGCATGACCGTGGCGCGGCGCATGGCCCAGCTCCGCCAGCCGCGCGCGCAGGATGCCTTCGGTCAGACGCTGGGGCAGCATCAGCGCTTCGAAGATTTCCAGCGTGCGAGGTCGAGCTGCAAGGTCAGGCCGGTCGCGCCCCGATATCCGAGATGACCATGACGCTGAACGCGCGCTGCTTCGTCTGCTGGTGCGCATCGACCGCCGTGGTCCGATCGGCGTGGTCGGCCGCGACTGCACCACCGTCAGCCGTCAGGTCACCCACCTCGACGAACCCGGTCTGGTGGTGCGCGAGATGGCCGACGCCGTCGACCGCATGCGCGAGGAACTGGTCGGCGAACTGATGGCCGACTGGACCAACGCCAAGCGCCGCGACTTGGCGCACCTGCTCAAACGGATGGCTTCGAGCATGGACGAATGGATGGCCAGCCGGAAGTCGGAAGACGCCGAGCAGCACCGCCGCATTTCAAACGCCGCCTGTCGCGGCATGCCTTAACGCCGATTTACATCGTCACGCGCGCCGCGTTTTTTGCGCCGCGCGCGTTCGATCACCTCCTCTAAAACGCAGCGCCGCTGCGGCGCACCGCTGTATTCCGCTTGCTATTCGTCTTACTCTGTCTCATAATCGCGACGAATTAAAAACAGAGTGTGGTGGCGACGCGCAGATGCAGCGCAAGCGCTCTCGGATTCGGAAGCGGGTGATGCGTTTTTCAAGCCGGTGACGGCGACATCGAGGAAACCCAGGCGGCATAAGGCTTACTTTGAAGTGCGAATTTTCAGCGCGCGGCGCGCGGCACTTCCCGAACCCGATTGAGCGCGCGTGAAGTGAGCGCGGCGACGCAAACGAGCAGGTTGAAGCGGCACGTGTATGTGAGTTGGCGAGCTTAAGTCGGAAAAAAAGCGCGCGAATACCTAACGTGCCGGTTGCGCACCGACAAGGTTTTCGTGTACTTTACGAAATTGAAAATGCGTGATTTAAAAAGTGCGTCGAATTTTTTTGGACGACGCGCCGCGCAGTGATGATCGCAACACAGGATACTGATTCACACATATGCACAAGACCACGTCGTTTTTGCTCAACCGTCTTGCCTGATTCAATTCAGGCCGGGCGGTTTTTTGTTTGAAAACGAAAACCGCGACGTGGCTGCGACGCAGGTTCCAGGAGCTGAACACACGCCCGGACCACCGCAAAACGTCGCGACAAGATTTGTATCCGCACGCTGCTCCAGCTATGGAGAGCGGGTGGATCGATGGCTGAAGCGCTGCACTTGTGAGGAGATGCAGCAGTTCAGCTAGTGCCGAATTCATTAGCGCAAACCGCTTTAGTTTGCGCCGATGAATAATTCGCCTGGCCCAATCCCGGGTCGGACGGGTTTAAATCTTGTAATGAATTTTTTCCCATCCCCGATGAAGGAGAACTAAACATGGCTACCGCCGCAAAGAAACCAGCAGCTAAGAAAGCTGCCGCACCAGCAAAAAAACCAGCAGCCGCTAAAGCTGCCGCCAAGCCAGCAGTGAAAGCTGCTGCTAAACCAGCTGTGAAAAAAGCCGCTGCCAAGCCAGCTGCCAAACCAGCAGTGAAAAAAGCTGCCGCTAAACCAGCAGCCAAACCAGCTGTGAAAAAAGCCGCCGCCAAGCCAGCAGCTAAACCAGCAGCGAAAAAAGTAGCCGCCAAACCAGCAGCGAAAAAAGTCGTCGCCAAAGTAGCAGCCAAGCCAGCAGCGAAAAAAGTAGCCGCTAAACCAGCAGCGAAAAAAGTCGTCGCCAAGGCAGCAGCGAAACCAGCAGCGAAGAAAGTCGCCGCCAAGCCAGCAGCTAAAAAAGTAGCAGCCAAGCCAGCAGCGAAGAAAGTCGTCGCCAAAGCAGCCGCTAAACCAGCAGCTAAAAAAGTCGCCGCCAAACCAGCAGCGAAAAAAGTAGCAGCCAAGCCAGCAGCTAAAAAAGTGGTCGCCAAAGCCGCCGCTAAACCAGCCGCCAAAAAAGTAGCCGCTAAACCAGCAGCGAAACCAGCAGCTAAAAAAGCTGTCGCCAAAAAACCAGCAGTAAAAGCAGCAGCCAAACCGGCTGCAAAGGTAGCGGCTAAGCCAGCAGCAAAAAAGCCGGTTAAGGCAGCTAAACCAGCTGCCAAGCCAGCCGCGAAAGCAGCTAAACCAGCAGCTAAACCAGCAGCCAAGCCAGCCGCTCCGGCACCAGTCGCTGCTCCGGTAGCTGCTGCGCCAGCAGTGAAAAAAGCTGCGCCGAAAAAAGCTGCGCCAAAAAAGGAAGCCGCTAAACCAGCAGCAGCTCCTGCAGTGCCGGCCGCCGCGCCAGCAGCTAAAACCGTACTGGCACCGGCCGCCGCATGGCCGTTCCCGACCAGCACGCGCCCATCCTAAGCTCATCGCTTAGGCGCCGCTGAGGCAAATGGCCGCTGTGTGAGACAATCACACAGCGGCTTTTTTATTGGAGGGGTTCCGTGCTGATTAGTATTATCAAGTTGATTGTCGACGCCATCGCCGTGCTGTTGGGCGGGGCCTTGCTGCTGCGTTTCTGGATGCAGGCGATCCGCGTCCGACCGCCATCGTCGGTGGCGCAGTTCACTTTCCAATTGTCGGACTGGCTGGTGCGCCCCCTGCGCCGCATCGTGCCGGGCGTCGGCGGCTATGACTGGGCCAGCCTGATTGGCGCCTTCCTGATCGTGCTGGTGGCCACCTCGGTGCTGTTCCTGGCCGGCTGGCCGGCGCAACTGGTGCTGCTGGCGGCCTGCCAGCGCTTCCTGGAATGGATACTGTACGGTTTCATGGCGCTGCTGGTGATCGAGGCGATCTTCAGCTGGGTCAACCCGCATGCGCCGCTGGCGCCCTTTGTGCGCGCGCTCAACGAGCCGCTGCTGCGGCCGATCCGCCGCGTGGTGCCGCTGGTGGGGAATCTGGATCTGTCGCTGCTGGTGGCGCTGATCCTGCTGCAGATCGCGCAGCTCCTGCTTGGCGTGGCGTTCAGCGCCAGGTAATAAAAAAGCCCTGTGGCCATGCGGCGATCTTGAGCGCCGCAGCACACAGGGTTTTTTTTAGAAGCGGTAGCCGAAGGCTGCTTCGAACTTGTCCGCGATCTCGGCGGCGGTGAAGCGGTGGTTCTGCGCACCCTTGTGGGCGATCTTGATCGCGCCCAGCAGGCTGGCCAGGCGGCCGGTGGTCTCCCAGCTCCAGCCATTGGTGATGCCGAACAGCAGGCCGGCGCGATACGCATCGCCGCAACCGGTCGGATCCAGCGCTTCCGCCACCGGCACCGCCGGGATCTCGATGCGCTGGCCCTTGGTGTAAATCTCCGAACCCTGTTCGCCACGGGTGATGATCAGCGCTTCGACGCGGCTGGCGATGTCCGCCTGCGTCAGGCCGGTGCGCTCGGTCAGCAGCTCGATTTCATAATCGTTGGTGGTGACGTAGGTGGCTTTGTCGATGAAATCGATCAGCTCCGCGCCATTGAACATCGGCAGCTGCTGGCCCGGGTCGAAGATGAACGGGATCTCCAATTTGGCCAGGTCGGCGGCGTGCTTCTGCATGCCCAGGTGGCCGTCCGGCGAGATGATGGCGATGCGCGCAGGACCGGCCTTGGCGACGTCGTTCTCGTGGGCGTAGGACATGGCGCCCGGGTGGAAGGCGTTGATCTGGTTGTTATCCTGGTCGGCGGTGACGAAGCACTGGGCGTTGTAGGCGTCTTCCTTGATCAGGATGTTGTCGGTGGCCAGACCCAGTTTGCCGAAGCGCGCCATGTAGGCGGCATTGTCCTGGCCCATCACGCCGACGATGCGCGGCGCGCCGCCCAGCATCAGCAGGTTGTAGGCGATGTTCGGCGCGCAGCCGCCGAACTCCGTGCGCATGGTCGGCGCCAGGAACGATACGTTCACCTTGTGCAGCTGGTCCGGCAGCAGGATGCTGTCGAAGCGGTTGGGGAATTGCAGGATGGTGTCGATGGCGATCGAGCCGCAAATCAAAGAGGTCTGGGTCATGATAGGTCTTTAAGGGTAGAAGACGGCGATGTGATAGCCGGATGCTTTCAGATCGTGAAGTTCAAAGTAGAGTTTAACGGCTTGTTCGGTGTGCGGGGCAAATCCTTTGTCCAGCGCGATGTCGGCGCTCAGATAGTCGCGCGGCGTGAACACGCGGCGCAGGATGCGTTTGTCGTTGGCGTCGTCCAGCGTCAGCTCGATCGATGGCCATGATTGCGCGGTGGCGCTCTGGTTGCGCAGCAGCGTGGTGAAGGAGAACGCGGTGTCGCTCAGGGTTTGCAGTTCGCCCTGTTCGATCATCAGGTCGTCGATCTGCGTCGGCAGTTCGATCTTGCAGCCGAGCGCATTGCAGGCGGCGGTCAGCGCCGGTTTCAGCGGCGGCATGGCGGCGGCCAGCGTGTTGCGGAAGGTGGTGACGGCCTGGCCGAGCAGGGCGGCGACCAGCAGCACCGAGCCGAGGCTCATGGCGATGGTGGCGGCCTTGCCGTATTTCTGGCGCTGGCGGTCGCGTTTGACGAAGCCTGGTTCCTCGGGCGATTCGTCGTGTTCTTCTTCCGGCGCCGCCGGCGGCTCCGGTGCTTCGGCGCTGGGCGTGTGCAGCAGGACCGGGGCGCGGACGGCTTCGGCTTGCGCCAGGCCGGCGCTGGAGAGCTGGATCAGCGCCTCTTCATCGGCTTCATCGAGTTCGTCGTCGCGCAGCGGGCGGGCTTCAGGCGCGGGCGGCGTGTCGGGTTCCGCGTCGGCGGAGAAGATGGCGTCGTCGGCGGCGGCAAAGGCGCGCTCGAGCGCCGGACCGGCGCCGGCTTGCGGTTCGTCCGGTTCCGGATCATCCCAGGTCGGTTCGCGGCGGCCGTCGGACGGGGCGCTGTCGTCGGCTTCGTGCGGCGCGTCGGCCAGCGACTGCTCCATGACGGCCAGTTCGGCTTCCAGCGCGGCTTCGAGTTCGTCGTCGCTGAGGTGTTCGACGTTCAGTTCTTCCAGTGCCGGCTGCGGCGCCAGTTCGGGATCGATGCTGGCTTCCAGGTCCGGTTCGGATTCCATGTCCAGATCGAGGTCGAACAGGGCGTCCGTGTCGGCCGGCAGCGCGGCTGGTTCGGCGGGCAGCGGGAACGGCTCGGGCGCGGGCACGTCAGCCGCTTCGTCGTCCATCTCCAGGACGGGCGGCGGCGGCTCGGGCGCTGGTTCCGGCGCTTCCGGCTCGCCGAGCTCCAGCACCGGCTCGGCTTCCTCGACGGCCAGCACTTCGGCGGCGCGCGTGTCGAGCGCGGCCATTTTCTGGTCGAGGGGCGTTGGTTCGGGAAGGACAACAGGCGGTGGCGTCAGCGGCTCCAGCAGGGCCGCGTTGCCATCGAAGACTTCATTGCAGGAGCCACAGCGCACTATGCCCCCACGTAATTTCAACTGGTCATGAGCGACCCGAAATACCGTGTTGCAGTGGGGGCATTTAGTGGCGAGCGCCATCGATGCTGATTAACGCGCGGCAGGCACAGTGTCGCTGCCCAGGCGGCCGTGCAGCGCCACCCAGCCGTCTTGCTCGGCCCAGACGCCCAGCTTGATGAACGGCGCATACGCCGCCGCCACTTCTTCCGCCTGGCGCGCCAGCACGCCGGACAGGATCAGCGAACCGCCGTCGGCAACGCGGCCGGACAGCATCGGCGCCATCAGCTTCAACGGGCTGGACAGGATGTTGGCCACGACGATATCGAAACGCTGGGTCGCGTGCTGCGACTCGGCAAAGCTGTCCGGCAGGAAGAAGGTGATGTCGCAGTGGTTGCGCGCGGCGTTGTCGGCGGCCGACTCGATCGCTTGCGGATCGATGTCCACGCCGACCACTTCGCCGGCGCCGACCTTCTTGGCCACCATGGCCAGGATGCCGGAACCGCAGCCGTAGTCGAGCACGGTCTTGCCCGGCGCCGGATTCGCTTCCAGCCACTCCATGCACAGACGGGTGGTCGGATGGCTGCCGGTGCCGAACGCCAGGCCCGGATCGAGTTCCAGGATCAGGGCGTCGGGATTCGGCGCCTCGTGCCACGACGGCACCACCCAGATGTTCTTGCCGATCGGGATAGGCGCGAACTGCGACTGGGTCAGACGCACCCAGTCCTGCTCCTCCACCTTGCGGGTGGTGAACTTCGGCAGGGTGGTCAGGCCGATCTGGCCGGCGGCGGCCGCCACGATCACGGCCTGGTCGTCATCTTCGTCGGTCAGGGCGACCACGCGGCTGTGATCCCATGCCGCCTCGGTCGGTTCCATGCCCGGCTCGCCGAACAGCGGTTTTTCCGCGTCGGTGCCTTCGTCCGCGTCTTCCACGGAAACCGACAGGGCGCCCACGTCCATCAGCGCCTCGGAGAGGGCTTCGGCGTGGTCACGCGCGATTTCAATGACGATTTCAGTCCAGCTCATGGTTATTGCGCTTTCAAACTCAGTTTGTGCAGGTCCGGCATGTCTGCCAGCTTCTGCTCCAGGTAATGGATGTTGGTGCCGCCTTCGATGAAGCGCGCATCGACCATCAGCTCGCGGTGCAGCGGGATGTTGGTGGAGATGCCCTCGACCACCATTTCCGACAGCGCGATCTGCATGCGGCGGATCGCCTGCTCGCGGGTGGCGCCGTAGGTAATGACCTTGCCGATCATCGAATCGTAGTGCGGTGGCACATAATAACCCGCATACGAGTGCGAGTCGACGCGCACGCCCGGACCGCCCGGCACGTGCCAGGAGGTGATGCGGCCTGGCGACGGCGTAAACTTGAACGCGTCCTCGGCGTTGATGCGGCACTCGATGGCGTGGCCGGACAGCATCACGTCGCGCTGGCGGAAGCGCAGCTTCTCGCCGGCGGCGATGCGGATCTGTTCCTGCACGATGTCGATGCCGGTGATCATTTCGGTGACCGGGTGTTCGACCTGCACGCGGGTGTTCATCTCGATGAAGTAGAACTCGCCGTTCTCGTACAGGAATTCGAAGGTGCCGGCGCCGCGGTAGCCGATCTTGCGGCAGGCTTCGGCGCAGCGTTCGCCGACCTTTTCAATCAGCTTGCGTGGAATGCCGGGCGCCGGCGCTTCCTCGATCACCTTCTGGTGGCGGCGCTGCATCGAGCAGTCGCGTTCGCCCAGCCAGACGGCGTTCTTGTGTTCGTCGGCGAGGATCTGGATTTCCACGTGACGCGGATTTTCCAGGTACTTCTCCATATAGACTTCCGGATTGCCGAAGGCCGTGCCGGCTTCGGTCTTGGTCATCTGCACCGCGTTGATCAGCGCCGCTTCGGTATGCACCACGCGCATGCCGCGACCGCCGCCGCCGCCGGCCGCTTTAATGATGACCGGGTAGCCGACCTTGCGGGCGATCTGCACGATGGCTTTCGGATCGTCCGGCAGCGCGCCTTCCGAGCCCGGCACGCACGGCACGCCGGCCTTGATCATGGTCTGCTTGGCGGTGACCTTGTCGCCCATGGTGCGGATCGATTCCGAACGCGGGCCGATGAAGACAAAGCCGGATTTTTCCACGCGCTCGGCGAAGTCGGCGTTTTCCGACAGGAAGCCGTAGCCGGGGTGGATCGCTTCGGCGTCGGTGACTTCGGCCGCGCTGATGATGGCCGGCATGTTCAGGTAGCTCAGCGACGATGGCGCCGGACCGATGCACACCGATTCATCGGCCAACTTCACGTATTTGGCGTCTTTGTCTGCTTCCGAGTGGACCACGACCGTCTTGATGCCCAGTTCGCGGCAAGCGCGCTGGATACGGAGGGCAATTTCGCCACGGTTGGCAATGAGGATTTTTTCAAACATGATAGGTTCGCTATGTCTGTGAGCGCCGATTGGCTGCGTCAGGTGAGGAGGGATTGCGGACCAAGCAGGCGCGCCCGTCGCCGATGGGGAGGGCGCAGGCCTGTCTTAGCCGATCACAAACAGCGGTTGGCCGAACTCGACCGGCTGGCCGTTTTCAACCAGGATCTGGGTAATGGTGCCGGATTTGTCGGCATCGATCTCGTTCAGCAGCTTCATCGCTTCGATGATGCACAGGGTGTCGCCTTCCTTGACCACGGCGCCGACTTCGACAAACGCCGCCGCGCCTGGCGCCGACGAACGGTAGAAGGTGCCGACCATCGGCGATTTGACGATGTGGCCGGTTGGCTCGGCGGCCGCAGCTGGGGCTGGGGCGGCGGCTACCGGCGCGGCGGCCGGCGCCTGCGCGCTGTACTGCGGGATGGCTTGCGGCTGCATCATGACCATCTGATTTTGCGGCAGGGCCGACGATTTGACGATGCGAACTTTGCTTTCGCCTTCGGTCACTTCGAGTTCGGCGATGTCCGATTCCGCGACCAAATCAATCAAGGTCTTCAGCTTGCGTAGATCCATGTAACCCCCAGAGGAATATCTTGTAATGTGAGTGAGCGGTGGCGTCTTGTGGACGGAACCGCGCTATTTTATGCGCAGATCGCGTAGGTTATCGCTTTTTAAGGACGAAGTCGATGGCAAACCGATATCCTTCGATACCCAGTCCGCAGATCGTTCCCAGTGCAATCGCGCTCAGGAAAGAGTGATGGCGAAATGACTCGCGCTGGTAAATATTCGAAATATGCACTTCCACAAACGGGATGGCCACCCCTGCCAGGGCGTCGCGCAAGGCCACGCTGGTATGGGTCAGTCCGCCCGGATTGATGACGATGGCGTCCACGCCTTCCGCTCTGGCGGCATGGATGCGGTCGATCAGTGCACCTTCGTGGTTGCTCTGGAAGCAAGACAAGTTCGCACCCGCCGCCTCGGCCTGTGCCTGGGCAGCGTGTTCGATGTCGGCCAAAGTGCTAGCGCCGTAGACCTCTGGCTCTCTGGTGCCCAGCAAATTCAGGTTGGGACCGTTGAGCAGTAGAAGGTTTTTTGCCATGATTCGTGAGCCTTCTCCGCGAAAGTTCCGCATTTTGCCGCCAACTGCGTGCATTGGCAAGAGAAAAAAACTTGTGAAACTGCTTATAGAGTTGCCAGATCTTTGCGCAGCTCGTCAAATTTCAGTTTGCCCAGGTAAGTCTTCTTGATCTGGCCGTCGGCGCCGATCAGCACCGTGTAGGGCAGGCCGCCACCGGTGTTGCCGAACTGGCGCGACAGTTCGGTGCCGCTCATGCCGGCCACCAGCACCGGATAGGTGATCTTGTATTTGTCGCTAAACTCGGCGATATTTGACGGCGAATCGATACCGATGCCGATAACTTGCAGCTTCTTGCCCTCATCTCCGGCGGCCAGCGCCGACAGCTCCGGCATCTCCTGCACGCACGGGGCGCACCACGGCGCCCAGAAATTGACCAGCATGGCCTTGCCTTTATATTGGGCCAGCGGCGTGGCGACGCCCTTGGCGTCCGGCAGCGTCTCTTTATATAAGGTGTCCACCGGACCGGTCACGCCGGCCGGCGCGGCGGCGGTGATCGGCGGCTGTTCCTTGTGGATGCCGAGATAGCCGCCGATGGCGGCAAACACGACGGCGACGGCGATATACGCGGGCAGATTTTTTTTGCTCATGGTGATGGATGGGGACTATGGGTACTGTTAACTAATAGGGCGCGCACGGCGGCGATGTCGGCACGGGCCAGTTTGCCGTCGCTGCGGGTCTTGACGGCGCCGCGCAGGTCGTCCAGCTCATACAGGGCGGCGTGCACGCCTTCCTTGTGCCACATGAAGCTGACGGTTTCGACCATGCCGTGGCGCGGTCCCTTGAAGTGCGGCGTCTCGGAGATGTCGATTTGCAAATTCCGGTTCAGCAGGAAGATTTCCACTTCCTTGGCGCTGTCGGCGAACAGCTGCAGGTGGATGTCGTCGTGCGGGCCGGCGGTGCCGTTCAAGACCGAGCCGGTCAGGTAGGGATGGAAGGCTTGCAGCCCTTCCATGATGTCCACCGCCAGCGTGCGCAGGCGAAACACGCGGGCCGGCTGGGTATCGGCATGGAATAGCGACTGGTAGATGCGCACTTCCGCTTCGATCTGCGCATTGTCCGGCAGCAGGTTCAGCGGCGGCTGGGTGTCGCCGAGAATCTGCCTGGCGGCCTTGCGCTTGGCCGTGTTGTAGTCGGCTCCATCCTCGGCGATGAGGCGAGCGGCCGCCGCCGCAATCTCGGCACGCAGGAGCTGGAGTTCTTCATTAACATTCGGCGTCATGGACGTGATAATACTCTGAACCGGGAAAAGCGCGGCGGCTCAGGTAAAATCCTGTCTTCACTCGTCGTCATTATTACTATGCACATTCATATCCTCGGTATTTGCGGCACCTTCATGGGCGGCCTGGCGGTCCTGGCGAAAGAAGCGGGCCACCGCGTCACCGGCTGCGACGCCAATGTTTATCCGCCGATGAGCACGCAGCTGGAAGCGCAGGGCATCGAGCTGATCACCGGCTACGGCCCGGAACAGGTCGAGCTGAAGCCGGACCTGTACGTGATCGGCAACGTCGTCACGCGCGGCAATCCGCTGATCGAGGAAATCATGAACCGCGGCCTGCCCTTCGTTTCCGGCCCGCAGTGGATCGGCGACCATATATTAAAAGACAAGTGGGTGCTGGCAGTGGCCGGCACGCACGGCAAGACCACCACCACCGCCATGCTGACCTGGATCCTGGAAGACGCCGGCTACGCGCCCGGCTTCCTGATCGGCGGCGTGCCGAAGAATTTCGGCGTCTCGGCGCGCATGCAGGGTGACAAGGATTCGATCTTCTTCGTCATTGAGGCGGACGAGTACGACACCGCCTTCTTCGACAAGCGCAGCAAGTTCGTGCACTACCACGCCAAGACCGCCATCCTGAACAATCTGGAATACGATCACGCCGACATCTTCCCCGATCTGGGCGCGATCGAGACCCAATTCCACCATCTGGTGCGCACCGTGCCGGGCATCGGCCGGGTCATCTTCAATGGCGACGAAGCGGCGCTGCAGCGCGTGCTCAAGCGCGGCTGCTGGAGCGAGAAGGAAAGCTTCGGCCGCGGCGAGGACGCCGATTGGGCGCTGAACGAATACGATGACGGCACGTTCGATGTGATGTTCAACGGCGAAGTGGCCGGCCACGTCGAGTGGTCGCTGACCGGCAAGCATAACCGCGCCAACGCGCTGGCCGCCATCGCCGCCGCCCGCCACGTCGGCGTGCCGGTGGCGCAGGCCGCCAAATCGCTGGCCACGTTCGAGAGCGTCAAGCGCCGCATGGAAGTACGCGGCGTGGTCAACGACATCACCGTGTACGACGACTTCGCCCACCATCCAACCGCCATCGCCACCACCGTGGGCGGCCTGCGCCAGAAGATCGGCAAGGACAAACGCATCCTGGCCGTGCTGGAGCCGCGCTCCAACACCATGAAGCTGGGCACCATGAAGGACGCGCTGCCGGGCAGCCTGAGCGACGCCGACCTGGTGTTCGGCTACGGCAGCGAACAGGCGCTGGGCTGGAACCTGGGCCAGGCCCTGTCGCCGATGGGCGACATCGCCAGCGCCTATGAAGACATCGACGCGCTGGTGGCGGCCGTGGCCAAGGCCGCGCAGCCCGGCGACCAGATTATTGTGATGAGCAACGGCGGCTTCGGCGGCGTGCACGACAAAATCCTGAAAGCGCTGGCCTAATGATTCTGTACCTGCACGGCTTCCGCTCCTCGCCGAAGTCCATGAAAGCGCGCGTGGTGGGTGAGCGCATGGCGGCGCTGGGCCTGGCCGACAAACTGATCTGCCCGCAGCTGCCGGCCTCGCCGAAAGAAGCGATGGCGCTGACGCTGTCCCTGATCGACGGCATCCCGGCGCAAGAACTGAGCATCATCGGCTCCTCGCTGGGCGGCTATTACGCGACCTGGCTGGCCGAACGCATCGGCTGCCGCGCGGTGCTGGTCAATCCGGCCATCGTGCCGAGCCTGGACCTGGACCGGCACGTCGGCGTCACCACGCAATTCCACTCCGACGCGCCGTTCGAATTCAAGCGCGAGTACATCGACGAACTGCGCGCGCTCGACGTGCCGCGGATTAGCCAGCCGCAACGCTACTTCCTGCTCGCCGCAACCGGCGACGAAGTGCTGGACTATCGTGATATGGTGGCCCACTATCAGGGCGCGCGCCAGCACGTGATCGACGGCAGCGACCATGCGGTGTCCGAGTTTCCCGACTATGTGGATGAAGTGCTGGCCTTCTGCGGCGTCGAGGCGCGGTCTTGAGCGCGCCGCCGAGAAGCGCCTCGCTGCGGCAGGCGCAGTGGCAGCCGCATGTGCTGGCCCTGAACGCGCCATCGGCCTATGTGCCGTGGCTGATGGAAGGCGGTTCGCTGACCGCGCGGCTGAAGGCGCACAGCAATGCTTTCCGCGTGCAGTGCCTGCACCAGCGCACCGAAATTTGCCTCAGCGACGAGGCCGCCGTGATCGGCATGCATCGCCCCGGCCGCGTTTTGGAGAGGGAAGTGCTGCTGAGATGTGATAATACGCCCGCAGTGTTCGCGCACACGGTGGTGCCGAGGTCGGCGACGGCCACGGATTGGCCGCTGTTCAGCGCGCTGGGCGAGCGTTCGCTGGGCACCACGCTGTTCGGCGATCCGCTGGTGCGGCGCGGGGTGTTGGAATTTGCAAGATTGCGGGAAGGGCATCCTTTGGCGCGCCGCGCGCGCGCCGCGCTGGTGGGAAACGGCATCGCCGCCCCCGACGCACACATATTATATGCACGGCGCTGCCTGTATCAGCGCCGTCAAGGTACGCTGCTGGTGACGGAGGTATTCCTGCCTGCCGTGCTGGAACTGATTAAAACGAGCACAAATAAACGATGAATGTATTTTTTGAAGAATCCGGCGATTTCAAAGTCGGCAGTGTGATGACGCAAGCCGGCGAGGCCTATCAAGTCGAGATGGCCAGCGGCAAGCGCACCAAGGTCAAGACCAAGGACGTGCTGCTGCAATTCGAAAAGCCGGCTCCCGCCGAGCTGATGGAGCAAGCCAAGGCCATCGCCGCCGAGATCGACCTGGAGTTCCTGTGGGAAGTCGCGGGCGAGGAAGAGTTCGGCTTTGCCGAACTGGGCGCGGAGTATTTCGGCCATGCGCCGCAGCCGGCCGAGGCGGCGGGCCTGATCCTGAGCCTGCATTCGGCGCCGGTCTACTTCTACAAAAAAGGCCGTGGCCGCTACAAGGCCGCGCCGGAGCAATCGCTGCGCGCGGCGCTGGCCGGCATCGAGAAAAAGAAACAGCAGGCGCTGGTACAGGCCGGCTACGTGGAAGAGCTGAAAGCCAACAAGCTGCCGGAGTCGATGCAGAACATCGTGCTGCAGCTGCTGTTCAAGCCGGACAAGAATTCCATCGAATACAAGGCGCTGGAAGCGGCCTGCAACGACCTGCACACCAATCCGCAGCGCCTGATGCTGGCGGTGGGCGGCGTGCAGTCGCCGAAGGCGCTGCACATGGCCAAGTTCCTGTTCGAGAGCTTCCCGAAAGGCGCGGGCTTCCCAGAGGTGCCGGTGCCGGTGCCGCCGACCAATCTGCCGCTGGCCGAGGTGCAGGCCTTCTCGATCGACGACGTGACCACCACCGAGATCGACGACGCCTTCTCGGTCACCCGGCTGGCCGACGGCAACGTCAAGATCGGCATCCACATCGCCGCGCCGGGCCTCGGCATCAAGCCGGACGACGCGGTCGACAAGCTGGCGCGCGCGCGCATGTCGACCGTCTACATGCCGGGCGATAAGATCACCATGCTGCCGGACGCCATCGTCGAAGCGTTCACGCTGGCCGAAGGCAAGACCTGCCCGGCGCTGTCGCTGTACGCCACGCTGAATCCGGCCGACTGGTCGGTGCTGGCCACCGAAACCCGCGCCGAGATGGTGCCGATCGCCAACAACCTGCGCCACAACGACCTCGACGACCTGGTCAACGAGGAAACCCTGGCCAGCGGCGAGGGCGAGTACCCGCACAAGGAATCGCTGGGCCTGATCTGGAAATGGGCGCAGGTGCTGGAAGCGGCGCGCATGGTCAAGCGCGAAGCCTTCGGCCTGAAGCCGGAACAGAACAACCGCGTCGACTTCAACTTCTACGTCGAAGACGACGTGGTCACCGTCAGCCGCCGCAAGCGCGGCGCGCCGCTGGACAAGATCGTCGCCGAGCTGATGATCTTCGCGAACAGCACCTGGGGCAAGCTGATGCACGACAACGGCGTGCCCGGCATTTACCGCAGCCAGGGCCGTGGTGTTGGCGGCTGGAACGCCAAGATGCAGGTGCGCATGCTGACCCACGCCGCGCCGCACGAAGGCCTGGGCGTGGACCAGTACGCGTGGAGCACGTCGCCGCTGCGCCGCTATACCGACCTGGTCAATCAATGGCAGATCCTGGCCTGCGCCGAGAAGGGCGTGATGGCGCCGCTGGTGGCGCACTTCAAGCACAAGGACGCGGAGCTGTTCGCCATCGTGTCGCAGTTCGATGCGGCCTACTCGGCCTATGCGGATCACCAGGCCAACATGGAACGCTACTGGTGCCTGCGCTGGCTGGGCCAGGAAAATGCGCGCCAGGTGGAGGCGGTGGTGCTGAAGGACGAAGTGCTGCGCCTGACCGATATTCCGCTGATCGTGCGCCTGCCGGGCATGCCGTCGGTGGCGCGCGGCGCGCAGGTCAAGCTGGACATCCTGCGCTGGGACGAGGTCGACCTGACCATCGAAACGCGCCTGCTGGAAATTCCGACCGACGTGGCGGCCAGCGATGTCGACTTCGAGGACGACGAGGTGGAAGACGCCCCTGCCGGTGATGCGGAAGTGGCGGACCAGACCGCCGCCGAGGAAAACACGGCCGAGGTCACGGCGGTGTCGGCCGCCGACACGTCAGCGGAATAAATGTTCAATCCGCGCCCTGCGATCCGCGTCGTGCCGCTGCCCGACAAGGAACACCTGGTCATCGTCGACGACTTGCTGCTGGAGCCGCACAAGATGGTCGAGCTGGCCAGGCAGTCGCGCGCGGACTTTTCCGACGCCGAACATAATTATTTTCCCGGCCCGGAGCTGAACCTGCCGCCTGCGCTGGCGCAGGCTTTCGATCAGTTCATCATTGGCCATGTGCGCAAGCCGCTGGGCGCGCGCCGCACCAGCATGCTGGCCACGCGGCTGGCGCTGGCCACGCTGCAGCCGCCGCAGCTGCAGAACCTGCAGCGGGTGTGTCACCGCGACACCGTGCCGCAGCCCGGCATGGAGGGAACCGGGGCCATGGTGTTGTATCTGTTTCACGACATCCGGCTGGGCGGCACCGGCTTTTTCCGGCAGACCTGTTCCGACGCTGCCTTTACCGACATGGTGTTGCGCTCGCGCGCCATGAAGCGCGACGCTTTCACCGCGCTGACCGGCGCCGGACCCGGCTACGCGGTGGCCAGCGACCGTTATTTCGAGAAGGTCTACACGGCGCAGCCGGCGTGGAACCGGGCCATCTTCTATCCGGGCACGGTGCTGCACAGCGCCGACATCCAGCGTCCCGAACTGCTGGTGGACGATGTGCAGACCGGCCGGCTGACGGTCAACGCCTTCTTCAACCTGCGCCGCAACGCCGCCGGCGCATGAAAGCCCCAGCGGTTCGGACCGGCGCGCCAAATCGAGTAAAATCAGCGCTTCGCGTTGTTCCGACGTCTATTGAAGCCTGCCCGCGTGAAGTCTTTTAAAGAAAACCGCCTGCTATACCTCGCCATCGGCTTCTCGCTGGTGGCGCATGCCGCTTTGCTGGCGGTGCGCTTCGTGGCGCCGCAGCCGGCGCCGGTGCAGGCCGCCGATCCGGGGCTGGAAGTCATCCTCGTCAACGCCAAGCACAACAAGGCGCCGCTGAAGGCCGACGCCGTCGCCCAGGCCAATCTGGACGGCGGCGGCACGGTCGACCAGGGCCGCTCCAAGTCGCCGATGCCGGACATGCGCAAGACCGAGATGGGCGACAGCGTCAAAGCCAACAAGCGCCGCATCGCCGAACTGGAAGAGCGCCAGAAGCATCTGCTGACGCAGGTGAACTCGTCCTCGCAAGTGACCGCGCCGCCGATCACCGAAAAGGCCAAGCCGGACCCGACGCCAACCGGCGCCGACCTGCTCGAATCGAGCAAGGCCATCGCCCGCCGCGTGGCGGAAATCAGCGAAACCATCGAAGACCAGAACAAGCGGCCGAAGAAAACCGTGATCACGCCCAGCACGCGCGAGGCCGGCTATGCGATCTATTACAAGACCATGCAGAAGCGCATCGAGGATACCGGCACGCTGAACTTCCCCAGCGTGAACGGCCGCAAGCTGTATGGCCAGCTGATGCTGTCGATCCCGGTGTTCCAGGACGGCACCATCTACGAGAAGGAAGGCGGCATCAAGGTCGAGCGCAGCTCCGGCAACGCCGCGCTGGACGAGGCGGCGATGCGTATCGTGCGCCGCTCGGCGCCGTTCGGCAAATTCCCGCCGAGCATGCTGTCGAACGACCGCGACGATTTGTGGGTCATCATCACCACCTTCAAATTCACCCGCGAAGATAAATTACAAGCCGATATGAGCGGCGGAGGACGATAAACGATGGACCGCTACTGCGTGTTCGGCAATCCGATTGCCCACAGCAAATCACCCGAGATCCATGCCGCCTACGCGGCGCAGACCGGGCAGGACATGCACTACGAACGCCGCCTGGCGCCGCTGGACGGCTTTGCCGAAGCGGTGCGCGCCTTCATCGCCGAAGGCGGCAAGGGCGCCAACGTGACGGTGCCGTTCAAGCTGGAAGCGGTCAAGCTGGCGCAGGCGCTGACCATCCGCGCACGGGCGGCCGGCGCGGTCAACACGCTGGTGTTCAGCGACGAAGGCATCATCGGCGACAACACCGACGGCGCCGGACTGGTGGCGGACATCGTCAACAACGCCGGCGTGCCGATCGCCGGCAAGCGCGTGCTGCTGCTGGGCGCCGGCGGCGCCGCGCGCGGCGTGGTGCTGCCGATCCTGGAACATCGTCCGGCCAGGCTGGTGATCGCCAACCGCACCGTGGCCACGGCCGAAGGCCTGGTCGAACAGTTCGCCGCGCTGGGCGGCGAGGGCGTGGTGTCGGCCTGCGGCTTTGCCGATATTGACGGCGCATACGACATCGTCATCAACGCCACCGCCGCCAGCCTGAGCGCGGAAGTGCCGCCGGTGGCGCCGTCGGTCTTCGCGCCCGGCGCTTTGGCGTTGGACATGATGTACGGAGCATCCCCCACGGTATTCTTGCAGTTCGCAGCCCGGCACGGCGCACAGTTGCGCGACGGCCTGGGCATGCTGGTCGAGCAGGCCGCCGAGGCCTTCCACCTGTGGCGCGGCGTGCAGCCGGCCACGGCCGATGTGTTGCAGAAGCTGCGCGCGCAATTATGAGCAAATCCGCTGGCAAATGGCGCTGGGTGAAGTGGGTCTTCATCGTCCCGATCCTGCTGTTTTTGGCGGTGCAGCTGTATTTCCTGCTGCAGATCTGGTGGTGGGTCGACCATAATCCGGGCATGACCAGCTTCATGCGCGAGCAGCAGTCGGCGCTGCGCGAGAAGAATCCCAACGCCAATATCACGCAGCTGTGGGTGCCTTACAACCGCATCTCGAACAACCTGAAGCGCGCCATCATCGCCTCCGAGGACGCCAATTTCTCCGACCACGACGGCGTCGACTGGGACGCGCTGCAAAAGGCCTACGAGAAGAACAACAAGAAACACAAGGTGGTGTCCGGCGGCTCGACCATCACCCAGCAGCTGGCCAAGAACCTGTTCCTGTCCGGTTCGCGCAGCTATGTGCGCAAGGGGCAGGAGCTGATCATCACCTTCATGCTGGAAACCTTGATGGACAAGGAGCGCATCTTCGAGATCTACCTGAACGTGGTGGAGTTCGGCAACGGCACCTTTGGCGCCGAGGCGGCGGCGCGGCATTACTACGGCGTCAGCGCGGCCAACCTGAGCGCGCCGCAGGCGGCCAAACTGGCGGTGCTGCTGCCGAATCCGCGCTATTTCGACAAGCATCGCGATTCCAACTACCTGGCCCGCCGCACCGGCGTGATTTTGCGCCGCATGGGCTCCGCCGATCTACCGTAAAAACCGGGGTCAGTGCCGACATTCGGACATTTCGCGCGCGAAATGTCCGAATGTCGGCACTGACCCCGATTTGGGCTGGATTCGTCGGGGGCTTTGCAGGTACACTTGCGCTGTTTCCAAAGGCGCGTGTACCTATGATCAATGTTTTCGTTCTCCAGAATGGCCGGCTCAACCAGGTGCCCATCGACAGTCGCGCAGACCTGGAACAGGTCGAGCCGGTCTGGGTCGACCTGACCGATCCGACGGATGACGAACGCGCCTGGGTCAAGACCATCTACGGCGTCACCCTGCCGGGCGAAGACGAAGTCAAGGACATCGAAGCCTCGGCCCGCTACTACGAAGCCGAAAACGGCGATCTGCACCTGCGCACCGATTTCCTGCTGGAAGAAGAGGACGGCCCGTCGCGCATCGTGACCGTGGCTTTCATTTTGGCGCGCAAGATGCTGTTCTCGGTCCACACCGACGACCTGCCGGTGTTCCGCCTGGTGCGCATGCGCGCGCGCTCGCGTCCCGGTTCGATCGCCGACTACATGGACGTGCTGCTGGACCTGTACGCCACCGACGCCGAGTATTCGGCCGACGCGCTGGAAGGCATTTACCAGCAGCTGGAAGAGGTCAGCGGCCGCGTGCTGCAGGAAACCTTCACCGACCAGGACGCGGCCGCCGCGCTGAACGCCATCGCCCACGAGGAAGACTTGAACGGCCGCATCCGCCGCAACATGATGGACACGCGGCGCGCGGTCAGCTTCCTGATGCGCGGCCGGCTGCTGAACTCGGAACAGTTCGAGGAAGCGCGCCAGATTCTGCGCGACATTGAATCGCTGGACGGCCACACCTCCTTCCTGTTCGACAAGATCAACTTCCTGATGGACGCCACGGTCGGTTTCATCAACATCAACCAGAACAAGATCATCAAGATCTTCTCGGTGGCCAGCGTCGCCTTCCTGCCGCCGACCCTGATCGCCTCGATCTACGGCATGAACTTCAAGTGGCTGCCGGAGCTGGAGTGGGACCTGGGCTATCCGTTCGCCATCGTGCTGATGATTACCAGCGCCATCGCTCCCTTCCTCTACTTCCGCCATCGCGGCTGGCTGAAATAATCACACCGGTTGTGGAATGAAGTCCAGCGACAGCGTGCTGTAGTAGGGCGCCGTGTGCCACTGGTGGTGCAGGGCCAGGGCGCGGTCGTAGAGGGCGGTCTTGATATCGAGCGCCAGCCGGCTGAAGTCGAACGGCGGCTTGTTGCGGGCGATGCAGGCTGCCGCCGCGCCGGCCAGAAAGGCTGCCTCGTCAAAGGCGCCGGACCACAACTGCGCCTGCAAACCCTCAACGATCGCTTCCGCCTGCACCGACTCGGTTTCCGCATGCGCATTGGCGTAGTCGTGCACCGCCTCCATGACGAACTGCGCATCGGCGCCGCGCGCCAGCAGGCTAAGGAAACCGTGCCGCAACGGCAGCGCCGACTCCACCACGTAGTGCACCAGATCGTGCGGCAGAATGCCCTGTCGCGGCATCAGCGTCGGTGCAGCTGCCGTTGTTGCGCACGAAGCGCAGCACATCGTACTTGTCGTTCCTGGACCTTTTTTCAGCAATGAGTTTCATATCTGATAATTATATAATAAGTAACTTTCACGACCGTAATATATTCGTAGTAATAATCTATTAGAATGGCGGCCAGCGCACGCGCTCCCTCCTCCCTTTGCTCCTCGCGGCCTCCCTCGCCGCCCAGAGAAAGTAATAATATGAACAAGAAACGGCAATTTTTCCCCCGCCAAGTGGTGGAAGCCGGCGGTAACCGCTGGGACTGGGCGCTGCTGCCTATCGTGCTGGCGGTCTTCGTGCTGATGGCCTATGGCAGCCAGCAGATGGCGCGCCCGTATGAACTCGGTCAGACGCTGCCGATGACGCTCGACCCGACCTATCTGCCGTACTACCTGCTGCGCACCACGCTGCGCATGTTCATTGCGCTGGGCGCGTCGGTGATCTTCAGCTGCGTGTTTGCCGCGCTGACCACCAAGTACCGCGCCGCCGAAAAAATCATGGTGCCGATGCTCGACATCCTGCAATCGATTCCCATCCTCGGCTTCCTGTCGATCACCGTGACCGCCTTCATCGCGCTCTTCCCCGGCAACCTGCTGGGCGTGGAGTGCGCGGCCATCTTCGCCATCTTCACCTCGCAGGCGTGGAATATGGCGTTCTCGGCCTATCAGGGCTTCCGCACCGTGCCGGCCGAATTGTCGGAAGCGGCGCAGGTGTTCCAGCTGTCGGGCTGGCAGCGTTTCTGGCGCCTGGAACTGCCATACGCCATGCCCGGCCTGCTGTGGAACATGATGATGTCGATGTCCGGCGGCTGGTTCTTCGTGGTGGCGTCGGAAGCGATCGTGGTATCCAACCAGACCATCAAGCTGCCCGGCATGGGTTCCTATATCGCGCTGGCGATCGAGCAGAGCGACCTGGGCGCCATTGGCTGGGCCATCTTCGCCATGCTGATCGCGGTGCTGGCCTACGATCAGTTGTTCTTCCGTCCGCTGCTGGCGTGGGCCGACAAGTTCCGCTTCGAGGAAACCGGCGGCGATACCGCGCAGTCGTCCTGGCTGCTGACCTGGCTGCGCCGCACCGAACGCACGCAGCAACTGGTCGAGTGGTTCGGCCACCAGCTGTCGCGCTCCATCGCCGTGTTCCGCCTGTCGCACGATGGCACCTCGATCCGCGCGCGCAAGGATCAGCCGTCGCTGGTGCCGCAGCGCGTGTGGGACGCGGTGATCGCGGCCGTGGTGTTTTACGCGCTGTGGAGCCTGGTGCACTTCATCCGCACCGAGGTCGGCTGGACCGAAGTGGGGCATGTGCTGATGCTGGGCGTGTACACCATGATCCGCGTGGTGGTGCTGCTGGCGCTGGCCGCCATCGTCTGGGTGCCGGTCGGCATCTGGATCGGCATGAACCCGCGCTGGGCTTCGCGCACGCAGGCGGTGGCGCAGTTCCTGGCCGCCTTCCCGGCCAACCTGGTGTTTCCGGTGGCGGTGATCATCATCGTGCGCTACCACCTGAACCCGGACATCTGGCTGTCGCCGCTGATGATCCTGGGTACGCAGTGGTATCTGCTGTTCAACGTGATCGCCGGCGCCTCGACGATACCGACCGAATTGCGCCACGCCGCCAAGAACTTCGGCCTGAGCGGCTGGCTGAAATGGCGCCGCTATCTGCTGCCGGCCATTTTCCCCAGCTTTGTCACGGGCGCGATCACCGCCTCGGGCGGCTCGTGGAACGCCGCCATCGTGTCCGAGTTCGTCAGCTGGGGGCCGACCACCCTGAAGGCGCACGGCATCGGCAGCTACATCGCCGAGATGACCGCCACCGGCGACTTCCCGCGCATCGCGCTGGGCATCGGCATCATGTGTATTTTCGTGATGGGCTTTAACCACTTCGTCTGGCGCCGCCTGTACACCCTGGCCGAAAGCCGGCTGCATTTCTAGGAACCGAATCATGAGCACTCCTATCGTTGAACTGAAAGCCGTCGGCAAGCATTTCCGCGCCGCCGATGGTTCCGCGCGCTCGGTGCTGGAAGGCGTCGACTTCACGCTGCGCGAAGGCGAGATCGTCGCGCTGCTGGGCCAGTCCGGCTCCGGCAAGTCGACCATGCTGCGCATCATGGCGGGCCTGATCCAGGCCGATGAAGGCCAGGTGCTGTATCGCGGCATGCCGCTGTACGGCACGGCGCGCGGCATCCGCATGGTGTTCCAGTCGTTCGCGCTGTTCCCGTGGCTGACGGTGCAGAAGAACGTCGAACTGGGGCTGGAAGCGCAGGGCATGGCGCCGGACGAACGCGCGCGCCGCGCTGAAAAGGTGATCGACCTGATCGGCCTGTCCGGCTTCGAAGGCGCGCTGCCGCGCGAGCTGTCGGGCGGCATGCGCCAGCGCGTCGGCATCGCCCGCGCGCTGGTGATGGAGCCGGAAGTGCTGCTGATGGACGAGGCGTTTTCGGCGCTGGACGTGCTGACCGGCGAGCGCCTGCGCGAAGAAATCCTGGAACTGTGGCAGTCGGGCCAGATTCCGACCAAGGCGATTCTGGTGGTGTCGCACAACATCGAGGAAGCGGTGATGATGGCCGACCGCGTGCTGATCTTCGCCAGCGATCCGGGCCGCGTGCGCGCCGAACTGCCGATTTCATTGCCGCAGCCGCGCAAGGCCGAAAGCGCCGAAGTGCGCCAGCTGATTGACAAGGTGTATGAGCTGATGACGGCCAGTTCCGGCCGTCGCGGCAGCGGCGGCAGTGGACTGATCAGCGAACGCGAAGTGAAACTGCAACTGGGCGACCGCCTGCCGCAGGCCGGCATCGCGCACATGGAGGGTATTCTGGAGCTGCTGGCCGAAGAACCGTTCAACGGCCGCGCCGACCTGCCGAAGATCGCCGAAGAGACCGAGCTGACCGACGCCGAACTGCTGGAAGTGCTGAACGCGCTGATCCTGCTGGGCCTGGCCTACCTGACCAACGGCGACATCCTGCTGACGGAACTGGGCGGACGCTATGTGAAGGCCAACAACACCGAGCGGCAGGAAATGTTCGGCAAGCAGCTGCTGGAGCACGTGCCGCTGATCGCCTACATCTGCCACGGCCTGCAGCAGGACAAGTCGGGCGACCTGCCGGAAGACCTGTTCCTCAAACTCTTGCGCTTCACCTTGAGCGAAGAAGAAGCCGAACGCGCGCTGCGCGTGGCCATTGAATGGGGCCGCTACGGCGACCTGTTCGAGTACAACTTCAACACCGGCGTGATCCAGCGCCCCGAAGAAGACGAACAGGCCGACGGCTAAATAAAAAAAACCCGGTTTTGGTTTTGGGTTACAGCTTGGCGAACACGCGGCGGGCGGCGGCGATGGTTTCGTCGATCACTTCGTCCGTGTGCTGCGCCGACACGAAGCCGGCTTCGAACGCGGCCGGCGCGAAGTACACGCCTTCGTCCAGCATGGCGTGGAAGAACACGTTGAAGCGCTCGCGGTCGCCGGCCATCATCTCGGCGTAGTTGTTCGGCGGCGTGACGCTGAAGTACAGGCCGAACATGCCGCCCACCGAATCGGCGCAGAAGGTGATGTGGGCGTCCCTGGCGGCGGCCGTCAGGCCGTCCGCCAGACGCTTGGCGGTCGCGCCCAGTTTGGCGTAGAAGCCCGGCTCCTGGATCAGCTTCAGCGTGGTCATGCCGGCCGCCACCGCCACCGGATTGCCCGACAGCGTGCCGGCCTGGTACACCGCGCCCACCGGCGACATCTTGCTCATCAGCGCCGCGCTGCCGCCGAAGGCCGCCACCGGCAGGCCGCCGCCGATCACCTTGCCCAGCGCCGTCAGGTCCGGCTGGATGCCGTACAGTTCCTGCGCGCCGCCCAGCGCCACGCGGAAGCCGCACATCACTTCGTCGAAGATCAGCAGCGCGCCGTGCTTGGTGCACAGTGCGCGCAGCGCTTTCAGGAAGTCTTCGTTGGCCTTGATCAGGTTCATATTGCCGGCCACCGGCTCGACGATCACGCAGGCGATTTCATTGCCGAAGTTGGCGAACGCCTCTTCGATCTGCGCCACGTTGTTATAGTCCAGCACCAGCGTGTGCTTGACGAAGTCTTCCGGCACGCCGGCCGAGGTCGGATTGCCGAAGGTGAGCAGGCCGCTGCCCGCCTTCACCAGCAGCGAATCGGCGTGGCCGTGGTAGCAGCCTTCGAACTTGACGATCTTGTCGCGGCCGGTGGCGCCGCGCGCCAGGCGCAGCGCGCTCATGGTCGCCTCGGTGCCCGACGACACCAGGCGCACCTGCTCGATCGACGGCACCAAGCGCACGATTTCTTCCGCCATCTCGATTTCGCCTTCGGTCGGCGCGCCGAACGACAGGCCGCGCGTGGCCGCGTCCTGCACCGCCTTCACCACCGTTGGATGTGCGTGGCCGACGATCGCCGGGCCCCAGGAACCGATGTAGTCGATGTAGCGCTTGCCGTCCGCATCCCAGAAGTACGGGCCTTCGGCGCGGGTGATGAAGCGCGGCGTGCCGCCCACCGAACGGAAGGCGCGCACCGGCGAATTGACGCCGCCTGGCGTGGTTTTCTGGGCGCGTTCAAACAGCTGGTCGTTCTTGGAAGTCGTGGTCATGATGGTATCTTCGTTATCTGGTTGCTATTGCATGTCCTCTGCAGACTGCAAGTGGAAAAAGCGGTTGGGCACAAATTTCCCCATCCCGTAGCGCTGCGCATGCGCCAGCGCGCCAACAGTGTACTCCTGTGCGGCCGCCGATGCTTCTGGGACGTCGGCGCCGCGCGCCATGAAGGAGGCGATGGCCGCCGACAGCGTGCCGCCGGCGCCGATGAAGGGACCGGTCAGGTGCTGCCAGGCGTCGTGGCTGATGACGCCATCGGCGCCGAACAGGGTGTTGGCCAGGGTGTTGGGGGAGGCCGTCTCGCCCGGCGCGCCGTTGGCCGGCGTGCCGGTCACCAGCACGAATTCGCAGCCCAGGGCCAGCAGGTGCTCGACGTCCGATTCCAGCGTGTCGTCGCCATCGCCGCTCTCGCGCCAGGTTTCGGCCATGCGGCCCAGCTCCACCTGCGACAGCATCAGCAGCGTGGCCTGTGGCACCAGCAACTGGCGGATGGCGGTCAGCAGTTCCTCGGCGTCGTCGTCCGAGGGCGCCGGCAGGCGTGAACTGAATGGGTCGAGGATCAGCGGCGCGTCCGGGTAGTCGGACAGGATCTCGGCGATCGCCGCCACCTGTTCCAGGTTGGTGATGGCGCCGACCTTGAAGGCGGCCATGGTCATGTCTTCCAGGAGCACGCGGGCCTGGTCGGCGACCCAGTCGGGATCGATGTCCTGGCTGTCTTCGACGCGGGCACTGTCGCCGATCAGCAACGCGGTGGTCACCGCCAGCCCGGTGCACGACAGCGCCGAAAATACCGCCAGGTCGGCCTGGACACCGCAGGCGCCGGCCGGATCGGCGGCGCCAAAGCTTAATATGAGAGGAGAAGTTTGGTTTTGCACGGCGGGTAGATTAAGATACCTAATTCGGCATTTTACTTGATTGAGGGTGGCAAAACGTGAGTAGCAACGAAACAACGCAGGAGTTCCAGACCTGGATGTGCCTGATCTGCGGCTGGATCTACGATGAAGCAGCCGGCCTGCCGGACGAAGGCATCGCGCCGGGCACCCGCTGGGCCGACGTCCCGATGAACTGGAGCTGCCCGGAATGCGGCGCCCGCAAGGACGATTTCGAGATGGTAGCCATCTGAGTGTGCACCGCCGGGAACCGCCGCGCCAGTGGCGCGGTCGCTTGTGCTATGGTGTAGCCTCATTCCCGGGTTAACCATTATGACCTCTACGCCCCTGAAAATCATGGTGATCGACGACAGCAGCACGATACGTCGCTCCGCCGAGATCTTCCTGAGCCAGGCCGGCTACCAGGTGGTGCTGGCCGAAGACGGCTTCGACGCCCTGGCCAAGATCAACGATCACCACCCGGCGCTGGTGTTTTGCGACATCCTGATGCCGCGCCTGGACGGCTACCAGACCTGCGCGCTGATTAAAAAAAGCGCAAAATTCCACGCCACGCCGGTGCTGATGCTGTCCTCCAAGGACGGCCTGTTCGATCGTGCGCGCGGCGCCATGGTCGGTGCGGTGGCCTATCTGACCAAACCATTTACCAAGGACAGCCTGCTGGCGGCGGTGCGCGAGCACACCGGCGGCGCTGTCACACCAGAATAAGAAAGCCGCAGGGGGAAATATGGCCATACAAAGAATTCTGATCGTCGACGATTCGCCCACTGAGCGCTACTACCTGAGCGACATCCTGTCCCGCAGCGGCTACACGGTCAGTGTCGCCGAAAGCGGCGAGGAAGCGCTGTTGAAGATCAAGGCCGAGAAACCGGAGCTGATCCTGATGGACGTGGTGATGCCGGGCGCGAACGGCTTCCAGGTCACGCGCTCGATCGCCCGCGATCCGGAGCTGAAGGATGTGCCGATCATCATCTGCTCCAGCAAAAGCCAGGAGACGGACCGCATCTGGGCGCTGCGCCAGGGCGCGCGCGACTACCTGGTCAAACCGGTCGATCCGGCCGAACTGCTGGGCAAAATCGCGGCGCTGAACTGACGATGGACAGCCAGGCTCCCGCCGAACGCCGCAGCCGCCTGCGCCAGTACCAGGTGCAGCTGTTGGAACGCATGCAGGCCGCCAGGAGCGGCGCGGCGGTGGGCGGGCGTGAGCTGGGCGTGCTGCTGGGCGGCCATCCGTGCCTGCTGGACCTGACCCAGATCAGCGAGATCGTGCCGCTGCAGCCGGCCACGCCGGTGCCGCTGACGCAGGACTGGTATCTGGGCCTGACCAATATCCGCGGCCACCTGACCGGCGTGATCGACCTGGCGCGCTACCTGGGGCAGGGCGCCGGCGACAGCGCGCCGGCCGAGCGCCGCCTGATCACCTTCGCGCCGGCGCTGGGCTTCAACTGCGCCTTGCAGGTCGAGCGCGTGCTGGGCCTGCGTAAGCTGGCCGAGATGCAGCAAGCGCCGGCCGACGACGGCGCGCCGGCCTGGTGCCGGCAGCAGTTCAGCGACGCCGATGGACAGGCGTGGCGTCGCATCGATCTGGCGCAGCTGGTGCTGGAATCCCGTTTTTCGCATGTAGGACTGGTCGGCAAATACTGATAATCCGGAGAGGGTGTAATGGCTTTCAAGATGGGGATTTTCTCGCGCGGCAGCCGGAATGCCGCTCAAGACGCAAGCGCGAATTCGGAGTTCGGCGATTCGCAGTTTCTGCACACGGCCGCCAGGCCGGCGCCGGCCGCCGCTGCACCAGCGCCGGATGATGGCGACGCACCGCTGCGCCTGCGCGATGCGCTGGGCCGCCGCCGCAGCGCCGCCGCACCCGTCGAAACAGGCCCAGGCTTCAAGCTGCCGCTGATCGGCCACCTGCCGGCGCAGCGCCAACTGAGCCTGCTGTCGACCGCGCTGGCGGTCTGCCTGGCACTGAGCGCGGTGTTTGTTGCGCTGAATACCATCCACAGTGCCAACCGCTCGGCCCAGACCCAGGTCGCCAGCGATGCGCTGATGCACTCGCAGCGCATCGGCAAGGCCGCGCCCAACGCGGTGCAGGGCAGCGCCGAAGGCTTCCGCCAGCTGGAGGAAAGCCGCAAGGAACTCACCAGCGATATCAACCTGATGACGCGCGGCGGCACCTACCAGGGCCGTTCGATCGGCGAGCCGCGCTCCGACATCGCCACCGTGGTGGCGGCCGCGCGCAAGCAGTGGACCGCGACCGACCTCGCCGCCGGCACCATCCTGCTGCTGAAGGCGGACCTGAGCGGCATGGATAAAACCCTGCAAAAGCTGAACGACATGTCGCCCGACCTGCTGGCGCGCACCGAGGACATCATCGCCGTCAAGGTGCAGCGCGGCGGCTCGGCGCGCGAGATCGCGGCGCTCGGCAAGCTGACCATGCTGACCCAGCGCATGAGCCGCAGCGCCGGCGAATTCCTCACCGCCGGCGGCATCAGCTCGGAGACCGCGTTCCAGCTGGGACGCGACACCACGGTGTTCCGCAACACCATCGACGGCTTCCTCAACGGCAGCGTGCCATTCGGCCTGGCCGCCGTGCGCGAGCCGGACCTGCGCGCCAAGTTCACCGCCTTGCAGACCGATTTCGAGGAGTACCAGAAGCTGGTGGCGGCGGTATTGAGCAAGCTGGATAAATTCAGCGCCGCGCGCGCCGCCGAGCAGCTGATCTTCAACGACAACGAAGCGCTGCGCCAGCGCCTGACGGTGCTGCAGCAGACCTACCGCGAGAGCCAGGATTCGCTGGGCATCACCTTCTGGCTGATGGTAGCCGGCGGCATGCTGACGCTGGTGAGCGCGGCGGCCATCGGCCGCGTGCTGCTGATGGATTCCCACAACCGCACGCGCGGCGCCGAGCGCCGCCGCCAGGAAGCGGAAGCCATGCGTCAGCAATCGCAGCAAAAGGAAGAGGAAGCCAAGGCCACCAACGACCAGAATCAGGCGGCGATTCTGCGCCTGATGAACGAACTGCAGGAAGTGGCGGACGGCGACTTGACGGTGCAGGCCACGGTGTCCGAGGACATCACCGGCGCCATCGCCGACTCGGTCAACTACACGGTGGAAGAGCTGCGCGGCCTGGTGGGCCGGGTGACGGCGACGGCGGAGCAGGTGACCAGGGCGTCCACGCACGCGCAGAGCATTTCCAGCGACCTGCTGTCGGCATCGCAGCAGCAGTCGCGCGAGATCCAGGATGCGTCGTCCACGGTGGTGAAGATGGCCAACGAGATTACCGACGTGTCGCGTTCGGCCAGCGAATCGGCCGACGTGGCGCGCCAGTCGGTGGTGGCGGCGCAGCAGGGGTCGACGGCGGTGGAAAACGCCATCAAGGGCATGCACGAGATCCGCGAACAGATTCAGGACACGTCCAAGCGCATCAAGCGGCTGGGCGAGTCGTCGCAGGAGATCGGCGAAATCACCGAGCTGATTTCCGACATCACCGAGCAGACCAATGTGCTGGCGCTGAACGCGGCGATCCAGGCCGCATCGGCCGGCGAGGCCGGACGCGGCTTCTCGGTGGTGGCGGAGGAGGTGCAGCGGCTGGCGGAACGTTCGGCCGAAGCGGCCAAGCAGATCGGCGCGCTGGTGCGGACGATTCAGACCGATACCCACGATGCGGTGGCGGCGATGGAGAAATCGACGCAGGGCGTGGTCGAGGGCGCGCGCCTGTCCGACGCGGCCGGCGCGGCGCTGCACGATATTTCGCAGGTATCCAACCGCCTGGCGGAGCTGATCTCCGGGATTTCGCAGGCGACCGGGCAGCAGGCCACGTCGGCGTCCGGCGTGGCGCAGAACATTCAGCATATTTTGACGGTGACGCAGCAGACCCAGGACGGCACGCAGCAAACCGCGCAATCGATTCACAAGTTATCCGTGCTGGCGCAGGAGTTGAAGAACTCCGTGGCGCGCTTCCGGATCGCTTAATCAAAGGCCGAGACAAGCATGACCAACACCGATCTTTCGCTTCCCCCGCAACCGCAATTGGATACCGGCCCCCTGTCGTGGGTGATGGTGGAAATTCGCGAGTCGCTGGCGCGTTCGCGCACCGCCCTGTTTGAAGCGGGCGGCCGGGAACCGGAAGATCAGGCCACGCAATTGCAGCACGCGAAGTCGCACCTGCACCAGGCGCACGGCGCCTTGCAGATGGTGGATCTGGATGGCGTGAGCCTGATGACCGAGGTGGCCGAGGCGGCGCTGGACCGCTTCAAGGCCGGCACGCTGAAATGCAGCACCGATAACGTGCAGGCGGTGGCGCAGCTATATCAGGCGCTGGTGGAGTATCTGGAGGAGCTGCTGGAAGGCGCGCCGTCGCAGCCGGCCAGGTTGTTCCCGTATTATCGCGCGGTGCAGGAGATGATGGGGGCGGAGCGCATCCATCCGGCTGATTTGTTCTTCCCTGATTTGTCGCAACCGGTCAACTTGCCGCTTGCCGCCGCCGCGACTGGTGACGCTGCCGATGCCGCGCCGGATTACGCCGCCTACCGCCAGCGCTTCGAGCGCGCGCTGCTGCCATATCTGAGAAGCACCGATCTGCCGCAGCAGCAGGAACACGCCGCCGCTTTGCTGAACGCCGTCGAACTGGTGGCCGATGCGCAGCAGGACGGCCAGGCGCGCGCTTTCTGGCTGGCGATGCAGGGCTTCGCCGAGCTGGTGGCCGGCGGCCAGCTCACGGCCAGCCTGTACGTCAAGCAGCTGTTCGGCATGATCAATCTACAGATCCGCCGGTTGAGCCAGGGGACGGCGGCGCAGCCGGAAGCGATGCTGCGCGACGCGCTATTCTTCATCGCCACCGCCGGCGCCGATTCGGCCGCCAGCGTGGTGCGGCAGCTGCGCGGCGCCTATGCGCTGGATGGCCTGGCGCCAGCGGATTACGAAACGCGCCGCTACGGCCAGATCGATGTCGAGGCGCTGGAGCGCGCCAAGGCCGGCATCGCGCAGGCCAAATCGAACTGGGACCGTCTCGCCAACGCGGAAATCGATCCCGATCTGGATGCCGCTTTTGATGTGGCGTTGTCCGACGCGGCGGCCGAATGCGAAAAACTGAACCTGCCGGCGTTGAGCGCCTTGCTGCGTCAACTGGCGGACGTTGCGCGCAAGGCGCAATCCGCCGGCCGCAGTGAAGAGCTGGCCCTGGAGATGGCCACCGCCTTGCTGTTTGCCGAACATGGCTTGCAGCATATCCGTCATCTGCCGGATGATTTTGCCGCGCATGCCGATACCATCGGCGCGCGCCTGCTGGCGCTGGTCTCCGGCGCCACGCCGCCCGAGCCGGCGCAGTGGCAAAAAGGCTTGACGCATCAGATGCAGCAGGACGACACCGTGGTCGCCCTGGCGATGGAGATGAAGAGCGGTCTGCGCCAGGTGGAGAAGGTGCTGGACGACTACTACGCTGAACCGGCGAAACGGCCGTCGCTGCTGGAGCTGGACCCGGTACTGCATCAGTTGCAGGGCGCCTTGTCGGTGCTGGATCAGGATGATGCGATGCAGGCTGCGCAGCATGTGAAGGCGGCCGTGCTGGCGCTGGCGCGCGGTGAGGGCGATCCGTCGGCGGAGCCGAAGGCGCTGGATGATATTGCGCAGAATGTGGGCGCGCTGGGATTCTTTGTCGATATGCTGGCGCAGAATGCGACCGGTGCGCGAGAGCGGTTTGCGTTTGACGCTGAACAGGGCAGTTTCCGATCGGTGCCGTTCAAGAAGATGGCTGGTTCGGAGTCGATTCCGGTGCTGGACGAGCAGGTGCCTGCGCCGGCGCCGACCGCAATGCCGACGGAAGCGCCGCCGCCTGCCGCCAGCGATGCGGCGGTGGAGGCCGAGCTGCTGGAGATCTTTATCTCCGAGGCGCAGGAGGTGCTGGTGTTCGTGGATGCGACGCTGGCCAGGCCGCGCGCGGAGGCGGGCAGCGAAGAGAATCTGACCATGCTGCGGCGGTCCTTCCATACCTTGAAGGGCAGCGGGCGGATGGTGGGCCTGAATCAGTTTGCCGATGCCGCGTATGCGCTGGAGAAGGTGATGAACGTGTGGCTGGCGGAGCAGCGGCCGGCCACGGATGCCTTGTTTGAACTGCTGAACGGCGCAGCGCAGGAGATGGGCGCGTGGGTGGCCGAGCTGGTCGCCAGCGGCGTCTCCGCGCGCAACGCCGACGCCCTGACCGCTGCCGCAGCGCGCGTGCAGGACGGCGGCGAAGCCGACCTCGCGCCGCCCGCCGCGTCGGC
>NZ_WKJN01000034.1 GCF_009674495.1 Duganella alba | reverse complement strand
CAGCGCCGACGGCGAGGCCGGCGCCGACGTGGTGCTGGCGCGCGCCGTGCTGGCCTTCGCCAGCGGCGACCTGATGGATGTGGAGTGAGGCCGGGCGGCGCGCCGGCTAGCGCGCGCCGCGAAAGGCGGCCGGCGTGACCCCCACCAGCAGCGCAAAGCGCGTGGTGAAGTAGCTCTGGCTTTTGTAGCCCACGTCGAAGGCGATATCGGCGATGCTCTTGTCGCTTTCGATCAGCATCTTCTTGGCCGACTCGATGCGGCAGCGCATGATGAACTGGTGCGGCGATTCCTGCATCGAGTGCTTGAACATGCGGGCGAAGTGGTACGGGCTCATGTCGAGCTGGTCGGCGATGTCCTTGAAGCCGATGTCTTCCTGGAAGTGGGCGCGGATGTAGTCGACGGCGCGGCGAATCTTGTAGCGCGGCAGCCCGCCCAGGCTGGCCGACGGCGCCGGCGTGTCGGTATAGGTGCACAGCAGGTGCTGGCCGATGATGATGGCCACCGATTCGACATACGATTTTTCCAGTTCGCGCCGGCTTTGCATCTGCTGCTCGATCGAGCGCGCCATATGCCACATGAAGGGATCGACCGAGGCGTACTGCGGCGCGATTTCATGGCCGAGATAGCCGTTGGCGCGCGCCAGCGCGTGCAGGAAGGCCGGCTTGACGGCGATGCTGGTGAGCTGCGCCTCCGAGGGCCAGGCGGCCGTGTGCACGTGGCCGGCCGGGATGACGCAGATATGCCGGTCCGACACCTTGATCTGCTGCGGCTCGCCGTCGGCGTCGCGGTAGGTGAGGATGGCCGACGCATGGGTGCCCGGCGCGGCGATTTCGTGGTCGTCGTGGCTGCGCTCGCGCGGCTCGTGGTACAAGCCCCTGCCGATACGGATGTGCATGCCGTGGCAGTGCGCTTCGAGGACAGCTGGCTGGCGGCCAGCGCGCTCCTCGATGCAGAGGTTCATAAAACGCCTCCGCAGGCGCGGTGCGGGTGTGCGGTCGGTGGACACTGGCGCATGGTATATCCCTGTGAAGTGAGATGACCTGCTGGGTGCAGTTCAACGGTGGTTGTAGGGTGGATTCTCGCATTGGCCGCAACGGACCGGGAGTGCTGTTTCGGACAATTCGCGCGACAAAAGAGGACACTGCGGAGGACGCGGCGGCGGCGTCAGTGGTCGCCGTGGCGGAAGGCCTTGGGCGACAGCCGGCTCCAGCGCTTGAAGGCGCGGCGGAAGCTCGAGGCGTCGCTGAAGCCGAGCTTTTCCGAGATCGCCTCGTGCGTCAGCGCGGGGTCGGCCAGGTAGCGCGCGGCCAGCTGGAAGCGTACCTGGTCGACGATGTCGCGGTAGCTGACGCCCTGTTGCGCCAGGCGCCGCCGCAGCGTGCGCGGATGCAGTTGCAGCCGCGCGGCCATCTGGTCGATGGTGGCCAGCCGCGCCGGCTGGTTCAGCAGCATGCCTTCGATGACATCGACGAGGTCGCCGCCGGCGCCGGCGCGGTGGCGCAGCGCGTCGCAGGCGTCCGCGAGCAGCCGGAACGTCAGCGCATGGGCGCCGGGCGGCGGCAGGTCCAGCCAGGCCGCGCTGAAGTGCAGCCGGGTTTCAGCGGCGTTGAAGGCGATGGGACAGCCAAGCACGGTGTGGTAGGCGGCCGCGCGCCGCGGCGGCGGGCAGGCCAGGCTGGCCGTCGTGAGCCGGAACCCGCCCTGGGACGGCGGCGTCATCTGGCGGTGGATGGCCATCAGCAGTCCGCTCTGGTAGCCCAGCACGAACTGCCGCAGCGCGCTGGACAGCGTGACGTCCGCCTGCAGGCCGATGGTCCAGCAGGCCTCCTGGTCCGTTTCGGCCAGCGCCAGCTCGGTCATGGGTAGCGCCAATGCGCGGTGGCGCAGCGCGAACGCGCAGCCGTCGCGCAGGCGTGCACTGCTGTGCAGCGCGTAGCCGTAAAGCCCGAGGTCGCTGAGGCGGCACGACAGGCCGAGCGTCAGCGCGCAGGTGTCGGCCGGCGCCAGCGCCAGCACGTTGTCGTAGACGGTGATCATCTGCCGCTGCGACAGCAGGGCGTAGGGCTGCTCCAGCACCGACGGCAGCACGCCGACGCCGCGCAGCGCCGCCTCGGGCGTCACGCCGGCCGCCTCCAGCAGGCCGAGCAGCGGGCGCAGCGTGTAGAGCGGATGGATGGCGGCGCTGGCGCCGGCGCCGGCTGCGTGGCGCGGCTGTTTTCTTTTTTTTATGATGCTCAAGGTGATGCGTCGTGTGTTCCCGGCGGAGGGCAGCGGTCAATGGCGCGGCCGCCACCGGGCGTGCCGTCGCCGGCGGCGCATGGGCGATGCCGGTCAGATGATGGTAGGGGAGGGGCCGGCGCGTGTCTTTCGGATACGTGCGCGCGTTTCGCGAAAGTGCTGAAACCGCCGCCGGGGCGGCGGCCGGGAAGGGGGAAGACGCCGGTCCGCGTGGCGCGGACCGGGAAGTTTGCTTACAAGAACATTCGGTTGCGAGCGTGCACTACATCAGGATCACGTCGTACTGTTCCTGATGGTAGGCGGTTTCCACCTGCAGCGAGATTTTCTTGCCGATGAAATCGCCCAGCATCGCCAGGTGCTGGGACTCTTCTTCGAGGAACATGTCGACCACTTCCTGCGACGCCAGGATGCGGAATTCGCGCGGGTTGAACTGCTTGGCTTCGCGCAGCAGTTCGCGCAGGATTTCGTAGCAGATGGTGCGCGAGGTTTTCACCTGGCCCTTGCCGTTGCAGGCCGGGCACGGTTCGCACAGGATGTGCGCCAGCGATTCGCGGGTGCGCTTGCGCGTCATCTCCACCAGCCCCAGCGCCGAGAAGCCGCTGACCGACACCTTGGTGCGGTCGCGCGCCAGCGCTTTCTTGAGCTCGCCCAGCACGGCGTTGCGGTGCTCGCTGTTCTCCATGTCGATGAAGTCGAGGATGATGATGCCGCCCAGGTTGCGCAGCCGCAGCTGGCGCGCGATCGCGTGCGCCGCTTCCAGGTTGGTCTTGAAGATCGTATCGGCGAAATTGCGGCCGCCGACGAAGCCGCCGGTGTTGACGTCGATGGTGGTCATCGCCTCGGTCTGGTCGACGATCAGGTAGCCGCCGGACTTCAGGTCCACGCGCCGGCCCAGCGCGCGCAGGATCTCTTCCTCCACGCCGTACAGGTCGAACAGCGGCCGTTCGCCGGTGTAGTGGTGCAGGCGCGGCAGCACGCCCGGCGTGTAGGCCTGGCCGAATTCCTGCAGGTTCAGGTAGTTCTCGCGCGAGTCGACCTGGATGGTGGCGGTCTCGTCGTGCACGAAGTCGCGCAGCACGCGCTGGGCCAGGCTCAAGTCCTGGTGCAGCAGCGTGGTGGCCGGCCTGGTGCGGGCGCCGTGGGTGATGGCGGCCCAGGTCTTGCGCAGGTATTCGACGTCGGCGGCGATGTCGGAGTCCGAGGCGTCCTCGGCCTGCGTGCGCACGATGTAGCCGCCTTTTTCATCGGCCGGCAGCAGGCTTTGCAGGCGCGTGCGCAGCGCTTCGCGCTCCGCTTCCTTTTCGATTTTCTGCGAGATGCCGATGTGCGCATCCTGCGGCAGGTAGACCAGCATGCGGCCGGCGATCGAGATCTGCGTCGACAGCCGCGCGCCCTTGGTGCCGATCGGGTCCTTGATCACCTGCACCGTCAGCACCTGGCCGTCGAACAGCAGCTTTTCGATCGGCGTCGGCGTGGCGTTGTTGCCGCCGTCGTGCGGGCGGGCTTCCCAGATGTCGGCCACGTGCAGGAAGGCCGCGCGTTCCAGGCCGATGTCGATGAAGGCCGACTGCATGCCGGGCAGCACGCGCACCACCTTGCCGGAGTAGACGTTGCCGGCCAGGCCGCGCGTGAGGGTGCGTTCGATGTGGAGTTCCTGCACGGCGCCCTGCATGATGAGGGCGACGCGGGTTTCCTGCGGAGTGATGTTGATCAGGATGTCTTCGTTCATGCCCCGATCATACACGCTACTACGGCAGCGGCAAACCCGCCTGACGCAGCAGCTGCACCGTTTCGTAGATGGGCAGGCCCATGATGCCCGAATGGCTGCCGGCGATGTGTTCGATGAAGGCGGCGGCGGGGCCCTGGATGCCGTAGGCGCCGGCCTTGTCGTAGGGCTCGGCGGTGGCGCAGTAGGCGGCGATGGCGGCCGGCGACAGCACGCCGAAGCGCACCTCCGACACCTGGGTGATCTGCGCCGAGAAGCCGGCCGCTTCCACCGCGATGGCGGTCAGCACCTGGTGCGTGCGGCCCGACAGCTGCTGCAGCATGGCGATCGCTTCGGCCGGCGTGGCCGGCTTGCCGAGGATGGCGCCGTCGATGGTGACGGTGGTGTCGGCCGACAGCACCGGGCGCGGCGCCATGCGGCGGCGCACCACGAGATCCGCCGCGAACACGGCTTTTTCCTTGGCCACGCGCGCCACGTAGTCGAGCGGCGCCTCGCCGGGCAGCACTTCCTCCGTCACGTCGGCGCCGCGCGGGCCGTCGTTGCGCAGCAGCAGAAGTTCGAAGTCGATGCCCACCTGGCGCAGCAGTTCGCGCCGGCGCGGGCTTTTGGAGGCAAGGTAGATCTTCTTGTCGACCGGTTTCATATGGTTGTTGTTAGACGCGGTGATAAGGGTGGTTCTGCGTAATGGTCCAGGCGCGGTACAGCTGCTCGGCCAGCATGACCCGCACCATACCATGTGGCAGCGTCATGCTGGAGATGCGGATCAGCCCTTCGGCGCGCGCCTTCAGTGCCGGATCGAGGCCGTCGGCGCCGCCGATCAGAAAGGCGGTGTCGCGGCCGTCCTGCTGCCAGGCTTCCAGCTGCTGCGACAGGCCGACCGAAGTCAGGTCCTTGCCGCGTTCATCGAGGGCGATGATGCGCACCGATTTCGGCAGCGCCGCCTCGATGCGCTCGCGTTCCAGCGCCATCGCGGTGGCGGCGGTCTTGCTGCCGGAACGTTCGACCGGCTTGATTTCCTTCAGCACGATCTTCAGTTCCGGCGGCATGCGCTTCACATACTCGGCGTAGCCGGTTTCGATCCAGGCCGGCATCTTGTGGCCGACCGCAGCGATGATCAGCTGCATGGCGGATTACTCGGCAGCTTTTTTGATACGCTTGATGACGGTCTTGGCTGGCGCTTCTTCGGCCTTCGGCTTGGTGGCGCGTGGCTTCGGCGTCGCTTTCAGTGCCTTGACGGCGGCAACGCTGGCTTTGGGTGCGCCAACCTTGATCTTCTTGCCGGCCGGGACGGCGGCCGGCTTGGCGGCGGTCTTCTTGACAGCGGTGGCCTTGGCGGCGGCAGGCTTGCGGGCCGGGGTCTTTTTCTCGACCACCGGCGAGGCGTCGACGGCTTTTTTGCCGGCGGCCAGGTGGCTGCTGACTTTCTTCGGCTCGGCGGCGGCTTCGCCTTCAACGGTGTTCTTGCGCTTGGCGGCGCCCAGTTTCACCGGCTTGTCGCCCCAGATTTCTTCCAGGCGGTAGTAAGCGCGGATCGGCGCCTGCATGATGTGGACGATGATGTCGCCCAGGTCGACCAGCACCCATTCACCGGTGTCCTCGCCTTCCATGCCGTAGACGTCGCCGCCGGCGGCTTTCACCTTGTCGCGCACCGAGGCGGCCAGCGCCTTGGTCTGGCGGTTCGAGGTACCGGACGCGATGGCGATGCGGTCGAACAGGCTGGTCAGGTGGGTCGTGTCGAACAGGACGATGTCTTGGGCCTTGACGTCTTCAAGGGCGTCAACGACCAGGGTTTGCAGTTTTTTGATGTCCATTAGCTTTTGTATAGATGATGTTGTTCAATATAGTCTAGCACTAGCGGCGGGATAAGCGAGTTTGCCGGTTCCCCCCGTTGTAATGCCGCACGTATCTGGGTAGCAGAGATATCCACCGCGAAGTCTTGTGCCAGATAAGTCAGACCATGCGGCGTGTTACGGATTTGTTCCGGCGTTCCCAGTCGGCTGGAGAACGCCTGCGCCACTGCCGGCGGCAGGCCGGCGGTGGCAATGTCATAGCCCGGGCGGGCCGCTACGCAAAAATGCGCGTAGTCGAACAGCGCCTGCCATTCGTGCCAGGTGTCGAGCCGCTGCAACTGGTCGGCGCCCATCAGGAAACTGATGGAAGCCTGCGGCCCCAGTTCGGCGCGCACCTGGCGCAAGGTGTCGATGGAATACGTCGGCAGCCCCTGGGCGCCGCGCGCGATTTCCTGCATGTCCACCGCCACGCTGAACGGCCGGCCGGCAAACGCCAGCGCCACCATGTCGGCGCGCTGTTGCGCCGACGCCTTCAGCGAGGTTTTCTGCCACGGCAGGCCGGTGGGGATCACGCGCAACTGGTCGACTTGCAGCAGGTTGGCGAAGTATTCGCCCAACGCGACGTGACCTAGATGCACCGGATCGTAGCTGCCTCCCAGCAGTGCGACGCGGTAGGCCATCGTCACGCGGCGAGCCAGTCGCGATGCGGCAGGAAGTCGGTGTACAGCGCCGCTTCCGGCGTGCCGTCCTCCGGCTCCCAGCGATAGCGCCATTTGACGATCGGCGGCATCGACATCAGGATCGCCTCGGTGCGGCCGCCGGATTGCAGGCCGAACAGCGTGCCGCGGTCGAACACCAGATTGAATTCGACATAGCGGCCGCGCCGGTAGGCCTGGAAGTCGCGTTCGCGCTCGCCGTACGGCGTGTCCTTGCGCTGTGCCAGGATCGGCAGGTAAGCCTTGATGAAAGCGTCGCCGACGCTTTGCGTCATGGCGAAGCTTTGCGCGAAACCATCGGCGTTGTGGTCATCGAAGAAGATGCCGCCGACGCCGCGCGCCTCCTGGCGGTGCTTCAGGTAGAAATACTCGTCGCACCATTTTTTAAACTTGCCGTGCAGGTCGTCGCCGAACGGGGCGAGGGCGTCATGGCAGGTCTGGTGGAAGTGTCTGACGTCTTCCTTGAAACCGTAATACGGCGTCAGGTCCATGCCGCCGCCGAACCACCATACCGGTTCGCCCGCCGCATTGGTGGTGCTGAAAAAGCGCACGTTCATGTGCACCGTCGGCGCATACGGATTACGCGGATGGATCACCAGCGACACGCCCATGGCTTCCCACGGATTGCCGCCGATGTCAGGACGGTGCGCCGACGCCGATGGCGGCAGCTTCGCGCCCAGCACGTGCGAGAAGTTCACACCGCCGCGTTCGATCACATTGCCTTCTTCCACCAGGCGCGAAATGCCGCCGCCGCCTTCCGCGCGCTGCCACTCGTCGCGCAGGAAGTCCTTGCCGTCGACGGCTTCCAGCGCCTGCACGATGCGGCTTTGCAGGTCGAGCAGCCAGGCCTTGACTGCTGCGGGCTGCGGAGGAGAAGACGGCAGGGACGGCATCTTAGTGCTTCAGCCCACGCCAGCCGATGTCGCGGCGGCACTGCATGCCTTCAAAGCTGATCTGGTCGACCACTTCGTAAGCCGTTTTCTGCGCCAGCTTGACGCTGTCGCCCAGGCCGACCACGCACAGCACACGGCCGCCGGTCACCTGCAACTGGCCGTCCACTTCGGCGGTGCCGGCGTGGAAGGTCACGGTTTCCGGCGTTTCGGCCGGGATGCCTTCGATCACGGCGCCTTTCAGCGGCGCGTCCGGATAGCCGGCGGCGGCCAGCACCACGCCGACGGCGGTGCGGCGGTCCCATTCCAGTTCGATCTGGTCCAGCGTGCCGTTGACGGCGTGTTCCATCACCGCCACCAGGTCGGTCTTCAGGCGCGACATGATCGGTTGCGTTTCCGGATCGCCCATGCGGCAGTTGAATTCCAGCGTGCGCGGATTGCCGGCGGCGTCGATCATCAGGCCGGCGTACAGGAAGCCGGTGAAGACGATGCCGTCCTTCGCCATGCCTGCGATGGTCGGGTTGATGATCTCGCGCATCACGCGGGCGTGCATGGCCGGCGTCACGATCGGGGCTGGCGAGTAGGCGCCCATGCCGCCGGTGTTCGGGCCTTCGTCGTTGTCCTTCAGGCGCTTGTGGTCCTGGCTGGTGGCCAGCGGCAGGATGTTCTTGCCGTCGCACATGACGATGAAGCTGGCTTCTTCGCCGGCCAGGAATTCCTCGATGACGATGCGGGCGCCGGCGTCGCCGAAGCGGTTATCGGCCAGCATGTCGTCCACCGCGCGGTGCGCTTCGTCCAGCGACAGGGCCACCACCACGCCCTTGCCGGCGGCCAGGCCGTCGGCCTTGATGACGATCGGCGCGCCGTTGGCGTCGATGTAGGCGTGCGCTTGCGCCACGTCCGAGAAAGTCTGATACTTGGCGGTCGGGATGCCGTGACGCTGCATGAACGCCTTGGCGAAGTCTTTCGACGACTCCAGCTGCGCCGCTTCCTTGGTCGGGCCGAATACCTTCAGGCCGCGCGCGCGGAACAGGTTGACGATGCCGCCGGCCAGCGGAGTCTCCGGACCCACCACGGTCAGGCTGATGCCTTCGCTTTCAACGAAGTTCGCCAGTTCGTGCAGGTCGGTGATGTTGACGTTGACCAGGCGCGTGTCGCGCGCCGTGCCGCCGTTGCCTGGGGCCACATACACCATCTGGATGCGCTCGGACTGCGCCAGTTTCCAGGCCAGCGCATGTTCACGGCCGCCGGAGCCGACTACCAATATTTTCATAATTCCTCAGTCTTCGCTCAGTCTTCGATTAGCGTGTTGGAATACACTTCCTGCACATCGTCCAGCGCTTCCAGCGCGTCCAGCAGTTTCTGCATCTTGATCGCGTTGTCGCCGGTGACGGCGATTTCGACGTCCGGCTTCATGATGATCTCGGCCACTTCGGCCTTGAAGCCCTTGGCTTCCAGCGCATCCTTGACGGCGGCGAAGTCGTGCGGTCCGCACAGCACTTCGATGCCGCCTTCTTCGTCGGTGACCACGTCTTCGGCGCCGGCTTCCAGCGCCGCTTCCATCAGCGCGTCTTCATTGGTGCCCGGCGCGAACAGGAACTGGCCGCAGTGCTTGAACATGAAGGCCACCGAGCCTTCGTTGCCCATGTTACCGCCGTTCTTGTTGAAGGCGTTGCGGACTTCAGCCACGGTGCGCACGCGATTGTCGGTCATGCAGTCGACGATGATGGCCGCGCCGCCGACGCCGTAGCCTTCGTAGCGGACCTCTTCGTAGGCCGCGCCGTCTTCGCCGCCGGTGCCGCGCGTGATGGCGCGCTGCACGTTATCCTTCGGCATATTGGCGTCGGCCGCCTTGTCGATGGCCAGGCGCAGGCGCGGGTTCGACGTGATGTCGCCGCCGCCCATGCGTGCAGCAACGGTGATTTCCTTGATCAGGCGAGTCCAGATCTTGCCGCGTTTCGCGTCAGTTGCTGCCTTTTTGTGCTTGATATTGGCCCATTTGCTGTGTCCAGCCATGTTCGATCTTCCTTCGGCGCTAATTCGTTAGGTAGTCATTGGTGTGCGGTGAGGGCGGTATTCTAGCATAAGCGGCCCGCCAGAAACCGCCGGCGCCGCCCCGGGCCGTGGCTAGAGGCCGTCCTCCACTTTTTGTAGGGAAGCTGTCACATGCCGCTGCTAGTGTTGACCATTTCGACACTATTGCAGGCAGGGAGACGACATGGACAGACGGCAGTTTATTAAATTCGGCAGCTTTATCACGGTTTCGGTGGCGTCCGGCGCGGGCCTGAGCGCCTGCGGCGGCAGCGACGCGGCGCCGGGCAGCGACCTGGCGCTGGCCAGCGGCGCCTGGAAATTCCCGCAGAGCGTGGCCTCCGGCGACCCGCGCGCCGACAGCATCCTGCTGTGGACCCGCGCCGTGCCGGCATCGGCCGACGCGGTGGCCGCCGCACCGGCCGGCGCCGACAGCGCCATCCGCCTGATCGTCACGGCGGCCGACAACAGCGGCGCACTGGGCGGCAGCAGCGCGCTCAACGGCGCCACCGTGGCCGACGTGCGCCTGCCGCTGCAGGCGCAATACGACAACACCGTGCGCCACAAGCTGACCGGGCTGTCGGCCGGCACCGTGTACTACTACCAGTTCGTCGCCGGCGACAACCGCTCCAACGTCGGCCGCTTCAAGACGGCGCCGGCCGCCGACGCCGACGTGGCGCAGCTGCAGTTCGCCTACATGACCTGCCAGGACTGGAGCGTCAACCACTGGGGCGCGATGACGGCGATCGCCGGCGAGAGCCTGGACTTCATCGTCCACCTGGGCGACTACATCTACGAAACCGTGGGCGAGGACTTCCAGCTCGGCGCCGTCGAAAGCCGCCACGATGCGCTGACGCTGCCGGACGGCGTCTATAAAAACGGCAGCTCGGGCGCCAAGTACGCCAACTCGCTGGCCGACTACCGCTACCTGTACAAGAAGTACCGCACCGATACGCGCCTGCAGGCGCTGCACGAGCGCTTCGCCTTCATCGCCATCTGGGACGACCACGAATTCACCGACGATGCGTGGCAGGACGCGCAGACCTACGACGGCTCGTTCAACGCCGACGGCTCGGACCTGCACCAGACCTCGCGCCGCCGCAACGCCAACCAGGCCTGGTTCGAATACATGCCGGCCGACGTGACGCTGGACGCCGCCAACACCACCTTCCAGAACATCAAGATCTACCGCGACTTCCAGTTCGGCAAACTGATGCAGCTGGTGATGACCGACGAGCGCCTGTACCGCTCGGACCACGTGATTCCGGAATCGTCGATCAATCCGGCCACCGGCAAGCCGCTGGGCCGCATCGGCTCGCGCTACCTGGTGCCGCAGGATCTGTTCAACAGCGTGGAAGCGCAGAAGATGGCCGGCGCCGCCACCATCGGCCTCGATCCATTGAGCACCGCCACGATCCTGGGCAACACCCAGCGCCAGTGGTGGATGGACAAGATGAAAGCCGCCACCTCGACCTGGAAATTGTGGGGCAATGAAGTGTCGCTGCTGCGCATGGGCATGAATGGCGTGGACGCGATCGCGACGCTGCTGGCCTTGAGCGCGGTGTCCACCGTGACGACGTCGGTCGGCACGACGGCTGCGGCGGTGGGCGGCAACTTTGCCGTGGCCGGCGTGATTGTGGCGGCGGTGACGGCGGGTGCGTCGTCGGCGGTGGCGCAGGCGGGTGCGGGCGCGATTGCGGCATCGGCGGCGGGTGGCGGCAGCGCTGATGCGCAGGCTGCGGCAGGCGTGTCGGCCGGCTTGACGGCGGCGCAGGCGGCGATTGCCGTGGCGACGCTGGCCAAGGTGAACGCGGCCGCCAGCGCCGGCGCGACTGGCGCGGCCTTGGCGGCGGTGGCCGGGCAGACCATCGCGTTTGGCTACATCAAGCCGGATGTGCAGGCCAGGAAGGCGGATTCGGTGTTTGTGACGGCGTCTGGCAAGAAGGATGCGCTGGCGTCGTTCTTCACGCGCTTCCTGCTCAACTGCGATCAGTGGGATGGCTATAACAGCGAGCGCAAGGCGTTGATGGCGCACCTGAAGACCAATAATATCGGCAACGTGGTGGCGATTACTGGCGATATTCACGCTTTCTTTGCCGGCACGGTCAATGACGATTTCGACGCGACGGGTGGCGGCACGCCGGTGATGGTGGATCTGGTGTCGGCGGGTGTCAGTTCGGATTCGTTCTTCAGCTATTTGCGCGATGCGGCGGCGACGCTGGGCGATATCGGCACGCTGGTGTCGTATCCGCTGGCGATTCCGGTGGCGGGGCTGGGGACGGTGAATCTGAGCTTTAACCTGCTGGATTACACGATGGGCAAGGCTGCGCCGACGGTGGCGTCGCTGGCCGAGCAGACGCGCGTGCAGTTGCGTGGGGCGCTGGCGGCGAAGGGTGTACCCGAGGCGCAGCTGGAGGCGACGACTGCTGCGGTGCTGGCGGGCTTGCAGGCCAATGCCGACTTCAATACCAGTCTGCTGACGTTGGCGCAGCAGTTGTCGGCGTTGGGGAATAATCCGTGGCTCAAGCATTTGAATACGGATGCGCAGGGTTATACGCTGGTGACCCTCGCCCCTGGCAAGATGACGGCGCAGTTCAAGCAGGTGAACAAGCTGGTTGGCGTTGTTGCCCCCGCAACCCTTGTTGCGCGGACGACGACCGCGACGGTGACAGCGGGTTCGCCTTCCGTGGCCATCAGCTGACTTTTACCCCGCACGCGCTGCCGGCCTGCCAGCGGCGCATCCATGGGGTCTGACCCCGCAGGGGTCAGACCCCCCCAGCGGGGGAAGGGGTAAGCGGGGGAAGAGCGCGCGGGGAGGTCAGCGGCCATCCCCATTTGCCCGTACAATCCCAAGTATGGACAAAAGCATCACACACAGCGCTCCGGCGCGCGCCGCCTACCTGGGCGGGTTGGGGATCGCCGTAGGCGGCGCGGTCCTGTTTTCCACCAAGGCCATCGTCGCCAAGCTGCTATACCGCTATCACATCGACGCGGTCACCCTGATCGCTTTCCGCATGCTGTTCTCGCTGCCGGTGTTCGCCGCCATCGCCCTGTGGAAGATGCGCACCCAGCCACCACTCTCCAACGCCGACCGCCTGCGCCTGATCGGCATGGGCCTGGTCGGCTACTACCTGTCCAGTTTCCTCGACTTCCTCGGCCTGCAATACATCACCGTCGGCCTCGAACGCCTAATCCTGTTCCTCACGCCCACCTTCGTGCTGCTGATCAGCTCCACCGTGCTCAAGCAGCACATCAGCCGCAAGCAGTGGCTGGCGCTGCTGACCTCCTACTGCGGCATCGTCTTTGTCTTCCTGCACGACCTGCAAGGCGGCGGCAACGTCGCCCTCGGCGCCACGCTGGTGACCGGCTCGGCCGCCGCCTACGCGATCTACCTGCTGCTGTCCGGCGAAATGGTCAAGCGGCTCGGCACGCTGCGGCTGGTGTCGTATGCCATGTGCGTCTCCAGCGCCGCCTGCATCGGCCAGTTCTTCCTGCTGCGGCCGGTATCCATGCTAGTGCAGCCGCTACCGGTGTACGGCCTGTCGCTGGTCAACGGCCTGCTGTGCACGGTGGCGCCGGTGCTGATGACGATGGTGGCGGTCGAACGCATCGGCGCCGGCGTCGCCTCGCAGGCTGGTATGATCGGACCGGTTTCAACGCTGTTTCTGGGCGCGCTGCTGCTGGGCGAGCCCGTGACCTCCTGGCAGCTGGGCGGCACCGCCCTCGTGCTGGCCGGGATTTATCTGCTGTCCAAAAAATAGGATCGAAGTATGGGAGACTTGATGAAATTCCGCATTGCCCTGATTGCGCACGACAAGAAAAAAGACGACATGATCGCCTTGGCCACCGAATACAAGGCCTTCCTCGCGACCTGCGCGCTGACCGCCACCGGCACCACCGGCGGCCGCCTGATCGCCGAAGTGGGCCTGGAAGTCGACCGCAAGCACTCCGGCCCGTTCGGCGGCGACTTGCAGATCGGCTCGCTGCTGGTCGAGGGCATGATCGACTGCGTGATCTTCCTGCGCGACCCGATGACGCCGCAGCCGCACGAGCCGGACATCAACGCCCTGGTGCGCGCCTGCGACGTGCACAATACGCCGTGCGCGACCAACCTGGCGTCGGCACATCTGGTACTGTCTCTGCTTCAGCAACGCGCAGCCAACAAGGAGTAAACCATGGTCAAGGCAATCCGCATGAACCGCGTCGGCGGTCCCGAAGTGATGGAACTGGTGGAGGTCGACCTGCCGCCGCCCGGTCCGGGCGAAGTGCGGTTGCGCCATGAAGCCATCGGCCTGAACTACATCGACGTCTACCACCGCACCGGCCTGTATCCGCAGCCGATGCCGGGCGCGCTGGGCGTCGAGGGCGCGGGCGTGGTCGAGGAACTGGGCGAGGGCGTCACCGACCTGAAAGTCGGCGACCGCGTGGCCTACGGCGGCCGCCCGCTGGGATCGTATTCCGAGGCGCGCAACATCCCGGCCTCGCAGCTGCTGGTGCTGCCGAACCAGATCGAATTCGACACCGCCGCCGCCATGATGCTGCAAGGCCTGACGGTGCAATACCTGTTCCACCGCACCGTGCCGCTGAAGGCCGGCGACACCATCCTGTTCCACGCGGCAGCCGGCGGCGTCGGCCTGATCGCCTGCCAGTGGGCGCGCGTGATGGGCGTGAACCTGATCGGCACGGTCGGCTCGGAAGAGAAGGCGGCGCTGGCGATCGAAAACGGCGCCACCCACGTCATCAACTACAACAAGGAAAACTTCACCGAGCGCGTCAAGGAACTGACCGATGGCAAGGGCGTGTCCGCCGTCTACGACTCGATCGGCAAGGACACCTTCATCGGCTCGCTGGACTGTTTGCAGCCGCTGGGCACCATGGTCAGCTTCGGCAACGCCTCCGGCCCGGTCACGCCGTTCGGCCTGAGCGAGCTGGCCAGCCGCGGCTCGCTGTTCGTCACGCGGCCGACGCTGATGACCTACACCGCCAGGCGCGAGGATCTGGAAGCGATGGCCAAGTCGCTGTTCGGCGTGGTCAGCAGTGGTGAAGTGAAGATCGACATCCGCCAGCGCTACGCCCTGGCCGACGTGCAGCAGGCGCACCGCGACCTGGAAGCGCGCAAAACCACCGGCTCGACCATCCTGATTCCATGAGCGAGGAGCGGGATTACGACGCCGAGGAACGCGACGACGGCGACTTTTCCGACATGTTGAGCGAAATGCGCATCCTGCTGCCGGGTGCGCAGATGCTGTCGGCGTTTTTGATCATCCTGCCCTTCAATGCCGGCTTCGCGCAGATCGTCCACATGGAAAAGCTGCTGTTCCTGGCGACCTTCTTCCTGTCGTTGACCAGCCTGGTGCTGCTGAGTGCGCCGGCGATCCAGCACCGCCTGATGCGGCCGCTGAAAGACCGCGTCCGCTTCAAGCGCGTGGCGACGCGCCAGATCGTCGCCGGCGCGTTTGCGCTGGCGATCGCCCTGGTGCTGGGCACCAATCTGGTGATTTCGGAAGTGTTTGGCGCCAGCGTCGGGCTGATCATGTCAGCCGTGATGGCCCTGCTGATACTCTGCGCCTGGTGGCTGCTGCCGATGTACCTCAAGCGCAGAGTTTGATGACGAAGGCTTAATTGGCTTTCGGTGCGGCGGCCGCAGCTTGCACCGTCTCCGTCTTCGGCTCGATGGTGATATCGATGGTGCGCGGCACGCCGTTCTGGCCTGGGAAGCCGGTGAAGGCGCTCTGCACCAGGGCCGGCATCACGTGCGGGGTGGCTTGCACGCCGCTGGTGTTCTGCACCGTCACGTCATACAGCTTGCGGCCGGAGACATTGTTGATGGTCACGCGCAGTTGCCGCTGATACAGGTGCTTGATGCGCTCTTCCACATAGCTCGGGCCGAAACGGTAGGGATCATAGAAGAACGGACGATAGCCCCAGCGCGAATAGCCCCACGCATAACGGCCGTAGCCCGGACCCCAGTACGGGCCCATGAACGGATCTTCCTGCAACACGCGCACCGGATGATCGATGGTGAAGTATTTCATGCCAACCAGCAACTTCGGCTGCTGGCCCTCGGCGACCTGGTGGAAGCCCATCTTGCCCAGCTCGCCGGCCACCAGCAGCTGGTAGTTGCGGTATTCCAGCGTATCGTCGGCGCCCTGCGGGGCTTCGAAGGCAAAGGATTTGTCCTGGATGTCGGCCGGCCAGTCGTTGAAGGCGGTCACATCGCTGTGTAAGGTGGTGGCGCAGCCGCTCAACAGCATGACGGCAGCTGTCGCCGCAATGGCGAGATAGTTCTTCATGATGATGCCCTCTCAGGTAAGACGGTATTTTCCAGTGCTAAGTTTATGACGCTCTCCTGGACCTTGCATGATTATTACAGAATGTTACGGCATCGTGGAAACCAGCAACTTTAGCACGTCCCGAGGGCAATTCCGCGCATGGGGCGGCCTCGGTATTGGTAAAATAAGCTTTTGCCTCCGTCCCCCCAGAGCCTCCAATGCGCACAGACAGCAGCCCAACGACGATATACCGCAAAGATTACACCCCTCCCGCCTTCCTGGTTGACACCGTAGAACTCGGGTTCGACCTGGCGCCGGCGCGCACCGTGGTGGCCAACCGCATCACGCTGCGCCACAACCCGGCGTCCAAAAGCCGCGACATCGTGCTGCATGGCGAGGAAATCGAACTGGTGCAGCTGCGCCTGAACGGCAGCCTGCTGGCCGCCGGCGACTACGAACTGAGCGCCGCCATGCTGACCATCCGCAACGCGCCGGACGACGTGGTGCTGGAAATCGAAACCTTGTGCGCCCCGGTGGAAAACACCACGCTGTCCGGCCTGTACGTTTCGAACGGCAACTTCTTCACCCAGTGCGAGGCCGAAGGCTTCCGCCGCATCACCTTCTTCCCGGACCGCCCGGACGTGATGGCCAAGTACACCGTGATGCTGCGCGCCGACAAGGCCGCCTATCCGGTGCTGCTGTCCAACGGCAACCTGGTCGAGGAGGGCGACCTCGGCGACGGCCGCCATTACGCCAAGTGGGAAGACCCGTTCAAGAAGCCGTCCTACCTGTTCGCGCTGGTCGCGGCCAAACTGGTCTGCCAGGAAGAAAAATTCAAGCTGGCCGACGGCCGCGAAGTGCTGCTGCAAGTGTGGGTGGAAGAGGGTAACCTCGACAAGACCGACTACGCCATGCAGTCGTTGAAGAACTCGATCCGCTGGGACGAGGAACGCTTCAACCTGGAACTGGACCTGGACCGCTTCATGATCGTCGCCGTGGGCGACTTCAACATGGGCGCGATGGAAAACAAGGGCCTGAACATCTTCAACACCAAGTTCGTGCTGGCCAACCCGCGCACCGCCACCGACATCGACTACGCCGGCATTGAGGCCGTGGTCGGCCACGAATACTTCCATAACTGGACCGGCAACCGCGTCACCTGCCGCGACTGGTTCCAGCTGTCGCTGAAGGAAGGCCTGACCGTGTTCCGCGACCAGGAGTTCAGCGCCGACATGATCGGCACCGATTCCGGCCGCGCCGTCACCCGCATCGACCAGGTGCGCACGCTGCGCCAGGCGCAGTTCCCGGAAGACGCTGGCCCGATGTCGCACCCGGTGCGTCCCGACTCGTTTGTCGAGATCAACAATTTCTACACCGTCACCGTCTACGAAAAAGGCGCCGAAGTAGTTCGCATGTACCAGACCCTGCTGGGCCGCGACGGCTTCCGCAAAGGCATGGACCTGTACTTCGAGCGTCACGACGGCCAGGCCGTGACCTGCGACGACTTCCGCGCCGCCATGGCCGACGCCAACGGCCGCGACCTCAAGCAGTTCGAACGCTGGTACTCGCAAGCCGGCACGCCGGTGGTCACCGCGCGCACCCGCTACGACGCCGTCAAGCGCAACTTCGACATCATCCTGAGCCAGCGCGGCCAGGCCGACCAGCTGCCGTTCCACATTCCGGTGGCGGTCGGCCTGCTGGACGCCAACGGCAAGGATCTGCCGCTGCACCTGGAACACGGCAAGCACGAAAAAGGCGCCACCACCGTGGTGCTGGAACTGACCGAGCAGGAACAGATCTTCCGCTTCCGTCAGGTGGACGAACGGCCGACGCCATCGATCCTGCGCGACTTCTCGGCGCCGGTGATCCTGGAATACGACTACACCGACGACGAACTGCTGCACCTGTTCAGCCACGACAGCGACCCGGTCAACCGCTGGGAAGCAGGCCAGCGCCTGGCGATGGAACGCCTGCTGAAGCTGACCGCGCAAGTGGCGGCCCACGGCGAAGCCAACCTCAAGCTGGACAACACCTTCATCAACGCCATGCGCGCGGTGCTGACCGACGACACGCTGGACGCGGCCTACCGCGAACTGGCGCTGATCCTGCCGTCGGAAACCATCATCGCCGAGCAGATGGACGTGGTCGATCCGCAAGCCATCCACACCGCGCGCCAGTTCATGCGCCGCACCATCGGCGCCGCGCTGAAGAGCGAACTGCTGGCGCAATACCACGCCAACCAGACGCCGGGCGAGTACAGCCCGGACGCGCTGTCGGCCGGCAAGCGCGCGCTGAAAAATCTGTGCCTGTCCTATCTGACGGTGGCGCCGGACTGGGCCGAACTGAAACTCGCGCAGCAGCAGTTTGAAGCCGCCACCAACATGACCGACCGCTCGGCCGCGCTGGTATCGATGATCCACAGCGGCGCCGAAACCGGCCCGTACCTGAAGGCCTTCTACCAGGACTTCGAAAGCGAAGCGCTGGTCATCGACAAATGGTTCGCCATGCAGGCGGCCGCGCCGACCACCAACGTGGCCGCCGTGCGCAAGCTGATGCAGCATCCGGCCTTCACGCTGAAAACGCCGAACCGCGCGCGCAGCCTGATCTTCAACTTCACCAGCGCCAACCCGTCGCAATTCCACGCCGCCGACGGCAGCGCCTACGAGTTCTGGGCCGAATACGTGATCAAGCTTGACGCCATCAACCCGCAAGTGGCGGCGCGCCTGGCGCGCGCCATGGACCGCTGGCGCCGTTACGCGCCGGCGCTGCAGGCCAAGATGAAAAAAGCGCTGGAAAAAGTCGCCGCCCGCAAGCTGTCCAACGACGTCGCGGAAGTCGTGAGCAAAGCGTTAGCCAATTAATTTACCACCTCAAGGGAATCCATGAAACGAGTCAGCCTCACACAATATCTGGTGGAAGAACAACGCCAGCACAACACGATCCCGGCCGAACTGCGCCTGCTGATCGAAGTCGTCGCGCGCGCCTGCAAAACCATCAGCCACTCGGTCGGCAAGGGCGCGCTGGGCGAAGTGCTGGGCACCGCCGAGACCGAAAACATCCAGGGCGAAGTGCAGAAGAAACTGGACATCATCTCCAACGAAATCCTGCTCGAAGCGAACGAATGGGGCGGCCACCTGGCGGCGATGGCGTCGGAAGAAATGGAATCCATCCACCCGATTCCAAACCGCTATCCGAAGGGCGAATACATGCTGCTGTTCGACCCGTTGGACGGCTCCTCGAACATCGATGTCAACGTCTCGATCGGCACCATCTTCTCCGTGCTGAAAGCGCCGGAAGGCATGGCCCAGCCGACCGAAGCCGACTTCATGCAGGCTGGCACCAGGCAGGTCGCCGCCGGCTACGCCGTGTACGGCCCGCAGACCATGCTGGTGCTCACCACCGGCAACGGCGTCAACTGCTTCACGCTGGACCGTGAGATGGGCTCGTGGGTGCTGACCCAGCGCGACATCCAGATCCCGGCCACGACCAAGGAATTCGCCATCAACATGTCGAACCAGCGCCACTGGCACGCGCCGGTGCAGCGCTACATCAGCGAACTGCTGGCCGGCGACACCGGCCCGCGCGGCACCAACTTCAACATGCGCTGGATCGCCTCGATGGTGGCGGACGTGCACCGCATCCTGAACCGCGGCGGCATCTTCATGTACCCGGCCGATACCCGCGACACCTCGATGCCAGGCAAGCTGCGCCTGATGTACGAAGCGAATCCGATGGCCTTCATCGTCGAGCAGGCGGGCGGCGCGGCCACCGACGGCAAACAGCGCATCATGGACATCCAGCCGCACAAGCTGCACCAGCGCGTGCCGGTGTTCCTCGGCTCGCGCGACGAAGTGGCGGTGGTCACCGGCTACCATACGGAAGGCTGAAAAGCCTGAAACCCGCATAAGGCAATGAAATATTTGCAACCAGGCCAAAATTTCTCATTTTGGGGCTGGTTGTCCTGAAGGTTCTTTGTTAGAATGCGGGTCGTCGCCGCTTTAGCTCAGTTGGTAGAGCAGTTCATTCGTAATGAAAAGGTCGCCAGTTCGATTCCGGCAAGCGGCACCAGAACTCAGCAGTAAGAAATACCAAGAAGTCTAAAAACCCGCTCTCCTCATAGGAGAAGCGGGTTTTTTGTTGTCCGCTCAAATTCGAGGGCGTATCATAAAATCTACAGTCCATGAGGGACAAAATGGCGTCAGGTCCCTCACTCGGAAGTTTGGTCCCTCAATCGGCGCCAGATCCCTTTCGGGAGGCAGCCATGCCACTAACCGATCTTTTCATTCGGAAACTCAAGCATTCCGGCAAACCCAGCGGTGACAAATACAGCGACGGCTGCACGTTGTACCTGCTGGTCAGGGAGTCCAACAAATATTGGCGGATGAACTACCGCTACGAAGGCAAGCACCGGACGCTGGCTTTCGGCACCTACCCCGAAGTCTCACTGGCAGAGGCGCGTGAACTGTGCGCCGATGCTCGCAAGCTGCTGAGGACTGGCACCGATCCCAATCCAAAGAAGACTGCGCCCAGCGTATCGGAGTCCGAGCAGAACACCTTTGAAGCGCTGGCGCTGGAGTGGCTGTCCAAGATGGCGATCACACGCAGCGAGGTCACGCAGCAGAAGGCGCTGGGTTGGCTGCAGCACGATATCCTGCCCGTGATTGGCACGATGCCGGTGGCCTCCATCAAGCCGCGCGACGTCCTGGCCGTGATCCAGCGCGTAGAAGCACGCGGTGCCATCGATTCGGCGCACCGCATGAGGCAGATGTGCGGCCAGATTCTGCGCTATGGTGTGGCGATCGGTTGGGCCGAGCGCGATGTGACTCCAGACCTGCGCGGCGCGTTGATCGCGATCCCGCGCACCAACTTCGCCGCCATCATAGAACCTAAACAACTGGCGCTACTCCTGCGCTCTATCGATGCCTACGAGGGCCATATCGTCGCTGTATCGGCGTTGAAGCTCACGTCCATGCTGTTTTACGTCCTGGCGAATTGCGCGCCGCTGAGTGGTCAGAATTCGATCTGGACGCCGCCGAATGGCGGATCCCAGCCGCCAAGATGAAGATGAAGACGGAGCACATGGTGCCGCTGGCCACGCAGGCGGTGGCAATCCTGCGCGAGCTCTATCGCGTGACCGGCCATGGCAAGTTCGTGTTCCCCAGCCTGCGCACCGAACAGGCCTGCATGAGCGAGAACACTATCAACGCCGCCTTGCGCGCTATGGGTTTCTCGAAAGACGTGATGACGGCGCACGGCTTCCGCGCGACGGCACGCACGATCCTGGATGAAGTGCTGAACGAACGTGTGGATTTGATCGAGCACCAACTCGCGCACCGAGTTATCGATCCAAATGGGCGTGCCTATAATCGTACCGCGCACCTGCCAGCGCGCCGGCTGATGATGCAGCGCTGGGCCGACTATCTCGATAAGCTGCGTGCCGGCGCAGACGTCATTCCACTTCGTCCCTTGCCCGGCGACGGCCAGGCCTGAGCGCCGCTTCGCGCTTGGTATCTTGATGCTCGATCTGAGCGTGTGCCTGATAAGCCGGGCCGCGTTGCGCAACGCGTGCGTTTAGCCACTGTGTCACATCATCCTGTAGCCAACCTACCGAACGCGCTGGCAACTTCACTGGCGCGGGAAATGTGTGTAGCTTGATTTCGCGGTACAGCGTCGCACGCGAAAAGCCACATAGCTGTAGGACTTCACGTAAGCGCATCAGGCGGCATGTACCAAGGATGGTTTTGTTGGTCTCCATATGCACCCCTTTATCGACAACTCTTTTCGATAGGGTAAAGCGTTTGCTGTCTATGGCCTTTGAGGTATCGCTATAAATGTCTCATACGGTTTCGGAAAGAAATGGAGGGTATGTATTGGTAAGGAAATGAGATATATCGTTTATCTCATTTTTGATCGGGCGCCGTATTTGAACTCTCAGCGCTTGATATTATCAAGAAAAGCATAGCGAAGTGGCGATTGCAGGATAGGCTTTCGCCGGTAAAAGTGCTCCACCTTCTTTGGCCGACAAGTTGCTGCAACCGCTCTAAGAGCGTGGTGATGGGAATATGCGAAGCAACTCAACCCAAGTTTGCATAGGCCTCCGAGGACACAATGAATATGAATACAAAACTCTATCCGAGTCTTGCCGTCATGTTGTCCGCCCGGGGGCAACCCTTTTGAAACACATGCGATATAGGCGTCGCTCCCCACCCGCCCGCACATGACCTTGACCACGCGACGCAAGTCGCTGCTCTGCACTAGAGAAGACTTGATTTTATACGTGACGTTAGACCTGTTCGGGCATATAGGCCCGCTGCCGCCCTGTTGCTATTGCCTAACTAAATTCGATGTTTGGTTCAGGAGTGTTATAGGACTGGCGTAGATTCATCAATACCGAGTGCCGAATTTATTCAATCAAAATCTGTCTCAACATAAAAAATTTGTGAAAATCTAATTTTTTCGCCGTTTTGTGGTCGTTGGTCGTTGACTACAAACACTTGGTAATACATACTCAATCATTGCATGTTTGCAACGTTTGATTTCATGGCGGAGAATTTGATGAGCGTTTCTGAATTGACGGTGAAACCCGATCCTGGACGAAATCTAGAGCAGTTATTGGAGAGCATTCCAGTAGAGGCTAGCAATTCGTTTTGGAAATTCGCTGCGAAGGACTTTCAATTCATTCGTGGGCAGAAGAGAAAAAGCCTTAGCGAGGCTATCCATAGTCTCGAGCGTAACGGCTCAAAAACGAGCATTAGTGGACTTCCAATTGCGGTCCGAATGATTTCAGATGCTGAATTAAGTCGCTCTGTGCTTAAACTCCGGCGACGGTTATGTGGTAACAAGTTTACAAAAGACAATTTAAAGTGGGCATTTTGTCGATGGGTTGGTGAGACTGAATTGGCGGCACTTCTCGCTGTCTTAGATGCAATGGGCTGCGCGCATGACGAAAACGGGATGCAAACTAATGGAATTCCTGTATTCTCAGCGTCGTCGGCATCAGCAGCACTTAGGAGTCTCCTTGACCGTTTTAGTCCAGAGTCGCTAATAATTGTCTGCGCCGGTCTCTTGGCAAATGATGAGCGTTGGGCGAATCTCGGCGAGGCATACGACCAACTGCAAGATTTGCTTCAAGAACGCGCCAATGCGCTAATCGAAGAGCCACTAAATGCTGATCAGCGAGAATCTGACAAACCGACAACGGCGAGGGCTACGCCTATAAATGCGGTTGAGTTAGAACGTCCGATCGATCGAGCGATGTTGACCGAAATCAAGCTGGCTAGTCAGCAATTGCAGGATCATCTTAGAGATGCGCTGAGCGCAATTGAGTCTCGACGTATTCCCAAGATTCAAAGCATCATACTTTCTTTGGAGAGTTTGGATCGCACATGGAGTGCTTTGTCCAAACAACTTGGCATAGAAACAGAAGAACTGATCGAAATTGAGGCCGCGTTGGAGAAGCATCTCGCAACTGGTGAGGCAGAAGGCTTGCGTGAGAAGTGCCGAAGAATACGGCACTCTCAGGACGTCGCGTTCGATCTTTCGGCAGTTCGGGAAAGACTGGTCTTAATAGATGCTGGATTTGAGGCTGTAGCCCCCAATTTGCAAGCATTGCACGGCATTAGGAATCTAGTCCAGTTAATCGAACAAAACCCCGAGTTGACTGAAGACGTCGCTGAGGCACTTTATGAAGTCGTCAAGTCGGAGTTTGGAAGCAAGATTGCGATGGCTGCTCTCCGCGGAAATCTCGAGATTTCCGTCCAATCGATAGAACAGAATAACATCGAGCCTCAATCGAAGAGCGCGCTGACTTCGTTCGAACCCCTGGCGATCCAAGAGGCACCTGAGGTACAAGAAGGGAACCCAGAAGAGTCGTCGTCGCCGATGCGGTTCGACGACAATGTCCGTCCTATTCTGAGTAATGAGTTAGCTACTTGTGTGCCGCTTAAAAATGAGGCAACGGAGTGTACTGAGTCGCACACGCTCCTCGCCTCCGAAACGGACGCTGATTCGAGGAGTGAGGTGACTTCGACAGCGTTGGGCGCTGAAGACGAATTTGTAACCTTTCGATTGTTTCAGCAGACGCATTGGGTTGACGAGAATGGCCATGTAGGCTCGGCTCCATGGGCACAGGAAAGCTTCTTTATTACTTTGGCAGAGGCCATCCCTAAGGCATGGGCAGATGGTTTTCTCGCGCGCGCGTACATTGGCTCGCTCGCTCAAAATCAAGGTGCGAAAAATCCATCGCTGCATCTTTCCGAGCTTGAACATGCCGATCGCTTACTGACCAATCCCTCCAATGTCGCCATAGGTATAGATCGAAATCGCGTAGCATATTTGCGCGATCGCGTGTCTGATGGAAAGGCTAAGCCCGATTTCGCGGTCAGCGTGATGTTGGAAGCCCTAAGACCAACATTGCCTAGCACGCTTGATCGCAATGAAATAAATCAAATAGTATCTCTTGCGAAATACAAGGATGTCGCAATTAGTGATGTGGTCACATTCTTGCTCAATGGTTGGGCCTCAAACATTAACCCTATAGATGTCCTTCGCTCGAGGGTTAACAACAGTGAAACAGCAGATTCTTCAACCCTTGAGAAATTAGTTAGAAGTGCTCAGGATAATCTTCGGCGTAAGATCAACTCGTACTGGCAAGCAGCCGGCGGGAAAATTTTGAGAAGGCACTGCCAACGCGCGTGGTCAGAATTTGTACAAACTGAAATTGTTCCTTTACGTGAAGAACTAGCGCCACCCGCATCGACGGAGAACATAAAACGACTCAGCCCATCTGTCATACAACAGCGTGTCGATAAATTGGTTAAAGGTTATCGGCGAATAATGGATGGTGGCGAAGTCAAATACGATGACCGGGCAGCGGCGGATCACGCTGCAGAACAAATTGCTAGTGCTGCCATCCAGCTGCAGGATGCAGTACAGCGTTTAAAGTCCGTGCAGCAGCAGAATCGAATGGCATTCGACGGTTGCCCCTACGAGCAGGCGACCAGGTTGGTTGGCGATCAAACACACAAGGGGAGCGATGACCTTTGCGTTCGTATGTTTCGCGCCGTTCTTACGAACGATCGCATCGCATCTCCGCTGCGCATGGGAGTCAACGCGCTGCTTGAGCAGCCTAACCTAGTACGCTGCACTAATCCTGAAGATTTCTTTGACAAGGGGATTTTAGACGGGCAGATCGATCCTAGCTGCATCACAGACTACCTCATGGCGTGCGTTCTTACGAATCAGATCGATGTTCAGAGGTACTTGCCTGCGGTTGACAAGAACGACGTACTTCGCGCTCTCCATGATCAAGCAGTTAGTTTAAGTCGAATGGATATTCTTGCTGCGCTTTCGCCGGTAGCGTTACTTCAGTCTCACGAGCGAACTCTCATTTATAACTATGCGTTGCAGGTGGGAGATGTCGTATTCGAAAAAGCTCGTGAACTGGAGCGTCTTTGGGGAATTCAGGAGGAATTGCTAGTTTCTTCCTCCGGCGTTCTGAAAGAATGCGTTGATGAGGCTAGGAATCTCGCACGTCCCGACAGTAGCGAAACGGGCCAAACTAATTCCATCACCAATAGCATGTTGGCGCAAGAATGGCTGTCGAAGCTCATTCCTCTGGCTCAGAAGGAGTGCGACTCAGCCAAAGCGGCGAGGATAGCGATCGCGAAAGAGCGCTCGCTAGACTTTGCTGCGGAAGTTGCGTCATGCTTCGACGCGGAAAACTACCGTGGCGTAACCGTTCTACTAAACGGAGGTAGACTAGAGGAGGTTGCAACAGTTTCGAGCGTTCGAAGGACTGAATGGCGTCAAGATGCGATCATTCGTTATTCCTCTGCCCGACAGGCGCTTGAAAGAGAATTCAAAGGTAAGACCGATGAGCAGGAGCGGCTGGTCGAAATGTGGCTTGGCCCCCGTAACGAGCCTTCACCAAGAGAGACATTGGAGAGGCTTTTCTACTCGGTAATTAGCGGCGAAGCCGGACGCTCCGTGGCCGAGAATCAGCATCGTTTCAAAAGCCTGAGCGAACTTCGCGACCACAGCAAAGTTCGCAAAACGATAATTCATTGCTCGGCAATTCGAGATTATTTTCGCCGTGCCAAACTCAACCCGAGCTTCTTGCCACAGCTCGCGGAATTTAGCCAGATCGTGCTTTCAGCGTCGCCAGTTAGTCCGACTAAAAGCGGAGGCATGTTGGACGATTGGGCACGGGTGGTGAATGCTGAACATCCACGTGCGCTGGTTGTCTTCCTTGAGCCCGGAATCTCCGGTTCTCGTCGTGATGAGATTTGTTCGGGATTTCGTAAGCGAGGACTTGCTGCCGCGTTGATTGATGACATTGATCTCTGTCGACTTTTGGAATGCGGGAAACACGCTGAGGGACAGGATTTTATTCCGCTCTTAGAGATTGCGCTTGAGCAATTGAGCTTGGAAAGTATTTCACCATTTTCCGTTCAGGATGGTCAACACGTCCGGATTGAAACCTACGTGGGAAGAGCCCAGGAAGCTCGACAAGTGGCGCTCACCGGCAACTACACTAGAGTCTTCTCCGGTAGAAAGCTCGGGAAGAGTGCACTTCTGAAATATATCGCAGCGACCTACGATCAAGAACGCCTCCCTTCAGGCAATACTCTTCACGTGTTCTTCATTACGATTGCTGGCGGTGAATCTGAGTCATGGTTGGTGCAGTGGATCATCGATGAAATGACTTCGCGATTCGACGTACATGAGTCGGCAAGTTCAACTAGCGAATCTCCGCCGGAGCGCTTCTCGAACTATATGCAGCGCCTAATGCAAGAGTGCCCGCGGGTCAGTATTTTGATTATCTTGGATGAAGCGGACGCCTTCATTGAGGGGCAACTTGCGCGCTACGATCAAGATCGCGAATCGTCGCTTAGTTTTCGCATGATGAAGGGGTTACCGGCAAAAGTCGATTCTCAAGACTTGCATCGAATTCGCATCGTTTTCTCTGGTTATCGCGTAACTAACACGAGAGACGCTGTGTGGGCAAACGCAGGCGACGTTTTGATTTTGCGCCCATTGACTGAGATGGAGGCAGTTCACTTCCTTCGCGGGATGTTGGCAAAGGCTGGAGTTGACCTCGGTATTCACGGTCCGTCGATAGCAAGGCGTTGTGGTTTCCAGCCTGCCGTGTTGATTCGTTTTGGCGACAGTCTGCTAAAACGTTTGAGCCGTAATTCATTCTCGGCGACTCGCGAATCACTTAGAGTTACGGAGGATGAAGTTCGTGCAACCCTGCATGATCAGGCAGTATTGGACGAAATACGAACAGTTGTTAATAACAACTTCCAAGGCAATCGTGTTGGCGCAGTCGTATTCGGTGCAACATTGTTAGCACTTAAAGATCTTGAGCCAGGTCTTGCCTTACGATCTGGACCAGCACAAGTATTGGAAAAACTGCGAGAGATTGACCCAGAAATCGATTGGCTGGAAAAAATCGATCCATCGCCAGTGGCTGAGATCGAGCGGAATTTGCAGGACTTTATTGACAGGGGATTGCTGAGGGTATCCGACGCGGCTCGCTTTGGAGTACGAGAATATCGATTGAGATTTCCACACTTCTTGCCAGTTCTGACGCAGCAGTCAGAAGTTGCATTGGAGGTTCGTCAACAAATTCAGATAATTCGAGCTGGTAGTCTGCATCGAAGGCTTTCTGTAAGCGTCATTGCAGAAAGTGCGCTCGACACAGTCCGATATTGGTTCTCGCAAGAGTCCGTGGACATCTGCAAGATTGTAGTGGTAGCAGGTACTTGGCCAGCTGCTCTTATTGATGAGAAGCGAGGCATACCCGATAGGTTAGGTTGCGATAGGCGGGCAACAATTAGCTCACCTGATGAAGCCTCGCTAAAACGGTCGATTACGAACGGCGTTAGAGTCTTTACTCGTGTGTCCGGGCAGTCTTGGCAGCAATACTTGCATGTTGCGAATCCGCGTCCGATTGTGCTGTTGGGCGGACTTGATTTGCTCAGAGAAACGCGGCGCCAACTACTCTCCAGCTCCGATTTGCCAGTCGAAGTTGCGACTCTGGGGCGACTGCCTGAGGTGACTCTAATGTGGTGGTTTGAGCGAGCACGTGCTCTTCAGTTCGAATCAACCGACGCAATCGCATCGATTATAAAAGGGACCGATGGCATCCCGTTTTTGGTAGCGGCGATAGATCGGCTTCTGAATAAGAGCGACGGCGATGACGTAACTTTGGATGAGATGAATACCGTCATGCTCCAGTTTGAACAAGCGCTTCCGGATTTGGCGCGAACTGTTGCGGATGGCAATCTCGAATATGGGCTAGCAAATCGAGAGCTAGAACTGTTGAAGATGGCCGTCCGATTTGCGTCGGAGGTCGCTGAGGAGTTTGATATTGAGCGAGAATTTGCTGCGGATTGGAACGCGATTTTTGGGGAGATTGAAGGGGTTATTCCACCTTTACTTGGAGACGACGACCGTCTCGCAATGGACGTTTTAATTGACGCTGGATTCTTACATAGGGTCGGCTCGGCGCCAGGTGCAGCGGTTTCGTCTATGGGGCGGATTCGTCTGCCTGCAGACAGCGTAACTGTGAAGATTGTTAGTATTCTTGAGGCCGACAATGTTCGTTGAAGTTACTCTAGGCGGATACACATCTGGCTGGGAGTTTGCAGGAAGCGAAAAGTTTCAGTCCTGGACGAAAAGCAGACCGTGGCAGGGTGATGGAGGCATTTGCGTAATACGCACTGGTGAAGTAGGCCCAATTGATGAGTTGGTGCACAGCGTCAGTAAGAACATTCGTGGGATGAATGGTACTGATCGACCCGTTGCAATAAGGCTCATAGAATGTGGCGGAATAAACGGCACTCCGTTTCAAGCACTTCTTTGCGCACTTGAGTTGGCTCCCACTTTAAGCGTCTTTGATGCACGCAGCTATATTCGCGAGCGCCTTCTTGATCGTCCAACAGTATTTATATTGAAGGAGTCTGATTTGGTGCCTCCTTCCGCATGGGAGGAATTTGTCGCTTTAATCGAACACTATCGAAAACAGACTGTACCGATTTGTGCATTGATTTTCGACAAGTCAGCGAGTGTGCATGTCGAACCGACATGCGACTTCACTATTGGGCGCTGTCTTCATCACGTTCTCACCAACGCGACCACATCGCCAGTAGATTTAGTTTGGTCAGCGTATGTGCATCTGCGCGTTTACTGGGAGAGTGCAGGTAGCATGGGGCGAGCAATAGCGATCGGAGAATTCATAGCTGGCCTGTCTGCCGGAGATGATGAAAGACTTGAAGAATTATTGCAAGAATTTGCACTTTTGATGTCTAAGCATCCGTCATTTCCTATGCTAAGTAGAATTATCCTAGAGGTGGATGCCGGCGGAAATATCCCAGCAAATGTCATTCATGAGTTAGTCGAAAAGGGGCTAATGTGGAGGCCCGCCGGAACTCATAGCCCACGCGTGGTGCCGTGGGCAGCGCGGGCACTATTGAAGACTGCTAGCCTCAAAGGGAGGGAAGTTGGAAATTTGCGTCACAGCTTGGTATGCTCGCCCTTGGCAGCCGAGATTTTGGCGCTGTGCTTGCAAACGGAACAGTTCGTGCGAAGTCGATTGCACAATAGGGGAAACCTGGAAAGACTATCTGCAGATTCAAAAGCTAGCGCTGCCCATACCAGATTTAGTTCAGGGGCAGAGACTGCAATCGTCTACCCTAACGCTCATCCGTCTCCGCCTAGCAGAGCCGAGGATATATGGGTATTTGCCTCGCTAGGGGAACTATTTGGTTGTTGCCCATCAGTTGCCGTTTCCGATCTTGACCGCGAGGTGCTTTACCTTCGTAACGGTATCGCACACGGGCACTACGTCGGATGGCACCAAGTAAAAATGGCGTTGAAGCAAATCAGAAGGTCGGCGGCCCTTTACTAAGCCTTGTTGGGCCCGGTTTAAGGACAGCAAGGACAAGTGTACCCGACGAAGTCTCGAATGGCGCCACCTTACTTGCGCCAATTTCTTTGGTAATTGTCTGAACCCCAATGCGATTGCCGTGCTGATACGGTGCAGTAGCAATATTAGAGGAGCTATCGCTTTTCGATGAGGTGCAGTTCAACTTGATAGCCCATCAAACTGATGCGATCAGCAGCGGCGCGCAGTGCTACCTTACTGAAAAAAGGCAGGTCAAGAGTGCCAGAGCGCGCGCCCGTTTTCTTCAATACGCCAAACACCACCGTCCATTCCGATGGCACGATGCGGGCTGCCGTTGGCAGAATGGGAACGAAACCATTGCGGCCGTACTCGACTTCGCGCTGACCTGCCACTTTCCGGAACTTAGTTCGAACTGTGCTATCGCGTCGAAGCGCTTCAGCCGAAACTAAGCCTTGGTTGAAGAGATGGCTAAGCGGCGCCGAGGAAGCAGAATCCTTAAGGTGGATCAGCTGTTTGCTATGCGAGACGAAGTCGCAGACTTCCAGGTTGGCGTAGCTGACGCCGGCTGGATTGATCTTTGTTTTGTCGATGCACAGCAGATGCGGGTAAGTCGTGGTGCACAGTTCTGCGATCAGCTCCTGTTCATTTGCCGCAGTTGATGCCGACAAAAACGGCGTCTTTTTCAGATCCAGATAATATTGTTGGATATCTTGGTAGTAGGCGCGGCTGACCTCGTACCACTGGCCGTCAAACAACACGTACTGATTGTTGTTATGCTGGGTCTCAAAGACTATGCAATCGTAGACTTTCATTTGGCCCGATGGTGCGGTTGGGTCGTTGTTGTGGGTGCAGACCAAGTGAGTTCGGATGTCGTTGATATCACAGCTAGTAGCAAAGCCGCCCTCATTCAGTTCAGCGAGATAGTCATCGATTGCTAGCGTATCAAATTTCCGTTTGCTACGAGGCATACGTGCTCCTCGGTAGGACAATTGCGAACCTGGGCCGGTGGGCAGAATATCGGGGACCGCTAGGTGCAGTTCGGAAGGTGCACCTGTCGCCATGTTAGTCAATTCGGCCATCAGCACAGCATCCAGAGTATCAGTCAGCGCGCCTTTATGGAGAGGCTTGATCTGATCGATAAAACCGAAATCAGTTTTATAGTCAGTCGCGTTATACAAGTCGAGCAACTGATTGCACAACGTCGGCAGATCTGCGAATGCCAGCTTTTTGCGAATCTGCAAGGCATCTTTGCCGGAAATTGCTTTTGCGATGTTTCGGTCATTAGGCGTACCGGATGCTAAACGCAGCAATTCTTTGTTGGTGTCCAATCCAAAGTCATTGAGATCGCTATCGCGGCTAGCCTGCGTGCGACGTTGCATTACAGTAGAGTCCAGGCTTGCGGTATCCAACACGCGCAAGTCTTTGCGTGAAACGCTGTTCAGCACAACGCGCATGCCAAACTGGCGTTCGATGAAGTCTTGCTCGATGGCATGGTGCCCTTGGCCGAAGCAAAAAGCAAACAAGCGGCGCTCGCTCGCGGGGCCGGCTTCCAGCAGTAGAACTGCAGACGAGTGCTGGCTATGAAGCAGTGGCTTGATGCCAGGTGCGCCGCGTTCGAGGAATTCAGACCAATCAGGCGCATCCTGTTTCGTGGCGTGGTAGTAGAGTTTGCCGATTGGGCACGGGTGAATAAGCAGGCCATGGCCTGCTTTCAGTGCATCCGCAGGCAGCACCCCGGGATGAAACAGTCGCACTGACAGATCAGTAGTTGCGGGAAACAGTGCGCTAGCAGCGAGCGCAGCAGGGATTGCGGGGATAGCTATCGTAGTCATGGTGCTCCCTTATATGGTTATTTAGCTGAATGAAGCCAAAAGCTTGGTGTTGAGTAACTCTATCTCTTCCTCAATTTTTGTTATAGGAGTACTATCGGATTTCCTCTTTTTAATTTAGTAAGCGCATGACTAGTTCGCTGGGCCTTATATTTGGCCGCTTGGCCACTCTGTTGCCTCCGATGCTGGCTGAGGATGAGTTGACAGAGAATGTTTCCCGTAGCGCCTTAGTTACTGGATTAAAGGATGTGGCCCCGTCTGCGCAAGCTGAGGTTGTACTGGCGGTGGTTGAACGGCTATTTTGCGCGCTGGCTTTGATGCATCAAGGAAATGCAGATAAGGGGCAATGGCGGTTTAATTCTTACTCAGCTTGGCTGATGGCGCGTTCACTCCTTGAAACGTTGGCTACCGATCATCACCCCGTCTTTGATCCTGGTTATTGGAATCAGTTGCCAACTGATACTGAGATAGAGGAGCAACGTTTACTGCTTAGTCGGCTGGAAAATGGCAGGATTACATTCCACCCAGCTAACGCCGCCCGTCCAATCCGATTTGTGTATGTCGCATGGGCAGTAATACGCTTAGGCGATCACTTCCTCTTGTATGCCAGAGAGGACAAGGTCCGCCCTGACGCACGTGGGAACTTCGTATTACCGGGAGGGCGCTTTAAATTAAGTGATGTGCCGATTGCTGAGCGACCGGAAACAGCTGAATATGACTTCGCTTACGGAATCGGGCATTGGCCGATGGCGTACCTCCAGCGTTCGCTTTACCGCGAACTTCGGGAGGAGTTGGAGTTATCGGAAAAGGATCATTACAGTTTGGGGACTGCCATCGATATCACCCCTTACAGTAGGATAGAGGGCGCAAGGAATCACTACTCTTATACTGAATATCGTATGCGCTTGTTTCCGCTCCAGTTAAATACTCGCGGTGTAGTAAAACTTTTCGAGCGCTTGGATAACCACCCGGAATTGTTTGCTAGGTTCACCGCGTCAGAATTAGGCACGGAACGTAATGCTCGGGGCCAGCGAGCTTTTGTCACTGCACTGGTGGAGCATTTTGGCGCTGACCTCAAAGAACTGGTGGCGTTGCCGCAGTCAATAGTAGAGACCTATCTGCAGAATACTGCGCATGTTGGTGTCGATATCCCACTAATGGCGGATCAGCCAATCACAATCGGCCGTACCGGAAAGTCGCTGAAGGAACATACGGTATGTTTGACTGAAGTCGAGCTTCAATGGTTATGGGCTCTCGCTTGGCACGCGAAGTCATTACCACTCGCCGGCGTCGATGATATCGGTTTACTTCCGCTCGGATGGATCCGATGTGAAGACATTTCCGCAATATTGAGCCTTAGGGACAAGCTCGACGCCAGCGGCTTACAACTGGTAGAGATTGAAGGTGGGCGATACGCACGCCTGTCTATTAACCCTAGAATGGTGTACTTCGATCCCGACTTTTTCCGCTATCGTTTGCATGGCGATTCAGTCAAGGGCGGCCTAGAATTGTTCTCCGTAGACATTTCCACGCCTTTAGGCATACTCAGGCATGAGTCAGTTTTGATCGAGCTTCACGCTACGCTGGCTGGTGAGTTACGCCACATGGATGGGGTGGAACTGCTTGCGGAAAATACTCAGAGTTCCGAGCACCTGCGTCGCTTGCTTGATGCTGCAATGGGCGATACCACAAAAAATATGGGGATACGCCAGTTGGTCTCACATGTGGACAAAGATCGAAGATATCGAAAGCTCCTGATCCGACGGTGTGATTGAGTATAGCTTCGCGCACGTTAAGTGACCTTTCCTCACGACCATATATCGACTATTGCAATCGTAACCGGCCGCGATGGGGTGGCAACTAGCTGCGACAGATGGTGTATCGAATCAACTCTGTGCGTGGCCCCCTGTGTCGTGCGCCGTTGAAAGGCATTTTGTGCTTTAATGGATGGTTGATCGGAAGAGCGGAATCGAACGGGCGAACCGCGTCTAAAAGTAAGGGACCTGGGAGGGACCTTTGATTTTTCGGGTTTTCTTCACAGGGCATTCGATTCCGGCAAGCCACCAGAATAATCGGAAAGCCCGATTTGGGCGTTTTTCTTGTTATCCGCTTCCGCATCTATGCTATTTCTAGCTTGCGGTTACGATGCGCTCTAGGCATCCGATAATTGTGGTTTGGCTGATATTTCGAAATCTTCCATTGAGTAGATCTGACAGCCAGGATTCCGGCATCCCAACGAGTTCGGCGGCCTGCTGAGGCGTTATTTCTAGGGTATCGATGCGTTGTTGAAGCTGGTGTACCAGCTCGGCCTTGGTGAGCATTTCTTCTGCATCCGGGTAGCCTAAGTCGGCATACACATTTCCACTACCTTCTTCAATGGGGACGCCGTTGATGATGGTGTTCATGACCAATTACTCCGTTCTAGCGCTGCTGCGATCGTCAGGCGCGCTTTGATGAGATCTATCTGCCGCTTGGGGTGTTGCGATGCCATGAGTGGATTTCTTCTGGAAGCAGTGTAGTACATAAACGGCGCTGGCATGGCGCACGGTGTACACGGCGCGGTAGGCATTGCCTTGATGGATCTCTACTATTTCAAGCACGCCCGCGCCGCCGAAACCTGATAGCGGTTTCGCTTTCTTGTGCTTGCTTCCCATTTGTGCCAACTGCAGCGCATAGCTGAAGAAGTCTTGTACAGCATCGGGCATCGCCGCCATGTCCTTCTTGGATGAACCGATCCAATGTAATGGCCTGATCGCAGACATCATCGTATCTCGATGTAGAGAGCTGCCTCAACGCCGCGTGCGGCTGTTGGGCAAAGATATCGGTCCGCGAAGGATGGGCTTTGATGTCGAACATGATTTCGGCTTTCAGTTATGGATCGTCCAGCGTCAGCGTCGTGTCGATGGCACAATAGTCATGTGCGAGATTGATGTGATGGCCCACCGCTCCTGGAAGCGGGATGATCAAATGCGGTCGGCGCGCTTCTATCTGAGGAAGAGGCCTCGCCAGCGCGAAGCCTTACGAGGCGTTTGCTTCGTTCATGTCCTTGCGGACGTTGATTGCAGTTGTCGCGGAAGCGCTGCCGGGCAGGCACGATGACCGGCAGCTTGCTACCTATCAGTTCACTGCCGTTTTGAAGAAACACATCAGGGCAGAGAGGGATCGAGATCTGGTTCAGCAATTCGTTGTGGAATTGGCTTAAGACCTACAGGCTCACTGCTTGCGTGTGCGACGACGGGCGACCATGCCCAGCATGCCCAGGCCGGCGGCCAGCATGGCGTAGGTATCGGCTTCGGGCACGGCGCTGACGGTGATGTTGGCGTTCGGCGCAAAGTCGGCCAGGCGGCCGAGGCCGGACACGTTGCTGTCGATCGACCACACGGTCCAGGTGTAGTCCTTGAACGCCAGGCCCTTGGACGGCAACAGCGAGGCCGATACGGTGGAGAAGATTTCGTTGCCGACGATGTGCGTGGTGACGGCGTTGGCGCCAGCGACGCCGGTGCCATCCGAACGCAGGATGACGGTGGAATTGAAGGTCACGCCCGGCAGGCCGACCGAGGCGAAGGGTGCGTTGTTGGATCCGCCCACATCCAGCCCGAACACATACGCTGCGCCGGCGACGCCGGCGATCGGGCCGGCGGTGGTGGTGCGGAAGGTGAACGCGTTGGTGCCGGGGTTGTAGGCGACATCGGCCGACAGCACGTCGAACGCGGCGTTCTGGCTGCCGGTGTAGACCGAGAGGAAGTCGCCGGTGACGTCGGTGACGGCGTGGGCATTGGCGGCGGCGGCGAGGCCGGCGACGGTAAGCGCTTTCAGGAGCAATTTTTTCATGTCAGTTATCCGGATGTGGTTGTGGGAAGCGGGCCTGGGCACGCAAGCCGTGTATTCCTGATAACTTCGAAATGGTTCAAAAATTTTAACGAATCGGCGGCTGGTAGCGCAGCGCATCCACCACCAATGAGAACGCCGGTGAGGCTTGCCGGCGGCTCGGATAGTAGAGGTGATAGCCGGGGAAGGGCTGGCACCAGTCGTCCAGCACCTGCTCCAGCGCGCCATCCGCCAGGTGCTGTTGCACCATGTCTTCCGGCACGTAGGCGAGGCCGCTGCCGTCCAGCGCCGCGGTCAGCATCTGCGGCGTGGTGTTGAAAATCATCTGACCCGTGACCTGCACCTGCATTGGCTGCCCGTCCTTCTCGAACTCCCAGGCATACAGGCCGCCGTAAGTCGGCAGGCGCAGATTGGCGCAGTTGTGGCTGGTGAGGTCTTGCGGGACCAGCGGTTTGCCTTTGGCGGCAAAGTAGGCGGGGGCGCCGACCACGATCATGCGCATGTCCGGTGCGATGCGCACGGCGATCATGTCCTTGGCCACGCGGTCGCCCAGGCGCACGCCGGCGTCGCAGCGCTCGGCGACGATGTCGATCATGCCGTAGCTGATCGAGATTTCCACCTTCAGTTCCGGATACTCCGGCAGCAGCTTAGCCAGCTTCGGCCACAGGATGGTGCTGGCCGCGTGGTCGTGCGCGCTGATGCGCACAGTGCCCGATGGCTTGTCGCGCAGCGCCGTCAGCGCATCCAGTTCCGCGTGGATGCCCTCGTAGTACGGGCCGATGTTGGCCAGCAGCCGCTCGCCGGCCTCGGTGGGCGACACGCCGCGCGTGGTGCGCGTCAGCAGGCGTATGCCGAGTTTTTCCTCCAGGCCACGTATCGTGTGGCTCAACGCCGATTGCGACACGCCGAGCTGCGCCGCCGCGCGCGTGAAGCTGCGTTCGCGCGCAACGGCGAGGAAGGCGGACAGATTGTTGAGGTCTATACGGGCCATATATGAATCCGGTGCATATCAGTTTGCGAAGATTACCATCTATTCGCATGAATGCCACTTCGGTACATTGCTTCCTGTGCTGTTCTCACTCAATTCTGCTGAAGGAAGTCTCTCATGAAATTCTCTTTTGAAAACCAGGTTGCGCTTGTTACGGGTGCTGCGTCCGGCCTCGGTTTGGCCGCGGCGAAGGCGTTTGCGCAAGCCGGTGCATCGGTCGTGCTGGCCGACTGGCACGAAGACACGCTGGCCGCAGCCCATGCGGAAGTGGCCGCGCTGGGCGGCAAGACGCTGGCCATCCGCTGCGACGTCGCGGACGATGCGCAAGTGGAAGTCATGGTCGCGCAGACCGTGGCCACCTTCGGCAAGCTGGACTTCGCCTACAACAACGCCGGCGTGCAGAACGTGCTGGCCGACACCGCCGACGCGCCGCGCGACGATTACGACCGCGTGATGTCGATCAATCTGCGCGGCGTATGGAGCAGCATGAAGTTCGAATTGCAGCAGATGCGCAAGCAGGGCAGCGGCGCCATCGTCAACTGCTCGTCGCTGGGTGGACTGGTGGGCGGCGCCGAGCGCGGCACCTATCACGCGGCCAAGCATGGCGTGCTCGGCCTGACCAAAAGCGCGGCGCTGGAATATGCGGCGCGAGGCGTCCGCATCAACGCCGTCTGCCCCGGCCTGATCTGGACGGCGATGTCCGACCAGATGATCGCCGCCGGCCAGGGCGAGGCGCTGGAAGGCCTGCTGAAAAGCGTGCCGATGGGCCGCTACGGCCGCGCCGAGGAAATCGCCAGCGTGGTGCTGTTCCTGTGCAGCGATGCCGCCAGCTTTGTCACCGGGCAGTCGATTTCCGTCGACGGCGGCTTCATCATGCGTTGAGCGGGAGGCGGCGCCGATTGGCGCCGCGTGCACCGACCAGGTAGAAGGTGGTGATTTCCATCGCGTCGGTGGCCATGGTCAGATGTTGTAGCCGCCGGCTACTTCGATGGTCTGGGCGTTGATCCAGCCGCCGTCCTCGGTCAGCAGCGTGGCGATCACGCGTGCGACTTCTTCCGGTTCGCCGACGCGGCCAAGCGCGGTCTGGCTGGCCAGCAGGGTTTCGAATGCATCGTTCAGTCCGCCGCCGAGTTCGGTGCGGATCGCGCCGGGCGAGACGGCGTTGACGCGGATGCGTTGTTCGCCAAACTCCTTGGCCATGTAGCGCGTCAGCACTTCCAGTCCGCCCTTGAAGGCGGCGTAGGGCGCCACGCCGGCTGTCGCCACGCGCGTTGTGGCGCTGGTCAGGTTGACGATGCTGGCGCCTGGCTTCATCAGCGGCAGCAGCGCTTGGGTGAGGAAAAACGGGCCTTTCAGGTGCACGTTCATCAGGCCGTCGAACTCGGTTTCGGTGACGGTTGCGATCGGGTTGTAGAGACCGTAGCCGGCGTTGTTCACCAGGCCGGCGAGTTGATCGCTGCCCAGGACGCGTTCGACTTCCTTGCGGAAGCTGGCGAAGCTGCGCGTATCGCCAACGTCGAGCTGCAGTGCAGCAGCCTTGCCGCCGGAGGCGGTGATCTGGCTGACCACTTGGTCCGCCTTGGCCGCCTGGCTGTTATAGGTGAGGATGACGCCCAGTCCGCGCCGCGCGCATTCCAGTGCGGTGCTGGCGCCGATGCCGCGGCTGCCGCCGGTGATGATGACCATGTTCATGTGTGACTCCAAGGTGCGTTGAAAGAGTCTCCATGGTAGTGATTGACGCCGACGCGGGCGCATCGGTTTATGGCGCAATCCTGCCTATTTCTGCTTTTGTCTTGCGGCCCGACTTTGAACTGGGGTTTAATGCTCGCATGGAGAAACAGTTAAAAGAGCTGCGCGCGCTGGCGGCGCATGCCGAGAACCGGCGCACCGAGACCGGCATACCGCGTGTCGCGATGGTGCGGGGCGCCATTCCCGAACATCAGCTGGCCGCCGTCTACGATCCGATGATTAACTTGATTCTACAAGGCGGAAAGTCAATGACGGTTGGCGGCAGGACGTTGCATTATGATCCTGCGACGTACTTCGTCATGTCGGTGGGATTGCCGGCCGCGGGCGCGGTCCACGCTGCGGCCAGCGGCGAACCCTATCTCGCCGTCAGCCTGACGCTGGAGCCCGGCCGGATTGCGAACCTGCTTGGCGACCTGCCCGATACTGCCAGCCGGCTCGGCCAGGAAGCATCGGCGTTTTCAGTCGCGGCGGTGACGCCGGAGTTGCTGGATGCGTGGTTGCGCATGCTGCGCCTGATGCGGCAGCCGGCCGACATCCCCGCGCTGGCGCCGGTCTACGAGCGCGAAATTCTCTACCGCGTGCTGCAGGGGCCGATGGGATGGATGCTGCGCGACATCGCCGTGCCGGATTCGGCCCTGGCGCGCGTCAACCAGGCCATCCAGCAGATCCGGCGCGACTATGCGCTGCCGCTGCGCGTGGACGATCTGGCCGACAGCGCGGCGATGAGCGTATCGGCCTTCCACCGCCACTTCAAGTCCGTGACGGCGCTCAGTCCGCTGCAATACCAGAAGCAGATCCGCCTGCTCAACGCCCGCACCCTGCTGGTGGCGGCCGGCTACAGCGTCACCGCCGCCGCGCACGAGGTCGGCTATCAAAGCCCCACCCAGTTCAGCCGCGAATACGCGCGCGAATTCGGCCAGTCGCCGGCACGCGACGCCACGCGCATCGTCAATGCCATGCGGTGAGCGGTCGCAAACGGCGGCTTATCCGATTGATCTGCCTCAAGCCTCCCGCTTTGCTGCCGGTGCAGGATAGAACACTTGCAAAGGATTGGAGGTGCGACATGACCAAGGTAAATGAAAAAGGCGCGGGACGATCGGCCCGCATCGGTCAATTTTCAACCGGCCAACAAGCAAAGACGCAATCGGCATCAACCGCCACACGGGTAGTAAAGCCTGCGCCCGCCACCGGTTCCTTCAGCCGCGCGGAGGCACGTCTGGCGGTGATGTCCGTCATGAACAAAAACGACAACAAGAGACCTTGATGGCACACAACGACGTCTTCATCAATTGCCCGTTCGATGCCGAATTTAGCAGCCTGCGCAACGCCATCGTCTTTGCGATCTACGATTGCGGCTTTCGGCCACGCTGCGCGCTGGAGTCCGCCAACGGCCATGACTACCGGTTTGAGAAGATCAAGAAATTGATCGAGGAAGCCAGGTTTGGCATACACGACATCTCGCGCACCGAGCTGGACATGGTGAACAACCTGCCGCGCTTTAACATGCCGCTTGAACTCGGTTTGTTCATCGGGGCGATGTCGTATGGGCCACGGCGCGTGAAGGACAAGAGCCTGCTGATCCTGGACAAGGAACAGTATCGGTATCAAAAATATATATCGGACATTGCCGGTCAGGACATCCGATCGCACAACAATTCCGAGCGGATGGTGATCAAGTGCGTGCGCGACTGGCTGCATAGCGAATCGAAGGGCGCCTCGCCGTTGCCGGGCGGCGCCTACATCGCGGACAGGTATGAGCAGTTCAAGACGGAGCTGCCGGCTTTGTGTTTGCAGGTGCGGTGTCAGCCGCACGAGCTGACGTTTATCGATTACAGCAACCTGGCTTCGGCCTGGGCAGCAACGCATCAGTTGAATGTTCCGGGGGCGGACAAGGCCGAGCCCAAGGCGGCGTAATCAGTTGATTGGCTTTCTGCGCAGGCGTTCCGTCAACGGCCACAGGATCAGCGTTGCCGCCACGGCGATGGCGCTGCCGAGCAGATTGTTTTCCAGCCGCGCCAGCACGTAGTTGTATTCATCGAGGACCGGCATCGCGTAGTCGGCCACCAGCACGAAGGATGGCGTCAGGAAGGCGACGAAGACGCCGTAGCCCACCGGCCGCAAGGCCATCGTCAAACCGATCAGCGGGAACACCGCGACGGCAATCGCCAGCGGCGACTGCGCCAGGCCGCTGATGGCGACGGCGATCACGGTGCCCACCACGGTGCCCAGCGCGCGCTCCACGCTGCGCGGCCAGGTGCCGGCGGCCGAAGGCTGCAACACCAGCAGCACCGCCATGGTGGCCCAGTAGCCGTAGGGCAGGTGCAGCAGATGCACGGTCAGGTAGGCCACCGTGGTGGCGATGCCGAGGCGCAGCGCGAAGTGCGCGCCGTCGCTCGACAGCGAGGCGTGGGCGCGCAGCGTCAGCACGGCATCGCGCAAGGTCCGCGCCAGCGCCTGCTGCCATGTGGTGCTGTGATATTCACGTTCGAACGGGCGGAGTTGCCAGATCAGCATGCTCAGCGCGGTGGCGAACAGGCAGCCGAACAGGTACACGCCCAGATAAGCCATGCCGCCGGCGCCGCCGTGCCATGGCCGGTCCACCATCACCACGCAGGCGGTGGCGGCCAGGATCGCCACCTGGTAGGCCTTGGCGCCCCAGATGCGCGTGAATCCCGCCGCCGTCACGGCCACCAGAATCGCCAGTGCGCCGCAGGCGATGCCGAAGCTGGCCGCATACGTCGTCAAACCGCCGGCCAGCGTCGACAGCGCGGCGAACGACAGCATCGACGCCAGCCGGTTGCGCGCGGTGTCCGAGGCGGTGGCCAGCGAGGACCAGAAGGCGCCGATCGCGGCCCAGGCGAAATCCGGCGCGTGCAGCGCGCAGCCCACCAGCAGCATGATGGCGGAGGCCGAGGCCGCGCGCATCCCTTCCAGCAGGTTGGCCTTGTCGGTGGCGTGGGCGAGGAGGGATTTGAACATGATGCTTGCAGCTTAAGGGCGTACGGCACGCAAATCCAATATTTCGTGGTAGTCTCTTCAAGACGAAAAAGATATCGATACGCGTTTCCATCGCGTATTTCGAAATGAAAGGACCCGCATGGAATTTCGCCAGCTACGCTATTTCCTGGCGGTGGCCGAGCACTTGCACTTCACCGTGGCGGCGGAGCGGCTGGGCATTGCGCAGCCGCCGTTGAGCCAGCAGATCATCAAGCTGGAACGGGAAATCGGCACCAAGCTGTTCATCCGCCATCCGCGCCGGGTGGAGCTGACCGAGGCCGGCACCATCTTCAAGGATCGCGCGCAGCGCGTGCTGGAAGACGCCAACGACGCGCTGGAACACGTGAAGATGGCGGCGCGCGGCGAGAGCGGCCAGCTGACCATCGGCTTTGCCGGTTCCACCGTGTTCCATCCGACCGTGGCGCGCCTGCTGCGCAGCTTCCGCGAGAGCTATCCCGGCGTGAAGATCCGCACCGAGGAGAGCAACAGCGCCGCGCTGCTGGGCAAGATGGCCGACGCCCAGGTCGATTGCGCCATGATCCGCCTGCCGCTCGATTGCGGCGACCTGACCGTCACGCCGCTGGTGCAGGAGAAGATGATCGCGGTGCTGCCCAACGGCCATGCGATGGGACGGCGCCGCAGCATCGACCTCAGGCAGCTGGCCGGCGATCCCTTCATCCTCTATCCGCGCGCCATCAATCCCGAGCTGTACGACGCCATCATCAGCGCCTGCCGCGCGGCCGGCTTTTCGCCGAAGATCGAAATGGAGTCGCCGCAGATCTCGTCCGGCGTGAACATGGTGGCGGCGGGCTTCGGCGTGGCCATCATTCCGGAATCGCTCGGGCAGTTCCGCTCGGAGGGCGTCACCTATCAGAACCTCGGCAACAAGGATCTGGGCACGGCGATCGCGCTGATTACGCGGCCGCGCGACAAGTCGGTCACGGTGAAGCATTTCACCGAGTTGGTCCGGCAGTTCTACCGGCGTTGAGGCGGCCGCTTCAGCAGCGTCTCCATCACGTGCTTCTGGCGCAGTTGCTTGCAGGCGTCTTGCAGCGCCGCCGCCGCGCCGGCGCCGACCGAGGCATCGGCATACAGCGCGACCTTGCCGCGCGCGAGCACGTAGCGCTGGCTGACGCCGCCGCCGGATTTGGTCAGCGCGTATTCGATGCTGTCGCCCACGCCCATCATGGCGTCAAAGCGCCCGGCCAGCAGCATGCGCACGCCTTGCTCGTAGCTGTCGAAGGCATGCTTGCGGATGGCCTGGTCGGCTTCCAGCTCGGGGCTGTAGGCGGCGTGGCGCAGGTGGCCGACGGTTTTGCCATGCAGGTCGCTCAGGCGTTCGAAGCGGAAGTTGTCGCGTCCCAGGACGACGATGTCGACCGTGCCCACGTGCTCGATCGCCGTCCCGCCCTTGGGGCTGATGTCGATCGCCAGCATCAGTTCCGAGCCGCCACTGCGCAGCATGTAGGGCGCGCGGCCATACGGCACGGGAATCGGGATGATCGGCAAGCCGCTCAATTGCGCCATCTGGGCGCTCAGGTCGATCAGTGCGCCGAAGGGCTGGCCTTGCGCATCGAGGCCGGCCCACGGCATCAGGTTCACCATGGTCAGGCGCAATGGCTGGCGCGGCGCGGCGGCCACGGAAAGCAAGGGCAGGGCGCCCAGCGCCGCCAGCGCCCGCCGGCGTGTGACTACCGTCATGCAATACTCCTTGAATGAGTTTCCTTCACGCATTATGCACCGATCACGCAAATGCGGTTTGGCGGCCGCTTCAATTTATACTGGACTGCAATATCAACTTCTGGAGGTGCGGGGATGAATCGATTTCAAGCGAGCCGGCGCAGGTTGTTGGGGGCCACGGCGCTGGCCGCGTCGGGCCTGGCTGTCGCGGCGCCGTCGTCGCCGGAGGACTGGGACGCCATTGCCGCAAGCTACGATATCGCCAGTGACATCACCAATCTGGAGAACGCCTACTACGGCATCATGGCGCGGCCGGTGCTGGAAGACTTCAAGCGCAATATCGATTACCTGAACCGCTACAACTCCTTTCACCTGCGCCGCGAGTTCGACCGCGCCGGCATGGAGCAGCTGCGCGCGCTGCTGGCGGCGCACACCGGCGTGACGGCGGCGGAACTGGCCATCACGCGCGGCGCCACCGAGTCGTTGCAAAACCTGATCTGCAACTACCGCCTGGTCAGGCGCGGCGACACCATCATGTACGCCAACCTCGATTACGACGCCATGCAGTACGCCATGAACGACCTGGCCCAGCGCAGCGGCGCCAGGGTGGCGCTGGTGCGGATACCGGAGCCGGTCAACCGCCAGGCCGCCATCGACGTGTACGACAAGGCGCTGCGTCAGAATCCGCGCACCCGGCTGCTGCTGCTCACCCACATCAACCACCGCACCGGCTTTGTGCTGCCGGTGAAGGAGATCATCCAGCTCGCCAGATCGCGCGGCGTCGACGTGATCCTGGACGTGGCGCAGTCGTGGGGACAACTGGACTACAAGCTGCCGGACCTGGGCGCGGACTTCATCGGCGCCAACCTGCACAAGTGGGTCGGCGCGCCTTTAGGTACGGGCTTCCTGTACATCCGCAAGGAGCGGCTGGCGGACATCGGCGTCGAACGCGGCGACGAGGATTACGCCGTCACCGACACCCGCTCGCGTGTGCACTCGGGCACCTTCAACGCCGCCGCCCTGATGACGATACCGGCCGCCCTCAAGTTGCACGACGAGATCGGCGTGGCCAATCGCGGCCGCCGGCTGCGCGAACTGCGCGACTACTGGGTGCGCCAGGTGCGCGGCCACGATGGCGTGCAGATCCTGACGCCGGACGACGCCGGCAGCTACGGCGCGGTCACCTCGTTCCGCCTGCGCGGCCACACCACCTTCGAGCAGAATACGGCGCTGGTGAACCGGCTGGTGGAGCAATACCGGATCTTCACCGTGGCGCGCAAGGGGCCGGTGGGCGGCGCCTGCATCCGCGTCACGCCCGGCCTGTTCACCCGCACCGCCGACCTGGACAAGCTGGTGGCCGCCATCCGCGCGCTGGTGTAGCAAGAGGTACAAGATTACCTACCTTTAGGCGGGTTACCAAGGGCGCTGATTTGAGTTTCAATGTGGGTTGGGCGAGCCATCATCGATCACAAACCAACAGGGAGTATCAAGTGAATTCCGACAAGACCACATCCGACGTCAGCGCTTCCCGCCGTTCGGCCATCGTCGGCGGCCTGGGCGCGGTTGCCGCCGCCGCCGCCGGCATGCCTGCGCTGGCAGCTGGCGCATCTTCCACCTCACAACACCAAGGAGCTTTCAAAATGGACAGCGGTTTCGTTACAGTAAAAGACGGTACGCAGATTTTCTACAAGGACTGGGGTCCGAAAGACGGTCCGGTCGTATGGTTCCACCACGGTTGGCCGCTGACTTCCGACGACTGGGACGCGCAGATGATGTTCTTCCTGCAGCACGGCTACCGCGTCATCGCCCATGACCGTCGCGGTCACGGCCGTTCGACCCAGACCGACACCGGCAACGATATGGACACCTACAGCGCCGACGTGGCCGCCGTGGTCGCCGCGCTGAAAGTCAAGAAAGCCATCCACGTCGGTCACTCGACCGGCGGCGGCGAAGTGGCCCGCTACGTGCGCCAGCACGGCAAAGGCATCGTGACCAAGGCGGTTCTGGTCAGCGCCGTGCCACCGATCATGGTGCAATCGGCCACCAATCCGGACGGCGTGCCGCTGAAAGTATTCGACGACATCCGCCAGGGCACCGCCTTCAACCGCTCGCAGTTCTACATGGACCTGACCGTGCCGTTCTACGGCTTCAACCGTCCAGGCGCGAAAGTGTCGGAAGCGGTACGCCAGAACTGGTGGCGCCAGGGCATGATGGGCGGCGTCAAAGCTGCTTACGATTGCATCTTCCAGTTCGCCCAAGTGGACTTCAGCGACGACCTGCGCGCGCTGGACATTCCAGTGCTGGTGCTGCACGGTGAAGACGACCAGATCGTTCCATTCGGCAACAGCGGTGCGAAATCGGTCAAGCTGTTGAAACAAGGCAAGCTGATTTCCTACCCAGGCTTCCCACACGGCATGCCAACCACGCACGCCGACGTGATCAACGCCGACCTGCTGGCCTTCTTCAAGTCCTAAGCAAAAAGTAGCACGACAATTTTGTCGTGCTACACTTTCACTTTTCTGGACTGATCAGTCCATAATTTGAAAGGTGAATGATGAAAGCAGTTGTGTATAACCGCCTGGGCGGTCCGGAGGTGCTGGAATATATCGAACGTCCGGCGCCGGTCGTGGCGCCCGGCCAGGTGCTGGTGCGGGTGAGCGTGGCCGGGGTGAACTTCATGGACGTCGGCGTGCGCCAGGGCATGGCATGGAACGAGATGCCTTTCCCGCGCGGCATCGGCGTGGAGGGCGCCGGCCGCGTGGTCGAGGTGGGCGAGGGCGTCGGCGGCTTCGCGCCGGGCGACCGCGTGGCCTGGGTGTATGCGCCGGGCAGCTACGCCGGGATGGCGGCGATTCCGGCCGACGCGCTGGTCCATCTTCCGGACAGCACCGACGACCGCACCGCCGCCGCGATCATGATGCAGGGCCTGACCGCCAGCCACTTCGCCACCGATTTCTATCCGGTGCAGCCGGGCGAGGTCGCGCTGGTGCACGCGGCGGCCGGCGGCGTGGGGCTGTTGCTGACCCAGATCATCAAGCATCGCGGCGGCCGTGTGATCGGGCGCGTGTCGTCGGCCGGCAAGGTGGCGGCGGCCAGGGAAGCCGGCGCCGACGAGGTGATTGTCGACGCCGACGGCGACTTCGCGCAGGAAGTGCTGCGCCTCACCGGCGGCGAAGGCGTGCACGTGGTGTACGACGGTTCCGGCCCGGCGACCTTCCAGGGATCGCTCGACTCCCTGCGCCGCTGCGGCACCTTCTGCTGGTACGGCCCGGTGCTGGGCGGGCCGGAGCATCTGAACATCATGAGCCTGCCGAAGAGCATCAAGCTCGGCTACGGCGTCTACCGCGACCACATCGCCACGCCGGCGCTGCTGCGCCAACGCGCGGCGCAGTTGTTCGACTGGGTGAGGGACGGCGTGCTGAAAGTGCGCATCGGCGCGGAGTATCCGCTGGCCGATGCGGCGCAGGCGCACATCGCGATCGCGGGCCGCGCCAGCATCGGCAAGCTGCTGCTGATTCCCGCTTAAACCAGGGTTTGCATGGCCGCGCGGTCGAAGGGATGCAGTTCCTGCAGGCGGCCGTCGCGCACCTTGGCCGCCCATTGCGGATCGGACAGCAGCGCGCGGCCGATGGCGATCAGGTCGAACTCGCCTTCCTCCATGCGCTGCAGCAGCTTGTCCAGGCTGTCGGTGCCGGCGCCTTGCGAGTCGCCGCGCAGCTGCGCCATGAAGTCCGCGCCGCTCAGGCCGACCGAGCCCACCGAGATCGCCGGCAGGCCGGTCAGCTTGCGCGCCCAGCCGGCGAGATTCAGCGCCGAACCGGCAAACTCCGGCTCCCAGTAGCGCCGCGTCGAGGCATGGAAGATATCCACGCCGGCGTCGGCCAATGGCGTCAGCAGCTGTTCCAGCTCGTCCGGCGTGTTGGCCAGGCGCGCTTCGTAATCCTGCGACTTCCATTGCGAAAAGCGGAAGATCACCGGGAACTCCGGCCCCACCGCCTTGCGCACGGCGCGCACGACTTCCGTTGCAAAGCGGGTGCGCGCGGCCAGGTCGCCGCCGTAGGCGTCGCTGCGGCGATTGGTGCGCTCCCACAGGAACTGGTCGATCAGGTAGCCGTGGGCGCCGTGCAGCTCCACCGCGTCAAAGCCGAGCTGTTTGGCGTTGGCCGCCGCCATGGCGAAGGCGGCCACGGTGAAGGCGATATCCGCGTCGTTCATGGCGTGCTGGTCGGCGTCGCTGGCCGACGGCCCTTCCGACGGCGCGTCGGGATGCGGGCCGCTGCCGGCGCGGCGCGCCAGGCCGTGGTGCCACAGCTGCGGCGCGATCTTGCCGCCGGCGGCGTGCACCGCGTCGACCACCTGCCTCCAGCCGGCCAGGCTGGCTGGCGTGTGGAAATTCGGAATCGACGTGTTGTCCGACGCCGCCGGGCGGTTGATGGTCGTGCCTTCCGTGACGATCAGGCCGACGCCGCCTTCGGCGCGGCGCTGGTAGTAGCGCGCCACATTGGCGTCGGGAACGCCGCCGGGGCTGGCGCGGCGCGTCATCGGCGCCATGACGATGCGGTTGGCCAGCGTCAGCTTGGGCGTGCGGAACTCTTCGAACAAGATGGAGGACATGATGGCGGCCGCTTATTTGGCGAGGAACAGGTTGGCGTGGGCGACGAATTCCGCGTGGTGCTGGAAGATGGCGCCGTGGCCCGAGTCCGGATACAGGATCAGGGTGGCGTTGGGAATGGTCTGCTGCATGATGAAGGAGTTGATGCTTGGCACCATCACGTCGTTGTGGCCGTTGGCGATCAGCACCGGCTGGGTGATCGCCTTCAGCTGCGCGTAGCGGTTGGCCGCCGGCACCGCGCCCCAGGCGCCGATGGCGGCGGCCTGCGCGGCCATCGCTGCCATCGACGATGGCGTGTCGGTGTCCTGGCGCTGATGGCGGCGTTCCCAGAACGCGCGGCCGGCGGCCTGGCTGCTGGCGGTCGGCTCGAAGAACAGGTACAGGAAATTGTCTTCGGTCGGCACTTCCTGGATCGCGTGGCGCGTCACCTCCGGAATGTATTCCGCCATGCCTTCGCCGCCCTGCGGACCGGTGCCGGCCAGGATCAGGCGGCGCACCATGCCGGGACGGTCGGTGGCCACCTGCTGCGCCACGAAGCCGCCCAGCGAGAAGCCGAGGATGTCGACCTTGTCCAGCCCCAGCGCCAGCAGGAAGGTGATGACGTGCTGGGCCATGCCGGCGACGGTGTCGGCCGGTTTGCCGCCCGAGCTGGCCACCCCGGCGTTGTTGAACAGGATGACCGGGTGGTGCTGCGCAATGCCGTCGACCACGGCCGGGTCCCAGTTGTCCAGGCCGGCGCGGAAGTGCGCCAGGAACAGCACCGGCGTGCCGCTGGCGGTGCCGAAGCGGCGATACGCGTAGCGGACACCGTCGGCGTCGATGAATTGGGTGGGGGCGGAGTTGTGTGTGTAGTGCATGAGTTTCACCTTTTTGGTTATTAATTACGATCGTAATTTAACCTAGTCTAGGAAGGCCTGGCCGGTGCGTCAAGGCTGGTTGCGCAACCCATCGTCTGTGCTCCCCGCAAGTGGGTCGAACTGTGCTGTTGGCGGATAAGCACGCTATCATCGCGGCATGAACATGAAAATTTCTGGCATTGCCGCTGTCGTCGCGGTGTTAGCGGCGATTAATTTTGTCGGCCGCTCCGGGCAATCCGCGCCGCGCGGCGCCCCCTTCAAGGATCTGGTCAGCGCCGCCAGTTGCGCGCAGCCGCAATGGCCGGCCGAGGCGCGCCGCTATGAAATCGAAGGCAAGACCACGCTGCAGTTTGAAATCGGCCAGGACGGCAAGGTGCTGCGTCCCGCCATCACCAAGGGCAGCGGCTGGCGGATTCTGGACCAGGCGGCACTGGCCGGCATCGCCCAGTGCGTGTTCAAGCCCAACCTGGACGCGGCGCGCGATGGCCAGGTGTTTCCGTTGCAGTATGTGTGGAAGTTAAGCGGCGCGCCGGCCGAGCGGCCGCTGCTGGTGGCGGGCAGCTGCCAGCCGTCGGCGCGCTTTGGCGCCTTCCGCGAAGCCGATCCGCACCCGAGCGGGGCGGACGGCGTCCTGCTGCGCTTCCTGGTGAACGCCGAGGGCGCGCCGGTGCGCATCGTGGCCGAGCCGAATGGACTGCCGCAGGCGCTGGCCGACGAGGCGGTGGCGTATCTGCAAAGCTGCCGCTTCGCCTATGACGGCAAGCACCCGGGCGAACGCACCGATACCGCGTTCGGCCGCGTGCTGCTCAAATAATCAGCAACCGGTCAGGCGGCGCTGGTCAGCCGTTCGCGCTTGGTCAGGGCGTTGCGCAGGGCGGCCAGGATGCGGTCGAGGTTGGCCGGCTTGATGACGTGCTCGTCAAAACCGGTGGCGATCACCCGCTGGCGGGTGACCACGTCGCCCCAGGCGGTGAACGCGATCAGCGCGACGTGGTCGAAATCCGGGACGGCGCGCAGCGCGGCCGCCACCTGGTAGCCGTCCATGCCGGGCATGCCGAGGTCGAGCAGGATGGCGTGCGGCTGGAACGAGCGTACCGCCTCAAGGCCGGTCATGCCGCTGTAGGCGACGGCGGTACGGTAGCCGTGCAGCTCCAATAGTTCAGCCGAGATATCGGCCGCTTCGCTGTTGTCGTCGACGACTAAAATACGTTGGGATGTGGTCTGGTCCATAATAGTGAACGAAAAGGAAACGTTGCGTTCGGCTGGGTCCAGGCCGGGGGAGGGGAAGGCGCGACAGGGAGAGGTCACGCAGCGCAGATTCTGGCTTTCCTTCTGTCAATTATAGTTGGAATTTGGTTTCTTGCTTGAAGAAATGTGGGGCTGTCTCCAAATTGAGGTAGAACATTAACCTAAAGGAATTGATTATGACGACGACCAGCACGGAAAAGGCCATCCTGGCCGGAGGATGCTTCTGGGGCATGCAAGACCTGATCCGCAAGTTACCGGGCGTCACCAGCACGCGCGTTGGCTACAGCGGCGGCGACGTGCCGAACGCCACCTACCGCAACCATGGCAGCCACGCCGAGGCGATCGAAATCACCTTCGATCCGTCGGTGTTGAGCTACCGCAAGATCCTGGAATTCTTCTTCCAGATTCATGATCCGACCACCCGCAACCGCCAGGGCAACGACATCGGCACGAGTTATCGTTCCGCTATTTTTTATGCGGATGATAAACAAAAGGCAACGGCCGAAGACACCATCGCCGACGTCAACGCGTCGGGCCTGTGGCCGGGCAAAGTGGCCACCGAACTGGCGCCGGAAGGCCCGTTCTGGGAGGCGGAACCGGAGCACCAGGACTATCTGGAGCGCTTGCCGAACGGCTATACCTGCCATTACATCCGTCCGGACTGGGTCTTGCCCAAGCGATAAAAGTTGTTGAAAAACAGCGGCTTACGAACCTGAAGGTATTCGGAAGGTAAATTTGCCGCGGCAGGCCTAGAGTGCAGACCGTGTTCCACGTCTTCACTTTAGGATTGCCATGAGTCAATTATTCGCCGCCGTTTATGAAGTCCACAGTGCCGCCACCGGCCGTCCCTCCCTGCGCCTGAACCTGGTGGTCAACCGCGAAAACGCCAGCGTGGTCGGCACCGCCATTTTGCAGACCGTGCTTGGCGAGATCCACGAAATCTCGGTGCGCGGCCACCATCTCGAAATCGATACGGGCGAACCGCTGGAAGCCATCGTGCTGGCCGGCACGCCGTCGATCTTCGCTGTCCTGGACGAAGAGCCGACCGCGTTCCAGATGCTGCTGGTCCTGCCGACCGCCTGGAAGGATGGCCAGGCCTGCTACAAGATGACTTTTGGTAAGCTTTTCCCGCGCCTGATCGACGTCCGCGATGGGGTGGCGCGTGCGGTGTTGCCTGAAACCACGTACTGACCTGGTTGTTCTTGTACACTGGTGGCTTGATCATCAAGCTACAGGTGGGATGCGGTGTCGCAGACAGAAGTCAATGATTCGTGGCGCGGCTGGATCGCCGAGAACCTGATGCTCGGCGGCCAGCCGGCGCAGCTGGCCGGCATCATGGTCCAGTCCGGCATCGCCGAGCAGGCGGCGCAGGCGGAGGTGGCGGCGGCGCTGCGCAGTCCCTATCTGCGCGGCGTCGCGCGCCTGCACAACCGGCTGGCCAAGCGCGACTGGGTGCTGGGCATCCAGTCGCGGTTGAACCAGCTGGCTCCGGCCGAGGTGCCGCGCCGCGAACGCCTGGCGGGCGACGACTTCCTGCATGAATACTACCGCCGCAACCAGCCGGTGATCATCACCGGCATGCTGGACGACAGCCCGGCGCGCGCCAGGTGGAGCTTCGACTACCTGACCGCGCAGCTGGGCGGGCGCGAGGTGGAGGTGCAGTTCGGCCGCAACGCCGACCCGGACTACGAGATGAACAGCCAGTCGCACAAGCGCCGCATGCCGTTCGGCGAGTACGTGGCGCTGGTGCGCGACGCCGGCGTCACCAACGATTTCTACATGACCGCCAATAACGACGGCCACAATCGCGCCGCCCTGCGGGAGCTGATGCGCGACCTGCCGCCGCTGGACGCGTATCTGCAAGCCGGCAGCAGCGGCTTTTTCTGGTTTGGCCCGGCCGGCACGGTGACGCCGTTCCACCACGACCTGACCAACAACTTCATGATCCAGGTGGCCGGCCGCAAGCGCGTGCGCATGGTGGCGCCGTGCGACACGCCGAAAATGTACAACCAGCGGCACTGCTTCTCGCCGGTCGACGGCCGCCACATCGACCTGCAGCGCTTCCCGCTGATGGATGGCGTGCCGGTGATCGACTGCGTGCTGGAGCCGGGCGAGATCCTGTTCCTGCCGGTCGGCTGGTGGCATTTCGTCGAGGCGCTGGACGTCACCATCACGGTGTCGACCACCCACTTCAAGTGGGATAACGACTTCTACAGCCACTATCCCGCCAACCAGGATTTCTGAGGAGGTCCGTCAATGCCCATGCACTACCTGCGCACCTACGCCAGTCCGCAGCGCACCGACATCAGCAACCGCCGCCTCGGCCGCTCGCTGGCCTTCGTGGCCGGCGCGGTCAACGCCGGCGGTTTCTTCGCGGTGGGGGAGTACACCTCGCACATGTCGGGCGTGGTGTCGTCGCTGGCCGACAACCTGGCGCTGGGCGACACGGCGCTGCTGCTGGCGGGACTGGCGTCGCTGTCGGCCTTCTTCCTCGGCGCCGCCACCTCGGCGATCCTGATCAACTGGGGCCGGCGTCGTTCGTCGCACAGCCGTTATGCGCTGCCGCTGCTGCTGGAGGCGGCGCTGCTGCTGGCTTTCGGCCTGCTGGGCGCGCGGCTGGCCGCGCATGGCCACATCGCCGCCACCGTGGCGCTGCTGTGTTTTGTGATGGGACTGCAGAACGCCATCGTTACCAAGGCCTCGCGCGCGGAAATCCGCACCACCCACGTGACCGGGCTGGTGACCGATATCGGCATCGAACTGGGCAAGCTGTTTTACTGGAACCGCGACGCCGCCGCCGGCCGCGTGACGGCCGACCACCAGCGGCTGGCGCTGCTCGGCTCGCTGCTGGCGATGTTCCTGGCCGGCGGCGTGACCGGCGCCTTCGGCTTCAAGTACCTCGGCTTCATCACCACCGTGCCGCTGGCCTTGGCGCTGCTGTTGCTGGCCATCGTGCCGCTGCTGGATGATATACGGGACCGCTGGCGGTGATTTATACTTGCCGCATGAATGAAATCGCCGTTACTCCCGAAAAGACCCACCAGAAGCGCGTCGGCATCGAGCGGCGCGAACGCACTAGGGCGCTGCTGATCCGCAGCGCCATCGAGGTGTTCGCGCGCCTCGGCCCGGACGCGCCGGTGGTGGACGACTTTATCGCCGCCGCCGGTGTTGCGCGCGGCACCTTCTACAACTACTTCAAGACCGCCCACGAGCTGCTGGCGGCGGTGACCGAAGAGCTGAACGAAGAGGTGCTGGGCATGATCGATCCGCAGGTGCTGCGCTACGACGATCCGGCCGCGCGCTTCTGCGTCGGCACGCGGCTGTACGTGCATTTCGCGCTGCGCTATCCGGTGTGGGGCGCCTTCCTCACGCGTATCGGCCCGGCGCACGCGGTGCGCGGCCGCCGCATGGACCGCTACCTGCTGCGCGACCTGGAACTGGGCCTGGAGAGCGGCCGCCTGCGCGCCGGCAGCGCGGCGGTGGTGCGCGACATGATACTCGGCTCGGTGTTCTACGGCATCGAGACCATGCTGGCCCAGGGCGACGGCGGCGGCCTGCATCACGTCGAGGCCATGCTGGCCGTCATCCTGCACGGCGTCGGCCTGCCGGACCACGAGGCCAGGGCCATCGCCACCATGCCGCTGCCGGACCTCGGGCCGGTGTCCTCGCCGGTGTTCGCCACGCTGAAGACGGCGCAGGACAACTGATGATACGCGCCGCCACGCCGGATGACGCCAGCGCCATCGCCGCCATCTACAACCATTACATCGCCACCACCACCATCAGCTTCGAAGAGCGCGCGGTGACGGCGGACGAGATGGCGCAGCGCATCCGCGACGTCACCACCACGCTGCCATGGCTGGTGCACGAACAGCATGGCCGCATCAACGGCTACGCCTACGCCACCAAATGGCGCGTGCGCAGCGCCTACCGCTTCTCGGCCGAGACCAGCGTCTACGTCGAGCAGGGGCAGGGCGGCCAGGGCATCGGCAGCGCCTTGTACCGCGAACTGCTGGCGGAACTGCGCCGGCGCGAGATCCACATGGCCATCGGCGGCATCGCCCAGCCCAATCCGGCCAGCGTGGCGCTGCACGAAAGCCTGGGCTTCGTCAAAGTCGCCCATTTCAAGGAAGTCGGGCGCAAGTTCGATCGCTGGATCGATGTCGGCTACTGGGAGTTGCCGCTGTCCTGATTTGTGCGGCGTCCACCGGTGGAACTTGATATCATGCAGGCCAGATAACTTAGGACTTTTCCGCCCACGCCATGCCCCAGGACAGCACCGACATCGATATCGCCAGCTGCGATCGTGAACCGATCCGCACGCCGGGCGCGGTGCAGCCGCACGGCTTCTTGCTGGCGCTGGACGACCAGCTGAAGGTGGTGCAGGTCAGCGACAACCTGGCGCAGTTCACCGGCATGGAGCCGAGGCTGGCCACCGGCCGTTCGCTGGCCGACGTGATCGGCGAGGGCGCCGCCGAGATGCTGGCGCCGCAGCTGGAAGCCGGTCGGTTGCGCGAACGTCCGGCCTATCTGTCCACCATCAGCCAGGGCGGCGCGCCGTTCGATGTGCTGGGACATGCGTGGGACGGCCTGCACATCCTGGAATTCGAGCCGGCCAGCAGCAGCCATGGCGCCGACGTGCAGCAGCTGTATCCCCTGCTGGGCGAATTCCTCAACAAGATCAGCGACGCCGATTCGATCGAAGAACTGAGCAAGCTGGCCGCCGCCGAGATCCGCGCGCTGACCGGCTTCGGCCGGGTGCTGGTGTACTCCTTCGACGACGAAGGCCACGGCAACGTGCTGGCCGAATGCCTGGCCGACGGCTACGACAGCTACCTGGGCCAGCGCTTCCCGGCCAGCGACATTCCGCGCCAGGCGCGCGAGCTGTATGTGGCCAACCGCGTGCGCATCATCCAGGACGCCAACTACACGCCGGCCAGACTGGTGCCGCCGCAAAATCCGCGCAGCGGCCAGGCCAACGACCTGTCGTTCGCGGCGCTGCGCAGCGTCTCGCCGGTGCACCTGCAATACATGCGCAACATGGGCACCATGGCGTCGATGTCGGTATCGCTGGTGGTGCGCGGCAAGTTGTGGGGCCTGATCTCCTGCCACCACGCCGAGGCGCGCCGCCTCAGCTTCCACCAGCGCACCGTGTGCGAACAGGTGGGACAGATCCTGGCGCTGCACATCAAGAACCGCAGCGACGCCGACGAACTGCAATTCCGGCTGGAGGTGCGGCGTTCGATGGTGCGCATCCTCGGCGGCCTGACGCAGGGCGCGGACTTCATTGAAAACCTGCGCAGCGTGCTGCCGGAGCTGCTGCACTTCGCCCGCGCCGGCGGCGTCGCCATCGTCATCGACGATCGCCTGATTTCTTTCGGCGACACGCCGTCCGATGAGCAGATCCGCGCGCTGGCCAACTGGCTGGGCGCCGGCGTGCATGAGGAGGTGTTCCACAGCGCCCACCTGTCGGCGCAGCACGCGCCGGCCGAGGACTACACCGACTGCGCCAGCGGCCTGCTGGCGATGCAGATCTCGCGCATCCACCAGCATTATTTGCTGTGGTTCCGGCCCGAGCACGTGGTGCAGATCGACTGGGCCGGACGCCCGGACGGCAAGCAGTCCACCAACGGCCAGCTGTCGCCGCGCACCAGCTTTGCCGCGTGGCGCGAGACGGTGCACGGCCGCAGCGCGCCGTGGCGCGACGGCGAAATCGAACTGACGCTGGAATTCCGCACCGCGCTGCTGGGCATCGCGCTGGAACGCGCCGAGCAGATGGCCGACCTGGCCGAGGAGCTGGGCCGCGCCAACAAGGAGCTGGAGGCGTTCTCGTATTCGGTGTCGCACGACCTGCGCGCGCCGCTGCGCCATATCGTCGGCTTTTCCGACCTGCTGATGGAAACCGCCGGCAACGACAATCCGGAACGGCGCCTGCGCTTCCTGGCCAACATCAAGGACGCGGCGCGCCTGGCCGGCAAGCTGGTGGACGACCTGTTGAGCTTTTCGCAGATGGGCCGCGCCGCGCTGCGGCCGGTGCGGGTGCGCATGGACGAGATGGTGCGCGGCTGCATCGAGAAGCTGGCGCCGGAGCAGGGCGCGCACCACATCGACTGGCAGGTGGCGCCGCTGCCACAGGTCATCGCCGATCCCGCGTTTTTGCAACTGGCCTTGTATAATCTGCTGTCGAACGCGGTCAAATTCACCGCCAACAGCGAGCCGGCGGTGATTCGTATCAGCGCCGAAAAGCTGCCTGGCGAGACCGTGTTTCATGTGGCCGACAATGGCGTCGGCTTCAATATGGAGTACGCGCACAAATTGTTCGGCGTATTCCAGCGCCTGCACCGCATGGAAGATTTCCAGGGCACCGGCATCGGCCTGGCCAATGTGCGCCGTATCATCGAGCGCCATGGCGGCCGTGTCTGGGCCGAATCCGTGCCAGGGGAGGGCGCGACATTTTCGTTTGCCATACCTGATCCTGAGACTGATTGAGAAGACTTATGTTAAAGCCCATCCTGCTGGTGGAAGACAATCCCAACGACCTGGAACTGACCCTGATCGCGCTCGAGCGCAGCCAGCTGGCCAACGAAGTGATCGTGGTGCGCGACGGCGCCGAAGCGCTGGACTACCTGCATGCGCGCGGCGCATTCGCGGCGCGCGAGCAGGGCAATCCCGCCGTGGTGCTGCTGGACTTGAAACTGCCGAAGGTCGACGGCCTGGAAGTGCTGGCGGAAATCCGCGGTTCGGGCACGCTGAAAAGCATGCCGGTGGTGATGCTGACGTCCTCGCGCGAAGAGCAGGATCTGATCCGCAGTTATGAACTGGGCGTCAATGCCTACGTGGTCAAGCCGGTCGACTTCGGCGAATTCGTGCGCGCCATCGCCGACCTGGGCATCTTCTGGGCAGTGCTCAACGAGCCGCCGCCAGGTTCGCACCGCTACATCAAACCGCAGTAACGCCGCGCCGCAGCAGGTGGCGAATGCGCGCGCTCAGCGTCTCCGCCGTGTAGGGCTTGTGCAGCAGGTGCACGCCGGCCGGCAGCTTGCCGTCGTGCGACAGCACCCCTTCCGCATAGCCTGACGTGAACAGGATCTGCGCCTGCGGCAGCTTGCGTCGTACCAGTTCGCTCAACTCCATGCTGCTGACGCGGCCCGGCATGATCACGTCGGTGAACAGCAGGTCGATGCGGGCACCTTCCTCGATCAGGCGCGCCGCCTGTTCGGCGTCCTCGCTGCTTAATACTGCGTAGCCCAGCGCCGCCAGCAGGTCGACGGTGGAGGTGCGCACGTCTTCCTCGTCTTCCACCACCAAAATGGTTTCGATGCCGCCGCTGAGCGGTTGCAACTGCGCCGGCGCGTCCGCCGAGGCGGCGGCCAGGCTGCGCGGCAGGTAGATCAGCACACTGGTGCCTTCGCCTTCCGTGCTTTGCAGCACGATCTCGCCGCCGGACTGCTTGACGAAGCCGTAGGCCATGCTCAGGCCCAGGCCCGTGCCCTGGCCGGTCGGCTTGGTGGTGAAGAACGGTTCGAAGGCGCGTTGCAGCACTTCCTGCGGCATGCCGGCGCCGGTGTCGGCGATTTCGATCAGCACGTAGTCGCAGGCGCTGTCGCCATGGTTGTCCGGCAGCGGCGAGCCGGCCGGCTCGTTGCGCGCGCGGATGGTCAGCGTACCTTCGCCGTGCATGGCGTCGCGGGCGTTGATGGCCAGGTTGAGCATCACGTTATTCAGCTGGCCGACATCGACCTCGGTGTTCCACAGTTGCGGCGCGATGTCGGTGACCACCAGCGCGCGCGGGCCGAGCAGGCGGCGCAGCATGTCGTCCATATTGGCCAGCAGCGGCGCCAGCGCCACCACGGCGTTCTGCAGCGGCTGGCGGCGCGCGAAGGCCAGCAGGTGGGCCGCGAGCCGCGCGCCGCGCTCCACGCCATTCAAGGCGTTGTCGATGCGTGCCAGTCCTTGCGGATTGACGCCGCCGATCATCTTCACCAGTTGCAGGTTGCCGCCGATGATTTGCAGGACGTTGTTGAAATCGTGGGCCACGCCGCCGGTCAGCTGGCCGATCGCTTCCATCTTCTGCGACTGGTGCAGGGCGGCCTGGCTGGCGCGCAGTTCCTCCTCGCGCTGGCGCAGTTCGAGGAAGGCGGCGTCACGTTCCAGGCGCGCCTGGTAGGCCGCGCTGTGATAGCGGATGCGTGCTTCCAGCTCGCGCGCCTCCGGCCACTTGACCAGGTAGTCGTTGGCGCCCATTGAAAAGGCGCGCGCCTTGATGTCGGCGCCGTCCTCGGACGATAGCAGGATGATCGGCACCTGTTCGGTGTCCGGCGTGGCGCGCAGCATGCGGATCACGTCGAAGCCGTCCGCACCCGGCATGCGCAGGTCGACCAGCACCACGGTGGCTTCGGTTTCCCGGCATAGCTGCACCGCCAGTTCCGCGCGGTTGTCATAGCGCAGGCTAATGCCGGCCTGGTGCGACATGTGGTAGCCGATCAGGTCTTCGGCCATCGCTTCGTCGTCGATCAGCAGCACGGAGCAGTTTTGCGATTGGTTATGGTTCATGGGACGAGGCAATTAAAGTTGGGTAAATTTTACCTGACCATGGTGGGATTGAATGTCTTGCAGCGTACCGTGCGCATGTCGGGTTTGTGTAAAATCGTTATTCGGTATTGAGTCAGGGGAATGTTTTGGATGTTTTGACCGCCTTGCGGAGCGCCACCGCAGAACGCCACGCGGAACTGGACACGCGCACACCGCTGGCCGCCGCCGCGCCGGATCTGCGCGCCTATCGCGATCACCTGCAATTGCTGGAAGCGTGGCTGGCGCCGATTCAGTCGGCGCAGGGCGCTGGTCCGCAGCAGGCCTTGCCGCCGCGCGACTATCTGGCCTTGATCCGCAGCGACCTGGCGCATCCGGCGTTGGCCGGCTTGCCGGCCGCGCCTGTGCTGGCGCCCGAGGCATGGACGGCGCAGCAGGACGCCGCCTGGCGCTGGGGCGTGGCGTATGTCATCGAGGGATCGCAGCTGGGTGGCGCGGTGCTGTACAAGCGGCTGGCGGAGCGGCTGGCGCCGCACCCCCTGGCATATTTGCGCGGGGAAGGATCGCCCGGTCCGCGCTGGCAGCAGTTCCTCGCTGCCCTGCGCGGCGCGGTGGTGACGCCGGCGCAGATCGAACAGGCTTGCCAGGGCGCCCGGCAAGCCTTCGACAGTCTGATTACGCTGCTTAATAGCTCGTCAGCGGAACCGGCTGGCCACCCTTGAAGGTGAAGATGGTGACCGGCGACTGCTTCATGTCGCCCTTGGCGTCGAAGGCGTAGCTGCCAGCCACGCCCTGGTAGGCGCCGGCGCTGATCACGGCCTGCACTTTCGGCACCTCGATGGTGTTGGCCTTTTGCATGGCCTGCGCGTACATCATGACGGCGTCGTAGTAGGCGGCGGCGTAGACGTCGGCGTCCTGCTTGAAGCGGGCCTTGAACTTGGCCTTGAAGGCCGGACCGGCCGAGGCCTTGTCGAGGATCGCGCCGCCTTGCGAGCACAGCACGTTGTCGCCGACGGCGTCGCCGCCCAGCTTGCCCATTTCGGCGGTGCAGATGGTGTCGCCGCCCAGCAGCCTGGCGTTGATGCCCAGCTGTTTCATCTGGCGCGCCATCGGCGCCGCCTGCGGTGCGTAGCCACCGAAGAAGATCGCCTGCACGTTCTTGGTTTTCAGCTTGGTCAGGATGGCGGTGAAGTCGAACGCCTTGTCGTTGGTGAATTCGTGGCCGGCCACGGTCATGCCGGCGGCCTTGGCCTGCTTCTTGAATTCTTCCGCCACGCCCTGGCCGAAGGCGGTCCGGTCGTCGATCACGGCGACGGTTTTCAGTTTCATTTCATTGGCGGCGTACAGCGCCATTTTCGAACCCAGTTGGGTGTCGCTGGCGTTGACGCGGTACAGGCCTTTGTAGCCCTGCTGCGTCAGCTTGGGATTGGTGGCGACGGTGGCGATCAGCGCGCCGGCGTCGTTGTAGGCGCGCGAGGCGGGAATGGCGACGCCGGAGTTGTACGGGCCGACGATGTAGTGGACGCCGGCGTCGATCAGTTTCTGGGCGGCGGCCATGCCGGCTTTCGGATCGCCCTGGTCGTCTTCGGACAGCAGTTCGAATTTCAGCTTCTTGCCGGCGACGGTGATCGGTTTGGCGTTGAGCTCTTCCACCGCCAGGCGGGCGCCGTTTTCGTTGTCCTTGCCGGAAAAGGCCTGCGAGCCGGACAGCGGGCCGCTATGGCCGATTTTGACGACGGTGTCCTGGGCGTGGACGCCAAAGGCGGTCAGCAGCGCCAGGGCGGCGGCGGTGTGCTTCAATTTCATGCGATCTCCTGATGGGTGTGTTGCGATGATTATCGCCAAAAACGGAGAATATTATCGTGCGAGTTGGGGCTGTAAACGGCGGGCGTTCAAAATTAAATTTGGCCGGGGCGTCGAATGCGGCTGCGAGCCGGCCCGGCGCGGCGTGCGGCGGGCAGCGAGCAGCCAGCAGCCAGTGCCTGTGCCTGTGCCGGCCGCCGCAATGCGTGGCCGCCGCAGGTGCGAGTGTGACAGGAGAGACGGCGCAGGTGCAGCCGGAACCGTGGCAGCGCTGCGGGCAAGACGCCGCAGGCAAAGTGGCGCCACGGTAGCCAGCGGCGCACCGCCGCGCGCCGCCGCGTGCCGCATGCCCCGTGCTCCGTGCCGAGTGCCGAGTGCCGAGTGCCGGATGGCGCGCACCGCAGCGCGTGGCTGCGGTGCGCGGTCGGGGCCAGGTTATGGCGCGTTGCCGATCGCGCGGGTGGCGGTGGTGGCGTTGACCGCGCCCACGCGCGGGATGGCGGCGGTGGCGGCGCGGGCGGCATTGGCGGTGGTGCCGGCAATGTCGTTGACGTTGTAGGCGGCGATGGCGGCGGCCAGGGCCGGATTCGAGCGCAGGTCGGCCGGCGTGTTGACGGCGTTCTGGGCGGCTGCAACCTGGACGGCGTTGGTCTGCTCGGCCGCCGCCTGTGCCGCCGCGGCTTGCTGTGCGGCGGTGGAGGCTGCGGCTGCCTGTTGCGCGGCGCTGGCGGCAGCGGCGTTGGC
>NZ_WKJN01000033.1 GCF_009674495.1 Duganella alba | reverse complement strand
CGGCGACCGCGCGGCGCGGCGCCGGCGCCGGTGCGCGGCGCGCCACCGTGTCGTGCGACAGCTTGAAGATGCTGACCGCCTGCGACAGCAGCTCGGCCTGCTCCTGCATGCTTTCCGCCGCAGCGGCCGCCTCTTCCACCAGCGCGGCATTTTGCTGCGTCATTTCGTCCATCTGCGAGATCGCCTGGTTGACTTCCTCGATGCCGTTGCTCTGCTCCTGCGTGGCGGCGGTGATCTCGCCCATGATGTCGGCCACCTGGCGGATCGAGGTCACGATCAGGTCCATGGTCTGGCCGGCTTCATCCACCAGCTTGCTGCCGGCATCGACTTTGTCCACCGAGTCGGTGATCAGCTCTTTAATCTCCTTGGCCGCGCCGGCCGAGCGCTGCGCCAGATTGCGCACCTCGGACGCCACCACCGCGAAACCGCGGCCCTGCTCGCCCGCGCGCGCCGCTTCCACCGCCGCGTTCAGCGCCAGGATATTGGTCTGGAACGCGATGCCGTCAATGACCGAGATAATGTCGGCGATCTTGCGCGACGACGCGGTGATCGAGCCCATGGTCTGCACCACCTGCGACACCACGCTGCCGCCCTTCTCCGCCACCGACGAGGCGCTGACCGCCAGCTGGTTGGCCTGGCGCGCATTGTCGGCATTCTGCTTCACGGTGCTGGTCAGCTCCTCCATCGACGACGCGGTCTCCTCCAGCGAGCTGGCCTGCGACTCGGTGCGCGCCGACAGGTCGGCGTTGCCCGAGGCGATTTCCTGCGACGCCGTCGAAATCAGCTCGGTGCCGGTGCGCACGTCGCCCACCGTCTTGGCCAGGCTCTCGTTCATGTCCTTCAGCGCCTGCAGCAGTTCGCTGGTCTCATCCTGGCCTTCCACTTGCACATGCGAAGTCAGTTCGCCGCTGGCCACCTTCTGCGCCACGCCCACCGCACCCGACAAGGGTACAGTAATCGAGCGGGTGATCACGGTGGCGCACGCCACGCCCAGCACCACGGCCACGCCGCCCAGCACGAACAGCACCACCATCAGGCCGCGGTCGGCGGTGACCGAACCATCCATCACCTCTTCGGCATTGGCGCGCTGCATGTCGACCAGCTTGTTGATCAGCACCAGCGTCTGCGTGTTGAGCGGATCGATGCGGCCGGAAATCACCTTGGCGCCGCCTTCGCTGTTGAACGCCAGGATCTGGCCGATGGCTTCCTTGAAGGCGGCGTCGGTGTCGGCATCCAGCGCGCCGATATCGGTCAGCACTTTCTTTTCCGCGTCGTTCAGGCCCAGCGCCTTGAGGTCGTTGACGGCCTTGTCGTAGCGGGCGCGCTGGTCCTTGACCTTCTGTTCTTCCTTCTGCATCAGGCTGACGTCCGACTGCAAGCCGATGTTACGCATGGCGATACCGGTTTCCAGCATCGCGCTCTTCATGACGCCGGCCTGCAGATTCTTTGCCGTCGCCGTCTCCAGCCCCTTGGTCAGCTTGCTCTTGTTGCTGTAGTTAAGGTAGTTGGTCATCAGCACGATGGCCACCAGGATCAGCAGGATGATGCCGAATCCGATGCGCAGCCGGGCGCCGATTTTGAAGTCGCGTAAGTTCATGTGGTGCTCCCCTTTTTGTCTTTACTCTATCGTCGTGTGGCGGCGCGCCCTTCTCTTCGGGGCGCGTCCGTGGTGTTGCGGTCGCCGGCGCGGGGTTGAGGCGCCGGCAAGGCGGTCTGGCTTACGCCGCCGCCAGCTGGTCCATCAGGCCCATTTCCGGGCTGGACATCAGCTTGTCGATGTTGACCAGAATCAGCATGCGCTCGTCGATGGTGCCCAGGCCGATCATGTAGTCGCTGCTGAAGGCGGTGCCCATCTCCGGCGCCGGCTTGACCTGGTCGGCCGTCAGCGTGGTGACGTCGGACACCGAGTCCACCACCATGCCGACCACGCGGCCGTTGATGTTGAGGATGATGACCACGGTGAACTGGTCGTACACCGGCGAGCCGAGGTTGAACTTGATGCGCATGTCGACCACCGGAATGATGATGCCGCGCAGGTTGATCACGCCCTTGATGAACTCGGGCGCGTTGGCGATGCGGGTGACCGCCTCGTAGCCGCGGATTTCCTGCACCTTCAGGATGTCGATGCCGTATTCTTCCGCGCCCAGCTTGAAGGCCAGGTATTCGTGGCCGGCGATGTCGCTGGCTGCCGCTGCGGTGGATTGTATCTCTGCCATGATGGCCCCCTATGAAGAAAAAATCGATTCGTCGGCCAGCTGGCGCGACGAGCGTATCAGCGCCGCCACATCCAGGATCAGCGATACACCGCCGTCGCCCAGGATGGTGGCGCCGGAAATCCCGGCTACCTTGCGATAATTGGATTCCAGATTCTTGACCACCACCTGCTGCTGGCCGACCAGCTCGTCGACGAACAGCCCGGCCTTGCGGCCGTCGGTCTCGACGATGATGACGATGCCCTGGCACGGATCGGTGAAGCGCGGCGTGATGTCGAACATCTGGTGCAGCGGCACCAGCGGCAGGTATTCGCCGCGCACCTTGATGACGCGCCCCTTGCCGGTGATTTCCTTGACGTCTTCCGGCGCCGGCTGCAGCGACTCGATCACGAAGCCCAGCGGCAGGATGTAGATTTCGTCGCCGACGCGGATCGACATGCCGTCCAAAATCGCCAGCGTCAGCGGCAGCGAAATCGAGATGGTGGTGCCGAAGCCCTTGGCCGAGCGGATGTCGACCACGCCGCCCATGGCGGTGATGTTACGCTTGACCACGTCCATGCCGACGCCGCGGCCGGAGACGTCGGTGACCACCTCGGCGGTCGAGAAGCCGGGCGCGAAGATCAGCTGCCAGACTTCGGCGTCGGTCATGTTGTCACTCAGCGGCAGGCCGTTCTGCTGCGCCTTGGCAAGGATTTTCTCGCGGTTCAAGCCGCCGCCGTCGTCCGACACCTCAATGATGATGTTGCCGCCCTGGTGCGAGGCCGACAGGAACAGGCGGCCGGCGTCGCTCTTGCCGCCGGCGCGGCGCACGTCCGGCATTTCGATGCCGTGGTCGATCGAGTTGCGCACCAGGTGCGTCAGCGGATCGACGATGCGTTCGATCAGGCCCTTGTCCAGTTCGGTGGCGGCGCCGTTGGTGATGAAGTCGACCTTCTTGCCCAGCTTGGTCGCCAGGTCGCGCACCATGCGCGGGAAGCGCGAGAACACGAAGTCCATCGGCATCATGCGGATCGACATCACCGCTTCCTGCAGGTCGCGGGTGTTGCGGGTCAGCTGGCTGACGCTGTTGAGCAGGCGCTGGTGCACCATCGGGTCCAGCGTGTCGACGCGCTGCTCGATCATCGCCTGCGTGATGACCAGCTCGCCCACCAGATTGATCAGCTGGTCGACCTTCTCGATCGACACGCGGATCGACGACGATTCGGCGCCGGCGTGGGCGGGCGCCTTCTCTTTTTCCTTTTCTTCCTTCTTGACGACTTTCTTTTCCTCTTCCGGCGGCGGCGTCTCGATGACGATGCCGGCGGCGGCGCGGATCTGCTCGACCGGCTGGAAGAAGCCATAGCCCTGCGCATCCTCGCCGGCGGCTGCGGCGTTGGCGCGGATCTCGTCGAGCGGCTGGAAGAAGCCGTAGCCCTCGCCGCTGGCGGCGGCCGGTGTCAGATCGGTGCTGTCGAAAAAGCCGTAGCCGAGGTCGTTTTCGACCCGGTCGCGCGCGACCTTCTCTTTTTGTGCCTGGGCGTCGTCCAGCGCCGGCAGTTCGGTGACGGTCATCTCGTCCGGGTTCAGCACGAACGAGCAGATGGCGATGATGTCGTCCAGGCTCTCGTGCGTGGTGACCACCATGGCGTTGCGGTCCTTGTCCAGCGGCGTGATCGACACATAGCCCATCAGCCCCAGCTCCTCGCCCAGCGCGGTCACTTCGCGGTGCGCCATGGCCGGCAGTTCCAGCCGGTAGCGGCGGCCGCCGCTGTGGTCGACGTGCCGGGTGTCCGGCGCCAGGGGCGAACTGAAGCCCGGCACCACCGGCGCCATGGCCGTCATCGGCACGTCCTGCGCCAGCGATTGCAGCATCATGCGCACATTGGCCACGGCATCCTGGTCGACGTCGCTGCCGAGGCGGTGGCCGTCGAGCTGCATCTTGAGGATGTCCTTGGCGGCCAGGAAGGCGTCGACGTGCTCGGACGTGAGCGCCATTTCGCCTTTGCGGATGCGGTCGAGCAGGGTCTCCAGGACGTGGGTGACTTCGGTCATGTCGGTCACGCCAAACGTCGACGCGCCGCCCTTCACCGAGTGGGCGGTGCGGAAGATGGCGTTCAGATCCTCGGCGTCCGGCGACGCCACATCGACGGCCAGCAGCAGCCGCTCCATTTCAGCCAGCAGTTCCTCGGCCTCATCGAAAAAGACCTGATAAAACTGGCTTATATCGATGGTCATGGTGATACTCCGTAAAGTTCGCTTCGCATCATTGCGCGCCTTATCAGCCGATGACCTTCTTGACTACCTCGATGAGCCGCTGCGGATCGAAAGGCTTGACCAGCCAGCCATTGGCGCCGGCGGCGCGGCCCTTGGCTTTCATCTCGTCCGACGATTCGGTGGTCAGCATCAGGATAGGAGTTTTCGCGTAGCTGGGCAGTTCGCGCAGCAGCTTGATCAGTTGCAGGCCGTCCATGCGCGGCATGTTCTGGTCGGTCAGCACCAGGTCGACATTCTGGAGCTTGGCTTTTTCCAGCCCCTCCTGGCCGTCCACGGCTTCCACCACCTGGTAGCCGGCCGCCTTCAGGCTGAAGGCCACCATCTGGCGCAGGGAGCTGGAATCATCAACCGCAAGTATCGTCTTAGCCATCTTATTCTCTCTTGTAAATCATGTTTCGTTGTTGTTAGAACAGCTCGATGTCGCCGCTCTCCAGGTGTTGCTGACTGACTGCCTTGCGCAACACGCTGCGCAGTTCCAAACTCTGTATCGCCAGCGCCATGCTGACCTTGCCCAGCAGCTCGACGATCTGCTCGTTGTCGCTTTCGGGCAGCATCTCGGCACCGTGCGCGCCCAGCGTGCCGAGGAACTCGCGCAGGCCGGTCACGCGCTTGAGCGTGCGGTCCAGCAGCTGGCTGGTCATGTCCTGGAATTGCAGGCTGGTGATGGCGGCGTTGACATAGCCGCCCACCTGGCCTTGCAGCGCCTCCAGCTGGGCGCGCTGCTCGGGCGTGGCGGTGCCGCCGTCGAGCAGCAGCTGGATGGTGGCCTGTTCGGCCTCCACCGTTTGATGAATGGCCATGAAGTTGAAGGACAGCTTTTCAATCGCTTCCTCCAGCAGCAGGCCAGTCTGGATCAGGTCGGTCTCGACTTCGGTCAGGTGCCGGCGACCGTGGTCAGACACGCCCGACAGCAGGCGCTTGACGTGGGAACCCAGAATTTTTTTTCTCGTCATAACAGTCTCGATTTACTTCTGCTTTGCTTATTTGCGTACTGGCGGTCCGGCTGGCTGCGCGGGCGCGGGCGCCGCGCCCACGGCGGCGCCGATCCCGGCGGCATCGTCGGTGTCGCCGACCTCGATCTTGCGGCCGTCGCGCAGCACATTGTCCTCGGCCTTGCGGTTCATGACCACGATGCTGATGCGGCGGTTGACCGGATTGAACGGGTCGGCCTTGTCGAGGTTGATGGCCGAGGCCAGCCCGACCACGCGCAACACCTTGGAATCCTGCATGCCGCCGACGATGAGCTCGCGGCGCGAGGCGTTGGCGCGGTCGGCCGACAATTCCCAGTTGCTGTAGCCGGCGTCGCTCATGTAGGGCGTCGAGTCGGTGTGGCCCGACAGGCTGATGCGGTTGGGCACGTCGTTCAGCACAAAGCCGATCTCGTGCAGGATATCCTTGGTGTAGGGCTGCAGCTCGGCCTTGGCCAGCGCGAACATCGGGCGGTTCTGCTCATCGACGATCTGGATCCGCAAGCCCTCGCTGGTGATGTCCAGCAGCAGCTGGTCCTTGTATTTCTTCAGCAGCGGATTGGCCTCGATCTTGGCTTCGATGCGTTCCTTGAGCGCCTTCAGGCGCTGGTTTTCCTCGGCTTCCAGCGCCGCCTTGGCGGCGGTCAGGTTATAGGTTTTCTTGACCTGCGGGTCGTCGCTGGCCTTGACCTGGCCGTCGGTGCGGGTCAGGTCCTTGCCGCCGCCCTTGATGATGGACGAGCTGTCGCCGCTGCCCGAGCCGCCGCCCATGGCCACCTTGAGCGGCGTCTTGAAGTATTCGGAAATGCCGTTGAGGTCGCCCTTGGTGGTCGAACCGAGCAGCCACATCAGCAGGAAGAAGGCCATCATCGCGGTGACGAAGTCGGCATACGCGATCTTCCAGGCGCCGCCGTGGTGACCACCGCCGCCCTTCTTGATGCGCTTGACGATAATAGGCCGCAAGCCCTCTTCAGCCATGATTCATCCTTAAACTCAAGTTAGTGCTGTGCATGGCTTACTTCGACTTCGATTTCTTGATGTGGTCTTCCAGCTCGTTGAAGGTCGGACGCTCGGTCGAGTACAGCACTTTACGGCCGAACTCCACCGCCAGCGCCGGCGCATAGCCGTTCAGGCTGGCCAGCAGTGTGACCTTGACGCACTGGTACATCTTGGTCGACTCTTCCAGCTTCTGTTCCAGCAGGCTCGACAGCGGACCGACGAAGCCGTAGGCCAGCAGAATCCCGAGGAAGGTGCCGACCAGCGCGTGCGCGATCAGGATGCCCAGCTCGGCCGGCGGCAAGCCCACCGATTCCATGGTGTGCACCACGCCCATCACCGCCGCCACGATACCGAAGGCCGGCAGGCCGTCGCCCAGCTTGGCGATGGCGTGGGCCGGCGCGGCGCCCTCGTGGTGGTGGGTCTCGATCTCGATGTCCATCAGGTTCTCGATCTGGAACGCATCCATATTGCCGGACACCATCAGGCGCAGGTAATCGGTCATGAATTCCACGATGTGGTGGTCTTCCAGCACGCTCGGGTATTTGCTGAACAGCGGGCTTTGCTCCGGGCTGTCGATATCGCCTTCGATCGACATCAGGCCCTCCTTGCGCACCTTGGACAGCACGTCGAACAGCAAGGACATCATCTCCATGTAGAGATCCTTGGTGTAGCGCGAGCCCTTGAACAGGGTCGGGATGGCGCCCAGCGTGGCCTTGATGGTCTTGCTGTTATTGCCGACGAAGAAGGCGCCAAGCGCGCCGCCGCCGATCATCACCACCTCCAGCGGCTGCATCAGCGCGGCCAGATGCCCGCCATTCATGGCAAAACCGCCGAACACGCCGACGCAGACCACTACATATCCAATGATGACTAACAAGTGTCCTGACTCCCCAGAGCGAAAACCGGCCGAATTGTGTCTACCTTGGGCCGGTTTCTTAAGAATTTACATATAGAACTACAATAGCCTGACTCGGGGTGGCCGGGCAAGTGAATAACGTCAAATGATGCTTAAAAGTACCATATGTAGAGGGGAATTCCCCCCTGTGTGGCATGAATGATGCTATCCGGTGCTCTTTCCTCAATGACAAATTCATAGCTCACAAGCATCGTTCCGGGGCGCATTTCGGCGCGGGTCTTGCGCCACAACGCCGGCATGGCGGCCGGCGACAGGTAGGCAAACACCAGGTCGAACTGGCCGAAGTCGAGCTTTTCGTAATCACCCAGCAGAAAGCGGGCGCGGCTGCGGCCAATTCGCGCGCGCAGCCAGCTGACCAGCCAGGGCAGCGGCGCCAGTTCGATGCCGATGGCGTCAGCGTCCGGGCGGACGCGGGCCAGGTACAGGGTCAGGCCGCCGAGGCCGCTGCCGATGTCGATCACGCGCGGCGCCCTGGCGGCCGGCAGCAGCTGGCGCACCGCGTCCCACACCACCGGCTGCGACGGGTAATACGGCACCTGGGTGCGGAAGGTCGACCAGTACCAGCCCAGCAACAGCAGGAAGATCAGGCCGAACAGCCAGGACGGCAGCTGCAGCGCCAGCGCGGTCAGCACCGCCAGCGGGAACAGCAGCTGGATCGCGCGCCACCAGGCCGCCAGCGCCAGCTTCCAGGTGACCAGGGCCGCCAGCAGCCCCTGCACCACGGCCACGGTCAGATAGTCGACGGGAAAACGAAAACTGGCCATCAGATAAATGATGGCCAGCGTCAGCGGCATGGCGCCGCACTGTATCAGCATGGCCCGCACGGCGGGCGCGCGGGCGAGGCGTTGAATATAAGGTAGGGTCACATCCCGTATTATGCCGCCAGCGCTTCGGCTTCGCGGGATTTTTTGGTCTTGCCGGCACGCGAAGGCATGTGACACAGGCCGCAGACGTAGCTGCCATGCAGGTCCATGGCGTTGACCACGAATTTACCCTGGCATTTGCCGCATGGGGCGGTTTCCAGCATTTTGCTGCTGAAGAAGCGCACCAGGGTCCAGGCGCGGGTCAGCGACAGCAGCGGTTCTTCGCCCGGTTCCGGCGGCATTTGTTCGAGGTACAGCTTGTAGGCCTTCATCACCGCTTCAACACCGGTGGCGCCGGCGTGGGTCACCAGGAAGCCGTGGATGTTGATGAACAGCGACGAGTGGATGTTCGGCTGCCAGGTCAGGAACCAGTCGGTCGAGAACGGCAGCATGCCTTTCGGTGGCGACACACCCTTCAGCTCCTTGTACAGCTTGAGCAGGCGCTCGCGCGACAGCGACACTTCCGATTCCAGCAGTTGCAGGCGGGCGCCCAACTGGATCAGTTCGATGGCCAGCTGGATTTCCTGGGCTTCCGATACGACACTTTTCTTGGCGGCCATGATCTGCTCCAGCGCTTAAACGATTTCTTCGACCGGCTGGCCGGCCATCAGGATGGCGGCGTGCGACTGGGCCAGCACGCGATCCTTGTTGTAGTTGGTCAGCATCGACAGGATGGCGCTGTCGTCGAAGCGGAAGCGGGCCAGCATCATGTTGCCGCCTGCCAGCTTCAGGATCTGCGCGTTGCTCATGCCTTCGATCAGGTCGGCGATTTCAGCGGCGATGCCCAGACGGAAGATTGCGGTGACTTTATCGGCGCGGATCATTTGCTGAGCCAGCATCAGGTAGCTCAGATTCGCATCGCGGATTTCAGCCATCATATCGTTTGCAGTCATTTTCCCACTCCTAAGCGTTTTTCTCTCTGTCGGAACACGTTTGCGTTTCCGTTGAGATACATTCTGCTTGAGCAACAAAATCCACAGAAGAGGTGACTCTCCGTATTTTTAGTCGGGAAATAGCGGGTGCGACCTGTCGGTGTTTGTCTTACAAACACTCGCAGATCGGTCGTCTACGCCCTTGCGGCGTAGGTTTCTTGCGGGATACAAGCTTCAAGAAAAGCCTTTTTTAAATCGAAAAATAAGACGGTTAAGCGACTCTTTTTTACGACATCTAACCCGGTTACGGCAGCCTTTTGGAGAACTTTAGGGTTTCCTGAAAATATTTTTCAATTATTTTCGGCTACCGCCTTGCAAGCAGATGGCGGTTTTCTGCGCATCTTGAAACTGGTAACGGCAGGCTTTGGGGGAACTTTAGGGTTTTTTTGAAAAAAATCGAAAAATTTTTAAAAAAGTTCTCAAGTCGAGGATTCATGCGGGTTTCAGGCCAATAAGCCCATGGAAAAATCGGCGCCCGCGGCAATTTTTCAGGTTACACTCGCTGCTTCAGACCTCAACATCTATTCATAATGACAACTCGCAACCACTGCCTGGAACGCGATGCGCAAGATCCGCTCGCCCCGCTCCGTGACCAGTTCGACCTGCCGGCCGGCGTTATTTATCTGGATGGCAACTCTTTGGGCGCCCGGCCCAAGACTTCCCTCGCCCGCGCCCAGCACGTCATCGCCCAGGAATGGGGCCACGACCTGATCCGCAGCTGGAACAGCGCCGGCTGGTTCGAGATGCCGAAACGCCTGGGTAACCGCCTGGCGCCGCTGATCGGCGGCCTGGACGGCGAAGTGGTGGTCACCGACACCACCTCGGTCAACCTGTTCAAGGCGCTGGCCGCCGCGCTGCACATGCAGGCCGGCGACAGCGCGCGCCGCGTGATCGTCACCGAACGCGCCAACTTCCCGACCGACATCTACATGGCCGAAGGCCTGACCCAGTGGCTGGAACGCGGCTACAGCATCAAGCTGATCGACTCGCCGGACGAATTGCAAGCGGCGCTAGGCGCCGACACCGCCGTGGTCATGCTGACCCACGTGAACTACCGCACCGGCTACCAGTACGCGATGCGGGCCACCAGCGCCCTCGCCCACGCGGCCGGCGCGCTGATCGTCTGGGACCTGGCGCACTCGGCCGGCGCGGTGCCGGTCGACCTGAACGCCGACGGCGCCGACCTGGCCGTGGGCTGCACCTATAAATACCTGAACGGTGGTCCCGGCGCGCCGGCCTTCATCTGGGTGCCGAAAAAGCACCAGGCCGTGTTCCAGCAGCCGCTGTCCGGCTGGTGGGGTCACGCCGCGCCGTTCGCCATGGCGCCGCACTACACGCCGACCGACGGCATCGGCCGCGCGCTGTGCGGCACCCAGCCTATCGTCTCGCTGGCCATGGTCGAATGCGGACTCGACGTGCACCACCAGACCAGCATGGCCGCCATCCGCGCCAAATCGCTGGCGCTGACCGATCTGTTCATTGAACTGGTGGAGGCGCGCTGCGCCGCCCATCCGCTGGGACTGGTGACGCCGCGCGCGCATGCGCACCGCGGCAGCCAGGTCAGCTTCACCCATCCGCACGGCTATGCGGTGATGGCGGCCCTGATCGCGCGCGGCGTGATCGGCGACTACCGCGAGCCGGCCATCATGCGCTTCGGCTTCACGCCGCTGTACACCAGCTACACCGAGGTCTGGGATGCGGTCGAGATCCTGCGCGATATCCTGGACCGCCAGGACTACAATGTCGACGCCAAGCGCGACGCCGTCACCTGATAACGAGATAAACCGTATGAGCGATAACAAATGCCCGATGCACAACACCGGCGCCGACTGGCACGGTGCGCAGATGGACTTCAGCAACGACATGAGCTACGGCGACTATCTGGGCCTGAACCAGATCCTGCACGCCCAGCACCCGCTGTCGCCCAACCATAACGAGATGCTGTTCATCATCCAGCACCAGACCAGCGAATTGTGGATGAAGCTGATGTTGCACGAAATGCGCGCCGTGCGCACCCACCTGCGCAGCGACGACCTGCCGCCGGCGTTCAAGATGCTGGCGCGCGTGGCCCGCATCATGGACCAGCTGGTGCACGCCTGGGACGTGCTGGCCACCATGACGCCGCCGGAATACACCGCCATCCGCCCCTACCTGGGCGCGTCGTCGGGTTTCCAGTCCTACCAGTATCGCGAGATCGAATTCATCCTGGGGAACAAGAACGCCGCCCTGCTCAACGTCCACGCGACGACGCCGGAATTCCCGCTGCTGGAAGAAGCGCTGGGCACGCCGTCGATCTACGACGAAGCGGTCCGCCTGCTGGCGCGCAACGGCCTGCCGATCTCGGCCGAACGCCTGAACGCCGATCCGACCCTGCCGACCGTGGCGGACGCCTCGGTGCAGCAGGCCTGGCTGCAGGTCTACGGCGATCCGACGCGCTACTGGGCGCTGTACGAACTGGCTGAAAAGCTGGTCGACATGGAGACCGCGTTCCGCTTCTGGCGCTTCCGCCACGTGACCACGGTCGAGCGCATCATCGGCTTCAAGACCGGCACCGGCGGCACGGCCGGCGTCAGCTACCTGCGCAAGATGCTGGACGTGGTGCTGTTCCCCGAGCTGTTCGCGCTGCGTACCGAACTCTGACAAGGGAACTTGAGCGCGGCCGCCCTCTCTAAGCTAAATACTTGGGAGGGACATCATGACTCGACAACGCACCAGCGCCTGGGCGGCGGCGGCAATGCTGTGCGCCGCCACGGCAGCCGCCAGCGTGGCCAACGCCGCCACCTACACCACCATCCTCACCGGGCCGAAGGAAGCGCCGCCCAACACCTCGGCCGCCATCGGCGCGGCCGCCGTGCAGTTCGACGCCGGCACGCACGTATTGGTGATCAACGCCGCCTTCAGCGCACTGCAGGGCGACAGCACCGCCGCCCACATCCACTGCTGCACCGATGCGCCAGGCCTGGGCAACGCCGGCGTCGCCACCCAGACGCCGACCTTCGACGGTTTCCCGCTGGGCGTGCACACCGGCGCCTACAGCCATACCTTCGACACCTCGCTGGCGGCCAGCTGGAATCCCGCCTTCCTGAGCGCCAACGGCGGCACCACGGCCGGCGCCGAGGCGGCCTTCCTGGCCGGCCTGAATTCAGGCGAGGCCTACCTCAACATCCACAGCAGCGCCTACCCTTCCGGCGAGATTCGCGGCTTCCTGGCGCTGGCGCCAGCGGCGGCGGTGCCGGAACCGGGCAGCTTCGCCATGCTGGGCATGGGCCTGCCGGCCATGCTGATGCTGGCGCGCCGTCGCCGCAAGACCTAGCTTATTTCACGCTGGCGCCCACCAGGGGCAGCTCGATGTAGCTGTCGTGGTAGATGCGCTGCGTCGCCTTCTTGTAATCCGCCGGCTGCGCGTAGAAGATGTTTGGCACAAAGGTCTGCGGATTGCGGTCGTACAGCGGGAACCAGCTGGACTGGATCTGCACCATGATGCGGTGGCCCGGCAGGAATACGTGGTTGGCGGTCGGCAGCGCAAAGCGGTACGGCAGCGCCTTGTCGGCAGCGATGGGCCTGGCCGTTTCCAGGCTTTCGCGGTAGCGGCCCCGGAAGATATCGGCCGACACCATCAGCTGGTAGCCGCCCAGCTCCGGCTGCGACGCCACCTGGTCCGGATAGACGTCGATCACCTTGACCACCCAGTCGGCGTCGGTGCCGCTGGTGGAGGCCAGCAGATGGGCGACCGGCTCGCCGCTGATCTTCACCGGCGCCGTCAGCACGCCGGTGGTGTAGCTCAGCACATCGGTGCGGCCCGAGGCTTCGCGCTGGTCGTCGACCAGCCAGCGCGGCCAGGTCTGGCCCTTGGCTTCGTCGTAGCCATACGGCGGAATCGGCCGCTGACGGTATGGCACCGGCTTGGCGGGATCGGCCACGTATTCATCGTAATCATTCCTGTGCGCCGGCCTGGACAGTGGCGTTGGCGCGGCATTGGTCAGCGTCGCCTTGCCGTCCGCCGCCAGGCGCAGCGTGGCCGGCGCGATGAAGCAGCCGGTGACGCAGCCGGCCGGCCAGCGGTCCAGCGCGCGCCACTTGTTGGTGCCGGTTTCGAACGCCGTCACCGGCGCGATGGTCGCCGCCAGCGCCTCGGCCGACGGCTCGTCCTTCAGATAGCGGTCCAGGAACGGCATCAGGATCTCCTCGCGGAAGTGCATCCCGGTGTCGCTGTTGAATTTGATCGGCCCGAGGTGGGTGCCGTCGCCATCCTGGCCGCCGTGGTTCCACGGTCCCATCACCAGGAACACCTTGTTGTCCTTGTCGTTCGGCTTGATGGCCTTGTAGACGGCGATGGCGCCGTAGATATCCTCGGCGTCCCACAGGCTGTGCACCAGCATGGTCGGCACGGTGATCGGCTGTTTCGCCAGGATCTGGTCCACGGCCTGGGTCTGCCAGAACTGGTCGTAGGCCGGATGCGCCACCACCTTGCGCCAGAAGCCGCTCTGCTCCACGCCGCGCCGGCGCGCCAGCTCGCCGGCCGAACCCGCGCGCATGAAGGTATCGTAATCGTCGTAATGGCTGGTGAACCAGTGCGCCTCGTTGCGCCGCGTGACCACCTGCTCCATGATGTAGGACAGGTTAATCTGGCGGAAGGCGCCGTTGTGGAACCAGTCGTCGCCGCGCCAGCCGTCAACCATGGGATTCATCGGCACCGCCACCTTCAGCGCCGGATGCGGATTAACCAGCGCGATCAGCGGCAGGAAGCCGTCATACGAACTGCCGATGATGCCGACCTTGCCGTTCGACTCCGGCACGTTCTTGCTGAGCCACTCGATGGTGTCCCAGCTGTCGGTCGAGTGGTCGACCGGCGTCGGATTGAACGGCGTGCCGGCCATCGGACGGTTCATCACATAATCGCCCTCGGAGCCGTACTTGCCGCGCACGTCCTGCACCACGCGGATATAGCCGCCCTTGACGATGACGTCCGGCTGGTTGTCGTAGCCCTGCAGCACCGACTCCAGCTGCGCGTTTTCCGCATGCGCCGTCATATCGGCCGCGTTGTACGGCGTGCGCGTGAGCAGCATCGGCGCGTGGTGCGCCTTGCGTGGAATGAGGATAACGGTATTGAGCTTGACGCCGTCGCGCATCGGTATCATCACCGTGCGGCGGACATAATCGAAACTGTCGACCGGCGCCGTGAATTCATCCGGCGTTTCGCTCGGCAGCGCGGGATACAGCGGCTTGGCGGCGACGCCGGGCGTCGATGCAGGCAGCGCGGCCTGCTGCGCCAGACTGGCTTGAATAGTAAAAACGCCGGCCACCAGGGCCAGCGTCAGTGCGGTTTTCTTCATGATCACTCCGGGGTCAGGTCCCCCAATTCTACACGGCCTCGACCGTGGCAAGCACTAGCGCTCAGCTCGTGTAGAAATGGGGGACCTGACCCCGGAGGTTTATTTCGCCAGCAGCAGCTCGTTCAGGCGTTTCACGAAGGTGGCCGGGTCGCTCAGCGAACCGCCTTCGGCCAGCAAGGCCTGATCGAACAGCAGGTTCGACCAGTCGCTGAAGGAGCTGGCCACGCCTTCGTTCTTCAGGCGCTGCACCAGCGGGTGGTCCGGATTGATTTCCAGGATAGGCTTGGATTCCGGCGCGTTCTGGCCCGCCGCCTTCAGCATGCGCAGCAGGTTGCCCGACAGCTCGTTCTCGTCGGCCACCAGGCAGGCTGGCGAATCGGTCAGACGGAAGGTCACGCGCACGTCCTTGGCCTTGTCGGCCAGCGCTTCCTTCATCTTCTCGACCAGATCCTTGTACGACGATTCGGTTTCCTCGTGTTCCTTCTTCTCGGCTTCGTCTTCCAGCGCGCCCAGGTCCAGGCCGCCCTTGGCCACGGAAACCAGTTCCTTGCCTTCGAACTCGGTCAGGAACGACAGCATCCATTCGTCCACGCGGTCGGTCAGCAGCAGCACTTCCACGCCCTTCTTGCGGAAAATTTCCAGGTGCGGACTGTTTTTCGCGGCGATGTAGTTATCGGCGGTGACGTAGTAGATCTTGTCCTGGCCTTCCTTGGCGCGCGACAGGTACTGTTCCAGCGACGTGGTCTGCTGGTCGTTGTCGTTGGCGGTCGAGGCGAAGCGCAGCAGCTTGGCCAGACGGTCCTTGTTGGCCGCGTCCTCGCCCACGCCCTCTTTCAGCACCTGGCCGAATTCGGTCCAGAAGCTCTGGTACTTGTCTTTTTTCTCCTGCTCGTCGGCGTTCGCCAGTTCTTCCAGCATGCCGATCACGCGCTTGGTCGAGCCGTCGCGGATCAGTTTCACGTCGCGCGACTCCTGCAGGATCTCGCGCGAGACGTTCAGCGGCAGGTCGGCCGAATCGATCACTCCTTTGACGAAGCGCAGGTAGGTCGGCATCAGCTGCTCGGCATCGTCCATGATGAACACGCGCTTGACGTACAGCTTGATGCCGCCGCGCTTGTTGCGGTCCCACAGGTCGAACGGCGCCTTGGCCGGGATGTACAGCAGCTGCGTGTATTCGCTCTTGCCTTCGACGCGGTTGTGCGTGTAGGTCAGCGGCGCGGCAAAGTCGTGCGAGACGTGCTTGTAGAATTCCTCGTACTGTTCCGGCGTGATCTCGGATTTGCTGCGCGCCCACAGCGCGCTGGCCTGGTTGACGGTTTCCAGTTCGTCCTTGAGCACGGTTTCGCTCTTCTCGGCGTCCCACTCTTCCTTCTGCATCACGATCGGCAGCGAGATGTGGTCCGAGTATTTGCGGATGATGGACTTGATCTTCCACGACGACAGCAGCTCGTCCTCGCCTTCGCGCAGGTGCAGGATGATGTCGGTGCCGCGGTTGATCTTCTCGATCTGCTCGACCGAGTAATCGCCCTCGCCGCCCGATTCCCAGCGCACGCCTTCGGAGGCCGGCGCGCCGGCGCGGCGCGATTCGACGGTGATCTTGTCGGCCACGATGAAGCCCGAGTAGAAGCCCACGCCGAACTGGCCGATCAGGGCCGCGTCCTGCTGCTGGTCGCCCGACAGCTTGCCGAAGAATTCCTTGGTGCCCGACTTGGCGATGGTGCCCAGATGCGAAATGGCTTCCTCGCGGCTCATGCCGATGCCGTTGTCGGAAATGGTGATGGTGCGCGCGGCCTTGTCGAACGAGACCTTGATTTTCAGTTCATGGTCGTTGCCGTACAGGGCGTCGTTGTTGATCGCCTCGAAACGCAGCTTGTCGGACGCGTCGGACGCGTTCGAGATCAGTTCGCGCAGGAAGATCTCTTTGTTCGAATACAGGGAGTGAATCATCAGCTGCAGCAGCTGTTTCACTTCGGCCTGGAATCCAAGGGTTTGTTTTTGAGTATCAGCCATTTTGGAATAGTCTTTTGGTTAAGATTTCAGGAAAGTGGGGATTATAAGAGGCTTTTCAAGAGCCGGGAGGCTCAACTGAGTTCCCGCTCAAGGAAACGCCACACGGCCGGCTCCTGCATCGCCGCCACGTTGAGCCGCATGCGGGTCGACGGCAGCTGCTTGGGCGAGAACAGGCTGCCCGGCGCCAGCAGCAGATTGTGCGCCATGGCGCGCTCGGTCAGCACATTGGTGTCGCAGCCGGCGTCGGCCCAGACGAACATGCCGGCCGGCGGCGAGCCGTCCACCTTCAGGCCGATGCGCTCCATCTGGCGCAGCGTCTTGGCGCGGACGCCGTCCAGCCGCGCGCGCAGGCGGTCGGCGTGCTTGCGGTACAGGCCCTCGGACAGCACCTTGTACACCACCCGCTCGCCGATGTCGCTGGTGGTCAGCGTCGACAGCATCTTGCGGTCGGCCAGCCGCTCGGCGCGTTCCGGCGAGGTGGCGATGAAGCCCACCCGCAGGTTGGCCGCCATGGTCTTGGAGAAGCCGCTCAGGTAGATCACCCGCTGCAGCTGGTCCAGCGCCGACAGCCGCGTGGCCGGCTGCACGGCGCTGCCGGGATGCAGGTCGCAGTAGATATCGTCTTCCACGATGATGAAGTCATGTTCCTCCGACAGGCGCAGCACCTGGAACGCCTTGGCCGCCGACAGCGAGGTGGAACTGGGGTTGTGCAGCACCGAGTTGATGATGTACAGCTTGGGCTTGTGCAGCGCCGCCAGCTCCGCCAGCCGCGCGATATCCGGCCCGTCGCCCAGGCGCGGAATGCCGATCACCTTGGCGCCCAGCGCGGCGAAGGAGCCGAACATCAGGAACCAGGCCGGATCGTCGACGAAGATGGTGTCGCCGGGACGCGAGAATTCGCGCGCCACCAGGTCCAGCGCCTGCGTCACGCCGGCGGTGGTGACGATCTGCTCGGGCGTGGCGGCGATTTCCAGCTCGGCGAGCTTGTGCTGCAACTGCTGGCGCAGCGGCAGGAAGCCCTGCGGCACACCATAGCTCAACAACAGGTTCGGATTCTGCCGGCTCACCGCGCGCAGCGCGTTGGCGATCGACGGGCCGTCCAGCCACTCGGGCGGCAGCACGCCGGAGCCGGGCATCTGCTGGTGCGGCATCTGGCGGAACATGTTACGCACCAGCCAGACCACGTCGATCGGCTTGCTGTCAAAGCTGGTCTGCACACGCGACAGCGGCGCCAGCAGCGCGCTGTCAGCGGTATTCAGCGCCATCGACGGACGTTCGCGCACGAAGAAGCCGGCGCCACGCCGCGATTCCAGGTAGCCGGTAGCCACCAGCTTGTCGTAGGCCGCCACCACGGTGAAGGCCGACACGCCATGCGACGCGGCGAAGGCCCGGATCGACGGCATGCGCGCGCCGCCGCGCAGCAGGCGGTCGTCGATGCGCGCCGCCACCGACCGCACGATCTGGTCGATCAGCGTTTCGCCCGACTCGCGCAGCAGCAGGCCAAGCATGGGGCCGGGCGCCGGCTTGGGCGGCGCCGGAACTGGCGCAGGCACCGGGACCGACGTCACCGCCGGACCGGGCGCCGGAGCGGCCATGGCGCGGGCGTGTGCGGCAGCCAGCGCCTCGTTGACGGCTTCCGCAGCGGCTGCCGCGGCGGCGCCCAGCAGGGAAGTGCGTGGTCGTGTATTGGTCATTTTACCGTCACAGTATGATCGATTATGTTGCTAAGTGTACTGGCACTGTACTGGTTTTGTCACGTAGCATAAACCCATGAACCCAAATACGCCAGCACTCACCACCCACCGTCGTCTGAGCGACGAAACCACCGGCATGCTGCTGGGCCTGATCGGCGTCGCCATCTTCAGCCTGACGCTGCCCTTCACCCGGCTGGCCGTCAGCGGCGACGCCGGCTTGTCGCCGATGTTCGTCGCCCTCGGCCGCGCGCTGGCCGCCGCTGTACTGGCCGGCGGCTGGCTGTACTGGAAGCGCGCGCCGCTGCCGCCGCGCGCCGCCCTGCCGGCGCTGGCCATGGTCGCCATCGGCTGCGTGATCGGTTTCCCGTGGCTGACCTCCGTCGCCATGCGCAGCCTGCCCGCCGCCCACGGCGCGGTGCTGGTCGGCGTGCTGCCGCTGGCCACCGCCATGTTCGCGGCCCTGCTGGGCGGCGAAAAGCCGTCGACAGGTTTCTGGATCATGGCCATCTTAGGATCGGTACTGGTGATCGGCTTTGCGCTGCGCCAGAGCGGCGGCAGTCTGCACACGGCCGACCTGGCGATCTTTGTCGCCGTGCTGCTGGCCGCCATGGGCTACGCCGCCGGCGGCCGCCTGTCGCAGACGCTGGGCGGCCAGCAGACCATCTGCTGGGCGCTGATCCTGGCCGCGCCGCCGCTGTTGCCGGTGGTGGGCTGGCTGGGCTGGCAGGAATCGGCGCGGATCGCCCACGCCAGCGCCGCCGTGTGGACCGGCTTCGCCTACGTTTCCGTGTTTTCGATGTTCATCGGATTCTTCTTCTGGTATCGCGGCATGGCGCTGGGCGGCGTGGCGCGGGTGGGACAAGTACAGCTGGTGCAGCCGTTTCTATCTGTACTGGGCGCCACCGTGGTGCTGGGCGAGGCGCTGGAGTGGCAAACCCTGGTCTTCGCAATCGCCGTCATCGGCGTGGTGGGCACGGGCCGCAAAATGCAGGTAAAACGCGGCTGACGCCATACAGTATCTTGATTTTGCCTCAATTGTGGGCATCCCCGGCGGCAAGACGTACAATATCGGTCTCCACCCATGCAACGCACTTAATCATTGGATAACCACATGTCTGTTTACGAAAAACTCAAAGCGCTTGATATCACCCTGGCAGCACCGGCCACGCCAGCCGCCGCCTACGTCATGTACGCCCAAACCGGCAACCTGGTATTCCTGTCGGGCCACATCGCCAAGCGCGCCGACGGCAGCGTATGGGTGGGCCAGCTGGGCAAGAACATCGACACCGCGGAGGGCAAGGCCGCCGCGCGCGCCATCGCCATCGACCTGATGGGCACCCTGCAGGCGGCCGTCGGCGGCGACCTGACCCGCGTCAAGCGCATCGTCAAGGTCATGAGCCTGGTCAATTCCACGCCTGACTTTACTGAACAGCACCTGGTCACCAACGGCGCTTCCGAGTTGCTGGGCGAAGTCTTCGGCGACGCCGGCAAGCACGCCCGCTCGGCCTTTGGTGTCGCCCAAATCCCGCTTGGCGCCTGCGTCGAAATCGAACTGATCGCGGAAGTCGCGTAAGCGGGCGGCAGCTTATCCGCTGCCGTTCCTTTTATAAAAGCACGCCACAAGCGAGCTTGTTGTTATCCACTCATGAGACACGTATGAAAATCGAAAACCCGAATCCGATCGAATGGCGCTTCGCTGAACGCGCCGAGCAACTGCAAGCCTCGTTCATCCGCGAGATCCTGAAGATCACGCAGCAGCCGGAGATCATCTCCTTCGCCGGCGGCCTGCCGTCGCCGCTGACCTTCCCGGTCGACGAAATGAAAGCGGCCTACGACAAGGTACTGAGCGAAAACGGCAAGGTCGCGCTGCAATACGGCCCGACCGACGGCTACACCCCGCTGCGCCAGTGGATCGCCGACTCGCTGTCCGTCGGCGGCGCCAGGATCGCGCCGGAACAAGTGCTGATGACCTCCGGTTCGCAGCAGGCGCTGGACCTGCTGGGCAAAGTGCTGATCGACGAAGGCAGCCGCGTGCTGGTCGAGACGCCGTCGTACCTGGGCGCGCTGCAGGCGTTCTCGGTCTACCGCCCGGAATTCAAATCGGTGGAAACCGACGACCACGGCCTGGTGCCGTCGTCGATCGACGCCGTGGCCGAAGGCGCGCGCATGCTGTATTCGCTGCCGAACTTCCAGAACCCGACCGGCCGCACCATGTCGATCGAACGCCGCCAGGAGCTGGTGGAAACCTGCGCCCGCCTCGGCCTGCCGCTGATCGAGGATGATCCTTACGGCGCCCTGAGCTACAAGGGCGAGCCGCTGCCGAAGATGGTGGCGATGAACCCGGACGGCGTGATCTACATGGGTTCCTTCTCCAAGGTGCTGACCCCGGGCATCCGCCTGGGCTACGTGGTGGCCCCGCTGCCGCTGGCGCGCCGCCTGGAGCTGGCCAAGCAGGCGGCCGACCTGCACACTTCGCAGCTGACCCAGATGGTGGTGCACGAAGTGATCAAGGACGGCTTCCTGGAACAGCACATCCCGAAAATCCGCGCGCTGTACGGCGACCAGTGCCAGGTGATGCTGGACGCCATGGCCCAGCACTTCCCGGCCGGTGTCGAGTGGACCAAGCCGGAAGGCGGCATGTTCATCTGGGTCACGCTGCCGAAGCACATCGACGCCATGAAACTGCTGGATGAAGCCATCGCCCAGAAAGTCGCCTTCGTGCCCGGCTCGCCGTTCTACGCCAACGAACCGGCCACCAACACGCTGCGTCTGTCCTTCGTCACCGTGCCGCCGGAACGCATCCGCCACGGCATCGAAATCCTGGGCAAACTGATCGCCGCCAAAGTCTAAATCGCAGCGCCACGGGCGGCCGTTGTACGACAACGGCCGCCCGCAAAAATACAACACCATCGCCGCGACTTTATCACCAATAGTCACCAAAACCGGCCGATTCCATAACACCCCGCCAACATTAGTTACACCATCTGGCACCAGCAGGGCTGCGGCCTGATGCATCCGAAGCAACACTCAATATTCAGCAGAATTTTTTTCCCTCTAAAGGTTGCAAAGCGGTATGATTTGAACGGATAGTCACTTTCATATCAGGCCAGCCTTTGTTGAAACACGCACCAATCACCTTTGCTTGCCGCCCCCGTTGCCGCGCCGCGCAACCGACGACTCACGCCGCTACGCCCTACCGGGTCAAAGGCGAATCCCAATGAATTCCGGAAGTCTGAGTTACGCCACGCGGCGCGACGCCGCGATCCTGATCGTGGACGATGCGCCCGAGAATCTGGGTGCGCTGCGCAAGCTGATGGTGGAACAGGGGTATCAAACCTTCGTCGCCACCAGCGGCGAGCGCGCGCTGAAAATCGCCCGCCGGGTCCACCCGGACCTGATCCTGCTCGACATCATGATGCCGGGCATGGACGGCTACGAAACCTGCCGCCAGCTCAAGAGCAACGCCACCACCCAGCGCATTCCCGTGATCTTCATGAGCGCGCGCACCGACACCGAGGACGTGGTGGCCGGCTTCGACCTGGGCGCGGTCGACTACATCAGCAAGCCGCTGCGCATGCCGGAAGTGTGCGCGCGCGTGCGCACGCAGCTGCAGATCCGCAGCCGCAGCGAAACGCACGAGGAACAGGCCGAGCGCCTGCGCACCATCGTCAACAACATGGCCGAAGGCCTGCTGATTATCGAAGCCGATGGCCGCATCCAGTTCACCAACCCGGCCTGCGACAAATACCTGGGCTACCAGGCCGAGGAACTGGCCGGCAGCACCATCTCCGAACTGCTCAATCCCCTGGTGGCGCAGGAATACCTGGACTACTTCGAGCGCTACGCCGCCGCGCCGCAGACGGCGCACAACCATGGCACGCGCGAAGTCATCATCCGCCACCGCAACGGCAGTTCGGTGTGCATGGACCTGACGCTGACGCCGATGTACCTGCGCCAGCCGCTGTTCATCGGCCTGCTGCACGACATCACCCACCACAAGCAGTCGGAAGACACGCTGCTGCGCGCCGCCATGGTCGACCCACTGACCAAGATCGCCAACCGCCGCCATTTCGACACCTTCCTGGAAAAGGAATGGCAGCGCGCGATGCGCAGCGGCCAGCCCCTGTCGCTGGTGGTGCTGGACGTCGACCACTTCAAACTCTACAACGACACGCTGGGCCATCCGGCCGGCGACGCCTGTTTGCAGCAGGTGGCGCAAGCCATCGCCTCGCACGCGCTGCGGCCGACCGATCTGGCGGCGCGCTATGGCGGCGAGGAATTCGTGCTGCTGTTCGCCGAGACCGACGGCGACTCGGCCTATCTGCTGGCCGAATCGATCCGCGCGCACATCGAATCGCTGCAGATCCCGCATCCGCGCTCGACCACCTCGGCGTGGCTGACGGTGAGCATCGGCGTCGCCACCATCCATCCGCACCAACTGGACAACACCGAATCGCTGTTCGTCGCCGCCGACCGCGCCATGTACGTGGCCAAGGAAGGCGGCCGCAATCAGGTCCAAGCCACCAAAACCGGCGGCGCCTCCCTGGCCGCCGTCAAAGCCCTGGTGATGCGCTAAAGCTGTTCCGGGTAGCCGGTGATGTCGGCGATTTGCTGGTACATCGGCTGCAGCTGCTTGTACATGCCGAGGTAGACGCGCCGATAGAGCTGGTCGTAGATTTTCTGGTTGGCGGGGATCGGCTGGAAGATGCGGCCAGGGCGCGTCATGGCGCGGGTGGCGGTATCGAAGTCCGGATGCAGCCCCACGCCGGCGGCGATCGCGATTGCGGCGCCCAGGCCCGAAGTTTCGTAGACGTGGGCGCGGGCGGCGGGCAGGCCGAAAATGTCGGCGGTCAGCTGCATCGCCGCGTCGCTTTGCGAGCCGCCGCCTGCAATCCGCAATGCCGTCACCTTGACGCCGCTGCGCTGCTCGATGCGCTCCTTCCCTTCCCTTAACGCATAGGCCAGGCCTTCAAGGATGGCGCGGTACATATGGGAGCGCGTATGCACGTCGCCGAAGCCGATCATCGCGCCCTTGGCTTCCGGCCCCGGCGTGCGGATGCCGGGACTCCAGTACGGCTGCAACATCAGCCCCATCGAGCCGGGCGGCACCTCGTTGACAAGCTGGTCGAACATCGCTTCCGGCGCCAGCCCCTGCTCCGCGCCGGCCATCTGCTCCAGGTGCCCGAACTGCTCCTTGAACCAGTTGACCATCCAGTAGCCGCGGAAAATCTGCACTTCGGTGCTGTATGCCCCCGGCACCGCCGCAGGATATGGCGGGATGAAGGGCGTGACCTCCACATACTTTTTGCTGGTGGTGTTGATGGTGGCCGTGGTGCCGTAGCTCAGGCAGGCGATGTGCGGCTCCAGGCTGCCGGCGCCGATCACTTCGCACGCCTTGTCGGCGGCGGCGGCCACCAGCGGCGTGCCTTCGGGGATGCCGGTCGCCGCAGCGGCGGCAGCGGTGATCGTGCCGATCACCGTGCCCGGCGCCACCAGTTCCGGCAGCATGTCCGGACGCACGCGCAGCGCCTGCCATTTCCAGTCGCGTGCGCCGGCCCACTTGTGGCGCTTGTAGTCGAACGGCAGGTAGGCGACCTGCGAGCCGGTCGAATCGACGTGGCATCCACACAGGCGGTAATTCAGAAAGCCCGACAGCAGCAGGTATTTATGCGTCTTCGCCCAGATCTCCGGCTGATGCTCGGCGATCCAGTTGATCTCCGCTTCGCGGCGGAAGTATTCAATCGTGCCTTCCACGCGCGCCAGTTTGAACGCTGTACGCCACCACCAGCTCAACGGCTTCTGCTTGCCCACGCGGCGCTGGTCCAGCCAGGTGATGGCCGGCCGCAGTACCTTACCATCGCGGTCCAGGTTGACGACGGTGCCGCGCTGTGTGGTCACCGCCACGCCTTTGACCGCGCTGCGTGGAATATCGGTCGTGCGCCACAGCTGCTGGCAGGCGGCGGCCACGGCGTCCCAATAGCCGTCGGCGTCATGTTCGGCCCAGCCGGGATGCGCCGAGAAATAGGCTTGCAGGTGGATTTGCGATTTGGCCGCGAGGTTGCCGTTCACATCGAACAGCAGCGCGCGCACGCTTTGCGTGCCGTTGTCGATGGAAAGCAGGTATTGGTCCGCCATGATGTCTCGTTATAGTTATGGTTTGGGCACGCTGTAATGCGCGCTCCACAGCGCCAGGTAGGCGGCTTGTTCGTCGTCCCAGCGCTGGTCGCTCCAGCCGAGTTCCGGCTGGCAGATGGCGCGCACGCGCGGCAGGATGTCGATGCCGCCGCCGCGCAGCTGGATGCCGATGCGGCTGCGGCGCAGCAGCAGGTCTTCCAGCTTGCAGACATCTTCGCAGCGCGCGGCCCAGCGCAGTTGCGCCCAGATGGTCTCTGTGCCGGGGATGCAGGAAAGCTCGCCCGTCTGCGCGGCATTGACCAGCGCCTGTGCAGCGGCGCCGTAGCGGCCTTGCAGGCGTTGCGCCTGGCCTGGCGGCAGCTCGGCGTGGTAGCGCAGCGGCGGCGCGGCCGCAAAGACCGGCTGCGGCGCAAGCTGGCCTTGCAGTTCCGGCAGCCGGCTCGCGGCCAGCTTGAGCGCGTCCAGCGCGATCACGCGGAAAGTGGTGAGCTTGCCGCCGGTGACAGTCAGCAGGCCGTGCTCCAGCCACAGCATGTGGTCGCGCGTTTCCTTGGAAGGATCGGCTTTGCCGCTGTCGATGACGGGACGCACGCCGGCGTAGGTGGCAAGGATGTCGCTGTCGGTCAGATTCAGCTGCGGGAACTGGGCATGCAAGGCCGCCATCAGGTAGTCGCATTCGGCGCGCGTGATGGCCGCTTCGCGCGACAGGTCTTCCCTGTGATCGACATCCGTCGTGCCAACCAGCGTTATGCCTTCCCACGGATACGCAAACACCGGGCGGCCATCGGCCGGATGCATCAAACTAATGGCCTGCGCCAGCGGCAACCGCCAGGCCGGCAGCACCAAATGACTGCCGCGCAAAGGCCGCAGCCGATGCGCTGCCGCGCCGCCCTGCCGCGTGCTCGCGCCCGTGTCCGCGCGCCCGCCCTCGCCCGCACGCTCCACGCCCAAGGCATGTGGCGCGGCATCCGGCACGCGCAGCGCATCGGCCCACGCGCCCGTCGCGTTGATGACCAGCCGTGCTCGCACCTCATGCCGCTCACCGGTCAAGCCATCGCGCAGCTGAACACCCAGCACCTCGCCGCCGGCGCCATAGCGCAGCAGCGACGCCACGGCCATATAATTCAAGGCGACGCCGCCGTATCGGCGCGCCTCCTGCAATACGCGCAGTACCAGCCGCGCATCGTCCGTCTTGGCATCTGTATAGACCATGCCGCCCTGGAGACCGTCCGTGGCCACATTCGGCGCCAGCGCCGCGAACTCCTCCCGGCCATAGTAATGTCGCCCACGCTGCCCCGCCATGCGATCGTAAATCGCCAGCCCGGCCAGGAACGCCCGTTTGCCCGGCTTGCGCCCCACATAATCGCCGAACGCAAAACTCTGCGGCTCCACCAGACCAGCGGCCTGCCGCAGCAAATGCTCACGCTCGTGCACCGACTCGCGCGTCAAGCCGAACTGCCCTTCCTTCAGATAGCGCAAGCCGCCGTGCACCAGCTTGGACGACCGGCTCGACGTTCCCCAGGCGAAATCCCGCTGCTCCACCAGCAGCACCTTCAAGCCACGGCGCGCCGCCTCCAGCAAAATCCCCGCGCCGGTAATGCCGCCGCCCACCACGACCACATCCCAATCAAGCGCGAAGCCGGCGCGGCTCATGGCAGCAGCTTCCCCGGATTCATGATCTGCTGAGGATCGACATGCTCGGCCAAGGCCCGCAGCATCGACATCCCCAGCCGCCCCTTCTCCGCCGTCAGGTACGGCGCATGATCGCCGCCGACGCCGTGCTGATGGCTGATCGTCCCGCCATTCTCCACAATCGCCATCGACGCCGCCTTCTTCAGCGACTTCCAGCGCGCCAGATCCGTCTCATAGTCCCCCGCCAGCCGGTACACAAAAGTCGTATAGACGCTCGCTCCCTGCGCATACAGGTGCGACAGATGCGTATAAGCGTGCACCTTCTCGCCGTACAGCGCCAGCGCCACCGTGGCGGCCGACTCCACCGCCCGCATCATGATCTCCACGCGCGGCCAGTCCACCGCCGTCTCCACCGTGTCGATGGCATAACCATGCTGCCACGCCGCGTTGCGCAGATAGACATTGCGGAAGCGGTTCTGCTTCCACTTCTCGCCCATGGTGCGGCCGACGTGCACGCCGCCATGCGGCAGCGTCAGTGCCAGCGCCTCGCGCAACGCCGCCCGCGCCAGCGACTTGCGCCCACTGACACCAATCATCAGCATGCACTTGCCCTGCTTGCAGCCGCGCAGCGACAGATAGCGCTCCAGCAGCGAGATTATGCGCTTGTGGCCCGCCAGCGCCAGCATGGTCGTGGTTTCCAACGGATTCGACAACCGCAGCATCGACAGCGACAATCCCGCCTGCACCACCTGCCGCACCGCCGTTTCCGCCGCGGACCAACTGGGGAAGAACACCGCATGGAACGCCTCGTAGGCCGGCGCCGCCGTCACGCGCACGGTGGCCTCGGTGATGATGCCGAGCCGCCCTTCGGACCCCAGCACCATCTCGCGCAGATCCGGCCCCGCCGCCGATGCCGGAAAAGTCGGCAGATGCAGCGTGCCGGCCGGCGTCTCCACCGAACCGCCACGGAACATCTGCTCGATGCGCCCGTAGCGCAAGGACTGCTGCCCCGACGAGCGCGTGGCGACCCAGCCGCCCAGCGTGGAATACTCGAACGACTGCGGGAAATGCCCCAGCGTGTAGCCGCGCGCCCGCAACTGCGCTTCCAGATCCGGCCCAAACACGCCGGCGCCAAACGTCGCCAGCTGCGACTCGGTGTCGAGATACAGCAACTGCCGCATGCGCGTCATGTTCACCGCCACCGAGCGCGTGCCCGACGGCGCCGTCAGATGCCCGGCCACGCTGGTGCCGCCGCCCTGCGGAATCAGCGCCACGCCATGCAGCGCCGCATACGCCAGCAGCTCGCGCACGTCCTGCGCACTTTCCGGATACGCCACGCCATCCGGCGCCGTGTCGATCACGCCATAGCGCAGGCGCAGCCAGTCCGGCAGGCTCTGGCCCAGCGCATTGCGCAGCCGCACCTCCGGCGATGTATCGATCAGCCTATGCTCGGGCAGGCGCGAGGCCTTGAGCTGCGCGCTGGCCTGCCCGAATTCCGCATCCGCCACCGGCGTGCCGGTGCCGATGCGCTGCGCCAGAAAGCCCAGCGCATCCTTATTCAGCGCAAATGCGACCGACTCGTCACCCCATCCGTTCCAGCGTCTCATTGTTTTGCTATCTCCCTGGCGGAGCGCTTGTTATACTGACGCGCACCGATTATTCACCTCTTGAGATTAAAACAATGCCGCCCGCCGGTATTGCGCATTCATGACATCCGCCTTGTTCGATCATGCCAAACGCGTCGCCGGCTCGTATCTCCAGACGCTGCTGGAAGCCGCCGCCCGGCGCGGCGTCAGCGCGCTGGCGCTGGAACAGGCCGCCGGCCTGCCGTCCGGCACGCTGGAACCGCTGCCGGAATCGCTGCCCGCCGACGACTATGTGCGCCTGCTCGACATCGGCGCCACGCTGGCCAACGATCCGCACTTCGGCCTGCACGTGGGCCAGTGCGTCAAGCTGGGCACCTACACCGTGTATGGCCTGATCCTGTTGAGCTGCCGCGACTTCGGCCAGGTGTTCGAGCAGACCATGCGCTACGAGCAGCTGGCGCATGACCTGGGCCGCTCCGCCATCACCATCGACGACGACATCGCCCACTACACCTGGCACAGCAACTACGGCAGCGCGCAGCGCCACCTGGCCGACAGTGTGTTTGCCGGCATCCGCGTGTTCAGCAACTGGCTGGCCGGGATCACGCTGCCCGCCAACCAGTTGGCGCTGACCCATGACGGCGGTCCGCCCGAGCTGCGCGAGGAATACGTGAAGGTGCTAGGCGATATGCCGGTGTTTAACGCCGAGGCCAACGTCGCCAGCTTCAACGCGACGATGCTGTCCTGGCCCGTGCCGAATGCGGACGTCAGCCTGTATCCGGTGCTGCAGCAGCACGCCGAACACCTGCTGCAACAGCGCGCCGCCACCCAGCCGGCCATCACGCAGCAGGTGCATGCGGCGATTGCCGCCAGCCTGTCGGGCGGCCAGGTGCGGCTGGCCTCCATTGCCGATGAATTGAAGATGTCGCCGCGCACCCTGCAACGCAAGCTGAGCGAAGCCGGCGCCACCTTCCAGCAGGTGCTGGACCAGGCCCGCTTTGCGCTGGCCAAGGAGTATCTGAAACGGCAGGAACTGAGCCTGGTCGATATCGCCTTCCTGCTCGGCTACCAGGAGCAGAGCGCGTTCAACCACGCCTTCAAGGAATGGGCCGGCGTCAATCCCGGCGCCTGGCGCGCCGGCTAGATGTCGAGGCCGCGCACGCGGATGAAGGGGCCGATGCAGCGTTCGAGATTGGGGTCCACGCACATCACGAACAGATTGCCGCTCGGGTGGAATTGCAGGTAGTTGGTGACGGGCTGGCCCGGCTTGGTGATCTCGCCGCTGCAGTCACGCTTGCCGTTGTCCTTGACGATGGTGTCGACCTCCTTGTAGAAGCCGTTCTTGTCCGGCTTGTCGGCGACGGTGAAGGTGGATTCCGCCACCTCCTCGTTGCTGAACACCAGCGAGGTGCCGTCGGCGCGGATGCGGTAGGTTTCGGTGCACAGGCCGTCCGGCAGCGTGATGCGCCAGATGCCGATGATGGGATGGTCATGCCGCACCGATGCGGCGCCCGCCGGCCACGCCAGCATCCACGTCATCATGCCCACCACCGCCGTCCGCATCCGCATCGCACGCTCCTTATTTTTCCGCTGCCGCTTTCATTTTCGCCAGGCCGCTGTCGAACGCCGGGCCGATCATGCTGTCCATGCTGATGAAGACGTTCATCATCTTGGCCATGAAGTCGGTCTCGCCCGACATGGTCCAGCGCACCGTGGTAGTGTCGCCCTGCGGCTCCAGCACGAACTCGGTGTCCGAGGTGGACTTCACCGGCACAAAGAAGTCCAGCTTGATGCCGACCTTGACCGGCGTCAGGCTGATCACCTCCATGCGGCCGGAACCGACGTTCTTGTTGCCCTCCCAAGCATAGACCGCGCCCAGATCCTTCGGCGCACCGCTGAAGGTGCGCTTCATGGCCGGGTCCAGCGCTTCCCACGGCGACCACAGGGCCCAATTATGGAAATCGCTGATCAGCGGGACGATCTTTTCCGGCGGCGCCTTGATGGCGATCGAGCGCTGCACGCGGTAGGTGGACGGCTGGATCGCGGCCCATGCCAGCAACAGCAGGATCAGTACCGAAATGACGACGATGATTTTCTTGAACATGGTTTTCTCTCCTTGTTATTGGTGCACCAGCCGCACCGGCAACGAGTCCGGCGTCATGGTGAAGGTGAAGCACTCGCGCGCGGCCGGCGCGCCGGCCACGCGCTCCAGCGCGAAGTTCCGCGCCAGCATCGACATCACCATCTTGATCTCCGCCATGGCGAGGTAGCGCCCCGGACAGAAGCGCGGCCCGCCGCCGAACGGAAACAGCTTGCGGCCTGGATCATCGCCCTGTCCGTCCGCGCCGTCAAGCCAGCGCTCGGGCAGGAAGCGTTCCGGCTGCGCCAGGTCGGACGCGCGCTCGGCGGCGTGGCGCAGCAGCAGGAAGATCACCGTCCCCGCCGGCACCGCCAGGTCGCCCAGCACCACATCCTGATTCGGCTCGGCCGCCATGAACGGCGCCACCGGCTTGAGGCGCATGGCCTCGCGCGTGGCGGCGTCGATGTATTTGAGCTGGTCCAGCAGGTGATAGTCGTCCAGCACGGCACGCGCGCCCAGCACCTGCCGCGCCTCGTCCGCCATGCTGGCGGCGGCCTGCGGATGGTCGGCCAGGAATTCGATCAGCCAGGCGGCCGTGTTGGAGGTGGTGTCCTCGCCGGCAAACACCATGGTGATGGCGTTGCCGACCACCGCTTCGTCGGTGAAGCCGGAATCCGGCTCGTCGCGCGCCACGATCAGCGCTTCCAGCAGATTCGAGGGCTTGGCCCGCAGCGCCGGATTCTCCGCCAGCCGGCGGCGCGCCTCGGCGATGAAGCCGAAGATGGCCTGCTGGATGCGGGCGGCGGCGGCCACCGCCTCGTGGTCCCGCGCGCGCTTCAGCACCGGCACGCGCCAGTAGGCGAACGGCGTGGTCAGGCGCCGCGCCACCAGCTTGAACAGGAATTCGATATCGCGCTGCAGCGGATGCGCCTCCAGCTCCAGCGTGTTGATGTCCTGCCCCATCGCCAGGCCGATGGTCACGTCCAGCGTGTAGGCCTTCAGGTCGCGCAGCAGGTCGACCGGCTGCCCGGCGGCGATGGCGGCGTCCCAGCGCCGCCGCAGGCGTTCGGTCAGCGCGGTCAGCGTCGGGAAGAAATTGTGGATCACCTCCGGCGTCAGCGCCCGCATCACCAGCTTGCGCTGGCGGCGCCACTCGTCGCCCTCGGCGGTGAACAGGCCGCGCGTGCCGATCTCGTTGAGCATCTCGGCCGTGCGGCTGGAGCGGCGCATCGCGTCCGGCCGGTCGCGCAGCAGCGCGGCGATCAGGTCGCGGTCGGCGGTGGCCAGCATCTGCTTGCGCATGATGCGGAAACGGTACAGCGGCCCATGCTCGCGCCCCCAGCGTTCCAGCACATGGTGGAACGGTTCGGCGCGGATCTCGCGCACATTGCCGAACAGCGGGCGCGCCCGCGGTCCCGGCAGGTCGGCCAACTGGCGCAACGGCACAACGCCCGGCGTGAGTTCCATGGTGTTTTTGCCCATAGTTATTCGTCTCCGCGTACACTATCATCTCCAAATATTGACGATATACTCACTCGCCGGAGGAAGCAAATGCTGTCGCACGTTTATGTGGGAATTAACAACTTTGAACCTGCGCTGGCGTTCTACAGCGCCCTGATGGAGGTGGTGGGTGCGCGCCAGCGCTTCGTCGACACCACCCGGCCGTGGGCCGCGTGGCAGCCGGCGGAAGGCACGCGGCCGCTGTTCGTGATCGGCGCGCCCTACGACGGCCAGCCGGCCGCCTGCGGCAACGGCCAGATGACCGCGCTGATGGCGACCTCGCGCGAGATGGTGGACCGGGCCTACGCGGCGGCGCGGGCGCACGGCGGCGCCTGCGAAGGCGCGCCGGGCCTGCGGCCGCAGTATCACGCCAACTACTATGGCGCCTACTTCCGCGACCCGGAGGGGAATAAACTCAGCGTCGTCTGTCACGACGCCTTTCCGGATTAAGCCAGGGCTTCCTTGGCCGCTTCCTCGGGCGTCAGGCCCTCGTAGAACTGGTCGGTGAACCATTCCACCTGTTCTTCGATGTGCTCCTGCGCCTGCTCCAGCGTGGCGCCGCCCTTCACCAGGAAGCCCTCCACTTCGATGCACCAGTTAATCAGTTCCAGGGTTTCCGGGTCCAGCTCTTCTTTTTTCTTTGCCATGATTGCTCCTTACTGCTCAGGGTACAGCACCACTTGCAGATAGTTGTTCGTATCGAAATAGCGCTGTGCGGCCTCTTTCAGGTCCGCCGTCGTCAACGCGTTTACGCGCGACTCGTAAGTCAGTATATCCTCTGGATTGTTATTATTGAAGAAGGCATTCTGCAAGGAGGCCATCCAGTAGCCGTTTTCCCGCAATCCCTTGCGGTAGCCCTTGATCCACGACGCCTTCACCTTGTTCAGGTCCGCCTCTTCGGCGCCGTTCTGCTTGATCTTCTCGATCTCGGCAAAGGTGGCGGCCAGCACCTTGTCCACGTTCTCGGGCGCGCACGGCAGGTTGGCGTTGATGGCATAGTTACCATACGGGATGCGGCTCATGCTGCCGCTCATGCCGCCGCTGTACATCGCGCCCATCTTCTCGCGCAGCGTTTCGATCAGCTTGATGTTCATCACCTCCACCAGCGCCTGCAAGCGCATGCGCGCGGCGCGCGAGTATTCGACGTCGCCGGTGAAGGACAGCGAGATGGTGCTCTTCGGCTCCGAGCCGGCATGCACCTCCTTCTTCACCACGCCCTTGATCGGCCGCACGCCCTCGTCCTTGAAGGCGACCGGGATCTCGCCCACCGGCAGGCTGGCGAGGTAGGTGGCGATCAGCGGCTTGATCTTCTCGACGTCGAAGCTGCCGACAATGAAGAAGGTGAAGTCGCGCGCGCTCGACAGGCGGCTGTTGTAGATGTCCAGCACGCGGTCCAGCGCCAGCTGGTCGAAGTCCGCCGGCCGCGCCGCACGCAGCACGCGCGGGCTGTTGTTGTACAGCGTGGCGGTCACCGTGTCGTAGAACACCGACTCCGGCCGCGCCAGATTGTTCTGCGCCAGCTCGCGCTGGCGGTCGACGTAGGCGGTGTAGATCGCCGGGTCCTTGCGCGGTTGCGTCATCTGCAGGTAGACCAGCTGCAGCATGGCTTCCACGTCGGTGCTGCCGGAGCTGCCGCCGACCGATTCGTTGAGCGAACTGACGCTGGCGCTGGAACTGACGCTCTTCCCGGCCAGCACCTTCACCAGATCGTTCGGCGTGTAGTTCAACACGCCCATCTGGCCGACGATGCTGCTGGCGTAATGCGCGGTGAAGACGTCGCTGTCCGGCAGCAGCGACCAGCCGCCGTAGCGCAGGCCGCCGAGGATCACCTGGTCGTTATTGAAGTCGGTCGGCTTCAGCACCACCTTGACGCCGTTACTGAGCGTCAGTTCCGTGGCGCCGATTTTGGTGTTGACGGTTTCGCCGACGATGCTGCCGGCCTTGGGCGGCGTCGGCATGAGCTGGGTGGCGTAGACCTTCTCTTCCATCGGCTTGACGGCGATCTTTTCCGCCGCGCTGGCGATGCTGACCAGTTCATCGGCCTTCGGCTGCGTCAGGCCTGGCTTGTCGACGCCGGTGTAGATCACCAGCTTGCTCTGGTTGTCCGGTATCGCCGCGCGCACGGCGGCGTTGACCTCGGCCACCGTAATCGTCGGCAGCAACTGGGTCACGTAACGGTATTCGGCGGCGGTGCCCGGGATCGACTCCTCTTCCAGGAAGTTGCGGATGTACTCCGCAGCGTAGCCGGACGAATCGGATTTATCGCGTTCGTTGTAGATGCGCTCATAGTTGCGCAGCATGCCCTTCTTGGCGCGTTCCAGTTCCGACGCGCTGAAGCCGTACTGGCGCGCGCGCTGGTCTTCCTCCACCAGGGCGTTGATGGCCGGCGTGACGCCGTCCTTGCCCAGCACCGCGCCGGCGCCGAAGGAACGGTAGCCGTGAACGATCTTGTTCATGCCGCTGCCGCCCTGCAGGAACGGCGGATTGGCCTGCTGCGTCAGCTCGTACATGCGCTGGCTCAGGATAAAGCTGTACATGTTCTCGATCAGCTTCTGGCGGTAGTCGCCGAAAGTCTTCTCGGCCGGCAGCGTCTGGATCGGGTAGCGGATGTAGACCGTGTTGGCGCTGACTTCCTTGTCGGTGAAGACGATGCCTTCGGAATCCTGGCGTTCCGGGATCGTGGCGTATTCGCGCGCACGCGCATGGGCCGGATTTTTCAGCTTGCCGAAATGCTGCTCGATCAGGCGCTGCGCCTCGGCCGGCTCGATGTCGCCGACCGCCACCACCGCCATCAGGTCCGGGCGATACCAGTCGCGGTAGAAGCGCTTGATGGCGTCGTACTTGAAGGTCTTGAGGATGTCCTCTTTACCGATCGGCATGCGCTGCGCATAGCGCGAGCCGTTCAGCACCTTCGGCAGCACCACCTTGTTCATGCGGTCGTCCACACCTTTGCCGAGGCGCAGTTCCTCCAGCACGATACCGCGTTCGCTGTCGATGTCGGCGTCGTTGAAGGACAGGCCGTGGGCCCAGTCTTCCAGCACCTGGAAGCCTTTTTCGATGGTTTCCTTGCTATCGGTCGGTATCGGCAGGATGTAGACGGTTTCGTCGAAGCTGGTGTAGGCGTTGAGGTCCGCGCCGAACTTCACGCCGATCGACTGCAAATAGGACACCAGCTCATTGCGCTTGAAATGCGTCGAGCCGTTGAACGCCATGTGTTCGGTGAAGTGCGCCAGGCCTTGCTGGTCCTCGTCCTCCAGGATGGAGCCGGCCTTCACCACCAGCCGCAGCTCCAGCTTTTTCTCCGGGCGGCCGTTGTGATGAATGTAATACGTCAGGCCATTGGACAGTTTGCCAACCTTGACCTGCGGACCGACCGGAATCTGCTGGTCCAGCTTCAGTGGCGCCACATCGTCGGCTTGCGCCAGAAAACTACACGCCAGGATTGCAGCGCCGGACAGGATACGCAGGGTAATCAGCTTCATTCCGAATGCAAAAAATTTAAGGGAACAGCTACCTTACACCGATTTTCTGAATTTAGGCTAGAATCCTCGTGCCTGCCGTCCGGCAGGTAACAACAACGTCTTCGGGGCGGGGTGTAATTCCCCACCGGCGGTAAAGCCCGCGAGCGCAGAAATGTGCAGATCTGGTGTAATTCCAGGGCCGACGGTTAAAGTCCGGATGAAAGAAGATGTGCGTTTTACGCAGCCTGCTGCGCCCTTTGGCGCGGCTGGCTGCGCGTATCCGCTTGCCCTGTCGCGTTCCTATCTTATCAAGGAGCGTTTCACCCATGTCTGACCACACCGCAGTATCCCCCTCTTATTCCCTGGTATCCGACGATCTCGAAGGCCGCATCCACGCGGCACTGGAAGCCATGCGCGCCGGCGTGCCGGTCATCCTGCTCGACGATTTCGACCGCGAGAACGAAGCGGACCTGATCGTCGCCGCCGAAAAAATAACCGTGCAGACCATGGCCATGATGATCCGCGAATGCAGCGGCATCGTCTGCCTGTGCCTGAGCGCCGACAAGGTGCGCGAACTGGAATTGCCGATGATGGCCGCCAACAACGGCAGCCGTTACGGCACGCCGTTCACGGTGTCGATCGAGGCGCGCGAAGGCGTGACCACGGGAGTATCGGCGGCTGATCGCGTGACCACGATTCGTGCGGCGACGGCGGCGAATGCCAAGCCGTCGGACCTGGTGCATCCGGGCCACGTGTTCCCGCTGCGCGCCACGCCGGGCGGCGTGCTGTCGCGCAAGGGGCATACGGAAGGGTCGGTGGATTTGTCCACCATGGCCGGCCTGAACCCCTCGGCCGTGCTGTGCGAGCTGATGAACCCCGACGGCACCATGATGCGCGGCGCCGACATCGAACGCTTCGCGGAGAAGCATCAGATGCCGATTCTAACGATCGCCGAAATGATCGAGTGGCGCCAAACCCGCACGCTTTAGCCACGACGCCGGCTTGACCACTTAGGGGTCTGACCCCGTACGGGGTCAGACCCCACCTGGCCGTGCGGGTTTGACGTAACGATAGACCAGGCAGAGCGCAATCAAATAAGCCGCCGCGATCAAGGCAAACGCCATCGGCAGGCGCAACACCCACCCCGGCACCACATGCATCACGGTGCCCATCATCGCCACACCAACGAGCGCGCCGATCTGCCGATTCGCATTCAACGCCGCCGCAGCACTATTGGCATGCGCCTTCCCTGCCACCAGCATCACCGTCGCCGTCATCCCCGGAATCGCAATCCCGATCGCCACATTCATCACCACCGCCGCCACGACCAGCAGCCAATAAGGCGTCTCGGGGCGCAGCCCAAACAGCATCACCAGCGCCATCCCCAATCCGACCAGCAGCCCATACATCATCGGCGGCCGCGTCCCCACCCGCGCCGTAATCCGTCCCGAAGTCAGATTGCCCACCGCAAAAGCCGCCATCATCGGTATCAGCTTCAACCCCGTCTGCAACGCATCCGCCCCGCCCTGCTGAATAAATAAACTCAGCAAAAACAACTGCCCGAACACCGCAAAGTTAATCAGGAATCCCACGCCATTGGCCGCCGCAAACGCCGGCGTCTCAAACAAGGCGCTTGGCAGCAAAGGATGCGCCCCCGCCCGCTCGCGCCGCACCAGCAGCGCCGCCGCAGCCAGCGCCACCACACCAGCCGCCAGCACAGCCGCCGACGTCCAGCCCAGCGCCGGCCCCTCGATCAGCACAAAACTCAACGCCGCCAACGCCACCACGCCCAGCGCATGGCTCAACATCGACAAATCCCGCGCATGACGCGGCGTGGCCGGCGCCAGCACCTGCGTCAACACAATGCCCAGCAAACCAATCGGCACATTCACCCAGAACACGCTGCGCCAGCCGAATTCGTGCACCAATATTCCGCCCACCAGCGGCCCGGCCGCCGACGAGCAGCCGACAATCGCCGACCACGTCCCCAGCATGCGCGCCCGCGTCGCCTGATCCTCGTAAGCATGCGTCAGCAGACTCAAAGAACTCGGCATGAACAGCGCCGCCCCGACGCCCTGCAGCAAGCGCGCCGCAATCAGCGCATGCCCGCTAGGCGCCAGCGCGCACAACACCGAACCAAGAATAAACACGCTCAAACCACCCTGATAAACGTTCTTCGGGCCGAACCGGTCGGCCAGCGCGCCACCCGCCATCAGCAGCGCGGCAAACGTCAGCGTATAGCCGTCCACCACCCACACCAGACCGGTAAGCGGCACCGCCAGACTGACCGAAATATCGGACAGCGCGGTATTCACAGCGGTGACATCGATCATCGCCATCACAAAGCCGATGGCCAGCGTCATCAGCATCAACAAAGGCGGCACCTGGCGCACTGGCGCTGCCGCAGCGGTAGTAGAAGTATTCATGCGCGTATGGTAGGCCGCTTGCGTGATGCAGTAAATACGCATAACATCAGCACTCTGATGCAAAAATGCATCACGGAGAACGCCATGGACTGGGACAACGCCCGCATCTTCCTCGCCATTTACCGCAAAGGCACGCTGCGCGCGGCCGCCATCCTGCTCGACATCGACCAGGCCACGGTCGGTCGGCGCCTCAACGCGCTGGAAAAATCGCTGGGCGCGCGCCTGTTCCTGCGCACGCCGTCCGGCTACATGGCCACGCCGGCCGGCGAACTGGCCGTCACCGCCGCCGAAAAGATGGAACAGGCGGCGCTGCAGTTCCAGCGCGAGATGCAGGGCATCGACAACCGCCTGTCCGGCAGCGTGCGCGTCACCACCTCCGACACCATGGCCGCCCATTTCGTCATCGGCGCCATGCAGCGGCTGCACGTGATGCATCCGGAAATCCGCATCGTGCTCAGTACCAGCACCAGCATCACCAGCCTGACGCGGCGCGAGGCCGACCTGGCGGTGCGCACGCTCAAGCCCACCGATCCGGACCTGATCTCGCGCCATCTGACCCGCCGCAGCATGGGCCTGTACGCCACGCCGGCCTACCTGAAGGAGCGCGGCATGCCGACGCCGGGCAACGGCCTGGCCGGCCATGACCTGGTCATCTACCAGGCCAGCGTCGCGCCGCGCCATCAGGAAAAGATCTGCCTGGAGCCGGTGCACAACGCCCGCGTGGCGATAGAGGTCAACAGCGGCATGGCGCTGATCGAGGCGGCCGGCCTGGGCATGGGCCTGGCCGAACTGCCCTGCCACATGGCCGACAACGACCCGCGCCTGGTGCGCGTGTGGCCGGAGCGGGTCGACCAGTACGACGTCTGGCTGGTGATGCACAGCGATTTGAGCCGCAGCGCCCGCGTGCGCGCCGCCGTCGACGCGCTGATCGACACCTTCCCCGAGAAGTAACGTACGCCTGTCCGCCGCGCTGCGGTGCTAAGATGCCAACATGAGCACGCAAGCATCGATTCCCAACCTCCTGCAACGGCTGCACCACGGCACGGTCGCGTGGCTGCACAGCTGGTGGCGGCTGCTGCATTTCGCCGTGCTGATGTTCTCCATCGCCCTGACGCCGTCCACCTATGGCCGCGACAGGCGTCCCGTGCTGGCGCGACACCTGGTGGCCGACACCGCGCCCAACCTGGCGTGGTACGGCGTGCTGTCGGCGCTGGTCAGCCTGGTGCTGATCCGTATCGTGGTGGTCACCTCGCAAAGCTACGGCCTGTCGCGCTTCGCGCTGGAGATGGTGGTGCGCGTGCTGGTGCTGGAACTGATCCCGCTGACCGCCGCCGCCTTCGTTGCGCTGCGCACCACGCTGCCGGCCGGCCTGGAATTCTCGCAAGGCCGCAATCCCGGCAACCGCGTCACGGAAAATGAGCTGCACGACGAATTCTTCCCGCGCGTGGCGGCCGGCATGTTTGCGGTGTGGATGCTGGCCGCCGTCAGCTGCGTGCTGACGCTGGTGCTGGCCTACCTGTCGCTGTACGGCTTTACGCCATGGGCGATGGCCGGCTACACGCGCGTGGTCGGGCAGGTGTTCAATCCCGCCGTCACGCTGATCCTGGTGCTGAAGATTGTCTTCTTCAGCTTTGCCGTCGGCCTGATACCAATGGCCTCCTCGTTCTACTTCGGCGCCAGCTACCGCAACAAGGTCACGCACGGCCTGTCGGACATGGTGCGGCTGTTTGCCGTGATGCTCCTCATCGAAGTCGCCTCGCTCATGGGTAATTACTACTGATATGACAGAACCAATCAACGAAGCCGCGCCTGTGCGCAACGCCGAATTCAAGGCCGCCCTGCTGCTGGTGCTGATGGTGCTGCTGGTGGCCGGCTCCGCGCTGTACCTGCTGTACGCGCGCGGCGCCTTCGAATCCACGCAGACCCTGATATTGCAGGCCGACGACTCCGAAGGCGTCACCGTCGGCATGGACGTGACCTTCGCCGGCTTCCCCATCGGCCGCGTGCGGCGCATTGAACTGAGCCAGGAAGGCAAGGCGCGCGTGGTGGTCGACGTACCACGCCAGGACGCACACTGGCTGCGTAGCTCCAGCATCTTCACGCTGGAACGCGGCCTGGTGGGCGGCGCCAAGCTAAAAGCCTTCAGCGGCATCCCGACCGATCCGGCGCTGGAAGACGGCGCGGCGCGTACGCTGCTGGTGGGCGATCCCGGCGCCGAGATTCCGCGCCTGCTGGCGGCGGCGCGCGACCTGCTGCAAAACCTGAACGATCTCACCGCCGAAAATTCCGCCCTCGCCACGACGCTTGCCAGCGTCGCCGGCGTCACCGGAAAGCTGAACGGCCCGCATGGCGCGCTTGGCCTGATCGCGGGCGACGACAAGAACGCCCAGCAGTTGATGGAGCGCGCCAACAAGCTGCTGGTGACCGTCAACACGCTGGCGGTGAAGGCTGACAGCCTGATTGGCCACGCCGACGACCGCGTCTTCGGCCAGCAAGGCGTGATGACCGACGCACAGGCCACCATCGTCCAACTCAACGGCCTGCTGGCCGATGCGCGCAACTCGCTCAAGAAAATGGACGCGGTGCTGGTCGAGGCGCAGGCGGTGGCCTCCAACACCAAGGAAGCCACGGCGGACCTGGGCACGCTGCGCGGCGAGGTGGAAAGCAGCCTGCGTCGCGTCGAGCAGCTGGTCAATGAAATCAACCGCAAATGGCCGTTCAAGCGCGACACGGAGATCAAGCTGCCATGAAGAAGACGCTCGCCATCGCATCCCTGCTGCTGGCCGGCTGCGGCAACAACCCACCGGTGCCGGACTGGCAGATGAACGCGCAGAACGGCATCGAACGCGCCACCGCCGCCTACATGGACGGCAACGCCCGCGTCGAAGCCGCCGAAACCAAACGCGCCCGCGAAGCCCTGGCCAGCACCGGCAAGGTGGATCTGATCATCCGCGCGGAATTGATCCAGTGCGCCGCCCGCGTCGCCGCGCTGGTGTTCGAAGACTGCGCCGGCTACATCAAGCTGGCGCAGGACGCCGGCCCCGCCGACCGCGCCTACGCCGCCTACCTGGCCGGCCGCGCCACCGCCGCCGATGCCGCCCTGCTCCCGGCCCAGCACCAGCCGGTGGCCGCCGCCGCGAGCGACGCCGCCGTCAGCGCCGTGCAGGCGATCGCCGATCCGCTGTCCAAGCTGGTCGCCAGCGGCGTGCTGCTGCGCACCGGCAAAGCCAGCCCACAAACGCTGGCGGACGCCGTGGACACCGCCTCCGCCCAGGGCTGGCGCCGGCCGTTGCTGGCCTGGCTCGGCGTGCAGGCCATGCGCGCCGAACAAGCCGGTGACAGCGCCGAAGCCCAACGCCTCAAACGCCGCATCGACCTGATCACCGCCAAATGACCATCCTCGCCACCGCCGTCCCGCCACACGCCGAAATCGCCCGGCGCCTGCGCGGCGCCGACTTCCACGACTGCTACGAAACGGCCATCGCACCGACGCCGCTGTCCGCCCTGGAGCTATACCTGAAAGTGGTCGCCGGCACGCCACGCTGGGTCAACGCCATGATGACGCTGCGTAACCGCATCGTGCGGCTGGTAGGACTGAAAAACCTCGGCGCGCTGGGCGACACCGACGGCGCCAAGCCGGCCAGCGCCTACCGCGTGGGCGACCGCGTCGGCATCTTCTCCATAGTTTACCTGAGCGAGCAGGAAGTCATCCTTGGCGACTCGGACAAGCACCTGAACGTTGAAGTCTCGGTCTGCAAGCTGCCGGGCAAGGTGGCCGTCAGTACCGTGGTGCACACGCATAACGCCTTGGGCCGCATCTACATGTTGTTCGTGGCGCCGGCGCACCGCCGCATCGTGCCTGCCACGCTGAGGAACGCGCGCTTCCTGTAAAATCCCCGCTTCAACGAATCGAGGACTTACATGGCTTACAACCTTGCCCGGCCGCTGCGCGGGCTGTTCACGACGCTCGCGCTGTCTTGCGCGATGCTGGGTGCTCCGGCCCATGCAGCCGCGCCGCAAAAAGTCATCGTCGACATGGACATCGGCGACGACATCGACGACGCCTTCGCCCTCGGCCTGCTGCTGCAAAGCCCGGAGATCGAGATCGTCGGCATCACCACCGCCTGGGGCGACACCGCGCTGCGCGCGCAGCTGCTGGAACGCATGCTGCGCGAAACGGGCCACAGCCAGATCCCGGTCGCGCAAGGCGTTCGCACCACCGGCAATCCGCAGCCATTCACGCAGGCGCGCTACGCCCGGCGCGGCCAGCTGCCGGCGAGGCTGGACGCCATCGATTTCATGCTGGACCAGGTCAAGCGCCAGCCCGGCCAGATCACGCTGGTGGCGCTGGGACCGCTGACCAACGTCGGCGCCGCCATCGAGCGCGACGCCACCACCTTCGGCAAACTCAAACAAGTCGCCATGATGGGCGGCTCGGTGCGCAGCGGCTACCGCAAGTCGCAGTACGTGCCATCGCGCCCTGCGGACAAGGAATACAACATCGTTTCCGACATCGCCGGCGCGCAAAAATTGTTCACGTCGGGCGTGCCGATCGTGATGATGCCGGTAGATTCGACGCAGATCCGCCTGGATGAAGTGGAACGCAACGCCCTGCTCGGCCACGGCTCGCCGGTCACCGACGCGCTGGCCCTGCTCTACCACCAATGGATCGACGCCTACCAGCCATGGTCCAGCAACATGCCGTCGCTGTTCGACGTGGTGCCGGTGGCGTGGCTGCTCGATCCGGCCGTGTGCCCGACCACGCCGCTGCACATCGTCGTCGACAACGACGGCTACACCCGCGAGCAGCCCGGCAAGCCGAACGCGCAAGTGTGCCTGGCCTCCGACCAGAAGCGCTTCTTCGAGATCATGATGCCGCGACTGTTGAAGGATTAAGCCATGGCCCTCGTCTACTCCACCGAAACGGGCCGCATGTGCCCGGACTGCCGCCAGCCGCTGACTGACTGCGCCTGCAAGGCCGCCGCCAAAGCCAAACCGGCCGGCGACGGCAATGTGCGCGTGTCCCGCGAATCCAAGGGACGCGGCGGCAAAACCGTCACCCTGGTGCGCGGCCTGCCGCTGGACACCGATGCGCTGGCCGCACTGGGCAAGCAGCTGCGCGCAGCCTGCGGCTCCGGCGGCACCGCCAAGGACGGCGTGCTGGAAATCCAGGGCGACCATTGCGAACGCGTGATGGCCGAACTGACGAAACTCGGCCACAAGCCCAAGCGCGTCGGCGGTTAGACCGCCTTGCGGGCGCGCTGGACCGACATATAGATATTGTCGCGCTCCAGCGCCTGCCCCGCGCGCACCGCCGCCAGCCAATCCTCCGTGCTGGCCACCGCCGCAAAGCCGGAGTGGAACACGGTGCGGAATACGCGGTGTATCTCTTCCGCGCTGGCCTTGCCGGCCGCGTTCTCATACGACGGCGAGCCACTGGCGTCGGCCAGGAACTCCACCGACAATCCCTTGTGCGCCGCTTCGTAGATGGTGGCGGCGTCGCAGTTGTGCGTCATGTAGCCGACAATGGTCAGCGTATCGACGCCATTGTCGGCGATCCACTGCGCCAGGTCGGTGCCGGTGAACACGCTGGCGTAGGTCTTGTTGATGTGGTGATTGAAGGCGCGCTTCGCCACTTCGTCGTGCAGCTGCCAGCCCGGCGATCCCTTGGCGAAGATCGGCGACTGCTCCGGCGCATCGTGCTGCACCCTCACCACCGGGATATCGGCCGCCCGCGCCGCATCCATCGCTTTCACGATGTTGGGTAGCGTGACGTCCACCGGTGGATATTCAATCTTCATATTCCCGCTGAAGTATTCGTTTTGCACGTCGATGACGATCAAGGCACGGCGCATGATGGTTCTCCTGGTTGGTTTGCGATGAGAGACATTGTGCGCGTCCGCGTGCCCGCCCGAAAGCGGCCCGAAGGCATGCATACGATATAATCGGGCCATGAATGCCGCCATCGCCAACCGCCACCGGATCGCCGTCATCGCCTTCGACGGCATCACGCCTTTCCACCTGTCCGTGCCCGGCATGGTGTTCCGCGACGCCGCCTTCGACCTGAAGATCTGCTCCGCCGATCCGTCGCCGCTGCGCACCACCGGCGGCTTCGACATCTCGGTGCAGCATGGCCTGCAGGCGCTGGGCCGCGCCGACATCGTCATCCTGCCGACCTGGCACGACGACTGCCGTCCTGCGCCGGCCAGGCTGCTGGAAGCGCTGAAACGCGCGCACCGGCGCGGCGCCCGCATCGTCGGCCTGTGCTTGGGCGCCTTCCCGCTGGCGGAAGCCGGCCTGCTGGACGGCCGCCGCGCCACCACCCACTGGGCGTTTGCGGACACGCTGGCCGCGCGCCATCCCGCCGTCGCTGTCGACCGCGAAGTGTTGTATGTGGATGATGAGGTGCTGACTTCCGCCGGCGTGGCGGCGGGACTGGATTGCTGCCTGCACCTGCTGCGCCAGCTATGCGGCGCCGAGGCGGCCAACCATGTGGCGAGACAACTGGTGGTGGCGCCGCATCGCCAGGGCGGGCAGGCGCAGTTCATCGAACGCCCGGTGCCGGTCAGTGGCAGCGACGACCGCTTTGTTCAAGTGCTGGACTGGGTCAACCAGCGCCTGGCCGACAACCACAGCATCGACGCGCTGGCCGCGCGCGCCGCCATGAGCCGCCGCAATTTCACCCGTCACTTCCGCGACGCCACCGGGACCTCTTTCAAGCAATGGCTGCTGAACCAGCGCGTGGCGCACGCCCAGCGCCTGCTGGAGACCAGCGATGTATCGATCGAACTGGTGGCGCAGGAAGCGGGATTCGGCTCGGCGCTGTCGCTGCGCCAGCATTTCCGCACCGCGCTGCGCACCTCGCCGTCCGAATACCGCCGCCAGTTCCGCGCCGGCGCCGGCTGATTACTCGCCGGCCGCCTCGCGCGCCGCCGCTTCGCGCAGCTTGTCCTTCTTGCTCTTGCGTTTGCCCTTGATGCCGCCGTTTTCCGTATCGGTGACGGCGCTGACCGGCGCCGCCGTCTCGGTCTGCTCGAAGCCGGGAATCGTCTCGCGCGGCACGCGCTGGTTCTGGCGCTTTTCGATCAGGTGGAAATGCGGCTCCGATTCGGCGGTGACGAAGCTGATCGCCACACCGCTCTCGCCGGCGCGGCCGGTGCGGCCGATGCGGTGCATGTAGTCGACGGCGGAACGCGGCAGGTCGTAGTTGACCACCGCCGGCAGGCGCGCGATGTCGATGCCGCGCGCCGCGACGTCGGTCGCCACCAGCACTTGCAGATGGCCGGAGCGGAAGTCGGTCAGCGTCTCGGTGCGCGCGCCCTGGCTGAGTTCACCGTGGAAGGACGCGGCGTGGATGCCGTTGCGGTTCAATTTGTCGGCCACGTGGTCGGCCGCGTACTTGGTGGCGACGAACACCATCACGCCGCGCCATTTGTGCTCCAGGATCAGGTGCTTGAGCAGCATGGTCCGGCGCGGCACATCGACCGCGATCGCGCGCTGCACGATATCCGGCTTGCTGGCCGGTTCGGACAGCACCTCGATGCGCGACGGCTGGTGCAGGATGGCGTCTGCCAGCTTCTGCACCGCCGGCGGGAAGGTGGCGGAGAAAAACAGGTTCTGGCGCTGCTTCGGCAGCAGTTCAAGGATGCGGTTCAGCTCTTCGCTGAAACCCAGGTCCAGCAGGCGGTCCGCCTCGTCCAGCACCAGCATGGCGGCGCGCGAGATCTTCAGCGCGTTGTGATCGATCAGGTCCAGCAGGCGGCCCGGCGTGGCGACCACGATGTCGGCGCCGCCGCGCAGCGCCATCATTTGCGGATTGATCGAGACGCCGCCGAACACGATGGCCACCTTGACCGGGATCGGCAGGTGCGACACCAGCTTGCGGATCGACTCGCCCACCTGCACCGCCAGTTCGCGCGTCGGCACCAGCACCAGGCCATGCAGCTGGCGCGGGCCGTCGCGGTTATCGAGCAGCGATTGCAGCAGCGGCAGCGCGAACGCGGCGGTCTTGCCGGAGCCGGTTTGCGCGGCGCCCAGCACATCGCCGCCGCGCAGGATAGCAGGAATGGCGGCGCTTTGAATCGCGGTCGGCTCCTGGTAGCCGATCTCGGTGATGGCGTTCAGCAGGGAGGGAGCAAGGCCCAGTGTGGAAAAAGACATATCGGCCTAAAATCAGTAAATTAGGCGCAAGTATAAAGCATGCTAGTTGCATTTCCCCCGCAGCGCGGCGATGGGGATGAACGGCAGCGCCAGATAACCCATCAAGAAAAACGTCGGCTGGCGTTTCAATCCTTCCGAATGCAGGCAGTCCGGCACCTTGGCTTCGATGAAGGCGGCGGTCATCACGTCCGACTTGGCGGAGCTGAATTCCGGCACGCTTTGCAGCAACGGCGGCGGCGGCACCTCGGCCGCCATGGCGTCCGCGACAGCCTTGCGCACCACGGGATCGGTGCGGCCTTGCAGCGCCTGGACCTGCGCCGCGCTGGCTGCCGCATCCAGGTACGGATCTTTTTTCGCCTCTTGCGCCAGCGCGCCGGCGCACACCACGGCCAACAACATCAAACAGGATAAACGCATAAGAATTTTCCCCGGTGTTGATACACGCGATCCATTATCATGCAAAATAGCCGTTTTGATAAAGAAAAAGCGCCATGATCAATTGGGATGCCCATGCCTGCCTGCCCCAGCACCCGCTGGCCGACTTCACGCCCGTGCGCCGGCTGCATGCCGCCGGCGTCAATTACGTGTCGCTGAATGTGGGCGCTGACATGAACCCGCTGTCGCAAGTGATGTCGGTGATCGCCGGCTACCGCGCCACCATCGCCGCCGATCCGGAGCGCTACGCGCTGGTGTCCAGCGTGGACGACATCATCCAGGCCGCCGCCGACGGCCGCATGGCGATCAGCTTCGACCTCGAAGGCGCCCTGCCGCTGCTGGAACAGCCGGACATGGTGGCCCTGTACGCGCAGCTGGGCGTGCGCCAGATCCATTTCGCCTACAACCGCAACAACAGCGTGGCCGATGGCTGCCACGACGTCGCGCGCGGCCTCACGCCGCTGGGCCAGCGCATGGTGGAAGCGGTCAACGCCAACGGCATCCTGATGGACTGTTCGCACACGGGCCGCCTGTGCAGCCTGGAGATCATGAACGCCTCATCGCAGCCGGTGATCTTCAGCCACGCCAATCCCTACACGCTGGTACAGCACGGCCGCAACATCACCGACGAACAGATACGCGCCTGCGCGGCCACCGGCGGCGTCGTGTGCGTGTCCGGCCTGTCGTTCTTCCTCGGCAGCGAGCAGCCGGACGCCAACGACGTGGCGCGCCACGTGGCCTACCTTGCGGACCTGGTGGGCGTCAAGCACGTCGGCATCGGCCTGGATATCTGCTTCCAGCAGCCCGGCCTCGACGACACGCCGCCGGGCGACTTCGACCCGTCGCACTGGTGGCCCGCGTCCGCCGGCTACAGCGCCGACAAGCCGCCGACCTTCACACCGCCGGAAGTGTGGCGCGAACTGCCGTCCGCACTGCGCCGCGCCGGCATGAACGACATCGAGGCGGAGCTGGTCCTGGGCCGCAACATGATGCGCGTGGCGCAGCAGGTCTGGGGCGCGCCCGAAGCGCTGGCCAAAGCCGCTTGATGCAGCGCTTATGCGCCGGATTGCTGCTTTGCTCCGCATTGCTGGCCAGCGACTACGCGCTGGCGGACGACATCAAGGCCGTTTTCGTCTACACCGGTGGAAAAATGTCGCCAGTGGCGCAAATCACGCAGGATGGCATCGCCAACATCGGCCCGACAGCTGGTGACGCCGATGAAGCCGACCGCTGGTTCGCACCATGGTTCGCGCCGGGCAGCACTTATCATTATCTTGGCCGCGATGCCAACCGGGGCACCGGCACGGCAACCGGGCCGGAAATTGAAGGCTGCTGGTCGTTGACGGCTGGCGTAAAGCTCGACACGCCAACCGCAGTCGATGGCCTGCTGACCAACTACGAACTCCCCGTTTCCGCCAGCCGCGCCGCAATCCGGCCGTCGCCGAGACAGCTCCAGGTGATGCAACGCGTGGCGCGTGGAGTCTTGCGCAGGAATGAGGTGCCTGCTGACGTCATCAGCAAAATGATCACCGCCACAAACAATCCGAGATTCTTCGCGATCACTGCGCATGGCCAAACGCCGCCGCGCCTTATTGCAAGTTATGACTGGGACAGCGTTGGCGATGCAGTGCGCGCCAACCGTCAACCCGCCGCCAATGCGCCGTTCGCCGGTTATTCGTTGACGCTGATACTGGAGGCGGACAAAAGCCACCGCTATCGAGCAAGCCATGCGCTGTTTCATCACGCAGACGCCGAAAGTGGCGTAAGCAGCTATGGCTTTGCAACAGCGGCCGATCTTGATGGGGATGGGCTTGACGAAGTCATTCTGGTCGGCGGCGGCTACGAGTGGTGGTGGTTCGAAGTACTCGGCAAGCGCAACACGACATGGAAGATGCTGGCATCCGGTGGCGGTGGCGGCTGCTGACTCAGGTAAGGTGCAGGCGGCTTTTCAGGTAGGCGGCCAGCGCCAGCTTGAATTCCGCCACCAGCTCGCGGCGCTCCGCCGCGCCGGCTTGCGCGTACAGCGGATTCAGGCTTTTCACGATCTGTAGCGCCACGTTGGCGGTGCGCAGCGCTTCCGCCTCCGCCATCTCCGGCTTTTTCTGCCTCAGCACCGCACCGAACTGCGCCCGCAGGCGCTGGCGCGCGTCGGCGTTGCGCTGGTAGCCCAGCGTGGCGTTCAGCAGCGTGAAATAGGCTGGATGCTCGTCAAAGAAACCGATCATCAAATCGAATACCCGGTCCGCCAGCGCAGCGACGCTCAGGTGGGCGGCATCGGCTGTCAGGCCGCTCCAGCGTTGCGCCATGTCTTCGCCGTACTGCTCGCGCAGGGCGCGGGCCAGCGTCAGCTTGTTGGGGAAGTATTGATACAGCGCGCCGATGGACGAGCCGGAACGCTCGGCGATGGCGGTCATGGTGGCGGCGTCGAAGCCGGATTCGGCGAAGACGGCGGCGGCGGCATCCAGCATGGCGGCCATGCGCTGCTCGCCGCGCAGCTGCTGTGGTTTGCGTCGTTGTTGAGTATATTGAGTATCTGAGGACATCCTCACATTATAGGCTACAATATATGAGGACACCCTCATATTAAGGAGCGCACACCATGGAAACGACAGCATTGGTATTGATTGATCTTCAACACAGCAACGTGGCGCGCACGCTGGCGCCGCATTCCGCGCAGCAGGTGGTGGCAAACAGCGCGCGGCTGGCGGACGCGGTGCGCAGCAAGGGCGGCACCGTGGTGTACGTGCGCGTGCTGGTCAACGAACTGCGGCCGCAGCCGGCGGATGTCTCGGTGAGCCGCGATCCATCCGCCCCGCCGCTGCCGCCGCAGGCATGGGAGATCGTCGAAGCGGCGGGCATGCAGCCGGACGACATCGTCATCGACAAGCGCCAATGGGGCGCCTTCCACGGCACCGCGCTGGACCAGCAGCTGCGCCGGCGCGGCATCCAGACCATCATCCTCGGCGGCATCGCCACCAACTTCGGCGTCGAATCCACGGCCCGCGCGGCGCAGGACCTGGGCTACGCGCTGATGTTCGCGGAAGACGCCATGTCCAGCCTCAAGGCCGAGATGCACCGGTTCTCGGTGCAAAACATCTTTCCCATCCTCGGCCACGTCCTTAGCACGGGCGAACTGTTAGCGACACTATGAAGTGCTAGCCGCCATTCGGTAGTCCAAGGTGAAGTCATGCGCGCCGCAAACGATACGCATGCTCGCCCGCTGCTTCTTGAGCAGGTTCAGAAGATCAAGGATGGATTGATCCAGGCATTCGATCGTGTGAGGGTTCCTTGCCACGCGATCGAGTGCGTCAATCGGTAGCATATAGGCTGCTGACTGCACACCTTCTTCGCCCACCCTCAGCAGAAGGCCAATAGTCCTGCGCCCCAGAACCGTAACAAACAATCTGCCATGCGGGGCCATCAAGGCAGATAGCAGCGCAATCGCTTCCCCGCAAAATTCCGCACTGATACCATAGCGATGGTCTACAGGCGGACCGTCAAAAAACACGCCTATCTCAAGCTGATCTTTGATCAAATTGTCCAGATCCTGCAATTGTCGCTGAAGTCGCTTCTTGCGCTCGGTGAATTGCAAAAATCCGATAGGATCAACGTCCTCGCCGTAATTGGACAGCAAACCCTCGACGGCAGCTAAATCAGCAGCCACGAAGTCACGTTCCAGCTTCCTTAGCATTTTGGGCCCCCTGCAGTCTCTGCTCAATCAGTCGCAGCATGACAGAAGCCGCCGCATCATCAGATTGCAACGGTACTTGTAGCATCCCCTTCCATAGTCCTGTGCCACGCTGATGCGAAAACAATCCAAACCAGTAACAAGTGTTGGCAACAATAGTTTGGGGTGGCGCAGCCAAGTCAACAAAATATGCGTCGCACAAATACTTCCGCTTTGCCTCTCCCGAGCGAAACACCGCAGGATTGTTTTTGAATACGCGCAATTTAGCGACTCTATTGCGTCCGGGGACGGTCGTGAAGATGACGACATCAATATCGTTAGGCGCCCTGCCCGCACCAGTCTCAACATCCTCGACAAAACTGCCGTCCAGCCACATATACCCATCAGTCATACCCAAATCGTTGACCTCCTGCCTGTATGCTAGCAGCCCACGTAAAATCGTTGCGCGCTCTATGGTCGTGGCAAATCGCTGGACAACATCGGACATAAGCACGATGTAAGGCGAAATCAACATCGCGGATATGGGGTCAACTCCAGTAAATGGAGGCAAGACCAAGTAGCTGTTAATTCGCGGAATCATCACCCCATTATTACCAACGCCGGGCATCCATACCTGGAGATTGCGCAAACTGAACCGGTAGCCACTGAAGCACGCCCCACGCCAGCTCGGGCACGATGAACAGCCAAAGCAGCGGCGCGCCGGTGGCGGTCAGTGCCCAGATCATCCAGGTCGTGAACAGCAGTCGCGCGACGCCGTCGTAGCGGCCGTAGTGCGCCTGCGGGTCGCGCAGGCGCAGCGTCGCCCACACCAGCACCACGCTGCCCAGCAGGCAGGCGAACAGCACGTGGAATGGCGTAAAGGCCGGCAGCGCCGCCCCGCCCAGGGCCTGGTTGGTGGCGTCCAGCTGGGCGTGGGCGAAGGCGAAAGTCCAAGGCGTGGCGAATGGCGCGGTGACCAGCAGGTCGTAGATGGCGCTGCCGAGGACTATTTTTCGGTACGTGGCGGATGTCAGCATGTGGTCTCCCTGTCAATGATGGAGCCATGCTAAAGGCTGGAGTACACTCCAGGGTCAAGCGATATTGGGAGACTTCAGATGCAAATCGGCGAAATCGCCAGCGCCACGGGCCTGACCCGCGACACCTTGCGCTTCTACGAGAAGCGCGGCCTGCTGCGTGCGCGCCGCAGCGCCAACGGCTATCGCGACTATCCGCCGGAAGCGGTGGACTGGCTGCGCTACATCAAACTGGCGCAAACACTGGGCTTCACGCTGGCCGAAATCGAAGCCGACCTGCCGTTGCTGGCCGAGCCGGATGCCTCCGCGCCGCAGCTGCGCGCCGCCCTGCAACGCAAGCTGGCCGATATCGACCAGCGCATCGACGGCCTGCACCTGCTGCGCGGCGAACTGGCGCGCCGCCTCGGCGAAGACATGCAGGCCTGCCCGTTAAGCCCGGCCAGCAACGCATCTTCTTGACAGATACTGGCATATGCAATTAAATGCAGGTAGTGGCATATGCACGTATATGCCTTATCGCGAACCAAGGAGATATGCCATGCCCTACTTGCAGTTGGACGTCAACGACAGTTACCCTGTCGACCTCAAAAAGACACTGGCCGGTAAGATGGCCGCCACCTATGCCCGGCTGATGACGGTCGATATCCGCCGCATCAGCATCGCCATCCGCGAGGTGGGCCAGGGCGGCGTCTGGCGCGTGGTGGATGGCGAGCCCGTTCCCGTGTCGGTGCTGATGTGCGATATCCGCAAGGGTCGCACCGCCGAACTGCGCATGGAGGTGGCCAAGGCGCTGTGTGCCGACTGCATCGACATCCTCGGCCTGCGCGAGGAGCGGCTGAACGTCGAGTTCACGCAGCACTCCGGCGACGAGATGTATCATCCAACCCTGGGCGGCTTCAGTCCGGAATGGTCCGAAAACGAAGCGATTGGAGACGGACATTGACCCGGCAAAGCATCAAGGATCCCCTGGTCTGCAACGGCGCCGCGCTGCGCAAGGCCAGCCGCCGCGTGACCCAGCTGTACGACAACCTGCTGGCGCCGTGCGGGCTGACCATCTCCCAGCGCTCGGTGCTGGTCCATGTGCAGCGGGCGGGAACGCCGACCATGTCGGAGCTGGCGCACGCCATGGTGCTGGACCGCTCCGCGCTGGCCCACAATCTGAAACCGCTGGAACGCGATGGCTATCTGGTGCAAACCAGGGATGAGAAGGATGGCCGCAGCCGGCGCGTCGCGCTGACACCGTCGGGCAGCGCCAAACTGGAGGAAGCCAACCTGCTGTGGCGAACAGCGCAGGCGCGCTTTGAAAAGACCTATGGCGCCGACCGCGCGCAAGCGCTGCGGCTTGCGCTGGCCGATATTTTCTCGGACGAATTCGCCGAAGCTTTCCTGCGCGATTAGCCGGCAACGGCCATCCTCACATGGCCAGCGCCTCTCCCGCAGACGCCCGCTGTATCGCCTGCGGCGGTTGCCCGAAGGCGCGCAGAAACGCCTGCCGCATCCGCTCCCGATCATTGAAGCCGGTTTCCCGCGCAATGACTTCGATCGGGTGGCGCGTCGTTTCCATCATCAGCCGCGCCGCCTCCACGCGCAGGCGTTCGATGGCCTTGGCCGGCGACTGCCCGGTCTCCTCGCGAAACACACGGCTGAACTGGCGCGGGCTCAGTCGCGCGACGTCGGCCAGGCTCTCCACCGTCAGCTCGCTGGCGAGATTCTCGCGGACGTGGGCCAGCGCCATCTGCACCCGGTCCGACTTGGCGTCCAGCTCCAGCAGCGCCGAAAACTGCGACTGCCCTCCTCCGCGCCGCTGGTACACCACCAGCTTGCGCGCGACCATGCGCGCGGTGTCCAGCCCAAAATCCTTTTCGACGATGGCCAGCGCCAGATCGACCCCCGCGGTCATGCCGGCCGAGGTCCAGATTTGGCCGTCCACCACGAAGATGCGGTCTTCATCGAGCAGCACGTTGGGATACTGCTTCTTGAACTCCTGGGCATGGAACCAGTGCGTGGTGGCGCGCTTCCCTTCCAGCAGCCCGGCGGCGGCCAGCACCACCGCGCCGGTGCAAATCGCCGCGACGCGCCGACTGCGGCTTGGCGCGTCGCGCAGGTACTCCAGCAGGCTGTCGGGCGGAAGATGGCACTCATTGTCGCCGGCGACGATCAGCGTGTCGTAGCTGGCGTCGCGCAGTCGTTCGGTGTTGACCGAAAAGCTCTGCGATGTCATCACCGGGCCGCCGTGCTCGGACACCAGGCGAAACTGGTAGGCCTTCTCGCCCCGGAACAGATTCGTGTATTCGAAAACGCTCGCCACGGCGAGGCCCAGTGCCTGGAAATTCGGGTAGACCAGGAGTCCGACAGTGTGCATGGCTGCTCCGCGCGTGATCGTCACAATTCCCCGAATATATCATGTCCTGAATCATGGCATCTACGTCATTGAGGACAAATCGCTTCCGGCTCAGAATGGGCACCTATCCCGACATTCCGTCGCGCGACCAACTTGAAAGAGAAACGCTATGAACACCTCGAACTCCCCGAAAGGCACCGCATTGATCACCGGCGCATCCGCCGGCATTGGCGCCATCTATGCCGACCGTCTGGCAAAGCGCGGCTATGACCTGATCCTCACCGGCCGCAACGCCGACCGTCTGGCGACGCTGGCGTCCCACTTGAGCGCGGAGACCGGCCGCGCGGTCAGCACCATCGTCGCGGACCTCAACGACAAGTCGGGACTCGCCAGAATCGAAAGCGTCCTGCGCGAGGACCAGCGCATCACCATGCTGGTGAATAACGCCGGCGTCTGCTCGGTGGCCTCGGTGCTGAGCGCCGACGTCGATGAGATGGAAGCGATGATCTACCTGAACATCACCGCGCTGACACGGCTGACCTATGCCGTCGCGCCGGTGTTCGCCGCCAAAGGCGCCGGCACCATCATCAACATAAGTTCCGCCGTCGCCATCGCCGTGGAGGCGCTGAATGGCGTCTACAGCGCGTCGAAGTCCTATGTGCTCAGCTTCGGCCACACCTTGCAGCGCGACCTCGCCGACAAGGGCGTGCGTGTTCAGACCGTGCTGCCGGCGGCAACCGCCACCGAGTTCTGGGACGTCGCCGGCTATCCGAAACAAAAGGACGCCGCCAGCACGATGACCGCCGCCGATCTGGTGGACGCGGCGCTGGCCGGCCTCGATCAGGGCGAGCTGGTGACCATTCCGACGCTGCACGACGGTGAGCAGTGGAGCCGCTGGGAGGCCGAACGCCGCGCGCTGGCGCCCCAATTCGCCAACGCCAGGCCGGCGCCACGCTACGTCGCCGCGCCGGTCGGCAAAGTCTGAATCCATCAACATTCAAGGAACATCATCATGCGCATCCTCAAAATCAGTGCAGCCGCTCTCGCCATGGCGACGGCTTTCGCCATGCCGCTTTCAGCGTCTGCCCAATCCAAAGCCAAGGTGCTGGTCGTCATGTCCAGCGCCCACGAGCTGCCCCTGCGCGACGGCAAAAGCTACGCGACCGGCTACTACCTCAACGAATTCGTGGTCCCTTACCGCAAGCTGGTGGAAGCCGGCTACGAGCCGGTGATCGCCAATCCGAACGGTGACTTGCCGGTCATGGACGTCAACTCGAACAACAAGATGTTCTTCGGCGGCGACGAGGCGGCGCGCGCCAGCGCGCAGCAGTACGCCCAAGGTCTGGCACAGCTGAAGCATCCCAAGACCCTGGCCGCCATCGCAGCCGAGGGCACGGACGGCTACGTCGGCCTGTTCATCCCCGGCGGCCACGCGCCGATGGCCGACCTGCTGAAGGACCGCAACCTGGGCCGGATACTCGCCAGCTTCCACCAGTCCGGCCGGCCCACCGGCATCATCTGCCACGGCCCTGTCGTACTGCTGTCGGCGCTGCGCGATCCGGACGCCTTCCTTGCCTCGATGGCGGCCAACGACGGCAAGGCCAACGCGCTGGCGGCCGGCTGGTCCTATGCCGGCTACCGCCTGACGGTGTTCTCCACCGGCGAGGAGCAGCAGCTGGAAGGCCCGTCCGGCCTCGGTGGCGATGTGCAGTTCTATCCGGTGAACGCGCTGGCGGAAGCCGGCGCCCACGTCGACAGCGTCGCCAACTGGCATGGCAACGTGGTTGTCGACCGCGAGCTGATCACCGGCCAGCAGCCGATGTCGGCGCCGGAATTCGGCGACGTCCTGGTGCGGCAGCTGAACGCGCGCCATCATTGACCCGCAGCCGGCTATTTGAGCTTGGCGCACTCCACCGTCGGCTCGACGCTTGGCTCGAACGCCACGCGCCGCCCGCCGACGTTCAATTCCTTGTACGGCGGCGCGACCAGGCTGTATTCTCCCTTGCGCAGCTTTTCCAGCAGCGGCGGACAAAGAACGTCGCCATACGCCATGCTGGCGACGCCGGCCCAGTTGCCGTCGCCGCCCTGCGCGAACAGCTGGCCGGCGCGCATGCGGGACTGATCCACCAGCAGCACTTCCGGCTTGCCGTCGCCGTCCGCATCCAGCAGGAAGGCGTCGCACCTGGCGTCCTTGCTGGTCAGGCAGTCGGGCTTTTGATTGTCCTTCAGCGCGTCCCATTTCTGCGCCAGGAAGCTGTCCGGCAGCTGCGCGCCAGCCGGCCACACGGTCATGTTGGCGGCGACGGACACCGGCGCGGTCGACCGCGCCGCCGGATTCCAGCGGTCCTTGTCCTCCAGCGCCAGGAAGCTGGCGGCTTCGCGCTGCAGCAGCGCGGCGTCCGGGCCGGTGCTGCGCTTCAGATCCTCCAGCGCGGCCCGCCCGTATCGACCGCCTTCAAAGCGCAGATAGCGGAAATCGAACCTGGCGGCGGCGGTCTTGCCGCTGGCCAGCCGCGCCATCTGGCTATGCACGCCGATGCGCGCCGGATCGGCGATCGGCGTGAACAAGGCCAGGAGCACCGCCAGCACCAGCCAGGACACGTAGATGTTCACCAGCGCCACCGGTGCCAGCCAGGTATCGTACTGGTAGGCGGCCCACAGATAGCCGGCCGCGTAGCTGAAGGCCACCAGCAGGCAGGCGGCGGCGATCACGCGGTCCGAGGTCCAGCCGTACTGCGCCACCCGCAGCCCCAGCGCGTAGATGCCGACCATGGTCACCGGCAGGATCAGGATGGCGGCGGTGCGCGCGCCCACGCGCAGCGGCAGCGCCACGATGGCTTCGCCGTTCTGGAACGCCGCGTTGATCAGCACCAGCAGCACGGCCGCAGTCGACAGCAGCACCGAGGTGGCATGGCGCGTCTCCCACAACGCCGCCAGGCCGGTGAACGGCAAGCTGCACAGGAAGCCGGTCACCAGCACCACGGCCACCGGCAAGATCCACGACATCAGCACCAGCAGCAAGGTGCGGATGCCGTGCACGATGGCCGGCCGCACGTCCGTCACGTGCATCGCGCAGGACAAGGCGGTGCAGATCACCGGCACGTTGAACCACGCGTTCTCCAGCAGCTCGCGCAGGAATGTCAGCTTCACCAGCATGAACAGGCTGGCGCCCATGAACAGCACCAGGAACAGCGCGCCGACGAAGAAGGCGGAAAACAGCAGTTGTATAGCCAGCTTCCAGGCGATTTCAAAGTAGGCGTTGTAGCTGGCGATGCGCTTGTGCTCCTGCGCGCCGGCCAGCACCAGCGTGTGGGCGATGAAGAAGAACACGCAGCTGAACAGCGCCAGCAGCGTGGACGGCGAGGCGACTTCCCGGTGCGGCAAATTGGGCAGCAGGGGCTGACCGTTCGATCCACGCCACACGTCGTGCAGCGACAGCACCAGCAGCACCGCCAGCGCCGCCAGCAGCCACACGGCGGCCTGCCGTGGCGCCAGGTGGCCGAGGCTGGAGATCAGCAGCACGGGCAGAATCAGCAGCACTGTCAGCAGCGGCACCATCAGGTACGGCGCGGTGGCCGGCCAGGCGCCGTCGCGCGCGGCGGCGTACAGCCAGTACAACAGCAGCCCCTGTATCAGCCCGACGGCCAGCCGCCACGCCATGACCTTGCGGCTGACTTGCGCCTCCAGTGCGATTTCGTTTTGCCCCATTGTCCCGTCCAAGGTTGTGAATCCGAATAGTTTAATAATTTAGCATGGATGACCGGGCATGCGTGGAGGCGCTATAATCAAAGACTATGAATCCACTTCTCGACAAGCTGCATCCCTACCCGTTTGAAAAACTGCGCCTGCTGTTTGAACAGGTCACGCCTGCCCCGCAGTACAAGGCCATCAGCCTGGGCATGGGTGAACCCAAGCATCCTACGCCGTCCTTCATCGAACAGGCGCTGGCCGATAATCTCGGCGGTCTGGCCGTCTATCCGACCACCATCGGCTCGCCCGAGATGCGCAACGCCATCGCCGGCTGGCTGGAACGCCGCTACAACCTGCCCAAGCTGAATCCCGCCACCCAGGTGCTGCCGGTGAACGGCTCGCGCGAGGCGCTGTTCGCGCTGGCGCAGGCGGTGATCGACAAGGACGCCAAGTCGCTGGTGGTCAGTCCTAATCCGTTTTACCAGATTTATGAAGGCGCGGCCTATCTGGCCGGCGCCGAGCCGTACTTCGTCAACTCCGACCCGGCGCGCAACTTCGGCTGCGACTACGACAGCATTCCAGATGACGTGTGGAAGCGCGTGGCGCTGCTGTTCGTCTGCTCGCCCGGCAATCCGACCGGCGCCGTGCTGTCGCTGACCGACTGGGAGAACCTGTTCGCCCTGTCGGAGCGCTACAACTTCATCATCGCCGCCGACGAGTGCTACTCGGAGATTTACCAGGGCGAGCCGCCGCTGGGCGCGATGGAAGCGGCGCACCAGCTGGGCCTCGCCACCATCGACAAGCCATATGCGCGCCTGGTGGTGTTCAGCAGCCTGTCGAAGCGCTCCAACGTGCCGGGCATGCGCTCGGGCTTTGTGGCCGGCGATGCCGACGTGCTGAAAAAATTCCTGTTGTACCGCACCTATCACGGCGGCGCCATGAGCCTCTCCGTGCAAGCTGCGTCGATCGCTGCCTGGAACGACGAAACCCACGTCGAACAGAACCGCGAACAATACCGCGCCAAGTTCAACGCCATCACGCCCTTGCTGAAGGAAGTGCTGGACGTGGAACTGCCGGACGCCGGCTTCTACCTGTGGGCGGACGTCAGCCGCACCGGCCTGTCCGACACCGAATTCGCCCAGCGCCTGTATGCCGAATATAATGTCACCGTGCTGCCGGGTAGCTACCTGGCGCGCGAGGCGCATGGCATCAATCCGGGCCGCAACCGCATCCGCATGGCGCTGGTCGCCGAGACGGCGGAAGGCCTGGAAGCGGCGCAACGCATCGTCCAATTCTGCAAGTCCCTTTAAATATATTAAGAGTCAAATCATGAGCCAACAACTCCAGAACATCATCGACACCGCCTGGGAAGACCGCGCGAACATCAACCCGGCCAACGGTTCCGCCGAACTGCGCGACGCCGTCAACCACGTGCTGGCTGGCCTGGACAACGGCAGCATCCGCGTGGCCGACAAAACCACCGGCGCCTGGGTGGTTCACCAGTGGGTCAAGAAGGCCGTGCTGCTGTCGTTCCGTCTGGAGAACAACGTCGTGCTGCCATCGGATGGCACCATGCAGTTCTACGACAAGGTGCCGACCAAGTTCGCCAACTACAGCGCCGACGATTTCGCCAAGGGCGGCTTCCGCGTGGTGCCGCCAGCTGTGGCGCGCCGCGGTTCGTTCATCGCCAAGAACGTGGTGCTGATGCCTTCCTACGTCAACATCGGCGCCTATGTCGATGAAGGCGCGATGGTCGATACCTGGGCCACCGTCGGTTCGTGCGCGCAGATCGGCAAGAACGTCCACCTGTCGGGCGGCGTGGGCATCGGCGGCGTGCTGGAGCCGATGCAGGCCAATCCGACCATCATCGAAGACAACTGCTTCATCGGCGCGCGTTCGGAAATCGTTGAAGGCGTGATCGTTGAAGAGAACTCGGTGATCTCGATGGGCGTGTACATCGGCCAGTCGACCAAGATCTACGACCGCGCCACCGGCGAAGTGACCTATGGCCGCGTGCCATCGGGTTCGGTGGTGGTATCGGGTTCGCTGCCATCGGATGACGGCAAGTACTCGCTGTACTGCGCGGTGATCGTCAAGCGCGTCGATGCGCAGACCCGCTCCAAGACCAGCATCAACGAACTGCTGCGCGGCGTTTAGCCCTGCGACTTATCCGCAGCTAACGGCTAACGCATAGGCAGGGGGTCTGACCCCGTGGGTCAGACCCCGGCAGCAAGGTTCTGGGGTAATAGAGGAGACCACCATGGCAATGGACCGCCTGTTCCAGTTGATGAAGGAAAAGAACGCGTCAGACATGTTCTTCGCGGTGAACTCTCCGGTTCACATCAAGATCAACGGGAACCTCATCCCGATCAACCAGCAAAAGCTGGAGCCGGAAAACATCCATTCCCTGCTGGCGGAAATCGCCACGCCGGAGCAGATGGATGAACTGGCAAGCACCAACGAATTGAACATGGGCGTGTCGGTGCCCAACCTGGGCCGCTTCCGCCTGTCCGCCTTCAAGCAGCGCGGCTCGATCTCCGCCGTGTTCCGCTTTGTGCCGGCCAACATCCCGGTGCTGGCCGACCTGCAGCTGCCGCCGATACTGTCGGAGCTGATCATGGAAAAGCGCGGCTTGCTGCTGCTGGTGGGTTCCACCGGCTCCGGTAAATCGACCACCATCGCCTCGATGCTCGATCACCGCAACGAACTGCGCTCCGGCCATATCCTGACGCTGGAAGATCCGATCGAGTACCTGTTCCGCAACAAGAAATCCATCGTCAACCAGCGCGAGATCGGCAGCGACGCCAGGGACTTTGCCACCGCGCTGCGCAACTCCATGCGCCAGGCGCCGGACTGCATCCTGATCGGCGAGATCCGCGACAAGGAGACCATGGCGGCGGCATTGGCCTACGCGCAGTCTGGCCACCTGGTGCTGGCCACGCTGCATGCGAATAACAGCTACAACGCCTTGAACCGCATCATCAGCTTCTACCCGATGGAGAATCGCGCGGCGCTGCTGCAGGATCTGTCGACCACCGTCAAGGCCATCGTTTCGCAGCGGCTGGTCCGCTCGGCCAACGGCGGCACGCGCTCGGCGGCGGTGGAAGTGATGGTCAACACCCGCTATATCTCCGACCTGATCGAAAAAGGCGAAATCGGCCAGATCAAGGAGGCGATGGAAAAGAGCATGTCGCCCGGCTCGCAATCGTTCGAGCAGGCCCTGCTCAAGCTGGTGCAGGATGGCCAGATCAGCCAGGACGAAGCGCTGGCCAACGCCGATTCCGCCACCAACCTGCTGTGGCTATTGAATAATGGCCCGGACAGCAAAACCGCGCAGGCGGCCGAGCCGGAAGCCAAGCCGCCAGCCAGCGAAGCGTCCTTCACCGAATTCACCCTGAATACCTGAGGTCCATATGAGCCAAGCTGTCTACGACATTCCAGTGCGCCGCATCGACGGCGAAGAAACCAGCATCGGCGCCTATCGCGGCAAGGTGGTGCTGGTGGTGAACGTGGCATCCGCCTGCGGCCTGACGCCGCAGTACGAAGGCCTGGAAAAGCTGTACGAGGAAAAGCAGGCCGAGGGCCTGGTGGTGGCGGGCTTCCCGGCCAATGAATTCGGCGCGCAGGAGCCGGGCACCAACGAAGAAATCGCCGCCTTCTGCACCAGCAAATTCAGCGTCAAGTTCCCGATGTTTGAGAAGATCGTCGTCAAGGGTCCGGGCCAGCATCCGCTGTACCAGCGCCTGATCGAAGAACAGCCGCAGGCGCAGGAAAAGCCAGGCAGCGACTTCCGCGCCAAGCTGGCCGGCTACGGCATCAAGCAGGACAATCCGACCGACGTGCTGTGGAATTTCGAAAAATTCCTGATCAGTAAAGAAGGCAAAGTCGTCGGCCGCTTCGCACCCGACACCACCACCGACGACGCCCTGCTGAAAGAAGCGATCGAACGCGAACTGCGCGCCTGATGGACGCGGCGCAGGGTTGGGTATTCCTCGCCGCAATTTGGTCTAATTCGATCTAATCCAGGCCGCAGCGCTCTAAGACGCTCTAAAAATGAGGGAGCGCAGTCTAAAACACTCCATAAAATCGGGATAAAAATCTAAAACGGTCGATTTTTACGCCCCTAAAGTCTAAAACGCTCCAGAATCTCGTTCTGCAGCCTAACTTTTAGACTCATTCAGATGCCGCTCTTCAAAGCGCCTGCGGTAATCGTCGGCGCGTGTCCAGTAATCTTGGCCGGGAAATCGCAGCCAGATACAGCGCCAGGCGTTGCGCCCTTTGGCGTAACGGTTCGCCATAAGAGAAGGCGTCAATGACTCGCCCTCCTCGGAACGGATATGGTCACCAACCACTTTGGCAAATTCAACAGTCTGATGGTGTTACGTCCGCAGACTGGTGCCATCGGGAAGAAAGACACTCTTCCACTGAAAACCCCGCATCGACGGGGAAGATGTACAGCAGCTTTAAGTACATATGCCATGATAAGTCCTCCGCAATCGGTCTAAAAGTTAGATTGCGGCACCGGAATATCGTTCGTTTTAGACTTTGCGCCTCAAAAAATAGACCGAATTAGATTTTTGGCCAGATTTCATGGACAGTTTTAGACTGTCGACTGCCAATTTAAGACCTGATTAGATTCTCGTAGTCTTAATTAGACCGATTTAGAACAAGTTTCGGGAAAGAACACCCAGCACCCTCCGCGTAGCTGGCTATGCTGGCCGACTATCAGTCCGGCTACCGGGCGTGGTATCCTACCGGGTCCAACTTTCCCGACCTATCATGACCATTACCGTCTACGGCATCCCGAACTGCGATACCGTCAAAAAAGCGCGTACCTGGCTGGCTGACCAGCAGCAGGATTTTGTCTTCCACGATTTCAAAAAGCAGGGCCTGACGCGCGAGATCGTCGCCGGCTGGCTGAAACACCTGTCGCGCGATGTGCTGGTGAACCGCAAGGGCACCACCTGGCGCGCGCTGTCCGATGAGCGCAAGGCGTCCATCGTCGACGACGAAGCGGCCATCGCCCTGATGCTGGAAAACCCGTCCGTGATCAAGCGCCCGGTGCTCGACAAGAACGGCGCCTTCTCCGTCGGCTTCTCCGACGCGCAGTACCAACAAATTTTCAATGGCTGATATGACTCCTTCCAAGACCCTGGCGCTGACCGAAAAGCTGATCTCCCTGTCCTCCGTCACGCCGGACGACAAGGGCTGCCAGCAGCACTTGATCGACCTGCTGACCCCACTGGGCTTCGTCTGCGAAACCATCATCTCGAACGGCGTCACCAACCTGTGGGCGCGCCGTGGCACGACCTCGCCGGTGATGGTGTTCGCCGGCCACACCGACGTGGTGCCGACCGGCCCGGTCGAACAATGGCGCTCGCAACCCTTCACGCCGACCCACCGCGACGGCAAGCTGTACGGCCGCGGCGCCGCCGACATGAAAACCTCGATTGCCGCCTTCGTCGTCGCCTGCGAGGAGTTCATCGCCAGGCACGCCGACCACAAAGGCTCGATCGCCTTCCTGATCACCAGCGATGAAGAAGGCCCGGCCACCGACGGCACCGTCATCGTCTGCAATCTGCTGAAGGAACGCGGCGAAACCATCGACTACTGCATCGTCGGCGAGCCGACCTCGGACGAAACGCTGGGCGACATGATCAAGAACGGCCGCCGTGGCTCGCTGTCCGGCAAGCTGACGATCAAGGGCGTGCAAGGCCACATCGCCTATCCGCAGTTGGCCAAGAACCCGATCCACCTGGCCGCGCCGGCGCTGGCCGAGCTGGTGGCCGAGGTCTGGGACCACGGCAACGAGTACTACCTGCCGACCTCCTGGCAGATGTCGAACATTAACGCCGGCACCGGCGCCAACAACGTCATCCCCGGCGAAATGGTCATCGACTTCAACTTCCGCTTCTCGACCGCCAGCACGCACGAAGAGCTGAAACGCCGCGTGCACGCCATCCTGGACAAGCACCATCTGCATTACGACCTGAAATGGGCGCTGAGCGGCCTGCCGTTCCTGACCCCGCGCGGCACCTTGAGCGACGCGCTGTCGGCGGCGATCAAGTCGGAAACCGGCGTCGAGACCGAATTGTCGACCACAGGCGGCACCTCGGACGGCCGCTTTATCGCTCAGATCTGCCCTCAGGTGATAGAATTCGGTCCTCCCAACGCAAGTATCCACAAGATCGATGAGCATATCGAGCTGCGATTTGTCGATCCGCTGAAGAATATCTATCGCCGCACGCTGGAAAACCTGCTGACGTAAACAGTAGCGCGGCGTGGGCTCCGATGACCGTTTTACCGAGATAGCCATGAACACGACTCTTTTCACCACGCCGCGCGACCTGCTGCGCTACGCCGTCACCCGCTTCAACACCGCCAAGCTGTTCTTCGGCCACGGCAGCGCCGAAGCGTATGACGAAGCAGCCTACCTGATCCTGCACACGCTCAAGCTGCCGCTGGATCTGCTCGATCCGTTCCTGGATGCGAAGCTGCTGCCGGAAGAAGTGGCCGCCGTGCTGGCCGTGATCGACCGCCGCACCAACGACCGCGTGCCGGCTGCCTACATCACCAACGAAGCCTTCCTCGGCAGCTACAAGTTCTACGTCGACGAGCGCACCATCGTGCCGCGGTCCTTCATCGCCGAGCTGATACCCGAGTACTTCGCGCCGTGGGTCAACGAGCCGGAAAACGTCTCCAACATCCTGGAACTGTGCACGGGCTCCGGCTGCCTGGCGATCATGATGGCCGACGCCTTCCCCGACGCCACTGTCGACGCGGTCGACATCTCGGCCGACGCGCTGGAAGTCGCCAAGCGCAACGTCGCCACCTACGCGCTGGAAGAACGCCTGACGCTGATCGAATCCGACCTGTACGCCAACGTCCCGGCGGGCAAAAAGTATGACCTGATCATCACCAATCCGCCCTACGTCAACTCCGGCTCGATGAGCAAGCTGCCGATGGAATACCGCGCCGAGCCTGAACTGGCGCTGGACGGCGGCAAGGATGGTATGGACATCGTGCGCCGCATCGTGGCCGGCGCCGCCGAACGCCTGACCGACGACGGCCTGCTGATCGTCGAAATCGGCAATGAAAAAGAATTTGCCGAAGCCGCCTTTGGTGAACTGGGCCTGACCTGGCTCACCACCAGCAACGGCGACGATATGGTCTTCCTGCTGACCGCCGACCAGCTGAAACTCTAAAAAGAATACGCAATGATCCGTTTTAACCAAGTAAGCCTGATGCGCGGCGTGAAGCCGCTGCTGGAACAAGTCGACGTTACCCTCAACCCCGGCGACAAGATCGGTCTGATCGGCGCCAATGGCGCCGGTAAATCCAGCCTGTTCGCGATGATGCGCGGCGAGCTGCACCCGGACCAGGGCGACATCGACTTCCCGGCCAAATGGCGCGTCGCTTACGTGGCGCAGGAAACCCCGCCGCTGGACCGCGCGGCGCTGGACTACGCCATCGACGGCGACGTCAACCTGCGCAAGCTGGAAGCCGAACTGGCGCGCCTGGAGTCCGAGCCGGAATCGACCGAGAACGGCATCGCCATCGGTGAAGTCTACAGCGCGCTGGCCGACGCCGACGCCTACACGGTGCAGTCGCGCGGCGAACAGCTGCTGCTGGGCCTGGGCTTCTCGCTGGACCAGATGCAGCAGCCGGTGGCCAGTTTCTCCGGCGGCTGGCGCATGCGTTTGAACCTGGCGCAGGCGCTGATGTGCCCTTCCGACCTGCTGCTGCTGGACGAACCGACCAATCACCTGGATCTGGACGCCATCATCTGGCTGGAAGACTGGCTGAAACGCTACGCCGGCACGCTGCTGATCATCTCCCACGATCGCGACTTCCTCGACGAAATCGTCAACGTCGTCGTCCACATCGACGAGCGCAAGCTGAAACGCTACTCGGGCAACTACTCGGCTTTCGAACGTCAGCGCGCGGCGCAGATGATCCTGGCCGCCGGCGCGCTGGAAAAGCAGCAGCGCAAGCGCGCCCACCTGGAATCGTTCGTCAACCGCTTCAAGGCGCAGGCCTCCAAGGCGCGCCAGGCGCAGAGCCGCATGAAGGCGCTGGCCAAGATGGAAGAACTGGCGCCGCTGCGCGCCGCCGCCGAATTCTCGTTCGAATTCCGCGAGCCGCTGAACGCGCCCAATCCGCTGCTGGTGATGGAAGACGTCGACGCCGGCTACAAGATCGAAGACGAGAAGACCGGCGACATCACCCACAAGACCATCGTCAACAACATCAACTTCTCGCTGCAGATCGGTCAGCGTATCGGCCTGCTGGGCGTGAACGGCGCCGGCAAATCGACGCTGATCAAGACCATCGCCGGCGAGATCGCGCCGCTGACCGGCGAATCGACCACCGGCAAGGGCCTGAACATCGGCTACTTCGCCCAGCACCAGGTGGAGATGCTGCGCCACGACGAATCGCCGCTGTGGCACCTGGCGAAGATCGCGCCGACCACGCGCGAGCAGGAACTGCGCAACTTCCTGGGTGGCTTCAACTTCCCCGGCACCATGGTCACCAGCTCGATCGCGCCGTTCTCCGGCGGCGAAAAGGCGCGCCTGGCCCTGGCGCTGATCGTCTGGCAGCGCCCCAACCTGCTGCTGCTCGATGAACCGACCAATCACCTGGACCTGGAAACGCGCGAGGCGCTGACCGAGGCGCTGGCGCAGTTCGAAGGCACGCTGGTGGTGGTGTCCCACGATCGCCACCTGCTGCGCGCCACCACCGACCAGTTCATCATCGTCGCCGACGGCAAGCTGCAACCGTTCGACGGCGACCTGGATGACTACAAGGACTGGCTGTTCCAGACCAAGCTGGGCAAAGGCACCGACGTGCTGCCGGCGGCCGGCAAGGACAACAAGACCGACTTCCCGGTGCAGTCGCCGGTGGCGCCGGCCAAGGCCGATCCGGCCGCGGTGGCCGCCAACAGCAAGGAACAGAAGCGCAAGGAGGCCGAAGAGCGCCAGCGCCTGTCCGCGCTGCGCAAGCCGCTGGAACAGAAGATCAAGCGCCTGGACGAGCAGATCGCCAAGCGCAGCGCGCAGAAGGCCGAGATTGACGCCAAGCTGGGCGAGGAATCGATCTACGAAGCCGCCAACAAGGCCAAGCTGAAACAGGCGCTGGCCGACCAGTCGTTCTTCACCAAGGACCTGGGCGAGCTGGAAGCGCAGTGGCTGGAACTGCAGGAGCAGATGGAAGCGCTGGGCTGAACCAGCGGCGGCCTACGCCGCCTGGCGGGCGCCGAACTGCACTTTGCGGATGGACATCAGCTTGTCGATGTCCACCACGATCAGGCGGCGCCCGTCCACCTCGCTGATGCCGATCAGGTAATCCACCGCCGCCGCGCCGGCGATCGGCTCGATCTGCTCCAGCTTCAGCGGCACGATGTCGGTCACGCCATCGACCACCATCCCCATCACGCAGCTCGACAACTTGAGGATGATCACATCCGTCAGCGGGTCGTGCTGCGGCGGGCGCGGACCGAAGGCGATGCGCATGTCGACGATCGGCATGATCACGCCGCGCGACACCACCACGCCGCTGATGATCTCCCCATCGTCCGACGAAAAGCGCTCCAGCGCCTGCAACGGCCGCAGCTCCTGCACCTTGTTGAAATCCAGCGCGTAATCGAGTCCGCCGAGCCGGAATACCAGATACTGCTGCGCCGTACCGGCGCTGGCCTGCGTTGTCGAGGAAGACATGATGATCCTTTCGTTCGGAGAACAGCAAGTGCCATCCTAACCGCGCGCGCCGCGGCGGGCGTTGACGGGCATCAACCTTGACCGGTGCGCGGGCGTGTTTGCTACAATCGAAGCATGAACATCATCAATCCCGACGAAGTGGAATTCACCGCCATCCGCGCCCAGGGGCCGGGCGGCCAGAACGTGAACAAGGTCTCGAACGCCGTGCACGTGCGCTTCGACGTCGCCGCCTCGTCGCTGCCCGCCCACATCAAGGAACGCCTGCTGGCCCTGCGCGACAGCCGCATCACGCGCGAAGGCGTGGTGGTGATGAAGGCGCAGCAGTCGCGCAGCCTGGGCGCCAACAAGCAGGACGCGCTGCGCCGCTTGCAGGAGATGGTCGACAGCATCGCCGTGCTGCCCGCCGTGCGCCGCGCCACCAAGCCCACGCTCGGCTCGCAACGCCGCCGCCTCGAAGGCAAGGCCAAGGACGGCGAGCGCAAACAGATGCGCGGCAAAGTCAATTTCTAGAGCCGTATCAACTGGTGCGCGCCCAGCGCCAGCAAAGCGATGAAGAAGCAGCGGCGGAACAGCGCCGGCTGCATGCGGCCGCGCAGCCACTGGCCAAGCTGCATGCCGGCCATGGCCGGGATCAGCGCCAGCAGCGAGCCACCGGCGGCCGCCGCGTGCCACTCGCCGCGCACCGTCAGCATCACGGCCAGCGCCAGCGTGGAGACGGTGAAAGCCATGCCCAGCGCCTGTATCAGATCGTCCTTGTCCAGGTTCAGCGCTTGCAGATAGGGAGCGACCGGCATCACGAACACGCCGGTCACGCCGGCCATGACGCCGGTGGCGGCGCCGGCCAGCGGCCCGGCCCAACGCTCGGCCCGCGGCGCCACCCGCATGCGCCAGCCGGTCAGCCCCA
>NZ_WKJN01000032.1 GCF_009674495.1 Duganella alba | reverse complement strand
CGCGCTGGGACGCGGCTGGCGCGGCGGCAGCCTGCTGCGCCGCTACCTGGTGCTGCTGATGCTGGCGCTGACGGCGGCGGTGCTGGCGCGCGGCGTGCTGTCGCTGGCGCCGGACGGCGGCCGCTGGCTCAATCCGGTCGCGGTGCAGGCGGTTGGCCTCGGCGCCCTGTATCTCATGATGCTCGGCAACGCCTTCGGCTATTTGCTGCTGGCGCGCGAGCAGGAGCAGGGCGAGCTGGCGCGGCTGGAAGTGGTGGACGCCCTGACCGACGTGCCGAACCGGCGCGGCTTCTACACCGCGCTGACGCCGTGGATCGCGCTGGCGCGCCGTCCCGGCATGCCGACCGCGCTGATCATCCTCAACCTGGACCAGTTCAAGCGCGTCAACGACAGCTACGGCCACACGGCCGGCGACGTGGTGCTCAAAGCCATGGTCGACGTCTGCAAGAAGCAGCTGCGCGACTCCGACCAGATGGGCCGCCTGGGCGGCGCCGAATTCGCCATCCTGCTGCCGCGCACCTCGCTGGAGGACGCCAGCATGGTGGCCGAGCGCATCCGCCACGCCGTCGCCGCGCTGCCGGTCAAGGCGGAAAAGGCCATCATCAACATGACGGCCAGCCTGGGCGTGACCACCATCCGCGCCGAAGACAGCACCGTCAGCCTGTTCAAGCGCGCCGACGAGGCGCTGCAGGCGGCCAAACAGGCCGGCCGCAATCGCGTCGCGGAAGCTGAAGTCATACGGTTGTAACAAACTAAGCCTATCGTGCTTATAATAGTGTAAATCGTTTAGACAGATTCCAAATATATGTACGCAGCCGTCGACCTGGGTTCCAATAGTTTTCGCCTCCACATCGGCAAGCACGATGGGGAAGTCATCCGCGTACTGAAAAGCGTGCGTGAGCCGATCCGCCTGGCCGCAGGGCTGGACAAGGACGGCAACCTGACGCCGGCCGCCATGCAGGCGGCCCTCAACTGCCTGAAGAACTTCCGCACCGTGCTGGCGGCCTACAAGCTCGATGCGGTGCGGGTGGTCGCCACCTCCGCCATGCGCGTGGCGCGCAATGCCGCCGCCTTCCTGCCGGCGGCCGAACTGGCGATCGGCTACCCGATCGAGATCATCTCCGGCGAGGAAGAAGGGCGGCTGATCTACATGGGCGTGGCGCACGCCGTGGCGCTGCCCGGCGAACGGCGGCTGGTGATCGACATCGGCGGCGGCTCCACCGAACTGATACTCGGGCGCGGGCCGGAAATCGAGAAGGTCGAATCGTTCAGCGTCGGCACCGTCAAGCAAAGCCTGTCGTTCTTCATCGGCGGCCGGGTCGACGGCCCGTCGTTCGAAGCGGCCATTTTGTCGGCGCGCAGCCACTTCGAGGACGCCGCACCGCCGTACCACCCGCAATTCTGGAAGCAGTGCTACGGCTCCTCCGGCACCGCGCGCACCATCGCCGACATCATCCTCAAGAACGGCCTGGGACGCGAGGTCAACGCCCAGTCGCTGGAGGCGCTCAAGCAGCGCTTCATCGAATGCGGCCATGTCAGCAAGATCGACATGCCGGGCCTGAAGGCCGACCGCGCCTCGACCATCATCGGCGGCCTGGCCATCCTGATCGGCCTGGTGCGCGAACTGGACATCCCGGTGGTGGTGCCGATCGAGGCCGGCCTGCGCATGGGCGTGATGTGGGACCTGCACCTGCGTTCGACCAAGCGCGATCGCCGCGAACAGTCGGTGCAGGCCTGCGTGCAGCGCTTCCACGTCGATGAACGGCGCGCCAACCGCGTCGCGGTCGATGCCATGGCGCTGTACGCCCAGACCAAGCCGGCCGGCGACCAGTACAACCGCCTGTTGTACTGGAGCGCGCTGCTGCACGAAATGGGCATGGTGGTGTCGCACACCGGCTACCACAAGCACGCCGCCTACATCATCGAAAACGCCGATTTGCCCGGCTTTACCGCGCGCGAGCAGCGCACCATGAGCGGCATGATCGTGGCCCACAAGGGCAACCTGCGCAAGGTGGCCGAGGTGCTGGCCGAAACGGATTTCGCCAAGGCCATCGTGGCGTTCCGGCTGGCGGTGCTGTTCATGCACTCGCGTATCGACCTTGACTTCACCCAGATCAAGCTGCGCTTCAAGAGCCGCATCGAGCTGGAAATCCAGCGCGACTGGGTGGCCCAGCATCCCACGCTGTCCTATTGGCTGGAGAAGGAACAGGAGCAATGGGATGAAGTGGGTGTAGACTTCCTGATCCGGACCAGCGGCTAAACAGGAGACGCCATGCACGACAGGATTACTCGCTATTGCGCTTGCATGTTGCTAGTCCTGTCGCCGGTGGCGGCTGCGGCCCGGGATACCGTCACCCTGTGCTACGAGGCGCAGGACGTCAAGCCGTGGCGCACCGAAAAGGGTGGCGGCCTGAATTTCGCGCTGCTCAAGATGGTCGAGCAGCGGCTCGACATCCAGTTCGATTTCCAGAGCATCCCGTGGAAGCGCTGCCTGGCGCAGCTGAAGGCCAACGCGGTCGACGGCGCCTTCGCGGTCAGCTACAAGGCCGACCGGCGCGAGCTGGGCGAATATCCCGGCGGCCAGGAGGTCGACGCCACCAAGCGCATGCACACCGACACCTACGTGGTGTTGCGTCGCAAGGGCAGCCAGGTGGCGTGGGACGGCAAGCAGTTCAGCCACCTGGACGGCGCCATCGGCTTCCAGCTGGGCTACTCGGTGGGCGACGTGCTGCGCGCGCAGAACCTGGAAGTGGACGAGGGCAGCCAGCGCGCCGACGAACTGGCGCGCAAGCTGATCGCCGGCCGGCTGGCCGCCGCGGCGCTGGGCGGCAGCGACGCCGCCGGCCTGATGCGCGGTCCGCTCGGCGCGCAACTGGAGCAGCTGCCGATTCCCATCATCGAGAAACCGTATTTCCTGATCCTGTCGCACGCGCTGGTGGCGTCGAAGCCGCAGCTGGCGGCGCGCATCTGGAGCGAGGTGGAACAGGCCCGCAACAGCCCGGCCTACCGCAAGCTGGCGGAGGCGCAAGGAGTCCATCATTGACCACGTGCTAAGCGACGGCGGCGGACCGCTGACCCAACTGCGGCTGGCCTGGCGCCGCAACATCCTGCTGCGCCTCGGCTTCGGCATCTTCCTTGCGGTGGCCATTTCCACCGCCATCTACACCACCTATGTGATGCAGGCCCTGCGCAGCGAGGCCGAACAGAACCTGCACGAACGCGCCGAACGGCTGGCGGCGGTGCTGTCGCAGGCGCTGGCGCGGCCGCTGTTCGACATCAACAGCGCCGCCGTCAACAGCGTGGTCGACGCCTCGGGCGCCACGCCGGAAGTGCTGGTGCTGCGCGTGCTGGGCCCGAGCGGCGCCGAACTGGCCAGCTACGTGTCGCCGATGAAGGAACCGGTGGCGTCGATCCGCGTGCGGCGCGAGATCGCCTTCAGCGACGCCCGCCGCAGCTACCCGGTCGGCGCCATCGACCTGGCGTATTCGCGCCAGCAGATGGACACCGACCTGAACCGGCAGATCGTCAACACCGTGGCCGCCAACCTGCTGCTGGCGCTGGGCATCGTGTTCTCCATCTTCGTGGTGGGCCGGCGCGCGGCGCGGCCGTTCGCCGACATCAGGACCGGCCTGGAAAAGCTGACGCGCGGCGAGACCGACATAAAGCTGTCCGGCATCGGCCGCGAAGACCAGGTGGGGCGGCTGTCCGACGCCGTGCTGCGCTTCCGCGACACGCTGACTCGGCTGCGCGACGCCGAACGCGAGTTGCGCGACCTGAACGGCCAGCTGGAACAGCGCATCGCCGACCGCACGGCGGAACTGACGCGCAGCATCCAGCAGGCGCGCGACAGCCAGGCCAAGCTGCAAACCATCGTCGACACGGCGCTCGACGCGGTGGTGCGCATGGACCTGGACGGCCGCATCGTCGGCTGGAACCGCCAGGCCGAGGTGATCTTCGGCTGGAAGGGCGAGGAGGCGGTGGGCCTGGAACTGGACAAGACCATCATCCCGCCGCGCTTCCGCTATGAGCACAAGCGCGGCATGCAGCGCTACCTGACGGGCGTCAGCAGCGGCGTGCTCGATACCCGCATCGAAGTCTACGCGCTGCGCCGCAACGGCGAGGAATTCCCGATCGAGCTGGCGATCACCCAGGTCAGGACCGAGGAGCGCAACAGCTACGAATTCTGCGCTTTCATCCGCGACATCAGCGAACGGCGCGAGCGCGAGCAAAAACTGGTGACGGCCAATGTGATGGCCGAAGCGGCCAACATCGCCAAGTCCGAGTTCCTGGCCAATATGAGCCACGAGATCCGCACGCCGATGAGCGCCGTCATCGGCATGGCCTACCTGGCGCTGCGCACCGAGCTGACGCCCAAGCAGCACGACTACATCAGCAAGATCCACCGCGCGGCGCTGACGCTGCTGGGCATCATCAACGACATCCTGGACTTTTCCAAGATCGAGGCCGGGCGGCTGGAGGTGGAGGCGATCCCGTTCGCGCTGGAGGACGTGCTGGCCAACGTCAGCAGCGTGACGGCGCAGCGCGCCGCCGACAAGCAGCTCAACTACGTGGTGGAAGTGGGGCCGGGCGTGCCGCGCTACGTGGTGGGCGACCCGCTGCGCCTGGGCCAGGTGCTGATCAACCTGGTCAACAACGCCGTCAAGTTCACGCTGGAAGGCAGCCTGGAACTGCGCTGCGAGCTGCAAGGCACGGCCGCCGACGGCAAGGTGCTGCTGCGCTTCACCGTGCGCGACACCGGCATCGGCATGACGCCGCAGCAGAAATCGCGGCTGTTCCGCGCCTTCAGCCAGGCCAATGGCTCGACCACGCGGCAGTACGGCGGCACCGGCCTGGGGCTGTCGATTTCGCAGCAGCTGGTGCGGCTGATGGGCGGGAACATCGACGTGCAGAGCGAGGTCGATCACGGCTCGTCGTTCCATTTCGAGCTGGCGCTGGCGCTGTCCGACGCGGCGGCGCTGTCGGTGCAGTCGGCCGTGCACCAGGGGCCGTCCGGCGACGCCGCGCCGGACAGCGCGTCGCGCCGCACGGCGCGCGTGCTGCTGGCCGAGGACAGCGCCGACAACCAGGAGGTGACGCGCGCGCTGCTGGAACTGCAAGGACTGGACGTGGAGGTGGCGGCCGACGGCCGCGAGGCGGTCGACCGGCTGATGGAGGCCGGCCCGCGCGCCTACGACCTGGTGCTGATGGACCTCGGCATGCCGCTGATGGACGGCCACGAAGCCACGCGCCTGCTGCGCGCCGACGCGCGCTTCAACGAGCTGCCCATCATCGCCGTCACCTCGCACGCGGTGGCCGGCGTGCAGGCGCGCTGCCTGGAAGAGGGCATGCAGGACTACATCACCAAGCCGATCGATCCGCAGCGCCTGTACAGCGCCCTGTCACGCTGGCTGGGCATGTCGATGAAGGTGATTCCGCCGGTGGCGCCGCTGCCGGACAGCGTGCAAGGCGCGGCCGACGCGCGCAAGGCCTTGACCGAGCTGGCGGCGCTGGTGGCGGACTTCAGCGGCGAGAGCACCGACTATTTCGAGCGTGCGCGTGGGTCTTTGGCCACATTATTGTCGCCGCAGCTCATGGCGCGGCTGGATCACCACATGGAGCAATATGAATTCGAGGCCGCCGGCAAGCTGCTGGCGGACGCCATCGGAAATCTGGAGGGAGTATGAATTCGATTCATCGAGCGACGGTGCTGATTGTCGACGACACGCCGGACAACATCACCTTGTTGTCCAATCTGCTGAAGGACAAGTACAACACCAAGGTCGCCACCAGCGGGGCGACGGCCTTGCAGATCGTGGCTTCCTCCAGGGTGGACCTGATCCTGCTGGACATCATGATGCCCGACATGGACGGGATTGAAACATGCAAGCGGCTCAAGGCCGACGCCGCGAGTGCATCAATTCCAGTATTGTTCCTCACCGCGAAAAGCCTGCAGGAAGACGAAGCGATCGGCCGCAGCGCCGGTGCTGTAGACTTCCTGCGCAAGCCAGTGAATCCCGATTTGCTATTCGCGCGTGTGGCGGCGCATCTGAAATGATATATACTGTTTATATTGTTGAATAACCTGGAGTGAATATGGCGACCAAACCTGCCACCAAAACCACCGTCACCAAAACCGCTGCCGCCAAACCGGCCGTAGCAAAACCAGCACCGAAAGCCGCCGTCAAGCCGGCAGTCAAACCGGTCGCGCGCAAAGCCGTCGCCAAGCCGGCGCCAGCGAAAGCCGCCGCACCTGCCAAGGCTGTAGCGCCAAAGGCGGCCGCACCGAAGGCGGCGCCGAAAGCCGCGCCGAAAGCAGCCGTACCGAAAGCCGCTCCAAAGGCAGCACCGAAGGCGGCACCGAAGGCAGCCGCGCCAAAGGCCGCCAAGCCGGTCGCCGCGCCGGAAGCCAAGGTCAAAGCCCACAAGGAAAAGCTGGTGCGCGACAGCTTCACCATGCCGGAAGCCGAATACGCGGTGCTGGGCCAGGTGAAGAAAGCCGCCCTGAAAGCCGGTTTCGAAGTGAAGAAAAGCGAACTGCTGCGCATTGGCGTGGCGCTGATCTCGCAGATCGATCTGGCGACGCTGAAAAACGTGCTGGCCGGCCTGCCGCAGCTGAAAACCGGCCGTCCGAAGAAGGCCTGATTAAAAAACAACACGTCACGAAAATGACATTTCCTTGTCATTTTCCTGAAGTATTCGATCGTTACGCTTGCTTCGTCTTCCACACAAAAGGGATGAAGCATGCAAACCTCGATCATACAAGCGGATGTCCGAGCAACGTCCGGCAAGCTGGTACTCAGTATGGCAAGCACGCCGGAAGAACTGCGTGAAGTCCAGCGCCTGCGCTACAAGGTGTTCATTGAAAGCATGGGCCTGAGCGCCCTGCAAAGCGCCGACGGCCTGGATAGCGACGAATTCGACGAACACTGCGATCACCTGATCGTGCGCGATGCCGACAGCCTGATGGTGGTCGGCACCTACCGCCTGCTGAGCGCCTCGCGCGCCCGCAAACTGGGCCGCCTGTACTCCGAAGGCGAGTTCGATCTGGGCCGCCTGAACAACATCCGCGGCCGTGTGGTCGAAGCGGGCCGTGCCTGCATCCATCCTGATTATCGTGGCGGCAGCGTCATCATGCTGCTGTGGTCCGGTCTGGCCGAATACATGCGCCGCGAGAACGCCGAATTCCTGGTCGGCTGCGCCAGCATCTCGCTGGCCGATGGCGGCCACAACGCCGTCGCCGTCTACCAGCAACTGGCGGCCAAGCACATCGCCCCGGTCGAATACCGCGTCACGCCGCACCTGCCGTTCCCGTTCTCCAAGCTGGAAGCGGCGCAAAAGCCGCAAGTGCCGGCGCTGCTGAAAGGCTATATGCGCTCGGGCGCCTGGATCTGCGGCGAACCGGCCTGGGATCCTGATTTCGAAAGCGCCGACCTGTTCCTGCTGATGCCGCTGGCGAACCTGGACTCGCGCTACGCCCGCCACTACGGCGTCAACGGCGAACAGCTGGCCGCCTGACGCGCCTGTGCAGCCCCGTGTAAAATAAGCCGTTGTGCTTATTTCGCGGGGCAGTCATGAAGTTGGATCTGGAGTCGGACAAAACGGGTTATCAGGAGCGTCCCGTCACGCGCCACAAGGGCGCGAGCGACACGCGCACCAGCGACCGCGTTATCGAGGAAGTGCCGGTGGCGCTGGTATTCAATGGCATCTCGCATGCCGTCATGATGGTCACCCCGCGGGATCTCCAGCCGTTCGCCATGGGCTTTGCCCTGACCGAAGGCCTGGTTGCCCAGGGCTCTGATATTTTTGACATTGAAGTGCGCGAGCATGCGCGCAGCTTCGAAATCGACATCACCATCGCCAGCCAGGAATTCGTCCAGCTCAAGCAGCAGCGCCGCTCGATGGCGGGCCGCAGCGGCTGCGGCGTATGCGGCATCGAAAGCCTGGAACTGCTGGATTTGCAGCCGGAGCGCATCGACGCCGCGCCGCTGCATGCCGAGGGCGCGCTGCAAGCGGCGATCGCCAACGTGGCGGCGCAGCTGGGCGAGCACCAGGCGCTGATGCGCGCCACCGGCGGCGTGCACGCGGCGGCGTGGTGCGACGCGCAGGGCAACGTGCTGCGCGTGTGCGAAGACGTGGGCCGCCACAACGCGCTGGATAAGCTGATCGGCCATCTGGCGCTGGACGGCGTGGACATGCGGCTCGGCTTCGTCTTCATGTCCAGCCGTGCCAGTTATGAACTGGTGCGCAAGGCGGCGCGCCTGAACATCCCGATGCTGGCCACCATCTCCGCTCCCAGCACGCTGGCGATCGACATCGCCGCCGAAGCCGGCATCAAGCTGGTCAGCTTCTGCCGCCACGACAGCTGCGTCGAGTACACCTGAGATTTTTAGCGCCGCGGTTCTGCCGGCGGCGATTTCCGGTTTGTGGCGGCCCTAATCAGCCGGCGTTTCGATGATTAAGGTGTTTGACTGGCATCGCCGCCATTCCGCCCAAATTTGAGCAGCGATGCCGCGGTATTTTTCTGTCGATCCGGCGGCTTGGCTGGTGAACCATCGGCAAAACTCTTCGTGAACTATCTGCTGCACATCGGTTTCAGATTGGGCAAGCTTTAGTCGGGGAATGATGGTCCCGACCTCTGGTTCGTACTCATCCGTGTTCGTTTCAAAATTGATGCTCATCGGGTCAGTCTTGAACAGCAGGGATGAGAGCGCATCGAAGAGCTCGGGATATTCCAGTTGAACCGCTTTCCTCTTTTCCGCCTCGATATCAAGCATCGGACCTCTCCTGTCGTGCAGTTAAAAATCGCCGGCTACGGGTTCAGCCAGTCGCGCGTATTATCCAGCATGATGCGGCCCCACATCCAGTAGTCATGGCCGGAAGGGTAGGCTGCGAAGGTGGCGACGCCGCCGCGCTGGACGATGTCCTCCGCCACGCGACGCGCGTTGTCGCGGAACGACGGTTCCAGATCGCCGGCCGACACGTAAAACCGCGACAGCGGCCGCGCCGCGCCGTGCTGGGCCGGCGGCACGCCCGGCGACATGACAAAGGCCGTGCCGAACATGCCGGGATTGCGCAAGGCCATCGACGCCGCCCACACGCCGCCATTCGACGCCCCCCCCCACCGCGCGCAGCCGCCGCTCGGGCGGCGCGCCATATTTGGCCTCGATGGCCGGGATCACCGTGTCGAGCAGGAAGCGTTCATGCGCCACGAACTCCGGTGTCAGCTGGTCTTTCACTTTCGTATTACTGAGATAGTATTGTCGCTGATCCAGACTTCGTCGGCTTCGCCCACCCAGGAAATGACCATCCGGTCGCCGCTGATCCGTGCCGCCGGCCCTGCCGCCGGCAGCTGCGAACGGTCGGACGCTTCACCTTCGATCAAGCAGGCGGACCGATCTTCGAGCCCGGTGCAGGCAGCGATCTTTTTAGAAGCAGCCCAGGTGGGCGTGGTCATGGTGGAAAGCAGCAGCAGTGCGGCGACAACTTTTTGCATGGAAATCCTCGATGTTATTCAGTCTAGTATTCAGAATAACATCTTGCCCGTCTATCAATCATCACGAATTTCCACTTGGGGATTGAGCGATGCCGCCACCCCAAAAGTTGGGGTCTGACCCCATGCGGGGTCAGACCCCTGTTCGCCGCAGTGCGGGTTTTGCGATTCCCGCGACGTCAGCAGAAAAACAGACCCTGAACCCGCTTTTGACTTTGGGGTGTGGTCACCAACGCTCCGGCAGCACGGAAATCGGCGGCAAGGCCGGGCGGTGGAACATAGCGTATTGGCGTCATCTGCGAGGCCGGCCCCAGTTTGGCAAAAATCAGGTTGTAGGTGCACATGTCGACGAGGAATCGATCTGGCGTGCGGGCAGCGCGGCGGGATGTGGGTTCAGCCAGTCGCGCGTGTTGTCCAGCAGGATGCGGCCCCACATCCAGTAGTCGTGGCCGGAAGGGTAAGTGGCGAAGGTGGCGACGCCGCCGCGCTGGACGATGTCCTGCGCCACGCAGCGCGCGTTCCGGCGGAACGACGGTTCCAGATCGCCGGCCGACACGTAAAACCGCGACAACGGCCGCGCCGCGCCGTGCTGGGCCGGCGGCACGCCCGGCGACATGACAAAGGCCGTGCCGAATACGCCAGGATTGCGCAAGGCCATCGATGCCGCCCACACGCCGCCATTCGACGCCCCACCCACCGCGCGCAGCCGCCGCTCGGGCGGTGCGCCATATTTGGCCTCGATGGCCGGAATCACCGTGTCGAGCAGGAAGCGCTCATGCGCCACGAACTCCGGCTCCAACTGGCCCTTCACTTCCGTATCGCCCAGATAGGTCACCATCCGCAGATCGGAAGTCATCTGCCCTTTAGGGCCATACTCGATGCCCACCACGATCAGCGGCGGGATCTCGCCACGGCGGATCGGCTCCGTCAGCCAGGCGCCAGGGCTGGTCCAGCCGCCGTCCGCCAGGTACAGAATGGGCAGGCGCGTCCCGGGCCGATAGCCGGGTGGCAGCCAGACATGCACTTCCGGCTGTTGCGGGCTGAAGACCATGGTCTCTTCCTTGATATCGCCATTGCTCAGGATCGCAAACGCCTCCGGTCCAACCAGTTCGGTCATCTTGGGCGTCATCTCGCTGTCGCCATTCTTCTCGACCACGAAGCGCAGTTGAACCCGCGCCTGCTGCGCCTTGGGATAGCGGACCATGTACTGAAACAGGCCCGGCGCCACGCGCGGCATCGACTCGGCCAACTGCATATTGCCGGCCATGTGAACTTCATCGGCTTCGCCCACCCAGGAAATGACCAGCCGGTCGCCGCTGATCCACGCTGCCGGCCCCGCCGCCGGCAATTGCGAGCGGTCGGGCGCTTCACCTTCGATCAGACAGGCGGACCGATCGTCGGGGCCGGTGCAGGCAGCGATCTTTTTAGAAGCAGCCCAGGTGGGCGTGGTCATGGTGGAAAGCAGCAGCAGTGCGGCGACAACTTTGTGCATGGAAATCCTCGATATTATTCAGTCTATTATTCAGAATAACATCTTGCCCGTCTATCAATCATCACGAATTTCCACTTGGGGATTGAGCGATGCCGCCACCCCAAAAGTTGGGGTCTGACCCCATGCGGGGTCAGACCCCTGTTCGCCGCAGTGCGGGTTTTGCGATTCCCGCGACGTCAGCAGAAAAACAGACCCTGAACCCGCTTTTGACTTTGGGGTGTCATGCATCCAGCGGATAGCCAACGCTGGCGCATTCGGCATGAAACCTTGCTCTGAACAGCTGCGCGTCGAAGCCGCCGAGTTTTTTCTGTTTGGCGAGCAGTACGCTGGTTCCTTCATAAATCAGTCCCAGGACGTAGGGAATCGCCTGGTCCTCGCTCATCGTGGCCAGCAGCGCGAAGTCCGGCCGCACGCTGAAATTGCCGACGTTGAATCTGTCCGGAATGGCCGGCAGGCCGAAACGTGAGCGGCCCGATACCCGTTTCTGAAAACGGAAGGGATGGCGCGGCGTGCCGTCCGCCTTGGCAGTGCACTCCACCAGGTCAATGCTGATCCACAGGTGTTCCATATCGCCGCCATATTCGCCTTTGAGCCGGCCTTCAAGCGCACCAAACGGCGCGCGCAGCGCTTGCGATAATGCGATCGTCGATGAATCGACAATGCTGGCGTGAAGGCCGATTTCCAGATCGCTCATGACCGCTCCAGCAGTACCGGAATCGACTTGGAGGTCGGCGTGCCGGCGCCGTCGGCGGTGCTGTGCAGCGGCACCAGGCCGTTGGTCTCGGGGAAGTAGGCGCCCAGGCAGCCGCGCGGGATGTCGTATTCCACCAGCAGGAAGCGCTCGGCGCGGCGCGTGACGTCGTCGTCCCACACGCTGACCAGGTCCACATGCTCGCCATTTCTGAAACCCAGCAGCGCCAGGTCGTCCTTGTTGATGAAGACCACGCGGCGCAGGCCGAACACGCCGCGATAGCGGTCGTCCAGGCCATAGATGGTGGTGTTGTACTGATCGTGCGAGCGCGCCGTCATCAGCACCATCAGGCGTTCGCCGTGCCTGGCGCGGGCGCGGTGGATCGGCGTGTCGGTATCGACCGCATGCGGCACGAACTGCGCGCGGCCGCTAGCCGTGCGCCATTCGCGCTCGCGCGAGGCCACGCGCAAATGGAAGCCGCCGTGGTGCGCCACGCGCGCGTTGAAGTCGTGGAAGTCGTCGAACACTTGTTCTATCAGCTCGCGGATGGCGGCGTAGTCGGCGCCGAGGCCGAGCCAGTCGACCTTGCCGCTGCCCAGCGTGGCGTGCGCCAGCCGCGCGACGATCGCGGTTTCCGACAGCAGGTTGTCCGAGGCCGGCTTGTTGATGCCGTAGGAGATGTGCACCATGCTCATCGAATCCTCCACCGTCACGCCCTGCGCCACGCCGTTCTGCAAATCGATTTCGGTGCGGCCCAGCGTCGGCAGGATCAGCGCCTGCTTGCCCGTCACCAGATGGCTGCGATTCAGCTTGGTGGCCACGTGCACCGTCAACTCGCACTGGCGCAACGCCTCGAAGGTGAGGGGCGTGTCCGGCGTGGCCATGGCAAAATTCCCACCCATGCCGAAGAAGACCTTGACGCGGCCGTCCAGCATGGCCTGGATGCTGTCGACGGTATCGAGGCCGTGTTCGCGCGGCGGCTCGAAGTTGAACACCTTCCGCAGGCGGTCGAGGAAGGCCTTGGCCGGCTTTTCCTCGATGCCCATGGTGCGGTCGCCCTGCACGTTGGAGTGGCCGCGCACCGGGCACAGGCCGGCGCCGAGGCGGCCGATCTGCCCGCGCATCATCATCAGGTTGGACAGCATCTGGATGGTCTTGAGCGCGTTCTTGTGCTGCGTCAGGCCCATGCCCCAGGTGCTGATGACGTTCTTGCCGCGGATGTAGATGCCGGTCAGCTGGTCGATCTGGATGCGCGGCACGCCCGATTCGGCCAGCAGCAGCTCCCAACTTTCGGCGCGCAGATCCTGCTCGAAGGCTTCGAAGCCGGTGGTGTGGCGGGCGATGAATTCGCGGTCCAGCACACCCGGCGCGCCGGTGGCCAGCGCTTCATCGTCGCGCTCCACCAGCCGCTTGGCGACGGCCTTGATCAGCGCGAAGTCGCCGGACAGCTTGGGCTGCACGAACATGGTGCTGATGGTGGTGGTCGATCCGGTCAGCATCTCCAGCGGGTGCGCCGGACTGGTAAAACGTTCCAGCCCGCGTTCGCGCAGCGGATTGATGGAGACGATGGTGGCGCCGCGCCGCGCGCAGTCGCGCAGTTCGTTCATCATGCGCGGGTGGTTGGTGGCCGGGTTCTGGCCGAAGATCAGCAATGTGTCGGCATGCTCGAAATCCTCCAGCGTGACCGTGCCCTTGCCGATGCCGACGGTGCCCGGCAGGCCCCGGCTGGTCGGCTCGTGGCACATGTTGGAGCAGTCCGGGAAGTTGTTGGTGCCGTACATGCGCACGAACAGCTGGAACAGGAAGGCCGCCTCGTTGCCGGTGCGGCCGGAGGTGTAGAAGGTGGCCTGGTTAGCATCGGGCAGGGCGTTCAGGTGGCGCGCCATCAGCGCGAAGGCGTCGTCCCATGCGATGATCTGGTACTTGTCGCTGGCGGGGTCGTAGAGCATCGGGTCGGTCAGGCGGCCGTGCTGTTCCAGTTCATAATCGGATTGCTCGAGCAGTTCGGCGACGCTGTGGGCGGCGAAGAATGCCGGCCGCACGCGCTTGCTGGTGGCCTCGGCCGCCACCGCCTTGACGCCGTTCTCGCAGAACTCGAAGGTGGACGCGTGTTCGCGGTCCGGCCAGGCGCAGCCGGGACAGTCGAAACCGTCCGGCTGGTTCTGCTTGAGCAGGGTCTTGTAATTGCCGCCGGCGACCCGTTCGCGCACCAGGTTGATCGCCACCTGTTTCAACGAACCCCAGCCGGCGGCGGGATAGGTGTACGGTGCAATGTGGCCTTCGGGCTTTTTGTTCATGTTGCAATCCGGTAATATTTGATACGAGTATATTGTATTTTAGCCAAAGAGCGTAACACCATGGATGACGAAGTGATGACAGTGTTGGCCGGCGTGCTCGAAGCGCTGTGGCGCATCAATGCCGAGTGGCCCGACAAGCCGTGCACGCTCGCCAAGCTGAGCAAGCAGGCGCAGCGGCCGATGAGCGCCTTGCGCCGCCAGCTGACCATGCTGGAGGAGGCCGGCCTGGTGACGCTGGCGCTGGACGAGGGCGGCGTCACCGGCACCGTACAGTTCACCGCTGGCGGGCGCCAGATGGCGGCGGAAATCTTCGCTTGAAAATTTTCCTTGCATCCTGCCCGAAGCAGGTTTAAAGTGATTGTACCGTTTGGTACAACTTAACTTGAAGGTGCTCACCATGACTCGTCCGCCACTCCCTCCGTTCACCCTGGAAACCGCCGCCCAGAAAGTCCGCGCCGCCGAAGACGGCTGGAACACGCGCAATGCCGAAAAGGTCGCGCTGGCCTATACCGAAGACTGCTTCTGGCGCAACCGCGGCGAATTCGTCACCGGCCGCGCCGAGATCATCGGCCTGCTCAAGCGCAAATGGACGCGCGAGCTGGACTACCGTTTGATCAAGGAATTGTGGGCGCATGACGGCAACCGCATTGCAGTCCGCTTCGCCTACGAATACCATGACGACTCCGGCCAGTGGTATCGCGCCTATGGCAACGAGAACTGGGAATTCGCGGAAGACGGCTTGATGCAGCGCCGCCTGGCCAGCATCAACGAGCATCCGATCGCCGCCGCCGACCGCAAGTTCCACTGGGATAGCAACGCGCCGCGCCCGGCCGATCATCCGGGCCTGAGCGATTTCGGTTTTTAAAAAGGCAGACATGGCAAGAGTGATGGGAGAGCGCAGCGAGGTGGTGCCGCTGCTGGCCGAGGTGTTCCGCGCCTACGGCTTCGAGGGCGCCAGCCTGGCGCGCATTACCGAGGGCACCGGGCTGGGCAAGGGCAGCATCTACAACTTCTTCCCCGGCGGGAAGGAGGAGATGGCCGAAGCGGTACTTGGCGAAATCGATGGCTGGTTCCGCGACCAGGTGTTCCAGCCGCTGCGCGCAGTCGGCGCCGATGAAGCCGAACAGGGCGTCGAGCGCATGTTCACCGCCGTCGGCCGCTACTTCCTGTCCGGCCGCAAGGTGTGCCTGGTGGGCGTGTTCGCGCTCGGCCACGAGCGCGACCGCTTTGCCGTCAAGGTGCAGGCCTACTTTGCCGAGTGGGTGCAGGCGCTGGCCGCCGCCCTGGAACGCGGCGGGCGCGACGCCGCCAGCGCGCTGGCGCTGTCCGAGGATGTGGTCGGCGGCATCCAGGGCGCGCTGGTGCTGGCGCGCGCGGCCGACGAGCCGGAGCTGTTCATGCGCGCGCTGGAACGCATGCAGCAGCGCCTGAAGGAGACGCGGCACTGAACTTGGCGCTGCGCGCGCAGTCCAATTCATTTCGACTGCGCGCCATGACTCTGCCACTGAAAACCGTGATCGCCCCTGCATTAGCCCCCGAAATCCTGCTGCGGCAGATTTATCTGAACGTCCGGGATTTCGCCATCTTTACGATTGATACCAACAGCCTGGTCACCAGCTGGAACCTGGGGGCCGAGCTGATCTTCGGCTATCCGCCGGAAGAGATCATCGGCCAGAGCATGGTGCGCCTGTTTACCGACGCCGACCAGGTCGACGCCGAGCATCTGCTGGAAATGCAGACGGCGGACCGCTGGGACCGCGCCGGCGACTACCGCTGGCATATGCGTAAGGACAGCTCGCTGTTCTGGGCGGACGGCGTGCTGACCCCGATCCGCGACGATGGCGGGCAGTCGATCGGCTACCTGAAAATCCTGCGCGACATCACCGAGCGCAAGCTGGCGCAGGACGAGATCCGCCGCCTGGCCACCATCGACGTGCTGACCGGCCTGGCCAACCGCGCCGCCTTCGACACGCGCCGCTCGGAGATGGTGTCGCTGGCCGAACGCACCGGCCAGCTGCTGCTGTTGCTGATGATCGACCTCGACCAGTTCAAGGAAGTCAACGACATGCTGGGCCACCAGGCCGGCGACCTGCTGCTGCGGCTGACCGCGCAGCGCATCCGCGCCGCCAGCCGCGAGAGCGACTTCATCGCCCGCCTGGGCGGCGACGAGTTCGCGCTGCTGCAACTGGACGCGCCGTCGCCGGCCGACGGCGGCATGCTGGCCGAGAAGCTGCTGGCCGAGCTGACGATGCCGTTCATGCTGGGCGAGCGCGAGGTCCGCATCAGCGCCAGCATCGGCATCGCCGTCTGCCCGGTGGACGCCGACTCGCCCGACGGCCTGCTGAACAAGGCCGACCTGGCGCTGTACCACGCCAAGAACGCCGGCCGCAACTGCTACCACTACTACACCGAAGCGCTGGACATGATCGCCCACCGCAAGAACGCCCACCACGCCGAGTTGAAGCGGCTGATGCGGCACAAGCATTTCTCGCTGGCCTACCAGCCCATCGTCGACCACGACGGCAACGCGGTGGCGGTGGAAGCCTTGCTGCGCCTGCCCGGCGAACTGGGACGCCAGCCGATCGAATACACCATCAGCCTGGCGCGCGAGACGGGGCAGCTGGCGGAGCTGGGCAAGTGGATCGTGCGCGAAGTATGCGCGCAGATGCGGCGCTGGCTGGATGGGGGACTGCTTGGCTTGCGCGTCTGCGTCAACTCCTGCGCGCACGAACTGCAAGACCCCGGCTACCTGGCGCAGTTGCAGGCCGCGCTGGCCGACCACGGGCTGACCTCGGACATGATGGAAATCGAAATCACCGAACGCGACGCGATCGAGTTGGAACGCAGCGGCAGCAATGTCATCGACCAGCTGCGCCAGGCCGGCTACCGGCTGGCGCTGGACGACTTCGGCACCGGCTATTCCTCCTTGAGTTATCTGCGCACCCTGCGCGTCACCACCATCAAGCTGGACAAGAGTTTCCTGCATGGCGTGCCGGGCAACGCCGACGCCAACGCCGTGGTGCGCACGGTGGTGCAGCTGGCGCAGGACTTGCGCCTGAACGTCATCGCCGAAGGCGTCGAGAGCCAGGACCAGGCGGCCTTCCTGGATAACGCCGGCTGCGCCGCCTTCCAGGGCTTCCTCTATTCGAAGCCGCTGTCGGCCGATGACGCCACCCGCTGGCTGCAAACGCACCTGGTCCCGTAGGCTTACACCAGGCCGATGTCGCGTCCTTGCGTGCCGAAGATCTTCTCCACCTGGCCGGTATTCAGGCCGTACATGCGCGACAGCAGGCCGCCGAACATGGCGCGGTATTCGTTCAGCACCGGATAGTCGCGGTTCTGGAACAGCGTCGGCTGCTCCAGCCGCACCTGTTCGCCGTGCACCTTGCCGCCCTGGACCGAGCCGCCCATCACCCAGTACACGCTGCCGTGGCCATGGTCGGTGCCGCGGTTGCCGTTCTCGCGGAAGGTGCGGCCGAATTCACTGACCACGATCACCACCGTGTCCTTCCAGTCCGGACCCATCTCCTGGGCGAAGCCGGACAGGCCGCGTCCCAGTTCCTCCAGCCGGTTGGCCAGGTAGCCGGTGGCGCCGCCCTGGCCGACGTGGGTGTCCCAGCCGCCGATGTCGACGAAGCCGATGTTGTATTTGTCCTTCATCAGCTTGGCGATGCGGCGCGCTTCCAGCTCGAAACCCTTGGCGCTGACGGCGTTGCGGTTGGCGGCCACCATCTCGCCGGTGACTTCCTTCATCACGTCCTCGCGCACCACGAAGCCGTCGCGCACCTGCTGCGACAGCGCGGTGTGGTCGTACATGGCGGCGATCATCCTGGCCTGGCGCGGATCGACCGCCGGCTTGGAGACGTTGCGCAGCGCGGTGTTGGGCACCTGCAGGCCGCCCTGCATGATCAGCGGCAGCTGGTCGGTGAAGGAAATGGCGCTGGCGCGGTCGCCGTTCAGCGTCGACGCCAGGCGGTTCAGGAAGCCGGAGCGGTAGTCGCGCGAGCGGTCCAGCGCCTGTCCCAGCTCGATGCTGTCCTGCGTTTCAAAGTGGCTGCGCGACAGGTCCTCGGTGCCGGCGAACGGCACGAAAGCCACCTGGCCGGCGGTGAACAGCGGGTAGATGGTCTCGCCGAGAATCGGGTGCAAGCCCCAGTCGGCATTGATCGGCAGCGCGGCGGTTTTGGGGATGGCGATGTTCGGCCGCACCTGGTAGTAGTACTGGCTGGAGACGGGCACCAGCAGGCTGGTGGCGTCGTAGCCGCCGCGCATGAAGACGAACAGCAGGCGGGTCTTGCTGGCCGGCGCGGCCCATAGCTGGCCGGCCATCGAGGCGGCCGGCAGGGCGGCCAGTGTTTTGAGCAGGGTGCGGCGTTTCATCGGGCTTCTCCTAGCGATGCATCAGTTCCGGCGATGAGAGCAGGAGCGTGTTCCACTCCTGCGGCGAGGCGGCTTGCTCGAGCGCCTGCTGCGTGGCGGGCGCCAGCGATTTTTGCAGCGACTTGTAATACAGCGCGTTGGCCAGTTGCGGGAAGGCCGGTTTCTCCAGCGGCTGCGCGCCTTCGCTCTTGAACAGGCCCGCATTGCCGCTGCCGATGGCCTTGGCGATTTCAAAGCGCGTGGTCATCTGGCCCGGACTGGCCCAGCCGGATTGCGTCAGCGGGTAGCCGTCCGGCGTCACGCGGCCGTACAGCGGTTCGGCCATGCGGTACAGCCAGTTCATCATCGGGCCGGTGTTGAGGATCACCTTGTCGTCGTAGGTCAGGCGCACGGCCGCCACCACGTAGTGCACCGGGTCCTTGAACTTGGCGCCCAGCGACTGCGTGAATTCCGGCGCATCGAACATCACGCGCAGCACGGCGGCGATATCGCCGTTGGTGGCCTGGAAGCGCGCCGCCATGCGCTCCACCAGTTGCGGCGGCGGTTCGTCGGCGACGAAGTAGATCGCCAGCTTGCGGCTGACGTAGCGCGCCGTGGCCGGGCTGCGGCTCAAGCGGTCCAGCGCTTCATCCACTTCGGCCAGGCCGCGTCCCTTGAGGGTCTGGCCGAGGAAGGTCTTGTCGCCGTAGTCGTGGCGGTTGGGATTGAATTCGAACAGGCCCTTGCGCACGTACTGGCTTTGCTTGTCGCGGCGCACGTCGGGCGTTTTCTCGGTCATGTTGACGCCCACGCCGGTGAGGATGCGCGCCAGTTGCTGCACGTCGGCCTGGCTGTAGCCGCCGTCCACGCCCAGCGTGTGCAGTTCCATGATCTCGCGCGCGTAGTTTTCGTTGATGCGGTTGGCGGCGTTCTGTTCGTTGTCGAGGTAGCGGATCATGGCCGGATGGTGCAGCGTGGCCGACAGCAGGTCGCGGAACTTGCCCAGCGCGTGCGGACGGATCGCCTGTTCCTCGTAATCGCTGACCAGCACGCGCAGGTTGGCCTTGCCCTGGTGGACGTTGAAGTGGTTCATCCAGAACCACGTCATCTGCTCCTGCAGCTGGTTGGGCGAGTACAGGTCGCGCAGCAGCGAGCGGGCGGCGGCTTCCTTGGCCAGCCGGCCCAGTTCCTGCTGGTAGGCCAGTTGCGCGGCCTTCTTGGCCTCGTCGTCGACCATGGCCTTGTCGTAGTCGCGGCGCTGCTGTTCCAGTTCCTGCACCAGCTGCGGCAGCGGCTTTTTCGAAATCGTCATGGCGTCGATCTGCGCCTGCACGGCGGCCGGCAGCACGGCCGGCCCGGGATGCAGTTGCTGATCGAGCCAGGCGCTGTAGCCGACCTTGGCCGCCTGCTGGTAGGTGGAGTCGTTGACGCCCCAGGTGACGCGGTTGAGCGCGCGGCTCAGGGCCACAGGATCGACGGGCGCCTGCGGCGCGGTGGCGGTGGTCGCGCAGCCTGCCAACAGCAGCAGGACGGCGAGCGGTCTGGTGATGGTCGGAATATGCATAGGCTGAAGCATATGCCATTTTTCCGCTTGTGCCACGTGACGGATGTGTAAGCTGCAACGAAATGTTACAAGAATTCGACTTGTTTAATTTATCATGCCTGTTTCACTCTCTATGGGTAAACCATGCGTCTAATTCTTTCCGCGCTGCTGGCGCTGGCTGTCTCGCCGCTGGCGCAGGCCGCCACCACTTTGCATGTCAGTTCGGCGATGCAGGACCGCACCCGGCAGATGGATGTCACGCTGGCGGACACTTACCTGGCGATCGATACGGAGCAGGGCCGCATGCTGTACGACTTCCAGTCGCGCCGCCGTTACGCGGTCAACACGCCGGCCAAGCAGTATGTGGAATATTCGCTGTTCGACACGGTGGGCTTTCGTGTGGTGGAAATGTCCAACCGCGACCAGTTGCGCAGCGCGCTGGACGCGGCCAAGGTCAATACGCCGGTAATGGGCAAGGCCGACCACGAAAACCAGCTGTCGGTGCTGAGCGGCGCGCCGGAGGCGATGGAAGAAAAAGAAGAGGGTGGGCAGCGCGTGTTCTATATCGACGGCGTCAAGCTGGCCGCGTGGAGTGCCAGCGGCGCCAAGGTGCCGGCGACAGACGCCGCGCAATTCGCGCGCTTCCTGCGCTACGCGCAAGCCGGCCACCCGCAGGTGCTGGACAATCTGGCCAAGGGCGGCATGATTCCCGACCATCTGACCTTCTTCGTCAGCGGCGGCCGCGATATGAATCTGACCATGACCCAGGTGCGCAGCGCACAGCCGCCAGCCTACGATCTGAAGTCCTACCAGCGCGAGATCAGCAAGAGCGGCGTCGACGCCCTGTTCGACCGCATCGCCGCGCTGACGCAGCAGCAGCTGGCGGCCCTGCGCGCCGAGCATCCATGCGACACCTCCACCGATTTCAGCGAGCCGGCCATTCTTGACACCATGCTGGGCCAAATGGAGTGCGCGCTGTCCACCGGCGCGCCGCTGTCGCTGACGGATGAGCAGAAACAGGCGGTGGCGGCGTCGCCAACCCTGGCGCTGATGTTCGCCGCCATCAATCCGGCCAAGGCCAATGAAATGGAGGGCTCGGTGAAAACCCTGGCGGCGCTGCGTCCCAAGGCGCCGCGCAAGGCTTATATGCTCAAGCTGTTCGAGGCCAACAACCGCGTGCGCCTTGATCGCAAGCAGGGCAAGGAAAGCGCCGCTCTGCTGGTTGAGGTGTTGCAGGCAAATCCGGTGTTGGCTGGAGCCTACAAGGATCTGGGCGATATGCTGCTGATGCAGTACGATAGCGCACGCGCCTGGCGCAGCTGGGACGCGGGCCGCCGCGTGGCGCCGGCGTTGCCGAACTTTGATCCGGTCAACAAGTTCGAGGCGTCGCTGCTGGCGCAGCATCCGGAATTTTTCTGACGAGACCATCATGCCCACCACCGATCCGCGCGTCGACGCCTACATCGCCAAGTCCGCCGACTTCGCGCAGCCCATCCTGGAACATCTGCGCGCGGTGGTGCACGAGACCTGTCCGGAAGTGGAGGAGACCATGAAGTGGAGCTTCCCGCACTTCATGTACAAGGGCATGATGTGCAGCATGGCGTCCTTCAAGGCGCACTGCGCCTTCAACCTGTGGAAGGCCGAGCTGCTGATGGCCGATGAAGTCAAGCGCGAGGCCATGGGCCACTTCGGCCGCATCACCTCGGTCAAGGACCTGCCTTCCAAAAAGATACTGGCCTCGTACATCAAGCAGGCCATGAAGCTCAATGACGACGGCGTGTCCGCACCGGCGCGCGCCAAGCCGGCGACGCCGCGCGCGCTGCAAATTCCGGACGATCTGCTGGCCGCGCTGGACGCGGTGCCGGGCGCGCGGGCGCACTTCGACAGCTTCAGTCCCAGCAAGCAGCGCGACTACGCCGAATGGCTGACCGAAGCGAAAACCGAGACCACGCGCGCGCGCAGGCGTGAACAGGCAGTCGAATGGATCGCAGAGGGCAAGGCGAGGAATTGGAAATACGAGAAATGCTAATCAGGTAAAGCGGCGTTCAGCGGGGTTTGGGCTGATCGCAAAAGCGCTTGGGGGCGCCGGTTACCGCATGCCGGCGCCAGGCATGGCAAGAACAAATGTTCAATGCATCGACGCGGTAGACAGATCTTTCAGCTCGCGAATGCTGATATCGGATTTTTCGTGCATACGCAGCAGGATCGTGGCGCCAACCGCTAACTTCCGGTGCCGGATCTTGCTGATGATGGGAGGCTGAACTTCCAGCACCCTGCACAACTCAGCATCGTTTTTCAAGTTCATCTTTTCGATCAAAGTATCCAGAAGCTTGTTCGGGACAAAACTGGAAGGTTCCAGCGCCCGAGCGCGATTCATGGCTTCAATCAATTCCAACTTCTTTTGACGTACATTCATGGTTTGCTCCTCCTTTGCTCAAAACGTTAAAGAAGTACGTTTCCTGGCAAGGCTAGCGCCCACACTCTTTCTGGTCGGAATGTGGTACGCGACTCAACATTCTTGATAACCATGCAAGTTATTTGAATAATACTACGGCTGAAAAAAAAGTGCAGGCTTTAACAATTAAATTATGTTGGTTATTGCGCAAACGGGTTGACGATTGTTGTTTCTTGAAGCCCGGTTTGAGATAAAAGTAGGATTTTGTCTGTCTTTTTGGCAGCAAGTTGCGAATGTGTCACCATGATCGCGCAAGCGCCCGTGGCTTTAATTTCGCGCTGCAACAGTGTCAGGATGGCGTCCGCCGTATCGGGATCGAGGTTGCCGGTCGGCTCGTCGGCCAGCACCAGCGCCGGGCGGTGCACCAGCGCCCGGGCGATGGCCACGCGCTGCATCTGGCCGCCGGAGATCTGGTGCGGGAAATCGTGCTCGCGGCCGCCCAGGCCCACCGCGTCCAGCATCTCCGCCGCGCGCGCGATGGGCAGGCCGTTGAGCAGCAGCGGCAGGGCGACGTTCTGCAGCAGGGTCAGGTGCGGCAGCACGTGGAAGGCTTGAAAGATGAAACCCATGCGCGCGCGCCGCAGGCGGGTGGCGGCATCGTCATCGAGGCCGGACATCGCAATGCCGTCGATGACGATCGGCGCTTCGCCGTTGGCGTCCGGCGTATCGAGGCCGGCGATCAGATTGAGCAGCGTCGATTTGCCGACGCCGGAATCGCCCATGATGGAGACGAATTCGCCGGCCTTAAAATTCCACGACAGGTTGGCCAGCACCGGGCGGCCGTTGTAGGACTTGGACAGCTGGCGAAGTTCGAGCATGGTTACCTTGTAAGTGCGCGCCGCATGGCAAAGCTGACGCCATCGACCAGCGCCACCAGCACCAGCATGGCGAGGATGACGGTGGCGGCCAGTGGCATCTGGAACAGCGACAGGTGGTACTTGAGCATCTGCCCCAGGCCGCCGGCGCCCACCACGCCGAGGATGGCGGCGGCGCGGATGTTGTTCTCCCAGCGGTACAGCGTATAGGACATCATCTGCGGCAGCGTTTGCGGCAGCGTGGCGTAGAAGAAGGCGCTGGTGGCGCCGGCGCCGTTGGTGCGCAGGCTTTGCTCCGGCAGCGGCGCGGCGTTTTCCAGCGAGTCGCCGAACAGGCGACCCAGCACGCCGGCGGTGTGCGCGGCCAGCGCCAGCGTGCCGCCCAGCGGCCCGAGGCCGGCGGCGATCAGCATGATGGAGGCCCACACCAGTTCCGGTATCGAGCGCAGCACGTTGAGCACCGCGCGCATGGCGGCGCGCGGCACGGCGCCAAAGCGGCCCGACGCCGGCAGCGAAAACGCCAGGCCGAGGACGGCCGCCAGCAGGGTGCCGAGGCCGGACATGGCCAGCGTTTCCAGCGTGGCCCAGAAGGTCTTGGTGAGGAAGCCGCCCGATGTTTCCGGCGGCGTGAAGCCGGCCAGCAGTTCCATGGTGCTGTTGACGGCTTCCACGGTGAAGAATTCGTGCCACTTCAGCGGCAGCGTGGCGAAGCTGGCGATCACCAGCACCACGACCAGCAGCATCAGGATGCGCACGGTCCAGTCGCGCGGCGGCGGTTTGGGCATATTCGGATTCATCCCAGGCGCCTCCGCAACACTTTGGAGAACTGGTCGGCCAGCGCCACCAGCGCCACGAATATCAGCAGCATCGACGAGACTTCCGCGCCGTTCAGCGCCTTCAGCGATTCGTCCATGCGCTGACCCAGGCCGCCGGCGCCGACGAAGCCCATCACCACCGAGCCGCGTATCGCGCACTCCCAGCGATAGACGGTGTAGGACATCAGTTCCGACGCGGCTTCCGGCAAGGCGCCGTACAGCAGCGCGCCCAGGCGTCCGGCGCCGTTGGCCAGCAGCGTGTCGCTGGCGTGGGCGTCGGCCGATTCGAGGATCTCGGCGTAGACCTTGGCCAGCATGCCGCAGTAGGTGAGTGCGATGGCCAGCACGCCGGCCGTCGGTCCCAGGCCGATGATGCGCACGAACAGCAGCGCCCACACCAGCTCCGGCACCGAGCGCAGGATGACCATCAGCCAGCGCACGGTCTGGCGCACGGCGATGGCGATGGGGCGGATGCGTCCCGTGCCCAGCGCGGAAATCGACAATTGTTCGTTGATGACCAGCGTGGCCGGAATCGCGCCGATCAGGGCCAGCGCCAGTCCGGCGCTGGCGATGGCGATGGTGTTCCAGGTTTCTCGCGCCAGCATCCGCAGGAATTCGGCGTCATGCGCCGGCACCAGGAAGTCGGCCAGGAAGCGGCCGGTGGCGCTCAGGCTTTGTTCGTCGAACAGTATCCATGGCTTGAATTCGGAGATCACCAGCGTGGGCCACAGCACCAGCAGTCCGACCACGCAGGCGATGATGCGGCCGCGCAGCGCGGGATCGCGATAGCCCTCGCGGGCGTGGAGCAGCGCGGCCATTACAGGCAGGCGCCTACGCCGAGCTTGACCGCCATGGCATCGTCTTCATGCGGCGTGTCGTCGGCGACGGCGGGCTGTTCGCCCTGATACAGCGCGGCGATCATCTGCGGCGTGACCTGCTCGCGCGGCAGGTCGAATTCGACGCGGCCGTTGCGCAGCGCGACGATGCGCGGGAAGTGGGCCAGCGCCAGTTCCACCTGGTGCAGGCTGCAAATCAGCGTGGCGTTGCGTGCGGCGGCTTCTTCGCGCAGCGTGGCCAGTGTGAGTTCGGACAGCGCGGGATCGAGCGCGGACAGCGGCTCGTCCACCAGCAGCGCCTTGGCCGGCGACAGCAGCAGGCGCGCCAGGCCGCAGCGCTGGCGTTCGCCGCCGGACAGGCGGTCAACGCGGGAATACAGTTTGTCGCCGAGGTTGAAGCGCGACAGCGCCTGCCACGCGGCTTGCGGGTCGTCGGGCTTGAACAGCGAGACCAGCGCGCGCCACACGCTCCACTGCGGCAGGCGCGCGGCCAGCACCGCCGTCACCACGCGCTGGCGCGGCGGCAGCGGCGGCGTTTGCGGCGCCAGGAACAACTGCGCGCGCAAGCGATGACGCGCCGCCTCGCCCAGCGCCCACGGATCGGCGCCGAAGGCGTGGAAGCTGCCTTCGGCCGGTTTGTGGGACAGGGACAGCGTCGCCAGCAGGGTGGTCTTGCCGGCGCCGGAAGGACCGATCAGGGCCAGTTGCTCGCCCTGTTCGATGGTCAGGTTAATCGTTTGCAGCGCGGGAGCCGACGGCGCGCGCAGATGGCGCACCGTCAGGTTTTGCAGTTGGTAAGTCGGCATTGCGGGGTACTTTTTACTTCAGCAGACCGGCGTTTTTGGCGGCGGCTTCGATGTTCTTGTAGTTCTCGGCTTTGGTCGGGATGAACTTGACGGTGCGTTGCAGGTCCATGATCGCTTTGTCTTCAGGCTTGTTGATGTCCAGCGCCAGGAAGGCGTCGGTCAGCTTTTTCTTCAGATCGGCGTTCATGTCGGTGCGCACCGACCAGTTGTAATCGTAGTAGCCTGGCGTGGTGTAGAACACGCGCACCACGGCTGGATCGACCTTCTTGGCTTCGATCAGTTTTTCCCAGACCGAGATGTTCAGCGCGCCGGCATCGACCTTGCCGCCGGCAACCGCGGCCACGGTGGCGTCATGCGCGCCCGAGAAAGCGATGCGCTTCAGATCGGTGTCCGGATTGATCTTGGCCTGCAGCAGGTAGTAGCGCGGCATCAGGTGGCCCGAGGTCGAGGACTCGGAACCGAAGCTCAGGGTCTTGCCTTTCAGGTCGTTCAGGCTGTTGATGCTTTTATTGGTGGTGACGAACACCGAGCGGAACTTTTCATCTTCGGCGCGCTGCACCAGCGGCGTGATGGCGCCCTTGCTGCGGTCATTGGCCTGCACGAAGGTGAAACCGCCGAACCAGACCATGTCGACTTTCTTGTTGATCAGGGCCTCAACCGAAGCGGCGTAGTCGGTCACGGGCGTGAACTCGACCTTCATGCCAATCTTCTTCTCCAGATACTCGCCCAGCGGCTTGAACTTGCGTTGCAGCTCGGTTGGCGCTTCGTCCGGGATGGCGGACACGCGGAACACGTGATCGGCCGATTGGGCTTGCGACCAGGAAGCGGCCAGCATCATGCTGGCGGCGAGTAAGGATTTGAGGGAGATTTTCATTGTGGTTGCCCTTTTTATGTGAGAAGTCGCACTGAACTTTTGATCCAACGCTACAAAATGGATATTCGGCTATCATAACAAAAATCATCCCCCGGGATGACCACCCAGAATAAAGGCAGAGCATTCCATGCAAGTGTCCCGCGCCCCGGCGATCCGTGTTGTGTCGCCCCTCGCAAACAACACCATCGCGCAGCAGCGGCCCGCCCACGGCAGTGAGGCAGTCATGAACGAGATCAGCGCAGGCTTGCTGGCGTCCGACGCCTGCACCTCGCCCAAGTTCCTGTATGACAGCCTGGGTTCCAAGCTGTTCGAAGCCATCTGCGAACTTCCCGAATATTATCCAACCCGCACCGAGGCCAGCATCTTCGCCGCGTATGGCGCCGACATGGCGCATGCGATCGGCGAGGGTAGCTCGCTGATCGATCTCGGCGCCGGCAACTGCGCCAAGGCGGCGTCGCTGTTCCCGCTATTGAAGCCAGCGCAGTATGTGCCGGTCGATATCTCGCGCGACTTCCTGCTGGGCGCCGTCGCCCAGCTGCAGCAGCGCTTCCCCCAGATCGAGATGACCGCGCTGGGACTGGATTTTTCCAGCGGCTTTGAACTGCCGGACAGCGTGCGCGCCGAGCGCCGCGTATTCTTCTATCCCGGTTCGTCGATCGGCAACTTCTCGCCGGAGCAGGCGGTGACCTTCCTGCGCGGCCTGCGCGCCAACGCCGGCGCCGACGGCGGCCTGCTGATCGGCGTGGACCTTATCAAGGACCGCGCGGTGCTGGACGCGGCTTACGACGATGCACTGGGCGTCACCGGCGCCTTCAACCTGAACATGCTGCGCCACCTGAACCACCTGATCGGCGCCGATTTCGAAGTCGACCAGTGGCAGCACGTGGCCTTCTTCAATCCGGAGAAAAGCCGCATCGAGATGCACCTGGAAGCGCGCTGTCCGCTGACCGTCACCTGGCGTGGCGGCGAACGCGATTTCGCGCGCGGCGAGCGTATCCACACGGAAGACAGCTACAAGTACACGCGCCAGTCCTTCGTCACGCTGCTGGAGAAGGCCGGCTTCGCCACCTCGCGCATGTGGACCGACAAGAACAACTGGTTCGCCGTCATTCACGCCCGGGCCATTCCCGACTAAGCTTATGGAACAACTACAAGCCCGCTATGCGGCGGTACGCAAGCACACGCTGGCGCTGGCCGAGCCGCTGACCGACGAGGACTGCGGCGCGCAGTCGATGCCGGACGCCAGCCCGATCAAATGGCACCTGGCGCACACCACCTGGTTCTTCGAGACGTTTATCCTGGAACGCATGGAGCGTGATTTCGCGCCGTTCCATCCGGCGTTCCGCATCCTGTTCAATTCCTACTACAACGGCATCGGCGAGAAGCACCCGCGCGCGCAGCGCGGCCTGCTGACGCGGCCCGCCATGTCGCAGGTGCGCGCCTACCGCGCGGACGTCGACGCGCGCATCGCCCGGCTGCTGGCCAGCGACTTGAGCGACACGCAGCGCGCCGACCTGGCGATGCTGATCATGCTCGGCACGCAGCACGAGCAGCAGCACCAGGAACTGATGCTGACCGACGTCAAGCACCTGCTGGCGCAAAGCCTGCTGCGTCCCGCCTACATGGACATCCCATTGCCTGCCGCCGCCCCGGTCGCGCCGCTGGCGTGGCTGGATTTCGACGGCGGCCTGACCGACATCGGCCACAACGACGAAGGCTTCAGCTTCGACAACGAACTGCCGCGCCACAAGCAGTATGTGGCGCCGTTCGCGCTGGCCTCGCGGCTGGTGACCAACGGCGAATACCTTGACTTCATCAACGCCGGCGGCTACTTCAACGCCGCCCTGTGGCTGGCCGAAGGCTGGGACTGGGCGCGCACGCAAAACCTGAAAGCGCCGATCTACTGGTTCCAGGACGAGAAAGGCGCATGGCAGGAGTTCACGCTGCACGGCCCGCAGCCGCTGGACCTGAACCGGCCGGTGACGCACATCTCGCTGTTTGAAGCGGACGCCTACGCCCATTGGGCCGGCGCGCGCCTGCCGACCGAATTCGAATGGGAATACGCTGCCGCGCAGGCAGCGTTCGAAACCGGCTCGCTGCATCCGGCCGGCGCTGCCGGCGACGGCTTGCGCCAGATGTACGGCCACTGCTGGCAATGGACCAGCAGCAGCTACGCGCCGTATCCCGGCTTCGCGGCGGCGGAGGGCGCGCTGGGCGAATACAACGGCAAGTTCATGCTGAACCAGTACGTGCTGCGCGGCTCCTCGTCGGCGACGCCGGAAGGCCACGCGCGCGCCAGCTACCGCAACTTCTTCCCGGCCGGCGCCCGCTGGCAATTCACCGGCATTCGCCTGGCGCGCCGTTAAGGCATGTACTGCACCGGGCGGCTGTCCGGATCGGCAAGGGCGATGATTTCCGCCATATCCGCTTTGGGCGGATAGATCCACTGCGTGTTGATCATGCCCTTCAATTCCGCCGCCGGTGCGCCGGACAGCTTTACCTGACGATCCCACCCTTCGGTGTACACCCCGTCGTCGGCACCCAGCGCCAGGCAGGTTACGTAGTTTTGCTGATCGTATGGAATCGCCGGCAGTCCCAGTACATCGGCCATGGCGTTGTGGCCGGCGGAGCGGCCCAGGTTCATCGCGTGCTGGCACGACATCAAGGCGTGGTTGCCCTGGTCGTCGGAAGCAGCGCGCGCCACGTCGCCGGTGGCGTAGATGTCGGAGCTGCCGACGCGCAGCGCCGGCGTCACTTGCAGGCGGCCGAAGGCATCGCGCTCGCCGGGAACCTGTGCAGCCAGTGCGCTGGCGCGCGCGCCCGCTGTCCAGATGACGGTGCCGGCTTCAATGCGCTCGCCGCCGGCAATGGTGACGCCATTGTCGTCGATGGCTTCAACCGCATGGCCCAGCCGCAGGCTGACGCCCTTGTTGCGCAGCGACTGCTCGATGACGGGACGCGGGCCGGCGCCGAGGTCCGGGCCGATGTCCTGCGCCTTCTCCACCACGATCACGTCAAAATCCGCATCGCTGCCGAAGATTGCGCGCAATCGCGCCGGCATTTCCGCCGCCGTTTCAATGCCGGTAAAACCACCGCCGCACACCACCACCGTATTGCGCGCCTTGCTGGCCGCGCGCTGCGGCAGCGCCTGCAAATGGCGTTGCAGTTCCTCGGCCTCGTTCAGCTGATCGACGCTGAACGCATGTTCCTTCAGGCCCGGAATGGCAGGGCGGAACAGCGTGCTGCCGCTGGCGAGCACCAGCTTGTCGTAGCTGAAGGATTGCGGTTTGCCGTCGGCGTCCAGATAGTTCACCGCATGGTCCTGTGGGTGGATCTGCTCCACGGCGCCGACGATGTGGCGCACGCCGGCCGCCGCAAACAGGTCCACCAGCGATGGCGCCATGCCGGCCAGGTCGGCCTCGTACAGGCGAGGTCGGATGTGCAGGTTGGGCTGCGGCGAGATGATGGAAATCTCCACCGCCTCTTGCTGGTTTTGCAGATGGCGCAGGCGTGCGGCCGCCAGTGCGCTCCACATACCGGAGAAGCCGGTGCCGACGATCAGGATTTGCTTGGTCATTTAGGTTCCTTGGTAAAGTTCAATAACTACGACTATAGTTGTCGTAGTTTGTAAACGCAAGGAGTTTTTACACTGCGTGTTAAAATAGGCGACTCATTTAGTCGGAGTTCATATGTCGCACATCAGTTCCGGAGTCGAATACGGGATACACTGCCTGCTGTTTCTGGTCGGCGAAGACGGTGGCAGTCGTGACGCCAGCGTGCGCGACCTGGCGGAGTTGCAGGGCGTCCCGCTGGATTTCCTTGCCAAGATTTTCACCAAGCTATCGAAAGCAGGGCTGGTGGCGGCCACTGAAGGCGTGAAGGGCGGCTTTACGCTGGCCCGCGCGGCCGGCGACATCAGCGTGCTGGATGTGGTGACGGCGATCGACGGCGACAAGGCGCTGTTCGACTGCCGCGAAATCCGCGCCCGCTGCGCCTTGTTCGACGACGCGCCGCCCAACTGGGCGACCTCCGGCACCTGCGCCGTTCACGCCGTGATGCAAAGCGCCCAGCGGCGCATGGAAGAAGCGCTGGCGCAGGAAACCTTGCAAGACCTGGCGCAAAAGGTCAACCGCAAGAGTCCCGCCAGCTTTGACACCAAAGTAGTGAACTGGCTGGGCGAACGCGCCGGCAAGCGCACCGCCAAATAAATCCGGGGTCAGGTCCCCCATTTCTACACGAGCTGTGCCGTAGCGCCGCTACGGCACAGCTCGTGTAGAAATGGGGGACCTGACCCCGGATGGATTACAGGCGGAACTGGCTGACGACTTCATTCAGTTCGCTGGCCTGGTCCTGCATCGCCGAGGCGGCTGCGGCGGCTTGCTCCACCAGCGCGGCGTTCTGCTGCGTGACCTGGTCCATCTGGCTGATGGCGATGTTGATCTGCTCGATGCCGCTGGTCTGCTCGCGGTTGGCCAGTGACATTTCTTCGACGATCGCAGTCACCTTGCGCACGCTGTCCTGCACCTCGCTCATGGTGTTGCCGGCCAGGTCCACCAGCTGCGCGCCGGCCGCCACCTTGTCGACCGAGTCGTCGATCAGCTGCTTGATTTCCTTGGCCGCGCTGGCCGAGCGCTGCGCCAGCGTGCGCACTTCCGACGCCACCACCGCAAAGCCGCGCCCCTGCTCGCCGGCACGCGCCGCTTCCACCGCCGCATTCAGCGCCAGGATATTGGTCTGGAACGCGATGCCATCGATGACCGAAATGATGTCGACGATCTTGCGCGAGGAGTCGTTGATGGCGTTCATGGTGTCCACCACCTGCGCCACCACCGCGCCGCCGCGCTGCGCGATGTCGGTGGCGTCGTGCGCCAGCTGGTTGGCCTGCTGCGCATTGGCGGCGTTCTGCTTGACGGTGCTGGTCAGTTCTTCCATCGAGGCGGCGGTTTCTTCCAGCGAACTGGCCTGCTCCTCGGTGCGCGATGACAGATCCATATTCCCGCTGGCGATTTCCGCCGACGCGGTGTTGATGGCGCCCGTGCCGCTGCGTACCCGGCCGACGATGTTGGACAGGTTGCTGCTCATCTGCGCCATGCTCTCCAGCAGCTGGCCCATTTCGTCGCGCTGCGTGCTGCTGATGTTTTGCGTCAGGTCGCCGGCGGCGACGGCGCGCGCCACTTGCAGCGCATCGCCGATCGGTTCGGTGATCGAGCGCGTCACGCGCCACGCAAAGCCCATCCCCAGCAGCAGCGCCACGAGGCCCAGCCACGCCATCATCTGGCGCGCCATCGAGATGTCGTGCTTGACCGCCGCGCCGTTTTCTTCCACCACCGATTTCTGCAGCGCGTTGAGCATGCGGATGCTCTCCTGCAGCGTGTTCAGCTTGGGCTGCATGTCGCTGCGCATGAAGGTCAGGGCGGCGTCGCGCTGGCCGTCCGCCAGCAGCTTGCCCACCTGCGTGAACGAGGCCACGTAGGCCTTGCGTTCGTCGCCGATGCGCGCCAGCAGCGCCGTGCCTTCCGCGCGCGTGACCAGGCGGCCCAGTGTTTCCAGCGCGGTGGTGATGATCTTCTTGTTGGCGTCCATCTCGCTCTTGATGGCGGCCAGGCGCGCGCTGTCGTCGGTGGTGAACAGTTCGAGGGTGAGGGCGGCATTGGCGCGGGTGGTGGCGGTGACGGTGGCCGCCGCTTCGGCCTTGACCCAGTCATTGTCGATGATGGTGTCGTTCATCGCGCCGATGCTGCTGAGGCGTTGCAGGCCGATCCCGATCAGTATCGCCATCAGCAGCAGGACGGCGCCAAAGGCGAGGCCGAGGCGCGCGCCGATTTTCAGATTCGAGATATTCATCCTGGGCTCCGTGAGGTCGACAGCCCGTATAGCGCTATGTTGCAGTGCGGAAAACCTCCCTTTTGCCGAGGTGTTGCGCGAACGGGACGCCAGCGCAGGCGTCCCGCTCTCCGGCATCAGGCGCTGACGGCGCCCTTGGCCTGTTCCGCTTCCGAGCGCACCAGCTGGCGGTTGACGGCGCTGAGCACGGCCTTGAAGGACGCGGTCAGGATGTTGCTGTCGGTGGCCGCGCCGAACAGGGTCGGGCCGTTGGCCAGGCGCAGTTCGACGTAGCAGGCCGCCTTGGCGTTGGCGCCGGAGCCGATCGAGTGCTCGTGGTAGTCCATCAGCTTGATGTCCAGGCCGAGCGCGTCGACGAAGGCGTCGATCGGGCCGTTGCCGCCGCCTTGCAGCGCCAGTGGCGCGCCGCGGTGCATCATGGCGATGTCGATCTGGACCGGCTCGTCGCTGCTGGTGTCTTCCACCATCTTGTGCGACTGGTAGGCGTACGGCGTGTTCTGCTCGAAGTACTCCTTGCTGAAGATGTCGTAAATGCCGTTGGAGGTGATCTCCAGGCCGGTCTGGTCGGCCACCGCCTGCACCGCGCGGCTGAATTCAATCTGCAGGCGGCGCGGCAGCACCAGGCCGTAGTCCTGTTCCAGCAGGTAGGCCATGCCGCCCTTGCCGGACTGGCTGTTGACGCGGATGACGGCGTCGTAGCTGCGGCCGAGGTCCTGCGGGTCGATCGGCAGATACGGGATTTCCCAGATCGCGCCTTCCTGTTGTTTGGCGAAGCCTTTCTTGATCGCGTCCTGGTGCGAGCCGGAAAAGGCGGTGAATACCAGGTCGCCCACGTAAGGGTGGCGCGGGTGCACCGGCAGCTGGTTGCACTCTTCCACCACCTTGCGCACTTCGTCGATGTCGGAGAAGTCCAGGCCGGGATTGACGCCCTGGGTGTACAGGTTGAGCGCCAGCGTGACCAGGTCTACGTTGCCGGTGCGTTCGCCGTTGCCGAACAGGCAGCCCTCGACGCGGTCGGCGCCGGCCATCACGGCCAGTTCGGCCGAAGCCACGGCGGTGCCGCGGTCATTGTGCGGGTGGACGCTGATGATCAGCGAATCGCGGCGCGCCAGCTTGCGCGACATCCATTCGATCTGGTCGGCGTAGACGTTGGGCGTGCTGCATTCGACGGTCGACGGCAGGTTGATGATCAGCTTCTTGCCTGGCGTCGGCTCGAAGATGGCGCTGACGGCGTCGCAGATATGCTTGGAGAAGTCCAGCTCCGTGGTGGAGAAGGATTCCGGCGTGTATTCGTAGCCCCACTCGGTGTCCGGATGCTGTTTGGTCAGTTCCTTCACCAGCTTGGCGCCGGTGGTGGCGATATTGGTGATCTCTTCGCGCGACATGCCGAACACCACTTTGCGGAACACCGGCGCCACCGAGTTATACAGGTGGACGATGGCGCGCTTGGCGCCGACGCAGGATTCCACGGTGCGGCGGATCAGTTCTTCGCGCGACTGGGTCAGCACGATGATGGTGACGTCGTCCGGGATGCGGTTCTCTTCCACCAGCTTGCGCACGAAGTCGAAGTCGGTCTGCGAGGCGGAAGGGAAGCCCACTTCGATTTCCTTGATGCCGATCTTGATCAGCAGGTCGAAGAAGCGCAGTTTTTTCTCGATGCTCATCGGCTCGATCAGCGCCTGGTTACCGTCGCGCAGGTCGGTGCTCATCCAGATCGGCGGTTTGCTGATGATGGCGTTTGGCCAGGTGCGGTCGGTCAACTGCACGGCTGGGAATGGACGGTATTTGCTCGCTGGGTTCTGCAACATCATGGTAATGCTCCTGGATCGGGAATAGAGGGGGACTGGCTAAACGATGTGGCGAAAGGCTGCGGCGCGGCCACGGGATACTAGGCGCGGCAACCGATCGGTAGTTTTAGCAGTAGCGACAAGGCTGGGAGCATCGGTACAACTTTCCTGGATTGTGAGACGGGTGCGGCTTGTGGCCGGCACGGGGTACAACAGAGACGCGGATTAAACGCGTGCTAGTAGACGCGCTGCTAGCGATAGGGCGCTGGCAGGCGATAGCAGGAAAGCGGATAGGTGCAGATGCGAGATCATTCCTCAAATGTACGCGATCGGCGCCGCGCCCGTCAAGCGAATGTTTGCATGATTGATTTGATATTTTTGCAATTCGCGCATACCATCGGAGCACTTTCATTCATGGAGACTGTGCATGCGCCGATTCATTTCTGCTGTTTTGTGTGGCTTGTTTGCCAGCGCCGCGTTGGCCGCGCCGCCCAAGGCGGTCAGTACGCCGGAGGATGTGGCGGCCATCACAGCGGTCACCGAGCAGTTCCAGGCCGCGCTGAAGGCCAAGGATGTGAAAGTGCTGTCCGCGCTGATGCTGAATTCGAACATCATGTGGACCGCGCCGATGGCCGACCAGCGCGTGCAGCAGATCCGCGCGGAGCTCGATCCGAACTTCGACGGCGTACGCGCCAGTGGCGGCTATAACGACTTCGCCCAATTCGTCAAAGACGCCAAACTGCCCATCGAAGAGCGCTTCTACAACGTCAAGATCACCCAGGACGGCGATCTGGCCTGGGTGATGTTCGACTATGAGTTTGTCGGCGACGGCAAGGTCGAGAACTACGGTGTCGAGACCTGGCAGATGGTCAAGCGCGGCGGCCAGTGGAAGATCTTCTCCGTGGTCTGGTCGGTCCACATCCCGGAAACATAAGATCAGCTGACGATGACGCGCGCCTCGCCTGCGGCCATGCGGCCGATGACGGCGGCTTCGGCGAAGCCTTCGCGCCGGAACAGGGCCAGCACGTCGTCCACGCTGGCCGCATCGCAGGACACCAGCAGGCCGCCGGACGTCTGCGGATCGGTCAGCAGCGAGTGCTGCGCCGGCGTGATGCTCTCGGCAAGCTTGACGTCCTTGCCATATGCTTCCCAGTTGCGGCCCGAGGCGCCGGTGAAGTAGCCGTCGCGCGCCAGCTGTTCAACGCCCGGCAGCAGCGGGATTTGCTGCATGTCGAGATGCGCTTCCAGTTTGGCGCCGCGCGCCAGTTCCAGCAGGTGGCCCAGCAGGCCGAAGCCGGTGACGTCGGTCAACGCATGCACGCCGGCCAGCTCGGACAAGGCCTTGCCCGGCTTATTGAGCTTGGTGGTGTTGGCGATCATGGCCTGGTAGCCCTCGTCATTGAGCGCGCCTTTCTTCAGTGCGGCCGACAGCACGCCCACGCCCAGCGGCTTGCCCAGTATCAGCACGTCGCCGGCCTTGGCGTCGGCGTTGCGCTTCACTTTCGACGGATGGATCAGGCCCATCACCACCAGGCCGTAGATTGGCTCCACCGAGTCGATGGTGTGGCCGCCGGCGATGGGAATGCCCGCCTCGGCGCAGATCGACTCGCCGCCCTTGATGATCTGGCCGATGGTTTCCACCGGCAGTTTATTGATCGGCATGCCGACCAGGGCCAGCGCCATGATCGGCGTGCCACCCATCGCGTACACGTCGGAGATGGCGTTGGTGGCGGCGATGCGGCCGAAATCGAACGGATCGTCGACGATCGGCATGAAGAAATCGGTGGTGGCGATCAGCGCCTGCTCGTCATTGAGCTGGTAGACGGCGGCGTCGTCGGAAGTCTCGATCCCGACCAGCAGTTCCTTCGGCACCGGGAAGCCATGGGAGTTCTTCAGGATCTCGGACAGCACGCCGGGCGCGATTTTGCAGCCGCAGCCGCCGCCGTGGGAGAAGGAGGTGAGTTTGATAGCGTCATTGCTCATGGTTCGGTTCCTGGTTGATTCGGATTGCGGCGGAGGCGCTGGTACAATCGGCGCATGACTTCTTCATTCAGGAATGCGACGTCGCAGCAACTGGCACAAGCCCTCCAGCATGCGAGGGATTATACGCTTTCGCTGTTCGACTGTTTTGCCGCCGCCGGTATGGACGTGGCGGCGCGCGTGCCGCCGCTGCAGACCATCAATCCGCCGCTGTGGCAACTGGGGCGGATTGCCTGGTTCGCCGAATGGTTTATTCTGCGCGAAGCAGTGTCCAGCCATCCCGCCGACGCCGACGGCAACTGCCTGCTGACCAAGGGCGACGACTGGTTCGACGCCGAGCGCGTGCCGCACCGCGGCCGCTGGGCGCTGGATCTGCCCACGCCCGGCGGCGTCAAAACCTACTGCCACGAAGTGCTGGACCGCGTGCTGGACAAGCTGACGCGCGAACCGAATACCGACGAGGCCCTGTATCCCTACCGCCTGGCGCTGGCCTATGAGGACATGCAGGGCGAAGCCATGCTCCAGGCCCTGCAGGCGCTGGGCCTGCCGGCGCCGGTGCACGCGGCGGGCGAGGTGCTGCAAGTGCCGGCGCCATCCGAAATCCGCTTCCCCGGCGGGACTTTCCAGCTGGGCCGCAAGTCCGGCGACGGCTTCAGTTTCGATAACGAGCGCCAGGCGCACAGCTTCCATGTGGCCTCGTTCAGCATGGACAGTGCCCCGGTGAACAACGGCCAGTATGCAGATTTCGTCATCGATGGCGGCTACGACAACCGCCAGTTCTGGAGCGACGCCGGCGCCGCGTGGCTGATGCGGCAGGAACGCTCGGCGCCGCGCTACTGGCAGCGCGACGGTTCGCAGTGGCGCGCCATGCGCTTCGGGAAGCTGTCCACGCTGCCCGCTGCGGAGCCGGTACGGCACGTCAACCTGTACGAAGCGCAAGCCTACTGCGCCTGGGCCGGGCGCCGCCTGCCCACCGAAGCCGAGTGGGAATATGCGGCCTTGTCCGGCCATCCCGCCTTGCGCTGGGGGCAGTTGTGGGAGTGGACGGCGTCGCCGTTCGAGCCGTACCCGGACTTCGCGGCGGACCGCTGGCTGGAATATTCAACGCCGTGGTTCCACACGCACCAGGTGCTGCGCGGCGCCTCGTTCGCCACGCCGGCGCGCCTTGGCTCGGCCAAGTTTCGCCGTTTCGCGCTGCCCGAGCGCGACGACCTCTTTGCAGGTTTCCGCACCTGCGCCTGGCCGGGATAGTTTCCCGTTTGGCGGATGCTCTGCTATGCTTTTTGTTTTCCATTGCCAGGGCGTCCTCCATGAAACTGAAGCACTTACTGATTTCCGCTGCCATCCTCGGCGTCGCCGCACAGGCCAACGCCGCAGACCAGGTGACCGTCATCCGCGCCGGCAAACTGGTGGACGTGGTGGCCGGCACGGTGCTCAAGGACCAGACCATCGTCATCACCGGCGAGCGCATTACCTCGGTCGGCCCGAGCGCCTCGGCGCAGGTGCCGGCGGGCGCCAAGGTGATCGACCTGTCGGCGCAGACCGTGCTGCCAGGCCTGATCGACATGCACACCCATCTGACCGGCGACCCTTACCTGGGCGGCTACAACTCGCTGGGCGTGTCCGACACCCGCGCCGCGCTGTACGGCGTGCGCTCGGCGCGCAAGACGCTGGAAGCCGGCTTCACCACCGTGCGCAACGTCGGCGCCTCCGGCTTTGGCGACGTGGCGCTGCGCGACGCGATCAACGATGGCGACTTCATCGGCCCGCGCATGCGCACCGCCGGCTACGCCATCGGCATCAAGGGCGGCCACTGCGACGAGAACCTGCTGCCGCCGGACGTCAACTTCACCGGTCGCGGCGTCGCCGACGGCCCATGGGAAGCGCGCGCCAAGGTGCGCGAGATGGCCAAGTACGGCGCCGACGTGATCAAGATCTGCGCTTCGGGCGGCGTGCTGTCGAAAGGCGACGAGCCGGGCGCGCAGCAGTACACGCTGGAAGAGATGCAGGCCATCGTCAACGAGGCGCATAAGCTGGGCCGCAAGGTCGCCGCCCACGCGCACGGCACCAGCGCGATTCACGATGCGATCGTCGCCGGCGTCGATTCGATCGAACACGCCAGCCTGATCGACGACGCCGGCATCAAGCTGGCCAGGGAGAAGGGCACCTACCTGGTGATGGACATCTACAACGATGACTTCATCCTGCAGGAAGGCGAAAAGGCCGGCATGCTGCCGGAGTCGATCGCCAAGGAAAAAGTCATAGGCCAGCTGCAGCGCGATAACTTCCGCAAGGCCTTCCAGGGCGGCGCCAAAATGGCCTTCGGCACCGACGCCGGCGTCTACCCGCATGGCGACAACGCCAGGCAGTTCGCCTACATGATCAAGTACGGCATGACCTCGATGCAGGCGATCCAGGCCGCCACCATCAACGCCGCCGACCTGCTGGGCTGGAAGGACCGCGTCGGTTCCATCAGCGCCGGCAAGTACGCCGACATCATCGCCGTGCAGGGCAACCCGGCCGAGAACGCGGCCGAACTGACCAAGGTGTCGTTCGTGATGAAGGGCGGCGCGGTCATCCGCGATTGATGAACCTGGCCTGAGCGGGCATCACGCTGGCTCGCCAGGCCATGCGGGCGGTGTAGGGAGAAGTTGTTTTTCTTTTTATACTGCCTGCATGCGTTTTTTCCTTCTTCTTGTTGTCGCCTTGCTGAGCGCCTGTGGTGGCGGCGCCGGTTCTTCTTCCAGCGCCACCGTCACTGCCGGCGCCGCGGCGTCTTCGCCTTCCATCTCGGTCTCCGATCCCGTTGCTGTCGGCACGCTGCCGGCCATGGCCGATGCGCTGGTGGTGGGCGACCATATCGTGGTGCGCTCGCGCTCCGATGCCTTTGTCACCGTCAACGGCAGGCCTGTGTATGCCGCCACGCGACTGAGCGTGCTGGATCAGCAGGGCAAGCTGCTTTCCTCCACCGATTACGGCTTCACGCTGGCCGCCGGCTATACCGGCGAATGGCTGATGATGCTGTCGCCGGACGGCTTCGTCATGGTGCAGGCCACCACCGGCGCCAAACTGCTGCACTTCGACGCGCAGGCCAGGCTGACCGGCAGCGCCATCGACCTGTATCCCGCCGGCGACTACGCGGCGGCCGAAAGCGGCGGCGCGGTGGATGGCAACGGCTTCTGGCTGGCCACCACCTTCGCGCTGCTGCCGGTCACCGACAAGACGCAATACCTGCTCAAGCTGTGCAAGTTCGATTTCAACGGCAGGCAGCTGACGCCACCGTTCACGATATCCACGGCGGCGCTGCATCCGCGCGTTGCGGCGGCGGGCGGCGCGGTGTTGGCGGGTTGGCTGGAGAACGGCGGCGCGATGCTGGCGATGTGGGCCAAGGGCGCCGGCGCGCCAACCATCCGATCGCTCGGCACCGGCGGCGCGCAGCCGTATCCGCTCGCGCTCAACGCCGATGGCAAGATGGGCGTGCTATGGAATGGCAAGGCGACCGTCACCGCTGCCGGCGGCGTGATGGGCGTGGCGCTGGACAGCAATGGCGCACCGGTGCAGGCCACTGGCCGCACCGACCTGACGCAGGAAACGCTGTCCACCAACTGGGGCGGCAACGCGCGGGCGACGGAGATCGATGCGCATGCGTTCAGCGGCGGCGTCACCATCGCCGCCAGCGTGGTTGGCGCCTTCAGGACCGGCGACACGCCGGGCGATGTGCTGGTGCTGGCCGATTACGCGGTCAACGCGTCGCCGCTGTCGGCGCAGACGCCGATGCTGCTGCGCTTTACTTTACCCGGCGGCGCTGCGCTGGGTGCGGCGCCGGTCTTCCGCCAGATGCTGTTCGCCGACCACGCGCTGCTGCTGGCCGGCGACGACGACGGCCTGAAGGCTTTCTATACTAAGCGTAACCCCTAGTCGCCTCCCAAAAGTGTGGTAAATCTGCGCAAGTTACTTATTTGTCATAGACAATATTATTGGGTAATGCATAATCCTCTTTGCAATTAGTCACTGTTCATCCCCTTTGATCGAAAAGAGCTAACGGCGCCATCCGCGCCGTTTTTTGCGTTCGTCCTTTACAAACAGGAAGTTGATGGAAGCGTTTAAAAAATTAAAAATAGGTACGCAGCTGGCGCTGAGTTTCGGCACGCTGACTGCGCTGATGTTGATCATGGCAACCTTCGCGGTTGTGCGCATGTCGTCGATTACGAGTGCGTTTCACGACGAGCAGCGCGTGATGTCCGAGAAGCTGGAGCCCTTGTACGTCGCGCGCGAAGCACTGGCGCAAACCGGCCTGGCCGCGCGCAATGCCTACGTGTTTACCGATGCAGCGGCGGTGTCCAGAGAGCTGGCCATCGTCGATGAACAGAAGGCCATCTATCTGGCGGCGCTGGAGCAGATGGCGCCGGCGTACAAGGGCGATGCCGATTTCGAGAAGGTCCGCAGCGGCCTGCTGAAAATGGCAGATTCGCTGAAGCGCCCGCGCCAGTTGCGCGAAGCCGGCGACATGGAAGGCTACGCGGGCTTCCTGACCAATGAATGCAGCCCGCTGCGCAAGCAGATCGTGGCCGATATCGCCACGGTGCTCAAGTCCGTGCTGGCCGAGACCCATGCCGCCGGCGCCGACGTCGATGCGCACGCCAACCAGGCGTTCCTGTGGATCGTGCTGCAGGCGGTGTTGTCGCTGCTGGTGAGCGTGCTGATTGCGTGGGTGAACACGCAGCTGCTGCTCAAACAGCTGGGCGGCGAGCCGACCTACGCGACCGACATCGCCAACAAGATCGCCGAGGGCGATCTGTCGGTGGCGGTGCAGGTCAAGCCCAACGACCAAACCAGTCTGCTGCACGCGATTGCCGCCATGCGCGACAGTCTGTCGTCTATCGTCGGCCAGGTGCGCCAGGGGACCAATCTGATTGCCACCGCATCGTCGGAAATCGCCACCGGCAACCGCGACCTGTCGCTGCGCACCGAGCACCAGTCGGAGTCGCTGGAGAAGGTGGCCACCGCGATGGAGGAGCTGACCGGCACCGTGCGCCAGAATGCGCACAATGCGATGCAGGCGAACACGCTGGCGGTGTCGGCGTCCAACGTGTCGGAGCAGGGCGGTCATGTGATGGAACAGGTCACCGTGACCATGGCGTCGATTAACGATTCGTCGAAGAAGATCGTGGATATCATTTCGGTCATCGACGGCATCGCGTTCCAGACCAATATCCTGGCGCTGAACGCGGCGGTGGAAGCGGCACGCGCCGGTGAGCAGGGCCGTGGCTTCGCGGTGGTGGCGACCGAGGTGCGCAATCTGGCGCAACGCTCGGCCGCGGCGGCCAAGGAGATCAAGGCGCTGATCGATGATTCGGTGGTGAAGGTGGGCGCCGGTTCGGAGCAGGTGCACAAGGCCGCCGAGACCATGCACGAAGTGGTGACCAGCGTGAAGCGCGTGACCGAGATCATGGGCGAGATCAGCGGCGCCAGCATGGAGCAGACGGCGGGCATCGAGCAGGTCAACAACGCCATCAGCGAAATGGACAGCATGACGCAGCAGAACACCGCGCTGGTGGAGCAGGCTTCCGCCGCCGCGCAGGAGTTGCAGGATCAGTCGACCAGCCTGGCGCACGTGGTCGATGTGTTCAAGCTGGAGTCGCATACGGCCAGCGTGAGCGGCTTGCGTGGCCGCCGTCCGCGCAGCGCGCCTGCGGCGGTCGTGTCGTTGCCGGACGAGGAAGTGCGCCGGATCGCGAATGGCTGATTAAATTCCTTGCAAGCCGTGCTTGCCCATTCCATAATTGATAAATTGTTATGGTGATGGCTAATGCATGAAAATAGGCTTGCAAACGTGGGGTAGTCACGGCGACATACGGCCGTTTGTCGCGCTGGCGGAGGGCTTGCAGCTGGCGGGACATGCGGTCACGCTGCTGATTACCTGCGTGGACAGCGCGGCGTATGCGGGCATGGTGTCGCCGTCCGGCGTGGACATCCGCGTGATCGCCTCGCCGGTCATCGATCCGTCCGACGCTTCGGCGCTGGGCGAGGCGGCCATCAGGATGCGCAATCCGCTGACGCAGATGAAGAAGCTGATCGAAGGCGGTTTTCTGCCCGCCGAGGAGGCCATGCTGTCGGCCGCGCTGGAACTGGCGTCGGAGTCGGACCTGCTGGTCGGCCATTACTTCATGTATCCCTTGCAGATCGCCGCGGAGCGCGCGGGCAGGCCGTATGTCAGCGTGCTGCTGTCGCATGCGGCGATACCGAGCGCCTGCAGCCATCCGCTTGGCCTGCCGTTCGGGCAGGGACTGCTCTGGCGGCTGACCCGGTGGGCGTTGCAGAAGGCCGCCGGTCCCTATCCCAATCGCTTGCGTGCGCGGCTGGACATGCCGCTCACCACGGATATCGTCACGCAGGTGTGGCTGTCGCCGGAGCTGACGCTGGTGGGCGTCAGCCCGCGGATCTGCGAACGGCAGCCGGACTGGCCGCCTTCCATCCAGGTGTGCGGTTTCCTCGACATGCCCAACATGCAGCTGGAAGGGCGGCTGACGGCGGCGATGGAGGCCTTCCTTGCCGCCGGCGCTGCGCCGGTCTACATGACCTTCGGCAGCTGGACGCCGCCCGATATTCCCAATCAGACCGAGACGCTGCGCCTGTTCACCGAGGCGGCGCAACTGGCCGGATGCCGGGCCATCATCCAGACGCAGGATGCGGCGGCCTGCGGTTTCCATTCCTCGCAACAGATCCTTTACGTCTCGGCCGCGCCGCACCACCTGATTTTCCCGCGCTGTGCGGCGGTGGTGCATCATGGCGGCGCCGGCACCACGCAATCGGCCACGCTGGCGGGCCGGCCATCGGTGGTGGTGGCGCACATCAGCGAGCAGGAACACTGGGGCAATGAGCTGCGGCGGCTGGGTGTCGCCGGCAAGCTGGCCAAGCGACTCAGCGTGACCGCGAAGCAACTGGCGGCGCGGATCGGCGCTCTGCGGCCCGCGATGCAAATCCGGGCCGCCGCCGTTTCGCATGCGATGGCGCAGGAAAACGGCGTCGCCACTGCGGTGCGCTTGATTAACGAAAAATTCGGAGTGCGCTAGTTGGATATCTTAAGAATCACATCGCTGTTCTTCGTGACGGCACTGGCGGAAATCGTCGGCTGCTACTTGCCCTGGCTGGTGCTGAAGCAGGGAAAATCAGCATGGCTGCTGCTGCCGGCGGCGTTGTCGCTGGCGCTGTTCGCCTGGCTTCTGACGCTGCATCCAACGGCGGCCGGCCGCACTTACGCGGCCTACGGCGGCGCCTACATTTGCGTGGCGCTGCTGTGGCTGCGCTTTGTGGACGGCGTGGCGCTGACGCGCTTCGACATCGCCGGCGCCGTGCTGGCGCTGGTCGGCATGGCGGTCATCGCATTGCAGCCGGCTCAGTAGCAATGGATGCGCCGGACTATACGCGCTACACCGAGTTCCAGCTGCGGCAGGTTCTGCGCGATATCGATGCGCAGCGTTTTCCGGAACGCGCGCAGGAGGCGAGGCGGTGGCTGGGGCACTTTGAGCAGGCGAAGAAGTCACTGATGCCGGCCACGCAAACGCGGCGGCTGATTTCCAGATCGCCCAGCCGCCGTTTCATGCGCTGGCATCTGCTGGTGTTCCTTGCGGTGTCGCTGGTGGCCGCCGTGTCGACGTGGTTTTATCCCGCGCGCTGGGAGGTGTTGACGGCGGTCGCAGTGGTGGCTGCGGCAGCCGCACTGCTGGGCGCCGCAAGCATGGCGGCCTTGCAGTTGCAGGTATTCGATTGCGGCGATGGACTGGGATTCAAGCACAAGGATCTGGAAGCGTATGCCGCCTGGCGCGATATCGACAGGATCGAGTTGGGCAGGTCCGAGGACCAGGAATGGCTGGTCCTGCATCTGAAATTCGAGTCGGTGCTCGGCGAAACGATCGAGTTCTTTGCTTCCGCCGCCGCACCCGATGCAAGAACGCTGCGCGATCAGTTAAACAAGCGGATCGCCGGTCATTGAAGTACAACCTTTGATGGAGCTAACTGATGATGCCGAGATTCGTTCTGAAATGTTTGCTGGTTGCGTCGGCCGGTATGTCCAGTGCATTTGCCGCGCCGGCCGATGCCGAACTGGTGGCGCTGGTCAAGCGCCACGCCGAAGCGCAGGCCACCTTTGATCTGGCGGCGTTGAAGGCCATCACCGCCGACAATTACGCCGAGGTGTCGCCGGTGGGCGAAGTGGACAGCCGCGAAAAGATGCTGTCGTTCTACGCGCCGGAACTGAAACGTCCGGCGCCGCAGTTGCAGGTCGATGAGCCGCAGGTGCGCGTGCTCGGCCACAGCGCCGTGATCTATACGCGCCTGACCTTCACCATGGGTAGCGGCGACACGGCGCGCACCTTTGCGATGCGCGCCGGCTATGTGGCCCAGTTCAAAGACGGAAAATGGCTGCTGGTGTCGGCCCAATACACCGGCATCCGCCCGCCGAAGAACTGATTACAGCAGCGATTCCGCCAGGTCTTTCAGGTCGTCGGCGTATTCCAGTTCGACCAGCTCCTTGCGGGCGACGCCGCTGCGCCATGCGGCGGTGGCGATCTTCGGCGTGACGCCGCTCAGCAGGCGCGGGTCCAGCAGGCCTGGGACGATGTAGTCCTTGCTGAAGCGGGCGTCGCTGCGGGCCATGTCGGCCAGGGCCACCACGCAGGCGCGCTTCATTTCCTGGTTGATCGTCGAGGCGCCGGAATCGAGCGCCGCGCGGAACAGGTAAGGGAAGCACAGCGCGTTGTTGATCTGGTTCGGATAGTCCGAACGGCCGGTGGCGATGATCGCATCCGGCGCCACTTCGCGCACCAGTTCCGGACGCAGTTCCGGTTCCGGATTGGCCAGCGTGAAGACGATCGGGTGTGCGTGCATGCGCTGGATGTCGGCCTGCGACAGCACGCCAGGGCCGGACACGCCCAGGAATACATCGGCGCCGTCCATCACGTCGGACAGCGTGGTGGCGGTGGTGTCCTGCGCCCAGGCGGCTTTTTCGCCGTCCAGGTTGCGCGCGGTGGTCAGCACGCCTTTGCTGTCGCAGACGAAGATGTTGTTGCGCTGCGCGCCCAGGTCCACCAGCAGTTCCAGGCAGGCGATGGCCGCCGCGCCGGCGCCCGAGCAGACGATTTTGACGGTGGCGATATCGCGGCCGGTCATTTCAATCGCGTTCAGCATGCCCGCGCCCACCACGATGGCGGTGCCGTGCTGGTCGTCGTGGAACACCGGAATGGTCAGGCGCTCGCGCAGCTTGCGCTCGATGTAGAAGCACTCCGGCGCCTTGATGTCTTCCAGGTTGATGCCGCCGAAAGTCGGATGCAGGGCGGCGATGATGTCCACCAGTTTATCCGGATCGCTTTCGTCGACTTCGATGTCGAAGGCGTCGATGCCGGCGAATTTTTTGAACAGCACGACTTTGCCTTCCATCACCGGCTTGCCGGCCAGCGCGCCGATGTTGCCCAGGCCGAGCACCGCGCTGCCGTTGGTGATGACGCCCACCAGGTTGCCCTTGGCGGTGTATTCGTAGGCCTTGGTCGGATCGCGCTTGATCTCGACGCATGGTGCCGCGACGCCGGGCGAGTAAGCCAGGGCCAGGTCTTCCTGGGTGCTGACGCTCTTGGTGATTTCAATAGCGATTTTGCCGGCACTGCCGGAACGATGGTAGGCCAGTGCCTTTTGTTCAATCGTGGTCATATTATTATTTATTCCTATAAAGCGAAAAACGCCTGCACGAGCCAAAAGGCAGGTACAGGCGCAAACTGCTGGGGATTCAGTGGATCATGGATACAGGCCACGGACTTCACGGGCTTGCAGCACTCGGGTGCAAGCGAGGATGAAGGTGGCGGTTCGCAGCGTGACTTTCTTTTCCTGCGCAACGGTCCATACTGCATTGAATGCGTCCTGCATGATGCGGGTCAGGCGTGCATTAATTTCATCTTCGCTCCAGAAGAAGCTGGAGAAATCCTGCACCCATTCGAAGTATGACACGGTTACGCCGCCAGCGTTTGCCAGCACATCAGGAACGATCAACACGTCCTTGTCGGTCAGGATGTCGTCGGCTTCCGGCGTGGTCGGGCCGTTGGCGCCTTCCAGGATGATTTTGGTGCGAATACGCGGCGCGTTAGCGGCAGTAATCTGCTGTTCCAGCGCGGCCGGGATCAGGATGTCCGATTCCACGTCCCAGAAAGCGTCGCGGTCCAGGAAGGCTTCGGCGCCGGGGAAACCGGTGACGCTGCCCACTTCGGCCACATGCTTGTGCAGGCGAGGGATATCCAGGCCGCCCTGGTGCACCACGGTGCCGGTGTGATCCTGCACGGCGATGACTTTCGAACCTGCTTCAGCGAACATGGTCGCGGCCACGCCGCCGACGTTGCCGAAGCCCTGCACGGCGACACGGGCGCCGGCAATCGCCACACCGCGCTTGGCGGCGGCTTCGCGCCCCACCACGAACACGCCGCGGCCGGTCGCTTCGCGGCGGCCCAGCGAGCCGCCCAGCGAGATTGGTTTGCCGGTCACCACGCCGGTCGACAGATTACCTTCGATCATGGCGTAGGAGTCCATCATCCACGCCATCACCTGTTCGTTGGTGTTGACGTCCGGCGCAGGGATGTCTTTGTTCGGGCCGATAATCAGGCTGATTTCGCTGGTGTAGCGGCGGGTCAGGCGCTGCAGTTCGCCACGCGACAGGGTCTTGGGATCGACACGGATGCCGCCTTTGGCGCCGCCGTATGGCACGTTGACGGCCGCGTTTTTCACGGTCATCCACGCCGACAGGGCCATCACTTCGGACAGGGTCACGTCCTGGTGGAAGCGCACGCCGCCCTTGCCTGGGCCGCGCGACATATTGTGCTGCACGCGGTAGCCTTCGTAGTGGGCGATGGAGCCGTCATCGCGCTCGATCGGCACGTCGACGGTGAGAATGCGTTTCGGGCGCTTGAGCGTTTCGACCCAGCGCGACAGGCTACCGAGGTGCGGGGTAACGCGGTCGATTTGCTGCAGGTAGACGCCCCATGGGCCGAGATCTTCGGCGTTCAGGTAGGAGGGCAGTGCGTGTTGTGCTTGTACAGTGGTCATGCTCAAGGCTCCGTGGATTCGTTGGCTGAACGCCGCTCGTGGCGGCGCTCAAGTGGGACGAATCTTATGCCTGGGCAATTAAGGCGGCCAATGCTGTATGCGCATTCGGCTATGCATAAAACGCATAGTTATCTTTCCGATACCTCGATGCGGCGTTTTTTGCGGCCGCCGTTCTGCTGCATCTCGAGGAATTCCCACAGCCGGTCGACGATCGGTTTGCCGCGCCGGTGCGCGGACGGGCGCTCGCGGTACAGGCGGATTTCCATCTCGATTTCCCAGTCCGAGGTGTCGCCGTCGGCGCGCGCCAGCTGCTTTTGTTTGAGTTCGCGCGTGACCGCCGATTCGGGCAGGAAGGCGATGCCGCGGCCTTCCAGCGCCATCATCTTCAGGCCCTCGGCCATGTCGGTTTCATAATGCGGCTCCAGGTGCAGCGGCGTTTTGGCGTCGTTCAGGATCAGCTCCACCATGCGGCCCAGGTAGGCGTTGTTGGTATACGATAAAAACGGCAGCGGCGCGCGCTTGGTGCCGGGCAGCGTGAACTCCGGCACCTTGTTTTTATCGCAGCGGGCATACGCGCGCAAGGACTCGCGGCCCAGCACCAGCATGTCGTAACGGCCCGGATCGAGCTGCACCGGCTGGCGCGGATGGTGATAGCACAGCAGCAGGTCGCAGCCGCCTTCCACCAGCTGCAGCACGGCGTCGTGGACGTTGAGCGCCATCAGGCGGCTGCGGATCGGCGCGAAATCTTCTTCCAGTGCGGTCAGCCATTTCGGCACGAAGGTCAGCGACAGCGTGTGCGGCACGGCGAGGTCGATGCTGGTCTGCGCGGCGGCGCGCTTGGAGCGCAGCATCTCGCGCGCGCCGTTGATCTTGGCGAGCATCTCCAGCGCCTGCTCGTAGAACACGATGCCGGCCGGCGTCAGGCGCGTGGGGTAGGAGGTGCGGTCGATCAGGTCCGTGCCCAGCCAGTTTTCCAGCGACTGGATGCGGCGGGAAAAAGCGGGCTGCGTCACATGGCGCAGCGCCGCCGAGCGGCTGAAGTTGTTGGTCTCCACCAGCGAGATGAAGTCTTCCAGCCATTTGGTTTCCATGCAAATCCTTTAAGCGGTGGTCGAGGTGATGTTGCGCATCGGCGTGAACAGATACGCCGCCGCCGCGAACAGCACCAGTATGATGCCACCGCCGATGAACAATTGCGATAGCGCGATCCGCGTCAGCAGCCATCCCGCGCTGGCCGCCGACAACGGCGCCAGCCCCATGAAGATGAACATGAAAATGCTCATGGCGCGGCCCATCATCTGCGGCGCCACGCGGCGCTGGATCCAGGTGAACACATTGATCTGCATATAGCCGGTCAGCAGGCCAAGCGACAGCATCAGCGCGGCCGCCTGCCACGCGGCGTGCACCAGGCCCAGCGGCGCCACCAGCAGGCCGGCGACGGCGTCCATCATCAATATCATCACGCCGAAGCTGGCGAAGCGCAGGCGCGCGCCGAACTTCGCCGCCACGCCCATGCCCATCAAGGTGCCCAGGCCATGCGCCGCCATCAGGAAACCCAGCGTGGAAGCGCCATGCAGGTCGCTGGCCAGCACCGGTATCGCCACCTGCATGGTGCCGCCGATGAACAGCGACACGATGCCCCAGTAGATGAAGCATTGGCGCAGCGGCACGTCGTCCCACACCATGCGCAGGCCGGCGCCGACGGAACGCAGCACCGATTGCGGCGCCGCGCCGGACTGCGGCGCCGCCGTCGCCAGCGGCCGTACCTGGGACAGCGTCCACGCCGACACCAGGAAACTGGCGCAGTCGAAGCCGAAGGCCAGCGCCAGGCCGCGCGCATCGCCGCCCGCGACAGCCAGCAGGCCCGCCGCCAGCAGCGGCCCGGCCAGCATCGACACCTGGCGCAGTCCCATCATCACGCCGTTGGCGGCCTGCAGATGCTCGCGCGGCAGCGCCAGCGGCATCATCGAGGTGGCGGACGGGATGCCGAAGGCCTGCGCCAGGCCGATGCCAAAGGCCAGCACGTAGATCAGGTGCAGCGTCAATTGCGGCGTCAGCGCGATGGTCAGCGACAGCGACTCGCCCAGCGGCACGGTGGGTGCGGCGTCGGCGTGCATCACCAGCAGCGCGAGCAGGGCAAGCAGCACGGCGTTGGCGTACTTGCTCAGCATGAGCACGCGCTTGGGCGAGTAGCGGTCCACCAGCGCGCCGCCCAGCAGGATGAAGACCGCGCGCGGAATGCTCATCAGCGCGATCACCAGGCCCAGCGCCAGGGTGCTGCTGGTCAGCTTGAGCACCAGCCAGGGCAGGGCGATCATGGTCATCTGGTCGCCCAGCAGCGAGATCACGCTGCCGCGCATCAGCCATTTGAAGTTGGCATCCTGCCGGAGCGTGCTCATGAGTTGGAGGCGTTCATGCCGGCGATCAGCGCCAGTGCGTTGCTCAGATCGTCGAACTGCGCCGACGGGCAGCTGCGCAGCAGATCCTTGCTGATCTGGTCGGCGACGGTGACGGCGTTGTTCAGCAGTTCGCGGCCGGTCTCGGTGATGGCGGCATAGGCCACGCGGGCGTCGCGCGGATCCTGCTGGCGCTCGACCAGGCCGATTTTTTCCAGCGGCAGCAGGGTGCGGGTGACGCCGGACGCGGTCAGGCCCTGGCGCTCGGCCAGGTCGACGCGGCGCAGGCGGCCGCCCGGCGCGCGGTTCAGGTAGTGCAGCAGCATGAAGTCGCTGAAGCTGATGCCGTGGTAGCCGCCCAACACCTGGTCAAGGCGGCGGACGAGGGTGGCCTGGGCGCGCGCCAGGCGCAGTGTGAATTCAAGACTGGGGCTGATAGGCGTTTCCATGATTGCGTCCTTGTTGAGTTATGCTTGAATAATACTTGAGTAAGCAAGCATTGTATAGTTTTTATTCGGGATTCGTTAAACTGAAAGAAAACTACATAAACAGGGGATAGCGATGCATATGGGGACCACCGAGATCTTCCTGATCGCGATGACAATTATTTTCAGCGTGCCGTACCTGATCTGGCGCCTGGGCGGCACGGATTACTACGCGCCGCTGGTGGTGGTGCAGATCATCGCCGGCATCCTGCTGGGGCCGGGCATCATGGGCCGCGCCTTTCCCGAGTACTATTCCTTCGTGTTCAATCCGCAGGTGGTGCAGTCGCTGAACGGCATCGCCTGGTGGGCGGTGATGATTTTCGTGATGATCGCCGGCATCGAGCTGGACCTGAAAAAGGCCTGGGAACACCGCCGCGAGAGCACCATCACCGCCGGCCTGGCGCTGGGCACGCCGCTGGTGTTCGGCTGCGTCGCCGCGCTGGGCCTGCTCGGCTACGCCGGCTGGGTGGGGCCGCAGGCGCATGCATGGCAGTTCGTGCTGGGCGTCGGCATGGCCTGCGCGGTGACCGCGCTGCCGATCCTGATCCTGCTGATGGAAAAACTGGAGATCCTGCGCCAGCCGATCGGCCAGCGCATCCTGCGCTACGCCAGCCTGGACGACATCGCCATCTGGGGCGTGCTGGCGGTGATCCTGCTGGACTGGGACCGCGTCGGCCGCCAGGCCGGCTTCCTGCTGGTGTTCGCGTTGGCGACCAAGCTGTTCCGCATGATGATGGTGCGCATTCCCGAGCGCGACCGCTGGTACGTGTCCTTCATCTGGCTGGCGGTATGCGCGCTGGCAGCGGACTGGGCCGGCCTGCACTTCATGGTCGGCGCCTTCCTGGCCGGCGCGGTGATGGATGCCGAGTGGTTCGACCAGCAGAAAATGGATCTGCTGCGCGCCAACGTGCTGATGGCGGTGATGCCGGTGTTCTTCCTGAGCACCGGCCTGCGCACCAACTGGGCGGTGGGCGGTTCGGCGGTGTTCCTGGTGGCGCTGGTGCTGCTGGTGGCGTCGGTGTCGGGCAAGCTGGCCGGCATCCACCTGGCCGGCAAGATCCTGAAATGGGGGCCGGGCGAGGCGTCGGTCATCGGCTGGCTGCTGCAGACCAAGGCGCTGATCATGATCATTTTCGTCAACATCCTGCTGGACAAGCAGATCATCACCAGCGAAACCTTCACGGCATTGCTGCTGATGGCGATCGGCAGCACCATGCTGACGGTGCCGATGGTGTATCCAAAATTGCAGCGCGTGGCGCAGCTGATCTTCAAAACGAACTGATATAATTACGGGATGAACGATACTACCCAACTCCCACCACTGCCGGATCGTCTGTCGATTGATCCTCGCAGCAAATTCCACGTCGCAGCCGTGTTCGAACACGATGTCGGCATCAAATTCAACGGCAAGGAACGCATGGACGTTGACGAATACTGCATCAGCGAAGGCTGGATCAAGGTCCCGGCCGGCAAATCGCTGGACCGTTTCGGCAATCCGATGCTGATCAAGCTGAAAGGCACGGTCGAAGCGTTCTACCGCTAAGCCTGCGCCGCACAAAAAAAGCCGCCCGATGCGTCGAGGCGGCTTTTTTGCATTAATGGCCGGCCGCGGTGAACAGCAGTGCCAGAAAACTCTTCACCACCGGCCGGCATTCGTCGCTGCGCCAGTTGGCCACCATGGTCAGCGGCTCCAGCCCCGCCAGCGGCACCACGCGCATGCCGGGCGGCGGCGTGCCCAGCACAAAGGCGGTGCCCAGCATCAGGCCCATGCCGTCCCTGGCCAGCTGGATGCCGAACAGCGACTGGGTGGCCTCGAACACGAAATTCGGCGTCACGCCGGCCGCCTGGCAGGCTGCCACCAGCCCGTCGTACACCGGCGGATTGACTTCGCGCGCAAACACCACGATGCGTTCCTCCGCCAGGCTGCTCAGCGGCAGTTGCTGCGCGCCGGCCCAGCGGTGCGTGTCGGGCAGCAGCAGCGCCCAGTCGGACGCCGCCACCAGCCGGCTGCTGATCTCGGAGGAGTGGGGCATGGCTGCCTGCGGCCCGCCGAGGATGACGCCGACGCCGACATCGATCTGCCCGCGCATCAGCGCGCCGCCATGCTGCTGGTGCAGGATCTCGTGGCGCACCAGCCTGGCGTCGGGATAGGCCAGCAACAGCTGGCTCATCGCATCGGCCAGCACCGGCAGGTTGGCGTATTCGGTAATGCCGATGGAAATCCACAAGTCTTCGCCGCCGCCGGCGGCGGCCGTTTGCTGGGCCAGCTGGTCGAAATTGCTGAGGATTTTGGCGATGCCGTCGCGGAAGACCACGCCGGCCGGCGTCAGCGCCAGCTGGCGCTGGTCGCGGTCCAGCAGCTTGACGCCGAGGCTTTCCTCCAGCCGCGCGATCTGCTGGCTGAGGGCCGGCTGGGTGATCGACGCCAGGTCGGCGGCGCGGCCGAAGTGCAGTTCCTGGGCCAGCAGCAAGAAGTTTTGATACAGTCTCAGTTCGGAGGCTTTCACAGTTTTAAACCTTTGCGCTGAGCGTAGCGTTGCATTTTACTCCGCGCGGCGCGCGCCGGGTGCAGTCGCGCCAGCCAGGCCGGCAGGCCGAAGCAGAATGACACGGTGGTGCCGGAGCCGCCGTCGGCGGCGACGCCGAACCGCGCGCCGAGATCGGCCGCGCGTTCGCGCATGCCGTGCAGGCCGAAATGGCTGCCCACATGCGGTGAGCTCAGCACATGCAGCGGAATGCCGCGGCCGTCATCGGCAACGCTGATCACCACCCGCGTTGCGATCCACTCTTCGGTGATGGAGATGGTGCTGGCGCCGGCGTGGCGCACGGCGTTGCGCACCGCTTCCGCCAGGCACATGAACAGTTCGTCGGCAAAGCCGTCGCGCTGCGCGGCCAGCGCAGCCGACAACGTGCAGTGAAACCGGATGCCGGCCGGATCGCAGACGGTGCGCGCCAGGCTGTCGAGGCGGGTTTGCAGCGACGCCGATATGTTGGGCTGGCGCAGTTCCAGGATCAGGTCGCGGCCCAGCGCCATGGCGTCGGCCGCCTTGTCCGCGATCGCCTCCAGGTTGGCCGAGGTGCTTTGCAAGGCCAGCACGATCATGTGGCATTGCTGGAGAAAGTCGTCGTGGAGGATGCGGGCGATGCGGTTACGCTCGGTCTGCCGCTCGCGAAAAATCAGGTCCGAGAGCTCAGCCGGCGTAATCAGGACTTTTCGGTTGCGCATGCGGGAAATTTTCAACGGGAGACGGGGCGCATTCTACGCAGGATGCAAGCCACACTCCAATTAGAAATTATTATCCTGTCAATAAGGGGGTCTTATCGGAAGCGCAAAACAAAAGGGCTGGATTCCGCGTAAAACGGAGTCCAGCCCTCGATCGCCGCAGGCGGCGGGATATTATTGCGCGCTGATGTTGCCGCGCAGCTTGTCCAGCATCTGCAAGGTGGTCGGCAAAAGATTCATGATCCCGTGGTACGCACAGTATTCACAAAACGCTTCTTCCGGCGTCATCGCAGCAATACTGGCGTCGGAATGACCGCGTCTGCGCAGGGCGCGCAGGCAGGCGGCATCCATATTTCTGGAGTTCATGCACTTCTCCCTAGATAGTTAGTGGTTAGTTTCGTACTGTTAATATTGTAATTCGAAATAATGCCGCATGGCAACTAAATTAGAATTTCTTAACAATTAGAAACAAACTGCTACTTCTATCCGGGCTTCAGGCCGGCGCCAGCGCGGCTTCCGCCGTCAGATTGCGTTGCAAACGCCACACCAGGAACGAGGCCACCAGCGACGTGCCGACCACCACGTAGCCGACCGTGTCGAAGTGCTGCAAGTGGCCGTCGGCCGCCTGCGTGACGATGTGGCCGGACGCCACCGACGCCAGGCCGCCGGCCAGTTGCTGGATCGAGGCGCTGATGGCGTTGTACGAACCGCGCTGGGTCTGCACCGGCACCGTCGACGACAGCGCCTGGAACGGAATCATGCGCGAGAAGATCCCGACAAACATCATCGTATTCACCACCACCAGCATCCACAGCGGCACGCGGCCCAGGTGGGTGTAGATCAGCACCATGGCGATCGACAGCGCGGTGCCGAACAGGAACACGCGGAACTTGCCGAAGGCGTCCGCCGCGCGGCCGATCATCGGGCCGATGAAGATGGTGCAGACGCCGGTGATCAGGTACACGGTCGGCAGATGGTGCAGGTCGATGCCCATGTTGTTGACGATGTAGGCGCTGCTGAACGGCATCAGCATGAAGCCGCCGGTGGTCAGCAGGGCGGTGATGGCGAACGCCAGCAGGTAGCGCTTCTCGGTCAGCGTGTGGAACAGGTGCATGAAGGCGCTGTGCTCCTGCGGCTTGCCGAGGTGGCCGTTCACCGGCTGCATTTTCCACGCCACCAGCAGGCCGCCGATCAGGCCGAACGCGGCCATCGCCATGAACGGCACGTGCCAGTTCCACTGGTTGGACAGGTAGATGCCGGCCGGGATGCCGAGCACCTGGCTGGCGGCAAACGCGGTCTGGATCAGGCCCATGACGCGGCCGCGCATCTGTGGCGGGAACAGGTCGGTGGAGATGGCCAGCACGATGGAGCCGATCACGCCGCCGAACAGGCCGGTGAAGATGCGCGCCGCCAGCAGGCTTTCAAAGCTTTGCGCCAGGCCGCACCAGACGGTGCCGACGATGAAGCCGGTGTAGAAGAACAGCAGCAGTTTCTTGCGGTCGTAGCGGTCGGCGAAGCCGGCGGTCAGCAGGCCGGAGACGCCGGCGCTGAAGGCGTAGGCCGACACCACCAGGCCGAACTGCGCCGGACCGATCCGCAGGTCCGGCATGATCACGGCGCCCAGCGGCGACATGATCATGAAATCCAAAATAACGGCGAACTGCAGGAAGGCCAGCATCGCCACGACGATTTTCTGGTAGCCGCTGAAGGGCGGCGCAGGGGTTTTCTTCATTAATTATTCTTTCGTTTCGTCTGGTGAACCGGGGCGGCAGAACGGCGGGCGGTGCTTGAAGAAGCCTTCGCGCTGCTTGAAGAACTGGGCGCGCTCGTCGGGCGTCATGGCCTGCCAGCGCTGCCAGTGCTCGCGCTTTTCGTGCCAGTCGCGGTGGTGGCCGCGGAAGCCGCCGAACAGGATGCGGCAGAGTAGCAGCAATCCCAGGGCTTGCCAATAATTGACGGCATTGGCGCCGGGGAAGATGTTGGGGATCAGGCAATTCCACAACAGCATGACGATGGCGCCGAGCAGCGCGCCGCAGGCCAGGATGAACAGGCCTTTCATCACTTTGAATTTCTTGTAGCTCATATTTTCGGGACGCATGTTGGTCTTACTCCTTTCATTCTTCGTACAGGGCTTGCAGGCGCTGGCGCAGGTACAGCACGGCGTAGCGCTTGCGGGCCAATAAAGTGTTGATCGAGACGCCGGTCTGTTCGGCCATCTCCTTGAAACTGACGCCTTCCAGTTCGTGCGCAATGAAGACATCGCGCTGGTTGGCGGGTAATTCTTCCAGGGCCAGCTGCAATTCCTGCAGCAGCATGGCGCGGGTGTAGGCGGCTTCCGGGCCGCCGTCGGGCGAGGGCAGCATCAGGTCGAGGCGGCAGTCGTCCTCGTCGCCGCCGCCGCCGGCGAGATCGTCGAGCGCCACTTCCTTCTTCTTGCGGAAACGGTCAATGATACGGTTGCGGGCGACGCGGAACAACCAGGCGCTGACCTGCTCGATCGGCTCGGGCAGGTGGTAAGCCTGGGTGAACTCGTAGAACACGTCCTGCAGGATGTCGTCGGCGTCGGTCTGGTCGGCCACCCGGCGGCGGATGAAATGCCACAAGCGCGAACGCTCCCGCAGCACCGTCGCGGTGATGGCCTGATCTTGCTCAGTTGTTGTTATTGGTGCGGTCATGGACTGGAAGACGGTTCTGGCAGCGGAATATTGTGTTGCTCTGGAAAGTCTTCCACGACAGCGATGATGCCCACAATCCGCGTGGTTTACGGCATTGTGATTCAGCTATCGCTAGCCGTTTGAGGCAGGGTGGCGGCGCTGCCATTCGTCGGCGACGTCGCCCATGGTGCTGGCGGCGCCGCTGCGTATCCACGCCATGAACTCGCGGTCGAACTTGAAGCCGGCGCCGCATTGGGCGGTCAGGAAGCGGCGCGCGTTCTGCGTGTTCTTATAGTCCGCGCCGACCACCGTCTGCCGCGTGATTTCCGCGCCATGCCAATCGAACGCCACGTCAGTTCTCCTGCGTGCCAAGCAACGTCGGCTTGATGCACAGCAGCAGCAACCAGACGGTAAATCCGATCAGTATGAAGGCCAGGTCCACCGGCGGGAACTGCTTGCGGGTCGCGTTCACCAGCAGGCAGCCCACCGCCAGCGGAATCAGCAGGAGCAGGGCGGTGATCCAGCGGAACCAGGCGTTCGCGAATTTCCCGGGCCAGCCCAGCGAAAACATCATATAGCCGGACGCCACCAGCGCGCCCGAGGCGATCACCGAGGCCACGATTTGCCAGGGCGGCGTGAAGTCTTCACCCTGCGGCACCGCGCCTGCGAGCAGCGAAAACATGGTCGACATCATGAACAGGCCGATGCCCAGCACGCAGCTGCACAGGCTGGTCGCGATACGCATCACTGTGAGCACTTTGCTCATCGTACCGCCTGCCTTTCAAATATGTAGGATCTGCTAGTGTACCCACTTGGCAGTCGCCAATTCTCACGCATTCTCACCAGCTTATTCGGCCCGTGGTTTCAACCGTCTGGGCGGCGAAATCGGCATTCTGTCCGAAACCGGCTGGCCGGCAACCATTTCTTTTTTACACTGAACCCTCTTTAACGATGAGAAGGAAGAGTCATGGGCAAGTGGTGGAAATGGGGCGTGCTCGCGGCGTTGCCGCTGGCGGCGCAGGCGCAGGGGAATTTGTCCGGCCTGGACCATGGCATGACCGGTCCGCGCGCGCAGGTGCTGGTGCTGGGCACCGTGCACTTGCGCGGCATGTCCAAGGACTTCAATCCAGCCTCGCTGAACGGCGTGCTGGACCGGCTGGCCGCGTTCAAGCCGGACATCATCACCATCGAAGACCTGCCGGGCGACGAATGCGACCTGGCCTCGCGCCAGCCGGCCAAGTACGGCAACGACTACTGCCCGTCGACCGACGCCGCCAGGGCCGCCACCGGCCTGGCGGCGCCAGCCGCCATCACGGAAGCCGACAAAACCCTGGCCGCCTGGCCGGCGCAGCCGACGCCACCGCAGCGGCGCCATCTCGCCGCCTTGTTCCTGGCCGCGAACAACCGCGCCTCCGCCTATGTGCAGTGGCTGCAACTGCCCGAGGCCGAGCGCCGCGCCGGCGACAGCCTGGACGCCACGCTGGTGGACCAGCTCAACAAGATAAGCACGGTCAACGATGAAAGCTACCAGCTGGCGGCCCGCCTGGCCGCGCGGCTGGGACGGCAGCGCGTGTACCCGGTCGACAACCACACCGGCGATTACCTCGACCTGCCCGACATCAAAGCCTTCGTGCGTGCGATCGAAGGCGCGTGGGCGGCCGGGGGCGCAGTGCTGGGCGAGCAGGAACGGCGGCTGGACGCGCTTGGCAAGGCGGACGACCTGCTGCCGCTGTACCGCCAGCTCAACGACGCCGCCGCGCTGAAAATCCGGGCCGACGGCAACGTCGGCGCCGCCATGCGCGCCACGTCGCCGGAAGGCTATCCACAAATGTGGGTGGCGGGCTGGGAGATCCGCAACATGCGCATGGTGGCCAACATCCGCGAAACCTTCCGCGAACGTCCCGGCGCGCGCGTGCTGTCCATCGTCGGCGCCACCCACAAGCCGTGGTTCGACGCCTGGTTGGGCCAGCTGCAGGGCGTGGACATCGTCGACACGGCCGCCGTGCTCAAATGAAAAAAGCCGCCAGATCGCTCTGGCGGCTTTTTTTACGGGCTAACCGCGATTAACGGTCACCGTAGGTGCGGCGCTGGCCGTCGGCGCTGCGTGGGTTGCTGCCCTTGTAGCCGCCGCCGGTGCCGCTGCCTTCACGGCGCGGGGCGCCGCTGCTGCTGCCTGGCTTGCTGAACGAACGCTGGCCTGGCTTGGCGCCGCCACGGTTGTCGCCCGGTTTCCAGCCGCCTGGACGTGCCGACGAGCGTGGCGCCGACGCGGTTTTCTTCGGCTCGAAGCCCTCGACCACGTTCACCGGAATCAGCTGCTTGGTGAAGCGTTCGATGCGCTTGACGTTCATGCCTTCAGCATGGTTGACCAGCGACACGGCGTGGCCATTGCGGCCGGCACGGCCGGTACGGCCGATGCGGTGCACGTAGTCTTCCGGGAACTTCGGCAGGTCGTAGTTGAACACGTGGGTGATGGTCGGCACGTCGATACCGCGGGCGGCAACGTCGGTGGCGATCAGGATCTTCACCGAACCGCGGCGCAGGCTGTCCAGGGTGCGGTTACGCGCGCCCTGGTGCATGTCGCCGTGCAGCGCGGCAGCCGAGAAACCGGCGATGTTCAGACGGTCGGCGATGGTGTCGGCGTCACGCTTGGTGGCGGTGAACACAACGGCCTGGTCCAGCGTTTCGTCGCGCAGCAGGTGGTCCAGCAGGCGATTCTTGTGCGACAGGTCGTCGACGAAGTGGACGCGCTGGGTGATGTTTTCGTGCTTGTTGGCCGCGCTCATGATCTGGATCACTTGCGGGTCTTTGGTGATGCGACGGGCCATATTGCCCACCACGCCATCCAGCGTGGCCGAGAACAGCATGGTCTGACGGCCGGCCGGGGTCGCGGCAACGATTTTCTCGATGTCGTCGATGAAGCCCATGTCCAGCATGCGGTCGGCTTCGTCCAGCACCAGGATTTCCAGTTGCGAGAAGTCGATCTTGCCCGATTCCATGTGGTCGATCAGGCGGCCAGGGGTGGCGACCAGGATCTCAGGATTCTTGGCCAGCAGTTGCATCTGCTTAGGGTAAGGCATACCGCCCAGGATCGACACGGCCTTGATGCGGCGCAGGTTGACGCTGTACTTGTCGGTATTGGTGGTCACTTGCAGGGCCAGTTCGCGGGTTGGGGTCAACACCAGCATTTTTGGCTGTGCGGCTTTGAAACGTGGACGCTCGCCACGGGCGCGGGCGGCTTGCATTTCTTGATTTGGAGTCTTGCCGGCGGTGGCCGGATCGATCTCGGACAAACGGTGCAGCGACGGCAGCATGAAGGCTGCAGTCTTGCCGGAACCGGTTTGCGAGGAAACCAACAAGTCCTTGCCTGCGATCGCGGCAGGCACGGCCTGCTGCTGAACTGGAGTCGGCGCGGTGTAGCCGGCGTCGGTCAGGGCTTTGATGATGGACGTGTTGAGACCTAGTGCTTCAAATGTCATGCTTTTCTTTCGTAAAAATCTGCGTTCACGCAAATACGGAACGCGAAATAGCAACGCCTACCAAAACGAAATGACTCAATCAAAATCGAAAGAAATTTCGGCACAAAAGCTTTGCGCCGGGACGGTGTCAGGGAGCGACACCAGAGGCGGGAGGGCTTTATAAGAGCACCAGGAACGGTGCGCTGAGGCTGCGATGCTGCTAAAAAACTACTGACTGGACAACCGGTATCGCTTGTTATCGACACACGCATTGCAGTGCAAGACAGCTATTATGCCTTAGTTCGCCCCTCTTGTACAGACATATACTTTCGCGCGCCCTATCGTGCGCCGGCTGTGCGCTAGCCGCGTTATTTTTTAAATATTATTTAATTTTTAACGGGGGGATTATGCGAAATTTTATGCTGGCAGGTTTGTGTGCGATGCAGCTTGGTCTGGCGGTGGCGGCGGAGTCGCCGGCGCTCACCGATGCCGACCGGTCGGCGGTCAAGCTGGGCATCCGGCGCGATTTCCTGACGGCGGTCAGCGGCGCCTGCGGCCGCAAGTTCCCGGAGCACGCCAGCACCTATGACAGCGCCGTGCAAGCCTGGCGCAAGACCAATGAAGTCAGGTTGAAGCAGGCCGATGTGCTGATGGTCAGTCGCACCAGCAGCGATGACGCCAGGGTCATGGGGCCGCTGCTGGAGGAAGAAAAACGCACGCTGCAGGACTGGCAGACCAACAAGCTCGGCATCTCGCAGCAGAAGGCGCCCAGCATGGCCGATTGCGACAAGCTGTACGCCAGCCTGGCCACGCTGCCATAAAAAAACGCCCTGCGTGCAGGGCGTTTTTGTGTGCGCGGAGCGGGGAAGGCTTACTGGTAGTCTTCCGCGTTCAGGCCCATCACGTGCGAGAAGCCGCCGTCGACATAGGTGATTTCACCGGTGATGCCCGACGCCAGGTCCGACAGCAGGAAAGCGGCGGTGTTGCCGACTTCTTCGATGGTGACGTTGCGGCGCAGCGGCGCGTGCGACGAGGCAAAGCCCAGCAGCTTGCCGAAGTCCTTGATGCCCGAAGCGGCCAGGGTCTTGATCGGACCGGCCGAAATGCCATTCGAACGGATGCCCAGCTTGCCCAGGTTTTCCGCCAGGTAGCGTACCGACGCTTCCAGCGAAGCCTTGGCCAGGCCCATGGTGTTGTAGTAAGGAATCGCACGGACCGCGCCCAGGTAGGACAGGGTCAGCACCGACGAACCGTTTTTCAGCAGCGGCAGCGCGGCCTTGGCCATGGCCGGGAAGCTGTAGGCCGAGATGTCGTGGGCGATGCGGAAGTTCTCGCGGCTCAGGCCGTCCAGGAACTCGCCGGCGATGGCTTCGCGCGGCGCAAAGCCGATCGCGTGCACCAGGCCGTCCAGCTGCGACCAGCTCTTGCCCAGGTCGGCGAACAGGGCGTCGATCTGCTCGTCGCTGCCGACGTCGCAGTCGAACACCAGCTTGCTGTCGAATTCAGCGGCGAATTCGGTGATGCGGTCTTTAAAACGTTCGCCGACGTAGGTGAACGCCAGTTCGGCGCCTTCGCGGTGGCAGGCCTTGGCGATACCGTAAGCGATGGAACGGTTCGACAGCAAACCAGTGATGAGGATTTTTTTGCCTTGCAAGAACGCCATAGGGACTCCGATTGCGACTGCGTGCCGGGCTTGCTCTCAGAGCTGGCTGGCAACGTCAGTGGGGTTATGTTTTTTTAGTGTGCGAGTATTGCCCGACACGCAAGACCAAGATTGTAGGACGTGTCAGCCGTGACTGCAACCTCTGAATCACGCTGAACGGCCCCGCCAGAGCGGGGCCGGGCCGGCGTCACTGGCTGGCTTTGCGGTGCTTTTTGCCGTGGGCGGCGTCACGCGAGACGCGCGCCTTGACCAGGGCGACCGGACTCGATTTGTCCGACTTGCCGGCCTTGGGCAATTTGTAGCCCTTGGCGGTTTTGCCGCTGGCGCGCTCGGCTTCATACGAGATGTTGGCGTTCTCGGCCACATCCGGTGCGATGTCGATGCTGGCCGAAGTGGAGATCTTCGGCACCAGGATGGTCGAGCCGGCCTTCAGCACCGAGTTCTGCGGGATGTTGTTGGCCTGGCGGATCACCTCGGGCGAGGTGTGGAAGCGCGATGCCAGCGAGCGGATCGATTCGCGCGCGCTGGTGATCTTGTGCGTGCTCCAGGTCGACAGTTCCTTGGTCCATTGCGACAGGTTCAGGTGGAACTTCTCGGCGTTTTCCTTCGGCAGCAGGATCTTGGTCTGCTCGTCGCCGGTGATGACCGGACGCTTGAATTGCGGATTGAGCGCCTTGAACTCGTCCACCGACAGCTCGGCCAGGTGGGCGGCGACGGTCAGGTCGATGTCGCTGGTCTTGTCGATGGCGGTGAAGTACGGCGAATTGTCGATCAGCGGCAGGTTCAGGCCGTACTGCTGCGGATTGGCGACGATGTTCTTGACCGCCTGCAGCTTCGGCACATAGTTGCGGGTCTCGGCCGGCATCAGGTCGGCCAGACTTTCGAAGTCGGTTGGCTTGCCGGCGGCCTGGTTGCGCTTGATGGCTTTCTGCACCGAGCCTTCGCCCCAGTTATACGCGGCCAGCGCCAGTTGCCAGTCGCCAAACATATCGTACAGGCGCTGCAGATAGGTCAGGGCGGCGTCGGTCGAGGCCAGGATGCCGCGGCGTTCGTCCTTGAAGGCGTCCTGCTTCAGGTTGAAATCGCGGCCGGTGCCCGGCACGAACTGCCACATGCCGGCGGCGTTGGCGCTCGACAGGGCGTTCGGGTTGAAGGCGGATTCAATGAAGGGCAGCAGCGCCAGTTCGGTCGGCATGCCGCGCTTTTCCAGCTCGGAGACGACGTGGAACAGGTACAGCGACGCGCGCGCGGTGGTGCGGGCGATGTAGTCCGGACGGGTGGCGTACCAGTTGATGTGCTTGGCGACCAGGTCGTTGTTTACATCGGGAATGGCGTAGCCGCTGCGAATCCGGCCCCACACGTCTTTTTCGCGGAACGCATCCTCGTCGACCAGTTTGGCCGGCTTGGCGGTTTTCAGGGAGGTGACGTCGGGAACGGGGGATTTTGGCAGGGGAGACAGCGCGGTGGTGACCGTCGGCAACTCTGGTGCATGATCGTAAGCCAGGGCCAGGGTGGGCGCGAGTAGCGCTACCAGCGTGGCGAGGGCGAAAGATGTGGGAATTCGTGCTTGCATAGTTTTCCGTGAGTTAGCGAGAAGAAACTTCGCGTGGACTATGAATTAAACGTGGAGTGTACGAATGTCCCTACAATCAGTCAAGGAATATGTCACCCTTATGACAAATTCTTATATGCAACAATTCCACGTAAATAAGAGCCAGATGCCGGCAAATTGACGGAAGTAGGCGGTGGGCCGAAGAGTGCGTACAATCCTGCCTTTGTGTAGTGATTGAGGAATAGCAATATGAGTACCCCTGCCATCGACCGCGATGTGGTCATCGCCGACACCGTGCATTGGCTGGAAAAAGCCGTCATCGGCCTGAACCTGTGCCCGTTCGCCAAGAGCGTGCATGTGAAAAAGCAGGTGCGCTATGTGGTCAGCGAGGCGGAAACGCCGGAGGAGCTGCTGGAAAAATTGATGGAAGAGCTACAGCACCTGGCCGACGCCGATCCGGAAAAGCTCGACACCACGCTGCTGATCCATCCGCAGGTGCTGACCGACTTCTTCGATTACAACGAATTCCTCGACGTCGCCGACGCCGCGCTGGAAGACCTGGGGCTGGATGGCTTCCTGCAAGTGGCCAGTTTCCACCCGCGGTACCAGTTCGACGGCACCGATGTCGACGACATCAGCAACTTCACCAACCGCTCGCCGTACCCGACGCTGCACCTGCTGCGCGAGGAATCGATCGACCGCGCGGTCGAGGCGTTCCCGGAGGCGTCCGACATCTTCGACAAGAATATCGAGACGCTGGAAAAGCTCGGTCATGCCGGCTGGGACAAACTGATGGAGAAACCATGAGCGATCTGCCGATCCGCCCGGATACGCCGTGCGTGGCAGTGTGCTCGACCACCTTTGATGAAATCTGCCGCGGCTGCGGCCGCACGGTGGTCGAGGTGGCGCACTGGGTGTCGATGACACCCGAAGCCAAGGAGCTGGTCTGGCAGCGCATCCTGGCGCAGGGCTACCCGCGCCGGAACACCTGATTAATACGAGCCGATAAAGTCCTTCTTGCCGATATCCAGGCCGTTGTGGCGCAGGATGTCATACGCGGTGGTGGCGTGGAAGTAGAAATGCGGCAGCGCGTAGTGGAACAGATAGGTCTGGCCCACGAAATGCTTGGTCTTCTCGCCGCTGCCGGTGGTGATGGCGCGCGCTTCGCTGCCTTCGATCTGCGCCTGCGGCACGCTGTCGATGTAGGCCAGCGTCTTGGCGATGCGCGCCTTCAGGTCGGCAAACGTGACTTCCTTGTCTTCATACGACGGCACTTCCTGGCCGCCCAGGCGCGCGGCTGCGCCCTTGGCGAAATCGCAGGCGATCTGGATCTGGCGCGTGAACGGCAGCATGTCCGGGAACAGGCGGTATTGCAGCAGCGCGGCCGGGTCGATTTTCTTGTCGGTCGCGTGCGCTTCGGCCTTGTCGAGGATGGCGTTCAGGCTGTTCAGGATCTGCTTAAACACAGGAATGGAGGCGGAATACATCGAGAAGGTGGTCATGGCAGTTCCTATGTGTGGGAAAAAGAGTCGCGATCATAGCGCGGCTGTGGGATTTTTGCTGACTCCGATACTTTTTGCGTATATTTACGTGCATAATTCCTATTAAGTAACAACCTCAGACCGATGATGCAAATTAACCAATACGCCGTACCTGTGCATGACTAGCACGATTTATCAGAAACTGCGTGCCCGCCTCAGTGCGCTCTACGGTCTGTCCATCTATGGGGCGCTGTTGCTGGTGGTGTTCGGCGGTCTGGTGATCCCGGCCATCATCGGCAGCTACCTGCTGATCGGCGTGCACGAGCAGCAGTCGGCGCGCGTCACGCTCAACGAGTCGTTGCAGCGCAACGCCGACATCCTGGCGCTCGGCATGCAGGAATCGCTGTGGAATATGAATGCCGAATCGGCCCATTCGCTGGTCGAATCGGTGATGCGCGACCGCTCCGTGTTGCAGGTGCAGGTGGTCGGCCAGGCCGACACCCAGTTCATGCACGTGCGTTCGCCGCGCGCGGCCAGCGGCAATGTGTACCGCGCCGAGCGCGAGATCCTGGTGCGCGGCGAACGCATCGGCCGCATCATGGTCGAGATGGACGACGCCCGCAGCCAGCAGGAACTGCGCGAGAAGCAGCTGTCCTACGTGTTCGTGCTGGCGGCGCAGCTGATGGTGTCGCTGCTGCTGATCGTGCTGTTCCTGAATTCCCGCCTGATCAAGCCGCTGCGCAAGCTGATGCGCTTCTCCGACCGCCTGTCGCACGGCGACTTCGAAACCCGCCTGGACGTCACCGGCAGCGATGAGCTGGGCCGCCTGGCGCAGCAGCTCGAGCAGATGCGGGTGGCGATCAAGCGCCTGTTCGAGGACATCGGCCAGCGCGAGGAGCGCTTCCGCACCATCGTCACGCAGGTGCCGGGCGCGGTGTTCCGCTTCCGTCCCGACGGCCCGATCGACTTCGTGTCCGACGCCATCGAAGACATCTCCGGCTACTCGGCCGCGCAGTTCATGCGCAGCACCACCCATTCGTGGACCAACCTGATCGCGCCGGAAGACCGCAAGAAGCAGCGCCGCGTGATCGCCATGGCGATCCAGGACGGCCAGCCCTACGAAATCGAATACCGCATCCAGGACGCCGCCGGCGCCGAGCGCTGGGTGCAGGAGAACGGCCAGCCGCAGCCCTCGGACGGCGACCGCGATGCGCCGTGGGTGGACGGCATCATCTCCGACATCAGCCAGCGCAAGCACAATGAAATGCGCATCGAAGCGCTGCTGGCCGAGCAAAGCGCGATTCTGGACAACGTGATGTTCGGCGTGATGTTCGTGCGCCACCGGACCATCGTCTCGGTCAACCGCCGCTGCGAAGAGCTGTTCGGCTACGAGCCGGGCGACATGTCGGGCGCCTCGACCTCCATCCTGTTCCTCGACGACTTCGACTTCGAATCGTCCGGCGCGCGCCAGTATCCGTCCCTGGCCAAGGGCGACTACTTCAACGAAGAGCGCCAGTACCGTCGCCGCGACGGCAGCGTGTTCTGGTGCCTGGTCAGCGGCTATGCGCTGGACCACCACCGCGCCAACGAGGGCAGCATCTGGGTGTTTGCCGACATCACCGAACGCAAGGAAGCCGAGGAAAAACTGCGCCTGTCCGGCACCGTGATCGAGCACATCGCCGACGGCGTGGTGGTGCTGGATGCGGAGGGCACCATCGTCGCGGTCAATCCGGCCTTCACGCAGATCACCGGCTACACCGAAGAGGAAGCGCTGGGCAAGGACCGCACGCTGACGCGCTCCGGCCGCCACGAGCACGCGTTCTACGAAGGCATGTGGCAGGAACAGCTGGACAAGGGCTTCTGGCGCGGCGAGCTGTGGAGCCAGCGCAAGAACGGCGAGATGTACCTGGAGTTCCTGACCGTCAGCGCGGTGCGCGACCCGCGCGGCAAGGCCACGCATTACGTCGGCGTGTTCAGCGACATCACCAAGGCCAAGGAGTCGCAGGAAAAGCTGGACCACCTGGCGCACCACGATCCGTTGACCGCGCTGCCGAACCGCCTGCTGTTCCACGATCGCCTGCAGCACGCCTTGCAGCGCGCCTCGCGCGACGGCGAACAACTGGCGCTGCTGTTCATCGACCTGGACCGCTTCAAGAACGTCAACGACACGCTGGGTCACCACATCGGCGACGAGCTGCTGAAGCAGGTGGCGACGGCGCTGCACGACCGCCTGCGCGAAGGCGATACGCTGGCGCGCCTGGGCGGCGATGAATTCATCGTCCTGCTGGAGAATATCGAGAACCAGTACGGCGCCAGCCAGGTCGCGGAAAAGCTGGTGCAGATGTTCGAGGAGCCATTCATGGTGGCCGGCCACGAGCTGTTCGTGACCTGCAGCGTGGGCATCAGCCTGTTCCCGGACGACGCCACCGACCTGAATATGCTGATCCGTAACGCCGACGTGGCCATGTACCAGGCCAAGGCGCGCGGCCGCAATGGCTTCAGCTTCTATGCGCCGTCGATGACCGGCGAGGGCGTCGAGCGCCTGCGCCTGGAGACCTTCCTGCGCCGCTCGATCGAGAAGGACGAGATCTTCCTCAACTACCAGCCGCAGGTGGAAATCGACACCGGCCGCCTGGTGGGCGTGGAGGCGCTGGTGCGCTGGAACCATCCGGAACTGGGCCTGATTCCGCCGATCCGCTTCATTCCGCTGGCCGAGGACACGGGCTTCATCAACCAGCTGGGTAAGTGGGTGCTGCACGAAGCCTGCCGCCAGATGGTGCGCTGGCAGGAAGCCGGCCTGCATGTGCCGAAGATCGCGGTCAACCTGTCGGCCAAGCAGTTCGAGCGCGGCTCCATCGTCAACATGGTGGCCGACATCCTGCGCGATACCGGCCTGGAGCCGCAGCGCCTGCAACTGGAAGTGACCGAGTCGGTCATCATGAACACCGGCGACGCCATGGTCTTCATCAACGACCTGCACTCGATCGGCGTGGCGCTGGCGATTGACGATTTCGGCACCGGCTATTCGTCGCTGGCCTACCTCAAGCAGCTGCCGGTGGAAACGCTGAAGATCGACCGTTCCTTCATCAAGGACATCTCGACCGACGTCAATGACGAGGCGATCGCGATTGCGATTATCCAGCTGGGCAAGAGCATGAACCTGTCGGTGATCGCCGAGGGTGTGGAAACCGAAGAGCAGGCCGCGTTCCTGCTGCGCCATGGCTGCAATATGGCGCAGGGCTATTTCTACAGCCGTCCGGTGTCGGCGGATGATATGCTCACACGCTGGAAAAAATAAAAACAGCAGGAGACGCAATGCAGGCAGCGAAGAGCAAATCGCGCCGCCGCTTCATCATGGGCGGCGTGGCGGTGACTGGCGCGTTGGTGGTGGGCTGGGGCGTGATGCCGCCGCGCCAGCGCCTGAATGGCACGCATCCCTTGCCGCTGGCCGGCGACAGCGTGGCGCTTAACGGCTGGGTGGGCATCGGCAAGGACGGCAGCGTGACCGTCGCCATGCCGCGTAGCGAAATGGGGCAGGGCGTGCATACCGCCTTGCCGATGCTGGTGGCCGAGGAGCTCGACGTGCCGCTGTCCGCCGTGCGCCTGGTGCAGGCGCCCATCGACAAAATCTTCGGCAATATCGCCATGCTCCGGGACGGGCTGCCGTTCCATCCGGATGATACGGGGCGCTTGAAATCCACGGTGAGCTGGGTAGTGGGCAAGGTCGCGCGCGAGCTGGGGCTGATCATTACCGGCGGCTCTTCCAGCGTCAAGGATGCGTGGGAGCCGATGCGCGAAGCCGGCGCCACCGCGCGCGCGATGCTGGTCGCCGCCGCCGCCGCCGAATGGTCGGCGCGTGTTGCCGATTGCCGTACCGAGGGTGGCCATGTGGTGCACGCCGACGGCCGCCGTCTGGCCTATGGCGCGCTGGCCGACAAGGCGGTGCATGCACAGCCGGGCGAGGTGCGGCTCAAGTCTCCCGAAGAATTCAAACTGATCGGCCACCCGCAGCCGCGCCGTGACACGCCGTCCAAGGTCAATGGCACGGCCATCTTCGGCATCGACGCGCGGCCGCAGGGACTGGTGTATGCGGCGGTGCGCATGTCGCCGGTGATCGGCGGCACGGTCGCCGGCGTGAACAGCGCTGCGGCGTTGAAGATGCCGGGTGTGCTGAAGGTGGTCGATTTTTCCGCCGCGCTGACCGGGAAGACCGGCGCCGGCGCCGGCGTGGCCGTCATCGCCAGGACCTACTGGCAGGCGAAGCAGGCCGCGCTGGCGCTGGACATCAACTGGAATGACGGGCCGCAGGCCGGCCTGTCCAGCGCCGCCATCTACGCCGACTTCGCGGTGAAGCTGGACAAGGAAGACGGCTTCGCCTACTACAAGGCCGGCGACATGGACGCGGTGGAAGGCAAGGCCGCGGGTGTCGCCAAAAGCGTGAAGGCCGAATACCGCGCGCCGTATCTGGCCCATGCCGCCATGGAGCCGGTCAACTGTACCGCGCAGGTCAAGGACGGCAAGGTGCGCGTGTGGGCGCCGACGCAGTCGCCCGGCTTCGCGGTGGACGTGGCGGCCAAGGTGGGCGGCGTATCGGCGGACAACGTGGTGCTGGAAGTGACCATGCTGGGCGGAGGCTTTGGACGAAGGCTGGATGTGGACATGGTGGCGCAGGCGGTGGCCATCGCCAGGCAGGCCGACGGCCAGCCGGTGCAGATGATCTGGTCGCGCGAGGACGACACCACGCACGACGTGTATCGCCCGGCGGCGTTGGCGCGCTTCAGCGCCACGCTGGACGCGGCAGGCAATGTTATTGGCTACGACAACAAATCGGCCAGCGGCTCGATCTCGCACCAGTTCTTCAAGCGCAATCTCGGCCTGCCGCCGGGTGGGCCGGACAAGACCACGGCCGAAGGCGAATTCGATATGCAGTACCACTTCGCCAACCAGCGCATCCGCCACGTGATTGTGGACAGCCCGGTGCCGCTGGGGTACTGGCGCTCGGTGGGCCATTCGCACAATGCCTTCTTCAAGGAGAGCTTCATCGACGAGCTGGCGCATGCGGCGGGCAAGGACAGCGTGGCGTTCCGGCGCGAGCTGCTGGCCCAGCATCCACGCCATCTGGCGGTGCTGAACGCGGCGGTGGCCAAGGCCGGCGCAGCACCGGAAGGCCGCGCGCATGGCGTGGCGCTGCACCAGTCGTTCGGCACCATCGTTGCGCAGGTGGCGGAAGTGTCGGTGGAAGGCGCGGAGATCCGCGTGCACCGCGTGGTTTGTGCGATTGATTGCGGGCTGGCGGTCAATCCCAACATCATCGCGCAGCAGGCGGAATCGGGCGTGATCTTTGGACTGTCCGCCGCGCTGTTCGGCGCGGCCACCATCAAGGACGGCAAGATCGAGCAAAGCAACTTCCACGACTATCCGGTGGTGCGCCTGAACCAGGCGCCGGAAGTGGAAACCATCATCCTGCCCAGCACCGCGCATCCCGAAGGCATGGGCGAACCGGCCACGCCGCCGATCGCGCCGGCCGTCGCCAACGCCGTCTTCAAGCTGACCGGCAAGCGCCTGCGCAGTTTGCCGCTAACGTTGTAAAACCCTGGTTTAGAGGGCGTCGCGCAGCAGCGTGCGCAGGTTGCAATTACGCTGCCATTCGGCGCGCTCGGCGTTGTTGACGATCAGTTCCTGCAGTTCGGCATCGCTTTGCGCGGCGGTCGACTGCACCAGGCGGTGGGCGACGCCGGCGTCCGGCAGCATGGTGCCGAAGAAGGCCACCAGTTCGTGGTGCTGGATCAGCAGGGTGGGGAAGTTCTCCACGTCCAGGTCGCCGACCACGTCGGCATGGTCTTCAATGTCGATCCAGACGAAGAATTTGTCCGGATGGCGCGCGGCCAGTTCGTCGAACGTGGCGCGGTAGGATTCGCAGGTGCCGCACCAGGCGGCGCACAGGCAGGCGACGATCCAGCGGTCGCCGGCCAGGGCCGCCGCCACGTCTTCGCGGTTTTCGGAATTCAGAGTCAGACTATGCATGGTGGTGATCTGGCAAGGCCGCGCTCGGCCCAAAACGGTATTTTACATGGCCGCGCGGGGTCGCGCCTGCCAGCGCGCCGGGTTAAAATACGGCATGCCTAATATTCTTGCCATTGAAACCTCGTCCGAAACCGCCTCCTGCGCTCTGCTGCGGGGCGATGCCGTCATCAGCCGCGTCTCCAGCGGCGTGCGTACCCATTCCCAGGCCGTGCTGCCGATGATCCAGGAATTGCTGGCCGAAGCCGGCATCGCGCTCAAGGATTGCGACGCCATCGCCTATGGTTCCGGTCCTGGTTCGTTCACCGGCGTGCGCACCGCGTGCGGCGTGGCGCAGGGGCTGGCGTTCGGCGGCAAGCTGCCGGCCGTGCCGGTGGTGACGCTGGATGCGATGGCGCTGGCCTGCCACCAGCAGCACGGCGCCGCCGAGGTGCTGGTGGTGCTGGATGCGCGCATGGGCGAGGTCTATTGGGCGCAATATCGTTTTGAAAACGGCATGCCGGTGGCGGTGCTGCCGCCGGTGCTGTCGGCGCCGGCCGATGTGCAGCCGCAAGGTGCGCCGGTGGCGTGCGGCAACGGTCTGTCGGCCTATGCCGAGGCCTTCCCGGTCGGCGGCTTTGCCGAGGTGATGCCGCATGCCGAGCAGATCGCGCAACTGGCGGCGGTGGCCTTTGCCGCCGGTCGCACGGTGACGGCGGCCGAGGCGCAGCCGCTGTATCTGCGCAACAAGGTCGCTTACACGCAGGCCGAGCGCCGCGACATGGCCGCGGCCAAGCCGGCTGAAGGTGGCGCATGACGGCGCCAGTCTGGGATCTGGCCCGGCTCAACTACGAGCCGATGCAGCAGGCGGATCTGAACGATGTGTTCGCGCTGGAGCAGAGCGTGTATCCGCATCCGTGGACCATGGCCAATTTTCAGGATTCGCTCAACAGCAGTTACGAGGCTTGGGTGCTGCGCGACCGCGATGGTTATCTGCTCGGCTATTTCCTGCTGATGGCGATCGTCGATGAGGCACACTTGCTGAATGTGGCGGTGTCGGCCGAGAAGCAGGGGCAGGGGCTGGGACGGTTCCTGCTGAACCAGGCCGCCGCGTGCGCGCGCGGGCTGGGCATGGAGTCGGTGCTGCTGGAAGTGCGGCCGTCGAATACGCGGGCGCTGGAGATTTATGAGCGCTATGGTTTCAAACAGATCGGCCGGCGCAAGGGATATTACCCGGCGGCGAACCAGCAACGCGAGGACGCCATTGTGATGCGGTTTCAGTTATGAGTCAGTCGGCGGCGCGTAGCAGCGCGTTCTTGCAGGAGATGGGCGTTGGCGTGCAATGGAAATTGCGCACCGGCCCGCAGGAGGCTGATGGTTTTGCAGCGGCAGTGCAGGCGCTGGCGGACGAGCGGCCGGAGGACGATGCGCCGGTAGCGGCAACCGTCGCCACCGCGCCGCCACCAGTCGCCGCGCCGGCGCCGATGCCGACCGCCGCCGCGCCAGC
>NZ_WKJN01000031.1 GCF_009674495.1 Duganella alba | reverse complement strand
CGGCGCCGGCGCCGACAGCGTCACCGCGCTGGCGCCACCGGCCGCCACATCGGCCACCTGGCGCGGCTCGCCGTCGGCCTGGAAACCCAGCCACAGCGCATAGCGATCCGGCCCGCCGCGATTCAGCAGATGCAGCTCGAACTGCGCCGCCTCGCCGGCAAACACCGGCGCCGCGCGGCCCGGCGCCAGCTGCAGCATGGCCAGGTTGCGCGCCGTCAGATACATGTCGGCCACCGCGCAGGCGCCGGCAAAGCAGGTCAGCGCAAAGCCCAGGCCAAGGTTGTAATTCAGTGCGCCCACCAGCATCACCAGCAGCAGTCCGGCAAACGCCAGCCCGGCGCGGGTCGGCATGATGAACACGCGGCGCATGGTCAGCGTCACCGTGCCCGGCTCGGCGTCGCGCAGCTGGAACAGCCATTTGTCGCGGCCCTTGCGGTACAACGCGTGCAGCGCGCCGGCCATCACTGCCTACACCGCCACCGACGCTTGCAGCTGCAAGACCAGGTCGCGGCTGGCCAGCGCCACGCCGTGGGCCGACTTCAATGGCCGCAGCCGGTGCGCGCACACCGGCACCAGCACCGCCTGCACATCCTCCGGCAGCACATGGTCGCGGCCCTCCAGCGCCGCCCAGGCGCGCGCCGCCTGCAGCAGCGCGATCGCCGCGCGCGGACTCAGTCCCTCGGCAAACATGCCGTTCTGGCGCGAGGCCGCCGCCAGCGCCTGCACGTAATCGATCAGCGCCGCCGACGCGTGGATCTGCCGCAGCCCTTGCTGCGCCTGCAGCAGTTCATCGGCCGTCATCGCCGCCGGCAGGGTTTTGAGCAGCTCGCGCCGGTCCTCGCCCATCAGCAGCGCGCGTTCGGCGGCGGCGTCCGGATAGCCCAGCGAAAGACACATCAGGAAGCGGTCCAGCTGCGACTCCGGCAGCGGGAAGGTGCCGATCTGGTGCGCGGGATTCTGCGTGGCGATGACAAAGAACGGCGACGGCAGCGCGCGCGTGACGCCGTCGGCGCTGACCTGGCGTTCCTCCATCGCCTCCAGCAGGCCCGATTGGGTCTTCGGCGTGGCGCGGTTGATCTCGTCGGCCAGCAGCACCTGCGTGAAGATCGGCCCCGGATGGAACACGAAGCCGTTGCGCTCGCGCTCGAAAATCGAAATGCCGTTGACGTCGGCCGGCAGCAGGTCGCTGGTGAACTGCACGCGGTTGAAGCGCAGGCCCAGCGAAATGGCCAGCGCGTGCGCCAGCGTGGTCTTGCCGACGCCCGGCACATCCTCGACCAGCAAATGGCCGCCGGCCAGCAGGCAGGTCAGGGCGAGCCGGATCTGCAACTCCTTGCCGACGATGATGCCGCCCACCTGGCGGGCGACCGCATGCAATTTTGTGGTCATGATATGTATGGTAGATTAGCGCCTAGGAGCGATTCTATGCGAGAAAACGCTTGCCGCAGAAAAAACAGAGACATCCAGGTCACATGAGCACAGCCATTTACAGCCATCCCGATTGCCAGCGCCACGACATGGGCGACTGGCACCCAGAATCCCCGGCGCGCCTGCAGGCCATTGCCGACCAGTTGATCGGCTCGCACATCAGCGACCTGCTGGACCACCGCGAGGCGCCGCTGGTGGACCTGGCGGACCTGGAGCGCAACCACAGCAAGAACGCCATCGCCATCGTGCGCGACAACGTGCCGGCCGAAGGCGACACCTACCCGATCGACGGCGACACCTCGTTGAACGCCTGGAGCTGGCGCGCCGCGCAGCGCGCCGCCGGCGCCGCAGTGGCCGCCACCGACGCCGTCATCGACGGCGAAATCGACAACGCCTTCTGCTCGGTGCGGCCGCCCGGCCACCACGCGCGGCCGGTCGAGCCGATGGGCTTCTGCCTGTTCAACAACGTCGCCGTCGCCGCCAAGCACGCGCTGGACGTGCGCGGCCTGTCGCGCGTGGCCATCGTCGACTTCGACGTCCACCACGGCAACGGCACCGAGGAAGCCTTCCGCAACGAGCCGCGCGCGCTGATGGTCAGCTTCTTCCAGCACCCGCTGTATCCGTATTGCGAGCCGCAGCCGATCACCGACCACCAGGTCAACGTGCCGGTGCCGGCCTACACCAAGGGCGACGTGGTGCGCCAGATCGTCACCGAACAATGGCTGCCGGCGCTGCACGCGTTCCAGCCGGAGATGCTGTTCATCTCGGCCGGCTTCGACGCCCACCGCGAGGACGACATCGGCGGCATGGGCCTGGTGGAGGCGGACTACGCCTGGATCACGCAGCAGATGATGGACGTGGCCAGGTTGTACGCCAAGGGCCGCATCGTCAGTTGCCTTGAAGGCGGCTACAACCTGTCGGCGCTGGGCCGCAGCGTGGTGGCCCACGTCAAGGCGCTGGCCGACCTGTAAAAAAAACGGCGCATCGAAATGCGCCGTTGTTGCTTGCCTTATTTCTGGTGCACCGCTTCGCCGTTCCTGGCCGACCAGCGGTACAGGCCCCAGACGATGGCCACGCCGACGATCAGCGCCACCAGCATCGAGGTGCCTTCGCTCATGCTGTTGGCCACCGCCAGCGGCTCGCCTTTGCCCGACAGGACGATCAGACCCGCCAGCGCGACGTTGAACAGGCTCTCGCCGACGATGAAGCCGGACATCACCAGCACGCCGATGCGCTTGGCCGACTCGCCGCCGACTTTCTTCTCGACCGCGCGATCGAACAGCCAGCCGGTGACGGCGCCGATCACCACCGGCGTGATGACCGCGCTCGGCAGGTAGATCGCCAGGCCCACGCCCAGCGGCGGCAGGCTGTATTTGTCGTTGCTGAATTTCTTCAGCAGGAAGTTGATCACCACCAGCGCCAGGCCGATTTCCACGCCATAGCCCAGCAGTTGCCAATCCAGGTCGCCGCCGATGACGCCCTTGGCCAGCGTCGAGATCAGCAGCGCCTGCGGCGCGGCCAGCGGCTCGCTGGAGATCGAATCGAGGTTCGGCGCGCCGACGAAGCCGTTGGCGTGATTCAGCAGCTCCAGCACCGGCGGCACCACGCACGAACCGGCGGCGACGCCGATCAGCAGGCCGACCTGCTGCTTCCACGGCGTGGCGTTGACCAGCTGGCCGGTCTTCAGATCCTGCAGGTTGTCGTTGCCGATCACGGCCACGGCCAGCACCACGGTGGTGACGAACAGCGCGAAGGCGATCAGCGCCTGCGCCACTTCCGGGCCCATCACGCTGCGGCCGACGAAGCCCACGCTCAATGCGGCGCCGAGAATGGTCAGGATGGCGATGCCGGACACCGGCGAATTCGACGAACCGATCAGGCCCGCCATGTAGCCGCACACGGCGGCCGCGAAGATGCCGGCGATCAGGATGTAGCCGACGCCGACCGCCACCAGCGGCACGGCCAGCGACATCAGCGGGCCGCCTTGCAGGAAGCTGGCCAGCAGCCAGCCGGCCGGCACCAGCGCGATCAGCGTCACCAGGCCGACGATGAAGATCGGCATATCCATTTCCGTGCGGTCCAGCACCGCGCCGGCCAGCTTGGCCTTGCGCGCGGTCTCCATGGCCGACTTCAGGCCGCCCAGGATAGGCTTGGCCAGGCCGGCCAGCGTGACGATGGCGGCGATACCGATCACGCCGGCGCCCATCATGCGCACCTGCTTGGACCACACGCCCAGCGCGTGGCCGGCGGCGTCGACACCGGCGGCGGCCGGCGTCAGGGAGGTCATCAGCGGCACCAGCACGCCCCAGGCGATGATGGTGCCGACGCCCATGGCGACACCGACGGTGATGCCCATCAGGTGGCCGGCGCCGATCAGGGCCAGCGAGCTCGATGCGCCGATGCCGGTGGCGCCGCCACCGGCGCGGAAGTAGACCGACACTTCGGCCGCCAGCAGCTTGGCGGCGGCGCCGGCGGCAAACAGCGCCGACGTCAGCGCGCCCCAGATCACCGCGCGCAGGCCGGCCTTGCCCTCGGCCGCGCCTTCGCGCGAGGCCATGCCGACCTTCAGCACTTCAGCGGCGGCCACGCCTTCCGGATACGGCAGGTTCGATTGCGACACCAGCGCGCGGCGCAGCGGCACCGTGTACATCACGCCCAGCACGCCGCCGATGGCGCAGGCGCCGAAGGTCGGCCAGAACGGCACGTGCGCCCACCAGCCGATCATCAGCAGGCCAGGCAGCACGAAGATCACCGAGGCCAGCGTGCCTGCTGCGGAGGCAATCGTCTGGACAATGTTGTTTTCCTGGATGGTGGCGTCCTTGAAGGCGCTGAGCAGCGCCATCGAGATCACCGCGGCGGGGATCGAGGTGGCGAAGGTCAGGCCGACCTTCAGACCCAGATACACCTGGGCCGCCGTGAATACCAGCGTAATCAGAATGCCCAGAATAATGCCGCGAAGGGTGATCTCCTTCGGGTTGGACGGTGCAGCTATGCTCATCTTCAGCACTCCGGTTGAAAAATATTGTTTATATGGTTAGAAAAAGGAAAGGCGACTCATGATAAACGAATCCCGCGCCAGTTAGCAGGTAAAATAGCAGGTTGTCAGAACGATTTTGAAGGTCAGAGCATGTCGATACAATGGTACCCAGGGCATATGAACGCCGCCAAAAAGAAGGCGGCGGAACAGATGGAGAACACCGATCTGGTGATCGAAGTGGTCGACGCGCGCCTGCCGGAGGCCAGCACCAATCCCATGGTGGAGGAGCTGCGCAAGTTCCGCCAGCGTCCTTGCCTGAAGATCCTCAACAAGATCGACCTGGCCGATCCGGCCGCCACCGCCGCCTGGACCGCCTACTACAACGCCCAGGAAGGCGTGACCGCGTATGCGATGACCACCAAGAAGCCGGCCGACGTGGCGCGCATTCCGGACCTGGCCAAGCAACTGGCGCCGCACCGCGGCGTGCCGACCAAGCCGCTGCGCATCATGATCATGGGGATTCCCAACGTCGGCAAATCGACGCTGATGAACGCCTTGCTGAAAAAGCGCGTGGCCAAGGTGGGCGACGAGCCTGCCGTGACCAAGCAGCAGCAGAAGCTGTACCTGGACAAGAATACGGTGCTGGTCGATACGCCCGGCATGCTGTGGCCGAAGATCGCGCTGCCAAGCGATGGCCTGATGCTGGCCGCCAGCCACGCGATCGGCTCGAATGCGCTGATTGAAGAGGAAGTGGCGGAGTTCCTGGCCGGCGAGCTGCTGGTGCACTATCCGCAGCTGCTGGTGGCGCGCTACGGCTTCAAGGACATCGAGAGCCTCGACGCCATCGGCGTGGTGGAAGGCGTGGGTATGAAGCGCGGCTTCCGTCAGAAGGGCGGCGACCTCGATTACGAAAAGGCCGCGCACACCTTCCTCGGCGACTACCGCAGCGGCATCCTGGGCCGCATCTCGCTGGAGACGCCGGAGACGCGCGGCGTGCGCCTGGCGCAGCACGAAGCCGAAATGGCGGCCAAGGCCGCCGAGAAGGCCGCCATCGCAGCCGAAAAAGCCAAGGCCGCCGCCAACGGCAAGCGCGGTACTTAGCACCCCACCCGCAAATCCGAGCAAGGGTCAGACCCCGAACGGGGTCTGACCCAGCGTCGCCTCGGGGGACAACTTTAAAGCTTAAGCCGCGGCCTGGCCGAAACGGAAACTACTGACGGCGAGAGCACCCATAAAAGCATCCTCGTGATACGGCACGGAGGCGTCGTCGTTCTCGGCGGCGCCCAGCACCACCATCAGCGGCAGCAGATGCTCTTCGCGCGGATGCGCCATGCGCGCGGCCGGCGCCTCATCCCACTTCATCAACTGCGCGCTGCGCTGCTGCGCCGGCAAGGCCATGGTCTGGCGCAGCCAGTCGTCAAACGCATGCGACGCCGCCGCCCCGGCCGCATTGAAGGCGCGCAGATTGTGGTAACTCAGTCCGCTGCCGACAATCAGCACGCCCTGCTCGCGCAAGGGCGCCAGCAAGCGGCCCACTTCCAGGTGCGTTTGCGGATCGAGGCCGTACTTGAGCGACAGCTGCACGATCGGCACATCCGCATTCGGATACACCGGATACATGGCGCTGAAGGTGCCGTGGTCGAAGCCGCGCTCCGCATCCAGCACGGCCGCATGGCCGCCGGCCTGCAACAGCTGCTGTACCTGCGCCGCCAGCTCCGGCGAACCCGGTGCGCTGTACTGCACCTGATAGGTATGCGGCGGGAAGCCGCCGTAGTCGTAAATCATCGGCGGTTTGGCCGACGACGACAGCATGAAATCACGGCCCTCCCAGTGCGCAGTAATCACCAGCACCGCCTTGGGCGTGACGCCGATCTGGCGCGGAATGTCGCGCAACGAGGCGTCCAGCTTGCCGTACAAATGGCCTACCTGGTCCATCATGAACGGCCATGGGCCGCCGCCGTGGGACAGGAAATAGGTGGGGAGTTTTTGCGTGGTCATAGGAGTTCCTTTCAGTCTTCACTATAAGCACTCACGCTTCCGCAATCAATGCAGTAAATATAGATAGATCATATCCAAAACCTGAATGATCTTGTCACGCGTATAATCTGCGACTCCTAACGCTTGACTTAATAACATCATGACATCCTCCGCATTCCGTCCGCGCCTGCTGGCCGCCGCCATTTCCCTTTGCTTCGCCACGCCGTTCGCCGCCCAGGCCGAAGACACCGTGCAGGCCGGCCAGGCGCTGGCCTCGGTGGTGGTCACCGGCTCGCGCTTCGACGCCGACCCGTCGCTGGCCCCGATCGGCGCCACCATCATCAGCGCGGACGACATCCGCCGCGCCGGCGCCAGCGACGTCAATGCGGCGATCCGCAAGATCGGCGGCGTCTACGGCCGCCAGAGCCTGGACGGCAGCCCGGACTTCGGTCTCGACCTGCGCGGCTTCGGCACCAACAGCAGCCAGAACATGGTCATCGTGCTCGATGGTGTGCGCCTGTCGGAAAATGAATTGAGCAACGCCATCCTGTCCACCATTCCGGTCGACACGGTGGAGCGCATCGAGATCCTGCGCGGCGGCGCCAGCGTGTTGTACGGCGACGGCGCCACCGCCGGCGTGATCAACATCGTCACCAAGCGTCCGGGCCAGTACACCAGCCGTGGCAGCGTGTTCCTCGAAGGCGGCCAGTTCCACGCCGGCGAAGCGCGCATCTCGGCCGCGCAATCCTGGAACGGCTTTGCCGCCGACGCCACGCTGGACCACCAGCGCACCGACAACTACCGCGACAACAACGAATTCAAGCAGACCCACTTCAGCGGCGGAGCCCAGTGGTTCGCCAATGACTTCGACCGCATCGGCTTCCGCTACGAAGGCGCGCGCCAGGACATGCGCTTTGCCGGCGCGCTGACCGAAGCCCAGTACAACGCCAACCCGCGCCAGACGCTGACGCCCGACGACAACGGCTCGCTCGACAGCGACCGCCTGACCGTGTTCGGCCAGTACCGCCTGTTCGGCCACGACGTCGCCGCCGACCTGTCGTACCGCAAGAAGACCGTGGAATCGACCTATGTGTTCAGCGGCTTCCCGTCGACCAGCACCTACGACAGCAAGCAGCTGCAGTTCTCGCCGCGAGTGCGCAAGCTGGGCGCGATCAACGGTATGGTCAATGAACTGGTGGCCGGCGTCGACTTCATCAAGTGGGAGCGCACTACCGCCTCCGATTTTTCCGCCGCCGACGCCAACCAGAAATCCAAAGCGCTCTACCTGCGCGACGAACTGCGCTTCGACCCGGCGCATGAAGGCCGCATCTCGGCTGGCGTGCGGCGCGAAATCTTCGACAAGGACTTCGTCGATCCGGTGGCCACCGCCGGCTACAACGTGGTGCAGGGCCTGAACGCCTGGGAACTGCAGGCGAGCTACATGCCGGTGTCTAACCTGACCGTGTACGGCAAACTGGGACAGAGCTACCGTGTCGCCAACGCCGACGAAAACGCCTACACGCCGATCTTCAACAAGCCGCTGGCGGCGCAGCAGTCGCACGATGCGGAGCTGGGCGCCAGCTACGCCAACGTCACGCAGAAGATCACCGCGCGCGTGTTCCGCAACAACCTGACCAACGAAATCTTCTACGATCCAACGCTGAACGGCGGCTTCGGCGCCAACACCAACCTGGACCCGACGCGCCGTCAGGGCTTCGAGCTGGACGCCGAGCAGCGCCTGGCCGCCGCCTGGAACCTGAACGCGCACTACCAGCACGTGCAGGCCAAGTTCCGCGAAGGCGTCAACGACGGCCGCGAAATGGTGCTGGTGCCGAAGAACGTGCTGACCGCGCGCGTCAGTTGGACGCCGGCCAACGGCCAGACCGCCGACTTCGGTGCGCAGTGGGTCGACAAGCAGCGCTACGGCTCCGACTTCGACAACACCTGTTCCGGCGAGATGCCTGCCTACACCACGCTGGACGCGCGCTATGCCCGCAAGTTCGGCCAGTGGGAGTGGGCGGTGTCGGGCCAGAACCTGGCGGACAAGCACTACTTCTCGCAGGCCTACGGCTGCAAGTTCGGCATCTACCCGGCTGACGGCCGCCAGCTGAAAATCTCGGCGCGCTACGAGTTCTGATGCGCGGCTTCGCACTGATGCTGGCGCTGGCCGCCGGCGCCGCGCACGGCGTCACGGTGCAGGATGACGCCGGCAACAGCGTCACCCTGGCCAGGCCGGCGCTGCGCGTGATCTCGACCGCACCGCACATCACCGAGCTGCTGTTCGCGGCCGGTGGCGGCGAGCGCGTGGTCGGCGCCATGAACTACAGCGACTATCCGGAAGCCGCCAGGCGCATCCCGCTGATCGGCAGCGACGCCCAGATCGACATGGAGCGCGTGCTGGCGCTGCGGCCGGACCTGCTGGTGGTGTGGCAGACCGGGAACACCGAACGCCAGCTGGCGCAGCTCAAAAGCCTGGGCATTCCGATCTTCTACAGCGAGCCGAAAAAGCTGGACGACGTCGCCACCAGCCTGACGCGCCTCGGCCAGCTGCTCGGCACCGACGGCACCGCGCAAGCGGCCGCGCGCGACTACCGCCAGAAAATCGGCAAGCTGACGGCGACCTACGCGCAACGCCCGCCGGTCAAGGTGTTCTACCAGATCTGGGAAAAGCCGCTGTTCACGCTTAACGGAGAGCACATCGTCAGCGACGCGCTGCGCGTCTGCGGCGGCCGCAACATCTTCGCCGGCCTGAAAGTGACGGCGCCGTCGGTCAGCACCGAAGCGGTGTTGCAGGAAAATCCGGAAGCCATCGTCGGCGGCGAGCAGCACAGCGGCCAGGCCGGCATCAACATCTGGAAACCGTACAAGGGCATGCTGGCGGTCCAGCGCGACAACCTGTTCATGCTGGACAGCGAACTGCTGGTGCGCGCCACGCCGCGCATCGCCGACGGCATCGCGGTGCTGTGCGAGAAACTGGAGCGCGCGCGCCGACGCCGGCCTTAAAGTTGACTTAACAGTTATCTCTAAGCGGGGAAAAAGTGGTAATCTCCCCGCGTTTGCCACTCATCTCATACTTGAAGGATTGTTATGCGTCTCCTGAGCTTCCTGCGTCCACTGATTGCCACCGTCGCCTTTATGGCCGCTGCCGCCGGCGCCTCCGCCGCCGACTTCAAGGATGGCGTCGACTACAACAGCGTCAACGGCCCAAGCCCGGACACCGGCAAAAAAGTCGAGGTGCTGGAATTCTTCATGTACCACTGCCCGCACTGCAACGCGCTCGATCCGGACCTGGCCGCATGGGTCAAGAAAAACAGCGACAAGATCGTGTTCCGCCGTATGCACATGGGTGAAGATCCGCAAGCCAAGGCGTTCTACACGCTGGAAGCCATGAACGCGCTGGGCAACGGCATGCACGAGAAAATCTTCCACGCCATCCACGTCGAGCGCAACCGCCTCAACACCGACCAGGCGCTGCTGGACTTCGTGGTCAAGAACGGCGTCGACAAGGCCAAGTACCTGGAGACGTTCAACTCGTTCGGCGTGCAAACCAAATTGAAACGCGGCGTGCAAGTGGCAAATCAGTATAAACTGGATAGCGTGCCGGCACTGGTCATCGACGGCCGCTACACCACCTCGCCGGCGGTGGCAGGCCACGGCCTGACCTCGGCGCCGGCGGCGCATGCGGCCATGTTTGCCGTCGCGGACAGCCTGGTGGCGAAATCGCTGGTGGAACGCGCGGGCAAGAAGTAATCAAGGAAGGACGGGTAGGGCAATGAAATTCCCCAACAACGATCGGGAAGAGGCGGAAGCCCAGGTCATGAAGATCTACAAGGAATCTTCGCCTGCGCTGGAAACCTTGTTTGAATGGTCGTACATCAACCACCTGGCGTGGAGCCTGGTGATTGTGTTCCTCGGCCTGATCCTGTGGCTGTGCGTGGCCCTGGTCAACGCCGAGAACCAGCGCAATGCGCTGATCAGCAAGCAGTGCCGCGACCCGGTCTTCAAGACCGAGCTGGATAAGAAGTGTCTGCGCAGCGTGCAGTCGCGCGATCACTGGTGGGAGCATCTGACCTACGCGATGAGCCACCTCAGCCCGGAAAAATAATCCGAAAGCCCGCAGCAGCGGGCTTTTTTCATGAAAGGCCAAGCATGAAACAAGTACTCCTGGTGACCGGCAGCAGCCGCGGCATCGGCGCCGCCACCGCGCTGCTGGCGAGCCGCCGCGGTTATGCGGTCTGCATCAACTATGTCAGCAACGCTGATGCCGCCGAGCGCCTGCGCGCGCAGATCGTGGCCGAGGGCGGCGAAGCCATCGCCGTGCAGGCGGACGTCGGCATCGAGGCCGACGTGCTGCGGCTGTTCAGCACCATCGACGAGGAGCTGGGGCCGCTGACGGCGCTGGTCAACAATGTCGGCGTGCTGGAACAGCAGGGCCAACTGGCCGACATGTCGGCCGAGCGCCTGCAGCGCGTGCTGACCACCAATGTCCTCAGCTACTTCCTGTGCAGCCGCGAGGCGGTGCGGCGCATGTCCACCGCGCGCGGCGGGCAGGGGGGCGGCATCGTCAACGTGTCGTCCGGCGCGGCGCGCCATGGCGGCGGCAATGTGTATGTGGACTATGCGGCGTCCAAGGGCGCGGTGGATGTGCTGACGCTGGGCCTGTCGAAGGAGGTGGGGGCGGAAGGCATCCGCGTCAACTGCGTGCGGCCGGGGATCGTCTACACCGAGATCCACGCCAGCGGCGGCGATGCGGACCGCGTCAGCAAGCTGGCGTCCACCGTGCCGCTGGGGCGCGGCGGCCAGCCGGAGGAGATCGCGGAGACCATTCTGTGGCTGCTGGGCGGGCAGTCCAGCTACGTCAGCGGCGCCATCATCGACGCCGCCGGCGCGCGCTAGGCCAGGACGTCGCCTGCGGGGCTGCGCATATTCAATCGCCGCTTGAAGCTGCTTCAAGTGCGGGCCGCATTCCCACGCGGCCAGCGCGCGCGGACAATGGATGCATCCACTCCACGAAAGGAAGCATCATGAAAGCCCTTCTCATTGCAAGCCTGCTGGCGGCCGGCGCCGCCCACGCCGACCCGGTGGCCGACGCCGCCCGCATCTACGCAGCCTTTTGGAACACCGGCGATCCCGCGCTGGCGAAGAAAGCGCTGGCGCCGGACTTCATCGACCGCACCTTGCCGGCCGGCCGCGAGCAGGGCGTCAACGGCCCGCTGCAAGCCTCGCTGTTCTTCCGCACCGCCGTGCCGGACCTGCAAGCCGAAGCCACGCACATCGTGCCGAATGGCGAGCTGGTGTCGGTGCGGCTGCATTTCACCGGTCACTTCACCGGCAAGTTCGGCGCGGTGCAAGGCAGGGGCCAGGCCATCGATTTCCAGGCCTTCGACCTGTATCGCGTGGTGAACGGCCGCATCGCCGAGAACTGGCACCTGGAAGACAACCTGACGCTGCTTCAGCAGATGGGCATCACGCCAGATCCGCAAAGCGCTGCATCAGGAACGCAATAAGCAGCGCGATGCGCGGCGGCTGGTAGCGGTTGCGGTGGTAGAGAATGTTCAGCGGCGCGCTGTCGGTGAAGTATTCGTCCAGCACCGTCGCCAGCCGTCCGCTGCGCAGATCGTCCGAGATGTCGATGATCGACTTGTACGCATAGCCCTGGCCGGCGATGGCCCACTTGCGGATAATCTCGCCGTCGTTGCTCTGCTGCGTGCGGCGCACGCGCACCGACAGGCGTTCGTCGGCGTCGTCGTTGCTGCAATAGCGCCAGTCCTGCATCGGCCCCAGCGCCGTCACCAGCACCAGCGTCGGCAGGTTGGCCAGATCCTCCGGCATGGCCGGGCCGCCGGTCTGCGCGATCAGCGACGGCGCCGCGCACACCACGCGCCGGCTCGGCGCCAGCACCCGCGCCACCATCTCGCTGTCGGCCAGCTGGCCGTAGCGCAGCGCCAGGTCGATGTCGTCCTGCACCATGTTGGAAGTATTGTCGCTCAGCGTCAGCGCATACTGCACGTCCGGATGGACGGTGCGGAAGGCGTCCAGCATCGGCATCAGCACATTGCGGCCGAGGTCCGACGGCGCCGAGATCTTCACCATGCCGCGCACGCTGTCGGTGCCGGCGTGCAGGCTCGATTCCGCCTCCGCCATCAGCGCCATCGCCTGTTCGCTGAAGTGGCGATACAGCTTGCCTTCCTCGGTCAGCCGCAACTGGCGCGTGGTGCGCTCGAACAGCTTGACCTGCAACGATGCTTCCAGCCGCTGGATACTGGCGCTGGCTGCCGCCGGCGACATGCCCTGCTTGCGGCCGGCAGCCGAAAAGCTGCCCAGCTGCGCGGCGTCGAGGAACAGCCGGACGACGGTGAAGCGGTCGTTGCTACTGTCCATGGATCACCACCGTGCAGGTGGTGCCGGCCACCAGCTCCAGATCCTTCGGCTTGCTGTCGATGTGGATGCGCACCGGCACCCGCTGCGCCAGGCGCACCCAGTTGAAGGTCGGGTTGACGTCGGCCAGCAGCTCGCGGCCCAGGTTCGCATCGCGGTCGGTGATGCCGCGCGCGATGCTTTCGATATGCCCTTGCAGCAGCGCGGCGCCGCTCATCATGTGGATTTCCACCTTGTCGTTCAATTTCAGCAGCGGCAGCTTGGTCTCTTCGAAGTAGCCGACCACGTAGAACGAGGCGGCATCGATCAGCGCCAGCTTGGCCGCGCCGACGGCGGCGAAGTCGCCCGGATGCACATTCAGGTTGGTGACGTAGCCGGTCACCGGCGCGCGGACCACGGTGCGTTCCAGGTTCAGCTCCGCCAGGTCGCGCGCGGACACCGCCGCCTGGTACTGGGCCGAGGCGGTGCCGACCGCCGCTTCCGCGGTTTCCTTGCTCTCGGCCGAGACGATGGAAGCATCCAGGTCCGCGCGGCGTTTCGCCTCGCTGGTGCGGCGGCCTTTTTCCACCTGCTGCGACGCCAGCAGCGCCTTGGACTGGATCAGCGCATTTTCGTAGCGCGCCTTGTCGACCACGAACAGCACATCGCCTTTCTGCACCAGCTGGTTGTCGTGCACCAGCACTTCGGTGACGGTGCCCGCCACGTCGGCGCTGATGGTCACCACGTCGGCCTTGACGCGGCCGTCGCGGGTCCAGGCCGATTCCATGTAGTGGTCCCAGGCGGTGCGGCCCGCCCACAGGGCCACCGCCAGCAACAGCATGGTCAGACAAAAGCGGAAAATTTTAGATGCGCTCACAGAAGGCTCTCACAGGAAGTTGAATTTATTATTGGTACAGCGTGACCAGCAAGGCACTGAAGATGCAGACGAACATGCACAGCCGCACCAGCGCCGGGTGCCAGCCGAGGCGATACGCGCCGACATAGCTTAACACCGCATCGAGCACCAGTTGCAGCACGGCGCTGAGCAGGAAGACCGGCAGCACGCCGGGCAGCAGCACGCCGAAAAAGTCGATTTCACGCGGCAGGTGTTGGAACATTCGATTCTCCAGAAAGCTGGTCCAGCAAGGACGTATAGATGGAATGCAGGTCGGTCAGCGCCATGTGCAGGCGCGCGCGGCGCTCGGGATGCGCATCGGGCAGGGCGGCGCGCACCGCCGTCCCGGCGTGCAGGATCGATGCCAGCACCGCTTCGCCGGCGGTGCGCGTCGGCGCATCCAGATAGGCGGCCAACTGGCGCAGCACCGTTTCCAGGCTGTCGCGCGCGCTGCCTGCGTGCGAGGCGGCGATCAGCTGGCGCAGTTCGATGGCGGCGTGGCCCAGCTCCAGCAAGGTCAGGCCCTGGCGCACCACGGCGCGCGTCTGCGCGTTCGGCGACGGGCCGGCGGCGGCGTTCAATTGGCTCAACAGGTCGCGCACGCGGTTGTCGAAGCGGCGCTTCAGGCGGTGCAGGCGCGCGCCGCAGGCGTTGCGCGCCTCCTGCCACAGCGCGGCGGCCACGTGGCCGCGATGGCCCATGGTGTGCTCCGGCAGCAGCACCTTGAACATCACGAAGGCCACCGCCACGCCCATGGTCAGCGACAGCTCGCTGGCGATGAAGGATTCGACGTCGTAGTGCATCAGGTTGGCCGGCACCACCAGCGTGGCCGAGAACATGCCGACGCCGATGCCGACGCCGCTCCAGCGCGGACTGCTGCTCAGGTAGGCGCCGAAGGCGAACAGCGGCAGCGCCGCCAGCACCAGCGGGTAAAAGCTGTCGGCCCTGGTCACCAGCAGGAACTCGGTGATGAAGGCGAACGGCATCGAGATCAGGAAGCCGATCAGCACCTGCCTGACCAGCACCGTCGGACGCGGCGAGGACGAGGCCAGCGCGCAGAAAATGGTCGCCATCAGGATCGCGTTGACGGTGGCCGGCCACGCCAGCCAGTACCACATGGCGGCCGTCACCAGCAGCGTGGCGCCGGCGCGCACGCCGCTGGCGACGATGATGGCGGGCGGCGTCTTCGGCGAGTACGCGCCGGGATCGCTGACCTGCTGGCGCTTCTGCTGCGCCAGCCCGTGGTACAGCGCGGCGAAATCGGCCAGGTTGCCGGCGAAACGCTCCAGCAGCTCCACCGCCGTGTCGAAATCGATGTGGCGCGCGCGGTCCAGCTCCGGGCCGGCGGCCAATTGCGCCTGCGCGGCGGCGCTGTCGTCGGCCAGCTTGCTGCGCATCTGCGCCAGGCGCGCCGGCGTCAGCTCGTCGCCCATGGCCTGCGCCAGGTGGGCGTACATCGGCTCCACCAGCGCCAGCACCGGGCCGTCGCCGGCCGCGCGCAGGCGGTGGCTCAGGCGATGCAGCGTGTAGAAGGTGGTCAGCGCCGTCATGAAGGCGGCGTTGAAGGCGTGCAGCTGGCGCGTTTGCGAACGCGAATGGCCGGCCTCGAAGAAGGCGGCGGCGCGGCCCGATTCCAGCGCGGCGATATCGGCGGCGAACTTCAGGTGGTTTAGCTCGGCGTCGGCCGGCGTGATGCGGTGCGCCAGCACCTGGCGGCAGAAATCGATGAAGCCGGCGTAGCGCGCCTGCACGGTGCGCATCACGGCGCCCGAATGGCGGCGCGGGAAGAACACGTCGTGCACCACGGCCGAACAGATGATGCCCAGACTGACTTCGGTGACGCGGGTGACGGCCAGGGTGAACACATTGCCCGGCGCATCGACCGCCGGCGCCGCGATCATCACGGCGGTGTAGCCGGCCAATACGAAGCTGTAGGACTGCTGGTTGCGGTGCATGGCGGCGCCGCCGGTGCACAGCGCCACCCACAGCGCCAGGCCGAGGAACAGCACCGTCGGCGACTGCGGGAACAGCGCCACCAGCGTCAGCGCGGCGGAGCAGCCGACCAGCGTGCCGAGAAAACGGTGCAGGGCTTTTTCCAGCACCATGCCGCTGCTGGGCAGGGCCAGGACCACGGTGGTGGCAAGGGCGGTGTAGGGCGCTTCGAGGCCGAGGCGGAACGACAGCCACAGGGCGGCAAACGCGGCCAGCATGGCCTTGGCGACAAAGATCCAGCGCTGGCCTTCGGTGCCGGCCCAGTCGGCGGTCTGCGCCCTGAACCAGGTGAACGCCCTCCGCGCCGCGCGTTGGTCCGGGGAAGGGGCGGCGGGAGGTGCGTTCATTGGTCGGTTCTAGGTGATTGCTTCTAAATTATCGAGCTGCCGTTTCAGCAGCCCTTCCAAAAGTTTTACTTCTTCCTCGCTGTAGCCGTCGTAGGCGCGCGTGGTGGTGCGCCAGACTTCCGGCAGCACTTTTTCGGCCAGCGTGCGGCCGGCGTCCGTCAGCGAGATCATCACACAGCGGCGGTCGCCGGGCCGGTTGCCGCGCGTGATCAGGCCCTGGGCTTCCAGGTCGTTGCACACGCGCGTCAGGTTGGCCGGTTTTTCCATGCAAGCCTCGCCCAGCGTGGACGCGGTCGAGGTCTCATTGTCCGAACCGTACAGCACCGCCAGCACCATGTAGCTGGCGTCAACCAGCTCGTATTTACGCAGTGCGGCGTTGCTCAAATCTTTCATCCGTTTCTGGATGTGGTAAGTCATGCGCAACAGGCGCATCAACTCCTCAGGGAATTCCGGTATTCGGCCATGGATATTTTTAAGGCGCCTTTTAGTCGCATCAAAACTACTCATTGCCACTCCTCTGATATTTTCTAGAAAGGCTTGATTGTACTATTTAAAGTGTCAATCAAAATCCAGTTTTATGCCTCCGCCCAGCGCCGACATCAATAAAGCGTAATTATCGAGCTGTTTGCTGGCCACCTGCGCCATCTGCTGCTGCTCGTTCAACAAAGTCAATTGGGCGTTGATCACGTTCAGGGTATCGGTCAAGCCGGCGCGGTAGGCTTTCTCCGACAACTGCTGCTGGCGGCGCGCCGAATCGAGCGCGCGCTGCGCCAGTTCATCCTGCTGCCGCACCGATTCGATCTTCACCACCGCGTTGGCGACGTCGGACATGGCCTGGATCACCGTGGCGTTGTACTGCTCCACCGCGCCGTCGTAGACAGCGGTCTGGTTGCCCAACTGGCTGCGCAGGCGGCCGCCGTCGAACACCGGCAGGCTGATGGCCGGCGTGATGCCGCGCATGCGCGAGCTGGCGTCCAGGAAGTGGCCGAAGCCCAGCGACTGCATGCCGGCGAAGGCCGCCAGGTTGATGTTGGGATAAAAGTCTTTTTTCGCTACCGCGATGCGCGAGCCGGCGGCTTCCACGCGCCAGCGCTGCGCCACGATGTCCGGGCGGCGGCCCACCAGTTCGGCCGGCAGCGTGGCCGGTACGCCGTCGCTGCGCGTCGCGCCGAGGGTCAGCAGCGGCCGGGCGATCGTATCGCCGTCGCCCGGTCCTTTGCCGATCAGTGTCGCCAGCTGGTTGCGCAGCAGGGCGATGGATTCGCCATATTGTTCCTGCTCGCGCCGTCCGGCCGGCAGTGTGGTTTCGATGCTGGCCACATCCAGGTCGCTGGCCAGGCCGGCCGCCTTGCGGCGGCGCGTGATGTCCAGGATGCGCTGGCGCTGCGCCAGGTTGTCGGCCACGCTGTCCTGCAGCGCGTACTCCAGCGACAGCTGGATGTAGGTGCGGACGATGGACGTCTCCAGCGTCAGGCGCGCCATTTGCGATTCGGCGGCGGCCATGTGGACATCGTCCAGCGCGGCGGCCAGCGCATCGCGATTGCGACCCCACAGATCCAGGTCGTAGGAACCGGATAGCGTGGCGGTATTCTTCCACGCGTAGTTCCCGGCGAGTGGTGCGGGGATCGTACTGTGCGCCGAGTACAACTCGCGGTCGGCGCTGGCCGAGGCGTCCACGCGCGGCTGCGTGGCGGCCTTGGCGACGCCGGTCAGCGCTTCCGCCTGGCGCACGCGGGCCAGCGTGGCGCGCAGGTTCGGGTTGTCGCTCAGTGCCGCGGTCACCAGCTTGTTCAGCTGCTCGTCGTGCAGCGCTTCCCACCAGCGTTCGTCGGGCCAGGCGATGTTTTCGCTGGCGGCGGCGATGGCTTTGCCCGGATTCAGTTCAGCGGGCTTCAGCTGCGTGGCTTGCGGCTTGACGTTGCCCATGTCGGCGCAACCGGCCAGCACGGCCAGTGCGCACGCGAGCAGGGCAAGTTTGGACGAGCGCTGGTTCACTGGCGTCGCTTAGTGCTTGACTACGTGCTTGCGGGTCTGGGCGACGTCGAAGTCCGCCTCGGTTTCCAGCAGGGTGCCGTTTTTGCGGGCTTCCAGGAATTCGGCCTGGACTTCAGCGCGGGTTTTGCCGGCAGGCGCTTCAGCCTTGGCGGTTTTGGCGGCTGGCGTATCTTCGGCGAAGGCGTTGGTCACCGTGGTGGCGGTGGCGGCGATGGCAAAAGCGGCGGTGGCGATGGCGCCCAGCAGGTGTTTGGTAGTCGTGCTCATGATGTTCTCCGTAATTAATGAGTATAACTATAGGGATGAATAATACATTTGTAAAGTAAAAAATTCCTATAGGAACGATAGTCTTATGCGAACCGGCGCACCGACCTGGTGCGATAGCGATGGTGTAATGTGATTTTTATGGCAAGGAGGCGATCATGGCTGACAGCACTTTGGACCCGGACAACATTCCGGCAGGCGCCGACCGTACCCTGGGGCGTGGCCACGGCACGCGCGCGCTGGGCCCGAGCGACAATTCCGACAGCGGCAGCGATGTGGTGGGCGAGCCGGACCTGGGCCTGGACAGCGACACCGACGCCCACGGCACCGGCGAGCGCGCCGGCGCGGACGAAGCCAATGTGGAGGCGGGCGACCTTGGTTTCGACCACGTCGAATCGATCCCGCTGGTGGATGGTGAATTCCACGACGTGCTGCCGAACGACACCGCATCGCGCGATGTGCCGCCGCAGGCGCGGCGCGAGGAACGGCGCGACTGGTCGCGCCGCGACTAAAACCGGCTAGCTGGCGACGGTCATCACGTCGCTGAGCCAGTCGACGAACACCCGCACGCGCGGCGACAGCTGCCGCTGGTGCGGGTACAGCACCGAGACGGGCATCGGCCGTGGGCGCCATTCCGCCAGCACTTCGCGCAGCGCACCGCTGCGCAGTTGCTGTTCCATGTGATAGCGCGGCGCCTGCACCAGTCCCAGGTCGTGGGTGCAGCAGGCGGCATACGCCTCGGCGCTGGCGACCGACACACTGCCGGGGAGGGCGATGCTGCGTTCCACGCCATCGACCATGAAGTCGAATGGGAACATCTTGCCGGTGCTGGACGAGAAGAAGTTCACCGCGCGGTGGCCCTGCGTCAGCAGGTCATCCAGCGTCGTGGGCGTGCCGTATTGCTCAAAGTAGGCGGCGCTGGCGCAGGTGACCTGCTGCAGGCTGGCGACGCGGCGGCCCACCATGCTGGAGTCGCGTAATTCGCCCACGCGCAGCACGCAGTCGATGCCGTCGCGCACCAGGTCGACCAGGCGGTCGCCCATGCCGATTTCCAGTTCAATATCCGGATAGCGCGCGAAGAATTCCTTCAGGCGCGGCAGCACGTAATGCTGCGCCAATGTGCCCTGCAAATCCACGCGCAGCTTGCCGCGCGGCGCCACGCCGCTGTTGCCGAAGCCCGCCTCGGTTTCCTCCACATCCGCCAGAATGCGCACGCAGCGCTGGTAATACGCCTGGCCGTCCAGCGTGGTGCTGACATGGCGCGTGGTGCGCTGAAGCAGGCGCACGCCGAGCCGTGCCTCCAGCTGCTTGATGGTGTAGGTGGCCGTGGCGGCGGGAATCTGCAAATCCTCCGCCGCCTTACTGAAACTCTCCAGCTCGACGATGCGGGTGAAAATGCGCATGGCATTGAAACGGTCCATTTTTTATTCGCGGTTATTGCATAGTGATTGCAATATTACTGTCTTTATTCATTAATGGCGAGAAGTCATACTGGTTTCATCAACTCACCAGGAGCCTTCCATGAACATCGCCCGATACCTGCTTGCCGCTGCCTTTGCGATCGCCGTGGGTGGCTGCACGACACAGGAGCCGCACATGAAACAGTCCGTCACGTATCTGCATCTGCTGAAAAAGACGCCGTTCTTCACCCGGCTGGACAAGCGCCAGCTGCAATGGGTGATCGATCATTCAACGGAGTGGGAAGCGCAGGCCGGCATGGAGGTCAGCAACCGCCTGGACGCCAACGACCATATCTGGATCCTGCTGGATGGCGGCTGGCAGATCGAGCAGGGCGGGCAGGTGCTGAAGGCCGGCCATGCGGATGCCGCCAAGTGGTATGGCGGCGAGCATGTGGCGCTGCTGCCGCCGGACAGCCGGCTGATCGCCAATCAGCACAGCTATGTGATGCGCATCGCGCGCGCGGACTTCGAGGCGATGCTGGCGCGCCGCTTCGACTTCACCCAGCATCTGGCGCAGGGCGAAGCCTTCTACGGCGCGCACTGAATCAGCGGTGCGACGAGGAGCCGGCCCACAGATTGATGGCGCCTTCCTGTGCCTGCGCGTCGATCTGCGCCAGTTCTTCGGCGGTGAAGGACAGGTTCTTCAGCGCGGCGACGTTCTCGCTGATCTGCGCGGCGTTGCTGGCGCCGATCAGCGTGGAGGTGATGCGCGGATCGCGCAGCACCCAGGCCAGCGCCATCTGCGCCAGCGTCTGGCCACGGCGTTTGGCGATTTCGTTCAGGCCGCGCACGCGTTCCAGATTGGCTTCGCTCAGGTGCGACTGCTGCAGCGAGCCGCCGCCCGGACGGTTGATGCGCGCATCGGCCGGCGTGCCGTTCAGGTACTTGTCGCTCAGGATGCCCTGCGCCAGCGCGGTGAAGGTGATGCAGCCGATGCCTTCCTGGCCCAGCGTATCGAGCAGGCCTTCGGTTTCGATCCAGCGGTTCAGCATATTGTAGGAAGGCTGATGGATCAGGCACGGCACCTTCCACTCCTTTAGCAGGCGCGCCGCTTCGGCGGTCTTCTCGGCGGAGTAGGACGACACGCCCACATACAGCGCCTTGCCCTGCTGGACCGCGTGCGCCAGCGCGCCCATGGTTTCTTCCAGCGGCGTGTCCGGATCGAAGCGGTGCGAGTAGAAGATATCGACGTAGTCGAGGCCCATGCGTTGCAGCGACTGATCCAGGCTGGCCAGCACATACTTGCGCGAGCCGCCGCCCTGGCCGTAGGGACCGGGCCACATGTCCCAGCCGGCCTTGGTGGAGATGATCAGCTCATCGCGGTAGGGCTTGAAATCTTCCTTGAACAGGTGGCCAAAATTGGTTTCCGCCGAACCGTAAGGCGGCCCGTAGTTGTTGGCCAGGTCGAAGTGGGTGATGCCGAGGTCAAACGCGGTGCGCAGCATCTCGCGCTGCGAGGCGAGGGTATTGGTGTCGCCGAAGTTATGCCACAAGCCGAGCGACATCGCCGGCAATTTCAAGCCGCTGCGGCCGCAGGTACGGTACTGCATTTCATCGTAACGGTGTGGTGAAGCCTGGTAGGTCATTGCTTGTCTCCATGATGAAAAAAAGCCCGCAAGGCGCGGGGCGCTGCGGGCTTTTTGAGGCTGCCGGTGTCGCTTACGCGAAGTTGGCGGCAGCGAAGTCCCAGTTGGCGAGCTTGAAGAAGGTCTCCAGATACTTAGGACGCACGTTGCGGTAGTCGATGTAGTAGGCGTGTTCCCACAGGTCGCAGGTGATCAGCGCTTTGGCGTCGGTGGTCAGCGGGGTGGCGGCGTTCGAGGTGTTGACGATGTCCAGCGAACCGTCGGCTTTTTTCACCAGCCAGGTCCAGCTCGAACCGAAGTTGCCGACGGCCGACTTGGTGAACTCTTCCTTGAACTTGTCGAACGAACCCCACTTGGCGTTGATGGCGTCCGCCAGCGCGCCGTCTGGTGCGCCTTTGCCGTTTGGCGTCAGGCTGTTCCAGTAGAAGGTGTGGTTCCATACTTGTGCCGAGTTGTTGAAGATGCCGCCCGACGACTTCTTGATGATTTCTTCCAGCGACAGGTTCTCGAACTCGGTACCTTTGATCAGGTTGTTCAGGTTGGTGACATACGTTTGGTGATGCTTACCGTAGTGGTATTCCAGCGTTTCTTGCGAGATGGACGGCGCCAGGGCGTCGATGGCATATGGCAGAGGTGGCAGAGTATGTTCCATTGTTCTTCCTTTGGTTTGAGTTGGTTTCTTGAAACCGGGTCATTTTTAGCGAAACGTCCATCATTGTAAAGCGGATGGGCCGTCCTCGCAGAAATCACCCGGGATTCGTGTGGGTTAGCGAACCTAGCGCACCCGGCGCGTGGTCTCGCGCACGATCAGCTCCAGCGGCGGCACTTCGCCGCGTGCTTCCTCGCCGTTGATGATGCGCAGCAAGGCCTGCGTGGCGATGCGGCCGATGTCGTACAGCGGCTGGCGGATGGTGGTCAGCGGCGGCGTCGTGTACGACGAGCCGGGCAGGTCATCGAAGCCGACCAGCGAGATGTCGTCCGGCACGCGGATGCCCTTGCGGTACAGGGCCAGCCGCGCGCCATACGCGCTCAGGTCGTTGGCGGCAAACACTGCGCTGAACTGCTGGTGGCTGTCGAACAGACGGTTCATCGCCAGCATGCCGCTGGCCTCGTGGTAATTGCCCTCGACGATCAGGTTCTGGTCCAGCGCAATGCCGGCTTCCTCCAGTGCGCGCGTGTAGCCGGCCAGGCGCTCGTTGGCGTCGATGTTGTTGGGCGGACCGGAAATGAAGGCGATGCGGCGGTGGCCCAGTTCGATCAGATGGTGTACGGCCAGGTAGGCGCCGTATTCATTGTCCATCTTGAAGCCCAGCGCGGTGCGGGTGTGCAGCGCACGGCCGGTGGAGACGATCGGCCGCTGGCTGGAAAAGCCCAGCACCGCCTCGTCGCCGATGCGGCCCGACAGCAGGATGATGCCGTCCACCTTGCGCGCCAGCAGCAATCGGATACGCTCGGCCTCCTCTTCCGCGTTCCAGTGGCCGCTGACGATCACCGACGCATAGCCGGTGCCTTTCAGGCCATCGTCGACGCCGCGCAGCGTTTCGTCGAAGAACGGGGAGGAGATATCCTGCACCACGATGCCGATGGTCATCGAGCGGCCTTTTTTCAGGCCCTGCGCCATCTGGTTGGGCGCGAAATTCATCTTGGTGATGGCGGCCAGCACGGCCTGGCGCTTGTCGTCCGACACCTTGGCGGTGCCGTTGAGGATGCGGGAAACGGTACTGGGCGACACTCCCGCCTGGCGTGCAACATCCATCAGAGTCGATGGGCCGGTGGAGTGGGGAATCTCAGCCAAAGCGCGTCCTTGTCATGTAGTTATGAAAACCTTTTCGCCGAAGATTACCATAAATTCCGGGCCTGTCCGCCATTTTGAAGAGTGACGGCACATTGACTTTCCGCCGGTGGCGGTATTTAATGAAAAACGCGCTTGAAATCGTTTTCATAACAACGCATGACATATAATCAAGTCGCAGTAAACCAATAAGAGACAGAACGGACAGAGACATGAAACGCGATTCCTTTTCGCACCTCGCGCACGGCCCGCGCATCCTGGCCGACGTCGGCGGCAGCAGTGCCAGCTTCGGCCTGGAGACGGCGCCGAACCAGATCGAAGCGATCTGGCTGACCGAGTGCGAAGCCTACCCGACGCTGGGCGCCGCCATGGTGGCCTACCTGTCGCAGGCGGCGACGGTGGCGGCCGGCGGCTACCAGGCGCGGTTTGCCGGCATCGCGATTGCCAATCCCATCGACGGCGACTGGGTCACCATGACCAATCATCACTGGTCGTTTTCGATCGAGGCGGTGTGTTCGCAATTCAGTCTGAAATCGCTGGTGGTGGTGAATGACTTCACCGCGCTGGCCAGCGCCTTGCCGTATCTGGCGGCGGAGCATAAGCATCAGGTGGGCGGCGGGATGGTGCGCAGCGGCGCCACGATTGGGCTGGTGGGCGCGGATGCGGGGCTGGGCGTGTCGGGACTGGTGCCGGCCGGGGATCGCTGGATCGCCATCGACAGCGAAGGCGGGCATGCCACTTTCGCGCCGATGAATGAGCGCGAGATCGATATTCTGCGCTATGCGCGGCGCTATCACGAGCATGTGTCGAGCGAGCGGCTGGTGTCCGGGATCGGGCTGGCGCTGGTGTACCGGGCGCTGTGCGAACGGGCGCGGGTCGAGCCGCAGAATCTGAATTCGGCGGAGATCATGGAGCGCGGCGTGCATCGGCTCGATCCGGTGTGCGAGGAGACGTTGCTGGCGTTCTGTGAAATGCTGGGGACGGTGGCGGGGAATGTGGCGCTGACGTTGGGCGCAAAGGGCGGTATCTACATCGGCGGCCGCACGGTGCTGAAGATGAGTGAGTTCTTTGAGCGTTCAGGTTTTCGGGCGCGGTTTGAGCAGAAGGGGCGGTTTTCCGATTATCTGGCGCATATTCCCACTTACGTCATTACCGAAAAATATCCGGTGTTGATTGGGATGTCGGCGATGTTGTCGGCCGCTTGACCCCGCGGCCGTTTCGACCAGCGGTCGCCGCGTCATAGGGGTCTGACCCCAGCGGGGTCAGACCCCGCCTTGCCGGGTTGCACCTTGTTGATGCCAACTTGCGCGCTACCCTCGGCCAGTTTTAAATCCAGCGTCGTATCAGCGTGCAGTTGATCAGGGGTACGCACAATTTCGCCTTGGTGGTTGGTGACGATGGCATACCCCCGCTCCAGCGTCCGCTGCGGATTCAGCATCTCCAGCTGCGCCGCCAGCGCCCCCAGCGCATCGCGCTGCTGCCCCAGCCGCGTGCCGATGCTGATCGCCGCCCGATGCTGCAACCCCGCCAGCACCGACCGCGCCGCCGTCACATCCGGCTTGCGCGCGCCCAGCCGTCCACCCAGCCGATCCAGCTGATGCCGCGCCTGCGACAGCGGCGCCCGGTTCGCATGCGTCATCGCCGTCGCCAGCGCACGCAGTTTGTGGCGCTGCTGATCGATCTGCGCCGTCGGGTTCAGCAGACGCCGCGTGTACCCATCCAGCGTCTGCTCCGCATCATTCAACGCCCGCCGCATGGCGCGGCGAATATCCACCACGTCCGCGCGCAGGGAGCCTATCCAGTCCATGCGCGGCGTCACCGCCAGTTCCGCCGCCGCAGTCGGCGTGGCGGCGCGCAAATCCGCCGCAAAGTCGCAGATCGTAAAGTCGGTTTCATGGCCGACGCCGGAAATCACCGGCATGCGGCAGTTGGCCACCGCATACGCCACTTCCTCGTCATTGAACGACCACAGATCCTCGATGCTGCCGCCGCCCCGGCACACGATCAGCACATCGCACTCGCCGCGCAGCGACGCCGTGTCGATCGCCTCGGCGATCTTCTGTCCCGCCATCTGGCCCTGCACCGGCGTTGGATACAGTATCACCTGCACATGCGGCGCGCGGCGCTTGAGCGCGGTCAGCACGTCGCGCAGCGCCGCCGCTTGCGGGCTGGTGACGATGCCCACCGCGCGCGGGAAGATCGGCAGCGCGCGCTTGCGGTCCGGGTGGAACAGGCCGGCCGCATCGAGCTTTTCCTTCAGCCGCTGGAACGCTTCAAACAACGAGCCCACGCCGGCGCGGCGGATCGCTTCCACATTGATCTGGTAATCGCCGCGCGCGCCGTACAGCGTGACCAGCGCCCGCACTTCGACCTTGTCGCCTTCGCGCGGAATGAAGTCCGCATACTGCGCGCGGCCACGGAACATCACCGCGCGCACCTGGGCGCCGCTGTCTTTCAGCGTGAAATACCAGTGGCCCGACGCCGCGCGCGTGAAGTTGGAGATTTCGCCCGAAATCCACGTCAGCGGAAAGGAGCGCTCCAGCAGCCGCGCCACGGCCTGGTTCAGCGCGCTGACGGTGATTACCGGGGCGCCGGCAGGGGTGGAATCGTTACGGTCGTCGAAGGTCATAGATTTCAATAAAGGAAACTATCCACACTATGTGTGTTTGGTCACACAGCGGTCACAGAGTAGTAAAAGCGGTAGGTATTATAGGTAGGTCTATGATTTTAAAGGGTAAACATTTGTGCCGTATTTGCGTGCAAAGAGGAAAAACCCTTACGGATCAAGCACTTTGCCCTAGCCACCCATGGTTACACACAAAGTTATCCACAAAACGTGTGTGAAACTTTGGTGAGTGATAGCCTTTTTCTTGTTGTTGATTTGGTCATGCTTAAAATTTACGCACGGAAATTATATTGTGACGAATCAATGACTTAAGTTGGGCCATCCCCTGTTTCGCACACTTTTATCCACAGAATTTGTGCAAAACTCCGAACTTGTCCACGCAGGGCGTATGGAAGTGAATATCCCGGATGGCCAGTCCGGCCTCCGGCAAAGGTCGGGAAACCGGGTGCTTTAATTTTGCGCATGGCAATAAAGTGTTTGCGAATCAAAGACTTGGGTTTGTAACTTGCGCCTTGCTAACAATCTTATCCACACAAAATGTGCAGAAGTGCACAGCGTCGCCGATAGTTGAAAGCGATCAGTCGCTTTCGCGCGCCCAGCGGTGGATAAGCCGGTTTTTGCACCGAAAAACGGCCAAAAACACCATCGTGCTAATTTTTTACTCAAGACAAAAAATCCATTATAAATCAATGGGATATCATATTGTGGAAGGGCTTGCTAACAATCTTGTCCACAGTAAGTGTGGGGAAGTCCACATGAATACCAATGCTGGATTTTGGCCTGTAATTGGTGCGTTCTTTTTGCGCAGGAGAAAAATATCCTTATAAATCAACGGTTTGTTGGCAAGCGCTACGCATTGCTAACAACGTTGTCCACAGAATATGGGCATAACTGGGATAAAGCGTGTACCGGCTGCGCGAAATTTAAGCGGTGTGACTATTTCCTTACAGATCAATGACTTGGGAAGGAAGGCGTGGCTTTGCACACATTATTGTCCACAGAAAATGTTGAGAACTCCACCATCCACTTGCCGATCAGCGTCCAACAAGATACATTGCGCCATTCGGGTGATTATCTATACAGGAGTTCGTTTTGCTCGCCATATTCCAAGCTGCAGGTTGGCCTATCTGGTTGTTGTTGATTGCTTCCATCGTCGCAACCGCCCTGATCATCGAACGCTTGCTGTATTTGCGGCGCAGCAAAATCCTGCCGAAACGCCTGCTGGACGAGGTGGTGCAGGTCTACCGCAACAAGCAGATCACGCCCGACGTCATCGACAAGCTGGAAAAAAGTTCGCCGCTGGGCATCGTGCTGTCGGCCGCGCTGCGCAATGTGGACGCGCCGCGCGACGTGATGAAGGAATCCATCGAAGAGGCGGGCAGCGGCGTGGCCCACACGCTGGAACGCTTCCTGACCACGCTGGGCACCATCGCCACGCTGGCGCCGCTGATGGGCCTGTTCGGCACGGTGGTCGGCATGATCGAGATCTTCGGTTCGCAGAATACGGCCGGTTCCAATCCGGCGGCGCTGGCGCACGGCATCTCGGTGGCCCTGTACAACACCGGCTTCGGCCTGGCGATCGCGATGCCGACGCTGGTGTTCTACCGCCACTTCCGCGCCTTGGTCGACAGCTTCATCATCGACATGGAACAGCAGGCGGTGAAGTTTGTCGACGTTGTGCACAGCAAGCGCAAGTAAGGACGCGTCATGAATTTCCGCAAAGGCCAGCGCCGCGAAGACCCGGAGATCAACCTGATCCCGTTTATCGACGTGCTGCTGGTGATCCTGATTTTCCTGATGGTGAGCACCACCTACAGCAAGTTCACCGAACTGCAGATCACGCTGCCGACGGCCGACGCACAGAAAGCCACCGACAAGCCGTTCGAGCTGAACGTGACGGTGGATGCCAAGGGCAACTACACCATCAACGGCGAGCCGGTCTCGTTCCGCGACGTCAACGGCTTCGCACAGGCGATGCGCGAGGCGGCGGGCAAGGGCGGCGACGCCGGCAAGTCGCCGGTGGTGATCGTCAATGCCGACCAGTTCGCCATGCACCAGATGGTGATCAACGTGATGGAAGCCGCGCGCATCGCTGGCTACGAAAAACTGACTTTCGCGGCGCAAACCGGTGGCGACAAATAAAGCGTCGGCGCTGGAGTCCACGCTGACGCGAAACTGGCTGCGGCGCGGGCCGCTGGCTTGCGCGTTGTGGCCGGTGTCGCTGGTGTTTCGCCTTCTGAGCGGCGTGCGCGTGGCCCTGTTCCGCGCCGGCGTGCTGACGTCGTCGCGGCTGCCGGTGCCGGTGGTGGTGGTGGGGAATATCTACATCGGCGGCACCGGCAAGACGCCGCTGACGATCTGGCTGGTGCAGGCGCTGCAAGCGGCCGGCATGCGGCCGGGCGTGATTTCGCGCGGCTTCGGCAGCGATGCCGATGGCGCGCGCGAAGTCACCGCCGCCTCGACGCCGGCGCAGGTGGGCGACGAGCCCCTGCTGATCAAGCAGCGTACCGGCTGCCCGGTGATGGTGGGGCGCGACCGCGCCGCCACCGGCCGCGCGCTGCTGGCCGCGCACCCCGACGTGAATATCCTGCTGACCGACGACGGCCTGCAGCACTACAAGCTGCAGCGCGACGTCGAAATCATCCTGTTCGACGGCCGTGGCGCCGGCAACGGCTGGCTGCTGCCGGCCGGCCCGCTGCGCGAGCCGGTCAGCCGCCGCCGCGACTTCACCGTTATCAACACGCCGGAAATGAGCGAGGCCTTGGTGCGCGCGGTCAACCCCGGCACGGCGGGGTCTGACCCCATGCGGGGTCAGACCCCCTATACGCGGACGGCGGCGATCCAGATGACGCTCGTGGGGGAATACGCCGAGCAACTCCGGGACCGCACCCAAAAAAAGCCGCTGACGGAACTCGCCGCCCACCCCGCATTGCGGGTTGCCGCCGCAGCCGGCATCGGCAACCCCGCGCGCTTTTTCGGCATGCTGAAAAGCGCCGGCCTGCGCATCACAGAACTGCCTCTGCCCGACCATCACGACTTCCAGGACCGCCCATTCGCCGCCCTGGACGCCGACCTAATCTTGATGACGGAGAAGGATGCAGTAAAATGTGCGCAAATTGAAGAACTCAGAGACGACCCGCGACTATGGGTCGTCCCGGTAACAGCGCGCATCGACCGCGCGCTGGCCGACCAAATTGTGGAGAAATGTCGTGGACGCTCGATTGCTTGATATCCTGGTATGCCCGGTCTGCAAAGGCCCCCTGGAGTACGATAAAAAGGCGCAGGAGATGATTTGCAAAGGCGACCGCCTGGCCTATCCTATCCGCGACGGCATCCCCATCATGTGGGCCGACGAGGCGCGCACCCTGCAGGACAAGGCGGAATAAGCAGTGTCCTTCATCGTCATCATCCCGGCACGCCTGGCCTCGACCCGGCTGCCGAACAAGCCGCTGGCCGACCTCGGTGGCAAGCCGATGGTGGTGCGCGTGGCCGAACGCGCACAGCAGTCCGGGGCGTCCCGCATCATCGTCGCCACCGACCATGAAGCCATCCGCGCCGCCTGCGAACAGCACGGCGTGGAAGTGTGCATGACGCGCGCCGACCACCCATCCGGCACCGACCGCATCGCCGAAGTGGCGCGCACGCTGAACCTGGCGGCCGACGCCGTCATCGTCAACCTGCAAGGCGACGAGCCGCTGATCGACCCGGCGCTGCTGCAGGCCGCCGCCGCGCTGATCGACGCCGACGTCACCATGGCCACCTGCGCCCACCCGCTGCACGACGCCGCCGACGCCTTCAACCCGAACGTGGTCAAGGTGGTGCTGGACAAGTCCGGCCGCGCCTTGTACTTCTCGCGCGCCACCATCCCGTGGCACCGCGACGCCTTCGCGCAGACCAAAGATGCGCTGCCCACTGGTTATGTACCGCTCCGTCACATCGGACTGTACGCCTACCGCAACGACTTCCTGCAAGCCTACCCGGCGCTGGACGTGTCGCCGTTGGAATCGATCGAGGCGCTGGAGCAGTTGCGCGTGCTGTGGCACGGCCATCCGATCGCCGTCCACGTCACCGATTCGGCCCCGGCCGCCGGTGTGGACACGCCTGAAGACCTGGAGCGCGTGCGTCAGTTCTATTGATTTATATCAAAAGGACGTCAGTCGCCCGTCAGCTACCACTGATATAACGACTGTAACTGTGCGATATTCACACGGTATATCAGGCTTAAATTGGCGTTCAAACTATGTTTTGTGGTAAGTTTCGTACAATCCGTTACTTACTAACCCATACCCATATCTGATTTTTAGGAATTTTTCATGCGTCTTATTCTTTTAGGAGCACCAGGTGCCGGCAAAGGCACTCAGGCTAACTTCATCAAAGAAAAATATAACATCCCGCAAATCTCGACTGGCGACATGCTGCGCGCTGCCATCAAGGCGGGTTCGGAATTGGGCCTGGCCGCCAAGAAGGTCATGGATGCGGGTGGTTTGGTATCGGATGACATCATCATCGGCCTGGTCAAGGACCGCCTGACCCAGCCTGACTGCGCCCAGGGCTACCTGTTCGACGGCTTCCCGCGCACCATCGCCCAGGCCGACGCCATGAAGGACAGCGGCGTGGCAGTGGACTACGTGCTGGAAATCGCGGTGCCGGACGAATCGATCATCGAGCGTATCGACGGCCGCCGTTGCCATCCAGGCTCGGGCCGCGTCTACCACGTCAAGTTCAACCCGCCGAAGGTTGAAGGCAAGGACGACGTCACCGGCGAAGACCTGGTGCAGCGCGACGACGACAAGGCTGAAGTGGTCAAGAAGCGTCTGGACGTGTATCACAGCCAGACCGAAGTGCTGCTGGGTTACTACAATGACTGGGCGCAATCGGGCCAGGCCGGCGCGCCGAAATATCGCCGCATCGAGGGCGTCGGCCCCGTGGAAGAAATTCGCGACGCCGCGTTTGCCGCGCTGTCGAAATAAGCGTTAAAGTAGAGCGGACCGATGGTCCGCTTTTTTTTTCGCTGGATGCCATCCCGTTTTTGAAGTTTTGCAGTTCGCACGTGAAGTGTGGTTTGTACGGCTTAATCAACAAAAATAAAAGGGGACAATATGGCAGCCAGCTTATGGATAGCAGTGGCGTGCGGCGTCATCGCCGTGGTGTATGGACTCTGGTCGCGCAGCTGGATCTTGCGACAGGACGCGGGCAACCCCCGCATGCAGGAAATCGCACTCGCGATTCAACAGGGCGCCGCCGCCTATCTGGCGCGCCAGTACCGCACCATCGCGATCGTCGGCGTGGTGCTCCTCATCCTCATTGGTGTTCTGCTGGACCTGAGTACCGCCATCGGCTTCCTGATCGGCGCGGTGCTGTCGGGCGCGTGCGGCTTCATCGGCATGAACGTCTCGGTGCGCGCCAACGTGCGCACGGCGCAGGCGGCCACACGCGGCATGAACGAGGCGCTCAACGTCGCCTTCAAGGGCGGCGCCATCACCGGCATGCTGGTGGTGGGACTGGGCCTGCTCGGCGTGGTGCTGTTCTATATGTTCCTGGTGGCCGGCGTGGGGCCGGACATCGACTTGCACAAGACGATAGAGCCGATGATCGGGCTGGCCTTCGGCGCCTCGCTGATTTCGATCTTCGCGCGGCTCGGCGGCGGCATCTTCACCAAGGGCGCGGACGTCGGCGCGGACCTGGTCGGCAAGGTGGAGGCGGGCATTCCGGAAGACGATCCACGCAATCCGGCGGTGATCGCCGATAACGTCGGCGACAACGTCGGCGATTGCGCCGGCATGGCGGCCGACCTGTTCGAGACCTATGTGGTGACGCTGATCGCCACCATGCTGCTTGGCGCGCTGCTGATGGGAGCCGCCGGCACGACGGCGGTGGTGTATCCGCTGCTGCTGGGCGCGGTGTCCATCATCGCCTCGATCATCGGCTGCTCGATGGTCAAGGCCAAGCCAGGCAAGAAGATCATGTCGGCGCTGTACACCGGCTTGTGGTGGGCGGCCGGTTTGTCGCTGATCGGCTTCGTCGTGGTGACCTGGCAGCTGTGGCCGGACGACGCCATGCGCGGCCGGATGATCGGCTGCACCGTGGTCGGCATCGTGCTGACCGGGCTGATGGTCTACATCACCGAGTACTACACCGGCACCGACTTCCACCCGGTCAAGCATATCGCCGAAGCGTCAACCACTGGCCACGGCACCAACATCATTGCCGGCCTGGGTGTGTCGATGAAGTCGACCGCCTATCCGGTGCTGGCGGTGTGCGCGGCCATCCTTGTCTCGTACCAGCTGGGGCAGCTATACGGCGTGGCGATCGCCGCGACCTCGATGCTGTCGATGGCCGGCATCGTGGTGGCGCTGGACGCCTACGGCCCGATCACCGACAACGCCGGCGGCATCGCTGAAATGTCCGGCATGCCGGACTCGGTGCGCGCGATCACCGATCCGCTCGACGCGGTGGGCAACACCACCAAGGCCGTCACCAAGGGCTATGCCATCGGCTCGGCCGGCCTGGCGGCGCTGGTGCTGTTTGCCGACTACACGCACGCGCTGGCCTCGGCCGGGCGCAGCATCACCTTCGACCTGTCGGACCCGATGGTGATCGTCGGCCTGATCATCGGCGGCCTGATTCCCTACCTGTTCGGCGCCATGGCGATGGAGGCGGTGGGGCGCGCGGCCGGCGCCGTGGTGGTGGAGGTGCGGCGCCAGTTCCGCGACATCAAGGGCATCATGGAAGGCACGGCCAAGCCGGAATACGACAAGGCGGTCGACATGCTGACCGCGTCGGCCATCAAGGAAATGATCGTGCCGTCGCTGCTGCCGGTGGTGGTGCCGATTCTGGTCGGCATGCTGCTGGGTTCGGCGGCGCTCGGCGGCATGCTGATGGGCACCATCGTCACCGGCCTGTTCGTGGCGATCTCGATGACCACCGGCGGCGGCGCCTGGGACAACGCCAAGAAATACATCGAGGATGGCCATTTCGGCGGCAAGGGGTCGGATGCGCACAAGGCGGCCGTCACCGGCGACACGGTCGGCGACCCGTACAAGGACACGGCTGGGCCGGCGGTCAATCCGCTGATCAAGATCATCAACATCGTGGCGCTGCTGCTGGTGCCGCTGTTGCCGGCGTCCGGCTGGCTGGCGGTGTCGGTACACTAAGGTTACGAATTGTTTCCGTGTCTTCCTTCCAATCGTGCGTCTGCTAATAATGTAGACAAGGAGGGAAGACCATGAATATCGCCAAGCCAGCTGCTTTCACCGTTGTGTTCCTGTTCGGCATGCTGGTGTGTGAATACGCATGGGCCGACCAGGCCACGGACGACTACGCCAAATTGCCGGTCTGCACGCTCAGCGCCGACGGCACCAGGCTGGCCGTCGAGCCATGCCGCACCGCGCCGGCGCAACGGCCGATGCCGCGTCGTCCGGTGCCGCAGATCATCGACCGCATGCCGCAGCAAAAGCGCGTGGCCTCGGTGAAGATGCCGGCCATGACGCCAACCCTGTCGAGTCCGCCGCGTGCCCCGGTCCCCGTCACCAACTGCGATGCGGCCGGCTGTTATGGAACCAACGGCGTGCGTTATAACAACGCCGGCGGCGGCGTGGTCGGGCCGTCAGGCAAGGCCTGCACCCGCGCCGGCGCTACGATTCAATGCTAGGTTCGCACAGGATCGGAAAGTTGACCGAGTTGGCGATGTAGCATTTCTCATGCGCCGCATGGTGCAGGCTGGCCGCAAGTTCGGCGTCGCCGGCCGCAATCGTCACGCGCGGGCGCAGCACGATGCGTTCGAAGCGGCCGCCGCTGGCGTCTTCCTTCATCGTGCCTTCCGCCTCGTCCACATACGCCGTCACCACGATGCCCGCCTCGGCGCAGAGGTGTAAATACCACAGTTTGTGGCAGGCCGAGGCCGACGCCACCAGCAAATCCTCCGGATTCCAGCGCGCCGCATCGCCACGAAAGGCCGGGTCGGAAGAACCGGGAATGGCCGGCTTGCCGTCGGCGCTGATGGTGTGGTTGCGGTCGTAGTCCCTGTAGCCGGAGGTGCCGCTGCCGCGATTGCCGGTCCATTCCACGCCGACCTGGTAATGATGTACGCCTGATGCCATGATCTTCCTTGAATATTTCCAAAAAGAAATTTAAATTGTTGTCGAGATATTTTGATATTTTTTGTTTTACTTCTGTTAGAATAGCTGCAATGCAATTAATTATGACGTTCTGCAACGAAAACGCCTCTCCCAGTTCGATAGGCTGTCTTGTCGAGCTGTCGTCGGCCCAGAATTCGCCGACAGTTACCCACACTACCTGTCATTCACTGGAGCTCGCATCTATGCGCATCACTTCTATTCTGCTGTCCCTGCTTGCTGTTGCCGCCATGAGCGCAGGCAATGCCAACGCCGCTTCGGCCAATCTGGTCAAGAATGGCGATTTCAGCCAAGTCAGCAACGGCAACAACAATCAGGTCGGCCACGTCGCGGGCGTTACCGGTGAAACCATGTTGGCCAACTGGACCAGCTACGACGGCAACAACGGCGGCTACAACTTCGTGCTGAACGGCACCCAGGTTACCACCACCGACTCGCGGATTTGGCTGCAAAGCTTCACCCCGCAGACCAACGGCGGCAATTTCTTCGCCTCCGACCCGCTGTATCACGCCGGCGTGCTGTCGCAGACCATCAGCGGCCTGACCGTGGGTGACAAGTACACCCTGACCTTCGATTATGCGCTGGGCCAGCAAAGCGGCAACACCGGCGCGAACACCGATTACTGGCAAGTCCTGTTCGGCCAGACGCCGAAGGCGCATGATCTCGAAGTTGGCGTGCTGCCGGCCAATACGGTAACGCAAAACAGCGCCTCACTGAGCATCGCCACCGGCGGCTTCAGCGGCTGGCAGACCTCCACCATGACCTTCACCGCGGCGCAAGCCAGCCAGGTGCTGTCGTTCTTCGCGCAAGGTTCGGCTGGCGCGCCACCGTTCCTGCTGCTGGACAACGTCTCGCTGACCGCTGCCGTGCCTGAACCTTCGACCTGGGGCATGCTGCTGGGCGGCATCGGCCTGGTTGGTTTCATGGCGCGCCGCCGCGCCGCCAAGCGCGCCTGATCCAGTCGCCACCGGCGCATCCTGACGGGTGCGCCGCATCCCCCTCATGCATTTCTCCCTGCACGAATTCGCGATCGCCGTCCTGCGCCTGAGCCTGTGGCTGGTGGTGCTGACGGTCATCTTCGTGCCGCTGGAACGCTGGTTCGGCGCGCGACACGCGCCGCGTCTGCGCCGCCAACTATTCCACGATCTGATCTACTACGTCATCAGCAGCCTGACGCCGATCCTCGTGCTCAGCACGGTGACGGCGGTGCTGGCGGTGGCGGCCCGGCATCTGGTGCCGGATGCGCTGATCTCGGCGTTGCAAATGCTGCCGGGATGGGCGCGGCTGGCGCTGGCCTTCGTGATCGCCGAAATCGGTTTCTACTGGGGACACCGGCTCAGTCATGAGCTGCCGTGGCTGTGGCGCTTCCACGCGCTGCATCACAGCACCGAGCACATGAATTTTCTCGCCAATACCCGTACCCATCCGGTGGACATGGTGGTCACGCGGCTGTTCGGCCTGATTCCCTTGTATCTGCTGGGGCTGGCCAGTCCGAGCGTGGTGGGCAGCGGAGCGCCGGCGCTGCTGCTGGTGCTGGGGACGTTGTGGGGGTTCTTCATTCATGCCAATCTGCGTTGGCGTTTGGGGCCGCTGGAATGGCTGGTGGTGACGCCGGCCTTCCATCACTGGCATCACAGCCGTTACGACCACATCAACCGCAACTATGCGTCCACGCTGGCGTTCCTTGATCGTGTGTTCGGCAGCCACTATCTGCCGCCGCACTGGCCGGCCGAATATGGCACCGATACTCCGCAAGCCGACGGCTTGACGGGGCAACTGCTTGATCCGCTGCTTCCGCAAAAAAATAAACGCCTGCAAGCACCCCTGACGAAAGGGTCTGACCCCGTACGGGGTCAGACCCTGGCCGCAGCGCGGTGCGGGTTGTGCGGGTGCCATCCGCCGCCAAGTCAAAAGCAACTGCTGACCCCTACAGATGCGCTACAATGCTTACGTTTACGTAAACGTCAATAACATTGGAGACAAGCATGCAGATTCAAGACAGCGTATTCATCATCACCGGCGGCGCCTCGGGTCTTGGCGCTGCCACGGCGCGGATGGTGGCCGGGCAAGGCGGCAAGGTCGTGCTGGCCGACGTGCAAGCCGAGGCCGGCGCAGCGCTGGCGGCCGAGTTGAACGGGGTGTTCGTCAAATGCGACGTCACTTCCGAAGCGGACGGCCAGGCCGTCGTTGCCGCCGCACTGGCGCAAGGCACGCTGCGCGGCATCGTCAACTGCGCCGGCATCGCCCCGGCCGCCAAGACCGTCGGCAAGGAAGGCCCGCACGCGCTGGACCTGTTTCAGCGCGTGGTGATGATCAACCTGGTCGGCACCTTCAACATGGCGCGCCTGGCGGCGGACGCCATGAGCAAGAACGCAGCGCTGGACACCGGCGAACGCGGCATCATCATCAACACCGCCTCGGTGGCCGCGTTCGACGGCCAGATCGGCCAGGCCGCCTACGCTTCGTCGAAAGCCGCGGTCGCCGGCCTGACGCTGCCGATGGCGCGCGACCTGTCGCGCAACGGTATCCGCGTGATGACCATCGCCCCAGGCATCTTCGAAACGCCGATGTTGATGGGCATGCCGCAGGAAGTGCAGGACGCGCTGGGCGCCATGGTGCCGTTCCCGCCGCGCCTGGGCAAGCCGGCCGAGTATGCGTTGCTGGCGAAAGCCATCATCGAGAACCCGATGCTGAACGGTGAAACCATCCGCCTCGACGGCGCGATCCGCATGCAGCCGAAGTAGTACATAAATAAAACGATCTAAACGATTTCGTGTAGGATAGAAAATGATCACGCGCGCGGCGCCGGCCGCGCGCTTTCATTTTGGAGAGTCCATGAATCGTATGAAGACCCTGGCGCTCAGCGTCGCTTTGATCGGCGCACTCCACGCGCCAGCCTACGCCCAGCGCGCCAAGACCGGCGCCACGCCCGATGCCGCGCCGGAAATCGCCACCGGTTACGCCGACAAGGTCGGCAAGTCCTCGCAAAAATTCATGGTGGCCGCCGCCAATCCGCTGGCCACGCAGGCCGGCTATCAAGTGCTGAAGCAGGGCGGCGCCGCGATCGACGCCGCCATCGCCGTGCAGATGGTGCTGACGCTGGTGGAGCCGCAATCGTCCGGCATCGGCGGCGGTTCCTTCCTGGTGTACTCGGACGGCAAGCGCGTGCAATCCTACGACGGCCGCGAAACCGCGCCCGCCGCCGCGGACGAACATCTGTTCCAGGACAAGGACGGCAAGCCGCTGTCGCGCGAAGCGGGCATCGTCGGCGGCCGTTCGGTCGGCGCGCCGGGCGTGCTGCGCATGCTGGAGCTGGCGCACAAGCAGCACGGCAAGCTGCCGTGGAAGGTGCTGTTCCAGCCGGCGATCGAGCTGGCCGAAAACGGCTTTGCCGTCAGCCCGCGCCTGAATGCGCTGATCTCGCATGACAAATTCCTGGCGCGCGATCCGGTGGCGCGCGCCTACTTCTTCGATGCGGACGGCCAGCCACGCGCGGTCGGTTACATCCTGAAGAATCCCGAACTGGCGCGCACGCTGCGCGAAATCGCTGACGGCGGCGCCGACGCCTTCTACAGAGGCCGCATCGCCAACGACATCGCCGCCAAGGTGGCCGCGCACCCGACCAATCCGGGCAAGCTGACCGCCGCCGACATCGCCGGCTACCAGGCCAGGGAACGTGCGCCGATCTGCAGCGATTATAAAAAATGGACCGTCTGCGGCGCGCCGCCGCCATCGTCCGGCGGCATCGCCATCGCGCAGATGCTGGGCATCCTGGAGTACAAGGACATCAGTCCTTACAAGCCGGTGAATGGCCAGCTGACGGCGGAAGGCATTCACCTGTTCACCGAAGCAGGGCGCCTGGCGTTCGCCGACCGTAACCGCTACGTCGCCGACACCGACTTCATTCCGCTGCCCGGCAAGGGCGTGAGCGCCATGCTGGACAAAGGCTACCTGAAGCAGCGCGCGTCGCTGATCGGCGAGCAGTCGATGGGCACCGCGCCGTATGGCCCGCCGGCCACGATGCAGGTTGCATGGGGCACCGACAACGCGATCCAGACGCCATCCACCTCGCACTTCGTGGCGGTGGACAAATTTGGCGCCGGCATGTCGATGACCACGTCGGTGGAAGACGCCTTCGGCGCGCGCCAGATGGTTGACGGCTTCATGCTGAATAATCAGCTGACCGATTTCTCCTTCGATTCGCAGGATGCGGACGGCCCGATCGCCAACCGCGTGCAGGCCGGCAAACGTCCGCGCAGCGCGATGTCGCCGACGCTGGTGTTCGACAAGGGCACGCACAAGCTGGTGCTGGCCACCGGTTCGCCGGGCGGTTCGGCCATCATCAACTACGTGGCCAAGGTGCTGGTCGGCACGCTGGACTGGAACCTGAATGTGCAGCAGGCCATCAGCCTGCCCAATATCGGCAGCCGCAATGGTCCGACCGAGCTCGAAGCAGGGCGCGTCAGCCGAGACGTCGTCGCGCAGCTGAAGGCGCGCGGCCACGACATCCGCGAATATGACCAGAACTCCGGCCTGCAAGGCATCCAGCGCCGCACCGTCAACGGCAAGGAGGAATGGTTTGGCGGCGCCGATCCGCGCCGCGAAGGCGTGGTGCTGGGCGACTGATCTGGCGCAAATAATTGGTAATTAATTGATAAGTTTAATTTTTAATTAAGCTAAACTTGGAACCGTCTGCAATCCTGCTCCGACGGTGCCAAGATGAAGTTCCTGCCCCTGCTGTTTCTGGCGGATGCGCTGCTGTTGCAGTGGCTGGGCGGCGCCTACGCCAGCGGCTTTGGCGGGCATCCCGACGAGGCGGCGCATTTCGTCTCGTCGGTGATGGTGCATGACTTCCTGATCCATCCCGGCGCCGGCCATCCCATGGCCTTTGCGCAGCAGTTCTATCTCCATTATCCCAAGGTCGCCATCGGTAACTGGCCGCCGCTGCTGCATGGTCTGCTGGCCTTGTGGTATCTGGTGTTCGGCGTGTCGCGCGCGTCGGCGCTGGTGCTGATGGCGGTGTTCGCGGCGCTGACGGCCACGCTGATGGCGTATGCGGGCCGGCGCTTGCTGTCGCCGTCCGCGGGCTGGTTTGCCGGCGGCGTGTATCTGGCGCTGCCGCTGGTGCAGGAGTCCGCAACCGTCGTCATGACCGAGCATCTGGTCACGCTGCTGATATTGGCCGGCACCCTGGCCTTTGCCCGTTTCGCGCGCAGCCGCCGCAGCGCCGACGCACTGCTGTTTGGCGTGCTGGCGTCGGCGGCCATCCTCACGCGCGGCAGCGCCTGGGCGCTGGCGCTGGTGCCACCCATCGTCATCGTACTGACGGGCGACTGGCGGTTGCTGCGCAATTGGCGGCTTTGGCTGGCGGCGCTGGTGGTCGGCGTGCTGTGCGTGCCGTGGTACGTCGCCACGCGCGGCATGGCGCCGAACGCCATGGTCGGCATCGATCCCGGCGCACCCGCCGCGTTCTTCCGGCAGGCGGCGGCGTTCTTCCCGCTGGCGGCATTCCACGCCATCGGCCTGTCGCTAGCGCTACTCGCCGCGCTGGGCGTCTGGCGCGCGCTGCTGAAACGCCAGCCGGACGCGGGGAGGCGACCGGCCGAGTGGCCGGCGCTGGCCGCGATGTGCATCGGCGTGTTGCTGATCCAGTGCCTGGTGCCGGCCGGCATAGAAAGCCGCTACATGCTGCAACTGCTGCCGGCGGTGCTGCTGTTTGCCGCCGCCGGCCTGGAGTGGCTGTCAACATTCGGCGCGCGCCATGTACTGTGGGCCGTCGCCAGCGTCGTCATTCTGCTGACGGTCTTTCACCTGCCGGACGCGATGCGCAACAGCGGCTACGACCGCGTCGCCGGCGACCTGGCAGGGCAGGCCACGCCGACGCTGCTGCTGATTTCCGACGCGCGCGGTGAAGGCAGCATGATCGCCGCTGTCGCGCTGCGCGATCATCGCCCGCACACGCTGGCGCTACGCGGCAGCAAACTGCTGGTCAGCGAGGACTGGCTGGGTCGCGCCAGCCATCCCCGTTTCGCCGATGCGCCGGCAATGCGCGCCATGCTGGACGCCATCCCCGTCAACGCCGTCATGATCGATCACGCCATCGAACCGGCGCAGGCGCGCGCCTACCACCAGCAGATCGAACAACTGATCAAGTCTCATCCCGAAGACTGGCGGCTGTTCGCCAGCTACGACATCACCCGCTACGGCCGCCTGCAAGCGCGCGCCGTGGAGGTCTACCTGCGCCGCGACCATGGCGCGCAAGCAGTCAACCTGGCCTACGTCGGCCGGCTCATGCAACGCAATTGAAAGGGACGCGCCATGCAAGCCGATACCCTGTCTCGCAGTCTCCCGCGCCAGCCTGGCCGCTTCCGCGACTACCTGGCCATCGCGCGCTTCGACCACAGTACAAAGCACATCTTCATCCTGCCCGGCATGATGCTGGCGTACCTGCTGCGCGGCGTCCACACCGCGCAGCTTGGCCTGGACCTGTTGCTTGGCCTGATGGCCGCTGTCGCCATCGCCTGCGCCAACTACTGCATCAACGAGTGGCTGGACAGCGCCTTCGACCGCCACCATCCCACCAAGTCCCAGCGCGCATCGGTGCAGCGCGACCTCAAAGGAAAATGGGTGTTCACCGAATGGCTGCTGTTCCTCGGCGCCGGGCTGTTGTGCGCATGGCAGGCCAGTGCGACGCTGCTGCTGGTGGCCACGCTGTTCGCGCTACAGGGCGTGGTCTACAACGTCCAGCCGCTGCGCACCAAGGACAAGGCCTACCTCGACGTGCTGTCGGAGTCGGTCAACAATCCGCTGCGGTTGCTGATCGGCTGGGTCATCATCGATCCCGGCTCGCTGCCGCCGTCGTCGGTGATCCTGGCCTACTGGTTCGGTGGCGCCTTCCTGATGGCCGCGAAACGCTATTCCGAATACCGCGAAATCGTCGCCACGCACGGCCGCGAACTACTGGTACGCTACCGCGCCAGCTTTGCCGGCTACGGCGAAACCTCGCTCAACGTCTCGTGCTTTACCTACGGGCTGTTGTCCAACTTCTTCCTGGCCGTGTTCCTGATCAAATACCGCATCGAATACCTGCTGCTGATGCCTTTCATCACCGCGCTGTTCGCGCAATACCTGGCGCTGGCGATGCAGTCCGGGTCGTCGGCGCAGGCGCCGGAAAAGCTGTTCCGGGAACGCGGCCTGCTGCTGATCGTCGCCTGCGTCGCCATCACCTTCGGTGTCGCCACCTTTGTCGACATCCCGGCGTTTGTCTGGCTTTCCGAACAACGCTTCATCGGCTTGCCCTAGCATGGACTGGAGCGCCATCGAACTGGTTGTCTTCGACGTCGACGGCACCTTGTACGACCAGCGGCGCCTGCGTCTCCGGATGACGCGCGACCTGCTGCTGCACGCCTTGCGCAACCGCCGCCTGGACGAACTGCGCGTCCTGGCCGCATACCGCACGCTGCGCGAGCAACTGGCGCAGCGGGAAGTGCACGATTTCGAAGGCGTGCTGCTGGCACAGGCGGCGCGGCGCGCCGGGCTGCCGCCGGCGTCGGTGGCGGCAATCGCCGCCGAGTGGCTGGAGCGGCGGCCCCTGTCCTATCTGCCCGCCTGCCGCTATCCGGGCGTGGCGGAACTGTTCCAGCGCCTGCGCGCACGCGGCAAGCGCATCGCCATCCTGTCCGACTATCCGGCGCAGGCCAAGCTGCGCACCGTGGGGCTGGACGCCGACATCATTGTCTGCGCCGCCGATGTCGGCGTCCTCAAACCCCATCCGCGCGGCTTGCAGCACGTGATGGACCTGGCCGGCGCCAGGCCCGCCGCCACCCTGATGATAGGCGACCGTCCGGAGCGCGACGGCGCCGCCGCCCGCCGTTGCGGCGCCCATGCGCTGATCAAGTCGCGCCGCCGGTTGCCAGGCTGGCAAACCTTTGCCAGCTACCGCGACGTCCGGTTCACCGTGCAGCTATGAAAACCGCGTAGACCCTGCTAATCTTGCAAGATGGGACTACAAAAGAAAACAGGCTTGATCCTGACCGGCGGCGGCGCGCGGGCGGCTTACCAGGTTGGCGTGCTGCAGGCGATTTCCGAGATTTTATGGGAGGAGGGCTGGCCCCCGGCCCGGAATCCGTTTGACATCATCTGCGGCACCTCGGCCGGCGCCATCAACGCCACGGCGTTGGCCTGCCGGGCCGACAATTTCGGCGAGGGCGTGCAAAAGCTGCTCGACGTCTGGCAGAACATCGAGGTCGAACAGGTCTACCGCGCCGACTCCCTGGGCGTGATCCGTTCCGGCGCGCGCTGGCTGTCGTTGCTGTCTTTCGGCTGGCTGCTGCGCAAATGGCGCGCCGCGCCGCCAGCCTCGCTGCTGGACAATACACCGCTGGTCGGCCTGCTGCACCGCATGCTGGACCTGCCGCGCCTGGACGCCGTGCTGCAGGAAGGGCTGCTGCACGCGCTGGCCGTCACCGCCTCGTCCTACACCGCCGGCAATCACCTGACGTTCTACCAGACCGCCGCCGACATCGCGCCGTGGATACGCATGCAGCGCGTGGCGTTGCAGGACCAGATCGGCGTCGAGCACCTGCTGGCGTCGTCGGCGATCCCGTTCATCTTCCCGGCCACGCCGCTGTACATGGGCGGCCACCGCGAATACTGCGGCGACGGCTCGATGCGCCAGCTGGCGCCGATCTCGCCGGCCATCCATCTCGGCGCCAGCAAGGTGCTGGTGGTGGGCGCCGGACGGCTGACCGAACCGTCGCGCAGCGCCGCCGAAAAGAACGCCGCCCGCTATCCGAGCCTGGCGCAGATCGCCGGCCATGCCTTGTCGTCGATCTTCCTCGACGGCCTGGCGGTCGACATCGAGCGGCTGGAGCGCATCAACAAGACGCTGTCGATGCTGCCGCCGGAATACCTGGAGCAGACGCCGCTCAAGCCGGTCAAGCTGCTGGTGATCGCGCCGTCCGAACGGCTGGACGATATCGCCACGCGCCACATCGGCAGCCTGCCGGCGCCGATCCGCACCATGTTGTCCGGCATCGGCGCCACCGAGGCGCGCGGCGCGGCGCTGGCTTCCTACCTGCTGTTTGAATCGACCTACACCTGCGAGTTGATACGCCTCGGCCAGCGCGACACCTTCGCGCGCAAGAGCGACGTGCTGGCCTTCTTTGAATCGTGACGCATGCGCTGTTTTAAACGCTTCTGCCATTGGCTGCTGTTGCCGGCCCTGCTGCTGTGGGAAACCACGGCATGGGCCGGCGCGCCGCCGCGCACCCTGCGTTTTGAACAGCTCAGCGTGGAGCATGGCCTGGCGCAGGAAACCGTGCTGGCCATCGCCCAGGACCGCCAGGGCTTCATCTGGCTCGGCACCCAGGCCGGCCTGACGCGCTTCGACGGCTACCGCACCATCACCTACAAGAGCGCGGTGTCCGACCCGAATAGCCTGGTGGACAACTGGGTGCGGGTGCTGCACCTGGACCGCTCCGGCCAGCTGTGGATCGGCACCGACGGCGGCCTGGATCGCTACGACTCGGCCAGCAAGACCTTCACCCACTTCCTGCCGCGCGAATCGGCGCAGCGCGGCAACGGCAACCGCCACGTGCGCGCGATCGCCGACGATGGCCTGGGCGGCCTGTGGATCGCCAGCGCCGACGGCCTGCATCACTTCGACCCGGCCAGCAAGCGCTTCACCACCTGGCACCACGATCCGGCCGATGCCGGCAGCCTGTCCAACGACCACGTGGCGGCGCTGGCGCGCGACGCGGCCGGCCGCCTGTGGGTCGGCACCGCGTCGGGCCTGGACATGCTGCCGCCGGGCGGCGCCAAGTTCGAGCACTACGCCATCGACGCCGGCGGCGACAGCAAATTCAATTCGGTGGTCGCGCTGCAGGTGGACAGCGCGCAGACGCTGTGGGTCGGCACCCAGGGAGGCCTGGAGCAATGGCGCCTGCTGGGCAAGGAGCCGCAGCGCCGCCGCCTCGGTGCGCGCGAGGGATTGCAGCCGGGCGTCAGCATCACCGCGCTGTATGAGGACGGCGAGGGCAATCTGTGGGCCGGCTCGCTGGCCGATGGCCTGTTCCGCTGGCTGCCGTCGGAAGAGCGGCTGGTGCAGTACCGCCACCAGGTCGGCGACACGCACAGCGTGGCGGACAACCAGATCTCGGCGCTGTTCCGCGACCGCGTCGGCACCTTCTGGGTCGGCACCTGGAACGATGGCGTCAGCCGGGTCGACATGGGCAGCGGCGGCTTCGCCCGCATCGTGCGCCAGTCGGAGCAGCCCAACCCGCTGTCGGACAACAAGATACGCGCCATCCTGCCCGACGGCCACGGCAAGCTGTGGCTGGGCAGCAGCGGCGGCCTGAATCTGTACGATCCTGTGACCGGCGAAAGCAAGGTGTGGCGCCACGATCCGAAACACGCCAACAGCATCAGCGACGACCAGGTCACCTCGCTGTGGCGCGAGAAGAACGGCAACCTGTGGCTGGGCGGCCCGGCCGGGGTCAATCACCTGAACCTGGCCACCGGCGCGATCCGCGCGCTGTCCTTCGTGCGCGGCGATCCGGCCAGCGACACCATCCGCAACATCGTGCAGGATCACAGCGGCATCCTGTGGATCGCCTCGCGCGGCGGCCTGCACCGGCTCGACCCGCAGACCATGGAAGTGCGCACCTTCCGCCACGACCCGTCCGACATCGCCAGCCTGTCCGACAACGTGGTGCGGCCGATCCTGGAGGACCGCAGCGGCCAGCTGTGGGTCGGCACCTTCAACGGCCTCGATCTGCTGGACCGCAAGACCGGCAAGTTCCGCCACTTCCGCCGCGACCCCGCCGATCCGTACAGCCTCAGTCACGACGAAGTGCACTACCTGTACCAGGACGCGCGCGGCACCATCTGGGTCGGCACCGCGGCGGGCCTGAACCGGATGGAGGTGGCGGCGGACGGCGGCGTCAGGTTCCGCCGCTACGTGCGCAAGGACGGCATCGCCGACGACGCCATCGCCTCGATCCTGCCGGACGACGCGGGTAATCTCTGGTTGAGCACCAACAGCGGGCTGTCGCGCCTGAATGTCGAAACGGGCCTGGTGCGCAACTACAGCGGCGCCGATGGCACCATCGAAGGCGCCTACTTCGACGGCGCGGCGCTGCGCACGCCGGACGGCACGCTGTACTTCGGCGGTTTCAACGGCATCACCGCGTTCGCGCCGGGCGAGGTGCGCGAAAACAGCGTGGCGCCGACGGTGGCCATCACCGATTTCCAGATCTTTAACAAGTCGCTCAAACCGGGGCAGGGCGAGCATCCGGACGTGCTGAAGACCGCCATCGAGCACACCAGCGCACTGACGCTGCTGGAGGAGGATTCCGTGTTCTCGCTGGAGTTCGCCGCGCTGCACTACGCGGCGCCGCAGCGCAACCGCTTCGCCTACCAGCTGCAAGGCTTTGACGAGGACTGGGTGGTCACCGACGCCACCAAGCGCTTCGCCACCTACACCAATCTGGACCCGGGCAAGTACCTGTTCCGCGTGAAGGCGGCCAACAAGGACGGCATCTGGAACGACAACGCCGCCACGCTGGAGATCACCATCCGGCCGCCGTTCTGGAAGACCTGGTGGTTCCGCACGCTGGTGTTGCTGGCGGCGCTGGGCGCGGCCTACGCCGTCTATCACGCGCGCGTGCGCAGCCTGCGCCATCAGCAACTGCGGCTGGAACACCTGGTGGGATCGCGCACGGCCGAAGTGGAGCACAAGAACCAGCAGCTGCAACATCAGAAGCACGAACTGGAACGCCGGCGGCTGGAAGCGGAGGCGCAGCGCGCCGAGGCCGAGCAGCGCCGCATCGACACCGAGCGGCAGAAGGAGGAAGTGGAGCAGGCGCACCGCAATATCTCCGTGCTGAGCGAGCTGGGACGCGAGATGAGCGCCTCGCTGGACATGGAAACCACCATGCAGACGCTGTACCGCCACGTCAATCACCTGATGAACGCGCAGATCTTCGGCATCGGTTTCGTGCGCGAGGAACTGGGCGTGATCGACTTCCCGTTCGCCATCGAGGGCGGCGTGCGCACCTTGCCGTATCAGCGCCGGCTCGACCAGCCGAACCAGCTGGCCGTGTGGTGCCTGACCCAGCGCAAGCCGATCTTCATCAACGACTTCCAGAAAGAGTACCGCGACTACATGGACGAATCCGGCCTGGCGTCGCTGGCGCCGTGCGTGCGCGAGGATGGCGTGAGTTCGGAGGCGGCGAACTCGATGATGTACGCGCCGCTGATCGTCGGCGACAAGGTGGTCGGCCTGCTCAGCGTGCAGAGCACGGAGCGCAACAGCTACCAGCGCATCCACATGGACATGCTGCAAACGCTGGCGTCCCACGCCGCCGCCGGCCTGGAAAACGCGCGCGCCTACCAGCAGCTGGAAGAAACGCTGCAAACACTGCGCCACACGCGCGACCAGCTGATGGCGCAGGAACGCCAGGTGCGGCTGCATACCGAGGAGCTGGCGCTGGCCAACCGCGCCTTGCAGGACAACGAGGAGCGCCTGCGCTACGCCAAGAAGAAGGCGGAAGACGCCACGCGCCAGAAGTCCGAATTCCTGGCCAATATGAGCCACGAGATGCGCACGCCGCTGGCCGGCGTGATCGGCATGCTGGGCTTCGCGCTGCGCGACGCCAGCCTGGCGGAGGGCACGCGCGAGCAGATCCTGCGTGGCCAGGCCAATGCGCAGTCGCTGCTGTCCATCATCAACGACCTGCTGGACTTCTCCAAGATCGAAGCGGGCAAGCTGACCATCGAGAACATCGATTTCTCGCTGTCGTCGGCGGTGGAGAATGTGGTCAGCCTCTTTGAAGAACAGGCGGCCGCGCACAGCGTCGGCTTCCGCATGGAGTTCGACGACGGCCTGCCGCAGTTCGTGGTGGGCGATCCGACCCGCTTGCGGCAGGTGCTGGTCAACCTGGTCGGCAACGCCTTCAAGTTCACCCGCGAGGGGATGGTGACGATGCGCGTCGAACGCGTGCCGGATGACGCGAACGATGATGGCGGCGACAATCGCATCCGCTTCAGCGTTTCCGACACCGGCATCGGCATCGAAGCCGATGCGATCCCGCGCCTGTTCCAGCAGTTCGAACAGGCCGACGCCTCGACCACGCGGCGCTACGGCGGCACCGGTCTGGGACTGGCGATCTGCCGCCAGCTGGTGGAGCTGATGGGTGGCAGCATCAACGCCGTCAGCACGCCGGGCGAGGGCAGCACCTTCCTGTTCGAACTGCCGCTGCCGAACGGCGTGGCGCCGCCGCTGGTGCCGCAGGTGCCGCGCGAGCCGCACAGCCATCAGTTGAAGGTGCTGTGCGCGGAAGACTTCCCGACCAACCAGATCATCATCCGCATGATGCTGGAAGACCTGGGCCACAAGGTGGACATCGCGGCCAACGGCGCGCTGGCGGTCAAGGCCTGCTCGCTGACGCGCTACGACCTGATACTGATGGACGGCCGCATGCCGGAAATGGACGGCGCCAGCGCCACGCGGCTGATCCGTTCCGGCGGCCCGGAATTCGCGCCGGTGCGCGACCAGGAACTGATGATCATCGCGCTGACCGCCAACGCCAGCGAGGAAGACCGCAGCCGCTACCTGGCCTCCGGCATGGACGATTTCCTCACCAAGCCGATCGACGAGGATAAATTGCACTTTCAGTTAAGCCGCGCGATTGAGCGTCAGTTGCAGCGCGGCTTCCAGTTGCCGCGCATGCAGCCGCGCCGCAATCCGGCCGCCGGCACGCCGGAACTCGATTCGATGTTCGGCGTGGCGCCGGCCGCGCTGGAGACCTCGCGCCTGACGCAGCACAGCGGCGGCGCCAGCGACCTGAAAGCGCGGCTGCGCAGCGCCTTCCATCAGGACGCGCCGCTGCGGCTGGCGGACCTGGAACAGGCCCTGGTGGAGCGCGACAGCGAGACCGCCAGTCGCCTGCTGCACGGCATGAAGGGCAGCGCCGGCTACCTGGAGGAACAGGAGCTGCAGGCGCTGTGCGGCGACCTCGAACTGGAGGCGGATCACGGCAACTGGGCGCAGGTGGAATCGGCCATGCCGCTGCTGCGCCGCCTGCTGGAAAGGGCACGCGCAACTAGCACGCTGTAAGGTGTATCTTTCTCTGTCCTGGACGTTGCAAGAATCGGTGTTTGATGTAATATCGTTACTACACGACATAGGGAGCCACATGAAAGTTCTGGTAGTGGACGATGATGTCGTCTCACGAATGGTGTTGATGCACCTGATCGACAGTTGCGGCAGTTTCGACATCGTCGAAGCGGAGGACGGCGCCGACGCCTGGCAGCAGTTGGAGGATGGTCTGCGGCCGGCCATCTGCTTCTGCGACCTGCGCATGCCGCGCCTGTCGGGCATCGAACTGCTGCAGCGGGTGAAAGCGCATGCGGAGTTGAACAGCATGCCGTTCGTGCTGGTCACCTCGGCCAACGACAAGGACACCGTGCAGGAAGCCACCAAGGCCGGCGCCGCCGGCTATATCGTCAAGCCGTTCCAGGCGGAGCAGGTGCGCGTGCACCTGGTGGGTTTCCTCGACCAGGCGGCCAGCGGCTACGAACATCTGGCCGAAGCGCCGGCCGATACCTTGCGCCGCCTGGGCATCAACGCCGAGCGGCTGCTGGTCTACCTCAGCGGTTTCCAGAACCAGCTGACGGCCGCCGCCACCGATCTGGAAGCGGTGCTGGCCAAGGGCGATCAGCAGGATGCGCGGGTGCGCATCGAGCGCCTGCACGCCGGCTGCGTCACGCTGGGCCTGCACGGCGCGGCGGCGGCGCTGAAGAGCTTCGCAGCGGACCGCCTGTCGAACGAGGAAGTGCAGGCCGTGCTGGCGGATGTGGTGCGCGCCGTGATCCACCAGGCGGGCCTGGTCCGCCAGGACGGCGGCTGATACCATGTATACCACTTGATGTCGGAATAGTTTAGGCTTAAAGTATCTGCGATGCAGTGGATACCTATCGACTTCCGACTTCAGGACGATCATGAACCAAGCCCTCGCAGCCAGCGCCTACACCGATCATTTCGCGCGCGACCATCTGCCGCCGGCGGAATGGTGGCCGGAATTGCGCTTCGACCTCCCCGAACTTCAGTATCCGCCGCGCCTCAACTGCGCGGCGCTGCTGCTGGATGACGGCGCGCGCGCCCATCCCGAACGCATCGCCATCCGCGGCGCGCAGGAAGAATGGACCTACGCCCAGTTGCGGCAGCAGGTCGACCGCATCGCCAACGTGCTGCGCGGCCCCATGCGGCTGGAGACCGGCAATCGCGTGCTGCTGCGCGGCGCCAACAGCCCGCTGATGGCGGCCTGCATCCTGGCGGTGTTCAAGGCCGGCCTGATCGCCGTGCCGACCATGCCGCTGCTGCGCGCGCGCGAACTGGGCGCCATCGCCAACAAGGCGCAGGTGAACGCGGTGCTGTGCGCGGACAGCCTGTGCGCCGAACTGGCGGCGGCCGAACTGCCCGCCGCCGCCCGCGCCAACAGCCTGACGTTCGATGCGCTGCAGGCGCAGATGGCGGATCAATCCGCGCACTTCGACGCGGTCGACACATCGGCCGACGACGTGTGCCTGATCAGCTTCACCTCCGGCACCACCGGCGTCCCCAAGGGCACCATGCATTTCCATCGCGACGTGATGGTGATCTGCGATTGCTTCCCGCGCTCGGTGCTGCAATCGCAGCGCAGCGACATCTTCATCGGCACGCCGCCGCTGGCGTTCACCTTCGGCCTGGGCGGACTGCTGCTGTTTCCCCTGCGCGTGGGCGCCACGGCCGTGCTGCTGGAAAAGCTGACGCCGGAAACTCTGCTGAAAGCGATAGAGACGCAGCGCGCCACGGTGTGTTTTACCGCACCCACGTTTTATCGCCAGATGGCGGTGCTGGCGGACCGGTTCGACCTCTCCAGCCTGACGAAAAGCGTGTCGGCCGGCGAAGCGCTGCCGCTGGCCACGCGCGAAAGCTGGCGCCAGGCGACCGGCCTGACCATGATCGACGGCATCGGTGCAACGGAGCTGCTGCACATCTTCATCTCCGCCGCCGGCGACAAGGTGCGGCCCGGCGCGACCGGCAAGCCGGTGCCGGGCTACCAGGCCTGCATCCTCGATCATCAGGGCAATCCGGTCGGCGCGGGCGTGATCGGGCGGCTGGCCGTGAAAGGCCCGACCGGTTGCCGCTACCTGGCCGACGAGCGACAGCAGGACTATGTGCTCAACGGCTGGAACCTGACCGGCGACGCCTACGAGATGGATGCGGACGGCTACTTCTACTACCGCTCGCGCACCGACGACATGATCATCTCGGCCGGCTACAACATCGCCGGGCCGGAAGTGGAGGACGTGCTGCTGCGCCATCCCGCCGTGGCCGAATGCGGCGTGATCGGCAGGGCGGACGAGGAGCGCGGGCAGATCGTCGAAGCGCACGTGGTGCTGCGCGCCGGCTTTGCCGAGTCGCCGGCGCTGACGGCGCAGTTGCAGGAGTTTGTGAAGGAGCAGATCGCGCCGTACAAATATCCGCGTTCGATCAAATTCCTCAAGGCCTTGCCGCGCACCGAAACCGGCAAGCTGCAACGCTTCAAACTGCGCGATGAATGACATGAAGATTGTATGCATAGGCGGCGGTCCCGCAGGCTTGTACTTCGCACTGCTGATGAAGAAGCAGAATCCCGCGCACCAGATCACGGTGGTGGAGCGCAACCGTCCCTACGACACCTTCGGCTGGGGCGTGGTGTTTTCCGACCAGACGCTGGGCAACCTGGCCGAAGCCGACCCGCAGACCGCGCAAGCCATCGAGGCGTCGTTCAACCACTGGAACGATATCGATGTCTTCTTCAAGGGCGAGAAGGTGACGTCCGGCGGTCATGGCTTCTGCGGCATCGGCCGCAAGCACCTGCTGAACATCCTGCAGCATCGTTGCGAGGAGTTGGGCGTGTCGCTGGTGTTCGAAACCGACGTGACGGACGAACGGCAGTACGAGGCCGACCTGGTCATCGCCTCCGATGGCTTGAACAGCCGGATTCGCACACGTTATGCGGACAGCTATCAGCCGCAGATCGAGCAGCGTCATTGCCGCTTTGTGTGGCTGGGCACACGCAAGAAGTTTGACGCCTTCACCTTCGCGTTCAAGCAGACGGAGTTCGGCTGGTTCCAGGCGCACATCTACCAGTATGATGCCGACACCTCCACCTTCATCGTCGAAACGCCCGAGGAGGTGTGGCGCGCGGCGGGGCTGGAGGAGATGAGCCAGGAAGAGTCCATCGCCTTCTGCGAGCGCCTGTTTGCCGACCAGCTGGACGGCCACAAGCTGATGTCGAACGCCTCGCACTTGCGCGGCTCGGCCATGTGGATCAAGTTTCCGCGCATCGTCTGTGGACGCTGGGTGCACTGGAACGGCGCGGTGCCGGTGGTGCTGATGGGCGATGCCGCGCACACCGCGCATTACTCCATCGGTTCCGGCACCAAGCTGGCGCTGGAAGACGCCATCGAACTGGCGCGCTGCTTTGCCGCGCAGCCGGAGCTGGTCGCCGCGCTGGAAGCCTACAAGTCGGCGCGCGCGGTGGAAGTACTCAAGCTGCAAAACGCCGCCCGCAATTCGATGGAGTGGTTCGAAAACGTCGAACGCTACACGGCGATGGAAGTGCCGCAGTTTGCCTACTCGATGCTGACGCGCAGCCAGCGCCTGTCGCACGAAAACCTGCGCCTGCGCGACCCGGCCTATGTGTCTGACTACGAGAGCTGGTTCGCGCAGCGCGCCGCCGCACAGACCGGACAGCCGTCGCCCGCGGCCGTCGCAGCGGGCGCCAAACCAGCCGCTGCCGCCGGCGCCTCGCCGCCGACGGTGCCGCCCATGTTCACGCCATACCAGGTGCGCGGCCTGACGCTGAAAAACCGCATCCTGGTGTCGCCGATGGCGCAGTACAGTGCGGTGGACGGCGTGGTCGGCGACTACCACCTTGCGCATCTCGGCGCGCGCGCGCTGGGCGGCGCCGCGCTGGTGTTCGCCGAAATGACCTGCGTCTCCGCCGATGCGCGCATCACGCCGTTCTGTCCCGGCATGTACGCTCCGGAGCACACGCAGGCCTGGAAGCGCATCGTCGACTTCGTCCATCAGAACACGGATGCGGCGATTGCCGTGCAACTGGGCCATGCCGGCGCCAAAGGCTCCACGCGCGCCATGTGGGACGGCATCGACCGGCCGCTGGAGAAGGACAACTGGCCGCTGGTCTCCGCATCGCCGCAGCAGTACCTGCATGGCGTCTCGCAAACCGCGCGCGAAGCGACGGCGGACGACATGGACCGCATCCAGGCCGACTTTGTGCGCGCCACGCTGGCCGCCGACGCAGCAGGCTTCGACTGGCTGGAACTGCATTGCGCGCACGGCTACCTGCTGTCGTCCTTCATCTCGCCGCTGACCAACCAGCGCGACGACGACTATGGCGGCAGTCTTGAAAACCGTTGCCGCTATCCGCTGCGCGTGTTCGCGGCAATGCGCGCGGCATGGCCGGCGCACAAGCCGATGAGCGTGCGCATCTCCGCGCACGACTGGGTGGAAGGCGGCATCACGCCGGATGACGCGGTGCGGATCGCGCGCCTGTTCAAGGCCGCCGGCGCGGACATGATCGACTGCTCGTCGGGGCAGGTCAGCAAAAAGGAAAAACCGGTGTATGGCCGCATGTTCCAGACACCGTTTGCGGACCGCGTCCGCAACGAAGCCGGCATCGGCGCCATCGCCGTGGGATCGATCTACGAAGCGGACCACGCCAACAGCATCATCGCCGCCGGCCGCGCGGACCTGTGCGCGGTGGGGCGTCCACACCTGGCCAATCCGGCGTGGACGCTGACGGAAGCGGCGCGTATCGGCTACAAAACCATCGCGTGGCCAAAGCAGTACCTGGCGGGCAAACAACAAATGGAAAGAAATTATGGAAGATGAAGAACAACTGGATCTCGCCAGCCGGCTGACGAACGACCACCACCAGTCGCTCAAGCTGTGGCTGCGGATGCTGTCGTGCACCGTCAAGATCGAGAACGAAATCCGCAGCCGCCTGCGCGCCACCTTCGGCATCACGCTGCCGCGCTTCGATCTGATGGCGCAGTTGGAGCGCTACCCGCAAGGCTTGCGCATGGGCGAGCTGTCCAAGCGCATGATGGTCACGGGCGGCAACGTCACCGGCATCACCGACCAGCTGGAGCTGGAAAAGCTGGTGGTGCGCGTGCCGGATCCCAAGGACGGCCGCGCCTACAGCGTCAAGCTCACGCCGGCGGGCCGCAAGGCCTTCGCCACCATGGCGGCGGTGCACGAAGGCTGGCTGACCGAAATGCTGCAGGATATTCCCGGCGCCGACAAGGCGCAGCTGCTGGAACTGCTGTCCGACATGAAGCAGAAACTGAGGACCGCTCCATGAGATACCTACCCGGCGAACCGCAACAGCTGCCCGGCAACCGCACGTCGCTGGCGGGCTACCAGGCCAGCCACTTCCTGTTCGAAGTGAGCGATGGCGTCGCCACGCTGACGCTGGACCGTCCCGAGCGCAAAAATCCGCTGACGTTCGAATCCTACGCCGAGCTGCGCGACCTGTTTCGCGCGCTGGCGTATGCGGACGATGTGAAAGCCGTGGTGCTCACCGGCGCGGGCGAAAACTTCTGCTCCGGCGGCGACGTGCACGACATCATCGGCCCGCTGACCAGGCTGGATATGCCCGGCATGCTGGCCTTCACGCGCATGACGGGCGACCTGGTGAAAGCCATGCGCCACTGTCCGCAACCGATCATCGCGGCGGTGGACGGCGTGTGCGCCGGCGCCGGCGCCATTCTCGCGCTGGCGTCCGACATCCGCCTCGGCACGGCGCGCAGCAAGACCGCGTTCCTGTTCACGCGCGTTGGCCTGGCCGGCGCCGACATGGGCGCCTGCGCGCTGCTGCCGCGCGTGATCGGACAGGGACGCGCGGCGGAGCTGCTGTACACCGGACGTTCGATGTCCGGCGCGGAGGCCGAGCGCTGGGGCTTCTTCAACAGCGTGCAGGAACCGGAGGCCTTGCTGGCCGCCGCGCGCGGCTTCGCGCAGGGACTGGCCGACGGCCCGACCTTCGCGCACGGCATGACCAAGAAAATGCTGCAACAGGAATGGAATATGGGCGTGGACCAAGCCATCGAGGCGGAAGCGCAGGCGCAGGCCATCTGCATGGCCACCAACGATTTCCATCGCGCGTATCACGCCTTCGTGGCCAAGCAAAAACCACAATTCGAGGGCGACTGATGAGCGACAAGGATTATCTGGCCTGGCCATTCTTTGAACCGCGACACGCCGCGCTGGAACAGGCGCTGGACGCATGGGTCGCGCAGCACATCGCGCATGGCCATGCACAGGATGTGGACGCGGCCTGCCGCCAGCTGGTGCGCCAGCTCGGCGAGGGCGGCTGGCTGCGCCACGCCATCGGCGGCACCGCATACGGCGGCGCCGGCGACAGCATCGACACGCGCGCCATCTGCCTGATCCGCGAAACGCTGGCGCGCCACAACGGCCTGGCCGACTTTGCGTTCGCCATGCAGGGACTGGGTTCCGGCGCCATCAGCCTGTTCGGCAGCGATGACAACCGCGCCGCGTACCTGCCGCGCGTGGCGCGCGGCGAGGCGATAGCGGCGTTCGCGCTGTCCGAGCCGCAGGCCGGTTCCGACGTCGCCGCCATGCAGTGCGCGGCGGTGCGCGACGGCGACGATTACGTGCTCAATGGCGAGAAGACCTGGATTTCCAACGGCGGCATCGCCGACTTCTACGTGGTGTTTGCGCGCACCGGCGAGCAGCCCGGCGCGCGCGGCATCAGCGCCTTCATCGTCGATGCCGATGCGCCGGGCCTGGTGATCACCGAGCGTATCCAGGTCATCGCGCCGCATCCGCTGGCGCGCCTGCAATTCACCGATTGCCGCGTCCCGGCCGGCAAGCGGCTGGGCGAGGCGGGGCAGGGCTTCAAGGTGGCGATGGCGACGCTGGATGTGTTCCGTACCTCGGTGGCGGCGGCGGCGCTGGGCTTCGCGCGGCGCGCGCTGGAGGAGGCGATGCAGCGCGCCACGCAGCGCCAGATGTTCGGCCAGGTGCTGGCCGACTTCCAGCTGACGCAGGCCAGGCTGGCCGACATGGCGACCGGCATCGACACTTCGGCGCTGCTGACTTATCGCGCCGCCTGGCAACGCGACCAAGGGCGCAAGGTCACCAAGGAGGCGGCGATGGCCAAGCTGCACGCCACCGAAACGGCGCAGCAGGTAATCGACGCCGCGCTGCAGATGTTCGGCGGCCTGGGCGTGGTCAGCGGCCAGGTGGTCGAGACGCTGTACCGCGAAATCCGCGCGCTGCGCATCTACGAAGGCGCGACCGAAGTGCAGCAACTGATCATCGCACGCGAACTGCTGAAGGAGACATGATGGAGATCTTGCAACCGCCAGGCTGGGCGCGCCCGCGCGGCTATTCGAACGGCGTGGCCGCCAGCGGCCGCCTGGTGTTTGTCAGCGGCATGATCGGCTGGGACGGCGACGGCGTGTTCCACACCGACGATTTCGCCGGCCAGGTGCGGCAGGCGCTGCTCAACATCGTCGCCGTGCTGAAGGAGGCCGGAGCCGGGCCGGAACACATCGCGCGCATGACCTGGTACGTGGTGGACAAGGACGAATACCAGGCCGCCTACAAGGACATCGGCGTGGCCTACCGCGCGATCATCGGCGCCCACTATCCGGCCATGACGGCGGTGCAGGTGGCGGCGCTGGTGGAGCCGCGCGCCAAGGTGGAGATCGAGGTCACGGCCGTCATATCCTGATACAAAATGTGTACCTCGCACATTGTCATATATGTTATGTTTATGCAATTGCATAGAAACTATCAGGAGATTGGAATGTATTTCAGGAATTGTTTGATTGCCGGTGGCAGTGCCGCGCTGTTCCTCGTCAGCGGCGCGGCAGTTGCCGCGACGGGCAGCACGGGAACGGCCTCGTTCGACCTGGCGGCCCTGACCAATCGGCTGATCAGCGACACCAGCAATTTCAGCGGTTGGACTTACCTGAGCCAGGCCTCGGCCCAGGCCGGCGGCGCCGGTCAGACGCTGAGCAACAACGGCCCCGATCTGACGGCCGCCGCCAGCGCCGCAGCCAAGGGCTACACCCAGGCCGGCCTGATAGGCGCCGAGGCTTACAATGGCGTGGTCAGCAGCGCCTTCCAGCAGGTCACCACGACCTTTGAACTGGCGCCGGGCCAGCACTTCGTGTATTCGGTGCCGTACACGCTGTCGATTACCCAGCAGTCCGCGGCGCAGCGCATCGATCTCGGCGTGGCCTTCCGTTTCGAGACGCTCGACACCGATGGCAGCCTGGCGCAGACTTACTCCACGTCCAGCTGGATGAATCCCTCGCACAACGGCACCTTGTCCAGCGTGCTGGATATTGACGTCACCAATAACCGCGCGACGCCGTTGACGGTCACCTTCAACGGTTTCCTGCGCGCCGAGAACTACGCTGCCGCTGTGCCGGAGCCGGCCAGCTACACCCTGATGTTGCTGGGCATGGCCAGCCTGGCGCTGGTGCGGCGCCGTTCGCGGCCGCGCTGATTACCGGCGGGCCGCCGGCGCCGCCTGACCCTCGGCCAGATGGACCGGCGCCGCCTGCGCGCCGGGGGCGGCCGGCGCCACCGCCGGCGCCAACACTTCCCGCAGCATCAGCGCCGCCGAGCGGCTGATGTGATTGTCATCCACGTACAAGGACGTGTGCTGCGCATACAGCGGGCAGAATTCCTTGCCACACAGCTTGCTTCCCACATCCAGGATTTGCGCCTTATGGGCGCGCTCCAGGCTCTCAAACACTTGCCGCACGTAGGCCTGGCGCTGTTCGAAGTCGCTGCGCGACACACCGGCCGGGCACGGATGGCCGAAGTAGGTGCACAGCGCCAGTTCGCGCGGCACATGGATGCGCTGCTCGGGAATGTAGGCGGCGATGTACACCTGGCGCGGATTCAGCGCCGCGATCGTCGCTTCCCAGCGGCGGGTGAAGACGCGCTTGTTTTCCTCGTAGCCGACGCTGGTGGACTGGTCATCGGTGATGAACATGCCGTCGGCCATGAAGGCGCCGAAGCGGCGCCCCTCGGCCGCGCTCGGCCAGCGGCCAATCAGCAGCACGCGCTGGATCGACGGGGTGTGCTTGATCAGGTCGATGCTGGCCTGGATGAAGGCCTTGCAGTTGCTGACGCGCTTGCTGCTGGCGTCCACCACGTCCAGCATCGCCAGGCAGCCGGAGGCGGTCAGCACCAGGCCGCGCTGGCCGCGTTCCTCGGCCAGCGCGGCCACGCCCGGCATGAAGGCGTCGCCGAAGCTGTCGCCCATCACGGCGAAGCTTGGCGCCACGTTGTCCGGGCCGATACTGCAGACGTCGCCCTGCTGCACCTGCGGCACGCTGCGGCGGTCGCATTGCTGGCGCATCGGGTTGATGTCATTGGCCGAGCTGGCCAGGCGCAGCACATTGTCCGGCATGCGCTGCGGCACGCCGTTGGCCAGGTAGATCAGGCCGCCGATGCCGACCGTCAGCATGGTCGCCACCGCGCCCTGCGCGAACAGCACCTTGCGCGGGCCGCCGGCGCGGCGCAGGCGAAACGGCGTTTCGATGTAGCGGTAGGACAGCCAGGCCAGCAAGAAGGACAGGCCGATCACCAGCACCTGCTCGGGCAGCGTGAAGGCGCGCCCCAGCCAGTAGCGGTAGAACACGATCACCGGCCAGTGCCACAGGTACAGCGAATACGAGATCTTGCCGATGCCGACCAGCGGCGCGCTGCCCAGCAGGCGGCCGGCGGCGGTGTCGCGGCCATAGTAGATCAGCAGGCCGGCGCCCAGGCACGGCAGCAGCGCCGACAGGCCGGGGAACACCACGCTGCTGGTGTAGAACAGGCTGGCGCCGAGGATCATGACGATGCCGGCGGCGGCCAGCAGTTCGCGGCCGCGGCGCGGGGTGGCGGCGGCCGGCGGCAGGATCGCCAGCGCGATGATGGAACCGGTCAGCAGTTCCCACACGCGGTACAGCGGCACGTAGAAGGCGGTGTCGTGGTCGCGGTAGGCCATCCAGGCGGCAGCCGCCAGCGAGGCCAGGAACAGGCCGACGATGCATGCGCGCCAGCGCCGCACGCGGGTCTTCAGCAGGTACAGCAGCGGCGGGAAGAAGATGTAGAACTGTTCCTCGACCGACAGCGACCAGGTGTGCAGCAGCGGCTTGAGCTCGGCGTCGAAGTCGAAATAGCCGCCTTCGCTCCAGAACATCAGGTTGGAGAAGAACAGCGAGGACGAGATAAAGCTCTTGCCGAACTGGCGGAAGTCGGCCGGGATGAACATCAGGCCGGCAAACACCAGCGCCACCGTCAGCATCGCAAACAGCGCCGGGAAGATGCGGCGGATGCGGCGCTCGTAGAAATCGACAATCGAGAAGCGCTGCTTGTCGATGTCGGCGGCGATGATGGAGGTGATCAAAAAGCCGGAAATGACGAAGAAGACGTCGACCCCGACAAAGCCGCCGGACAGCGCTGTGAAGCCGGCGTGGAACAGGACCACCGGCAGCACGGCCAGCGTGCGCAGGCCGTCGATGTCGGGACGGTAAGCCATATGCGCGGCGGGCGCGGTCGGTGCTGCGGTGGCGGACTGGGACATGTTCAATTCAGAAGAGGTTGCTTGGGGTGGCATGGCGCCGGCCTTCATGGATGGTTGCCAGCCAGCGTGGCGTCTGCCGGGTGCAGGTGCAGTTGCGGCAGCACCAGCGTCTTGACCACGTACAGCGAACCGGCGGCCGACAGGTGGCCGTAGTCGACCAGCAGCAGGTCGCCGCTCGGCGGCACCCGCGCTTCGCAGGCCTCTCCCTTGCACAGGGTGTCGATCAGCGACACGAACGTCAGGTTGGCGCCGGGAGGGTTCTGCCGCATCAGGCTGTTGGTGCGCATGATTTGCTGGTCCAGCGCGCTGTCGACGATGGCGGCCGCATGGTCATCCCAGTGGCGGTTGGCCACCACCGTCGGCAGCGACGGCTGCCATTGCGGCACCGGCCCGACCAGCACCACCTGGCGCGCGCCGGCCTGGCGCAGCTTGAGCGCCAGCGCGTCCCAGTCTTTTTTCTCGTGGTCCTTCTGTTGCGCCACCACCACCACGGCGGGCCGGATCGCCGCCACGCTTTGCAGCGCCAGCTGGTTGGCGCGTTCGCAGGCCACCTTGGCATACCCCTTGAGCTTGGTATCGTCGAGGATGCTGGGGCGGCAGCCGGACGCGGTCACCTGGTAGAACGGCGTGCCGGCCGGCAGCGCGTGGCGCAGGCCGTAGGACAGCGCTTCGGCGTGCGAGTCGCCCCACAGGAACACGCCGCCGTCGCCGGCGCGGGTGATGCAGTGCGGCTCAATATTGGTGTTGCCGTGGTAGGTCAGGGCGTCGGTCACGTTGCACTGGTCGATCCAGTGGGTGATGCGCAACTGGTCTTTTTTCTCGGCATACTCGGCCAGGAAGCGGGCGCGGTCGGACATGCTGATCGAGCGCAGCGGCGAGACCACGCCGTGGGTGGCGATCACCGCCAGCCCGAGGCCGCACAAGGTGGCGGCGCCGCCGAACCAGGCGCGCGACCAGGCCGGCCGGGTTTTCCGGCGCACGCGCTGCTCGATCAGGCGGTACGACAGTTGCGCGCACACCAGCGACAGCGCGATGCCCAGCAACTGGTAGCGCAACTCGGTCAGCACGCCGCGGTAGGCCAGCATCACCACCACCGGCCAGTGCCAGATGTACAGCGAATACGAGATATCGCCGAGCCACTGGCACAGCGGGTTATTGGTCAGCCACGAGTCCTGGCGGTTGGCGGCGATGAGCAGCGTGGCGCCGGCCACCGGCACCAGGCCGAGGTAGCCGGGCCACAGATTGTTTTCCGACAGCAGCACATAGCCGCCGACGATCAGCAGCGCGCCCAGCGCTTCGAGGGCGCGCGCGCGCAGCGCCGTCAGCGGCAGTGGGAACAGCAGCGCCAGGCCGCCGGCCATCATTTCCCAGGCGCGGGTCGGCAGCAGGAAGAAGGCGGCGTCGGGCGAGCGGCTCGACGCGTAGCAGGCCAGGCCATAGCCCAGCACGCTGCCGGCCAGCAGCAGCCAGCGCAGCGACTTCAAGCCGAACCAGCGCTTCAGCACCAGCAGGCACAGCGGGTAGAGCAGGTAGAACTGCCATTCGACCGACAGCGACCAGGTGTGCAGCAGCCATTTTTCGTGGGCGCCGGCGGCAAAGTAGCTCGACTCCTTCCAGTACACCATGTTGGAGACGAAGCTGACGCTGGCGGCGACGTGCTTGCCGAGCGCCGCGTAGTCCAGCGGCAGGAACACGAACCAGCCGAGCACCAGCAGCAGCAGGCACGGCGCCAGCAGCGCCGGAATGATGCGGCGGCCGCGCGCCAGGTAAAACTGCAGGACGCTGAGATTGTCGTTGCTCAGGCCGCGGTAGATGATCGACGTCATCAGGTAGCCCGAGATGACGAAGAACACGTCGACGCCGGCGAAACCGCCCGGCAGCCAGGCCGGGTTGAAATGGAACAGGATCACTGCCAGGACCGCGATTGCCCTCAACCCATTGATGTCCTGCCTGAAGTTCATGCCGTGGTCCTGTCTGTGAAAATTTGCATTGGAAACAACACCGATTATGCCTGTCGCGGTCTGTTTTTGGCAAATGAAAAGGTTGTTTGTCAGTCAATTGAGTTGACGATCCGGCCAGCCCGGCGGTCCGTGCGACAGTTTTTGCTGCAATGCGGAAGTTTATACTGTACGGCACAATCTTTGGTGTAAAATTTGCTATCTTGCGCGCGCCGCCGCCCCGTCCGGCACGGCGCCGCGCCTAATTGATCCAAGGCAATATCCACTCACCCGACCCGCTACTATGACTACTTCCATGCCTGCGTTCTCTCCCGAGGAAACCGATGTCTTGCCGCAGGAGAAAACCCAGGCCGAAGCGGCCCGGCAGGCCCAGGTCTCGACCCATCCGAAATACCGGCCCGACATCGACGGCCTGCGCGCGGTGGCGGTGTTGTCGGTGCTGGTGTTCCACGGCTTTCCCAACATCCTCAAGGGCGGCTTCATCGGGGTCGACATCTTTTTTGTCATCTCCGGCTTCCTGATCTCGACCATCATCATCAACGGCCTGCGCCAGAACGTGTTCAGCTTTGTCGAGTTTTACGCGCGCCGCGTCAAGCGCATCTTCCCGGCGTTGCTGGTGGTGCTGCTGTCCTGCCTGGTGGCGGGCTGGTTCACGCTGTATGACGGCGAATACCAGCAGCTCGGCAAGCATGTGCTGGGCGGCGCCGGCTTTGTCGCCAACCTGGTGCTGCTGGCCGAGAGCAATTATTTCGACGTGATGGCCGACAGCAAGCCGCTGCTGCACCTGTGGTCGCTGGGCATCGAAGAGCAATTCTATTTCTTCTGGCCGCTGGCGCTGTGGGTGGCCGCGCGCCGCCGCTGGAACCTGCCGCTGGTGACGCTGGGCGTGATCGCGCTGTCCTTCGTGTGGAACCTGGCCTGGGTGCACAGCGACCCGACGGTGACGTTCTATGCGCCGCAAACGCGTTTCTGGGAACTGCTGGTCGGCTCGCTGCTGGCCTACGCCATGCTGGGCCGGCAGAGCTACGCGGCGGTGCTGTATCCGGATCCCCGGAGCCGCGCCCACCGCGCCGTGGCCAACGCGTGCGCGCTGGCCGGCGTGGTCATGCTGGCGGCCGGCCTGCTGCTGCTGAATAAGTACCGCGCCTTCCCCGGCTGGTGGGCCTGGCTGCCGGTGGGCGGCGCCGCCGCGCTGATCGCGGCCGGCCCGCAGGCGCTGTTCAACCGCTGGATTCTCGGCAATCCGGTGCTGCGCTGGTTCGGCGTCATCAGCTTCCCGCTGTACCTGTGGCACTGGCCGCTGCTGGCCTTCGCCCGCATCTTGGAAGGGCAGACGCCGGGCCGCCTGACCCGCGCCGGCCTGCTGCTGCTGTCGGTGCTGCTGGCCTGGCTGACCTATAAGCTGATCGAGTCGCCGCTGCGCTTCGGCCGCGAGCGGCGCCACAAGACCGCCGCGCTGCTGGGCGGCGTGGCGCTGGCCGGCGCGTTCGGCCTGGGCGCCTTCCTCAGCAACGGCTTTGCCGGCGCCCGGCCGGGGCTGGCCGGCGTCGGGGCGCAGGAATTTGCCGCGTATTTCGAGAACACCGTGCCGGGTTTCCATTACTACGACCTGGTCGGCCTGCACGAGAAATACCGCGACGAGTGCAACTTCTACGATCTGCTCAGCCTGCGCAAGGGCATCGAGACCCGGGCGCCGCTGGAGGCGATCGCGCCGGCCTGCTACACGCGCGATCCGGCCAAGCCGAAAGCGGTGTTTGTCTGGGGCGATTCGCTGGCGCAGCAGCTGTATCACGGCCTGCAGGTGAACCTGCCGCCGGAGTGGCAGATCCTGCAGGTGGGCACCTCCGGCTGCGAGCCGCGCGTCAACGTGCTGGCGCCGACCCATGAAAATTATTGCCTGCGTTCCAACTGGTTCGCGCTCAAGACGCTGGCCGAAACCAAGCCGGACGTGGTGGTGGTGTCGTTCCTGGCGCAGCACACGGTGCCGAACATGAACCTGATCGCCGACAAACTCAAGGCGCTCGGCGTGGGCAAGGTGATCTTCGTGGGCAGCAGCCCGCAGTGGACCGCCAACCTGCCGGGCCTGGTGGCCCGCAAGCTGTGGCCGGATGTGCCGCGCCGCACCCTGGTCGGCGTCGATCAGCAGGTGCTGCAGGACGACGCCCGGCTGCGCCAGAACTTCCGCTACGGACCGGGCGTGACCTTCGTCAGCATGATTGACCTGCTGTGCAAGCAGGACGGTTGCACCACCTACGTCGGCGACAATCTGCGCGATGGCCTGATCGGCTACGATCAGCACCACCTGACGCCGGCCGGCTCCGACTACGTGGCCAAGCACCTGCTGGTGGAGAGCATCACCGGCGTCAAGCCGTGACCGCTGGCGCGATCCGCCGCGCTTAATTGCCTGCTTCGGCCGGGCCCGCCTGCGCGCTGCGCTGGGCCTGCGGCGCGGCGGCCGGCTGCACCGCCTGCATCAGCAGGGTGGCCACCACCGCCGAACCGTCGCGGGTCAAATGGCCGTAGTCGAACTGCAGCGGCACGCCGGGCGCGGCCAGCGTGCGGCAATGGCCGCCCTGGCACAGGCCGTCGATCAGCGACACGTAGCTGGCGCCGGCGGCGCTGGCCAGCGCGCGCATCTGCGGATCGAGCGCGAACGGCGCGCGCACCAGGCCGCGTTCGGCGGCGCCGGCGTCGTGGCCGGCTTCCTTGACCAGGAAGCGCGGCAGCGCGGCGGCGTATTGCGGGATCGGGCCGACCACGATCACCTGTCTGGCATGGCGGCGCGCGGCGGCGATGGTGGCCGGCAGCTGGGCCAGGTCGCGCGCTTCCCAGCGTCCCGCCAGCACCACCACGTCGACCGGATGCTGCGGCAGCCAGTCGGTCAACATGCGCCGGGCGAATTGCTCGCAGGCCGGCAGCTTGCCGCCGCCGGCCGGCAGCAGCGGGCGGCAGCCGGTGTGGGTGGCCTGCAGCACGCTGTAGCCGCCGTGCTGCCGGGCCAGTCCCGGCCACAGGTGCGCCGCATGGCTGTCGCCCAGCAGCAACAGGGTCGGCTGGCCGGCGGGCCGGGCCAGGCATCGCGCGTCGTAGGGCTGGTCGCCGACCACGAAGCAGCTGCCGCCGCGGTATTCCTTGTCGCCGTCGTAGTCTTCGTAACGCGCCAGCGCCAGCTGCTGCGCGTCGTAGCGCTGCGGCAGGCCCTGGCTGACGATGGCCACCGCGCCGACCAGCACCGACAGCGCCATCGCCGCCACGGCGCCGCCGAGGATGCGCGGCGAGCTGAAGCGTACCGCGCCCAGCCGGGTCGGCTGTTCGATATAACGCCACGACAGGTAGCCCAGCAGCAGCGACAGCAGGAATTCGGCGCTGCGCACCGGCCAGCTGTGGTCCAGCAGCAGGCCGACCTGGGCGAACACGATCACCGGCCAGTGCCACAGGTAGAGCGAGAATGAAATCTTGCCGATGAAGACCACCGGGCGCCAGGACAGCAGGCGCCCGCCCAGCGAGCTGCCGCTGCCGCCGGCCACGATGATGGCGGCCGCGCTGAGGATCGGCAGCAGCGCCGCCGGGCCGGGGAAGGGCACGCCGGCGTTGTAGAACTTGACGGCGGCCAGGATCCCGAGGATGCCGCCGGCGGCCAGCACCTCGCGCAGCAGCCGGTGGCGCGCCGGCAGCAGGGGCATGACGGCGATCAGGGCGCCGACCATCAGTTCCCAGGCGCGGGTCGGGATCAGGAAAAACGCCGCCGACGGATCGACCCCCAGCAGCCAGATGGCCAGCGCGAACGAGGCGGCGGTCAGGGCGGCGGCGATCCAGCGGATGCTGTTGGCGCCGCGCGCGTGCAGGCCGGCCAGGATCAGCGGCCAGAACAGGTAAAACTGTTCCTCGACCGCCAGCGACCAGGTGTGCAGCAAGGCCTTGGTGTGGCCGTCCGGCGCGAAATAGCCGCTTTCCTGGTAAAACACGAAATTCGAGGCGAAGCCGGACGTGGCCGCCAGCGCCTTGCCGTAGCGCACCAGCTCCGACGGCAGCATGGTGGCGACGGCCAGCAGCGAGACCACCGCCAGCATGGCAAACAGCGCCGGAAAGATCCGCACCACGCGGCGGCGATAGAACTCGACGATGGAGAACTGGCCGGCCGCCAGCTCGCGCGCGATGATGCCGGTGATCAGGTAGCCGGAAATGACGAAGAACACGTCGACGCCCACGAAGCCGCCGAAGAAGCCGGGCACGCCGATGTGGAACAGCACCACCGGCAGCACGGCCAGGGCGCGCAGGCCATCGATGTCAGCGCGGTATTTTGTGGCGGAATGGAGGTGTGGGGCGGTCATCATGGCCTTGGGCGTGATAAAAACATAACATTAATTATAACCAATTCTACTTTATTGCGGCGCAATAAAGCAGCTGTGCAGTTGCAAACTGACAGCATCAGGCAGGTGGGGCGGCAAAGGGGCGGGTGGCGCGGCGTGGCGGATGGTCCCCCCGACTGGAATCGAACCAGTATCCCACGCTTAGGAGGCATGTGCACTATCCATTGTGCTACGGGGAGGACGCACGGCGCGGGCAATTATAGCCGACCTCCCGGCCGGTGTGACAAGATTAGCTGGCGGCGCCGCGTTTGGGCAGGCGCAGCATCAGCAGCGACAGCAGCGCAATCCGGCGGCAGGCTTCATAGGCGGCCAGCGAACAGGCCAGGCAAATGACGAACGACAGCGCCGCCGCCAGATAGTTATCCACGTGCAGGCGCTTGCTCAGCTTGTCGAACGCGACCCATTGAATAAAGGCGTGGAAGATCAGGATGAACAGGCTGGCCTGGCCCAGGTAGGCCAGCACCCGCGCCGGCGCTGCGGCGCGGTCGCACAGCGCCGCCAGCGACAGCACCAGGTAAATCCCGCTCAACGCCTGAATCGGGGTGATCAGCCAGTGGCCGTATTGGCGCAGATTGAGGTCGGTCACACCGCTGAACGTCAGGTGGCTGGCGATAAATACCAGCAAGGCCGCCAGCGCCCACAGCGGCTGGAAGCGCAGTTGCCGCACATGCTGGCGCAGCAGGTAGCCGATCAACAGAAAACCGGCGCCGAGCGGCAGCAGGTCAAGGCTGAACGGCAGACCCTGGATCGGCGGCCGCTCGCCGAACACCGGTGCCAGCGATGGATGGTCGGCCGGCACAATGGCGTCAAAGGCGTGGATGCTGACGGCGCCGAGCAGCAGCAGTGCGCCGGCCAGGACTGCCAGCGTGGCGCGTGACTGGTGGCCGTCGCCGAGCAGGCGCAAGACGCCCCAGGCGAACAGCAGCGTCACGAACAGGTTGGGCAGGAACCACATCTGCACCCATTCCAATGTCGAGCCGACGCCGTAGGCAATACCGGCAAAATAGGGCAGGGGGGCGGCGCTGTGGGTGGCGGCGCGCAGGCAGCCGAGGGTGATCAATACCAGCGCATAGGGTTTTAACAGGGCATCCGCCTTGCTGCTGATGAAACCGGGCAGGCGCTGCGCCGGATTCAGGAAGACCCCGGCCAGCAGAAAGAACAACGGCATGTGGAAGGAGTAAATCATGCGGTACGCCAGGCCATTGGCGCGGCTGATGACCCAGTTATGGCCCAGCGCGACGAGGAGGATACCGATGCCCTTGGCGATATCGATGGTGTTATTTCTCTGCATGGTCGGCCGGGCCCCGGTTGTGATCCTGTTAAAGTGATGATGTTAGCATAATGCTTCGGCGCACAATATGCGCTGCGGCAGCGCGCCGCCGCCGGAATTTCGCCGGGAAGCGTCGACTGCCGGTACAATGCCTGCTTTCCCTTTACCGATATCGCGTGCCTGCAACGCCGGGGCGTGATCGCACATCTTTCCAAAACACATGGCCGTCATTTCTCTCTCTTCCGCGCAACTGGCCTTCGGCCACGTTGCCCTTCTCGATCACGCTGAATTCTCGCTGGAGATGGGCGAGCGCGTCGGCCTGATCGGCCGCAACGGCACCGGCAAGTCGTCGCTGCTGAAAATCATTTCCGGCCGCTTCAAGCTGGACGACGGCCTGCTGGTGATGCAGCAAAACCTGCACATCGTCTACGTCGAGCAGGAGCCGGTGTTCGAGCCGGAGATGTCGGTGCACGACGCGGTGGCCTCCGGCCTCGGCGAACTGCCGGCGCTGGCCAAGGAGTACGAGGCGCTGACCGGCCAGTTCGGCCAGGGCGACGACGACGCCGTGATGGCGCGCATGCACGATATCCAGGTGCAGCTCGACGCGGCCGACGGCTGGAACCTGGCCAACAAGGTGGAAACCGTGCTCGACAAGCTGAACCTGCCGGGCACGCTGCTGATGAAGGAACTCTCGGGCGGCATGCAGAAGCGGGTGGCGCTGGCGCGCGCGCTGGTGTCGGCGCCGGACGTGCTGCTGCTCGACGAGCCGACCAACCACCTGGACTTCACCTCGATCATGTGGCTGGAGGGCTTGCTGCGCGATTTCAAGGGCAGCGTGTTGTTCATTACCCACGACCGCTCCTTCCTCGACAACGTCGCCACCCGCATCATCGAGCTCGACCGTGGCCGCCTGCTGTCGTTCCCGGGCAACTTCACCACCTACCAGGGGCGCAAGGCCGAGCTGCTGGAAAACGAGGAAGTGGAAAACGCCAAGTTCGACAAGGTGCTGGCGCAGGAGGAAATCTGGATCCGCAAGGGCGTCAAGGCGCGCCGCGTGCGCGACGAGGGCCGCGTGCGCCGGCTGGAGGCGCTGCGCCTGCAGCGCGCCGCGCGCCGCGACCAGCAGGGCCAGGTCAAGCTCGAGGTATCGACCGGCGAGCGTTCCGGCAAGATCGTCGCCGAGCTGGAGAACATTAGCAAGAGCTACGGCGGGCGCGCCATCGTCAGCAATTTCACCGGCACCATCCTGCGCGGCGACAAGGTCGGCCTGATCGGCGCCAACGGCGCCGGCAAGACCACCATGCTAAAAATGATCCTGGGCGAACTGGCGCCGGACAGCGGCGTGGCTAAGCTCGGCACCAAGCTGCAGGTGGCGTACTTCGACCAGATGCGCACCCAGCTCAACGAGGAAGCCAGCCTGGTCGAGACGATTTCGCCGGGCAGCGACTGGGTCGAGGTCAACGGCCAGCGCAAGCACTCGATGAGCTACCTGAACGATTTCCTGTTCTCGCCCGAGCGCGCGCGCTCGCCGGTCAAGTCGCTGTCCGGCGGCGAGCGCAACCGCCTGCTGCTGGCGCGCCTGTTCGCCAAGCCGGCCAACTGCCTGGTGCTCGATGAGCCGACCAACGACCTCGACATCGACACGCTGGAACTGCTCGAGGAGTTGTTGGAAGACTACACCGGCACCGTGTTTCTGGTCAGTCACGACCGTACCTTCCTGGACAATGTGGTGACCCAGGTGATCGTGGCCGAAGGCGCCGGCCACTGGCGCGAATTCGTCGGCGGCTACAGCGACTGGGAGCGCGTGCGCGACGCCAGCGCGGCGGCCGCCAAAAGCGCCGCCAAGCCGGCCGCGGCCGCCGCGGCGGCGCCTGCTGCGTCGCAGCAAAATATTGCGAAAGCAAAAAAACTCAGTTATAAAGAGCAACGGGAACTGGAGGAATTGCCGAAGCTGATCGCGGCGCTGGAGGACGAGCAGGCGGCCTTGAGCGTGACCTTGTCGCACCCCGATTTCTACAAGAATACCCCGGCCGAGGCCAAGCGCCTGCATGCGCGGGTGGCGGCGATCGAGGAGGAATTGCTGGCGGCGCTCGAAAAATGGGAAGCCATCGAGGCCCGCGCCAAGGCCTAGTTGCATTGCAATAGGTAAAAGCCGGTAAATTCCGTGACGGCGGTGAGGCACCGCCGTCACGGGACGTCGATAATTGCGACGCGCGCGTAGAGTTGCTGGTAATATTGTTAATTATTGCCATTGATGGATTGTCAACAGGAAACATCCAGCGACAAGCCACCCACTGGACGGATCAGCCCGTATTCACGTGAACACATGCTAAACACTACCGACAAGACCCCACCACCGACCCGCCTTTCCCCGCTGTGCCGCGCCGTGGCGCTGGCGCTGGCGGCCGCCGCAGCGCTGCCGGCGCAAGCCCAGATCAGCGACACCATCCATCCGTATATCCTGGCGTCGATCAACCACGACGACAACCTGCTGCGCCAGAGCGCCGACGTCGGCGGCGAGCAGGGCGACACCTACAAGAGCACCGAAGTCGGCCTGAGCCTCGAACGGCCGTTCGGGCGCCAGATCCTGACCGGGCGCGTCAGCGCCAGCAAGGTCGCGTTCGACCGCTTCAACCAGCTCGACTACACGGGCAAGAACGCCGAGGCCACGCTGGAATGGCACCTGGGCAACCATTTGCAGGGCCATCTCGGCGGCACCTATGCGCAGACGCTGGCGCCGTTCGCCGACTTCCACTCGGAAGAGCGCAACCTGCGCGTGGCGCGCCGCGAGTTCGTCGACGGCGCCTGGAACTTCCATCCGACCTGGCAGGTGCACGGCGCCTGGTCGCGCGACAAGTACACCTACGAGCTCGATTCGCAGAAATATAACAACCGCATCGAGGACGCGGGCGAGGTCGGCGTCGACTACATCGCCGGCACCAGCAGCCGCATCGGCCTGGTGGCGCGCAAGCTGAAGGGCACCTACACCGACCGCCAGGGCTTTGCCTCGATCCTGCTCGACAACGGCTACGACCAGGACGAACTGAAGGCCAATATCTACTGGTATGTCAGCGGCAGCACCCAGCTGCAGTTCCTCGGCGGCAAGGTGCGCCGCACGCACGCGGTGTTTACCATCCGCGACGAGGAGGGCGCCAACGGCCGCGCCGTGCTGTACTGGATCCCGACCGGCAAGATCAAGACCACCACCAAGGTGTGGCGCGAGTTCGCGGCGGTCGAGGGCAGCCTGATCAACAGTGCGCTGAACCGCGGCGCCAGCGTCGAGGCCAGCTACCAGGCCACCGCCAAGATCAGCGCCACCGCGCTGGCCAAGACCGAGAAGCGCAAGTTCACCGCGCTGCCGGGGGTGCTGTCCGAGGGCGGCCTGGACGATTCCACGCGCAGCCTGCAGGCCGGCGTCAACTATGCGATCTACCCGAGCATCCTGCTGGCGCTGAGTGCGAGCCACGACCGCCGCACCGGCAGCCGTGCGGCCGGCACCAACAGCTACAAGGCCAACGGCGTTTCATTCAACGTCACCGCGCAGTTCTAATACCAGATGACCGTCAACGATATACCCCTGATCTCCTTCTTCCAGCGCGTGCTGGACCCGCTCATCATCATGGGCATGCTGTATCTGTGCACCGCCGCCTACGGCGTGCCGTTCGCCGGCCATTCGCTGATCCTGATGACGCTGGTGTTCCTGATCTCGACCCTGGTCTATGAACGGATCGATCCCTACAATGCCTGGCGCAGCGGCCGCATGCTGGCCTATGGCCGCGACGTGTTTGTCGGCTGGGCGGTGACGGTGGCGATCCTGGCCTGCCTGGGCCGCGCCAGCGGCCTGGTCGGCAGCTTCGATCCGGCCGTGATCATCACCTGGTTTGTCGCCACGCCGTTCGTGCTGATCGGCAGCCACGTGCTGGCGCGCAAGGCCGCGCTGTTCGACCACGGCGAGGCCGAGGTGCGCTCGGTGGTGATCGTCGGCGCCAACGACGTCAGCCTGCGCTTCGCCCGCACCATCGAGCGCAACCCGAATATGTTCATGCAGGTGCACGGCTATTTCGACGACCGCGGCGCCGACCGCCAGCCGGAAGGCATGCGCGCACCGCCGCTGGGGCGCATGGACGACATCGCCGCCTATGTGCGCGAGCACCGCATCAAGATGATCTTCATCAGCCAGCCGATCTCGGCGCAGCCGCGCATCCGCAAGCTGCTCGACGAGCTGCAGGACACCACCGCCTCGGTCTACTTCCTGCCCGATATCTATGTGTTCGACCTGGTGCAGGCGCGCTTCGACAACGTCGGCGGCATGCCGGTGATCGCCATCTGCGAATCGCCGTTCACCGGCTTTAACAGCCTGCTCAAGCGCGCCAGCGACATCGTGCTGGCGGCGCTGATCCAGCTGATGCTGACGCCGCTGATGCTGTGCATCGCGCTGGCCGTCAAGCTGACCTCGCCGGGACCGGTGATCTTCCGCCAGCGCCGCTACGGCCTGTACGGCGAGGAAATCATCGTCTACAAATTCCGCTCGATGACGGTGGCCGAGGACGGCGCCAAGGTGGTGCAGGCCAAGAAGAACGACCAGCGCGTGACCCGCATCGGCGGCTTCCTGCGCCGCAGCTCGCTCGACGAGTTGCCGCAATTCATCAATGTGCTGCAGGGACGCATGAGCATCGTCGGCCCGCGGCCGCACGCGGTGGCGCACAACGAGCAGTACCGCAAGCTGATCAAGGGCTATATGCTGCGCCACAAGGTCAAGCCGGGCATCACCGGCTGGGCCCAGGTCAACGGCCTGCGTGGCGAAACCGAGACGCTCGACAAAATGGAAGCGCGCATTCAGTACGATCTGGATTATCTTCGCAATTGGTCGATCTGGCTCGATTTGTGGATCATCGTGCGCACCGCGCAGGTGGTGGCCAAGCGCGAGAACGCCCACTGACGCGGCCGCCGCGCGGGGCGGCGTATCGTGCAGCCCGGGTGCGGGAAGTTAATTTACAATCAAAGAAATGTGCAGGTGCAGCATGCGGGGTCGGCTGGGTGCGGCGCGATATTGACTTTCATCGGAGCGCACAGCATACTCTTAACATTTATGTACTAACCGTTGCACTGGTTGCTATGGTTTGCGTGATATCAGTCGTCCTCGGCGACCACTACTTGAGGAAACATCTTGAATCATTCGGAATCATCGGCCCGTCCCCTGCGCCTGCTGTGCGCCGCCGTGGCGCTGGCGTCCACCCTGGCCGCCTGCGGCGGCGACAAGGGCGCCAAGAGCGGCCAGGCGCTGGCCAGCGTGAACGGCGAGGAAATCACCGCGCTGCAGCTGAACGAGGAATTGCAGCGCTCCGGCGTCAGCGCCGAACAGGCGCAGCAGCCGGCGGTCACCAAGCAGTTGCTGGAAAACCTGGTGGATCGCCAGCTGGTGATCAACGAGGCGGTCAAGGAAAAGGTCGACCGCGACCCGCAGGTGGTGCGCGCCATCGAACGCGCCAAGGCGCTGCTGATCGCCCAGGCCTATATGCAGAAGAAGGTCGGCGCCGTGACCAAGCCGACCCCGGCCGAGGTGGCCGCCTATTACAGCGAGCACCCGGTGTTCTTTGCGCAGCGTAAGATTTTCGACATGCGCCAGCTGATCATCAACGGCAGCGATATCGACGACGCGGTCAAGGGCGTGATCGACAACGCCAAGTCGCTGGAAGAGGTGGCGGCCTACCTGGACGCGCACAAGGTCAAGTTCAGCCGCAACCAGATCCAGCGCAGCTCCTCGGACCTGCCGCCGGAGCTGTCGTCGCGGCTGCTGGCGATGAAGCCGGGCCAACTGTTCCTGGTGAAGGAGGGCAGCCGCAGCGTGCTGGCCACCGTGGTCGAGACCAAGGAGGCGCCGGTGACGCTGGAGGTGGCCACGCCGCAAATCGAGCAGTACCTGTTCGGCACCAAGAACAAGGAAGCGGCCGCCGCCGAGGTGCAGCGCCTGCGCGCGGCCGCCAAGATCGAGTACCTGAACAAGGCGGCCGCTCCGGCGTCCGCCCCGGCCGCGGCGCC
>NZ_WKJN01000030.1 GCF_009674495.1 Duganella alba | reverse complement strand
ACTAACAGTATTACTCTTAGTACTTCTTGTGGAGCATTTAATGCTTTTAGTTTCGCGGCACCGAAGTACCGCGTGCACTTGCATCAAACGCCCACATTTATCGACTGTAAATTTTTAAAGATCTTGTATTGCATGCTGACAAATCGTTTTGTCCGTCAGCGAAGAAGCGAGATTATGAAGCATTTGATTTATCTCGTCAACCCCTCGTTTTTCTTCGTTTCGCTTTACAGCGTTGCGTTGTTTTCGCGAGGGACCGAACTATAGCAACGCCACCGCCGTTTGGCAAGCAATTCCTTGCAACTTGCCGTCCACTCCCCATTTCTTGCAGACTGTCGCAATCGCATGGCATCTATATGGGATGCTCGTTACACTTGCCTCATGTTAAGAGTGAAAGCCGTTCATGTTTCCTACGCCTAAAGTGCAAGACACCCTGAAAACCGCCGGCAGCTGGCTGCACCGCGGTTTCGACGCCACCGCCACCTGGGTGACCCAGCTGTCGTGGTGGAAGTTCCTGGTGTTTGCCATCCTGATGCTGATTGCCGGCTCCATCCTGCAGGACGAACTGTTTTCATCGAATCCGGTTCAGGAGGAGATCGACCAGAGCCGCTCAAGCAAGCGTAAAAATCCCGACACCAATATCCGCATCGACGACAGCGGCATTCACTTCAGCCAGCGCGGCAAGATCCGCAACAAGAACAGCGACGACAGCAGCGCACCAGCCGCCACGCCCGAAGCCCCTGAAGCGCCGGAAGCACCCGAGGCGCCTGAAACTCCCGCCGCGCCGGAAGCGCCCGTCAAGCCGGCCAAGCCTGCGAAACCCGCCAAGGGCGCCGCCTCGGTGCCGGCCCTGCCCACGCTGCCGGGCGACGAAGTCCACATCGACCTGCCGCCGCAAATCGGCGAGGAACTGTCCAACGCCATTGAAGAAGCCGTCGACGACGCGGCCGAGCAGAAAGTGGCCCGCTACCACGGCCAGGCCTCCACCTGGTTCAAAAGCTTTGTCACGTTGCTGGTGCTGGCACTGTTCGCCACCAAGTTCCTGATGGGCAGCAAGAAACGCGCCGAGGCGGAGACCCAGACCGCCAACGCCGCCGCCGAACGCGAATCCATGCAGCGCCAGCTCAGCGAAGCAAAGATGCAAACGATGCAGGCCCAGGTCGAGCCGCACTTCCTGTTCAACACGCTGGCCTCGGTGGAACACCTGATCGAAACCGACCCGCCGCGCGCCGCCGCCATGCAGCGCAGCCTGATCAAATACCTGCGGGCGGTGCTGCCGCAAATGCGCGACAACGCGCTGGTCACCAACCTGGGCCGCGAGGCCGACATGGTGGAGGCCTACCTCAACCTGCTGAAAATGCGCATGGAAGAACGCCTGACGGTAGAGCTGGACGTGCCGGACGGCCTGCGCACCGCCGCCTTCCCGCCGATGATGCTGCAATCGATGGTGGAAAACGCCATCAAGCACGGCCTGGAAGGCAAGCCCGAAGGCGGCACGCTGAAGGTGCGCGCCGACGTCGCCCACAACAAGCTGCGCGTCATCGTCACCGACAACGGCCTCGGTTTCGGCGCCAAGCCCAGCGACGGCACCGGCCTGGGCCTGACCAATATCCGTGAGCGCCTGAAATTGCTGCACGGCGACCAGGGCCAGCTGCTGATCGCCGCCAACAGCCCGAGCGGAGTCATCGTCACCATCGAAGTGCCCTACCAGCTGGCGAAAAAATCATCGTGATTGCTTATTCACGCAATTCGTTGAATAATAATTTAAACAATCTTACACACCCGAACAATGCCTACAGCAATCATTGCAGATGACGAACGTTTGATGCGCGACCAATTGCGCATGCGCCTGGGCCAGGTCTGGCCCGAGCTGGACATTATTGGCGAGGCCAAGAACGGCGACGAGGCGATCGAACTGGTCGACCAGCTCAAGCCGGACTTCACCTTCCTCGACATCCGCATGCCGGGCAAGACCGGCATGGAAGCGGCCGCCGTCATCGGCAACAAGAGCAATATCGTGTTCGTGACCGCCTACGACGCCTACGCCGTGGAAGCCTTCGAGCGCGGCGCCATCGACTATGTGCTCAAGCCGCCGGAGCCGGAACGCCTGCAGGTCACGGTCGACCGTCTCAAGACGCGCCTGAGCAAGCCGGCCGCCGCCACCGACGTCAGCGCCAGCGTCACCGCCATGCTGGCGCAGCTGACCGAGAAGATCGCCGCGCCGAAACCGGCCCACCTGCAATGGATCCAGGCCAGCATCGGCCAGGACCTGCGCATGATTCCGGTCGAGGAAATCCTGTTCTTCCGTTCCGACGAAAAATACACCTGCGTGCAGACCGAGAAATACGAAGCGCTGATCCGCAAGCCGGTGCGCGACCTCGCCGAGGAACTGGACCCTGCCCTGTTCTGGCAGATCCACCGCGCCACGCTGGTCAACGTCAACGCCATCGAGGGCGTGACACGCGATATCCGCGGCCGCCACCTGGTGATGATCAAGGGCCGCTCCGACAAGCTGGAAGTGAGCCGCAGCTTCCTGCATCTCTTCAAGCAGATGTAAATCAAATCGCCTCAACCGTGCCTGCTTTAGTGTGACTCCACGCGGTCCTTTGGCCGCAGGGAGGCACACCATGGGCCGTCGCATCCAAGCACTGTTAATCCTGTCCGCGCTGGCGGTGACCAGCCGCCTGTCGTGGCGCATGGGCTGGTCCTGCGCGCGCTCCGCCGCCATGGCCAAGCGCAGCCGGGGCATCATCCAGCACGCCACCGACGCCATCATCTCCACCGACGAGCGCCAGCACATTCTCCAGGTTAATCCATCGGCCGCCGCCATGTTCGGCACCACGGTGCAGGCCATGCAGGGATCGCCGCTGCAGCGCTACATTCCGCGCGACCAGCGCCAGCGGTCGGACAACGGCGCCACCCAGTATTTCGGTCACACCGGCATCCGCATGCGCATGAAAGGCCGGCGCACCAGCGACTACGCGGTGACGGGCCTGAAAGCCACCGGCCAGCACTTCCCGCTGGAAGGCACGATTTCCTCGCTAAACGAGAACGGCACCCACATCTACACCATCATCCTGCGCGACATCACCGAACGCAAACAGGTGCAGGAACAGCTGGAGCAATCGTACTCGCAACTGCGCGAACTGTCGGCGGCGCTGCAGACCATCCGCGAGGAAGAGCGCAAGCACATCGCGCGCGAGCTGCACGACGACCTGGGACAGTTGCTGGCCACGCTGCGCGGCGACCTCGGGCTGCTGCAGCGCCACAGCGTCAACAGCGCGGCCGCGCGCAAGCTGCAGGCCGGCATGGATGAATTGTTGATGACGGCGATCACGTCGCTGCGGCGCATCGCCGGCAACCTGCGGCCACGCGCGCTGGATGAGGGAGGATTGTATTTTGCGCTGGAAAGCCTGCGCCAGGAATTTGTCGAGCGCAACAACATCGGCTGCACGCTGGATGCCAGTGAGGAGGAACTGGCGCTCGATGACGCCTACAGCACGGCCATCTTCCGCATCGTGCAGGAAGCGCTGACCAACATCGCCCGTCACGCGCAGGCGCGCACGGTGGCGTTGTCGCTGTACCGGCAGGATGCCACCCTGCACATCACGATACACGACGACGGCCGCGGCATTGCCGAAAAGGACATGGACAAGGCATCGTCCTTCGGCCTGATCGGCATGCGCGAACGCGTCTGGGCACTGCATGGCGATATCGCCATCGTCAGCGACGGCGGCACGCGGATCATGATCCGCCTGCCGCTGCCGCCGCCGGAAACTGCCTAGACCAGCTTAGAACGAGTGGCGGATGCCGGCGTTGAATGCTTTATCGCCAGTACCAGCTTCGTTGTTGTTACCCACGGTGTAGCCAGCGCCGTTTTTGTTTTTGATCTTGGCGTAAGCCAGGTACACGCCGGTACGCTTCGACAGGTTGTACAGGTAGCCCAGTGCCCACTGATCGGCGTCCTGGTTGTTGACCGTCTTGTCGTTTTTACGGATGTACGACGCCATGATGGTGCCCGAACCGACCGGGATCTGCGCGCCAACCAGCACTTCGTTGCTGTCGGTGCTAGGCTTTGGCGCCACGGTGTAGCCGAAGGCGTTGGCGGTTGGCAGCACGGCGCTGTTCACGCCCTTGTCCGCGCCGTAGGCGAAGTAGGCCTTGACGACCTGGAAGTCGTAGTTGGCGGCGAACATGGTGTTGCGGCCGGTGTCCTGCACTTTGGCAGGCGTGGTGCCGACAGCAGCGGTGTCGTTGTTTTTGTTGTTGTACACCAGACGCGCGTTCAGCGGGCCTTGTGCGTAGTTCAGGCCAAAGCCGAACTGACGGCCGGCGGTGGTGCTGCCTGGCTGTTCGCCCAGGGCGTACAGGGCGTCGGCGCTGAAGCCGCTCATGGTCGGGGTCGAGTACACCAGCGCGTTGCTGACGCGGGTGTTGGCGCCGGCCGATGGGAACAGGTTCTTGATGGTGCCGGCATAGCCAGCGCCGAACGGGTCGGCGACCTGGCTTTGTGCCAGGTACAGTGGGGTGTATTGACGACCGATGGTCAGTTGGCCGGCGTCCTTGCTTTTCAGGCCGACGAAGGCTTGACGGTTGAAGATGGTGTTGGTGCTGTCCAGCGAGCCATCATCGGCCTTGAAGCCGGTTTCCAGTTGGAAGATGGCCGACAGACCGTTGCCCAGGTCTTCGGTGCCGCGGAAGCCCAGACGGGACTGGCCGCCGATGCCGCTGGTAACTTTGGTCACGTTGCCTGCCACGCCACCGCGCTCGCTGACGATACCGGCGTCCACCAGGCCGTAGATGGTCACGTTCGATTGAGCTTGGGCTTGCGCTGCGAAGCCGCCGATGATCATTGCTGCCAGAGTAAGTTTTTTCACTTGATGTTCTCTACTTGAGGTTGAAGAAAAGATGCGTTGCTGATCCACGGCGAGAATCATGCCTATCAATTACTTCAACAATGTGACATCGCTAATTTGTTGTAAATCGACATCATCGGGGAGAAAAAAAAGCCGCGCGAGGCGGCTTTTCGATTACTAGCGGCATTACTTGAGGCGGCAGCTCAACAAATAGTAGTACTCCAGCCGTTCGACGCGGATCTGGCGCGCGTGGTTGGTGAAGCGCTTGCGCAGCGTGCTGTCGGTCAGGTAGTTCTTCATGATCTCGTAGCGCTGGCCGTCGTCGGCGGTCAGGATCTGGTAGGTGTTGCCTTCCGCATCGGTGCGGGCGATCACCATCGAGTTGCCATCGACATACGATTCGTCGAGGAATACCACCAGGATGTCCTTGCCCAGCTTGGCGCGCAGGGTTTTCAGGAAGCTGTCGTACTGCTCGCGCGGCACGTGGCTCCACAGGCCGGCGGCAAACACGGCGGTGTACTGGCCTTCCAGGCCGTCCGGCAGGTTGAAGGCGTCCATCTGGCCGAAGGTGACGATGTCCTCGTCCAGGCCGCGCGTTTCCGCCAGGTCCAGCATTTCCTGCGAAATATCGGTGGCGTAGACCGACTCGGCGGTTTCAGCGATCAGGTCGGTCCAGTACGCGGTGCCGCAGGCCAGCTCCAGCACCTTGTGGCCGGTGAACAGCTCGGCCACCATCTCTTGCAGATCATCCAGGTCGTCGAAGCGCTCTTCCTGCGCGTAGACCTGGTCATAGTTGTCCGCGTTGACGGCGTAATATTGTGTCAACTGGTTGGTAATCATGTTGATGCTTTCTTTTATAGTTCGTAGTTCTCTTTTTCACCGCTCATGGCCTGTTCGATCAACTTGCGGTTGAGCGTAGGCGTCAGCAGTTCAATAAAGGTGTAAATATAGCTGCGCAGATAAGCGCCCTGCTTGACCGCCACCCGCGACACGTTCATGCCGAACAGGTGCCCCACCGGGATGGCGCGCAGGTTCTTGTCGCGCTCGGCGTCGAAGGCCATGCCCGCTATGATACCAATCCCCATGCCCAACTCCACATAAGTCTTGATGACATCGGCGTCGATGGCTTCCAGCAGCACGTCCAGCTTCAGGCCGCGCAGGGAAAACGCGTGGTCGATCTTGCTGCGGCCGGCAAAGGCGCCATCATACGTGATGATCGGAAAAGCCGCGATCTCTTCCAGCGTCGGCTGTCTGGTGCGCAGCAGCGGATGGTCGGGCGGCACCACCACCACGTGCTCCCATTGATAGCATGGCAATGTTACCAATCCGGTCACGCCGGCGATCGATTCGGTGGCGATGCACAGGTCGGCCTGGTCGCGCTGCACCATCTCGGCGATCTGCTGTGGGTTGCCCTGCAATAAAGACAGGCGCACCTTGGGGAACTTGACCATGAAGGCCTGCACCACCTTCGGCAGCGTGTAGCGCGCCTGGGTGTGGGTGGTGGCGATGGTGAAGCTGCCGCTGTCCTGCGCCGCGTATTCCTTGCCGATGCGCTTGAGGCTGTCGATCTCCTGCATGATCAGCTCCACCGACGACAGCACCAGCCGCCCCGGCTCGGTCAAGCCACGGATGCGCTTGCCGTGGCGGGTGAAGATGTCGACCCCCAACTCCTCTTCCAGCTCGATAATCGCCTTGGACACCCCCGGCTGCGAGGTGAACAGCGCCTTGGCGGCGTCCGTCAAATTGTAGTTCTGGCGTACTGCTTCGCGCACAAAGCGCAGTTGATGAAGGTTCATTGCAGGTCTTGGCCCATCTTAAAATTTTTAGCGTCCATGCTTATGCCCAATCCTTATATAAGCAAATAAAGACTAAGTCGTATGGAATAAAGACGAAGTTTATTACTATTAGGCCTAGTTTGGGGAATCAGCGACTATCCAGGAAGAATATACATGTATCAATACGACCAATACGACCACCTCATCGTCCGTGAGCGCATCGCCCAGTACCGCGACCAGGTACGCCGCCGCCTCGCCGATGAGCTGACCGAAGCCGAATTCCTGCCGCTGCGCCTGCAAAACGGCCTGTACCTGCAGCGGCACGCCTACATGTTGCGCATCGCCGTGCCGTACGGCCTGCTGGCGAGCAAGCAGATGCGCATGTTCGGCCATATCGCCCGCAAGTACGACCGCGGCTATGGTCACTTCACCACCCGTCAAAACATTCAGTTTAACTGGGTTGAGCTGGAACAGACCCCGGACATCCTGACCGACCTGGCCTCGGTGGAGATGCACGCCATCCAGACTTCCGGCAACTGCATCCGCAACACCACCTCCGATCCGTATGCCGGCGTGGCCGCCGACGAGATCATCGATCCGCGTCCCTACGCCGAGGTGCTGCGCCAGTGGTCGACCTTCCACCCGGAATTCCTGGCGCTGCCGCGCAAATTCAAGGTCGCCATCAACGGCGCCCTGGAAGACCGCGCCGCCATCGCCATCCACGACATCGGCCTGACCGTGGTGCGCAACGAAGCCGGCGAAGTCGGTTTCAAATTCATGGCCGGCGGCGGCATGGGCCGCACGCCGATCATCGGCAGCGTGATCCGCGAATTCCTGCCGTGGCAGCACCTGCTGACCTACACCGAAGCCGTGATGCGCGTGTATAACCAGTACGGCCGCCGCGACAACAAATACAAGGCCCGCATCAAGATCCTGCTGAAAGCCGTGGGTGTGGAGGAATTCACCCGCCAGGTCGAGGAGGAATGGGTCGACCTGAAAGACGGCCCTGAAACCCTGACCGTGGAAGAGATGCAGCGCGTGATCGACTACTTCCAGCCGCCTGCCTACAAGCAGCTGGCAGACACCGACGTGGTCGCCGAGCAGGCCGGCAACAAGGCCTTCGCCAACTGGGTCAGCCGCAACGTCAAGCCGCACAAGCAACCTGGCTACGCCGCCGTGGTGCTGTCGCTGAAGAAAACCGGCGTGCCGCCGGGCGACGCCACCGCCGAGCAGATGGACTTCATGGCCGACCTGTCGGACCGCTACAGCTTCGGCGAACTGCGCGTGACCCACGAACAGAACGTGGTGCTGGCCGACGTCGAACAGGCGCAGTTGTTCGCGCTGTGGCAGGAAGCCAAGGCGCACGGCCTGGCGACGCCGAACATCGGCCTGCTGACCGACATGATCTGCTGCCCTGGCGGCGACTTCTGCTCGCTGGCCAACGCCAAGTCGCTGCCGATCGCCGCCGCCATTTCGGAACGCTTCGAGAACCTCGACTACCAGCACGACATCGGCGAGATCGAACTGAATATCTCGGGCTGCATCAACGCCTGCGGCCACCACCACGTCGGCAGCATCGGCGTGCTGGGCGTCGACAAGGACGGCAGCGAATGGTATCAGGTGTCGATCGGCGGCGCGCAAGGCAACCACGCCGCCATCGGCAAGATCATCGGCCCGTCGTTCTCCGCGCTGCAAATGCCGGAAGTGATCGACCGCCTGCTGCAGGTCTACCTGCGCGACCGTTTTGAAGACGAATCGTTTGCCGCCTGCGTGCAGCGCATCGGCGTCGCCCCGTTCAAGGAATTTGTGTACGCCACGCCGATCGCTGAAAAAGGCGGCCGCCTGGTGGGAGAGGATGAATATGTCTGAAGTGAAGAACCTGATTATCAAGGGCCGCGAAGTCGTCGAGGATGACTGGCAGGTGCTGCGCCTGGCCGAACCGGTTGACGGCGCGCCGCCGCACGATCCGGCCACCGTGTCCGTCCCGGCCGGCAAATTCATCGTGCCGCAAAGCCTGTGGCTGGTGCAGCGCGAACTGCTGGCCGCGCGTGCCAACGCCGGCGAGATCGGCGTCTGGATCGCCAGCGACGAGCGTCCGGAAGCAATCAAGGACGACCTGTCCCGCTTCCCGGTGGTGGCTGTCGACTTCCCGAAATTTACCGACGGCCGCGGTTACTCGATTGCCTACAACCTGCGCACCCGCCTGGGCTGGACCGGCGAACTGCGCGCCATCGGCGACGTGTTGCGCGACCAGCTGTTCTCGATGCAGCGCGTGGGCTTCAACGCCTACTCGGTGCGGTCCGACCGCGACGTGCACGACGCATTGAAAGGCCTGTCCGATTTCTCCGAAACCTACCAGGCGTCGGTCGACCAGAAAGTGCCGCTGTTCCGCCGCTTCGCGCGTCCCGCGCCGGCGAGCGTCAACAACGACGGCGCCGGTATCTGATTGGAGCAGTGATGAGTGACCTGAGCAAGCTGATTGCGGACACGCGCGCCACGCTGTCCCGCATCGCCAGCGACTTTACCCCGGCCGTCTTCGCCTCCTCACTGGCGGCGGAAGACATGGTGCTGACCGATTTGATCCTGAAGGGCCGGTACGACATCGGCATCTTCTCGCTCGAAACCGGCCGCCTGCACAAGGAAACGCTGGCCATGCTGGACAAGGTGAAGGCGCATTACGGCTACGAGATCGCGGTGTTCAAGCCGCAGACCGAAGCGGTGGACGCCTACGTCGCGCAGAATGGCCTGAACGCCTTTTACGACAGCGTCGAGATGCGCAAGGAATGCTGCCGCATCCGCAAGGTCGAGCCGCTGGGCCGCGCTTTGCTGGGCAAGAAGGCCTGGGTCACCGGCCAGCGCCGCGCGCAGGCCGCCACCCGCGGCTCGCTGATGGTGGAGGAAGACGATGCGGCGCACTTCATGACCAAGTTTAATCCGCTGGCCGATTGGTCGGAGGAGGATGTGTGGCACTACATCCGCGACAACAACGTGCCTTACAACGCGCTGCACGATCAAGGTTATCCGTCGATCGGCTGCGAGCCGTGTACCCGCGCCATCGAACCAGGCGAGGATGTCCGCGCCGGCCGCTGGTGGTGGGAGAACCCGGAATCGAAAGAGTGCGGCCTGCACGTCGTCGACGGCAAACTGATACGCATTAAATCTGTTGCAGCTTGAAAGAGATCCAATGAACGCTTTAGTAGAAAACAACGTGCACGTAAACGCGCGCCACCTCGACGCTCTGGAGTCCGAAGCGATCCACATCATGCGCGAAGTAGCGGCCGAATGCAGCAACCCTGCCCTGCTGTTCTCGGGCGGTAAAGACTCGGTGGTCCTGCTGCGCATCGCGGAGAAGGCTTTCCGCCCCGGCAAATTTCCGTTCCCGCTGGTGCACGTCGATACCGGCCACAATTTTGAGGAAGTCATCACCTTCCGCGACAAGCGCGTGGCCGAACTGGGCGAACGTCTGATCGTCGGCTCGGTGGAAGAATCGATCCGCAAGGGCACGGTGCGCCTGCGTAATCCGCAAACCGATTCGCGCAACGCCGCGCAGGCGGTGACGCTGCTGGAAACCATCGCCGAACATGGCTTCGACGCCTGCATCGGCGGCGCCCGCCGCGACGAAGAGAAGGCCCGCGCCAAGGAGCGCATCTTCTCCTTCCGCGACGAATTCGGCCAATGGGACCCGAAATCGCAACGTCCGGAACTATGGGATCTGTATAACACCCGCGTTCATCCCGGCGAAAACATGCGCGTTTTCCCGATCTCGAACTGGACCGAGCTGGATGTGTGGCAGTACATCGCACGCGAAAAGCTGGAACTGCCACCGATCTACTTCGCCCACGAACGCAAGGTCATTCCGCGCAACGGCCTGCTGGTGCCGCTGACCGACCTGACGCCGGCGCGCGAAGGCGAAACCGTCGAAACGCAGGTGGTGCGCTTCCGCACCGTGGGCGATATCTCCTGCACCTGCCCGGTGTCCTCGGACGCGGCCACGGTGGACCAGATCATCGCGGAGACCGCGATCACCCAGGTGACCGAGCGCGGCGCCACCCGCATGGACGACCAGACGTCCGAAGCATCGATGGAAAAACGTAAAAAAGCAGGATACTTCTAATGAGCACTAATACCAACGAGCGCGGACTGCTGCGCTTCATCACCGCCGGTTCCGTCGATGACGGCAAGTCCACCCTGATCGGCCGCCTGCTGTTCGACAGCAAAGGCATTTTTGCCGACCAGCTGGACGCCATGTCGCGCTCCAAGCACAAGCGCACCGTCGGCGACACCGTCGACCTGTCGCTGCTGACCGACGGCCTGGAAGCCGAACGCGAACAAGGCATCACCATCGACGTGGCCTACCGCTACTTCGCCACGCCGAAGCGCAAGTTCATCATCGCCGACACGCCGGGCCACGAGCAGTACACCCGCAACATGGTGACCGGCGCCTCGACCGCCGACGCGGTCATCATCCTGGTCGATGTATCGAAAGTGAAGCTGCGCGAGGACGGCGGCGTCGATCTGCTGATCCAGACCAAGCGCCACTCGACCATCGCCCACCTGCTGCAGATCGAGCACGTGATCGTGGCCGTCAACAAGATGGACCTGGTGAACTACGACCAGGGCATCTACGACCGCATCGTCAAGGCATACGGCGAATTCGCCGCCAGCCTGGGACTGAAGGACATCACGCCGATTCCGCTGTCCGCCCTGACCGGCGACAACGTGGTGGAAAAGAGCGAGAAGCTGGACTGGTATCAGGGCCCGACGCTGATCGAGCTGCTGGAATCGCTGTCGGTGTACGACGAATCGCACGATGCGCCGTTCCGCTTCCCGGTGCAGCTGGTGGCGCGCCACAACGGCCACGAAGCCAATGACTTCCGCGGCTACATGGGCCGCATCGAAGCCGGCAAGGTGTCGGTGGGCGACAAGCTGGTGGTGCAGCCTTCGGGCCAGAGCGCGACAGTGAAGGACATCCTGACGCTGGAAGGTTCGCACCAGTCGGCGGTGGTGGGCCAGTCGATCACGCTGCTGCTGAACGAATACCTGGACATCTCGCGCGGCGACCTGCTGGCCAGCGCCGAGCAGCCGGCCACCCAGCTGAAACAGCTGCAGGCCGACGTCTGCTGGATGTCCGACGAGCCGCTGGACCAGCGCCGCAAGTACTGGATCAAGCACGGCACCAAGCAGACTTCCGCCAAGGTGACGGCGATCGAGTCCCTGCTGGACATCAACACCCAGCAGCGCCACGGCGCCGAAGGACTGAAGCTGAACGACATCGCGCGCATCGGCCTGACCGTGCAGCAGCCGCTGGCGGCCGACGCCTACAGCGACATCCGCGCCACCGGCGCCTTCATCCTGATCGACGAGGTGACGCACCAGACCGTCGCCGCAGGCATGATCCGCCTGTAACGCCATGCCGGCACTCGGGAAGGTGTATTTGATCGGCGCCGGCCCCGGCGCCCAGGACTTGATCACCGTACGCGGCGCGCGCCTGCTGGCGCAAGCCGACATCGTGCTGCACGACGCACTGGTGACGCCCGAGATGCTGGAACTGTGCCCGCAGGCGGAAAAAATCTCCGTCGGCAAGCGCAGCGGCCAGCGTTCGGTGGCGCAGCAGCTCATCAACCAGCAGCTGGTGGAAGCCGCCGGCCGCGCGTCGCTGGTGGTGCGGCTCAAGGGCGGCGACCCGATGCTGTTCGGCCGCGCCGACGAAGAGCTGCGCGCGCTGGAAGAAGCCGGCATCGCCGTCGAAGTCGTCCCCGGCATCACCACCGCCGTCGCGGCGGCGGCGGCCACCCGGCAGCCGCTGACCAAACGCGGCGTGGCCCGCAGCGTCGCCTTTTTCACCTCGTCCACCGCGCCGGAACATGCGGACCACGATGCCATTCCCGAAACCGACACGCTGGTGCAGTACATGGGCGGCCGCGAAGCCATCGCCACCGCCGAGCGCCTGCTGGCGCACGGCCACGCGCCGGACAAGCCGGTGGTGGTGATCGAAAACGTCAGCCGCGCCGACCAGCAAATCCACCGCATCGACATCGCCCGCCTGGCGCAAGGCCTCGGCACGCCACATGGCCCGGTGCTGGTGATGATAGGCGAAGCAATGCGCGCGCGTCCGCATCAGCGCTTCAATACAGAGAGTAGCGGCCCAATAGCTACCCAACTCCGCGCCTGACTTCCCTCTTTCGGTATTAAAATGTCCACTCCTATCACAAGAGGTTGCAATGGACACTGTTCAACGACTGGAACGCGCCTGGAGCGCCCACGCCGCCGGCGAATTTGACGCCGCGCTGGCGGATTACGTCTGGCTGTTCGACGCCACCGCCCAAGATCCCGCCACCGCCTCGCTGCGGCTGTCCTACGTGCTGTCTTCGTGGGCCAGGCTGGCGAGCGAACACCTGCCGGCGCGCCGCGCGCTGGTCGAGCTGCGCGACCGCCTGACGGCGCAGCTGCTGGCCGCGCCGGCCGACGCCGGCCTGTTCAACGATATCCACATCCTCAACGACAAGCTGGGCGACTTGCAGCATACCTATCACCTGTTCCAGCGCCTGCCTGAGCCGCTGGCGCAGCAGGTGGGACTGGCCGCGCTGCGCTCGATCATGGTCTGCGGCGACTTCGCGCTGGCGCGCCGCTACCTGCCCGATCCCGAGCAGCACCTGGCGCAAGCGGCGGCCAACCTGAATCAGCTGAAGAACAATATCAACGCGCTGACCAACGAAGGCATCGCCGAACTGCTGGCCGACGTGTACAACTACATCATCGAAGTGTCGCTGGTACTGGACTTGCTAGACGGCTGCGGCGATACTGCTGCGTCGGAGCGCGCCCGCCGCCAGGCTGTGGATCTGGTGCAGGCGCCCGAAGCGCGCGCCTGCGTGCAAGCGGAGCTGGCAGCTCCCGGCACCACGCTGGACGCCATGGTTGAACTACAAAATTCGGTGACTGCATAGTGAAAAAGATTGTCGCGCAAGCCCTCCTCCTCTCCGCCCTGTGGCCGGTCGTCGCGTCGGCCGCCCTGCCCACCTACGATTTCAAGGTGGTGCGCAGCTATCCGCACGATACGCAGGCCTTCACCGAAGGCCTGCTGTACCGCGACGGCTTCCTGTACGAGAGCACCGGCTTGAGCGGCAAGTCGTCGATCCGCAAGGTAAACCTGGAGACCGGCAAGGTCTTGCAGAGCAAGGACATCCCGCCGCAGTACTTCGGCGAGGGCCTAACGGCCTGGGGCGACACCCTGGTGGGCCTGACCTGGCAGACGCAGACCGGCTTCGTGTTCGACCTGAAAACCTTCGAGCTGAAAAACCAGTTCGCCTATCCCGGCGAAGGCTGGGGCCTCTCTCAGAACGGCAAGGAACTGGTGATGAGCGACGGCACCGCCACGCTGCGCTTCCTCGATCCGAAAACCTTCCTGGAAGTTCGCCGCGTAAAGGTGACGGCGGACGGCATCGCCGTGGACCAGCTCAACGAACTGGAAGTGGTGGACGGCGAAATCTTCGCCAACATCTGGCACACCAACACCATCGCCCGCATCGACCAGAACACCGGCAAGATCACCGGCTGGATTGATTTCAGCAAGCTGTATCCGGAAGCCGGCAAAGGCCCGAACGGCGAAAACGTCATGAACGGCATCGCTTACGACGCCGAGAAAAAACGCCTGTTCGTCACCGGCAAGCTCTGGCCGAAGATCTACGAAGTCAAGATCATCCCACGGAAGTAAACAGCGCGATGATCTCGTCGGCGACGGCGCGCACCGGCGCCGCGCGGCGCACGTCTTCATGCATCACTATCCACAGCTTGCGCTTGATCGGGCATAGCGGCGCTTCGATCTCCACCAGTCCCGCCAGCGGAAAATAATCCGGCAGCACCGCCACGCCGCTGCCCGCCAGCGTGGCCTGGTACAAGGTGCCAAGGTCGTTGGCGCGCATATAGCAGCGCCGCGTGCCTCGTATCTTTTCCAGCCATTGATGCTGCGGCGCGTGCTGCAGCAATTCGTCATAGCCCAGGAACTCCCACTGCTCCGGCGAGCGCGAGGCCAGGTAGGCTTCGGTGGCGCACAGCCGGTAGGTCACCGTCGCCACGCTGCGCACCGCCAGCCCCGGCGCCGTGGGACGCGTGTAGCGCAGCGCGATGTCCGATTCGCGCCGCATCAGATCCGTCACGCGCAATTCGGCGCGCAGATCCAGTTCGATGCCCGGCAGCCGGTGCAGCGCCGGCGGCAAGCGCGGCGCCAGCACCCAGGCAGTCACCGCCGGCGGCGCCGACACGCGCACCTTGCCGGTCAGCGCCGTGGTGCCGCTGGCTTCGCGCATCAAGCCGTGCAGGCTCTCTTCCATCTTGCGCGCGTGCGGCACCAGCGCCTTGCCGGCCGCCGTCAGCGACCAGCCTTTCGGAAAACGGTCGAACAGCTTGACCGCGAGCTTCTCCTCCAGCGCGTCGATGCGCCGCGCCACGGTGGTGTGCTCGACGCCGGCCGCGCGCGCGGCGCCCGACAGCGTACCGGCGTCGTGCAGGGCAAGGAAGAAGCGCAGGTCGTCCCAGTTAGGTTGGCTCATTGTGCAATTATGCACACATTGCGCGCATGTTTTGCTAATTTTGCGCAGATGGAATCGCCGCTATCGTGTCCTTATTTGAAAGGAAGATGCGATGAAACTGTTGAACCGCCTGTTTTGCCTGATGATGTGGGTGCCCGCGCACCAGGCCGCGATGGCCGCCCAGCCCTTTGCGCTGGCCGGCACCTGGAAGCTGGTCGCCGCCGACCGCCTGCAAGCGGATGGAACGCGCGTGCACGACTACGGCGAAGCACCCAGCGGCGTGATGATGATCGACACCGACGGCCGCTACTCGGTGCAGATCTACCAGCGGGAACGGCCGCGCTTTGCCGGCGGCGACAAGAAGTCCGGCACGCCGCAGGAATTCCGCGCCGCCGTCGAAGGATCGAGCACGCACTTCGGCCGGCTGGCCATCGACGAGCCTTCGCGCACGCTGACCTTCATCATCGAGAGCGCCGGCTTTGCAAACTGGGAAGGCACGCGGCAGGAGCGCCGCTATGAATTGAAGGGGGATGAACTGAGCTACCGCGTGCCGGCGCGGCCGGACGGGCAGGTGCCGCTGTCAGTCTGGCGACGGATGCCCTAGCGCGTTGACGCAGTAGTCGGACAGCGCATTGAGCACCGCTTCGTTCTCGCCGGCCGCCTCCACCACGGTGATGGCGGCTTGCGGATGGGCGGCGCGCAGCTCGTCGACCATCAACGGCAGGTCGCGCAGCACATGGCCGCCCTGTCCGAGGAACACCGGCACCACGGTGATGTCGCTGACGCCATCGGCGATCAGCGCCGCCGTCACCTCCGGCAGGCGTGGCTGCATCAGCTCCAGAAACGCCAGCACCACGCGCACGCCCGGCTGGCGCGCCTGCGTCAGGTCGCGCAGCCGTTCGAACGGCGCCGCCCACGACGCCGCGCGGGCGCCATGCGCAAACAGAATCAGTGCACGTTGTTGACTCATCTAGTGCCGCTCCACCCACCACAAGGCCCATAGCGCCAGCAGCAGGAACAACAAACTCGGCGCAACCGCCGTCATGATCGCCGGCCAGGTGCTCAGCAGGCCGAGGTGCGAGAACAGCGTATTCACCAGCAGGAAGCTCACGCCTATCATAATGCCGACGAAGATTTTCAGGCTCACGCCACCGCTCCGCGTGTGCAGGTAGCCGAACGGCAGGGCCAGCGCCATCAGCACGAAGATGGCCAGCGGATCGAACAGTTTCTTCCAGAAGGCGATCTTGAAGCGCTCCGTCTCCTGCTTGTTCTCCTGCAGGTGGCGGGTGTACACGGCCAGCTCATTGGCGGACATGCGCTCCGGATCGGAACCGGCCACCGCCAGGATCTTCGGCGTGATCTCCGACAGCAGATCCTTGGTGGCGCTGTGGCGGGTTTCGATCATGCTCGATTCCTGCGCAAAGTTATTTTCAAGATTGGCTTCCGCGCCCGGCTTGAGCAGTTGCGGATTGCTGAACAGGTTTTCCGTCACATCGCTCAGCAGCCACTTGTTATTGCCCTGGAAGGTGCCGGTCTTGGCCAGCGTGATGGAGCGCAGGCGGAAACTGGTGTCGAACTCGTACAGCTTGACGTCGATCAGCGTGCCGTCCGGACGCACTTGGCGCACGTTGAAAAAGCGCGAGCCGATGACGGTGCCGGTCATGCCGTCGGACTTGACGATATCCTTGGTCCACAGACCGGAGCGGAACTCCGACGAAATGGCCGCGCCACGGGCGCTCAGCTTGATCTTGTCGGCCAGCGGCGCGGTGCGCGGTGCAATCAGTTCGCCGAAGATGAAGGTGATAATCACCAGCACCAGGCCGATCTTGGCCAGCATCCACGCCACCATGCCGGTCGACATGCTGGACGCGCGCATGATGGTGAATTCCGACGTGGCCGCAAACTGCGCCATGGTGTAGATGGTGCCGATCAGCGCCGCCAGCGGCATCACTTCATACACGTGGGCCGGCAGCTGCACCAGCACATACAGGAAGGCGTACTGGATCTCGTAGCCGTTCTTGCCGACCGACGGCAGTTCGCCGGTCAGGTCCATGAAGGCTTGCAGCGCCAGGAACGCCACCAGCACAAAGGCCACCGCTTGCAGAATCGAGACTGCGAAATAGCGTTGCAGGATTTTCATGCGATCAGTCTTTCTTGTTGCGCGAACGCTTGTACGCGGCCACCAGCGCCATCGGGTGGTAGCGGTGATTCAGGTTCAACCGCCATGCGAACAGGCCGACCACGGTCAGCAACGCCAGCAAATGCAGCGGCCACCACGACAGCGCGAAGCTGTCCTTGCCCTGCTTGACGCTGGCCTCCACCAGCTTGACGAAGTTGTTATAGCTGAAGAACACCAGCAGCGCGATGATCAGATTGGCCGAGCTGCCCGCGCGCGGATTGACGAAGCCCAGCGGCACCGCCAGCAGGATCAGCACCAGGCAGGTGAGCGGCTGCGCCATGCGCCACAGCAGTTCGGCGCGCGAGACGGGATCGGTTTTCTGCAGCAGCTCCATGGTCGGCAGGGCCACCGCGTCGCGGTCGGCGTCGAGATCCTGCGTCTGCTGCGTCACGCGCATGCTGTAGCTGTCGAATTCCATGGTCTGGAAGTCCGATTGGCCTGGCGTGCCCTGGTAGCGGCGGCCGTTCTTCAGCACCAGATAGCGCTCGCCTTTCGGTCCGTTGTTGACCACGCCCTCGCGCGCGACGATGACGGCGGTGCCGTGTTCATCGACCGTGTTGACGAACACGTTCTGCACCACGGCCGTCTTGCCGGCCACGCCCTCGACGAAGAAGATGCGGTTGGCCGACGCCGATTCCTTGAACTGGCCGGGCGAGACCTTCTGCAGGTCTTCGCGCTTCTCGAAGCGCTCCACGTACTCCAGGCTTTTCTGCTTGGCCCATGGCGTAGCGACGAAACTCAGGCCGGCGGTGATCAGCACCAGCGGCAGGCCGAAGGTCAGCACCGGACCTATCCAGCGCGTCAGGCTCAGGCCCGAGGCGAACCACACCACCATTTCGGAATCGCGGTAGGTCCGCGTGACCACCATCAGCACCGAAATAAAGCTGGTGAGGATGACGAGAGTTGGCAGATAATTCAGCACGGCGAAAGCGATCAGCGCGATCACGTCACTGGAGGCGGCCTTGCCGCCGGCGGCCTTGCCGAGAACACCGATCAGTGTCCAGGTGACGCTAATGCTGAACAACACGGTGAAGCTGGCGCCGGCGGCACTGGCCATTTCTCGTCGTAGGGCGCGTTGAAATATCATTGAAGATTATAATTCGGTAGTTTGGCCCATATATACGCTATACGGGACCACAAGTTTTAAGTACGTACACGACACGGAGAATCAAATGGACTTTAGCATAAAAGCATTCGACACAAAAAACACCATCGCTACGGCCAAAGCCGGCGTCATCGCCGTCGCGGTCTTCGAGAACAAAAAGCTGTCGCAAGCTGCCAAGGCGCTGGACGGCGCTGGTGAAATCACGGCTGCGCTGAAGTCCGGCGACATCACCGGCAAAACCGGCACCACCCTGCTGCTGCGCGGCGTCAAAGGCGCCAGCGCCGAACGCGTGCTGCTGGTCGGCCTGGGCAGCGATGAAGCGGTCAGCGAGAAAAGCTTTGCCGGCGGCGTGGCTGCGGCGCTGAAAGTCTTCGCCACCCTGGGCACGAGCGACGCTATTATCGCACTGCCGGCGACCGAAGTGAAAGAGCGCGACGTGAATTGGGCGATCCGCTGCGTGGTGCAGAGCGCGCACGAGTCGGTGTTCCGCACCGATGGCCAGAAGAGCAAGAAAGATCCGGCGCCTGCCGGCGTGAAGAAAATCGCCCTGGCCGTGCCGGCCAACGCCGAGACCAAGACCGCGCTGGCGCAAGCCATCGCCATCGCCAACGGCATGGACCTGACCAAGGAACTGGGCAACCTGTCGGCCAACGTCTGCACCCCGACCTACCTGGCCAACACCGCCAAGAAACTGGGCAAGGACTACAAGTTCGACGTGGAAGTGCTGGACCGCAAACAGCTGGAAGCGCTGAAAATGAACAGCTTCCTGTCCGTCACCAACGGCAGCGAGCAGCCGCCGAAGTTCATCATCCTCAAGCACATGGGCGGCAAGGCCAAGGATGCGCCGGTGGTGCTGGTCGGTAAAGGCATCACCTTCGACACCGGCGGCATTTCGCTGAAGGCCGGTCCTGGCATGGACGAGATGAAGTACGACATGGGCGGCGCCGCCTCGGTGCTGGGCACCTTCCGCGCCATCGGCGAGATGAACCTGAAGCTGAACGTGATCGGCGTGATCGCCGCCTGCGAGAACATGCCGTCGGGCCGCGCCACCAAGCCGGGCGACATCGTCACCTCGATGAACGGTCTGACCATCGAAATCCTGAACACCGATGCCGAAGGCCGCCTGGTGCTGTGCGATGCGCTGGCTTATGCCGAGCGCTTCAACCCGGCCGCCGTGATCGACATCGCCACGCTGACCGGCGCCTGCATCGTCGCCCTGGGCCACCACAAGAGCGGCCTGTTCACGCGCGACGACGAGGTCCACAACAAGCTGGCCGACGAGATCATGGCTGCGGGTAAAAACGCCGGCGACACCGCCTGGCGCCTGCCGATCGGCGAAGAGTACAACGAGCAGTTGAAGTCCAACTTCGCGGATCTGGCCAACATCGGCACGCCGGGCGGCGCGTCGTGCACGGCTGCTGCGTTCCTGGAAAACTTCACCCGCAAATACACCTGGGCGCACCTGGATATCGCCGGCACCGCGTGGAAATCGGGCGGCGCGAAAGGCGCTACCGGCCGTCCGGTGCCGCTGCTGTCGAACTTCCTGATCGGCCGCGCTTAATTCAGAACAGGGTCACGCCGGCCGCCGGCGCTGGCCCTTCTTCTTTTTCCTGCGCGGGATGCATGACAACGGTCAGCGTGGCCGGATAGTCATAGCCCGCGCCGGTATTCTTGTCGACGATGTAGCCGACACCCGCCGTCAGCGCCAGATTCCCCCACAGGTTGCCGTCCACCTTGGACTCGACCTTCTCATACGCCCAGCCCTTGTCCGCCTTCTGGCAATCAATGCGCAGCGGTCCCGCGCTCTTGCGCAGCGTCACGCGGCCCGGCGTGGTGACAAACCATTTGCCGACGTCGTTATACAGCACGCAGCCGACGCCCGCGATCTCGCGGTGATCGAGCACGGTTTGCACCAGCACGCTTTGTTCGGTGGATTCGGTCAGAGAGGCGCAACCAGCCATGGCGGCCAGGAGCGCAATTACCGCAGCGGCGGGGCGGAGATACATGGTCTGTCTCTATTCAATGGAGTCAGACCAGTGTAGCAGCCCGCCGGTGCTTTTATTTGCTTGATCAAGCGGCGTAAAGCCTTGCACTTTACGCGTTGTGACGGTCCGCAGTGCGCACGGCGACAGGCTGCTCGGCCTGCTCTTCCTGCTTCTTCTTCAGACCCTGAACCACCTTCAGGATGTCGTCCATGCCGCGCTCACCGCCCAGCGTGGAGAAGGCATCCAGCACTTCGTTCAGCACCTGATTGCGCACGGCGGCTTCGTCAGGATTGATCGCTGGCGGACGCTGCACGGCGGCAGCCGCGCGCTTCTCGGCGGCGGCGGCTTCCTTCTGCGCGGCGGTTTTACGGCCGCCCGGCGTTTTGCCATGTTCCAGCGCCGCTTGCCAGATCACCCAGCGGCGTTGCGTTTCGAAGACCAGGTACTCGTCTGGCTTGTCTTCACGGCGACGTACGATATGGCCGTCGCGCTGTGCCCATGCCTCAAATGCAGTTCGCATTTTTTATTCCTTTGTAAATGCGCCAGGCGCGATTCACTGTAAATTCCACAAGTAATTTCCGTATAGTATCATTTATTGCGCCATCACAACACAAAAAGATACTTAAATTACGCTTAGTCGATTGCTAGACGGAAACACAAGTTTTCCAAGCCGTTTTCGCTAGTATATTTCTATTTTGCTTATTTTGTCTCGTCCTTAGGTTATATTTTGATAACTAGGAGACAGTATTGGCAATCTTTTTGCGATTTCACACATTTTGCAACATTCTAGGGCCTGCACCGTACTTGGGAAAGGGTTTTTCATGTTTTTTCATAAAACTTTGCAAGTTGATACTGGATGTGTTAAATCCGCGATGCTGTAAGATGCTAGTTACTAGAACCCGCACGAAAGCAACCCTGCCATGAAAATAGCTACCTGGAATGTTAACTCTTTGAACGTAAGACTGCCGCACGTTATGAAGTGGCTAGAGGAAAACCCCACTGATGTGCTAGCGATCCAGGAAACAAAATTAACCGACGACAAGTTCCCGCTGGCGCAACTGGAAGCGGCCGGCTATCACGTCGCCTACACCGGGCAAAAAACCTATAACGGCGTGGCCCTGATCTCGCGCCTGCCGATCCACGACATCGTCAAGAACAACCCCAAATTCGACGATCCGCAGCAGCGCATCATCGCCGGCACCGTCGACGGCGTGCGCGTGGTGTGCGCCTATGTGCCCAACGGCCAGGCGGTCGGTTCCGACAAATTCGAGTACAAGATGGCCTGGCTGAACGCCTTCCACGACTGGATCGCCGAACAGGCGGCCGCCTATCCGCAACTGGCCGTGGTGGGTGACTACAACATCGCGCCGGAAGACCGCGACGTGCACGACCCGGCCGCCTGGGAAGGCATGGTCCATGTGTCCGAGCCGGAGCGCGCGCAGCTCAAGCGCCTGCTGGACCTCGGCCTGACCGACGCCTTCCGCATGTTCGAGCAGCCGGAAAAGTCATATAGCTGGTGGGACTATCGCGGCCTGGGCTTCCGCCTCAACAAGGGCCTGCGCATCGACCACCTGCTGCTGTCCGATGCGCTGAAACAGCGCTGCACCGCCTGCGTCATCGACCGCGTGCCGCGCAAATGGGAACAACCGTCCGACCACACGCCGGTGATCGCCACCTTCAGCTGATAATTAAACGCTGATCAGCAGCGCGGCAACAGCAGCTGGGCCGTCATGTGCGGCACCGGCTGCGAGAACAGATAACCCTGCGCGAACTGGCAGCCGTGCCGCTGCAGCAGCGCGTACTGCCCTTCCGTCTCCACACCCTCCGCCACCACCGACAGCTGCCGGCTGTCCGACAGCGCGATGATCGCCGCCACGATGGCGCGGTCTTCCGCGCTCTCTTCCAGGTCCTTGATGAAGGCGCGGTCGATCTTGATCTTCTTGACCGGGAAGCGCTTCAGGTAGGCCAGCGATGAATAGCCGGTGCCGAAATCGTCGATCGACAGGCGGATGCCCATGGCGTTGATGTGGCCGAGGATTTCCAGCGTCTGCTCGCCGTGCTGCATCAGCGCCGTCTCGGTGATTTCGAATTCGATCAGCGCCGGGTCGATGCCCGTCTCGTCGAGTATGCAGCGGATCGACTCCAGCAGCCCGCGATGCATGAACTGGCGCGGTGACAGGTTGACCGCCAGCGGCACCGGCAGCATGCCCTGGCTTTGCCACAGCATGCTTTGCTTGCAGGCCTGGCGTATCACCCACTCGCCGATCGGCACGATCATGCCGTTTTCCTCGATGATGGGAATGAACTGGTCCGGCGTCACCAGTTCGGCGCCGCCGCGCCGCCAGCGCAGCAGTACTTCCATCGCATGCAGGCGGCGCGTGCCGATGTCCATGATGGGCTGGAAGTACAGCTCGAACTCGTTGGCCGCCAGGGCGCCGCGCAGGCTGGACTCCAGCTCGAAGTGGCGCGCCGCCGTCTGGTTCATCGACTCCTTGAAGAACTGGTAGTTATTGCGGCCGCTGGCCTTGGCGTGGTACATGGCGCCGTCTGCATTGCGCATCAGCGTTTCCACGTCGCCGCCGTCGTCCGGATAGATGCTGATGCCGATCGACGGCGTGATGTGCAGCTTGCGCCCCTCCAGCGGAAAGTCTTCCGACAGCGCCTCGATGATTTTCTCGGCCACCTGCCCCGCCTCGTCGGGCGCGCGGATGCCCGGCACCAGCACCACGAATTCGTCGCCGCCCAGCCTGGCCACGGTATCGCTGGCGCGCACCGCGCTGCACAGGCGCGTGGCCACTTCCTTCAGCAGCTGGTCGCCGGTCATGTGGCCGAGCGAATCGTTGATGGTCTTGAAGCGATCCAGGTCGATGAACATCACGGCCAGCTTGCGATCGAAGCGCTGCGCCGCCAGCATCGAGCGGTCCAGCCGGTCCGACAGCAGCGCGCGGTTCGGCAGGCCGGTCAGGCTGTCGTGATACGCCATGTGGTGCACCCGCGCCTCCGCCTGGCGGCGTTCGACGATCTCGCCCTGCAGCTGCGCATTGGCGCCGGCCAGTTCGGCGGTGCGTTCCTGCACCCGCAGTTCCAGTTCGTCGCGCGCGCGGGCCACCGCTTCCGCCGCTTCGCGCCGCGCGGTGATGTCGTCCACCAGCCACACCGAGCGGCCGCCGGCCTGCGCCAGGTCGAACGGCCGGCCGGACAGGCGCGCCCAGAAGGTGCTGCCATCCTTGCGCACCAGCTCATATTCCGAGACGTTGACGCGGCCGGCGCGGAAGTCGCGCACGGTTTCGGCGCGGGCGTTCTCCCATGCGGCCCTGTCGGCGTAAAAAGCCTGGATGCTCAGGTGATTCATCTCGCCCGGCGCATAGCCGAACAACTCTTCCATCTTGCGGTTGCAGCGCAGGTTGCGGCCATTCTCCACCACCGAGATGCCCAGCACCGCGCTGTCGAGGATCGCCTGGTTCTCCAGCAGCGCGTTGCGCAGCGCCTCCTCCGCGCGTTTCTGTTCGGTGCGGTCTTCGATGACCCAGATCGTGCCCTGCGTCGGATCTTCCGGATTGACCACGTAGCCGATCAACTGCGCCCACAAGTTGGTGCCGTCCGAGCGGCGCATTTCGATCTCGGTCTGGAACGGCTTGCCGATGGAGAGGAAAGGATAGGCCTCGGCGCCCAGCTTGTCGTAGGCCTCCTGCGACGGATACAGCGCGCGGCCCGGCAGGCCAAGGCAGGACTGCTCATCGTAGCGGAACATCTCGGCAAAGCCGCGGTTGTAGCGCGTGATGATGCGGTTCTTGGTGAACAGGATGCTCATCGAAGCGTTGGTCATGATCGCCTCGACCTCCATCTGCGTCTGCCGCGAGTGCGTGACGTCTTCCAGTATCCAGATGGTGCCGCCGCCGCGATGTTCGAAGTCGACCGCGTTGGCGCGCACGCGGCACCAGAAAAAGCTGCCGTCCTTGCGCCTGAACTGCTGCGCGGGCTTTTCGAACGGCTGGCCGGCGCTCAACAACGGCGCCGCCTCGCGGCCGAACTCCTCGTAGATTTCCGGCGAGCGGAACACCACCGCCGAATGCAGCCCTTCCATCTCGCCCGGTGCGTAGCCGAACATCTCCGCCATGCGCGCGTTACAGCTCAACATGACCTGCGATTTGCTGAACAGGATGCCGACCGACGCGTTATCGAAAATGGCCTTCTGTTCCAGCAGCATGCGGCGCAGCTGCTCTTCGCGCTCATCGCGCTGGAATTCTGTGGCTTGGGGGAGCGGAACGGTCATAGTCGGCAGATCATAAACCACAATGCGGGGGATCGCCATCAATGTGGTTTATGTGCGCCGCTAAAACGACAATGCCCGGCGAACCGGGCATTGTCTTTGCTGGAAGTTGCTATTTATATCAGTGCGCGCTGGCGCCGGCGGCGCCGATGCCGGTTTCGGAGCGCATCTGCTGCGCTTCGTAGCCGGCGCGGTCGATGCGCGCGCGGTCGCTCTTGTCCAGCACCGAGAACAGCCAGATGCCGAGGAAGCCGGCCGGCATCGAGAAGATGGCCGGCGAAGCGTATGGGAACAGTTCATGGGCATTGCCCAGCACATCCACCCACACGGACTTGGACAGCACGGTCATCACCAGCGCCAGCGTCAGGCCGATAAAGCCGCCGATGGTGGCGCCGCGCGTGGTGCAGTTCTTCCACAGCACGGACATGAACAGGACCGGGAAGTTGGCCGAGGCGGCAATCGCAAACGCCAGCGACACCATGAAGGCGATGTTCTGCTTCTCGAACGCGATGCCCAGCACCACGGCGACGATACCCAGTGCGATGGTGGTGATCTTCGATACTTTCAGTTCGCTGGCGCCGCTGGCTTTGCCCTTGGCGATCACGGTGGCATACAGGTCGTGCGACACGGCCGATGCGCCGGACAGCGTCAGGCCGGCCACCACGGCCAGGATGGTGGCGAACGCCACGGCCGAGATGAAGCCCAGGAAGATATTGCCGCCGACCGCTTTGGCCAGGTGCACCGCCGCCATGTTGTTACCACCCAGGAGTTTGCCCGCGGCGTCCTTGAATTCAGGATTGATGCTGACCAAAACGATGGCGCCGAAACCGATGATGAAGGTCAGGATGTAGAAGTAAGCGATCCAGGTGGTGGCCCAGAACACCGACTTGCGTGCTTCCTTCGCGCTTGGCACGGTGAAGAAACGCATCAGGATGTGCGGCAGGCCGGCGGTGCCGAACATCAGCGCCATGCCGAACGAGATCGCCGAGACAGGGTCTTTGATAAAGGTGCCTGGCCCCATGATTTCATCTTTTTTGGCATGCAGTTCAACCGCTTTGGCGAACAGCGCTTCAGGGCTGAAGTGGAACTGGCCCAGCACGGCAAACGCCATGAAGCTGGCGCCGCCCAGCAGCATCACCGCCTTGATGATCTGCACCCAGGTGGTGGCCGTCATGCCGCCGAACAGCACGTAGATCATCATCAGCGTACCAACCAGCACCACGGCGATCCAGTATTCGAGGCCGAACAGCAGCTTGATCAGCTGGCCGGCGCCGACCATCTGCGCGATCAGGTAGAAGGCCACCACCACCAGCGTGCCGGAAGCGGAGAAGATGCGGATCGGCGCCTGCTTGAAGCGGTACGCCGCCACGTCGGCGAAGGTGAAGCGGCCCAGGTTGCGCAGGCGTTCAGCCATCAGGAAGGTGATGACCGGCCAGCCGACCAGGAAGCCGATGGCGTAGATCAGGCCATCGTAACCGTTCAGGAACACGGATGCGGAAATGCCGAGGAACGACGCCGCCGACATGAAGTCGCCGGCGATCGCCAGGCCGTTCTGGAAGCCGGTGATGCCGCCGCCGGCGGTGTAGAAGTCGGACGCGGAGCGGGTTTTCTTGGCCGCCCATTTGGTGATGTACAGCGTGAACAGCACGAACACCGCGAACATGGTGATCGCGGTCCAGTTGGTCGGCTGGCGCACGGCCTGGCCCAGGTCTCCGCCTGCGGCCAGCGCGACGCCACACGTTGCCAGCAAAACCGGCGCCATCATACGTTTCAAGATGCTCATGCTTTCACCTTGTCGTGGATGGCTTGGGTCAGTTCATCGTAAGTGTTATTGGCGCGGCGTACATACACGCCGGTGATCAGCACCGTGAAGACGATCACGAACAGGCCGATCGGCATGCCCCAGGTCATGACGCCGGTGCCGGTTTTCGTGGCCAGGAATTCTTTGTCGAAGGCGATCAGCAGGATGTAGCCGTAGTAGACCACCATCATGAGTGCGGTGAGCGTCCAGCCGAAGCGGGAGCGGGATTTGACCAGCTTGTGATAATTCGGGTCGTGCTTAAGTTTCTGTACGAGGTCGTCGTGCATTGTGTGTCTCCGTTATTGATGCTCTTCTATTCGAGCTTATACGCAGAATAGAAGAGCAGCCTTACCGGCGCCTTACAACAACGCTTGTTTAATCTGCTGCAGCGACGATGGATCTTCTATCGATGTCAGGTCGCCCGGATTGCGGCCTTCGCAAATGGCCTGGATGGAGCGGCGCAGCAATTTGCCGGAGCGCGTCTTCGGCAACTGCGTGACGAAGTAGACGCGCGCCGGCCGCGCCACCGCGCCAAGCTGGCGGTCCACCACGGCCATCACGTCCTGTTCAAGCGTTCCCGCCGCCGCATCCTTCAGGATGGCGAAGGCCACCGCCACCTGCCCCTTGATCTTGTCCGCCACGCCGACCACCGCCACCTCGGACACATTCGGATGGCTGGTGATGGATTCCTCGATCTCGCGCGTGCCGAGCCGGTGGCCGGCGACGTTGATCACATCGTCGGTGCGGCCAAGGATGAAGTAATAGCCGTCCGCATCGCGCACGCCCCAGTCGAAGGTGGAATACAGCATGCGGCCGCCGACATCGGACCAATAGGTGTCGACAAAGCGCTGGTCGTCGCCGTACACGGTCTGCATGCAGCCGGGAGGCAGCGGACCTTCGATCATCAGCACGCCTTTTTCAGTCGGGCCGCACTCCTCGCCGGTGGCTTCGTTCATCAGGCGGACGTTGTAGCCGTACATCGCCACACCGGGACTGCCGAGCCGCGTCGGCGTGTCTTCTATGCCCTTGGCGATCGACAGGATCGGCCAGCCGGTTTCGGTCTGCCAGTAGTTGTCGATGATCGGCACGCCCAGTTCGGCGGCGATCCAGCTCGACGTGGTTTCATCCAGCGGTTCGCCAGCCAGGTACAGCGCCTTCAGCGACGACAGGTCGTGCTTGCGCATGAATTCCGGCGGCTGCTTGCGCAGCACGCGCACCGCCGTCGGCGCCGAGAACATACGCGTGACCTTGTACTTCTCGACGATGCTCCACCAGATGCCGGGGTCGGGACAAATCGGCAGGCCTTCGTACATGATGGTCGCCATGCCGGCGATCAGCGGGCCGTAGACGATGTACGAGTGCCCCACCACCCAGCCGATGTCGGAGGTGGCGAAGAAGGTTTCGCCGGCCCTGGCGCAGAAGTTGTGCTTCATCGAAGAGGCCAGCGCCACCGCGTAGCCGCCGACGTCGCGCTGCACGCCTTTCGGCTTGCCGGTGGTGCCGGAGGTGTACAGCACGTAGGAAGGCTCGTTCGATTCCAGCCACGTCACCGGCACATGCGCGGCCAGATGCGCGGCGCTCAGCGCGGCATAGTCCACGTCGCGGCCTTCCACACGGTTCATCGGCGCCAGGCCGCGATCGACCAGCAGCACGCGCGACGGCTTGGCGGACGACAGCGCAATCGCCTCGTCCAGCAGCGGCTTGTAGGGAATCGGTTTGCCGTTGCGCGAGCCGGCGTCGGCGGAGACGACCAGTACCGGCTTGGCGTCGTCGATGCGGCTGGCCAGGCTGTGGGCCGCAAAACCGCCGAACACCACCGAGTGCACCGCGCCGATGCGTGCGCAGGCCAGCATGGCGAACGCCGCCTCGGCGATCATCGGCATGTAGATCAGCACACGGTCGCCCTTGCGCACGCCGAGCGACTGCATCATCGCCGCCCAGCGCTGGACTTCCACATGCAGTTCGTTGAAGGAGTAGCTGCGCTCCGTGTTGGTTTCGGTGGAGATGGCGATCAGCGCGGGCTGGTCGCCCTGCCCGCCCGGCAAGCACCAGCGGTCCACCGCGTTGTGACACAGATTGGTCTTGCCGCCCACGAACCAGCGGGCGAACGGCGGATGGTCATAATCCAGCACTTGCGTGAACGGCGTGTTCCAGTCGATGAGCGCAGCTTCGTCCTGCCAGAATTGTTCGGGCGTGGCGATAGAGCGCTGATAAAAATCAGCGTACATCATGTCTCCTCCGGTAGTCTGTATCTGCTTAGGCGGGTACGCGTACCCAGCCTTCCATCAATACGCGGGCGCTGCGGCTCATTACCGCTTTTTTGACGCACCATTCTCCGTTCTGCTGAACCGCCTCCGCACCGACACGCAAGGTGCCGGACGGATGGCCGAAGCGCACCGCGCCACGCTCGCCGCCGCCCGCCGCCAGGTTCACCAGCGTGCCGGGAATGGCGGCGGCCGTGCCGATGGCGACAGCGGCCGTGCCCATCATGGCGTGATGCAGCTTGCCCATCGAGAGCGCACGCACCAGCAGATCGATATCGCCCGCCGCCACCGGCTTGCCGCTGGACGAGGTGTAGGCCTTAGGCGGCGCCACGAACGCCACCTTCGGCGTGTGCTGGCGCGTCGCCGCTTCGTTCAGGTCCTTGATAAGGCCCATGCGCAGCGCACCATATGCGCGGATGGTTTCGAACATCGCCAGCGCCTTGGTGTCGCCGTTGATGGCGTCCTGCAGTTCGGTGCCGGTGTAGCCGACAGCGTCGGCGTTGATGAAGATGGTCGGAATGCCGGCGTTGATCATGGTCGCCTTCAGCGTGCCGACGCCGGGGACTTCCAGATCGTCCACCAGTTGGCCGGTCGGGAACATCGAACCGCCTGCGCCCTCCTCTTCCGCCGCCGGGTCCATGAACTCCAGCTGGACTTCTGCCGCCGGGAAGGTGACGCCGTCCAGTTCAAAGTCGCCGGTCTCCTGCACTTCGCCGTTGGTCATCGGGATGTGGGCGATGATGGTCTTGCCGATATTGGCCTGCCACACGCGCACCACCGCCACGCCGTCCTGCGGCACGCGCGCCGCGTCAACCAGACCGCCGCTGATGGCGAACGCGCCCACCGCCGCCGACAGGTTGCCGCAGTTGCCGCTCCAGTCCACGAAAGCCTTGTCGATCGAGACCTGACCGAACAGGTAATCGACGTCGTGATCCGGCCGCGTGCTTTTCGACAGGATCACCGTCTTGCTGGTGCTGGACGTGGCGCCGCCCATGCCGTCGATCTGTTTGCCGTATGGGTCCGGGCTGCCGATCACGCGCAGCAGCAACTGGTCGCGCGCGGCGCCCGGCTGCTGCGCCGCTTCCGGCAGATCCTGCAAGCGGAAGAACACGCCCTTGCTGGTGCCGCCACGCATATAGGTGGCGGGGATTTTGATCTGAGGTTTGTGCGCCATCATGCAGCCTTTGCGGATTCGAGGAAGTCCTGCGCGAAGCGTTGCAGCACGCCGCCGGCTTCGTAGATCGAGACTTCTTCCGCCGTATCGAGGCGGCAGGTCACCGGCACGTGCAGGCGTTCGCCGTTGCGACGGTTAATCACCAGCGTCAGCGTCGAGCGCGGCGTGCGTTCGCCGATCACGTCATAGGTTTCAGTGCCGTCCAGCGCCAGCGTCAGGCGGTTCACGCCCGGCTGGAATTCCAGCGGCAGCACGCCCATGCCGACCAGATTGGTGCGGTGGATGCGTTCGAAGCCCTCAGCCACAATCGCTTCCACGCCCGCCAGCCGCACACCCTTGGCCGCCCAGTCGCGCGACGAGCCCTGGCCGTAGTCCGCGCCGGCCACGATGATCAGCGGCTGCTTGCGGTCCATATAGGTTTCAATCGCTTCCCACATACGCAGCACTTTGCCTTCCGGCTCCACGCGCGCCAGCGAACCGGCTTTGACCTTGCCATCGGCGTCGCGCACCATCTCGTTCTTCAGCGTCGGATTGGCGAAGGTGGCGCGTTGCGCGGTCAGGTGGTCGCCGCGGTGGGTCGCGTAGGAATTGAAGTCTTCTTCCGGCAAGCCCATTTTGTGCAGGTATTCGCCAGCGGCGGAATCCATCATGATGGCGTTCGACGGCGACAGGTGGTCGGTGGTGATGTTATCGCCAAGGACCGCCAGCGGACGCATGCCGCGCAGCGAGCGTTCGCCTGCCAGCGCGCCTTCCCAGTACGGCGGGCGGCGGATATAGGTGGTTTGCGGACGCCAGTCATACAGCGGGCTGACCGAAATGCCGTCATCCGCCTGCCTGGCGAACATCGGAATGTAGACCTTGCGGAACTGCTCCGGCTTGACCGCGCTGGCGACGATGGCGTCGATCTCTTCGTCCGAGGGCCAGATGTCCTTCAGCGTGATCGGATGACCATTGGCGTCGTGGCCCAGCACATCCTTCTCGATATCGAAGCGGATGGTGCCAGCGATGGCATACGCCACCACCAGCGGCGGCGAGGCCAAGAAAGCCTGCTTGGCATACGGATGGATACGGCCGTCGAAATTGCGGTTGCCCGACAGGACAGCTGTTGCATACAGGTCGCGATCGACGACTTCTTTCTGGATCACCGGGTCCAGCGCGCCGGACATGCCGTTGCAGGAGGTGCAGGCATACGCCACCACGCCGAAGCCCAGTTGCTCCAGCTCCGGCAGCAGACCCGCCTCTTCCAGATACAGCGTCACGGTCTTGGAGCCAGGCGCCAGCGACGACTTCACCCATGGCTTGCGCGTCAGGCCAAGCTTGTTGGCGTTGCGGGCCAGCAGGCCGGCGGCGATCATATTGCGTGGATTATTCGTGTTGGTGCAGCTGGTGATGGCGGCGATAATGCAGGCGCCGTCCGGCATCAGGCCAGGTTCGTTCTCCACCACGCCGCTGATGCCGCGCGCGGCCAGGTCGCTGGTCGCCACGCGGTTGTGCGGGTTCGATGGGCCGGCGATATTACGCACCACGGTGGACAGGTCGAACTTCAGCACGCGCTCGTACTCGGCGCCCACCAGCGCATCGCCCCACAGGCCGGTTTCCCTGGCGTAGGTTTCCACCAGTTTGACCGTTTCGTCATCGCGGCCGGTCAGCTTGAGGTATTTGATGGTTTGCGCATCGATGTAGAACATGGCGGCGGTGGAGCCGTATTCCGGCGCCATGTTGGAGATGGTCGCACGGTCGCCCAAGGTCAGGTGGGCGGCGCCTTCGCCATAGAACTCCAGGTACGACGACACCACTTTCTGCTTGCGCAGGAATTCGGTCAACGCCAGCACGATGTCGGTGGCGGTGATGCCTGGCTGCGGCTTGCCGCTCAGTTCAACGCCGATGATGTCCGGCAGACGCATCCACGAGGCGCGTCCCAGCATTACGCTTTCCGCTTCCAGTCCGCCGACGCCGATGGCGATCACGCCCAGCGCATCGACCATCGGCGTATGCGAATCGGTGCCAACCAGCGTATCCGGGAAGGCCACGCCATCCACGGACTGGATCACCGGCGACATGCGCTCCAGATTAATCTGGTGCAGGATGCCGTTCCCCGGCGGGATCACGTCGACGTTCTTGAACGCCTTCTTGGTCCAGTTGATGAAATCGAAGCGGTCTTCATTGCGGCGATCTTCGATGGCGCGGTTCTTGTCGAAGGCGTCCGGATCGAAGCCGCCGCACTCCACCGCCAGCGAATGGTCCACCACCAGCTGCGTCGGCACCACGGGATTGACCAGCGCCGGATCCCCGCCTTGCAGCGCAATCGCATCGCGCAGGCCGGCCAGGTCGACCAGCGCGGTCTGGCCCAGAATGTCGTGGCATACCACGCGCGCCGGGAACCACGGAAAGTCCAGGTCGCGCTTGCGCTCGATCAGCTGCGACAGCGAAGCGTTGAGTGTGGCCGGATCGCAGCGGCGCACGAGATTTTCCGCCAGTACGCGCGAGGTGTATGGCAGTTTGTCCCAGGCGCCTGGCTGGATCGCATCGACAGCGGCGCGCGCGTCGAAGTAGTCTAGCTGGGTGCCGGGCAGGTTCTTGCGGAATGCGGTGTTCATGATTATTTACGGTCCTTGATCGGGACGAATTTCAGGTCTTCAGGGCCAACGTAGTTGGCGCTTGGGCGGATGATCTTGTTGTCGATGCGCTGCTCGATGATGTGCGCCGACCAGCCGGAGGTGCGCGAGATGACGAACAACGGAGTGAACATCGCGGTCGGCACGCCCATCATGTGGTACGACACGGCGGAGAACCAGTCCAGGTTCGGGAACATCTTTTTGATTTCCCACATCACAGATTCCAGGCGCTCGGCGATGTCGTACATTTTGGTCGAACCGGCTTCCTCGGACAGCTGGCGCGCCACGTCCTTGATCACCACGTTGCGCGGATCGGAGACGGTGTACACCGGGTGGCCGAAGCCAATCACCACTTCCTTGTTGGCGACGCGGCTGCGGATGTCGGCTTCCGCCTCGTCCGGATTTTCGTAGCGCTTCTGAATCTCAAAGGCGACTTCGTTGGCGCCGCCGTGTTTCGGGCCGCGCAGCGCGCCGATGGCGCCGGTGATGGCCGAGTGGATGTCGGAGCCGGTACCGGCGATGACGCGGCTGGTGAAGGTCGATGCGTTGAACTCGTGTTCGGCGTACAGGATCAGCGAGGTATGCATCGCGCGCACCCACGATTCCTGCGGCTTTTGGCCGTGCAGCAGATGCAGGAAGTGGCCGCCGATGGAGTCGTCGTCGGTTTCCACTTCGATGCGCTTGCCGTTATGGCTGAAGTGATACCAGTACAGCAGCATGGAGCCAAAGGACGCCATCAGGCGATCGGCGATGTCACGCGCGCCTGGCGTGTTGTGGTCGTCCTTCTCCGGCAGCACGCAGCCCAGCACCGAGACGCCGGTGCGCATCACGTCCATTGGATGCGCGGATGCCGGCAATGCCTCCAGCGCCGATTTCACGGCTTGCGGCAGGCCCCGCAGCGAGCGCAGTTTGGCCTTGTAGCCGCGCAGTTCCGACTCGGCTGGCAGTTTGCCGTGCACCAGCAGGTAGGCGATTTCCTCGAACTCGCAGGTGGTGGCGACGTCCAGGATGTCGTAGCCGCGATAGTGCAGGTCATTGCCGGTTTTGCCGACGGAGCACAGCGCGGTGTTACCGGCGGCGACGCCGGACAGGGCGACGGATTTTTTTGGTTTGAAGGTGGTGGCTTCGGTCATTTGGTGTCTCCTCTTATTTCTTCTGTGCGGCGAACAGGGCGTCGAGCTTTTGCTCGAAGCTGTGGTAATTGATGCGCTCATAAAGTTCAGCGCGGGTTTGCATGGTGTCGAGCACGTTCTGCTGCGTGCCGTCGCGGCGGATGGCGCCGTAGACGTTTTCCGCCGCCTTGTTCATGGCGCGGAAGGCGGACAGCGGATACAGCACCAGTCCCACGTCGGCGCTGCGCAACTCGTCCACGGTGAACAGCGGCGTCGAACCGAATTCGGTGATGTTGGCCAGCACCGGCACTTTCACGGCGGCGGCGAATTTTTTATACATATCGAGGCTGATCATCGCTTCCGGGAAGATCATGTCGGCGCCCGCTTCCACGCAGGCGACCGCGCGTTCGATGGCGGCGTCCAGGCCTTCCACCGCCAGCGCATCGGTGCGCGCCATGATGACAAACTGGTCGTCGGTACGCGCATCGACGGCGGCGCTGATGCGGTCGACCATCTCCTGCTTCGATACGATTTCCTTGCCGGGACGATGGCCGCAGCGCTTGGCGCCGACCTGGTCTTCGATGTGCATGGCGGCGGCGCCGAACTTGATCATCGACTTGACGGTGCGGGCGACATTGAAGGCGGAGGCGCCAAAACCGGTGTCGACGTCGACCAGCAGCGGCAGGTCGCACACGTCGGTGATGCGGCGCACGTCGGTCAGCACGTCGTCCAGGTTGGAGATGCCCAGGTCCGGCAGACCGAGCGAACCCGCCGCCACGCCGCCGCCGGACAGGTAGATCGCCTTGAAGCCGGCGCGCTTGGCCAGCAGCGCATGGTTGGCGTTGATCGCGCCGACCACCTGCAAAGGGGACTCTTCCTGGACGGCTTTGCGGAACGCGGCGCCTGCGGAATATTGACTCATGTTGTGACCTTTCGGTGTTGCGTTGAAGTTGCGCTTTGTATTGCAAGGGGCGTGCCAATGCATCAGCTTATATAAATCAATCACTTAGCTTATCATCACGTTGCATCAATGTTTCATCTGAAACGAAAATGAACTACAATTGAAACATGCGACATTCCACGCCCCTGCCCTTCGACAGCAACGACAAGCCGGTCATCTGGACGGTTTCGGTGTCGCGCCTGTCCGACCTGTTCCGCGACATCACGCTGGAATACGACAACCTGGCCACGATCGAACCGATCAACCTCGGTTTCGAGGAAGCCGCCAAATACATCCGCGAGCGGCTGGCGACGGAACGCTGCGACGCCATCATCTCGGCCGGCTCCAACGCCGCCTATCTGAAAGGCCGGCTGTCGGTGCCGGTGGTGATCGCCAAATTCAGCGGCTTCGATGTGATGCAGGCGCTGGCGCGCGCGCGGCGCGTGTCGGACCGCATCGGCATCATCACCTACCAGGAACGGCTGGCGGAACTGGCCGAGTTTTCCAGCACCTTCGGCTTCGATGTTGCGCAGCGCACCTACGTGACGGAGGAAGACGCGCGCGCGCAGGTCAACGACCTGAAGGCGGCAGGCATCAAGGCCATTGTCGGCGCGGGACGCATCACCGACCTGGCCGAGGAAGCGGGGCTGACCGGCGTATTCGTCTACTCCGCCGCTTCGATCCGCCACGCCTTCGACGACGCGCTGGAAATGGCGCGCCTGACGCAGCTCGAATCCAACCGCAACCGCGCACGCAGCGCCGTGGTGACGGACACGCTGCGCGCCAAGCATGGCATCAACGATCTGCGCGGCGACTCGGCGGCGATGGAGACGGTGCGGCAGTCGGTGGTGCTGTACGCGAAATCGCCCGCCACCGTGCTGATACAAGGCGAAACCGGCTGCGGCAAGGAACTGGTGGCGCAGGCCATCCACCGCGAGGCGCCACGCACACTGGGCCAGAACCGGCCGTTCGTGGCGGTGAACTGCGGCGCCATCGCGGAATCGCTGCTGGAGTCGGAACTGTTCGGCCACGAGGAAGGCGCCTTCACCGGCGCACGGCGCGGCGGCCACGCGGGCCTGTTCGAAGCGGCCAACCACGGCACGCTGTTCCTCGACGAGATCGGCGAAATGCCGCTGACGCTACAAACGCGTTTGCTGCGCGTGCTGGAAGAGCGCGAGGTGGTGCGCGTCGGCGGCACGCGCCCGATACCGGTACATGTACGCATCATCAGCGCCACCCACTGCGACCTGGAACAGCGCGTGCGCGAAGGCCGCTTCCGCGCCGACCTGTTCTACCGGCTGGCGGTGCTGCGCCTGACATTGCCACCACTGCGCGCGCGGCCGCAAGACGTGATGACGCTGGCCGAATGGTCGCTGAAAAATTCGCTGGCGTCGCTCGGCGCGCGCCCGCATCCCAACCTGCATGCCGAAATGGCGGCCTGCGCGCCGCTGCTGCAACGCTACGCCTGGCCCGGCAACGTGCGCGAACTGCGCAACCTGACCGAGCGCCTGGCGCTGTTCCTGGCCGCCGAACCGCTGCAGGCGCTGACGCCGGCATTCGTCCTCAGCGTCGCTCCCGAGCTGGGAACGCCCGCCACCAGCGCCCTGCCCGCGCCGGCATCAGCCACCGAACGCATCGCCGACGTGCTGGCGCGCTTCGGCGGCCGCCGCGACGCCGCCGCCGACTACCTCGGCATCAGCCGCACCACGCTGTGGCGCAAGCTGAAGGCCGAAGATGACGGCGCTGTAACTTAAGCGTCATTCTCAGGTCATCCTTCCCTGTATAGAATGGGCGACTCATTTCATGCAGGGAGTTTGCAATGTCCGCTCCAAAATCATACGTGCTGCCGCTGACGGCAATCGCCTGCGCCGCCTGCGCGCTGGCTGCCGGCTACGCCTATGCGGCCGGCTGGTTCTCGCCTGACCGTCTGACGCCGCGGCGTATCACCAACAGCTTTACCGCCAACGCCGGCGAGCATCCCGGCTTCCGCCGCAACCACGCCAAGGGCGTGTGCGTGGTCGGCTACTTCGAAGGCAATGGGCAGGCCAGCCGCTACTCCACCGCCAGCGTGTTCGGCCAGGTGCGCACGCCGGTGGTCGGACGCTTTGCCGTGCCGGGCGGGAATCCCTCGGTGGCCGACACTTCCAGCCCGGTGCGCAGCCTGGCGCTGCAATTCACCAGCGCCAACGGCGAGCAATGGCGCACGGGGATGAACAACACGCCTATCTTTATCGTCAACACGCCGCAGGCGTTTTACGAAAGCCTCCAGGCGGCGCGTCCCGATCCCGCCACCGGCAAGCCGGATGGCGCCAAACTGCAGGCGTTCTTCAAGGCGCATCCGGAAACCGCACCCTTCCGCCAATGGTTGAAGGCGAATCCGCCATCGTCGTCCTTCATTAACTCCACGTTCTACAGCATCAACGCCTTCAGGCTGGTGGACGGCATGGGGCACATCCAGCTTGCACGCTGGTCGGTGAAGCCGGATGCGGCTTATGACCAGCTGCCGCCAGGAGTCACCGCACCGAACACCCTGCAGGATGAACTGATCGCGCGCCTGCAAAACGGCACGGCGCGCTGGCATCTGCAACTGCAACTGGCGCAGGCGGGAGATCAGGTCAACGACGCCACCGTCGCCTGGCCCGCCGACCGCCCGGTGGTCGACGCCGGCGTGCTGACGCTGGAGCGCGCGGTCGCCCAGGACGACGGCCCATGCCGCGACATCAACTTCGACCCGACCATCCTGCCGAGCGGGATCAAGGTGTCCGACGATCCGCTGCTGGCCGCGCGCTCCGGCGCCTACGACAGTTCGTTCAACCTGCGCGCCCGCGAACAAGCCGCGCTGCATGCGAAATAAGGACACGCCATGACACCCCAACGCTTCTCCCTGGCCGTGCGCCTGCTCCACTGGACCATGGCGCCGTTATTGATCGCCATGCTGCTGATCGGCACCGGCATGGTCACCACAGTCTCTTCCTGGCATGTCACGCTGGTCAACCTGCACAAGCCGCTGGGCGTGGCGCTGCTGGTGCTGGCGGTCCTGCGCCTGCTGCTGCGCCTCGCCGGCAAAACGCCGCCGCTGCCGGCCAGCGTGCCGGCGCCCATCCGCCTGGCGGCGCACGCCTCGCACTGGCTGCTGTACGGCTGCATGCTGGCGATGCCGCTGATCGGCTGGGCGATGTTGTCGGCCGGCGGATTCCCGCTGCCGCTCATCGCCGGCTGGCCGCTGCCGCCGCTGGTGGCGCCCAACCTGGCGCATTATGTGACGCTGCGTGCGCTGCACACGCTGCTGGGCGAGGCCTTCTTCCTGCTGATCCTCGGCCACATTGTCGCCGGCCTGGGGCACGCGCTGCTGCTGCGCGACGGCGTGTTCGACGCCATCTCGCTGCGGTCGAAGCGCGACCACTCATCCCGCTAAAAAACCGCTCATCCCAAAGGCGTCGCCGCATACCGGCGGCGCCGATAGCATGGCTCCACTTACTCACCAACGGAGAACACCATGCTGATCAAAACCATCGCCGCTGTCGCCGCCACATTGATGCTGGGTCATGCCGCCGCAGCCGACCACCCTGCCTTCAAAGTCGATGTCACCGGTTCCGGCGCGCCGATCATCCTGATTCCCGGCCTGGCGTCGTCCGGCAGCGTGTGGGACGGCACAGTGGCGCACTACTGCGCCAGCGGCAAATACCAGTGCCACGTGCTGACACTGGCCGGTTTCGCAGGCCAGCCCGCCATCAAGGAAGCGCTGCTGCCGGCAGCGGAACAGCAACTGAGCGCCTACATCGCCGACAACAAGTTCAATCACCCCGTCGTCATCGGCCATAGCCTGGGCGGCTATCTGGGCATGAAGCTGGCGGCGGATCACCCTGAACAGGTAGGCAAGCTGGTGATCGTCGACTCGTTGCCGGCGCTGGGCGCCACGCAGGCGCCGAACATCACCCGCGCACAGCTCAAGCAGATGGCCGACGGCATGGCCGCCAGCATGAAGGCGCAGGACGCCGAAACCTTCCGCACCAGCCAGTTACGCACGCTGCGCACCATGATCACGAAACAGGAGGACATCGACCGCGCGCTCAATACCGGCAAGTCGTCGGACCGCGACACCGTCATCAACAGCATGGCGGAGCTGATGGCGGCCGACCTGCGCGATGATGTCAGCCGCATCAAGGCGCCGACGCTGGTGATGGGCACCTGGATCGCCTACAAGGATTATGCGCCGAAGGAAGCCATCACCGCCGTCTACACCACGCAGTATGCCAAGCTGCAGGGCGTGCGCGTGGAGATGGCGGACAACGCCCGCCACTTCATCATGTACGACGATCCAACCTGGATGTATGATCGCATCGATAACTTCCTGAATTGATCGAATTGATCGCCATGACCGAGAAACGCCCCCTGATCGCGCGCCTGAACTGGTACTGGATCTTCCAGCTGGCTGGCTGGGGCTTCCTGCCGCTGTTCTCCTTTGCCATGGGCGCGACCCGCATGCCAGGCCTGATGTGGGTCACCTGCTGGGGCGCAGTGAGCGGCATCATCATCTCCGATGTGTGGCACCGGGCGCTCAAGCGGCGCATCCGCAGCGGCCGGCGCACCGGATGGAAGCTGGTGCTGTGCGCGATCCTGACTCTGGGAACCTTGCACACCGCCGTGCAGTATCTCGGCTACGTCGTGCTGATGCCGTCGACCATGTCGCGCGGGTTAGACTGGCTGCCCGGCGCGCTGCTGTCATGGTGGGCGGTGCACATGGTGTGGAATATCTTCTACATGGCGGTGCTGTCGCTGCGCCGCGCCAACCGCGCGGAGTCGGAAGCGCTGCGGCTGGAAGTCGCCGCCAAGGACGCCGAGCTGCGCGCCTTGCAGGCGCAGGTCAATCCCCACTTCTTCTTCAACAGCATGAACAGTGTGCGCGCGCTGATTTACGAAGAGCCGGATGCGGCGGCGCTGATGATCGACCAGCTGGCCAGCGTGATGCGCTATGCCCTGCAATCAGGCCATCACGACACGGTACCGCTGGCGGCAGAGATCGAGGCGGTGCAGGCCTACCTGTCGATCGAGAAGATCCGCTTCGAGGAACGCATGCGCGTCAGCGTGGAAATCGGCATGGGCCTGGAGCAGGTGCGCATTCCGCCAATGGCCTTGCAGACGCTGGTGGAAAATGCCGTCAAGTACGGCGTCGAGGCCAGTCCCACCGGCAGCGACATTCGCATCCGAGCGGAGCGCATGGACAACGGCGCGGTGCATATCGAGATCGCCAACCTGGGCGCGATTGTGCCGTTTGCGAATTCCACCAAGGTGGGCCTGATCAACACGCGCAAGCGGCTGGCGCTGGCCCTGGGCGAAACCGCGCAGCTGGATTTATCTGAAAACAGTGGCTGGGTACGCGCCACCATGACCTTACCGGAGATTGCCTGATGCGGGCATTACTGATCGACGACGAGCGCCTTGCGCGCGCCGAACTGCGTCGCCTGCTGGCGGCGCATCCTGAAGTGGAAATTGTGGGCGAGGCAGTCAATGCCGCCGACGGCGTGCAGCAGATCGCCGCGCTCAAGCCGGACCTGATCTTCCTCGACGTGCAGATGCCGGGCGGTTCCGGCTTCGACATGCTGGCGTCGCTGGAGGAAGCGCCGGAGGTGATCTTCACCACCGCCTTCGACCAATACGCCTTGCAGGCGTTCGAGGTGAATGCGCTGGACTATCTGCAAAAGCCGATCCAGGCGGCGCGCATGGCGTCGGCCTTGCAGCGCTGTGCGGTGCGGCGCCAGAGCACTACCGCAGCAACCACGCCGAAAAAGCTGTTCATCAAGGACGGCGAGCGATGCTGGTTCGTGGCGGTGCAGGACATCCGCCTGTTTGAATCGGACGGCAACTATACCCGCGTGTACTTCGAACGCCAGCAGCCGCTGATGCTGCGCTCACTGAACCAGTTGGAAGAAAAACTCGATCCGCAGCACTTCTTCCGCGCCAACCGCCGTCACATCATTAACCTCGATTACGTCGAACAGGTGGAGCCGAATGATGCCGGCGGCCTGGATCTGACATTGCGCGACCAGTTGCAGGTGGAAGTTTCCCGCCGCCGCGCCGCGCAATTCAAGGCGCTGACCAGCCTATAGTTCGGGAATCGGCCGTACCACCAGGTAGCGGTACGACATGGCCCCGAGGAAGGCGATACCGGCGCCGGTCAGCAGCGCCGGCACGAAGGACCAGGACTGCGCGATATAGCCCATCAACACCGGCGCCAGCGCGCCTCCAAGGAAGCCGCCGAAATTCTGCAGCGCGCCCAGCGAGGCGATGCGGCTCGGCGGCGCCGCCACCGTCGCCAGCGACCAGGCGCAGGCCGACGAGGCATTGGCCAGGAAGATGACGATGGAGATACAGGCCACCGCCACCACATTACTATCGACCAGCGCCGCCGGAATCGTGAACGCCACCATGCCCAGCGTGGACACCACCACCGCGTTGCGGCGGCCGAGCAGGGGCGACGCCGCGCCTTGCGCCACACGGTCCGAAGCCCATCCGGCGACCAGCGCGCCGGCAAAGCCGCACATGAACGGAATGGCGGCGGCGATGCCGACGTGGGCAAACTCCATGTGCCGCTCGGTGCGCAAATAGCCCGGCAGCCAGGTGAGATAAACCCAGTTGAGGTACACCGAACCGAAGAAGCCCAGCATCATGCCCCACGTGGTGCGATAGCGGAACAGCGCCAGCCACGATGTCGATGCGGCTTTCGGCGCAGCGTCGCGCGACGCTTCCACTTCCAGATAGGCGCGTTCCTCCTCGCTCATTTTCTGATGCACCGGATCGCGGTACAGCACCAGCCAGACCACCGCCGCCACCAGTCCCATCGCACCGGTAGCGAAGAAGGCCCAGTGCCAGCTGGTCGCGGCGATCAGCGGCGGCAGGCACAGAGGCGCCAGCGCCACGCCGAGCGGCGATGCCGAGTTGAAGATGCCGGTCGGCGTGCCGCGCGCGCGGACCGGAAACCAGTTGCTGACCACCCGCGCCGCCGACGGAAACTGCGGCGCCTCGCCGATGCCCAGCGCTATGCGTGCGATGACGAACCAGCCGAAGGTCGAAGCCAATCCGCCGGCCGCCTGCGCCACCGACCATACCACCAGGCCTATGCCGAGCAGCCAGCGCGGCCCTATGCGGTCCACCAGCGCGCCAACTGGCAGCTGGCACAAGGCGTAGCTCCAGGAGAAGGCCGACAGCAGCAAGCCCATTTGGCCCAGCGACAGGCCCAGATCGGCGCGGATGTATTCGTTGGCCACCGCCAGCGTGGCGCGATCCAGGTAGTTGATGACGCCACAGACCACCAGCAGTACAAGGGCCAAGGTCTGGCGGCGGCGGATGTGGGAAGAAGGTTTTACGTTTGTCGTTATATTTATCATTTGGCGACATTGTACGACAGCTCCAAAGTACGACATCGCCAAAAGGTCAACTACGCAGCGCCTCCACCGGCGACAGGCGCATGGCCAGCCACGCGTGGCGGCTGATGGCGCTGAGCGCGATCACCAGGGTCAGCGCCAGCGCGAACAGCAAGGTCCAGTAGCCGACCGGCGCGTGTTCGACATAGCCGGCCAGGTAGCGCTGGATGGCGATCGCCGCCAGCGGCAGACCGATCGCGGCGGCGATCAGTATCAGCGTACCGATCTCGCGCAGCACCAGCAGGCCGATGTCGCCGCGCCGCGCGCCGTGCAGCTTGCGCAACACGATTTCCCTGGCGCGGCGCTGCACGGTGTTGGCGGACAAAACGTAGGTGCCGACGCCGGCGATGATCAGCGCCAGGCAGGTGGCGCTGGCCAGCAGTTTGGCCATGCGCGCGTCCTCGGCGTAGTTCACGGCCAGTACCTCGTCGGCGCGGTGCATGCGCAGCAGCGATTCGGGGAAGTAGCGCGGCCACAGTTCGCGCACCGCGCGCTCGACGTCCGCCATCGGCCCGTGCACGCGCACGGTCAGCGAGGCGCCGGCGGTACGCAATTCATAGGCGGTGGCGCGCGGCGCTTCGCGCAGCGAGCGGAAACGCAATTCGGGAGCGATCCCGACGATGGTCTTGCGGATGGTCTTGTTGTCGAAGCCCGTGAACAATACCGTTTCGCCCACCGACGACTGCGGCGACGCGAAGCCAAGCGCGCGCGCGGCGATGGCGTTGATCACCACCGGCACAAGGTCATCGTCGGCATCCACGCCGCGCTGGAACAGGCGCCCTGCCACCGGCTGGATGCGCAACTGCTCGAAGAAGTTCGTGCTGACCGATTTCATCTCCATGGTCGCCGCCTGGCCGCCGGGACGTTGCAGGTCGCGCGACCAGCTCCAGTCCAGACGTCCGACCGGATCGTCCGACACCGCCACGCCGTCCACGCCGGTCTGCGCCGACAGCGCGGTATAGAATCCATGCGCCGTTGGGCTGTCCTTGACGCGCTCAGGCATGTCGACCACCAGCAGCGGCGACGGATCGAAACCGGGCGACGAGGTCAGCGCGTAATGGGTTTGCCAGGCGATGGCGATGCTGACGCCGGCCAGGCCCATGGCCGCCGCGATCTGTATCACTGTCAGCACGCGCCGCAACCGCATGCTGGCGCCGGACTCGGTGCCGGGACGGCCGGCAAGCACCTGCGTTGGATGCACCCGCAGCGCAATCACGGCGGGATAGATCGCGCTTACCACGCCGAGCAAGGCGCCGATGCCGAAGGACGCGGCGATATTCGACGCCGTGAACAGGTCGTCCAGCTGGCGGTTGACCAGCTCCGAAAACATCGGCAACGCCAGCCAGGCCAGCAGCAATCCCAGCGCCGTGGCCAGCATCGACACCAGCAGCGACTCCAGCATGAACTGCAACGCCAATTGCGGCAGGCCGGCGCCCAGCACCTTGCGCATCGCCACCTCTCGCTGGCGGCGCAGCACGCGCACCGTGGCCAGGTTGACGTAGTTGATCGCCGCCAGCACCAGTATCAGCACGGCGATGGCGGCCAGTCCGGCGATCACCACCGGATCGCCACGGTCGCCCACCAGCGCGATGGTGCTGCGCAGGTTCTGGGTGAAGTAGGCGTCGCGCAGCGGCGACAGGGAGATGTCCATGGTCTTGCGCTTGCCCAGGCGCGCCATTACCTCGGCGGGAAAGCTTTGCACGCTGGGCGTGTGGTCCACCACCTGTTGCAGGCTGTCGGTCAGCGCGGAGATCGAGGTGCCGGGACGGACGCGGATCAGTATCTTGCCGATCCATCCGTGTTCGCCGGTCATCATCTCGTGGCGCACCTCTTCGGCGAAGGTGGAGTTCACGCCGAACAGCATCTCGAACGGGATGGTGGTGTTCGACGGCGGCGTGGCGACGACAGCGCCCACCTGCTGCGGCTTGCCCTCCATGTGGACGATACGGCCCACCACGTCGGCGGTGCCGAAGTAGCGCAGCGCCGTCGCCTCGGTCAGCACGATGCGGTCGGGACGTTCCAGCGCACCAGGCAGATCGCCGTACAGCGCGCGCAGACCGAGTATCCGTTCAAAGCCCGGCAGCACGACCAACGCGCGCACGCGCAGCATCTTGCGGTCGATACGGACCGCGATCGGCATGACCTCTTCGCGCGCAGGAATGTAGGTCGTGGCATCGACCACGCCGGGCATCTTCAGCGCCGCATTCCGCAGGAACATCGGCGCCAGGTCGTACAGCGGCTCGGTGGGATCGACATTGAAGCGGTGGCGGACGACGTAGATATTGTCCACGTCCGGCACGGAGGCGTCGTACTCCAGCGAGTAGCGCACGAAGCCAAGCAGCAGCAGGCACGCCGCCAGGCCCGCGCTCAGTCCGAGCATGACCGCCAGCGTGTACGCCGGTTCCTGTATCAGTGTGCGCCAGCCGATGCGAAAATCCATGTGTGTCCCGTTTGTTGTGAGTTTGCCAGCTCAGATTGCAAACTCCGTGCCACATGGATTCATGCGCTCGCGGCGGCGCGGTGTGCGGAAATGAACGCTATCGAACACTGGCGCGCCAACACCGCTGTTCACTTCCGGACATTCAGGCCAGGGATCACCTGCGGCGTGTACGGCCTGACCGGCTGCTCCTTCAGCTTTTTGTCCAGCAGTTCCAGCGCCACTTCCAGCTGGCGGTCCTGGCCCTGGTAGGTGGCGTGCGGCGGATTGTCCACCACCACGTCCGGCGTCACGCCCACGCCTTCAATCAGCCACTGGCCGTCTTCGGCGTGGAACTGCCCCATCTGCGCCACGCGCGCCATGCCGTTGTCGCTCAGGCGGTTGTTATCGCTGAGCCAGACGCCGGCGCCGGCGGTGCGCTTGCCGACCAGCGGCGCCAGTCCCAGCGACTTGATGCCGGCGGCGAAGGTCTCGCCGTCCGAATAGGTGTATTCATCCACCAGCACCACCAGGTGACCACGGAAGGTGTTCTGCATGTTCGGCGACGGCGCCACGCCCGGCGGCGCCCAGAACGCCCACGCCTTGCGCAGCAGCTTCTCGATGATCCAGCTGTCGATGTTGCCGCCGTTGTTGCGGCGGACGTCGATGATCAGGCCTTCGCGGTTGACGTTGGCGTAGAAGTCGCGCGCGAACGAGGCGATGTCCGCCGGTCCCATGGCGCGCAGATGCAGGTAGCCGATGCGCCCCCTGGATGCTGCTTCCACCTGGCGGGCACGCGATTGCTCCCAGTCGCTGTAGCGCAGGCCGAACTGCCTGGTCATGTTCACCGGCAGCACGATGACAGGACGGGTGTCGTTCTTGCGCTTCACCTGCAGCAGCACCTGCTTGTCGGCCTGGTTCAGCAGCAGGTCGGCGATGTCGCGCGCCTCCAGCACCGGCTTGCCGTTGACGGCGGTGATGATGTCGCCCTCCTTCACGTCCACGCCGGCTTGCGCCAGCGGGCCGCGTTGCGAAGGCAGTTCCGGTTCGCTGGCGTAGATGTGATCGACGCGATAGCCGTCGGCGGTCCGCGTCAGCAGCGCGCCCAGGCCGGCCGGCGTGCCTTCCGGCGTCGGCTTGCGGATGTCGCCAGGACGGATCTGCGAGTGCAGCGCGCCGACTTCGCTGATCATCATGCCCAGCACATCGTCCAGCTCCGCGCGGTCGGTCACGCGGTCCACCAGCGGCGCGTACTTGGCGCGCACGGCCGGCCAGTCGGCGCCGCGCATCTTGACGTCGTACAGGAAGTCACGGTGCATGCGCCAGGCGTCGTTGAACATCTGCTTCCATTCCAGGCGCGGATTGGAGGTGAAGGTCCAGTCGTCCACCTTGACCTTGGCCTTGCTGGTGTCCGTCGGCGCCTTGGCGCCCGCTTCCACCACCAGCATGTCGCCCGGACCGTTGGCGGCGATGGTGCGGTAGTAGAGATGCTTGCGGTCGGCGGACAGGTCGAACTCGCGCACATTGGCCGCGAACACTTCCGCCTTCGGATCGTTGCTGGCGGTGGCCAGCGTTTTCAGCGCGGCCTTGCCATCGGCGCCGTCGGCGTCGATGAAGTACAGGCGCTTGTCGTCGATCTGCAGGCCGCTGTAATTACCCGGCGGCAGATGCACTTCGTACAGGCGCTCGGCCAGGCCGGCGTAGACGATGGCCGGCAGCGCCTTGCCTGCAGGCTTGGGCGCGGCCTTGGCCACGGCTTTTTCCGCCGCCTTCTCGGCCGCCTGCTCGGTGGCGCCTTCGGCCGGTTTGTCGGCCGGCTTGCTCAGTTCATCGTCCGGCTTGAACGGGAAGCGGTTTTCCGGTTGCAGCGCCAGCGCGTAGATGCCGGTGCGCTTGTCGAACACGGGGCCCATGTTGCGGTCGCCCCATGGCGAGCCGTTGGCCAGCGTGAAGTTACGGGCCGACAGGAAGTACAGCCATTTGCCGTCCGGCGAAAACACCGGCGAACGCGAGGTATAACGGTCGCTGGTGACGAAGTTCAGCTGCCTTGTGTCGAGGTTGAACAGGCCGATCTGCTCGCGCTGCTCGGTGCTGCCGGCGCGGACCAGCGCCAGGTTCCTGCTGTCCGGCGACCAGAGAATTTCCTCGTACTCGCCGGCGCCGGACTTGCCGGCATCGTCGATGATGGTGTTGGCCTTGGTGGCCAGGTCCAGCAGCCAGAAGCGGCCCTTTTTGTCGGTGTGGCCGAGCCAGCGGCCGTCCGGCGACGGGTACAGCTTCCAGCGGTGGTTGGTGCCGTCCCTGGTCAACTGCTCGCCCTTGCCGGAACCATCGGCGGCGAATTTCCAGATTTCGTTTTCGCCGGTGGTGTCGACGATGGCGTAGATGGATTTGTCGTCGTGACTGAACACTGCTTCACGCGCGCGCGAGCCTTCCGGAATGGCGATTTCCACGCGGCGCTGCACGCCGGTGCCGGCCACGCTGACGCGGCCGCGCGCGGTCAGCACCAGGCGCTCGAACTTGCCGGCGATCTGCACATTGGTCAGGCTTTCCAGCGGCGAGCGGATCTGGCGCGCGCGCTGCTGGTCGAAGTCCGACACCAGGCTGACGGCCAGCTGTTCATCCTTGTTGCTGGCCAGGTCCAGCACGTGCAGGTCGGCGCCCAGCTGGTAGGCGATGCGGCCGTCGCCCATGGCGGCGTTGCGCACGTCCCAGTCGGCGTATTGGGTCAGCTGGCGCGGATCGCTGCCGTCGGCGGCCATGGTCCACAGATTGTCCGAACCGCCACGGTCGCTGATGAAGTACAGGCGGCCCTGCCACCACATCGGACGCTTGTTGTTGCCGGTGTCGGCGGCCAGCAGTTGCACCGCTTCGCCGTTGCCGCCGACGTCGTAGCGCCACAGCTGCGCGGTGGCGCCGCCGCGATACAGCTTGACGTTGTCGTTGGTCAGCGCCAGACCATTGCGGGTGAAGTACAGCGTCTTGCCGGCGTCGTCGAGCACGGCGTCGTTGGCGTCGGCCAGCGGGAAGATGCGGCGTTGCAGCGTGTCCGGCTGGACGGCGGCGATGACGAAGCTGCGCCCCGGCCCGGTGCCGCCCGCCATGCTGACCAGCACCTCGCCCTGCGCGCTCCAGCCCAGCACCGAGACGGCGCCGTTTTCAAACGTGATGCGCTTGGGCAGGCCGCCGGCCAGCGGCATCACGTAGGCTTCCTGCGCGCCTTCGTAGGCAGCCGAGAAGGCCACCCATTGGCCGTCGCGCGAGATGGCGGCGTTGGTCTCGGCCGCCGGATGCGTGGTCAGGCGCTGGGCCTGGCCGCCATGGACGCCGGTGCGCCACAGGTCGCCCTCGGCGGTGAACACCACGCTGTCGCCGCGGATGGCAGGATAGCGGTAGTAGGCATCGGCGGCGACGGCGGACGACAGCAGGCCGGCGGACATCAGCATCAGGGCAAGTCGGCGGGACAGGTTCATGGGCCAGTGTCAAAGGTTGTCGTATGGATCGGCAATTTTGGCACAGCTTGGACAGACGGTGAAAAAAAACCCGCGCCATCGGCATGGCGCGGGTTCAAAGCGACACAGCGGCGCTTAGAAGCGGTGGTTGTATTCCACCGTGAAGCGGGCGCTGCGCGGCGCCGTGTAGCCCAGGAACGGACCAGGCGTGCCGTAGGTCGGCGAGATGCTGTAGTCCTGGTTGTTGTACTGCTGGTCGATCTGCTGCACGGTCTGCTTGTTGAAGACGTTGAACACGTCGATCTTGAAAGCCATGCCTTTCAGCTGCTCAGGCTTGTAGACCACGTCCATGTCGAAGCGGATGTCCCATGGCAGACGGCCGGCGGAGCCCTGCGGCGACGGCGTGGTCGACGTGGCGTTGTTGTTGCAGTAGTGGTAGGCCGAACCGTAGTCAGGGAAGCCAGGATCGGCATCCACCAGCGGACCAGGATAGTTACCCAGGCAGGTGATCGGCTGACCGGAGGCGATCAGGGCATTGCCGCCCACCGACCACTGCTTCGAGATCTCCCACACGCCGAAAGCCTTGATCTGGTGCTTGCGATCATTAGGCAGCAGGCCGTTGGCGTTCTCCATGATCTCGCGGTGATCCCAGGTCTCGGTCGCGGCGACGTCGGTCTGCGCCACGGCGGACAGGGTCTGGCCCTCGGTATTGCCCTTGCTGCGCGCCAGCGTGTAGTTGATGCGGCCATACCAGCCGTTGCGCATCGGGTGCTCGGCGAAGAAGTCCAGCGCCGCGTAGGTGCGGGTGGCCTCCTCGAAGCCCATGTCCTTGGCGGTCAGCGTCACCTTGGTCAGGTTGGTGCCGGTGCCGGCGAAGTCCACCAGGAAGGTGTTGTCGCGGCCAGGATTGATCGATGCGCACATGAAGCCGCCCCAGTTCGATTCATCGACGCCATGCGCCGTCGCCCAGGTGTCGAACGGACGCTGGTCGCAGAAGTCATCGATGGTCGATTTCAGCTTGCGGTAGGTGGCCTTGACGCCGAAGTTCAGGTCAGGCGACCAGGCTTTCTCAAAGCCGATGGTGGCCTCGTCCTGGTAGCTCGGCTTCAGGTCCTGCGCCGCCACGGTCTGGTACAGCTTCGGCTGGCCGAACTCGTTGTCTGACGAGGTGACCGGGGTCAGCTGCGTCAGGCCGGTCGGCGCGCCGTTCTTGTCGACGCCGGTGTAGGTGAAGTATTGCTGCGTCAGGGTGGAGACCGAGGCGCCGCGCACCGCCACATGGGTCGGGATCTGGATCGAATAGCGGCCGGCGCTGCCGTACACTTTCAGCGACGAGTCGCCGTTGGCGTCCCACACCGCGTTGAAGCGCGGGTTGAGCTGGTTCTTCACTTCCAGGAAGGATTGGCCCAGGCCGTTCTTGTTCTTGTACTGCTCGTCACGCAAGCCCAGGGTCACCAGCACGTCCTTGCTGACCTGCCACTGGTCTTCCAGGTACTGCGCCGACTGGTCGGAGAAGGCCGCCGTGATGTCGCTGAAGATGCGCTTGCTGACATAGTAGCCCTGGGTGCCGAGGCCGCCGCCGGAAGAAACGATGGCCTTGTACCCGTTGAGCGAAATCGGCACGTCCGGGGTCTGGGTGCTGTCATACACCCAGCTGTTGCCGCCGGCCTGCACTTCGCCAGCGCCGAACGACGACAGCTTGTTGTTGTCGAAACCGGCGCGCAGCTTGTGGTTGTTCAGCTTGTATTCGACGTCGAAGCGCGCCGAGGTCACTTCGTCATACGAGCTTGGCGCGGCGATGCGGCCGGAATACGGCTGATTGCTCGGGTAGTCGATGCCCGGCGCATGGCCGACCGAGGTGACGTTGATCTCCGGCATGGTGGGATCGTAGCCACCCAGCGACGACACGTGGCTGGTGTGCATGCGGCCGTACAGGGCGTTGACGGTCAGGTCGTCGGTCCAGTTGCCGGTGTACTTCAGGATGTTGGTGCGGGCGCCGGTGGTCGGCGTTTTGTTGGCGATGCTCTCGTAGTGGGCGTTGGCGCTGACCACGCCATTGCGCGTGCCGCTGCCGTAGTCAAAGCCCGACAGTTGCTCGTCGGTCTCCGGCTTGTCGCCGATCGAGGTCCACTCCAGACGGTGGTTGTCGGTGATGTTCCAGTCGAACTTGGCCATGTAGCGGGTGGTCTTGTTCTGATCCTGCTGCCAGCCATTCTGCGACAGCGAGGAGGAATCGACCGTTTGCGCCACGCTGCCGCGGTCCTGCTTGGTCTGCTCGGCAGCGATGAACATGAACAGCTTGTCCTCGATGATCGGACCGCCGACATACGCGCCATATTTCTTGGTGGTGTCGGTGTTGAAGCGGTTGATGGCGTAGATGGTGCCGTCGGTACCCTTGACGAACGTGCCGTCGGCGGTCGTGTGGTCCATATTGGCCGGATCGCCGGTGTGGCCGTAGTACACATCCTTCTGCTTGGCGCGCATCGAGTTCGGCTCGATGCTGTACTGGGCGCCGGCCTCCCAGGTGTTGGTGCCGCTCTTGGTGGTGATGTTGACCACGCCACCGACCGAACGGCCGAACTCGGCGCCGAAGCCGCCGGTCAGCACCTGCGCCTGCGCGATCGCGCCGAACGGCAGTTCCGAGGCGCCCAGCTGGGTCAGCGGATTGGTGACCGGGAAGCCGTTGATGTAGTAGGCATTTTCGGAAGCGCCGCCGCCGCCGAAGGAGGCGCCGGCCGCGTAGCGCGGGTCGGCGCGGGTGGTGTTCGGCGCCAGCTGGACGATCGCATCGACGCTTTGCGCAATCGGCAGGGACGCCAGTTCCTTGGCGGTGAAGCTGGCGCCGTTGTTGGCGTTGGAGACGTCGATGCGGGTGCGGCGACCGCTCACCTGCACCGATTGCACATTGCCGAACGAGGCTTCCACCCCGCGGCCCACCAGCACATCTACCTCGACCGTGTTGACGGTGGCGCCGTCTTTCAGCATGTCGATCTTGTAGTGGCCGATCGGCATGGCGGTGGCGTTGTAGCGGCCGTCAGGCCCCGGCGTCACCGTGCGTTTCAGCCCAGTATCGGTATTAACCATCTGCACGGTGATGCCGGCCGGTGTTTCAATCCGGCCGTAAATATTGCCCGAAGCATTGGATTGCGCCATTGCGTTCGGAACCAGGACAGCGCTGGTCGCCAGCGTGGCAAACGCCAGCGTCAGCGTGCGTGCCAATACAGTCTTTCTCAACATGGATGTGTTACTCCCGATTCTTTTTTGTTGAATGACCGCCTCTATGTGTCGCGGGCGGATTGTGTTGCCAGACTTGTATAGACTGGAACTCAACCATAGTCAGTCATGCATGTTGCGAAGTAAACATTGCCAAAGTATGCACTTGGATACATGCAACGGTGGATAATTACACTGCGTTACAGCCCGCATCATGTACATACATCCCCGTTACAGCTGTTAGTCAATGTAAAGAACAACGGCGAAAAAAAACCCGCGACGAGCGCGGGTTTTGGGGGGAGCGATGGCAGCTTACTCGACTTCGACCGTTTCCGGTGGCGGCGCCGGTGCGGCGTCCGGCGGTTCCGGGAACTCCAGCTTGACGTTGTCCTTCTCGTCCAGATCCACGGTGACCTTGCCGCCGGTGACCAGGCGGCCGAACAGCAGCTCGTCGGCCAGCGCCTTGCGGATCATGTCCTGGATCAGGCGCGACATCGGACGCGCGCCCATCAGCGGGTCGAACCCTTTCTTCGCCAGGAAAGCACGCAGCTTCTCGGTGAAGATCGCTTCGACTTTCTTCTCGTGCAACTGCTCTTCCAGCTGCATCAGGAACTTGTCGACCACGCGCAGGATGATTTCCTCGTCCAGCGCACGGAAGCTGATGATCGCATCCAGACGGTTGCGGAACTCCGGCGTGAACATGCGCTTGATGTCGCCCATTTCGTCGCCGGCCTGCTTGGTGTTGGTGAAACCGATCGACGACTTCTGCAGGCTCTCGGCGCCCGCGTTGGTGGTCATGATGATGATCACGTTGCGGAAGTCGGCCTTGCGTCCGTTGTTGTCGGTCAGCGTGCCGTGGTCCATCACCTGCAGCAGGATGTTGAAGATGTCCGGATGGGCTTTTTCAATCTCATCGAGCAGCAGCACCGTGTGCGGTTTCTTGGTGATGGCTTCGGTCAGCAGGCCGCCCTGGTCGAAACCAACGTAGCCCGGCGGCGCGCCGATCAGGCGCGACACGGCGTGACGCTCCATGTATTCCGACATGTCGAAGCGCACCAGCTCGACGCCGAGGATGAAGGCCAGCTGTTTCGCCACCTCGGTCTTGCCGACGCCGGTCGGACCGGAGAACAGGAAGGAGCCGATCGGCTTGTCGGTCTTGCCCAGGCCGGCGCGCGCCATCTTGATCGCCGACGCCAGCGCTTCGATCGCCGGATCCTGGCCGAACACCACGTTGCGCAGGTCGCGGTCGATGGTCTGCAGCTTGCTGCGGTCGTCCTGGTTGACGGTCTGCGGCGGGATGCGCGCGATCTTGGAGATGATGTCCTCGATCTCGGTCTTGCCGATGGTTTTCTTCTGCTTCGACTTCGGCAGGATGCGTTGCGCCGCACCGGCTTCGTCGATGACGTCGATGGCCTTGTCCGGCAGGTGGCGGTCGTTGATGAAGCGCGCCGCCAGTTCGGCCGCGGTCGACAGCGCCGACGACGAGTATTTCACGCCGTGGTGCTCTTCGAAGCGCGACTTCAGGCCGCGCAGGATCTGCACGGTCTGCTCGACGGTCGGTTCATTGACGTCCACTTTCTGGAAGCGGCGGCTCAACGCGTGGTCCTTCTCGAACACGCCACGGAATTCGGTGTAGGTGGTCGCGCCGACGCACTTCAGCTGGCCGTTGGCCAACGCTGGCTTGAGCAGGTTGGACGCGTCCAGCGTGCCGCCCGAGGCCGAGCCGGCGCCGATGATGGTGTGGATCTCGTCGATGAACAGGATGCCGTTCGGGTTGTCCTTCAATTGCTTGAGGACGGCCTTGAGGCGCTGTTCGAAGTCGCCGCGGTACTTGGTGCCGGCCAGCAGCGCGCCCATGTCCAGCGAATACACCACGGCATTCTGCAGGATTTCCGGCACGTCGCCTTGCGTGATGCGGTAGGCCAGGCCTTCGGCGATGGCGGTCTTGCCGACGCCGGCTTCGCCCACCAGCAGCGGATTGTTCTTGCGGCGGCGGCACAGGATCTGGATCACGCGGTCGACCTCGTCCTCGCGGCCGATCAGCGGATCGATCTTGCCGTCGGCGGCCGACTTGTTGAGGTTCTGGGTGAACTGGTCGAGCGGGCTTTCCTTGGTCTGGCCTTCGCCGCCCGGTGCGCCCTCTTCCACGCCTTCCGACGCCTTGGCGGTGTCGGTCTGCTGGTCCTTGCGCACGCCGTGCGAAATGAAGTTGACCACGTCGAGACGGGTCACGCCCTGCTGGTGCAGGTAGTACACCGCGTGCGAGTCTTTTTCGCCGAAGATGGCCACCAGCACGTTGGCGCCGGTGACTTCCTTCTTGCCATTCGAGGCCGACTGGACATGCATGATGGCGCGCTGGATCACGCGCTGGAAACCGAGCGTCGGCTGGGTATCGACCTCACCCGTGCCAGGCACGGTCGGGGTGTTATCACCAATAAAATTGGTCAGGGTTTTGCGCAGATCTTCAATGTTGACGGCGCATGCACGCAACACTTCGGCAGCCGAAGGGTTGTCAAGCAAGGCCAGCAGCAAGTGCTCCACCGTGATGAATTCGTGGCGCGCCTGTCGGGCTTCGACAAACGCCATGTGCAAACTTACTTCCAATTCCTGCGCAATCATACTTCCTCCATCACGCACTGCAGGGGGTGGCCTGCCTTGCGCGCATGCGTTAAAACGAACTCCACTTTGGTACAGGCTATATCTTTTGAGAACACGCCGCACACTCCTTTGCCATAGCGGTGAACACTGAGCATTATTTGCGTGGCTGTTTCACGGTCTTTATTGAAATACTCCTGGATCACGGCGACCACGAATTCCATCGGGGTGTAGTCGTCATTCAGCAACGCCACTTGATACAGGGGTGGCGGTTTCAGCGCTTGCCTTTCCAGGACGGTATCGGTGTCATGCTTGGTTGCCATACGCTTATATTCTAATGCTTTCGGGGTTGATGCAATGTGCATTTCGCTGCACATATCCAATTGTTTTCCATCTTACGCGTTTTCTGAACTTGACGCAGATGGCGCCCTATTCCGCAAAATCAAGAGTTGCAAATTCACCCATCGTGGGAAAAGTAGCAAAATGCATACAAATCTGCTTGACTTTCAAATTTGGTCCGCTAACAATGCGTTTATCGGCTCCGTACAGAAATGTACATGTTGATAAGAAGTGGGCGTGAGGAGAGGGGCAGGAAGCTTCTTGCTTTTATGGCTCGTGTGATCCGTTTTAATTTTGAAAGTTCTTTTTATGGCAACAGGTACTGTTAAGTGGTTCAATGATTCCAAAGGCTTTGGCTTCATCACTCCTGATGACGGCGGTGAAGATTTGTTCGCTCACTTCTCCGCAATCAACATGAACGGTTTTAAGACCCTCAAAGAAGGTCAAAAAGTCCAGTTCGAAGTCACGCAAGGCCCTAAAGGCAAGCAAGCTTCCAACATCCAGTCCGCTTAATTTTTTAAGCCGCAGATGTGAAAAACCTCGCGCTGCGAGGTTTTTTTTCGTCCGGCGCTGTTGTTCAGCGCCCACAACCAACCACCCTACATCTGCTCGATCATGACCTCGCCGAAACCGGAGCAGGACACCTGCACCGCGCTCTCCATCTGGCGCGCGAAGTCGTAGGTGACGTGCTTGGAGGCGATGGCCTGGCCCATGGCCTTGAGGATCAGGTCGGCCGCCTCGGTCCAGCCCATGTGGCGCAGCATCATCTCGGCCGACAGGATCAGCGAGCCCGGATTGACGTAATCCTTGCCGGCGTATTTCGGCGCGGTGCCGTGGGTGGCTTCAAACATCGCCACCGAGTCCGACATATTGCCGCCCGGCGCGATGCCGATGCCGCCCACCTGCGCGGCCAGCGCGTCGGAGACATAGTCGCCGTTCAGGTTGAGCGTGGCGATGACGCTGTACTCGACCGGACGCAGCAGGATCTGTTGCAGGAAGGCGTCGGCGATCGAATCCTTGATGGTGATGTCGCGCCCGGTCTTCGGATTCTTGAACTTGCACCAGGGGCCGCCATCGATCAGCTCGGCGCCGAATTCCTTTTGCGCCAGCGCATACGCCCAGTCGCGGAAGCCGCCCTCGGTGTACTTCATGATGTTGCCCTTGTGGACGATGGTCACCGACGGCTTGTCGTTGTCGATGGCGTACTGGATCGCCTTGCGCATCAGGCGCTCGGTGCCCTCGACCGACACCGGCTTGATGCCCAGGCCGGAGGTTTCCGGGAAGCGGATCTTGTTGACGCCCATTTCCTTGACCAGGAAGTCGATCAGGCGCTTGGCCCCTTCCGTGCCCTGCGCGAATTCGATGCCGGCGTAGATGTCTTCCGAGTTTTCGCGGAAGATCACCATATTGGTCTTTTCCGGCTCCTTGAGCGGCGACGGCACGCCGGGGAAGTAGCGCACCGGGCGCAGGCAGACGTACAGGTCGAGCTGCTGGCGCAGCGCCACGTTGAGCGAACGGATGCCGCCGCCGACCGGGGTGGTCAGCGGGCCCTTGATCGACACCAGGTACTCGCGCACCGCGGTCAGCGTCTCTTCCGGCAGCCACACGTCGGGACCGTAGACCTGGGTGGCTTTTTCGCCGCCGTAGATCTCCATCCACTTGATCTGGCGCGCGCCGCCATAGGACTTGGCCACGGCCGCGTCCACCACTTTCAGCATCACCGGCGTGATGTCGCGGCCGGTGCCGTCACCCACGATGTAGGGAATGATCGGGTTATCTGGTACATTCAGGGAAAAATCCGCGTTGACGGTAATTTTTTGGCCGTCCGCCGGTACTTGGATATGTTGATACATCGTGGTTCTCCGTGGGGGATACTGCTAGTCTTCTATAAGATATAAGACGCTTGTTTCACATTATGCATGAGTATGTAGCGAGGCGCCATGGTTTTCAAGCCTACACCAATTTCAGTTTTCGATAATGTCCCTGATTCTTTTTAACAAACCATTCCAGGTGCTGTGCCAGTTTTCGGCGCAGGACGGCAAGGCCACGCTGGCCGACCACCTGAGCATTCCCAACATCTACCCGGCCGGCCGGCTCGACTACGACAGCGAGGGCCTGATGCTGCTGACCGACGACGGCAAGCTGCAGCACGCCATCGCCCACCCGGACCACAAGGAGGCCAAGGTGTACCTGGTGCAGGTGGAGGGGATCGCGGACGCCGCCGCGCTGGCCAGGCTGCAGGCGCCGATCGACCTCGGCGACTTCGTGACGCAGCCGTGCAAGGCCGCGCGCATCGCCGAGCCGGAGTGGCTGTGGCCGCGCAATCCGCCGATCCGCCAGCGCGCCGGGCAGCCGACCAGCTGGCTGGCGATCACGCTTCAGGAAGGCAAGAACCGCCAGGTGCGGCGCATGACGGCGGCCGTGGGCCTGCCGACCCTGCGCCTGGTGCGCAGCGCCATCGGCGGCATGTCGCTGGCCACGCATCCGCTAATGCCGGGCGAGTGGATGGAGGTGGCGCCGAAGGATCTGGCGCGCTGAAGTCCTACCCCGCACGGCGCTCAGTCGCGGGGTCTGACCCCGTCCGGGGTCAGACCCCTGTGTCGCCTGGGGGTGGCTACGCCTGGCGTACAAACGACAAAACCCGCACTGGCAAGCCAGCGCGGGTTTTTGCTTTGCTTCCCGGCGAGGGGAATTAAGCTGCCAGTGCTTTCAGCGCAGCGGCCAGACGGCTCTTGTGACGAGCTGCCTTGTTTTTGTGGATGATCTTCTTGTCAGCAATGCTGTCGATGGTCGAAACCGACGATTGGAAGATGGTGGTCGCAGCGGCTTTGTCGCCAGCCTGGATCGCCTTACGCACAGCTTTGATAGCGGTACGCAGGGTCGAACGTTGAGCCGAGTTATGAGCGTTTTGCTTAACTGCTTGACGAGCGCGTTTGCGCGCTTGTGCGGTATTTGCCATGAAATTTCCTAAACAGGTAAATGATGCGTTTGCAAACGTTAATGTTTGGCAAACAGGTGCGTCCAAGGTTGCCATCAGAGCGAACCGTGTGAGTCAAACTACTGCCTGCCAAACATTAATGTCTGCGCAACAGAATTTTGTACAGCCTGTGATTATAGCGATATTTTTCGGCAGGAGCAACTATAATCACGTCCCATGAACTTGCTTAAGACACTCTCCGCCATCTCCAGCATGACGATGCTGTCCCGGATCACCGGCCTCCTGCGTGAAACCCTGATAGCCCGGGCCTTTGGCGCCGGCGGCATGACCGATGCCTACATCGTCGCGTTCCGCATTCCCAACCTGTTGCGCCGCCTGTTTGCCGAGGGCGCGTTCTCGCAGGCCTTCGTGCCGATCCTGGCGGAATACAAGAACAAGCAGGGCCACGACGCCAGCAAACGGCTGACCGACCACGTGGCCAACACGCTGGTGTGGGCCACGCTGCTGGTGACCGGCATCGGCATTATAGCCTCGCCGCTGTTCATCTACCTGATTGCCAGCGGGCTGGAAGAGTTCGACGCGGCCGTGTGGATGACGCGCCTGATGTTCCCCTACATCGCGTTCATGGCCTTCGTGGCGCTGGCCGGCGGCGTGCTCAACACATGGCGCGAGTTCAAGATCCCGGCCTTCACGCCGGTGCTGCTGAACATCGCCTCGATCCTGGCGTCGCTGTTCCTGCAACAACATCTGGACAAGCCGATCTATGCGATGGCCATTGCCGTGTTTGTCGGCGGCGTGCTGCAAGTGGCGATCCAGATTCCGGCGCTGATCAAGATCGGCATGCTGCCCACGCTGTCGTGGAATCCGCTGGCCGGCATGGGCGATCCCGGCGTGCGCCGCGTGCTGAAGAAGATGGGGCCGGCGGTGTTCGCCGTCTCGGCCGCGCAGATCAGCCTGATGATCAACACCAGCATCGCCTCGCGCCTGGTGGAGGGCAGCATTTCGTGGCTGTCGTATGCCGACCGGCTGATGGAATTCCCGACCGCCCTGCTGGGCGTGGCGCTGGGCACGATTTTGCTGCCCAGCCTGTCGAAGGCGCAGGCCGATGACGACCAGGCCGAGTATTCCGGCCTGCTGGACTGGGGGCTGCGCCTGACCTTCCTGCTGGCGCTGCCGGCGGCGGTGGGCATGGCGGTGCTGGCCAAGCCGATGATCGCCACCCTGTTCCACTACGGCGCCTTCACCGACGCCGACGCCGCGGCCTCGGCGCGCCCGCTGATCGCCTACTGCGCCGGCCTGCTGGGCATCATCCTGGTCAAGACGCTGGCGCCGGCGTTCTACGCCCAGCAGAACATCCGCACGCCGGTGCGGATTGCGATGGTGGTGCTGGCGGCGACGCAGCTGATGAACCTGCTGTTCGTGCCGTATCTGCAGGTGGCCGGCCTGGCGCTGTCGATCGGCCTGGGCGCCTGCCTGAACGCGGCGCTGCTGTACATCGGCCTGCGCAAGCGCGCGATTTACCAGCCGCTGCCGGGCTGGCCGTCGTTCTGCGTGAAGCTGCTGCTGGCCTGCGCGCTGATGGGCGGCGCGGCATGGCTCGGGGCGCGGCAGATTGACTGGCTGGGCCTGCAGCACCACGCCTTCCTGCGCCTGGGCGCCCTGCTGCTGCTGATCGGCGCCTGCGCCGGCGTCTACTTCGCCGCGCTGCTGGCGATGGGCTTTCGCGTGCGCGATTTCAAACGCATCGCGCGCTGATCAGTCGCCGCGCTTGTACGGGGCCGCCAGCGGATCGCCGATGAACACGCCCTGCCCCGGCCACGCCACGCTGCTCCAGTAGGCCTCGATGGCGGTGCTGCCGCCGACATAGTTCTTCAGCAGCAGGATCGGGTTGGGGAATTTCTGCCAGTAGTTGCAGGGCTCGCTGACCGCGCCATAGCTGGCGGTGGCGCCGGCCGCCAGCCACTGCAGGCTGCTCATCTGGTAGTCGCCCAGCAGGTCGCCGCCGGTCGAGGTCAGGTGGTCGGCCAGCGCGCCGGGCAGGAAATGCAGCGTGTCGAGCTTGGCCACGCGCGCCATGCCGGTCTGGTAGATCATCACGTCCTGCGCGCCGTCCAGCACGTCCGCCTTCATCTGGCGGATGGTCAAGTTCCTGGCCGACACCTTGCCGCTCGGCGGGAAGAACTGGGCCCGCGAATTGCGCGCACTCTCGCTGGTCACCAGATAGTAGGCGGTGGCGGCCGGCGGCGTCATGAAGCGGGTCGCGCCGCGCCCGATCAGCGCCCTGGCCTGCTCGACCGACTCGGTCGGCAGCAGCATGCTGAGGCGGCCGGCGGCGGGCGGCGGACTGGCCGGCGGCAGATTCTTGTCGAAGAACGGACTCTCCTTGCCGGGGCCGCAGGGCTTCTGGCACAGCTCGGCGTCGAAGCCGTTGGTGTAGGCCGCCGTGATGGAGTTGCACTCGACCGCATACGGCGCGGTCCACACCATCAACGTGGCGCGCACCTGGGCCGGCAGCTGGCGGTCGATCTCCTTCTTCAATTCCTCAAACGCGGCGACGCTCAGCTTGCGCGGTTTGTTGGCGATGCGCACATGGGCGATATTGGCGGACGGGATCTGGTGCGCCACGCGGTACAGTTCCGCTATGGCGACGCTGTTGGGTTCATCGTCGTTGACGACCAGGCCCAGTTGGGACGGCGCCAGCGCGGCGGCGGCCGCGACCTTGGCGGCCAGCAGCAAGGCGATGGCAAACGGGAGGGAGATGGTGCGCAAAGCAGGCCTTGTAATGGGGAACGATGGCCGATTATAAAGTGAAAAGCGCCGAACGGATCGGCGCTTTGGCTCAGTTGCCGCCACCTGGCCTCAGGCAGCTTCGGCTTGCCTGCGTTTGCGCCGGCCGATATAACCCACCACGCCCAGCCCGGCCAGCATCAGCGCGTACCCTTCCGGTTCCGGCACCACCGTCAGGTTCATCGTGCCCGAGTAGGACGCGTTGCTGCCCGAGGTGCCGATGACGGTCAGCGTGATCGGACCGTTCAACGGGAAGTCCGCCGGCGTGAAGGCCAGCAGGCCCGGATTGTTGTTCACCAGCTGCAGTTCCACACCGTTCAGCAACACCTTGCTGAAGGAGATTTCCTGGCCCGCCTGGAAACCGATGGTGCTCAAGATCGACGACACCAAGGTGCTCGGGAAAGTCGGCAAAATCTCGTACTCATCGGTAAAACCACCGGTGCTGTGGATCATACCAAACGTGCCGGTAAACTGACCGTTGCCCCCCGTCAGCGTGACGGTGGTGATGGCAGATGCGTTTGCCATCGCAAACATCAGTGCCGCAGAAACCGCTACCGCTTGCATCATTTTTTTCATACTCGCCTCCTAAGGTCAACCCGGACAAGGGATCCGGGATACGAATTTGATTTCGTAAAAAAATAATAACTTTTCGCGGGCAAGAATGCCTGTTTAATTTGTAACGGAACCGGGGTCAGCCGGAGCCGATTTAACAAATTTTCCAGCCATTATGATAGTGGGGAGTGGTGCTGCGTCGAGCTAATTCCAATAGGAAATAAAATTGTTAATTAACATTTCCAACTGGAATTTTTGACAAACTTAAAGAAATTATAGAGGTGTCGCTAAGTGGCGACAGATCGGGCCTGAAAACCGCCGAACCATGCTTATAGGCAAAAAAAAATCGCGCCGGAGCGCGATTTTTTTTGCAACGCCGCACAGCGCGGCGCCCAGGCATCAAGCCTGGTTGGCGGCTTTGCGGCGACGGGCGGCGAAACCGACCAGGGCCAGGCCGGCGCCCAGCATGGCGAAGGTTTCCGGCTCAGGAACAGCGGTCACGTTGATCGTGCCCGAGTAGCTGGCGTTGAACGAACCTGGGTTCAGGTCATGCGCTTGACCGCTGACGACCAGGGTCAGAGGACCGTGCAGGGCCAGCAGCGAAGGCGTGGTCGCGGTATCGACGGCGCCATTCACGATGTCCAGCGCGATGCCGTTGATCTTGACCGAAGTGAAGTCGAGGTTGGTGCTTTTGGTGAAACCGATCGAGCTCAACACGGCCGACACCAGCGAGCTGTTCAGCGACGGCGAGAAGGTGAACGTGTCGGTGAAGGCACCGGTATGGCTCAGACCGAAATAGCCGGTGTAATCGGTCGATTTCAGCGGGTCTTGAACCAGGGTGATGTTGGTGGTAGCGGCAAACGCGGAGCTGACAGTCATCAGGGCTGCGGCGGCGATAATCGACTTGATCTTCATGGAAAATCCTTTAGATGGATATGGATGCTACGGAATACGTTTGTAGGAAAACTTGCGACAGATGAATCATATCACGCTAGCAGAACTTTTGTTAGCTAGAATGTAATTTTCATTTTCTGTATAGCAACTAATCCCGCCCTATGAAATTGTCGCGGCGGAAAAGCGCTTTTGCACCAGACTAGAGCAAGAAAACCGCGCTTTTACATAAAATTTCGACAACAGTCATGACGAAATATTATCATTGATGTGTCGGTGCTACAACAGTGTTGTGTTAGCGTGCGCACCTAAGTGCTGCATCGCACCAGAGAGTGTTGTTTATTGCCAGCTGCCGGCCAGCACCATGCGGGTCCGCAGCTCGCTATACGACACCCAGGCCAGGATATCGTCGAAGGCGCCGCCGGCGATCCGCTCATCCTCGGTCAGCGGACGCTGGATGAAATGCACGCTGCCGCGCGCATTGGCGGCCTGGTCGCCCGCCTCGCTGCCGGCCGCGGCCATCGCCTTGCCGGGCGCAATCAGCACCGCCGGCAGGCATTGGGTGGTCGGGCCGCACTGGCTGTCGCCGTAGCGATAGACCAGCCGCGCGGCGTCGCGTCGGGAAATGGTTTTGGTGGCCACCGCCGCCGATGGCAGCGTCTGCGGCGCGGCGAAGGCCGGCGTCACGCTATAGCGCAGCGGCAGGCCGCGCGCCGTCGTGGGCGCCAGGCTCAGCGTGGCCCACGGCAGGTAGCCGGTGCACGCCTGTTCGCTGTCGCAGGCGGTCGCCCGCTCCCGCCCGTCGGTGGCCGACAGTGCCGGACGCGGCAGGCGTCCATGCAGGATGGCAAAGCCCAGCAGCGCCTGTTGCGCCTGCGCCAGCGTCTGTTCGGCCTGGCGCTCGCGCTCGGCCTTGCCGCTGCCGCCGTAGGCGCTCATCATGCCGGCGGCGGCGCCCAGGATCAGCACCAGCAGCAGAATCAGCGCGGCGGCGCCGCGCTGGCGGCGGCCGCCGCCAGCGCGCAAGACTGCCCGGCGGTCAGGCGCGCGAGTAGACATCCTCGAAACGCACGATGTCGTCTTCGCCCAGATAACTGCCGGACTGGACTTCGATCAGGTGCAGCGGCAGCTTGCCCGGATTTTCCAGGCGGTGGGTGGTGCCGATCGGGATGTACACCGATTCGTTCTCGGTCAGCAGCGTGACCTTGTCGCCGCAGGTGACGCTGGCGGTGCCGCTGACCACCACCCAGTGCTCGGCGCGGTGGTGGTGCATCTGCAGCGACAGCTTGCCGCCCGGATTGACGGTGATGCGCTTGACCTGGTAGCGCTCGCCGAGGTCGATGCCCTCGTAGCTGCCCCACGGACGGTAGACCTTGGTGTGGTACATATGCTCGGTGCGGTCGCTGGCCTTCAGGTGTTCGACCACCTGCTTGACGCGCTGCACCTGGTCCTTGCGCGCCACCAGCACGGCGTCGGCGGTTTCCACCACCACCACGTCGGACACGCCGATCAGCGCCACGATGCGGCCCTCGGCGCGCACCAGCGAGTTCTGCACGCCGTCCAGGTAGACGTCGCCGCGGGTGACGTTGCCGTTGGCGTCGGCCGGCAGCACGTCGTGCAGCGCCGACCACGAACCGACGTCGCTCCAGCCGATGTCGGCCGGCACCACCACCGCGTGGCGGGTCTTTTCCATCACCGCGTAGTCGATCGAATCGGACGGGCAGGCGGCGAATTCGGTTTCGTCGAGGCGGCAGAAATCCAGGTCGCGGTAGGCCTTGGTGAACGCGGCGTCGACCGCGCCGGCCATGGCCGGCTGGAACTCCTTGAGCTCGCGCAGGTAGTTGGCGGCGCTGAACAGGAACATGCCGCTGTTCCAGAAGTAATCGCCGGAGGCGACAAAGCCCTTGGCGGTCTCGGCGTCCGGCTTCTCGACAAAGCTGGCCACCTGGTACAGGCCGTCGGTGGCGCCGGCCGCGGCGCCGCGGCGGATGTAGCCGTAGCCGGTCTCCGGCGCGGTCGGCACGATGCCGAAGGTGGCCAAGGCGCCCTGCGCCACTTGCGGCAAGGCGCGCAGCACGGCGGCCTGGAACGCCGCGACGTCGCCGATCACGTGGTCGGCCGGCAGCACCAGCATCACCGCCTCCGGGTCCTGCGCGGCCAGGAAGTGGGCGGCGGCGGCCACCGCCGGCGCCGTGTTGCGGCCCACCGATTCAAGCAAAATCCCCAGCGGCTTGTGGCCGATCTCGCGCATCTGTTCGGCCACCAGGAAGCGGTGCTCGTTGCCGCAGACGATCAGCGGCGCCTGCACGCCGGGCCAGCCGGCCACGCGCAGCGCGGTTTCCTGCAGCATGGTCTGGTCCGACACCAGCGGCAGCAACTGCTTGGGCAGGACCGCGCGCGACAGCGGCCACAGGCGGGTGCCGGCGCCGCCGGACAGGATCACGGGATAAATTTTCATGCTGACTACCTTTATTCTTTTATGCTGCGTTGACCGCAGCCGGTTCTTGTTCCGCCGCCGTGCGGCGCTTGGTGCGGCGGTCGCGCGCGTTGCTCCACTCGCCCTCGGCGTACTCCGACACGTGGCGCATCTCGCCGGCGCGGTTGACACTGTAATCTTTGAAGACGATCATTTCCTCCAAGCTTACATTATGTAACACGCGGGTGTACTCGAACAGCACGCTGCGCACCACGGTGGCGCCCTGGCAGATATGGCTGCCGTGGCCGATCCAGGTCGGGCCGATGATGGTGCTGCCGGCCTCGATCTTGCAGCCGGAGCCGATGTAGACCGGGCCTTCGATGGTGGTGCCCTCCCAGTCGATGCTGGTGTTCAGGCCGGACCAGATGCCGTCGGCCAGCTGGATGCCGGGCACGTCCATGTGGGCCACCTCGCCCATCATCACGCTTTGCGACACTTCCCAGTAATCCTTGACGCTGCCGATGTCGATCCAGCTGAAGCTGCGGTTCTGCGCATAGAACGGAATGCCTTTCTCCACCAGCATCGGGAACAGGTCGGAGCCGATGTCGAACACCGTGCCGCTCGGGATCAGGTCGAGGATCTCCGGCTCGAAGATGTAGATGCCGGTCGACACGAAGTTCGACAGCGCCTCTTCCACTTTCGGTTTTTCCTGGAAGGCGGTGATGCGGCCCTCCTTGTCGCTGACCACCACGCCGTAGCTGGACACCTTGTCGCGCGGCACTTCGCGGCAGATGATGGACGCCTTGGCGCCCTTGCGGCGGTGCTCGAACAGCGCCGACTTGATGTCCAGGTTGATCACGGCGTCGCCGCACAGCACGATGGTGGTGTCGTCGAAGAAGCCGCCGAATTCCTGGATCTTCTTCATGCCGCCGGCCGAGCCGATCGGCTGCGGCACCACTTCGCCGCTGTCGGTGGTGTAGCCTTCGAACGAGTAGCCGATCTGCACGTCGTACTGGTGGCCCTCGCCGAAGTATTCCTCGATCTTTTCGTGCAGGTAGGAGACGTTGACCATGATCTCCTTGACGCCGTATTTTTCCAGGTGCTCGATGATGTAGGCCATCACCGGCTTGCCGAGGATGGGGATCATCGGTTTCGGCAAATCATAGGTCAACGGACGGACCCGGGTACCCTTACCAGCCGCAAGAATCATTGCTTTCATTCTAGACACCTCAATAGTTGGGGAAGCTGTTCCCGTTTGCTCATCAATATGACCGAACCACGGCCTCCGGTACTGCTTGTCGCTTATTTCTTGGCGGGCGCCACGTAGCGGTTGGTGCGCACGCCGAACAGGCCGGCCACGCGACCGCAATAATGCGCCAGGGTCAATACTTCGCGCGCCGCCTTGACGCGGCGCAGCGTCACCGCGGCCAGCGCCATGCGCACCAGCGCGCCGCACACGCCCTTGAAGGCCAGCAGCGCGGTGTAGCCGCGGCCATCGTAAAAACTGTCGATCGCCAGCATGTAGCTGCCGGTGGTGGCGTAGCGGTGCAGCAGGCTGCGCGTGGTCAGGCGCTCCGGCGGCGCCGGCTCCAGCACCAGCGCCTCGTCGCTCCAGGCGATGCGCCCGCCGGCGTGCGCCACGCGGCGGAAAAAGTCGTAATCCTCGCCGCCCGAGGCGCCGTACTCGTTGCGGAAAAACGGCGGCGCGAACAGCTGCTCGACGCGGCGCGAAATCGCCAGGTTCTGCGTGGTGTTCAGCGACGGCACCAGCCCGGTGGGCCAGCGCCGGCGCGCCGCGAAAATACTGTTCTGCGCAAACACGCTGGCGCCGGGCGGCAGCACGCCGTCGACCGGGCCGCCGACCAGGTGGCTGTCGTAGGCGGCGCCGGTGTCGAGCAGGTGCTGCAGCCAGCCGGGCGTCACCAGGCCGTCGTCGTCCATCATCAGCAGCCATTGCCAGTGCGGCGCGCGCGCCAGCGCCTCGCCGACCAGCGCGTTGCGCACCTGCGCCACGCCGCGCGCCGCCACCGGGATGCAGACGCTGTCGGGCCAGCGCTGGCGGAACTGCGCCACCACCGCCGGCGCCTCGGCGCCGCAGTCGTTGTCGGCCACGATCACCAGCGCGCGCCGGCCCTGCAGCTCCGGCAGCAGGCTGTCGAGCAGCGCCGCCAGCAGCTGCGGCCGGCGGAAGGTCGGGATGCCGACCACCAGGTCAAATTCTGCGCTCACGTCGGCGTCCCGTTCAACGGCGGCCGATCGCGAAATATTCGAGACCGTTGTCGCGCACCTGCTGCGGCGGGTACAGATTGCGGCCGTCGAAGATCAGCGGCAGCTTCAGCGCCGCCTTGATGGCGCCGAAGTTCGGCACGCGGAACTCCTTCCACTCGGTGACGATCACCAGCGCGTCGGCGTCCTGCAGCGCCGCCATCGGCGCGTCGGCGTAGCGCAAGCGGGTCTCGTCGCCGAAGATGCGGCGCGACTCGTTCATCGCCACCGGATCGTAGGCGGTGACGGTGGCGCCGCGTTCCAGCAGGCCCTGGATCACCACGCGGCTGGAGGCGGCGCGCATGTCGTCGGTGTTCGGCTTGAAGGCCAGGCCCCACAGCGCGAAATGCTTGCCGGCCAGGTCCTTGCCGAGGCGGCCGTCGATTTTTTCCAGCAGCAGGTGTTTCTGCGCCTCGTTGGCGTCCTCCACCGACTGCAGCACCTTCAGCTGGCGGCCGTTTTCCTCGGCGGTGCGGATCAGCGCCTGCACGTCCTTCGGGAAGCAGGAGCCGCCGTAGCCGCAGCCCGGGTACAGGAAGTGGAAGCCGATGCGCGGGTCGGAGCCGATGCCGACCCGGACCTGTTCGATGTCGGCGCCCATCACGTCGGCCAGGTTGGCCAGCTCGTTCATGAACGAGATGCGGGTGGCCAGCATGGCGTTGGCGGCGTACTTGGTCAGTTCGGCCGAGCGCACGTCCATGACGATCACGCGGTCGTGGTTGCGGATGAACGGCGCGTACAGCTCGCGCATCATGGCGATGCCGCGCTCGTCCTCGGCGCCGATCACCACGCGGTCCGGCCGCATGAAGTCCTCCACCGCCGCGCCCTCCTTGAGGAATTCCGGGTTCGACACCACCGAGAACGGCGTGTCGAGGCCGCGCTTGGCCAGCTCGTCGGCCAGCGCCGCCTTGACGCGGTCGCCGGTGCCGACCGGCACCGTCGACTTGTCGATCACCACCTTGTAGTCGGTCATGTGCTTGCCGATGTTGCGGGCGGCGGCCAGCACGTACTGCAGGTCGGCCGAGCCGTCTTCATCGGGCGGGGTGCCGACCGCGATGAACTGCAGCTGGCCGAAGGCGACGCTGTCCTCGATGCTGGTGGTGAAGCGCAGGCGGCCGGCGGCCACGTTGCGGCGGACCATCTCCAGCAGGCCCGGTTCGTGGATCGGGATTTCGCCGTCCTGCAGGATGGCGATCTTCCTGGCGTCGAGGTCGAGGCACAGCACATCGTTCCCCATTTCCGCCAGACACGTCCCGCTGACCAGGCCCACATAGCCCGTACCGATTACCGTAATTTTCATGCGTTTCCCCAGAGATCACTAATTCAAAGAGCGGCGGCCGGCAGCCGCCGCGTGGTTATGTTGGCTGCGCTCCCGGCGCATCCCGGCACAGGAAGGCGGCGCTCCACAGCACCAGCGCCAGCCCCAGGTGACCGAGCAGATAAGCAAGGATCAAGCCATTGACGCCGCCCCAGCGCGTCCCGGCCAGCAGGACAAAGCCGAAACCGATCGACGCCAGCGTGTAGATCAGCGCCCGCAGGCCCTGGCGGCCGGCGCCGGTCAGCGCGTCGGCGGCCGGATACTGGACCGCCACCAGCGGCAGCGACAGCGCCAGCGCGACGGTGATCTGCACCGTGCCGTCGTAGGCGCGTCCCAGCACGTGCGGCGCCAGCAGCGCGGCGGCCGCCACCAGCAGGCCGGAGGCGACGCCGGTGGCCAGCAACAGCGGCGTCATGCGCAAGGCGTAGCGGCGGCTGGCGGCAATGCCGTCGGCGCCGTGGACAAAATACTTGGGATAGATGATGCGGGTGATGACCTGCACCGGGAACATGCCCAGCTGCAGGAAGCGCGACGCCGCCCCGTACAGGCCCAGCACCGTGTCGTCGGCGTAGCGCGACAGCACCATCCGGTCCAGATTGCTCTGCGCCGAGCGCGCCGTCTGCGTCACGCAGAACATGCTGCCCGTGTACAGCTCGCTGCGCACCACCTGCCACAGCGGCCGGCCGTACTGCCGGGCGCCGAGCCAGGCGTAACAGCCCATCATCACCACCGCCTGCGCGAACACCACCCAGATCCACTGGTCCAGGTCGCTGTAGCCGAGGCCGACGAAAAACCCCAGCGCCAGCACCAGCCGCACCAGCACGGTGGTCATGCGCACCACGCCGGCGCGGGCGTTGTGCCCGTGCGCCACCATCACCAGTTCCAGCGAGGCCGACATGCGCGCCACGCCGATTTCCGCCGCCAGCGCGGCGACGATCAGCGTCACCGCCACGGTGCTGTGCATGGCGCCGGTGGCCACCGCCACGCCCAGCGCCACCACCAGCGGCAGCGTCAGGCCGATCAGCATCAGCATGTTGCCGTAGTAGCCGCGAAAGCGCGTGCGGTCGCGCGCCACCGCGCGCACCAGCAGGTCGGCGCCGCCGAGCCCGACGAGCTCGACGCCGACGCCGACAATCGCCAGCAGGCCGGTGTAGCGGCCGAACTGCTCGACGCCGAGGCCGCGCGCGGTGATCGCGAAGGTCACGAACTGCAAGCCCAGCGCCGCCATCGTCGGCACCATGGTGTTGACAAAGGTCAGCAGCTTGAAGCGCTGCTCCAGCATCGCCAGCTGCGCCCGCCACCGCCCGCGCAGTGCGGTCTGCGGCAACGCGTCGCTCATCGGCACACTTTCTCGCCCGGCGCGACCGGCCGCGCATACTCGACGAACACGCCGCCGAAGTGGCCGGTCCAGCGGCCGCGCAGCTTGTCCCATTCGAGCAGCCAGCCGACCAGCGGCGACTCCGGCTCGCGGCGGAACAGCGGATACAGCGGCAGGCGCACGCTGAGTCCCAGCGTCTTGGCAAACGAGCGCAGGCCGCCGCCGCCGATGCTTTCCCAGCGCACCGCGTGGTTGCCGGTGCGGTAGCGGCGCTGGCGCATCCATTTGAACGAGGCGCGCGAGGTCGGCACCTCCTCGTTGATCCAGGCCGCCTCGGACCAGGCCATCGGGTGGCCGGCAAAGAACAGGCCGCGGAAGAACACGGTGTCGCCGCCGCCGGACAGGCCGAACTCGGCGTCAAACAGCGGCCGCGGCGTCTCGCGGATGGCCTGCATGTCGATCAGGAAATTGCAGGTGCAGAACACAAATGGTTTGCCGTGCAGCAGCTGGCGGTCCACCGACCAATAGCGGCTGTACTTGCGCAGGCGGGCGGCGCTGTCGGGGAACACCGGCCGCACCGGGCCGCCGACCACCACCGCCTGCTGCTCGCGGGCGCTCTTCAGCAGTTCCGCCAGCCACTGCGGCGACGGCCATTCGTCGTCGTCCAGCATCGCCATGTGGCGCACGCCGAGCCGGTCGGCTTCGTCGAAGATGGCGTTGCGCGCGGCCGAGATGCCGGGCGTGCGCTCGACCCGGTAGCACACCTGCAGGCCGGACTGCTGGCCGAACGCGCGCACCGACTGCTCGACCGCCGGATCGTCGCCGTCGTTGTCGACCACGATCACCACCGGCGCGCTGTCGACGTGCTGGGCGGCGATCGCGACATGCTGCAGCGTGCGCTCAAGCGAGACGCGCCGCTTGTAGGTGCACAAGCCTACCGCCAGGCCAGTGAGTTGCCGTGCACCGCCCGCGCCTGCTTGAATATCCATGCTTTGCCGCCTTTTAAAAATTGCCTTCGACTACCACGAGGTCTGGTTTGATGCTGCACCAGGGAATGACGCACCGCAGCAGAATATTGACCAAATACTACTACACTATTTCCGCGTTGTACACGGCCACACTGTAGCGCGTACCCCGACATTTTTTTTATGCAGGCGCGCGAAAATGGCATTGCTGCATCGCAACACAACGATGCTGCGACAGGGTGCTGAAACAGGGCAGCACAGCTGCCGGAGAGAAGGCGATGCGCGCGGGAGCGGCGTGATGATAATTATCTTTCAGATATCAAACAATTATATTTACACAATTTTATCAGTATAAGATATTTCCCCATATGAATCAATTGTGCCGCCTTCATGCAACAACACCCTGACGGCGGCGGCGCGGTCAGGGTGTTGTCGGCAGGCTGCGGGGCCCGGCGCTTCAGGTCGGCGTTATTTTGCCGGGCACATCAGGGTACCGTCGGTCTGCTTGCCGCACGCGTTGGGACCGTCCACCGTGTAGGCCGCCACGGCGTCGACCAGCATCTCGGCCGGCATCACCGTGCTGGCCGTGGCCACGCCGGTCCAGATGCCGCCCACCGCCAGGTTCAGCTGCATGAACATCGGCTGGTTCATGCCGGGCGGGGTGACGATCTGGCCGACCGGCAGGCGGTCGATGTAGTACACGATCTTGTCAGGCATCCACAGGGCGCCGTACTGGTGGAAGTCTTCCGAGAATTTTGGATAGGTGGTGCGGCAGCCGGACGAGGCGGCGGCGCCATTGACGCCGCTCCAGTGCACCGACTGCTGGATCACGTCCGGCAGATGGGTCGGCGCTTCCATCACGTCAAGCTCGACCGCCAGAAAACGGTTGGTGGCCTTCATCCAGAACGCCGGCAGCAGGGGCTTGCCGTTCGGCACCTTGATGCGGGCCTCGAAATAGCCGTAGCGCTGCGAGAACGACTGGCGCGTGGTCAGCAGGCCCGAGGTGTACTCGAAGCCGGACAGCACTTTTTTCAGATTGTCCGGGGTGCGCTGCGCAACAATGTGCAGCGTGCCGTTTTCGACCACGAAGGGATTGACACCCAGCGCCGTCGGCGCCAGGCCCTTGTACAGGCTGTCGACGTAAATCTGCTGCTCGCTCATGGTCGGCTGGTAGCGCTTGACCACCCAGTCGTAACCGAGGAAGGTGCTGGTGGGGGTGTCATAGCCGCCATCGTAATTCGGCGCCCAGCGGCGGTTCGGCGTTTGCGTCTGGTCCAGCGTATCGAAGCCGTCAAAGAAGGTGCGCTTCAGCGTCAGCGGCGTGGTCGGCGCGGTGGCCGGCAGATTGGTGCAGGTGGTGGTGGCGGCGGCGGTCGGCACGTTCAGCGCGATGGTGCCGGCGTAATAGGTCGGCGTGTACGCAATCTGCGCACTGGTCACAACGGGGACGGCGGCAAAGCCGGCCGAAAGCACCAGCCGGGCCCACAAAGGAGCGGCAAGGTGACGTGGGCGTGTTGAGCGAATCATGATTCCTCCATGGCAATATTAGGGTGCCACGCGTTGGCAGTTAAGGCGTGAAAGACAGGAAACCGACTCAGCAGTCAGTCGAAGGACTCAATTTTACCTGCAATTCCATACCCGACCACAACATATACCTACGGACACCAATTAATCTACACGGAAACAACACGCACTGGGAGGAACCATGTTGCTTCGACATTCCTCCCGGCACTTTCAGCTACGATGGCGCAAGCTTGTCACGCATCGGCTGGCGCGCCGGCCGCTGCGCGCGCCGCGTCGGCGCCGCCACCGCATGCTTGAGCACCAGGCCGTAAGCGAGCATCAGCAGGAACCAGCCGGGCCCCGGAATCAGGATTTCATGGGTTTCCACCATGCCGTGGGCGAGGATCAGAAATCCCACCACCGCGCACATCAGCGTACCCTGCCCCCGGAGCCGCAGCGGCAGGATGGTGGCCAGGTAGATCAGCGTGCACAGGAAGATGATCAGGCCGAACAAGCCGGTATCGCCGATCACGCCCAGGTAGATATTGTGCGGCGTCAGGATCGCGCCCAGATAGGCCAGCCGCTGCGCCAGCGGCGCGGTCAGCGGCGACAGCGTGGTGTAGGCGCCCGGCCCCTCGCCCAGCCATGGCGTTTTGACAATCGCCGCCAGGTAGGTGCTCCAGACGTCGGTGCGTCCGGTCAGCGTGGCGTCGCGCCCGAGCGCCTCGAGCAGGAACGGCGCCACCAGGAAAATCATCACCGCCGTCAGCAACAGCAGGAACACCAGCACGCCCACCGCGAAGCCCGGGGTCAGGCGGCGGCGCAACCGCGTCAGCATGAACAAATAGCCCAGCGTGATCAGCGCCGCCATCAGCGCGCCCTTGGAGTCGGAACCGACCAGGCAGATGAACGCCAGCAGCGCCGCGCCGCCGGCGAGGCGCCAGTTTTGCTGGTTGACCATCACCACATTGGCCACCACCAGCAGGGCGGCGATCCAGCCCAGCATGTTTTTGCCGACAAACACGCCGCGCCAGGCGTGCACCGAGCCGCTCAGATGGGTGCCGTAGGTCGGCAGCGCCAGCGCCAGCAGCGCCGACGCCAGCATCAGGGCGATGGTGGTGAGGTTGACCACGCGCACCACGCGCTCGGCCGGCAACTCGATGGTGATCAGGGCGGCACCGATCGCCATCAGCGACCACAGCACCACGGAGCGGGTCGAACTGATCGGATCGAAGCCGAACACGGCCGCCAGCAGGCCGATCGCCCAGAACGGCACGAACAGGCGCAGCACGCGGAACAGCGGCGCGAAGCCGGCCTTGTTGACGTGCCAGGCCATGGCCAGCAAAATCAGCAGCCACAGCGAATACTGGAACGGCACGCCCAGGGTGCGCTCGGTGCGCAGCTCGGCGCCGAATTCGCTGGCCGGCGGATAGGCCCAGGCGCCGGTGAACTGGATCAGCATCAGCACCAGCAACAGTACCCAGAAGGCGCCCGACGGCGCGTGTTTTTCCTGCTTTTTCATTCCCATCTCCTGGCTACCAGCCCTTCTCGAACACATAGGCGTCGTTGTCCTGGCGCTCCTTGATGATCTTGGCGGGCACGCCGCCGACCACCGCGCCGTCCTGCTCGATGCGCTTGGTCACCACCGAGCCCATGCCCACCACCACCCGGTTGCCGACGCCGGCGCCGGGGGCGAAACGCACCGCCGAGCCGAGGAAGCACTGGTCGCCGATGGCGATGTCGCGGTTCATGGTGCCGGCGCCGTGGGTCAGGAACTGCGAGGCGAAGCCGGCCACCCAGCTGCCGTCGCCGATGCGGATTTCGCCGAGCACGTCGAACAGATGCGATTCGTTGATCAGGCTGTCACGGCCGGTGACGAAGCGGCGCGCGTACTGCATGTGGGCCTGGCTCGGGTCGGCGGCGTTGTCGCCGCACTCGATCTTGTTGAAGCGGCCGATGAAAGTCTTGTCGCCGAGCTCGACGCTGATCGGGCCGACAAAGGTGGTGTTGCGGCGCACCGTCACCGCGTTGCCGGCGCGGAAGCGGTCGACCACGATCAGCACGCCCCACCCCAGCCGCGAGCCGGGGCCGAACTGGTAGCCCAGCAGGTGACGGTAGCCGGCGATGCGCAGTCCGGAGGTCGGCAGCAGCGAGAGCGCCAGCGCGACGATTTTTTTCAGCTTGGTATTTCGTATCATGGGGTATCCGGTTACTCGGGAGGTCAGCCGCCGACCGCGGTGGTCTGGTGCGCGGCCAGCTCGCGCAGCAGCGCGCGCCGGTGCTGCTGCGGCATCGGAATGGTCGACTGGATGTGCAGATTGACGTGGCTGGGCTTGACCGCCGCCAGCACCTCGGCGGCCGGCAGTTCCGGCGCGCCGCTCCAGAACGAGCAGGTCAGGTCGGGCGGGCCGAACACGTGGTAGCCGCGCGCGCGGCCCAGCGTGGCGCAGTACACGCCGTACAGGATGTATTCCGACACCGCCTTCTTGCGCGCCAGCGCCTCGACCCAGTTGCCGCCGGCCACCTGCGCGACGCGCTGCTGCAGCGCCAGCACGGCGTCGCGGTGCCAGATGATCAGGTGGTCGATGTAGTTGTGCGGCTCGTCCTGGAAGTCGGTCACGCCCAGCAGTTCCAGCGCGTTGCGGTGCCACAGCAGGTGCTCGTGCATGTCCGGCTTCATCGGCTTTTGCGGCAGCTTGACCGGCATGCCGCCGTACAGCTGCGCGGCGCTGACCGGACGGAACAGCACGTTGTCGCTGTCGATGAACATGATGTACTCGGAATCGCACAGCTGCGGCGCCGCCAGCTTGATGATCTGCTGCACCAGCCAGCCGCTGACGCGGCCGATGCCGGGGCGATACCACTGCTCGCGGGTGCGGATGTCGACCAGGCCGGGAATGCGGATGCGCTTCGGGAACGGCAGCTTGAAGAAGCCGAACTGGCGCAGGAAATCCTCCTTGGCCACCAGCACCCGGTTGGCCGCGCGCAGCGGCGCGAACAGCGCCATGTCGGAGCGCGGCACCACCAGCAGGTGCTTGAACGGCAGTTGCAGGTAGCGGTCCATGCTGGCGCACAGGTCGACCGCCAGTTCGTAGTCGTTGCGGTACGACGGCGTGATGATGGTCAGTTCGGCATTAGCCATACGATGCTTCTTTCGTCAGGGCGGTGGCGGGGGCGCGCAGCGCGTCGCGCAACTGCGCGCCGCGGTCGCGCCACTGGAACAGGCTGCTGCCGGCGGCAAACGCACGCTGCTGCAGCTGGTCCAGGCGGGCGGCGTCGTCGATATGGGCCACCACGCTGGCGGCCAGGCTGGCCAGCGTGTCGGCCTCGATCATGGCGGCGCGCACCGGCGCCGGCAGGCCGGCGGCGGCGTCGCTCAGGGTCGCCACCGGCAGGCGGCGGAACAGGTAGTCGAGGAACTTGAGCTTGAAGCCGCCGCCGATCGCTTCCGGCACCAGCGCCAGGCGGGCGCCGTCGAACAGCGGCGCCGGATCGTCGACAAAGCCGTGCAGGCGGGTCGCCTTCAGCCCCGGCGCGAGCTCGGCGCGCAGCGCCTCCGGCATGCCGCCCACCACGTCGAACACGATGTTGTGGGCGGCGAACAGCGGGTCGGCCACCTTCAGGAACTGGCGCAGGTTTTCCTGCTTGGCGGCCCAGTGGAAGGAGCCGATCATCAGCACGTGGCGCGGGGTGGCGTCGCTGATCTGGCGCGCGGCGCACACGGCGCCGTTGTAGCCCGGCGTCAGCACGATGATCTCGGCGCCCGGCGTGGTGACGGCAAAGCTGGCGGCGTCTTCCGGCGTGATCGCCGTCACCAGGTCGGCGTGGCGCGTCAGGTAGCGCTCCAGCTGGCGGGTTTTCCAGTAGTTCTGCCAGAAGCCGAGGCGCTTGACCAGGCCGGCGTCGGACTCGGCCGCCACCGCGCGCAGCACCAGCTCCTCGTGGTTGTGCGACACGTAGGCGATGCGCGCGCGCCGGGCGCTGCGGCCGATCGGCGAGGCCAGGTACTGCTGCATGGCCGGGCCGGCGCCGTAGTGGTCGAACACGATGGCGTCCCATGGCTCGGCGTACAGGGCGTCGAGGCGGGCGCGGAAGGCCGGCGTGTCGTGCATCGCCGCCACCAGCGGCAAGGGGCTGAGCAGCGCCGGCAGCATGCGGCGGCGGCCGCCGCCGACGCTGAGCCAGCGCACCTCGGCGTCATCGGCCGGCGGCGCTTCGGCGACGCCGTCGCCGATGCCGACATAGGTGACGCCGCCCACCGCCTGGCCGAAGGCGCGCGCCAGCTGGCCGGCATAGATGCGGTCGCCGTCCTTGGCCGGGAACGGTATCTCGCGCGCGATCCATAAACATTTCATGATTTACCCTTGTTGCCGGAGATGTGACGGGCGGAAGCCGGCGGCTCCCACACTTGATAACGGTGACCCTTGATCGACTGCCAGACGCCGAGGCCGACGCCGGTGAAGGCGGCCAGGATGTTGGTGATGGTCGAGAACGGCTTGAGGCGCAGTCCCAGGCCCAGCACCAGGGTCAGGACGATGGCGGCGGTCAGCAGCCCGGCCAGCGCGTACCAGCCGGCCGCCAGCAGCGCGCCGTAGGTGGCCAGCAGGCAGCCGGCCAGCAGGTAGATGGTGAACCAGCGCACCAGCTTGTGCGACACATACATATAGCGGGTCAGGCCGTCCATGGCGCGGATGGTGGGCCAGACCACGCGGTGCGCGTTGAAGCCCTGGCAGGCGATGCGGATCTTGCGCCGGAACTCTTCCTGGTCAACCGTCACCGACGGCTCGCTCGACCGGGCTTCCTGCGACTGGATCACGCGGTAGCCGTCGCGCATGATCATGAACGGGATGTAGAAGTCGTCGACGATGTCGGCCGGCGGCGCCGTGCGCAGGCCGTTGCGCAGCGCGTACAGCGAGCCGTCCAGCGTCATGATCGAGCCGATCTCGCTCTCCAGCGCCTTGATGCGTTCTTCCAGGCGCCAGTAGGCGGCGTTGGCGCCGGCGCTGGCCGAGCCGTCGGTGTGCGTGAAGACTTGCTTGCCGCACACCGCGCCCACCCGCGGATCGCGGAAATGGCGCTCGAAATGGGCGAACGCGCCCGGATCGATGGCGACGCTGGCATCGGTAAACAGCAGGATGTCGGCCCGCGACTGCGCCACCAGCAGGTTCATGCCCTCGGTCTTGCCGCGCCGCTCGCCGGCGACCAGCAGGCAGGTCAGCTGGTCGGCATAGCGGCGCGCGATCTCGGCGGTGCGGTCGCTGCTGTGGTCCACGTGCACCATGATTTCCAAGCTCGGCGCCGCCGCCCGCAGCGCGATCAGGCGTTCGAGGGTCTGGGCGATCACCGCCTCCTCGTTGTAGGCGCAGACAAAGACGCCGAAGGTGGGCGTGGTCGGCGCAGCAGCAGCAGCAGCAGCAGCAGCAGCAGCGGGCGGCGCCGGCCGCAGCCGGCGGATCAGCGCCAGCGACTGCGGATAGGTGATGAACGGGTGCGCCGCCAGCAGCAGGCACAGCAAGGCCACCACGGCCAGCAGACAGGCAAGCACAGTCATGACAACTCCTGCGCCGCGCGCTCGTATGATTTCATATTTCCTCCGTGAGGCACACCAACAACGGCGTCGTTAACTATTTTTGCGCCACCAGCATGCGCGCCGCTTCCGGGCGCGTGGCGTGCACCAGCTCCGCCAGGAAACGCTCCTGCCGTTCGTAGGCCGCGGCCGCATCCTCCTGCCGCGCCAGGATGCTCGAGGCGCGCACCAGGATGGCGTCGGGCACCACGCCCGCCACGCCGTCCTTCAGGATGGCCAGGCGGGTGTCGAGCCCGCCGCGCGGGTAGGCCGCGCCCACCCGTATCCAGTAACTCACCGCTTCCATCCGGTTGCTGCCATCCATCAGCAGGCGCAGGCCGGGGATGCCGGGCTGCGCGCCGAGCTGCGGGAAATCGTGCGGCGACTCGTCGAGCTCGCGGTAGCCCTGGGCCCGGTAGCAGATTTCCGGGCGGTGGATCTTGACCTCCTGGCGCTGCTCGCGCGCATACGCCAGCGCCAGCATCACGCGCTCGCCGCGGCTGTTGACGTAGGTGCGCATCACCACCTCGTCGTAAGGTTGTTCTTCCGAGCGCTGGCCGTCCGGCGCCACCGACAGCGCCATCTGCGGCACACCGTCCCGCAGCTGGGTCCAGTCACCGAAGCGGGCCGGCACGCTGGCTTCCAGCGAAGTCATCTGCGCCATCAATTGGCGCGGCTGCACCGCCCACGCGGCGACGCTGGCGGCGACCATCAGCGCGCCCGCCAGCACGCCGGCGCGCATGCCCTGCATGCTCCAGACGCTCATAGGACCTCCTTGGCGGCGTGCGGCGCCGGCGCGCGGCGCGCGCGCAGCCGGGCGGCCGCCAGGCGCAGCAGGCTGTCGACGCCGATGATCAGCATCAGCGCGGTCAGGAACAGCACCATGCCGGAAAAGCCGTGCAGGAAGCCCTGCCCGGCCGCGTCGCCCAGGTGATAGGTGATCAGCGACAGCACCATCACGCGGATCACGTTGGAGGTAAACGAGATCGGCACGATCAGCAGCGCCAGCGTGGCGTTGCGGAACGCCGATTCGTGGCGCATCACGTTCAGGTACAGCAGGCCCAGCGCTTCGAGCGTGAACAGCGAGTTCAGGCCCGAGCAGGCGTCGGCCACCAGCAGCTGGTACTGGCCGATGGTGAGGATCACGCCGGCGCGCGAGACCGGGTAGTCAAAATGGAACAGCAAGGCTTCGGCCGCATACGAGACGGCGATTTTCAACGGCTGCGTCAGCGCGTCGACAAAGGTGGACGGCAGCGGGATCATGAAGATCAGGAACACGAAGCCAAACCACAGGTGGGCCGCCACCGCCGTGCCCAGCATCAGGAGTATCACCCCGAGCAGCACCAGCAGGAAGGAACCGACCTCGAAAAACAGGAACGCCTGCGAGCGGCCGAAGATGTACATCAGCAGGCCGGCGCCCAGCACCAGCCAGCCCAGCAGCGGCGCCGGCCGCACCGGCACGCCCTCGGCCACCACGGTGCGCCCCTTGAAATACAGGAACCACAAGCCGACCGCCAGCACGATCGGGCCGTGCGCGTTGCGGTCGGTATTCCAGACGAAGTGCGCCAGATCCCAGGCCGTCGGCGCGTACAGCACGCACAGCCCGGCCAGGATCGGCAGCAGCGGCAAAAAGAATGCCCTGCCGACGCCGGCCTGACGCGCGCTGTTGCTAGCGCGCGCCGTCAGTCCGGAGAACAGGTCAGAAATCATTCAGCACGCTGCCCACGATTTCCACGCCGTTGCGTTCCAGCTGGTCGCTGAACACGGCCACGTCGTCGAGACTGGTCTGGTTCTTGCGCGCCACCAGCAGCACGCCGCCGGCACGGGCCGCCACCGCCATGACATCGGAGCCGGCGGCAAACGCCGACGCCGTGTACAGCACCACGTCGTGCCGCTCGGCCAGTTGGTCGTTGAGCGCGCTGAACGAGGCGCGGCTCAGCAGTTCCTGCGGGTTCGGCGGCTGGGTGCCGGCGCCCAGCACCGACAGCGCCACGAACGATTCGATGCGGGCGATCGCGTCCAGGCCGGCGCGTCCGGCCAGCACGTCGGACAAGCCCTGGCGGCCGCTCAGCGCGAAGGTGTCGTGCAGGGTCGGCTGGCGCAGGTCGGCGTCGACCAGCAGCGTCTGTTCGCCAAGCTGAGAGAACACCACCGCCAGGTTGGCGGCGAACAGCGCGGCGCCGTCGTCCTGGTCGACGCTGGCGATCACCAGCGCCTTGCGGCCGCGGGCGAACCAGCGCAGCATCAGCTGGCTGCGGATGGCGCGCAGCATTTCCACCTGCGGACCGAAGGGCTGGTAGGCCGCGATCAGGTCCTGCGCGAACTTGCTCTCGCCGCGCTGCAGGTAGGGATAGTCGAACTGGCGCGCCAGCACCTGCTGGATGTCGGCCTCGGTGATCAGGCCGAGGCGCTGGGCCGCTTCGCCGAAGCGGATGCCCAGTTCCTTCTGCACGCGCAGCACGCGCTCGGCGTTTTCCGGCGTGATCTTGCCGGATTCAAGCAACAGGCCGCCGATGCTGGAGTCGCGGGCGGGCGGCGTGGCGAAATTCGGCGCGCCGGCGGTGGGGGCTGGATGATTCATGGTCGCTTCCATCTTCTTAGTTCAAACGCAAACGGTTCGGCAGCAGGCCTGCCAGCTTGCCGCGGCGGCGGGCCGGGGTCTTCCATTCCATCGTGCCGAGCACGGGAATATTCAGCGCATCGGCCAGGTCGCGCTCGGAGCGCACGCGGCGGTTCATGAACTCGGCCAGCAGCGACAGGCCCAGGCCCAGCAGCGTGCCGAAGAACACCGCCAGCAGCACGTTCAGCACCACCTTCGGATTCGACGCCTCGGTCGGCGGCGTGGCCGGATTGAGCACCGAGATATCCGACTGCTCGGACGAGCCTTCGACCTTGGTCTGGGCAAAGCGCTGCGACACGGCGTCAAACGCATGCTGCGCGCTTTCGACGTCCTTCATCAGCACATTCATTTCATCGCGGGTGCGGTTCAGTTCCAGCACCTTGGCCTTTTGCGCGCCCATGGCGGCGCGGACCGCGCCTTCACGCTGGCTCATGATCTGGGCGTTGTTGCTGACGCTGTTCGAGGTCAGCGTGGTCTGGGCGCGCAGGTCGGCGCGCAGTTTCTCGACCTCGGCCTTGGAGCTGATGTATTGCGGGTGGTTCGGCGCCAGACGCTGCGAGATGTCGGCAAACTTCGACTCCGCCAGGCCCAGGTTGACCTTCAGGTTCTGGATCAGCATGCTGTTGGCGACGTCCGGCGACTCGGCGTCGCCGGTCTTGGCCATTTGCTGGCGCGAGGTCGCTTCCATCGCCTGGCCCTGCGCCACCACCAGCTGGGTCGACAGGTCGGCCAGCCGCGCCGACTCCACGTCCAGGCGGTTGTCGACGCTGACGATGCCGTGTTCCTGCTGGTATTTCGACAGGCGCGCCTGCGCCGCTTCGAGGTCGTCGCGCAGCTGCTTGGTCTGGGCGCTGAAGTACTCGGACGCCTTCTTCATCGGCTCGACCTTCAGCTGGATGCTGATTTTCTGGTATTCGTCGGCGAAGGCGTTGGCCACGGCGGCGACGAACTGCGGGTCGGCGCCCTTAAAGCTGATCTCGATCACGCTGCTTTCCTTGGACGGCACGATCTCCAGCTTCTTCAGCAGCAGCTCGGCCAGCCAGTCGCGCACCGTGCCCTTGCCGCCGGTGGCGTCGTTGAACTGCTCCACCACGGCCGGGCTTTGCGCCAGCTTGAGCGAGTCGACCACGCGCAGCGCCACATTCTTGCTGGTGATGATGTCGTTCTGGGTCGCCATATAGCCCGGCAGCAGCTGGCCCGGCAGCGTCAGGCCGGTGACCGGATCGACGCCCTTGAAGTTCAGCAGCACCGACGAGGTGGCCTTGTAGGTTTTCGGCAGCAGCAGGCTGACCGCGACGGTCAGCGCCACCACCGTGGCCAGGGTGATCCACAGCACGCGCTGGCGCGCGCGCAGGATCAGGAAGAATTGGGCAAAATCCATGGTCTTGTTTTCCGTAAGGTCAGGTTGTTAGAAAATGCTTTCCTTGACGTACACAACGTCATCGACCTGCACCAAGTCATCGGGTTTGGCGTCCAGGATTTGCATCTTGCCGGCGCTGTCGCGGCGCTTGATGCGGATGCCGCGCTCGGTGCCGCGCTGGGTCAGGCCGCCGCCGGCCGACAGCGCCTGCAGCACGGTGGTGTTGCGTTCCAGGCGCACCGGGCCCGGACGCTGTACTTCGCCGTAGATATAGAAGCGCGGCGCGCGCTCGACGAACAGCACGTCGCCGCCCGCCAGGTCATAGTCCTCCAGCATGTCGCCCTTGCGGAACAGTTCGACGATGTCGACCGTGTTCTTGCCGATCTTGCCGTCGCGCTTGCGGATCACGGTCAGCACGTCGCCGCCGTCCGGGGCGATGCCGCCGGCCAGCGCCAGCATGTCGAGCATGGTGCGGCGGCCATCGACCGGGTAGCGGCCCGGGCGATTCACCTGGCCCAGCACCGAGACCTGCTGGCTGGTCAGCAGCGTGACCAGCAGGTTGACCTGGGGTTTCTTGACGAAGCCGCCGCTTTCCAGCGCGGTGGCGATTTTCTTTTCCGCCTCGGCGCTCGACAGGCCGGCCACCGCCACCTGGCCGATCAGCGGGAAGGTGATGTAGCCGGACTCGCTGACGCGGGTTTCCACCGCCAGGTCGGTATTGCCGAACACCGAGACCTTGACCACGTCGCCCGCGCCCAGCAGCAATTCGGCGGCGTGGGCGCCGCTCATGGACCAGGCCAGCAAGACTGCGAGAATGCCGTACACAAATCGTTTCATGTTTCGCTCGTTTTCTAAGAGGTAAAGAGAGGGCTTATTTCAAACCGGCGACGCCGCGCGCCGTGGCGTCGTTGGGCGCTGCCGCGGCGGGCGCGGCGGCGGG
>NZ_WKJN01000002.1 GCF_009674495.1 Duganella alba | reverse complement strand
GGCGCCGGCCAGCGCCACGCCCGCTGCCGCCGTGACGCCCACCACACCGGCGCCAGCGCCGGTCGGCGCCATGGCCATGACCATTCCCACGCCGCAGCCGACCACGCCATCGACCGGCGGCGGCCTGCTGCAAACCTCGCTGGCCCTGGTGTTTGTCATCGGCCTGATGCTGGGCCTGGCCTGGCTGACCAAGCGTTTCGCGCCGAACAAATTCGGCGGCGGCAACAGCAACGTCAAGCTGGTCGGCTCGCTCAGCGTCGGCACGCGCGAGCGCATCCTGGTGGTGGAAGTGGGCGAGCAATGGATCGTGGTGGGCGCCTCGCCCGGCCGCATGAACGCGCTGGCCACCATGCCGCGCCAGGAAAGCAGCGAACCGTTGCCGACGGCCGCGCTGCCGACCGCCAACTTCGCCGACTGGTTCAAACAGACGATCGACAAACGCAATGGCAAATAAGCTGTCCCCGCGCATGGCGGAAGCGGTCCCGGCGGCCGCAAAAGCCCTGCTGACCCTGGCCGTGCTGGCGCTGCCGCTGGCGGCCGGCGCCGAATCGAGCATCGGCATTCCCGCACTGACCAGCACCCCTGCGGCAGGCGGCGGCACCAATTACACGCTGCCGATCCAGACCATGCTGTTGATGACGGCGCTGACCTTCATCCCGGCCGCGCTGCTGTTGATGACCAGCTTCACCCGCATCATCATCGTGCTGTCGCTGCTGCGCCAGGCGCTGGGCACGCAGTCGGCGCCGCCGAACCAGGTGATGGTCGGCCTGGCGCTGTTCCTGACCCTGTTCGTCATGGGCCCGACCTTCGACAAGATCTACAACGAAGCCTATCTGCCGTTGCAGGAAAACAAGCTGAACATGAGTCAGGCGCTCGACAAGGGCGCCGCGCCATTAAAAACTTTCATGCTCAAGCAGACCCGCGAGGCCGACCTGGCGCTGTTCGTCAAACTGTCGCGCGGCCCCGCCCTGCAGGGGCCGGAAGACGTGCCGCTGCGCATCCTGGTGCCGGCCTTCGTCACCAGCGAGCTGAAAACCGCGTTCCAGATCGGCTTTGCCATCTTCATTCCATTTCTGATCATCGACATGGTGGTCGCCTCTGTACTGATGTCGATGGGCATGATGATGATGTCGCCGGCGGTGATCTCGCTGCCATTCAAGCTGATGCTGTTTGTGCTGGTGGACGGCTGGCAGTTGCTGCTCGGCTCGCTGGCCCAGAGTTTTTACTAGGAGCCGCCATGACGCCCGAAAGCGTAATGACCATGGGCAAACATGCCATGGAAATCACCCTGATGATCGCCGCCCCGCTGCTGCTGGTGGCGCTGGCCATCGGCCTGGTGGTCAGCATCTTCCAGGCCGCCACCCAGATCAACGAGCAGACGCTGTCCTTCATCCCCAAGCTGGTCGGCGTGTTTGTGGCGCTGGTGGTGGCCGGACCGTGGATGCTGTCGGTCATGCTCGACTACATGCGCGAAGTCTTCGGCGGCATCCCCATGATGGTCGGCTAGCATGTTTACCAATTTGTAACAGTTTTCTTTTTACCAAAAAGTTCGTCTACAATATAAAAAGATGCCGGACGGAAATGTAACAGACCCTTATGCTGACCGTCTCTTCTGCCGATATCAATATGTGGATCGCCGGCCTGCTGTGGCCATTGACCCGCATCCTGGCCCTGATCGCCGCCTCGCCGCTGTTTGGCAATAGCGCGGTGCCGGCCAGCGTCAAGATCAGCCTGGGGGTGATGCTGGCCGCCATCGTGGCGCCGGCCGTGCCGGCCTGGCCGGCCACCGATCCGATGTCGTGGGCCGGCCTGCTGATTGTCATGCAGGAAATGTTGATCGGTCTGGCGATGGGTTTCAGCATCCGCGTGATTTTCGCGGCGGTGGAAATGGCGGGGGAAATTTCCAGTTCGACCATGGGCCTGGGCTTCGCGTCCTTTTTCGACCCGAACACCCAGGGCCGCTCGTCGGCCATCAGCCAGTTCCTGTCGCTGCTGGCGACCATGGCCTTCCTGGCGGTGAACGCCCACCTGGTGCTGCTGTCGGCGCTGGTGGAGAGTTTTTCCACCTTGCCGGTGTCGGCGCTGCCGGTGTACGGCGGCGGCTTCAAGCAGCTGGCCGACTGGGGCGGCAAGATTTTCAGCGTCGGGGTGCAGCTGTCGCTGCCCATCGTCGCGGCTTTACTGATTACCAACGTGGCGCTGGGGATACTGACCCGCGCCGCGCCGCAACTGAATTTATTTGGCATCGGGTTCCCGATTACGCTGGGCGTCGGCTTGCTGGTCATCGCCATGACGCTGCCGTACCTGGGAATGCCGATGCAGAACCTGTTTTTGGATGGCATAGAGCGCGTGCGCCTGATGCCTCGGACCTGGTCCCAGCGACCGGAAGTAGCCAAACCGGCAAAGTTGCCGGTTCGGCCTCCCGAGCTTCAACGCCTGACGGAATAACGCCATCCAGTTGATTATTGGTTTCCATGAGGCAATTTAGCGCGTATCATGGAGGCTCTCCGGGAGACCTGCAATGACGATTATCGCCAACCTGAATTCTGACCAAATCGCGGCCATTGGGACCGCGCAGATCGCCGCCTTGGTCAGTGAAGACATGCAGGCCCTGACCTCGGACCAATTAAGCTGGTTCAGCACCGACCAGGTGCGGGCGCTGACCACCCTCAGCATGACCCAGCTCACCGCAAGCAGCCTGGGCGGCATGACCACCGACGGCATCCAGGCGCTGCGCACCAGCCAGCTGGCCGCGATCCCGACCGCCGTGCTGGCGGGCCTGAACGGCGACCAGCTGGTGGCGCTGACCACCCAGGACATGCTGGCGCTGACCACCGGCCAGGTCGGCGCGCTGTCGGCCAGCCAGTTCGCCGCGCTGGAAACCGACGACCTGCGCGTGCTGCGCACCCAGCAGATCGCCGCCGTCAATTCCAACCAGCTGCCCAACCTGACCGTCGAGCAGTTCTCCGCGCTGACCACGGCGCAGCTGCGCGCCTTCAGCACCAGCGCCGTCACCGCGCTGACCGCCGACCAGCTGCTGTCGCTCAGTTCGCAGGCGCTGCAGGCCTTGCGCACCGACCAGATCAACACCCTCAGCGCCGTCCAGTTGAGCGCCTTGAGCACCGACCAGATCGCCCAGTTGAGCACGCTGCAGGTCAGCACCCTGGCCACCGCCTCGCTGGCGGCGCTGTCGGCCGACCAGATCGCCGCCATCGAAACGCGCGACTTGGTCTGGCTGTCCAGCCAGCAGATCCGCACGCTGGCCGACTGGCAGCTGATCGCCCTCAGCACCGACCAGGCGCATGCGCTGCGCAGCAATGAAGTCGCCGCCCTGCTGGCCGAACAGATCAGCGTCCTCAGCACCGACCAGCTCAATGCGCTGGCCTCGCTGGCGCCGCTCAATTCGGCCCAGATCGGCGGCCTGACGCTGGACCAGATCGCCGCGCTGACCACCAAGACCATCGCCGCCCTCAGCAGCAACCAGCTGGCCGCGCTGAGCCCGGACCAGATCGTCACCCTCGGCACCGACCAGATCGTGGCGCTGAGCAGCACCCAGGTGGGCACGCTGAGCACCGCCATGCTGAGCCAGTTGACGGTCGAGCAGCTGGCGGCGCTGGAAACGCGCGACGTGCCGGCCCTGACCAGCAGCCAGCTGCGCACCCTGAGCTACGAGCAGTTGCAGGGCATGAGCACCGACCAGTTCGCGGCGCTGCCAAGCAACATGCTGTCGAGCCTGCGCCCCGACCAGATCAGCGTCCTCAGCAGCGAGCAGATCGCCGCGCTGAAAAACCTGCTGCTGCTGACCACCGCGCAATTCGCCGCCCTTACCACCGATCAGCTGACCACGCTGGAAAGCCGCGACCTGGTGGCGCTCAACAGCGACCAGCTCGGCGCGCTGACGCCGGACCAGATCGCCGCCCTGACCACCGACCAGGTGGTGATGCTGACCTCGACCCAGGTCGGCACCCTGAGCACCGCCGTCATCGGCCAGCTCAGCGCCAGCCAGATCGCCGCCATCGAAACGCGCGACATCCGCGCGCTCAACACGGCGCAGGTCCGCGCGCTCACCAACGACCAGCTGGTGGCGCTGACCACCGACCAGATCTACGCCATGACCACCGACGACGCCCAGGCCCTGCGCCCGGACCAGCTGGCGGCCATGACCACCGAGCAGATCGTCGCCATCAAGACCCTGCTGCCGCTGACCACCGCGCAGATCGCCGCCCTCACCACCGAACAGGTCGCCGCGCTGGAGACCAAGACCATCGCCACCCTCAGCAGCGCCCAGTTGGCCGCGCTGGGCCTGGAACAGGTGCAGGCGCTGACCTCGGACCAGCTGGTGGCGCTGTCGACCACGCAGATGACGACGCTGGGCACCGCCCTGCTGAGCGAACTGACCGGGACCCAGCTGCAGGCGCTGGAAACCCGCGACGTCGCCATGCTCGGCTCGGGCCAGGTGCGCGTGCTGTCGGCCGAGCAGCTGCTGGCGCTCGCCACCGACCAGATCGCCGCGCTCAACAGCGACGCCGAACGGGCCCTGACGCCGGACCAGATCGCCGCGCTGACCACCGAGCAGATCATGGCGCTGAAATCGCTGGTGCCGCTGACCACCACGCAAATCCAGGCGCTCACCACCGACCAGGTGATGTCGCTGGAAAGCCGCGACGTGGTGGCGCTGACCAGCGTCCAGCTGGCCGCGCTGACCGCCGACCAGATCCACGCGCTGACCAGCGACCAGATCATCGAACTGACCGCCGGCCAGTATGCGGACATGAGCACCGCCATGCTCAACCAGCTGACCGTCGACCAGCTGGTGCTGATTGAAACGCGCGACATCGCCGCGCTGCGCACCGGCCAGGTGGCGCGCCTGTCGACCGACCAGTTGTCGGCGCTGACCACCGACCAGTTTACCGCGCTCAGCAGTGCAGCCGTGGGCGCCCTCGGCACCGACCAGATCCAGGTGCTGACCAACGACCAGCTGAACGCCATGAGCACCCTGGCCGGCATGTCGAGCCGCCAGCTGGCGGCCTTCACCACCGATCAGATCAGCGCGCTGTCGACGCGCAACCTGGCCTCGCTGGCCAGCAACCAGCTTGGCGTGCTGACCTCCGACCAGGTGCAGTCGCTGACGCTGGAGCAGATCGTGGCCCTGAGCGGCGGCCAGTTCCGCGGCCTGAGCGCGGCCGGCATCGCCGCCCTCACCACCGACCAGATCCAGGCCATCGAGACGCGCGACATCGCCGTGCTCAACACGCAGCAGATCAACAAGCTGACCACCGCCCAGATCGCCGCGCTGCTGACCGAGCAGATGGCCGCGCTGAGCACCGCCGAAACCGTCGCCCTCACCAGCGACCAGATCGCCGTGCTGAGCAACGAGCAGCTCGACGCCCTGCGCAACCTCAGCGTGCTGACCACGCTGCAGATCCACGCGCTCACCAGCGACCAGCTGGCCGCCCTCAACGACGCCGACCTGGTCACGCTGAACAGCCGTCAGATCGCCAGCCTCGGCAGCGACCAGCTGGCCGCGCTGACGCCGGCCCAGATCACCGCGCTGACCGGCGACCAGATCGCCGCGCTCAACACCGCCGCCATCAGCGTGCTCAGCACCGACGCCATCGTCGCCATCGAAACGCGCGACATCGGCGCCCTGCGCACCGCGCAGATCGTCCGTCTGAGCACCGACCAGATCATGGCCATGACCGCCGACCAGCTGGCCGCCTTCACCACCGCCGACGTGCGGGCGCTGACGACGCAGCAGATCAGCGTGCTCACCAGCGAGCAGCTGACCGCGCTGCAACTGCTGCCGCTGGCCACCAAACAGATCATCGCGCTGACCAGCGACCAGATCGCCCAGATGAGCAGCAGCGACTTCGCCAAATTGCAGACGGTCCAGCTGGCCGCGCTGTCGGCCGTGCAGGCCGGCGCCATCACCAGCGACCAGATGGTGGCGCTCAACACCAGCCAGCTGCGCGCGCTGAGCACCAGCACCCTGGCGGCGCTGGCGGCCGACCGCATCGCCGCCCTCAGCAACGGCGACCTGGCGGCGCTGAGCACGCGCCAGATCGCCGTGCTCACCACCGACCAGCTGCTGGGCATCAGCGGCAAGCTGAACGCCCTGACCACCCAGGAAATCGCCGCCCTGACCACGCTGCAGCTGGGCGCGCTGAACGACGCCCAGCTCGACGCGCTGCAAACCCTGAGCGCGCTGAGCACGCGCCAGCTGCAGGCGCTGCACAGCGACCAGGTGGCGCACCTGAACCTGACCGACCTGCGTTCGCTGAAAACCAGCCAGGTGGCCGCGCTCAGCGCCGACCAGGTGGCCGCGCTCGGCACCAACCAGCTGGTCGGCATGTACAGCGAGCAGCTGCGCGCGCTCAACACCGTGGCCATCCAGGCCATCGGCACCGAACAGCTCAATGCGCTGACGGCCAGCGCCATCATGAGCCTGAGCACGCGCCAGGTGGCCTCGCTGACCACCGACCAGGTGGCGTCGCTGAGCACGCGCCTGATCGCCGCCCTGACCACGCAGGAAGTGGCGGCGCTGACGCCGTTGCAGAAATCCGTGCTGAGCAGCGAACAGATCGCCGCCCTGCCGTCGCTGGCCAGCTTCTCGACGGCGGCCATCGCCGCCCTCACCACCGACCAGATCGTCGCGCTGCCGCTGGCGACGCTGGCCAGCCTGACCACCAAACAGATCGCCGCGCTCACCACCGAGCAGGCCAGCGCGCTGACCAGCGACGAAATCGCCATCCTCAGCACGGCCCAGATCCGCGCGCTGAGCACGCTCCAGCTGGCCGCCTTGAGCACCGACCAGCTGCAGGCGATGGAAATCGTCGACCTGCAGGCGCTGTCGACCAAGCAGATCGCCGGCCTCACCACCGACCAGGTCAGCCACCTGCTGCTGAACCAGATCGCCGGCCTGCGCACGCAGACCATCGCCGCGCTGAGCACGGCGCAAATCCACGCGCTGAGCAGCGCCCAGATGGCGGCGCTGAGCACGCTGGCGGCGCTGACCAGCAAGCAGATCGGCGCCCTGACCACCGAACAGATCGCCAGCCTGAGCAGCATCGCCACGCTCAAGACCAGCCAGATCGCCGGCCTCACCAGCGCCCAGATCGGCGCCCTGACCGACAGCCAGATCGTCGCCCTGACCACCGCCCAGGTGCGCAGCCTGACCGCCGGCGCGCTGGCCGCGCTGTCCACCGAGCAGGTGGCGGCGATTGAAGTGGTCGACATCGGCGCCCTGTCGAGCAGGCAGATCACCGCCTTCAGCAGCGACCAGCTGGGCGCGCTGACCGCGCCGCAGTTCGCGGCGCTGCGCACCGCCATCCTGGCCAGCCTGACCACCCGCCAGGTGGCCGGCCTGTCGCTGGCCCAGCTCGACAGCCTGACCTCGCTGGCGCCGCTGACCACCAACCAGGTGCGCGCGCTGACCACGGCGCAGATCGAAAGCCTGCTGCTGCCGCAGATCGCCACCCTGAGCACGCGCCAGCTGCAAGCCCTCAACAGCGACCAGATGCATACCCTCAGCGCCGACCAGATCGTGGCGCTGACCACCGCCCAGATCCGCGGCCTGGGCGTCACGCTGGCCCTGCTGACGCCGGACCAGATCGCCGCGATCGACCTGGGCGACATCGCCGCGCTGTCCACCGCGCAGGTGGCGGCGCTCGGCACCGACCAGGTGGCGGCGCTGACGCTGGACCAGCTGTCGGCCTTCACCTCGCAGGAAATCGGCGCCATGACGGCGGCCCAGCTGGGCGCGCTGGACACCCTGCAGTTTGCCGCGCTCGGCAGCCTGGGCGGCCTCGGCACCAAGCAGATCGCCGGCATGTCGTCCGACCAGATCATCGCCCTGACGCCGGACCAGGTGGCGCACCTGAGCACCGCCCAGCTGTCCGCCTTCAGCAGCGCCCAGATCCAGTTCCTGACCGCCGACCAGATCCCGGCGCTGACCACGGCCCAGATCCGCGCGCTGTCCAACCTGGCCGTCGCCGCGCTGTCGGCCGACCAGCTGGCCGCGCTGGAGGACGCCGACCTGCGCGCCCTCAGCTCGCGCCAGATCGCCGCCCTCAGCAGCACCCAGCTGGCGGCGCTGTCGCTGGCCCAGTATGGCGTGCTGACCACCCAGGAAATCGCCAGCCTGAGCACGCGCCAGATCAGCGGGCTGGACAGCACGCAGCTGGCCGCGCTCAGCACCCTGACCGCGCTCACCTCCAACCAGGTGCGCGCCCTCGGCGTCGACCAGCTCGACGGCCTGTCGGTCGACGCCGTGGCCTCCCTCAAGACCAGCCAGCTGGCGGCGCTGACCAGCGCCCAGGTGGATGGCCTGAACGAGGCCAAGCTGATCGCCCTGAGCACCGCCCAGGTGCGCTCGCTGTCGACCGGCCTGATCTCGCACCTCAGCGAGGCCCAGCTCAACGCCATCGAGACCGAGGACTTCGCCGCCCTCAGCTCGGCCCAGCTGCGCGCGCTGACGCTGGACCAGATGGCGCTGTTGCTGACCGAACAGCTGCATGCGCTGAGCAGCGCCAGCATCAACGCCTTCACCCAGGCCCAGATCGGCGCCCTCAGCGCCGAGCAGCTGGCCGCGCTGGGCAACCTGGCCGACTACACCACGACCCAGATCGCCGGCCTGTCCACCGACCGCATCCTGACGCTGACGGCCGACGATATCGCCTTGTTGAGTACGCGCCAGATCGGCGCCCTGACCGCGCTCCAGACCGCAGTGCTGGACTCGACCCAGCTGGCCGCCCTGAGTGGCGCCCAAGTGGGCGCGCTGAGCATCAAGGCGCTGGCCGGCCTGACGGCCGATCAATTGCCGGGCATCGACGCCGAGGACTTCGCCTTCTTCAAGTCGGCCCAGATCGCCGCGCTGAACACCGATCAGCTGGGGGCGATCGACGCCGCCCACATGGCCGCGCTGAGCACCCAGGGCCTCACCGGCCTGAAGGCCAACCTGCTGGCGGCGCTCAGCTCCGAGCAGCTCAATGCGCTGACGATCGCCGGCCTGACCACGGCGCAGATCCGCGCGCTGACCAGCGTGCAGATCGGCGAGCTGTCGGTCGACCAGATCGCCGCGCTGAAAGTCACCCAGATCGCCGCCCTGAGCAACGCCCAGGTGGGCGGCCTGACGACCGACCAGATCATTGCGCTGGAAACCGGCGACCTGCTGGCCATGAGCACCCGCACGCTGCAGTCGCTGAGCACCGACCAGATCGCCGCCATCGAAGGCGCCGACCTGGCCGTGCTGAAATCGACCCAGATCGGCGCGCTCACCTCGGCCCAGTTCGGCGCGCTGACCACCGACCAGATGGGCTTCCTGAGCACCGCCGCCATGGCCGGCCTGACCGTGGCCCAGGTCCACAACCTGAGCTCCGACCAGATGGTGGCCCTGACCGGCGGCCAGCTGCGCGCGCTCAGCACCAAGGCCATCGCCGCCCTCAACAGCGACCAGTTCGGCGCCATCGAGGCGGCCGACATCGGCTCGCTGAGCACCGCGCAAATCGTCGCGCTGGGCACGGCCGATATCAAGATCATCCACAACGACCAGCTGCTGGGCCTGAACTCGGTCCAGGTGCGCGCGCTGACCACCAGCCAGGTGGCCGCGCTCAGTTCGGAACAGCTGGCGATACTGCCGGTCGGCTGGCTCAGCACGCGCCAGCTGCCGGCGCTGAGCACCGAAAACCTCAGCCAGTTCGACGATAGCCAGTTGAGCCTGTTGAGCACCGCCCAGATCGCCTCGCTGTCGAGCAAGCAGATCGCCACCCTGACGCTGCACCAGATCCAGGCGCTGTCGGTGCCGCAGTGGCGCGCCATGAACACGGCCGCCATCCGCGCCCTCAGCAGCGAACAGCTGGCCGCGATGGAGCAGGAAGACCTGGCCGGCCTCAAGACCAACCAGTTCGCCGCCCTCACCACGGTGCAGATCGGCCAGCTGAGCGTGGACCAGATGAGTCAACTCAGCACCGCCGAGATCGCCGCCATGACGGCGCCGCAGATCAAGGTGCTGAGCACCGACCAGCTAGCCGCGCTGAGTTCGCTCAATCCGCTGACCACGACGCAGTTCAGCGGCCTGACCAGCGAGCAGCTGCTGTCGCTCGACGCCACCCACATCGCGGCGCTGAAAACCAGCCAGATCGCCTCGCTGACCAAGGCCCAGCTGCAGATCCTCGGCACCGACCAGATCATCGCGCTGACCACCGCGCAGGCGCGCGCGCTGGCGCTGACCTCGCTGGGCGGCCTGACCACCGACCAGATGCTGGCCATGGAGGGCGAAGACCTGGCGGCGCTCAGCAGCGCCCAGCTGGCCGCGCTGAACACCGCGCAAGTGAGCGCGCTGACCGCCGACCAGCTGTCCAACCTGAAATCGGCGCAGCTGGGCGGCCTGACCGCGGCCGACATCAAGGTGCTTGGCACCGACCAGCTCAACGCGCTGGTGACGCTGGGCACGCTGAACGACGGCCAGGTCGGCGCGCTGACCACCGACCAGCTCGGTGCGCTCGACGACGACAGCTTCCTGTCGCTGCGCTCGGCGCAGATGGCGGCGCTGAAGGCGGCCCAGGTGGCGGCGCTGGCGACCGACCAGCTGGTCAACCTGACCACCGCGCAGATCAGCGGCCTGACGCTGACCGCGCTGACCACCGACCAGTTCCCGCTGCTGAGCCTGACGGCGATCGGCGGCCTGACCTCGACCCAGGTCGGCACGCTGAAAACCACGCAGCTCAGCGTGCTGACGGCGGCCCAGCTCAGCGCGCTGTCGACGCGCGCCCTGGCGGCGCTGTCGGCCACCCAGATCAAGGGCCTGACCACCGATCAGCTCAGCGGCATGAGCACGCTGGCCGGCTTCACCACCACCCAGATTCCGGGCCTGACCTCGGACCAGGTGGCGGCGCTGTCCGACACCCTGTTCGACACGCTGACCACGCGCCAGCTGGCGGCCCTGGCCACGGCGCAGATCGCCGGCCTGACCACCGAGCAGATCGCCACCCTCAACACCACCGACATCGGCGCGCTGTCGGCGCTGGCGCTCAACGCCCTCAACTCCGACCAGGTCACGGCGCTGGACGCCACCGACGTGGCGGCGCTGAAGACCTCGCAGCTGGTGGGCCTGAAAGCCACCACGGTGCAGCTGTTCAGCGCCGACCAGTTCAAGGCGCTCACCACCGGCCAGCTGAAGTCGCTGATCGCCACCCAGCTGAAAGCCATCAGCACCGAGCAGCTGGCGGCGCTGAGCATGGCGCAGGCGACGGCGCTGCTGGCCAATCCGCAGAAGGGTTCGCTGTCGACCGAGCAGCTGGCGGCGCTGACCGCCAGCCCGCTGGTGCTCGACCTCGACGGCCTGGGCATCAGCACGCTGAACATCAACGCCGGCGTCACCTTCGACATCCGCGCCGACGGCAGCAAGGTCAACACCGGCTGGGTCGGTTCCGGCGACGGCTTGCTGGCCCTGGACCGCAACGGCGACGGCGTCATCAACGACGGCGGCGAACTGTTCGGCACCGCCACCAGCAGCGCCGGCGGCGGCAAGTCGGCCAACGGCTTTGCCGCGCTGGCCGACATCGACAGCAACCACGACGGCGTGATCGACCGCCAGGACGCGCTGTTCGGCGACCTGCGCGTGTGGGTCGACGCCAATGCGGACGGCGTCAGCCAGGCCGACGAGCTGAAGACGCTGGCCTCGCTGCACATCGCCAGCCTGACCGTGGCGGCGCAGGGCGTGAAGGACTTCGACAACGGCAACTGGATCGGCCTGCAATCGAGCTACACCAGCACCGACGGCAGCACGCACGCGATGTCGGACGTCTGGTTCCAGGCCGGCCACGCCAGCGATGTCGGCGCGCTGACCTCGGCCATCGGCAGCTACGGCCAGCAGGCCGCCGCCCCGGCCGCCGCCACCACCACCAGGCTCGACACCACGCCGGCCAGCGGCTTGAACACCAGTGTGGCCGCGCTGGCCGCGCAGTTGCAGCACTACCAGGCGACAAGCGCCCTCAGCGGCACGGCCACGGCGCAGCACGACGACTGGCTGCGCCGGCAGGCCAGCGCCAGCCACGCCATCCTGGCGGCGAAGTAAGACCGCTGCGCCGCCCCGGCGGCGCGGCAGGTGCACCCATGCAAAACGGCCAGCTGAACAGCTGGCCGTTTTTTTATGCCGCGACGCAGGGAACTAGCTGATGTAATTGAACAGCGACAGGCCGGACATGGTGGTGAACGATTTCTGCGCCGCCGTCAGCGTGGTCTGCTGCTGGGTGAACAGCGAGATGGCGGCGGTGTAGTCGACCTCGGTCAGGTTGGACAGCGTGGTCGCATATTGCAGGCCGGCGTCGTCGCCCGAGCTGTCGAGGTAATCGAGCTCCTTCAGGCGCGAGCCGACCGCCGAGTTGACCGCCGACACATTGGCGGCGGCGTTGTCGATATTCACCTGCAACTGGTTCAGCATATTGTTCAGGCTGGCCTGGCCGGCGGCGCCCGAACCCGGCTGGCGCAGCTGGTCGATGAAGCTCTGCACCGTGGTAAACACCGACTGGTTGGTCGATGGCGCCACGCCGAAGCTGTCGCCGTCGGCCGGCTCGCCCTGGATGTCGAACTGCACGCCGTCGAAGCTGATGTTCTGGCCGCTGACATAGGCTTGCGGCTCGGCCGGAATCGGCGCCGGCGGCACCGGATTGCCGGTGGTCATGTCGGTCACCGTGTAGGTGGTCTGCTTCGGCACGCCCGGCGTGGCCGGCACCACCTGGAAGTTGATCTGGTACTGGTGGCCGGTCAGCTGGGTGGCGTCCTTGACCGAGCCGGCGCTGATGATGCCGCTGCCGCCACGGCCGAGGTTGCCGGAGTCCGGCGTGGTCACGAAGGTGCCGTTGCCGGTGCGGTTGGCTTCGAACACGGAAGCGCCGGAATCGGTGATCGGCACGGTGCGGGTGGTGCCCACCTGCAGCGAACGCTGGCCCTGGTCGCCCTGGTAGTCGGCGCCGGTGGCGGTCTTGGTGAACGGCTGGGTGGTCGACTTGTAGCCGGAAAACACATAGCCGCCGACGCCGTCGGCGGTGTTGGCCACGCCCATCAGGTCGGCCAGGCGCGCCTCCAGCTCGATCGCCACCGATTGGCGGTCGGCGTCGGTGTACGAGCCGTTGCCGGACTTCACCGCCAGATCCTTGATGTCCTGCAGGATCGAGGTGGTGCTGGCCAGCGCCGTGGTCTCGATCGACAGCACGCCCTTGGCGTTGGAGCGGTTGGTCGCCAACTGGGTGTTGAGCGACTGCGACTGCGTCACTTCCAGCGCGCGCGCGGTGGCGATCGGATCGTCGGCCGCGGTCAGGTTCTTGCGGCCGGTCGACAGCTGCTGCTGCGTGCGCGCCATGGCCGTGCTGAGCGACGTGATCTGCATCGAGCCATTGTCGAAAATCGTTCTGGTGCTGATGCGCATAACCATAGAGCTACCCTCTTATTAATTGCCGATACTGAGCAAGGTATCGAATAACTGGCTGGCCACCTGCATGACCTTGCCGCTGGCCTGGTACGCCTGTTGATAGCGCAGCAGGTTGGCCGCCTCCTCGTCGAGGTTGACGCCGGACACGCTTTGCTGGGCGTCGGTGGCCTGCTTGACCGAGGCGTCGGCGGCGGTGCTGCTGATCTGCGCCTCGCGCGCCTTGGTGCCGACGAAATTGACCATCTGCGCGTAGCTGGTCTGGAAGGTGGCGGTGCCGTTGTTCATCACGTTCTTGGTCTGCAGGCCGGCCAGCAAGGCGCCGTTGCGGCTGTCGCCGACGCCGCTGGTGTTGGGGCCGATGGTGAACGTGTCCTGGTCGGCCGGCGTGCCGCTGATGGCGAAGTTGGCGCCGCCGAAGCTGATGTTGGCGCCGTCGGTGTACGGCACCGGCGTACCGGCCGGATACACGGTCGGCGTGCCGTTGACGGTGACCGTCACGTCCTGGCCGGCCGGGAAGCCCGACAGCGTGCCGCTGGCCTTGTCGAAGGTCAGCGTCGAGGCCGAGGTGATCTGGTTGCCCGGCGTCAGGTAGTTGGCGTCGACCGTGCCGGCGCTGATCTTGCCGTTGCCGGCGTTGGTGGTCGGCGCGGCGGTCGAGATCGGCGCCGCCAGCGCGATCTTGGTGGTGTCGGTGATCGCCACCGACAGGCTGCTGGCGGCGTTGTAGGTCGGCCGCACCAGGAAATTGTCCTTGGCGGCCGGCGTGCCGCTGATGCTGTAGGCGACGCCGTCGATCACCTGCGGCGCGGTCTGCGGGAACGGATTGATCTGCGTGACCTTGCCGTCGCTCTTGCGCGTGACGTTGAAGTTGGTGCCGTCGTAGTCGACGCTGTAATCGCTGGCGGTCAGCGCGCTGGCGTCGGTGATGGTGGCCGTCACCTCGGCCGTGCTGGCCGGCGAGTTGCGCGTGTTGGTGCCGACATAGGCGCTGATCGGGTTGAAGAAATTGGTGCCCAGGTCGCCGTTCTGGTCCTGTCCCAGCACGTGCTGCGCATTGAAGGCGGTGGCCAGGCTGGCGGCCACCTGGCCCAGCGCGTTCTGCGCCTTGTCCATGGCGCCGTCGCGGAACTCCACCAGGCCGCCCAACTGGCCGCCGGTGAACACCGAATCGGGCAACTCGCTGAATGCGCCGTTGCCGGCCTGATAACCGATGGTCACGCGGCTGATGTCGGTGGGCGAATTCGAGGTGGCCAGCTGGAACGCGCTGTTGCCGATCACCAGCGGCTGGCCGGTGCCGAAGGCCACGTTCAGCATATTGTTGTCGCCCGGCGTGACGTTCAGTTTGACCAGCTTGTTGAGCTCGGTCAGCATCTGGTCGCGCTTGTCCAGCAGGTCGTTCGGCGCGGCCTGGTCGGTGGTCAGGCCGGCGATGGTGTTGTTGATCGCGGCGATCTGCGTCGCGTAGGAATTGATTTCATTGACGCTGGACGTGATCTGCGAATTGACGCCCGAGGAAATCTCGGTCAGGCGCGCGCTCATGTCCTGGAAGCGCGAGGCCAGCGACTGCGCGTTCGACAGCAGCGACTGGCGTGCGGCGGCCGAGGCCGGATTGGCGGTGGCGTCCTGCACGCCGCTGAAGAAGTCCTGCAGCGCCGGCGACAGGCCGGCGGTCGGATCGGCCAGCAGGTTGTCGATCTGGCTGATCTGGTTGTTATACGTGTCCAGCGAGGCCTGGTTGGACTCGGCGTTGCGCAGCGAGGTGGCCAGGAAATTGTCGTAATAGCGGCGCACGGCCTGGATCTCGGTGCCCGAGCCCACGTAGCCGAAGCCCTGGTACTGGGTGCCGGTATCGCCCTGGATGGCGACCTGGCGGTTGTAGCCGGGCGTGTTGGCGTTGGTGATGTTGTTGCCCGTGGTCGACAAGCCAACCTGAGCTGCCAACAAACCGCTTTTACCGATGCTGAGGAGACTGGACATAATATTTTTACTCTAGATGTAAGTGGTAACGGCAAGCCGTGCCAAAACTTTATTAACCGGCCAGCGAGCGCTTGATGATGCTGGTCAGTTTGGTCGCGTAATTCGGATCGGTGGCGTAGCCGGCCTTCTGCAAGCCCTGGGCAAAGCTGCTGGCGTCGCCCGCGCTGGCCAGCACTTTTTCATAGCGGGGGTTGCTCGCAAGTAATTTTGCGTAATCCTTGAAGCTGTCGGCATAGCTGTCGTAGGCGCGGAAGCGCTCGACCTTGGTCTGCGCCTTGCCGTTGACGTATTCGGTGGTGGTGGCCTCGACCACCTTGCCCTTCCAGTCGGCGCCGGCCTTGATGCCGAACAGGTTGTTGCTGTTGGTGCCGTCGCGGCCCTTGATCTCGCGCTTGCCCCAGCCCGATTCCAGCGCGGCCTGGCCCAGCATGAACTTGGCCGGGATGCCGGTGGCCTTGCTGGCCTCTTCCGCGTGCGCCGCCAGTTTCTCCTGGAAGCTGCGCACGTGCGGCGCCTGCGAGCCCTTGCTGGCGCCGGCCGCGTCGGTGCTGGTCGTGGTGGCGGCCGCATTGCCGCCGGCGGCGGCGATGGCGCGCTGCAGCTTGGCGTCCATCAGGCTGGCGACACCGGCAAAGCTGCCGGCGTTGGCGCCGTTGCTGCTGTCGGCCGCCTCGCCGCTGAGCGCCAGCGCCTGGGCGTCGGTCTGCTTGTTGAGCTGGCGCACCAGCATGTCGGCCAGGCCGATGCCCTTCTTGGCGATGTTCTGGCTGGTCTGCTGGTCCAGCATGGTCTGGAAGGTCTTGGTCTGCTGGCTGTCGGTCAGGCCGTCCTGCGGCGTCGCCTCGCGCATGCTCTTCATCATCATGTTGACGAACATGGCTTCGAACTGGGTGGCGGCGGTCTTCAGCGCGGCCGGGCTGCCGGCGCGGGCGGACTGCTTGAGGCTGCCCATATCCCGCACGTCCAGCGAAAACTTGCTGGTCAGGTCATTGGTGGTGGAGGTTGGGCTGGTCATGAGGGCACCTGCTTAAATGATTTCCAGTTCGGCGCGCAGCGAACCCGCGGCCTTCATCGCCTGCAGGATCGACAGCAGGTCCTGCGGCGTGGCGCCGATGGCGTTGAGCGCCTTGACCACATCGGCCAGCGAGGCGCCGCCCTTGACCAGCATCACCTTGCCGGCATCTTGCTTGATGCCAACCTGCGGGTTCTGCGTGACCACGGTGCGGCCGCCCGACAGCGGGTTGGGCTGGCTCACCTGGGTATCGGCGTTGACCGATACTGACAGATTACCGTGGGAAATGGCGCACGTCTCCAGCGTCACCGCGCGGTTCATCACCACCGAGCCGGTGCGGGCGTTCATGATCACCTTGGCCGGCTGTTCGGCCGGATTGACTTGCATGTCCTGCAGCGTGCCGATGAAGCTCACGCGCTGGTCGCTGCTGCTGGGCGCCTGCACCCGGATCACGCGGCTGTCGAGCGCGTAGGCGATGCCGGCGCCGTACTTGTCGTTGATGGCTTCCACCACGCGGCTGGCGGTGGCGAAGTCGGCGTTGTTGAGCTCCAGCTTGATCATATTGCCTTCGCCGAGGTTGGTGGCGACGGCGCGTTCGACCGTTGCACCACCGGAAATCTTGCCCACGCTCAGGTGGTTGACGGTCAGCGAGCTGCCGCCGCCGCCTGCGCCGGCCTGCACGCCGACGCCGCCGACCAGCACGTTGCCCTGCGCCATGCCGTACACCTGGCCGTCCGCGCCCTTGAGCGGCGTCATCAGCAGCGTGCCGCCGCGCAGGCTCTTGGCGTTGCCCATCGACGACACGGTGATGTCGAGCTGCTGGCCCGGCTGCGCAAACGGCGGCAGCGTCGCCGTCACCATCACGGCCGCGACGTTTTTCAGTTGCAGCTGGGTGCCGCCCTGCGGCAGGTTGACGCCCAGCTGCTGCAGCATCGACACCACGCTTTGCACGGTGAACGGGGTCTGCGTGGTCTGGTCGCCCGAACCGTCGAGGCCGACCACCAGGCCATAGCCCAGCAACTGGTTGTTGCGCACGCCGGCGATGGCCGCCAGGTCCTTGATGCGCTCGGCATGGCTGAACGGCGCCCACAGCGTCAGGCAGATCAGCAATGCGGCTTTGAGGGAAGTTTTCATGATCGTCAGAACGGCAGCAGGCTTTGGAAGAAGCGCGAGGCCATCGAGGAAAGCTCGGCGCTGTCGATATGGTTGGCGGTGCGGTACTCGACGCGGGCGTCGGCCACGGCGGTCGACTGCACGCTGTTGCCGGTGGCGATACTGTCCGGATTGATCATGCCGGAAAAGCGGATGTACTCGGTGCCCTTGTTCATGCCGATCTGCTTTTCGCCGGCCACGATCAGGTTGCCGTTGCCGAGCACTTCGACCACCGTGATGCCCATGGTGCCGGTGAAGGCGTTGCTGGCGGTCTGGTTGTCGCCGTCGGCGTAGGTGTTGGTGGTGGCGGCGGTCAGCGGGCTGCCGAAAGTGCTGCTCAGTTTGCCCGGCAGGGTGGCGCTGACGCTGCCCGACTTGTTGCCGGCGGCGGTGGCGGCCTTGTTGGCCGAGGTGCGCTCGGTGATCACCAGCGTCAGCACGTCGCCCACGTGGCGCGCGCGGCGGTCTTCGAACACCGGGCGGAAGGCGGCGGCCTGGTAGATGGCGCCGTTGTTCGGCACCGCCTGCAGCTGTTCGCTGGTCAGCGGACGGGCGGTCTTCGGCCCGCTGACGATCGAGGTCGGCGTGGCCTGGCAGCCGCACAGCAAGGCGGCGACGGCGGCGAGAGTGATGGCGTGGTTCATGGTGGCGTCCTTACATCTGCGTCAGCTTTTGCAGCATCTGGTCGGAGGTGGTGATGGCCTTGGAATTGATCTCGTAGGCGCGCTGGGTCTGGATCATATTGACCATCTCCTCCACCACGTTGACGTTCGAGGTTTCCACATAGCCTTGCAGAATCGTGCCGGTGCCGTTGCTGCCCGGCGTGTTCTGCTGCGGCGCGCCGGAGGCGGTGGTTTCCACGTACAGGTTCTCGCCCTTCGATTCGAGCCCGGTCGGGTTGATGAAGGTGGCCAGCTGCAAACTGCCCAGCTGCTGGGTGGTGGTGGCGCCGTTGGTGCCGGCGATGTTGACCGAGACGGTGCCGTCGCGCGCCACGGTGATCGACTGCGCGGTGATCGGAATGGTGATGGCCGGCTGCAGCGTGAAGCCCTCCGAGGTCACCATCTGGCCGTTCTGGTCGCGCTGGAACGAGCCGTCGCGGGTGTAGGCGGTGGTGCCGTCCGGCAGCAGCACGGTGAAGAAGCCGCTGCCGTTGACCATGATGTCCTTATCGTTGCCGGTCGACTGCGGATTGCCCTGGGTGTGGATGCGTTCGATGGCGACGGTGCGCACGCCGGTGCCGAGCTGCATGCCGGACGGCAGATTGGTCTGCTGCGACGATTGCGCGCCCGGTTGGCGGATATTCTGGTACAGCAGATCTTCGAAGACCGCGCGCGACTTCTTGAAACCGTTGGTGCTGACGTTGGCCAGATTGTGGGACGTGACGTCCATCTGCGTCTGCTGCGCTTCCATGCCAGTCTTGGCGATCCATAACGAACGTATCATGTTGCTTCTCCCAATGCCGGACGAACATCAAACCTGTTCATCCCATGCCAGCATTATGCGGGAGAGTGCATCAACTCAAAGCGAGGATCTGGGTGGCTTTTGCGGCGTTATTCTCGGCGTTCTTCATCAGGCTCATTTGCATCTCGAACTGCCTGGCCAGACTGATCATGTTGACCATGGAATCGACCGGATTGACATTGCTGCCCTCCACCGCGCCGTCGACCACGCGCACGTTGGCGTCGGCCTGGGCCGGCGTGCCGTCGGCCTGGCGGAACAGGCCGTCGTCGCCGCGCAGCAGCGTCTTGGTGTCCGGATTGACCAGCTTGATACGGCCGAGGACGTTGGCCGGCCCCGGCGCGTAGTTGTCGTCCATCACGCTGATGGTGCCGTCGCTGGCGATGGTGATCTTGGTGTCCGGCGGCACCGCGATCGGCCCGCCGTCGCCGATCACCGTCTGCCCGCTGGTGGTCTGCAGGATGCCGTTCTCGGTGATCTTCAGGCTGCCGTTGCGGGTGTAGGCTTCCGAACCGTCGGCCGACTGCACCGCGATCATGCCCTGGTCGCGGATGGCGATGTCGAGCGGCCGGCCGGTGGTCTCGATCGGCCCGGAGCGGAAGTCGGTGCCGACCGTGGAGTCGACCACGAAGGCGCGCGTCGGCAAGCCCTCGGACACCACCGGCACCGCGCGGAACGTGTCGAGCTGGGCGCGGAAGCCGGTGGTGGTGGCGTTGGCCAGGTTGTTCGACACGGTGGCTTGCTGCTCCATCACGTGCCGGGCGCCGGTCATCGCGGTATAGACGAGGCGGTCCATGATTTACCTCATCAGCGCAGGTTCACCAGCGTCTGCAGGATCGAGTCCTCGGTCTTGATGGTCTGCGAGTTGGCCTGGTAGACGCGCTGCGCGGTGATCATGTTGACCAGTTCGGCCGTCAGGTCGGTGTTCGAGGTTTCCACCGCGCTCGAGCGCAGCTGGCCCATCGAGCCGGCGTTCGGCACGCCCACGACCGGAGGACCCGACGACGAGCTTTCCGCCCAGGCATTGTTGCCCAGTGGCGTCAGGCCATCGACGCTGGCGAAGTTGGCCATGGCGATCTGGCCCATCGGACGCGACTTGCCGTTGCTGTACTGGCCCAGGATCACGCCGTTCTCATCGATCGAGTAACGCTGCCACGAACCGGCCGAATAGCCGTTCTGGGTGGCCGGCTGCGGGTTGGTGACGCTGCCGTACTGGGTGATGTTGTCGAACGAGGTGGCGATCGTCATCGGCTGCTGCGCGCCGGTGTCGGGGAAGATCGGCAGCGAGATCTGGAACGGCAGGGTCTGCGGCACGGGCAGCTGCGCCATCGCCTCCGGGTCCAGCGCGCCGCTCTTGGTGAACAGCAGCGTGCCGCTCTTTACCGCCGGCACATTCAGGGCCGAGGCCAGCTTGGCGTTGATGTCGTCCGGGGTCATGCCGGTGATCGCCTGGCTGCCGGTCGGATCGAGCGCGCCGAAGGCGGCGGTCAGGGCGTCCAGCTGGTCCTGCGAGGCGTTGGCCGGCGGCACGCTGGCGGCGGTCAGCATCGAGTTGTAGGCCGCGCTGGCGTAGTTGTAGGCGGCAGCGGCGATGTCGGACGCCACCGGCGGCGTGGTGCGCACCGCATCGTTGTAGGCGGTGCGGGCATCGGTCACGGTCTGGTCGATGGCGATCGAGGCCACCACGCCGGCCGACACCACTTCCTTGCCATCGGCCGAGCTGTACACGTCCCAGGTGTTGGCGTCGGTCTTGACGTAGTAGGTGGTCATGATGTGCGACGTGCCCAGGCTGTCGTAGACGTTGGTGTCGCTGCGGGTGTTGTAGCTGGTCGGATCGTTGGCGTCGAACGGCACGGTGGCCGGCACTTTTTCAGCCGAGCTCAGATTCATCGCGAAGCTGGCGGTGGTGGTCTCGACCGGTTTCAGGTCCGACTTGTCCAGCGTCAGCGGCACCGGCGCGCCCATCTGGATCACGCCGGCCTTGTTCGACAGGTAGCCGGTCAGCACGGCGCCCTGGGCGTTGACCAGGGTGTGGTTGGCGTCTTCGTGGAACTGGCCGTTGCGCGAGTATTCGACCGCGCCGTTGACCACCAGGCGGAAGAAGCCGCCGCCGTTGATCGCCACGTCGAGCGGATTGCTGCTCGACTCGATATTTCCCTGCGTGAATTGCTGCGCCAGTTTGGACACCGACACACCGATACCGGCGTTGTTGCCCGATACGCCATTCAGCGAGTTGGCGTACAGGTCGGCAAACTGCGCCTGCGAACTCTTGAAGCCCACGGTGCTGGCATTGGCGATGTTGTTGCCAATGACGTCCAGCGATTTGGATGCAGCATTCAAGCCGCTCAGTCCTTGTTGGAACATGGTATTCCCCTATGGTAATGACTGCTTACAGAACTTCTTTGATGTCGCTCATGGCGAAGTGCCCGAGCGAGGTATTCAGTTTGACGCCGCCGCTGCCGGTCGACACGCTGGCCACCGCCGCCAGCTGCAACGGCGTCGCCGTCAGGGCGCTGCCGGCGGTGGTGGCGGTGACGGTGAAGGTGTAGTTGCCGGCCGCCGCCATGCTCTTGTCGTCCTTGGTGCCGTCCCAGGTGATCGGGTAGGTGCCGGCCTCGGCGTTGGTCATGCTCATGGTGCGCACGGTCTTGCCGCTGCTGTCCTGGATCGAGATGCTGACCGCCTCCGAGTCCGACGGCAGGTCGACGCCGAACACGCTGGAGTTGGTCACGGTGCCGTCGTCGGCGGTCGAGCTGTTGAGCTGGATGCCCTTGCCTTCCACCAGCACGCCCTTGCCGATCAGGTTGATCGCGCTGGACGACTGCGAGCTGGCGATGTCGGTGCGCAGCGATTCCAGCGTGGCGTTGACCTTGTTGATGCCGGTCACGGTCGACAGCTGGGCCAGCTGGCTGGTCATGGCGGCATTGTCCATCGGGCTCAGCGGATCCTGGTTCTGCAGCTGCGTCACCAGCAGCTTCATGAACTTGTCCTGATCCGCCTGGGTGGCGTCGGTGGTCGTGCTGGTGCTGCTGGTGTTGGTGGTATTGACTGGCGCTGCAACTGGCGTGTCAAACACTCCGCTAACGGTCATGATGGCCTCTTATTTACGTTTGACCAATGGTCAGGGTTTTCAACAGCAGCGTTTTCGCCGCATTCATGGTTTCTACATTGTTCTGGTACGAGCGCGAGGCCGACAGCATATTGACCATCTCATCGACCACATTGACGTTGGGCATGGTCACATAGCCGTTTTCGTCGGCGCCCGGATGCTTGGGGTCGTACACCATCTTCATCGGCGACTGGTCTTCCACCACCTGCTTGACCCGCACGCCGGTGGAGGCGCCGCCGTTGGTCGGCGTGGTCGCCTCGAACACCACCTGGCGCGCGCGGTAGGCTTCGCCGCTGGCGCTGGTGGCGCTGTCGGCATTGGCCAGGTTGGAGGCCACCACGTTGAGCCGCTGCGACTGCGCGCTCATGGCCGAACCGGAAACATTGAAAATATTAAACAGTGACATGATCAGCTCCCGGACTGGATCGCCGCCAGCATCGATTTGATCTGGCCGTTGATCGCGGTGATCCCGGCCTCATAACGGATGCCGTTGTCGGCAAACTGGTTGCGCTCGACGTCCATGTCGACCGTGTTGCCGTCCACCGCGCCCTGAATCACGCCGCGGTACAGCAGCGGCGTGCCGTCGGCCAGCGTACCGGCGTCTTGCAGGGGGTTGGGGTAATGCCTGGCGGCGGTGGTGGCCAGGGTCTGCTGGGCGTTCGGATTGGCCTTGTCCAGCGCTGCCTGCATGGCGCTGCTGAAGTCGATATCGCGCGCCTTGTAGTTCGGGGTGTCCGCGTTGGCAATATTGGAGGCGAGCACCGACTGGCGCTGCGACCGCAGGCTCAGTGAGGTTTCATTGAAACGAAAATAATCGTCTAACTTGTTGCCGAGCATGATGCGCTCCCTTTCCACATTGATGACAGGATCGATGATACGGAGTTGCCTGCCGCCACCATCGGGCAATAAGCCCCGTTTTTCCCGCCTTATTCAACGCTTCAAGTTCAGGCCGCCAGACTATGATGGCAGCATTGAACGGGAAACCACGACCATGAAACCACGTCTGCTCACTACCGCGCTGTTGGCTGCCGCACTCAGCGCCAGCATCGGCACCGCTGCCGCCCAGGGCGGCCGCCAGGACATCGCCGCCATCAAAAGCACGGTCGCGGAATTCCTGCAGCTGCAGGCCGGCGGCCTGCCGGGCCAGGTGACGGTCACCGTCGGCGCCATCGATCCCCGCATCAATCTGGCCGCCTGCCCCGCGCCGCAAGCGTTCTTCATGCCCGGCGCCCGCGCCTGGGGCAAAACCACGGTCGGCGTGCGCTGTGCGACACCCGCGACGTGGACGGTATATATTCAAGCCAACGTGACGGTGGTGGGCGAATACCTCGCTGCCGCCGCGCCGCTGATCCAGGGCCAGCCGATCGACGCCAACCAGTTGACGGTGCTCAAGGGCGATCTGACAATGTTGCCGCCAGGCATAGCGACCGACGCCAGCCAGGTGATCGGCCGCAGCGCCACGGTGTCGTTGCCGCCAGGAACGCCTTTGCGCCTCGACACCTTGCGCAGCAAGCCGGTGGTGCAGTCCGGCCAACTGGTGCGGCTGGTATCGAGCGGCAACGGTTTCAGCGTCTCGGCCGAGGGCCGCGCGATGAGCACGGCCGGCGACGGCCAGGTGGTCCAGGTAAAAACCGGCAATGGCCAGCAGATCACCGGCATTGCCAAGAATGGCGGCATGGTGGAGGTGGCGTTTTGATCCATAGTTTGAGCGATAGTCGGGCCCATCCGGCTAAAGTTTACGAGCGAATCGCCGTTACCGACTCAGATCCCGGAGTTTCGTACTCCTAGCTGAGAAGGAAATGCTGTGAAAATTAACGATACACTCAAGAGCACGCCAGGCTTGCCGTCAACGCCTGCCGCCACCGGCGCCACCGCGCGTGGCGCCGACAAGGCAGCGGAAGCGGCGCCGGCGAATGTCGCCTCGGATAATGTGCGCCTGTCCTCGCAAGGGCAGGCGATGGCGGCCAGTTCGGCCAGCGGCGCCAACGCGGTGTTCGACACCAAGAAAGTCGAACGCATCAAATTGGCAATCGCCGATGGCCAGTTCCAGGTCAACTCGGAAAAAGTAGCGGATGGCTTGCTGGATACCGTCAAGGATCTGCTGCACTCAAGAAAACGATAGGATAATCATGACCACCGTCACCCCGCTGAACAGCCTGCGCGAAGAAGAACACATCATGGCAACCCTGCTCGATGTGCTGCGCCAGGAGCAGCAACTGCTGGTGGCGGCGGATATGGAAGGCCTGCCGGCCGTTACCACCCGCAAAACCGCGCTGGTCACGCAAATGACCCTGTTATCCGCGCAACGTCACCGCTCGCTGGGCAAATGCGGCTTTCCCGCCGAGGAAGCCGGCATGGACGCATGGATCGCCGCCAGCGGCGAGGCGCGCGACGAATCGGCCACCCTGTGGTCGGCGCTGCTGCAGCACACGCGCGACGCCAAGGAACTGAACCGCGTCAACGGCATGCTGATCAACAAGCAGATGGGACACACCCAGGATGCGCTGCAAGCCTTGCGTCCGGCGGGTTCGACCAACAATAATTTCTACGGCCCGGGCGGCGTCACCACCTCCCTGCCGCGCAGCCGCGGCTTCCTCGCCGGCTAAGACTTCAGACTGATCTTTACTGCGCCGGCAGCACTGTCGGCAGTTCGGTGGCAGGATCAGGTATCCCCGACAGTATCGTCACCGCCACGCGGCGATTGCGTGCGCGGCCTTGCGCCGTGTCGTTGCCGGCCACCGGCTGGTTGGCGCTGAAGCCCACCGCCGTCAGCCGCTCCGGCGCCACGCCGGCGTCGATGAACAGCCGCACCACGCTGCTGGCGCGCACCGCCGACAGTTCCCAGTTGGACGGATAACGGGGATTGGCGATCGGCTGGTTGTCGGTATGCCCTTCCACCTGCACGCTGTGGCTGTCGGCCTTGAGCAGGCTGGCGACGGCGCGCAGCGCCTCCACCGATTCCGGCATCAGGCGCGCCTCGCCCGGATCGAACAGCACCGAGGCGTTGATCTCGACGCTGACGCCGCGGCTGTTCTGCGTGACCCGCACCTTGCCTTCCTTGACCAGCGGCGCCATGGTCGACAACAAGTCCTGCGCCAGCTTGGTCATCTGCTCTTTTTCCTTGCGCAGCAGTTCGGTGCGGCGTTTCAGCGCGGGATTGGGTATCGGCAGGTTCGGCACCTGGGTGTTGATCGGCGTGGCCGCGCCCTTGCCGCCGAAGGCGTCGCCGAGCGCGTCGGAAAAGATCTTGTATTTGCCGATGTTGACCGCCGAAATCGCATACATGACGACAAAGAAGGCGAACAGCAGCGTGATGAAGTCGGCGTAGGAAATCAGCCAGCGCTCATGGTTCTCCGGTTCGTCGTCGAATTTCTTGCGGGCGCGCCGGTACTGCATGTCAGTGCTCCCGCATCAGCGTGGCGATGCGCTCGTCGATGACGCGCGTGTGGTCGCCGGTGGCGATGTCGTAGAACACCGCCGCCGCGATCTCCTGCTGGTGCACGGCCTGCGTGACGATCGCCTTCAATTTATTCGCGACCGGGTAGAAGAACAGGTTGGCCAGGCCGACGCCGTAGATGGTCGAGACGAAGGCCACCGCGATGCCGGCGCCCAGCTTGCTCGGATCGGTCAGGTTTTCCATCACGTGGATCAGGCCCAGCACGGCGCCCAGGATGCCGATGGTGGGCGAATAGCCGGCCGCCGATTCCCAGATGCGCACCGCCTGGCGCTCGGCCGTTTCATAGGCGGTGATTTCGGTGTCGAGCAGCTGGCGCAGCTTTTCCGGCGCGATGCCGTCGACGATCAGGCGCAGGCCCTTGACGTTGAACTGGTCCTTGGACGACAGCATGTAGCGCTCCAGCGACAGCAGGCCGTCGCGCCGCGCCGCCAGGTTCCAGGCGTTGATGTCGCGCGCCAGCGCGGCGCGGCTGTCCTTCGGCGGCGCGAACACCAGCCGCAGCATGCGCAGGCCGCGCACAAAGGTTTTGAAGCGGGTCTGCAGCAGCACGGCGCCAAAGGTGCCGATCACCACAATCGCGAACGCCGCCGGTTGCAGCAAGGAAGTGACCTTGCCGCCCTCCAGCGTCTGGCCGACGATCACGCCGGCCAGCGCCAGGAGGACGCCGGCTACGCTGGCCCAGTCCAAGACCGCTCCCGGAGTGAGGCGCGCAGCCGCGCCACAGCCTGCGTATGCAATTGCGATACGCGCGATTCGGATACTCCCATCACGGCGCCGATTTCTTTCAAGTTGAGCTCCTCTTCGTAGTACAGCCCCATCAGCATCTTCTCGCGCTCGGGCAGCATGTCGATGGCGTCGATCACGGCCTGGCGGAAGTCGCCGTCCAGCAGCGAGCGCAGCGGGTCGGCGTCCTCGTCCGAGGCGTAACGGTCGAGGAAGCTGTCGTTGCCGTCGTCGTCGTGGAAATCCTCGTAGTACACCAATTGGTGGCCGCCGCCGTCGCCCAGCATTTCCTGGTAGTCGGCCAGCGACAGCTTGAGCGACTTGGCCACTTCCGATTCGCTCGGCGGCCGGCCCAGCCGCTGCTGCAGCGTCGACATGGCGGCTTCGACCTTGCGCATGTTCTGGCGCAGCGAGCGCGGCATCCAGTCGCTGTTGCGCAGTTCGTCCAGCATGGCGCCGCGGATGCGCAGCACCGCATAGGTTTCGAATTGCGCACCGTGGGTTTCTTCGTAACGGCTGATGGCGTCGAGCAGGCCGATCATTCCGGCTTGCACCAGATCGTCGACTTCGACGCTGGGCGGCAGTTTCGCCTTCATGTGGTGGGCCAGGCGCTTAACCAACGGCATGTGCTCCGTCAGCAAGGTGTCCTTGTCCGCTTTCCCTTTTACCGTGTACATTCGAATAGTTTTTTTTAATAATTAAGCACTGAAATGGTTGCCGCTCCCCGTCTGGAAAGAAGGCGAGCCTGCCAGCGCGAAGCGCCCCGCCAGTTGACGAAACGCCACCGAAGCGCCGGCCAGCGGGAAGGCATCGACCACCGCGCGCCCCAAGCGCGCCGCACGTTGCAAGTATTCATCCGCCGGCACCGACCCCATGGACACCAGATTGACGGCCAGATAACGGCTTGCTGCCTGTGCCATATTATCGTAAACCACCCGGGCTTCGTCTTCAGAGGCGCCGGTGACCAGAATTCCGAACGGCCGCCGCCCCAGTTCCTGGTTCAGGCGCTTAATCATACTGTACGCAGCCTTGATCGAGGTAGCGCTATTGGAAACTTGTACCACGATTTCCGAGCTGGCCATGATCGGCACCGGGAACGCTTCGCCGTCGAACTCGCCGTCAACCAGCACCATGCCGGTCTGTTTGGCCAGCACGTCGAAGGCCTTGGCCAGGCGGCGCGTCTCGTCCGGGCCGGAGCGCGCGGCGCCGCGGGTCATCGACGCCACCGAAAAGCCCTGCGGCACGGCGTGGATCACCTGGTTCAGCGCGCATTCCTGGCGCGCCACGTTCAGCAGGCTGTGGCCGCCGTCGACGCCGAGCCGCGAGGCCACGCCGTGGGCGCTGGCGCAGGCGTCGACGATCAGCACGTCGTTGCCGGCCCGGGCCAGCGAGGCGCCCAGGTTGACCAGCATGGCGCCCTTGTCGTCCTGCGGATTGGCCGACAGGAAGGTGACGATGCGGGGCTGCGCCCCGGCCAGCATGCGGCGCAGGCCCTCCGCCTGGTCGAAATCGAAATTAGCCAAGGTGCACCTCGCGCATGGCGTTGTCGTTGGCGCCGCTCATCAGCAGCGGCAGTTCGGCGTCCAGGTACTGGGTGTTGACGATATCGCGTTTCAATTTGAACGCGCGGTCGATCAGGTAGGCCGGATCGGCCAGGTGCAGGTCTTCCGGCACGCGCTGGCCGTTCGACACGTAGAACAGGTTGAGCTTGTGGCGGATCACGACGTCGAGCGCGTTGCCGATGGCGGCCGCTTCGTCCAGCTTGGTCATGATGCAGCCGGCCAGGCCGCTGCCCTGGTAGGCGCGCACCACCTCGCTCAGGGTTTCCTGGGTGGCGGTGGCGTTCAGGCACAGCACGCGCTTGACGTGGGCGCCGGCGCCTTGCAGCATCGACACCTGCTCGGTGACCATCTGGTCGCGCTGGCTGACGCCGACGGTGTCGATCAGCACGGTGTGCTTGTTCTTCAGTTCCTTCAGGGCGATGCGCAGGTCGGCCTCGTCCTTGACCGAGTGCACCATCACGCCGAGGATCTTGCCGTAGATGCGCAGCTGTTCGTGGGCGCCGATCCGGTAGGCGTCGGTGGTGATCAGGGCCAGCTTGTCCGGGCCGTGGCGCATCACGCAGCGCGCGGCCAGCTTGGCGGTGCTGGTGGTCTTGCCGACGCCGGTCGGGCCGACCAGCGCGAACACGCCGCCCTGGTCGATCAGCGCGTCTTCGTTGGCCATGGTTTGCAGGTTGCGCGTGAGGACGGTCTTGATCCAGCGCAGGCTGTCGGCGGCGTCGCGGCCGGCCGGCAGTTTTTCGATCAGGTAGCGCGCCAGGCTGGCCGAGAAGCCGGCCGCCAGCATTTCGCGCAGCACGGCGGTCTTCTGCGGTTCGCGCGCTTGCGTCGCGCCCCACGACAGTTCGGCCAGCTGGGTTTCCATCATGCCGCGCATGGCGCGGATTTCGTTCATCATGCCGCTCATTTCAACGGCGGCATTTTCCTTGGCGCTGGCGACGGCGGCGCTGACCATGGCGGCGATCTGGCTGGCGTCGATCGCCGGCGCGGCTTTCGGCTGCGCCGCGACCGGTGCTGGCGCAGGCGTTGGCGCCGGCGCGGCGGCGGCGACCTTGGTGGCCAGCGACGAGTGCGAGGCGACCACGCGGCGTTGCGGCTGCGGCGGCAGGCCGGCCGGCATGGCGGCCATCACCGGCGCACGGTGCGGTTCTTCATCAAAACGTGGTTCCACGCGGCCGCCGGCGGACGGCACCGCGCTCACGGCGCCGAGGTCCAGCGACGGCGCCGGTTCGGCCATCGGCGAATGGGGGGCGGGCATGGCCAGCGAGGCGGCATCGTCGTTAGCCAGCGCGAGGATTTCCACCACGCCGTCGGACTGGCGATTGGACAGGATCACGGCGTCGGGGCCGAGGGATTCGCGGACTTTGCGCAGCGCTTCGCGGGAAGTCGGTGCGGTAAATTTTTTAACGTTCATGACCGTCTCTCAAGGGAACCAGATTGAGCAGTGCGTCTTCCATGCGAGACGCCTTAACTCCAATGGTTCCATTATTGACGATGCACTCTGGAAATGATCTGATGAACAGGGGCAGAAATGGGCCGCATTTCAGTCGCGGAAAACCTCGTCCAGCGAACCCGCATCGACAAAGTTCAGCGCCCACACAGCAAGCTGCTCCGGATCCGCCCGCGCCAGCCGCTGCGCGACCGCCACATCCAGCGGCCCGAAGCGCTTGCGCAGCAACGCCGCCAGCAGTTCGGCCCGCCCTTCTTGCAGACCTTCTTTCCGACCGATTTCCATTCCTATTCGCTCAATGGAAGATATGTAAGGCATGATTCCCCTCCTCTCCAATTGCAGGATGCCTTGCCTGATCCGGCTGTCCAGCGATGCAGGCAAACGCATCATCCAGTCGATCATCCGATACAAATTAATGATACGCTGCCGGTCCCAGTCGCGCTGATACAGTAGCTTGGTCAAGCGCCACTTGGCCATGCGGCGGCGATGCGGCCGGTGCGTGGTTTGCCGTGTCAGCAAATGCGCGGCGGTGACCAGCGCAAAGGGGTTGGCATCCACCAGCAACGCTTCCATCCGGCCTGCGTAATCCATCAATTTAGCCATCGGAAAATCCAGCCGCATCTCGCAGCCCAGCAAGCGATAAGCAAACGACGATGGCCGCCAGCACGTGCTGTCATCCGCCAGCACAGCCATGCTGGCGACCGGCCGTTGATAACGGTCATAGACACGGTAGTGATAAACAAAGATGCGCTCGGCAAAACCGGAATCGCGCCAGCCCTGCACCTCCAGATGCACCAGCACCCACTGCTCGCCGCCGCTATGCAGATGCACACGCACCAGCTTGTCCGCCAGCCGCTTGCCCAGTTCGGCATCGCGCGACAACGCGGCCAGCTCCTGGTCGAGGAAATCATGCGGCCGCGACCAGTCGATCGCCGCGTGCGCAACGGGAAAATAGAAAGCCATGAATTCGGGGAAGTGGTCGGTCACCACGTCCTTCCACGGCGTGTCGTAGTCGTCGTTCATGCAGGCAGTCTAGGCTGCCTGCATCAGCGCGTGACGGCCTGGATCAAACTCAGGTCGGCTGCTGGCCCACCAGCGCGGTGACGCGAATGGTTTTGCTTTCCGGAATCTCGGCATGCGACAGCACTTTCAGCTGCGGCAGCGAGCGGCGCAGGAAGCGCGACAGCAAGGCGCGCAACGGTCCCGGCACCAGCAGCACCGGCGTCAGGCCCAGCGCCTCCTGCTGCTGCGCGGCCGACGCGGCCTGCTGCGCAATGGTATCGGCCAGGCCCGGCTCGATGCCGGCGCCGTCCGGACCGCTGGCCGCCAGCGCCTGCATCAGCAGGCGTTCCAGACGATTGTCCAGCGTCATCACCGACAGCTCGCCGGAACCAGGGAACAGCTGCTGCACGATGGCCCGGCCCAGCGCGATCCGCACCAGCGCCGTCAGGTCGCCCGGATCTTGCGTATGCACCGCATGCTCGGCCAGGGTCTCGATGATGGTGCGCATGTCGCGGATGTGCACGCCTTCCATCAACAGGTTCTGCAGCACCTTCTGCAAGGTCGAGATCGACACCATCTTCGGCACCAGGTCTTCCACCAGCTTCGGCGATTCCTTGCCCAGGTGATCCAGCAGCGACTGCACCTCGGACCGGCCCAGCAGCTCCGAAGCATGCGTGGTGATCAGGTGATTCAAATGCGTCGCCACCACCGTGCCGGCATCGACCACGGTATAGCCCATGCTCTGCGCCTGGTCGCGCAGGCTGGCGTCGATCCACACCGCCGGCAGGCCGAAGGCCGGATCGGTGGTGACCATGCCCTGTAAGGTGCCGGTCGCCATGCCCGGATTGATCGCCAGGAACTGGCCGTTGAAGGCCTCGCCGGTGCCCACTTCCACGCCCTTGAGCGCGATGCGGTAGGCCGACGGTTTCAATTCCAGGTTGTCGCGGATGTGCACCGGCGGCGCCAGGAAGCCCACCTCCTGCGCGAACTTCTTGCGGATGCCCTTGATGCGCTTGAGCAGCTCGCCGCCTTGCGTCTTGTCCACCAGCGGAATCAGACGGTAGCCCACTTCCAGGCCCAGCGTATCGACCGGCATGATGTCCTGCCAGGTCGCCTCCTCCTGCTCCGACGCCGCCGCCGCGGCTGGCGCCGCCGCTTCCGCCGCGGCCGTATCGGCCGCCACTTTTTCCACTTTCTTCTTCGACATCAGGTAAGCCGAACCGCCCAGCGTACCGGCCAGCATGATGAACACCAGGTTCGGCATGCCCGGAATCAGGCCCAGGCCGCCGATGATGCCGGCCGTGATGTACAGCACTTCCGGCTTGGAAAACAGTTCGCCCACCAGCTGCGTGCCGATGTCCTTGTCGCTGGCCACGCGCGACACCACGATACCGGCCGCGATCGAAATGATCAGCGAAGGGATCTGCGCCACCAGGCCGTCACCGATGGCCAGCAGCGTGTAGTTTTTCAGCGCGTCGGCAAACACCATGTCGTGCTGGATCAGGCCGACCAGCAGGCCGCCGACCACGTTAATCACCGTCACCAGGATGCCGGCCACCGCATCGCCGCGCACGTACTTCGACGCACCGTCCATGGCGCCGTAGAACTCGGCTTCCATCGACACTTCGCTGCGGCGCTTCTTGGCGTCGGCTTCACCGATCAGGCCGGCGTTCAGGTCGGCGTCGATCGCCATCTGCTTGCCCGGCATCGCATCCAGGGCGAACCGCGCGCCCACCTCGGCGATACGGCCGGCGCCCTTGGTCACGACCACAAAGTTAATGATGGTCAAAATCACGAACACCACGATACCGACCGTGTAGTTACCGCCGATCAGGAAGTGGCCGAAAGCCTCGATCACCTTGCCGGCCGCGTCGGCGCCGGTGTGGCCCTCGGTCAGCACCACGCGGGTCGAGGCCACGTTCAGCGACAGGCGCAGCATGGTCGACACCAGCAGGATGGTCGGGAAGGACATGAAATCGAGCGGCTTCACCGTGTACAGCGAGGTCAGCAGCACGATCACCGCCAGCGCGATGTTAAAGCTGAAGAACATATCCAGCACAAACGCCGGCAACGGCAGGATCATCATCGCCAGCAGCATGACGATCAGGATAGGCGCCGCGATGCTGCCCTTGTTTTTCGCGTTGGCCATGCCTTGCAGCCATGGCGGCAGCTTCAGGTTGCTGAGGGCGTTCATACAGATGCTCCGTTATTCAAATCGGGTTTCTTGCCGTTCTTGGGAATGAAGGCCGGGTCGAGCGGGTCCATGGTCGGCGGCACATCGAGTTTCTTCGGTTCTTGCGGACGGTTGCCGCCGCCGCGGTTGAACACGCGCAGCTGGAACACATAGGCCAGCACTTCGGCCACCGCCGCGTACAGCTGTTCGGGAATCTCGTCGCCGATCTCGGTATGCTTGTGCAGCGCCCGCGCCAGTGCCGGCGCTTCGAGGATCGCGACCTTGTTTTCCTTGCCGATTTCGCGGATCTTGGCGGCCACCTCGTCGGTGCCCTTGGCCACCACCTTCGGCGCGCCGCGCATGCCGTCGGCGTACTTCAGCGCCACCGCGTAGTGGGTCGGATTGGTGACGATGACGTCGGCGGTCGGCACGTCGGCCATCATGCGGCGCTTGGCCATCTCGCGCTGCAGCTGGCGGATCTTGCCCTTGATCTGCGGGTTACCGTCGGATTCCTTGGATTCCTGGATCAGTTCCTGGCGCGTCATCTTCAGCTTGTTGGCGTAGTGCCACATCTGGTACGGGCCGTCGATGCCCGCGATCAGGCCCAGCGCGCCGACGATGAACAGGAAGCTGCTGCCCAGCATGTTGACCATGTGACCGATGCCCATTTGCAGCGGTTCGACCGACAGGCCGATCACCGCGTCCTTGTACTTCAGCACCACCATCCAGGTGACGAAACCGACCACCACCGTTTTCAGGATCGCCTTGAGCAGCTCGACCAGGGCGTTCTTCGAAATCATGTTGGTCAGGCCGCTGATGGGATTGAGCTTGTTGAAATTCGGCGTGAACACCTTGCTGCTGAACAGCCAGCCGCCGACCAGCAGCGGCGAAGCCAGCGCCACCACCATCACCGCCACGCCCAGCGGCAGGCAGGCCAGCATCACGCGCACCACGTCGACGCCGATGCGGTGGAACAGCACGTCGGCATTGAAAATCTGCTCCTGGTCCATCGCCAGGCCGGACACCAGCGCCGATTCCAGCTGGCGGACCAGACCGTCGCCGGTCATCCACAAGCCGGCGCCAGCCGCCATCAGCACGGTAAACGTCGCCACTTCCCGCGATCGCGGAACGTCGCCTTCTTCACGCGCCTGCTCGAGGCGCTTCGCTGACGCGGGTTCGGTCTTTTCTGCGTCGCTGTCGTCTGCCATGGGGTCTGCCTGCTGCCAGGATTAATCTGATGGTGCCATTATCGATGGCGGCGGCGGCTGGGCATCGGTGGAATACGGCGGGTTTTCACCGCCATATCCACGATTCCATACGGAAACTCAGCGTTGAGTGAGGGTTTGCGCGATGGCGCCGAACACCGACTTGCCATCGTCCAGCATCTCGATGCGGATGGTGTCGCCGAACGCCATGAACGGCGTCAGCGGCGCGCCGCCGGCGATCATCTCCAGGCAGCGCTGCTCGGCGATGCAGGAATAGCCCCGTTTGGCGTCCTTGTTGGACACCGTGCCGGAGCCGATGATGGAGCCGGCCCGCACATTGCGCGACTTGGCCAGGTGGGCGATCAGCTGCGGGAAATTGAACACCATGTCGACGCCGGCATGCGGCTTACCGACCAGCTTGTCGTTCCAGGTCGACAACAAGGGCAGGTGCACCTTGCCGCCCTTCCAGGCGTCGCCCAGCTCGTCCGGCGTGACCGCCACCGGCGAAAAGCTGGTGGCCGGCTTGGACTGGACGAAGCCGAAGCCCTTGGCCAGCTCGTCCGGAATCAGGTTGCGCAGCGATACATCGTTGGCCAGCATCAGCAGGCGGATGCGCTGCAGCGACTGGTCGGCGGTCGCCCCCATGGGCACATCGTCGGTGATCACGGCCACTTCCGCTTCGAAATCGATGCCCCACTCCTCGTGCGCCAGCACGATGTCATCGGTCGGACCGAGGAAATCGTCGCTGCCGCCCTGGTACATCAACGGCTCTTCCCAGAACGACTCCGGCAGCTCGGCGCCGCGCGCCTTGCGCACCAGCTCGACGTGGTTGACGTAGGCCGAACCGTCCGCCCACTGGAACGCGCGCGGCAGCGGCGCCATGCAGTTTTGCGGGTCGAAATCGAAGCGGCGACGGCCGCCGCCCCGGTTCAGTTCCTGGTAGATGTCATCCAGTTGCGGGGAGATGAAGGTCCAGTCGTCGAGCGCGCGTTGCAGCGTGCGGGCCACGCCGTCGGCCAACTGGGCGCTTTTCAGGTCGCGCGACACCACCATCAACTGGCCGTCGCGGCTGCCGTCCTTGAGGGTGGCGAGTTTCATGCGGGAGCAAGCAGCGCGAGTTGTTCAGCGGTGAGGTAGCACCAGTCGCCTTCCTCGATCTCCAGCGAGGCCAGCTCCAAGCCGCCGATGGCCGAGCGGTGCAGCGCCGAGCAGTGATTGCCGGCGGCCGCCAGCATGCGCTTGACCTGGTGGTATTTGCCCTGCTCCAGCACGATTTCCAGCTGGTGCTCGCCGCGCTTGATGCAGGTCTGCGCCGCCAGCGGTGCCGGTTCGTCGTGCAACTGCACGCCGGCCAGCAGTTGGGCGATCAGTTCGTCGGTGACCGGCTCCGCCGTGGTGGCCTGGTAAATCTTCGGCACATGGCGCTTCGGCGACGATTGCGCGTGGATAAAGGCGCCATCGTCGGACATCAGCAGCATGCCGGTGGTGTCGTGGTCGAGCCGGCCGACCGGCTGCACGTCGCGCCAGGTCAGTTCTTCCGGCAGCAGCGTCAGCACGCCGGGATGGTGGCTGGGCTTGCGCGAACACTCATAGTTCTGCGGCTTGAACAGCGCGATGTAGACGTGTTCGCGGTACACCACGTCCTCGTCGAACAGATTGAACACCAGGCCATCGGTCTCGATCAGCTCTTTGTAGTTGTCGTGTACCACGCCGTTGATGGTGACTTCACCATCTTCAATCAGCGCGCGGCAGTATTTGCGGGTGCCGTAGCCCTGCGATTGCAGGATGCGGTCAAAGGATAATTTACTCATGGCCGCGATTTTACAGGAGTCTGCAACCTTGATGCATATCAAGCCGCGCCGGAATTCCATTGATAGACTGAAACTGCATTAGGAATTTCCCTACTGCGCATCGGAATCTCAGCAGGACATGCTATGACTTATATCGCCAACCCAGCGGCGCAAGCCCAGGCCGCCACCCACCGCACCGCCCTGCTGCTGCAACGCTGCAGCCACGGTCCCGCCACCTTCGCCAGCGCCCAGGCGCTGTGGCACGGCTACCAGCAGACGCTGTTCCTGGCCTGGCTGGACGCCGGCGGCTTCGCGCAAGCCGAAGGCGCAATAGAAAACAGCGGCACGGAGCCGCTGTTTTCAGTCCCACACGGGGACTTGAACGAGGAATCGAAATTCTCTCTGAGCCGCATCGATGATGCGGTGGAGTAGTTCCATCAATCAGACTGAGTCAAGAACGTGCTGACAACAAGCTAAACTGTTTATATCGGCCCCCCTTGGAAAGAACTACACCACCACTATAGTTCACCACCCTGGATATGCAAGTGAAAAGAAGGCTGTATTGATAATGTTAATCGCCCAGCCAGTCCTGCAGCAACGCAGGCTAATGCAGGCTCGGCCGTACAGTGTCCACCGCCGACTTCATCGCGCCGGCGCCCATGGCCGCGCCGAATTTCTTCAGCACGCGTTCCGGCAGGCCTTCATGCTGGGTGTAGTCGACGATGTCCTCGGCCTTGACCACGTCGCGCGCCACCGTGTCGACGGTGCCGTAGGCGTCGGCCAGGCCCATGTCGATTGACTTGGCGCCGGTCCAGAACAGGCCGGAGAACATGTCCGGCGTTTCCTTCAGGCGCTTGCCGCGGCCGTTGCGCACCACCTGGATGAACTGCTCGTGGATTTCGCCGAGCATCGCCTGCGCGTGCTGCTTGTGTTTTTCGGTCAGCGGGCTGAACGGGTCCATGAAGCCCTTGTTCTCGCCGGCCGTCAGCAGGCGGCGCTCGACGCCGAGTTTTTCCATCGCGCCGGTAAAGCCGAAGCCGTCCATTAGCACGCCGATCGAGCCGATGATGCTGGCTTTGTTGACGTAGATGCGATCGGCGCCGGCCGCGATGTAGTAGCAGCCGGAGGCGCAGATCTCGTCCACCACCACGTACAGCGGCTTGCCCGGATAACCTTTGCGCAGGCGCACCATCTCGTCGACGATCATGCCGGCCTGCACCGGACTGCCGCCCGGGCTGTTAATGTGCAGCACCACCGCCACCGAGCCGCTGTCGGAGAACGCCTTGTTCAGCGCCGGTATCACCACCGCCGCCGAGCCGCTGCCTTCGGATTCGATGGCGCCCTCCACTTCGATCAACGCGGTGTGGCGGCCCAGCGTTTCGCTGTCCGAGCCGGTCCAGCTGAAATCGAAATACGCGCTCAGCGCGAACACGATCACCAGCAAGGTCAGCGCCTTGAAGAAAATGCCCCAGCGGCGCGCCGCCTTCTGCTCTTTCAGCGTGGCGAACACCAGTTTTTCCAGCACCTCGCGCTCCCAGTTGGAGGCGTTGACGGCCGGCTTGGGCGGCTGCGGCTGCGGGTTAGGCGCTGGTGCTGGAGTGCTGCTCGGATCGATGTTGTCGCTCATGGATTGCTTTGGTGGTGTTAATCAAGCGCGCGCCGGGCGCACATAGTCATCCGGCTGCCAGAAAATCTGCTGGTCATGCTCGACCACGCTGATCGGACGCAGCCGGCCGCCGCGGCACGGTCCGCCAGCGCACTGGCCGGTTTCCGGCACATAGACGGCGCCGTGCGTCGAACACATGATGTACAGCTTGCTGGACTCGAAGAACTCGCCCTCGGCCCAGTCCAGCTCGATCGGCACGTGGGCGCAGCGGTTCAGGTAGGCATACGCCTTGCCGCCGTGGCGCACCACGAAACCGGTGGCGTCATCGCCGCCCGCCGTCAGCGGGAAGCGGATGCCCTTGCCGCCGTCCTCGATGGCGTCCGAGGCGCAGATCAGGATATCGTCCATGGTTATGCGTGCTCACTCAGCCATTGGTGCAGCTCGGCCACCGTCCTGGCCGAGAACATCGGCTTGCAGGCGGTCAGCTGGTCGACCGGATGGGCGCCGTATTCGACCGCGATGCCGGCCGCGCCAGCGTTGTTGGCCATCAGCAAATCGTGCGTGGTATCGCCGATCATCACGGTACGGCGCATATCCTGCCCCAATTCGCGCGTTAATTCCTGCAACATGGCCGGATGCGGCTTGGAGAAGGTTTCGTCGGCGCAGCGCGTGGCGTCGAACAGCGACAATACTTTGACATCATTCATGGCGCGGTTCAAGCCGACCCGGCTCTTGCCCGTGGCCACAGCCAGGAAATAGCCGTTCTGCGATAAATCCTCCAGCATGTCGTGCACGCCGGGGAACAGGCTGATTTCGTGGTCGCGCGACAGGAAATGGTAGCGGTAGCGCTCCACCATGCGCGGATAAAACGCCGGATCGATGTCCGGCAACACCGCCTGCATGGCTTCGTGCAGGCCCAGGCCGATGACATGGGCCGCCATCTCGTCGCGCGGCACCGGCAGCGCCAGGTCGCGCGCCGCCGCCTGGATGCATTTCACGATGGTGGAGGTGGAATCCATCAAGGTGCCATCCCAATCGAAGACGATCAGATCAAATTGCTTTCTTGCCATTGTGTTTGCGATTAATTAAGAGGTTTGCCCAAGCTTACCAAGAATCGCTCACATTCGGCGGCCAATGGCGCATTGAGCGTCATGTTTTTGCCCGATTCGGGATGCATAAACGTAATTTGATGCGCGTGCAGGAACATGCGCTTCAGCGCGCCGCGCGTGTCGGTGGCTTTTTGCAGCGCCTTGTTCAACGGGAAATCGCCGTATTTGTCGTCACCGAGGATGGGAAAGCCGGACGATGACAGATGAACGCGGATCTGGTGCGTCCGTCCGGTCTTCAGCTCGGCTTCCAGCAGGGCAAACCCGTCAAATTTCTTCAGCAGCGAGAAAATCGTGTGCGAGGCCATGCCGTCTTCGGACACCGAGACGCGCCGTTCGCCGTCGGCGGTGGTGTACTTGTGCAACGCCAGCTTGATGTGCTGGCGCGCGTTCTTCCAGTCGCCGGCCACCATGGTCAGGTAGCGCTTGTCGGTCAGGCCGTCGCGCATCTGCTCGTGCAGGCTGGTCAGGGCCGTGCGTTTCTTTGCCAACAACAACAGGCCGGAGGTTTCGCGGTCCAGCCGGTGCACCAGTTCGAGGAACTTGGCGTCCGGACGCGAGGCGCGCAACTGCTCGATGACGCCGAACGACACGCCGGAACCGCCGTGCACGGCCGTGCCGGCCGGCTTGTCGATCACCAGCAGGTGGGTATCCTCGAAAATGATCTTGAATTCGGCGGCCGGCACGTGATTGTCGGGTTTTTCCGCCAGGCGAATGGGCGGAATCCGCACCACATCACCTTGTACCAAACGGTACAGTTGATCGATACGACCTTTATTAACTCTCACTTCTCCCGAGCGCAGGATGCGATAAACGTGGCTTTTCGGCACGCCTTTGCAAACGCGCAACAGGTAGTTATCGATCCGTTGACCGGCTTCTTCTTCAGTGATGGTGACGAATTGGGCTTGCAGCGGGGCGGACGTTGAAGCGGGAACAACATCTTTTTGCATCTTCATTTAGTCTGTCTTCCCAGAAATCTCTCTAAGTCCTTCATTTTGAATATATAATTGTTTCGCTGCGGTTCGTACTGCGGCAAGTGTAAGAATAAAAGCACATTTTACACAGGGGCGTCTCCACTGGCCTCGCCAAATTGCAAATTCAGAGGAAAAAATGTATACGCACCACCCCTGCCTGACTCAGGGTTGCACCGTCGTTGTAATCGGATGGCGACAGGGGTGCTGAAGAAGATTGATTGGATATAAGGATAAAGTCCGGTCAGCCAGCTCACGCGGGCTGGCCGGTTGATGAGTAGTTGATAACGCTTGCCGTTTTCGCCAGACCCTATGCTTTACTGCGAGCTCGACGGAAGGCTGAAACCAGCCTGGTTACCGAAGTTGCAACACTTGTAGTATGAAGCATGGTCGAGATCTGGTCATTTAGACGCTGCTCTCCGTCTGTTCTTTTCTGCCGTCCGTTGGGGCCGCATGGAGAAGGACTGATGAAGCGAGCACTCGGCATGTCGATCAACCTCATGCGCCCAGTTGTGGCCGCTCCGTGCGGCCGCACAGGATGGGCATACCCACCGCAATCACTCCGATTCTCGCGTATATCCCTGTAGCTTGCTGGACCGGACCTAAGAAACCGGACAGCATAGATGGCCCAAGGGTCGCGGAGTTAATAAAAATGAAACGCATGTTATTTAACGCTACGCAGCAAGAAGAGCTGCGCGTAGCGATTGTCGACGGTCAGAAACTGATCGATATCGACATCGAGACCGCCGGACGCGAACAGCGCAAGTCCAATATCTACAAAGGCGTGATCACCCGCATTGAACCGTCGCTCGAAGCCTGCTTCGTCAGCTATGGCGAAGATCGCCACGGTTTCCTCCCTTTCAAGGAAGTAGCCCGCACTTACTTCAAAGAAGGTGTGGATGTCCGTAACGCCTCCGTCAAGGAAGCGCTGCGCGAGGGCCAGGAAATCATGGTCCAGGTGGAAAAGGAAGAGCGCGGCAACAAAGGCGCCGCCCTGACCTCCTTCGTCTCGCTGGCCGGCCGTTACCTGGTGCTGATGCCGAACAACCCGCGCGGTGGTGGTGTATCCCGCCGTGTCGAAGGTGAAGAGCGCCAGGAACTGCGCGAAACCATGGACAAGCTGGACCTGCCGCCAGGCATGTCGGTGATTGCCCGCACCGCCGGCATCGGCCGCAACGTCGATGAACTGCAGTGGGACTTGAACTACCTGATGCAACTGTGGCGCGCGATCGAAGGCGCCGGCAAGTCGGCCTCCGGCGCATTCCTGATCTACCAGGAATCGTCGCTGGTGATCCGCGCGATTCGCGACTACTTCCAGCCGGATATCGGCGAGATCCTGATCGATACCGACGAGATCTACGAGCAGGCGCACCAGTTCATGAGCCACGTGATGCCCGACATGGTGCACCGTGTCAAGCGTTACAGCGACGACGTGCCGCTGTTCTCGCGCTTCCAGATCGAACACCAGATCGAAACCGCCTACAGCCGCACCGTGCCGCTGCCATCGGGCGGCGCCATCGTCATCGACCACACCGAAGCCCTGGTCTCGGTCGACGTCAACTCGGCCCGCGCCACCCGCGGTTCCGACATCGAAACCACCGCCTTCCACACCAACTGCGAAGCCGCTGAAGAAGTGGCCCGCCAGCTGCGCCTGCGCGACCTGGGCGGCCTGATCGTGATCGACTTCATCGACATGGAAGTGGCCAAGAACCAGCGCGAAGTGGAACAGCGCCTGAAAGACGCGCTGCACCACGACCGCGCCCGCGTCCAGATGGGCAAGATTTCCCGCTTCGGCCTGATGGAACTGTCGCGCCAGCGCCTGCGTCCGTCGCTGTCGGAAGGTTCGCACGTCGCCTGCCCGCGCTGCTCCGGCACCGGCCACATCCGCGACACCGAATCGTCGGCCCTGCAAGTCCTGCGCATCATCCAGGAAGAGGCGATGAAGGAAAACTCGGCCACCATCCACGTGCAAGTGCCGGTGGACGTCGCCGCTTTCCTGCTGAACGAAAAACGCAGCGAAGTGCTGAAGATCGAAACGCGTCACCGCATCAACGTGATCCTGGTGCCGAACAAGCACCTGGAAACCCCGCACTACAAGCTGGAGCGCATCAAGCACGACGATCCGCGCCTGGAAGACAGCGCCGCCAGCTACTCGCTGGCCGAGCAGGCCGAAACCGACATGGCCTACAGCAAGCGCCAGAAGGAAGAAGCCAAGCCGCGCCAGGAAGCCATGGTCAAGACCATCACCCCTGATCAACCGGCGCCGCTGGTCGAGCGCAAGCCGACCGAAACCGTCATCAAGCCGGCACCGGCCCCGGCGCCAACGCCAGCCCCGCAAGGCTTCTTCGCCAAGCTGGTGAGCTTCTTCACCGGCGCGCCAGCCGCTCCGGCCCTGCCGCAGCAGCCGACCATCGTGGTCAAGGCGCCAGCCGGCGCTGACCGCGGCGACCGCAACGCCCGTGGCCCGCGCGGCCGCAACCGCAACGGCAAAGGTGGCCGTGGCGAACGTGAAGAGAAAGAACCCGGCGCAGCCCGCGCTGGCGCCGGCCAGGAAGAGGGCAAGGCAGCCGACGCCAACGGCCGTCCGCCACGCCAGCCGCGTCCACCACGTGAAGCACGCGAGCCGCGTGAACCGCGTGAGGGCCGTGAACAGGCCGCCGAAGGCCAGGGCCGCGAGCGTGCTGAACGTCCTGAGCGTGCCGAGCGTCCGGAACGCGCCGAGCGTCCGCCACGTCCACCACGCGAGCCACGCGGTGAAAAAGCGCCAGTCGAAGCCAAGGTGGAAGAACTGGCACTGAACGCCGGCATTCCAGCCACCGGTCCGGTGACCGACGCTGCCGCCAGCATCCTGAAAACCGCGCCGAACGCCGGTCCTGAAGGTGAAGAAAACGACGTGGCAGGCGAAGGCGACGAGCCACGCCGCCGTCGCCGTCGCGGTGGCCGCAACCGCAACCGCCGTGAACGCGAAGAAGGCCAGGAAGCAACGGCTGAAGAAGCTGGCGAACAGGCGGAACTGAGCTTCACGCCAGTGGCCGACGTCGCCGTGGCAGCCGCAGCCGCCGAACCTGCACCAGCTCCGGCACCAGCGTCAGTTGCCGCCGCAGCCGCACCAGTGGTCGAAGCAGCACCAGCCGCGTCGGCAGTCGAAGCCGCTCCTGTAGCAGAAGCCGCTCCAGCAACTGCACCAGTGGTCGCCGCTCCGGTGGAAGTCGTCGCCGAAGCACCAGCGCCTGCGCCGGAAGCTGCGCCAGTGGAAGTGGCCGCTCCGGTCGTGGAAGCCGCCCCAGCGCCAGCGCCGGTTGTGGAAGCCGCCCCGGTAGCCGTCGCCCCAGTGGAAACGCCCGTCGTGGTTGAAGCGCCTGTCGTGGCTGAAGAGCCAGTGGTTGCCGAACCAGTTCCGGTTGCCGCTGCTCCTGCACCGGCTCCTGCGCCAGCCCCTGCTCCTGCGCCAGTCGTGGCCGCACCAGCGCCAGCGCCGGCGCCATCGGTCGACCTGCAAGCCGTCCTCGGCTCCGCCGGTCTGACGCTGGCCGCCACCGACCCGGCCAAACTGCGCGCCGCGCAGGAAGCCGCTGCCCAGGTCGCGCCGCCGGTCCGCGTGCCACGCGAACGCAAGCCGCTGCCACCGCAAAATGACGAACCGTTGGTTCAAGTCGATACTCGCCGATAAGCAACTGCGGTGAATAAAAAAGGGAAGCTTCGGCTTCCCTTTTTACTTTGGACAGCGCCTACCAGTTATCACTTCGGGGCAGTACGAGGAAGCGCCGCTCGTGGTATCGTAGCCGGTCGAGCGCACGAGGGTGCGCGTCGCTTTCAAAAACAGCAAGATTGCACCACCCATGGCAGAAAAAATCATCATGATGACCGCGCAGCGTGGCGACACGCCGGTCGTCCCGTCCATCCTTGAAACGCCGACCGGCCTGTTGAGCGACCGCCTGGCGCGGCCGCTGCATGACCTGCGCATTTCGGTCACCGACCGCTGCAACTTCCGCTGCGTCTACTGCATGCCGAAGGCGGTGTTCAACAACGAGTACCAGTACCTGCCACATACCTCGCTGCTGTCGTTTGAAGAGATCACCCGCATTGCCAAACTGTTCATCGCCCACGGCGTCGAGAAAATCCGCCTGACCGGCGGCGAGCCGCTGCTGCGCAAGAATATCGAAAAGCTCATCGGCATGCTGGCCGAACTGAAAACCGTCAGCGGCAAACCGCTGGACCTGACGCTGACCACCAACGCCTCCCTGCTGGCGCGCAAGGCGCAATCGCTGAAGGACGCCGGCCTGCAGCGCGTCACCGTGTCGCTCGACGCGCTCGACAACGCCACCTTCCAGCGCATGAACGACGTCGATTTCGCGGTGGAGGATGTGCTCAAGGGGATCGACGTCGCGCACCAGGTGGGCCTGGGGCCGATCAAGGTCAACATGGTGGTCAAGGGCGGCATGAACGATCACGAGATCGTGCCGATGGCGCGCTATTTCCGTGGCACGCCTTACATCCTGCGCTTCATCGAATACATGGACGTGGGCGCGTCCAACGGCTGGAAAATGGATGAGGTGATTCCTTCGGCCGAGGTGGCGCGCCGCATCAGCGCCGAGATGCCGCTGGAGCCGGTGGCCGCCAACTACACCGGCGAGACCGCCTCGCGCTGGCGTTACGTGGACGGCAGCGGCGAAATCGGCCTGATTTCAAGTGTATCCCAGGCGTTTTGCTCGGACTGTACTCGCGCGCGGCTGTCAACTGAGGGTAAACTGTATACCTGTCTGTTTGCCACCAGTGGCCACGACCTGCGCGCGCTGCTGCGCGAGGGCCGTGACGATGCCGAAATCAGCACCGCGCTGGCTCACCTGTGGCGCCAGCGCGAGGACCGCTATTCGGAACTGCGCACCAGCCAGACCGCGGAGCTGCGACGCAGCGCCAATAAAGTGGAAATGTCTTACATCGGGGGATAGTTTTGTCTTTGAAGAGCAAGGTCACCGGACTGATACTGGCGGGCGGCCGCGGCACGCGCATGGGCCGCGTCGACAAGGGCTTGCAGCCGTTTCGCGGCGCGACGCTGGTGGCGCATGTGATGGAACGCCTGTCGCCGCAGGTGGCCAGCGTGGCGATCAACGCCAACCGCAACCTGCCGCAGTACCAGGCGGTGGCGGGCGAGTCGCCGGTGCTGCCGGACTTTATCGACGGTTTCGCCGGGCCGCTGGCGGGCTTGCAGATCGGCTTGCAGTTCTGCCCGACCGAGCTGCTGCTGACGGCGCCGTGCGATTCGCCGTTCTTCCCGCTGGATCTGGCTGAGCGGCTGTACGCCGCGATGGCGGCGCAGGGCGCCGACATGGCCATGGCCGTGACCATGGAGCACGATCCGGAACAGCCGGACGCCGCGCCGTTCCGCCAGCCGCATCCGGTCTTCAGTCTGATGAAGGCCAGCGTGCTGCCGCAGCTGGACGCCTACCTCGACACCGGCGCGCGCCGCATGGAAGGCTTCTTCAAGACGCTGAAGGTGGCGGAGGTGATGTTCGATGACGCCGCCGCCTTTGGCAACATCAACACGCTGGAAGATCTCCACCGCCACGAGCGCACCGCGCCGACCGTCGTTGCGCCGCACGCTACGGCCACTGCGGCCGCCGGCCCGCGCGACGCCGATCCGGCGGCGCTGCCGGTCGACGAGGCGCGGCGCCTGATCTGCGAGCGCATCGCACCGGTGGAAGCGACGGAGACCTTGCCACTGCTGGCCGCGCTGGACCGCGCGCTGGCCGCCGACATCATCTCGCCCATCAACGTCCCCGCCTACGACAACTCGGCCATGGATGGCTATGCCCTGCGCGGCGCAGACCTGCCTGCGCAAGGCACAGCCACGTTCAAGGTGATCGGCATCGCCTACGCCGGCCACCCATGCACGCAAGCGCCGCAGCAAAACGAATGCGTCCGCATCATGACCGGCGCCGCCATCCCGCCCGGTTGCGACAGCGTGCTGCCGCAGGAACTGGCTGCGGCAATTGACGGCGACAGCGTGACCATCGCCGCCAACGCCCTCCGCCCCGGCGCCAACCTGCGCCGCGCCGGCGAAGACCTGAAGGCCGGCGGCATCGCCATCGCCGCCGGCAAGCTGCTGCGCCCTGCGGACCTCGGCCTGATCGCTTCGCTGGGCATCCCGAGCGTGAGCGTGCGCCGCAAGCTGCGCGTGGCCTTCTTCTCCACCGGCGACGAACTGCGCTCGCTGGGCGACGAACTCGATACCGGCTGCGTCTACGACAGCAACCGCTACACCCTGTTCGGCATGCTGACCCGCCTGGGCTGCGAAGTGATCGACCTTGGCGTGGTGCGCGACGACCCGCAAGCGCTGGAAGCCGCGCTGCGCGAAGCAGCGGATAAAGCCGACGCCATCATCACCTCCGGCGGCGTCTCCGAAGGCGCCGCCGACTACACGCGCGACATCATGGCCCTGCTGGGCGACGTCGCCTTCTGGAAGCTGGCCATGCGCCCCGGTCGCCCGCTGGCCTTCGGCAAGGTCCAGACGGAGCAAGGCAGCGCATGGTTGTTCGGCCTGCCCGGCAACCCGGTCGCCGTGATGGTCTCGTTCTACATGTTCGCCCGCCCCGCCCTGCTGCGCATGATGGGCGCCGAAGCGAAACTGCAAACGCTGCAGGCGCGCGCCACGGAAGCCATCCGCAAGCGCCCCGGCCGCACCGAATACCAGCGCGGCATTGTCAGCACCGGCGCCGACGGCGTCGCGCAAGTGCGCCTGACCGGCGCGCAAGGCTCGGGCATCCTCAGTTCCATGACCGAGGCAAACTGCATCGTCGTCCTGCACCACGCGCAGGCCAACGTGGACGCCGGCCAGATGGTCGACGTGATGCTGTTCGACGGCCTGACCTGAGATCTATGCATCCTACTGCGCCGCGCCTACAAGTCCGCAACCTGCAATCGCCGCTCGCCGGCCCGTACACCTTCGACCTGGCGGCCGGCGAATGCATCAGCATCGCCGGCCCTTCCGGCGCCGGCAAAAGCCTGCTGCTGCGCATGCTGTGCGACCTCGATCCCAACACCGGCGAGATCCTGCTGGACGGCGCGCCGCGCTCCGGCATGAGCGCGCCCGTGTGGCGCTCGCAGGTGGTCTACCAGCCGGCCGAACCGGCATGGTGGCTGCCCACCGCCGGCGCGCATTTCAAGCCGGGCCAGATCCCGCGCATGCAGGAACTGCTGCCGCAACTGAACCTGTCGCCGGCCTTGCTGGAACACGAGGTAAGCCGCCTCTCCACCGGCGAACGCCAGCGCATGGCGCTGGTACGCTCGCTGGCCTGCAATCCCAAGGTGCTGCTGCTCGACGAACCCACCGCCGCGCTGGACCCGGAAGCCGTCGCCGCCACCGAAGCGCTGCTGCGCAAGGAAGTGGCCAACGGCCTGTCCGTCATCCTGGTCACCCACTCGGCGCAGCAGGCGCAAACGCTGGGCCACCGCCACATGACCATGCGCGAGCGCCAGCTGCACGAGGACACGCCATGAGCGGCATGACGCCGATACAGCCCGGCGCCATCGACCTCGCCATCGCCTCCTCGCTGGTGGTGCTGAACGCCGGCATCTCGGCCTATCTGGGCTTGCGCATGCAGCGCATGATGCTGTGGTCCGCCGTGCGCATGGTGGTGCAGCTGCTGCTGGTCGGCCTGGTGCTGCGCTGGGTGTTCGCGCTGGCCTCGCCCGCCGCCACCCTGGCGGTAGCCCTGCTGATGATTATCGCCGCCGCGCGCGAAGTGGCGACGCGGCCTTCCCACGGCTTGATGGGCTGGCCCGGCGTGTGGCTGGCCACCGTCAGCGTCGGCCTGTCCAGCATCGCCACCGTGGTGCTGGCGCTGCTGACGGTGCTGCATCCAACGCCGTGGTACGAGCCGCAATACGCGGTGCCGCTGATCGGCATCGTACTGGGGAATGTGCTGAACTCCGCCAGCCTGGGACTGGACACCTTCTACGGCGGCGTGGTCAACTCCCGCGCCGCCATCGAAGCGCAACTGGTGCTGGGCGCCACCCGCAACGAGGCGCTGGCGCCGCTGATCCGCGAATCGGTGCGCAAGGGCCTGATCCCGATCATCAACCAGATGTCGGCGGCCGGCATCATCACCCTGCCCGGCATCATGACCGGCCAGATCCTCGCCGGCATGGACCCGATGGACGCGGTGCGCTACCAGATCCTGCTGATGTTCCTGCTGGCCGGCGGCAGCGGCATCTCGGTCACGCTGGCCGTCTACCTGGCCGCGCGCAGCGTCACGGACGAGCGTCACCGCCTGCGGCTGGAGCGCTTGACGAGCCGCTGAAGGCCACCACCAGCATGCCGCACGCCAGTGCCGCAAAGGCCCCCTGCAAACCGACAGCGTGCGCCACGAAGCCGATCAGTCCCGGTCCCGCCAGAATGCCCGCATAACCGATGGTCGAGATGGCGCTGACCGCCAGCCCGGCCGGCATGTCCTTCTGGCTGCCGGCCGCCGTGAACAGCACCGGCACGATGTTGGACGCGCCGCAGCCGATCAGCACAAAGCCCGGCAGCGCCAGCCACGCCGATGGCGCCAGCACCACGATGAAGAACCCAGCCGCCGAAGCCAGCCCGCCCAGCATCAGGATGCGTTTTCCGCCCCAGCGCTGCACGATTTTGTCGCCGTTCAACCGGCCGATGGTCATCGCCACCGCGAACGCCGCGTAACCAAGGCCGCCCTGCGCGCCGCTCATGCCGCCGTGGGTCAGCAGCACCGCGCTCCAGTCGAGCACCGCGCCTTCGGCCAGAAATACAAACATGCACAGCACGCCGATCAGCACCACGGCGCCGCGCGGCACCACCAGCAACGGCGCGTCACGCTCCGCCGCCGGCGCTTCGCGCAGCAGGTTCGGGCCGGCGACCAGCAGCACCAGCCCCACCGCAACCGTCATCGCCACCGAGGCGCTGACAATGTCCATGCCCAGCCACAGCATGGCGCTCATCGATCCCGCACCGGCGATGCCGCCCACGCTGAACATGCCGTGGAAGCCGGACATCAGCGCGCCGCCGTAATCCTTCTCGACGATCACCGCCTGCACATTCATCGACACATCCAGCGTGCCGATGGTGGCGCCGAACAGGAACAGCGTCAATGCCAGCAAGGGCGCGCTCGGCGCGATGGCGAGAAACGGAAACACCAGGCAGCAGCCCAGGCCGGAACACAGGATCACGCGCCGGCAGCCGAAGCGCGCGGCCAGCACGCCGGTCACCGGCATCGCCAGCAGCGAGCCGATGCCAAGGCACAGCAGCAGCAAGCCCAGTTGCGCCGCCTCCACGCCGGTGCGCGCCTGCGCATACGGCACCAGCGGCGCCCAGGAAGACATGGCCATGCCGGCCGCGAGGAATGCCAAGCGCGTCGAGACGCGGTGTTTCAAATCAGTGGTTTTCATGGGACTCATGCGCCAGCGCGCAGCAGGTTGACGCCGGCGGCGGCGTAGTCGGCGGCCAGCGCCTCGGCTGCATCCGCTTCGACGATCAGGTGGGTCAGTTGGGACAGCGGCAGCACGCGGTAGGACGCCACGGCGCCCAGCTTGGCGCCGGTGGCGACAACGGCGGTGGCCTTGCTTTGCGCGGCCAGTCGGCGTTTGAATTCGGCTTCTTCGTAATCGACGGCGGTGACGCCGGCGTCGAGGTCGACGCCGCAGGCGCCGATAAAGTACAGGTCCGGGTGAATCAGCTCCACCTCGCGCAGCGCGGTCGCGCTCACGCTGCCGCCCAGGCTTTGCTTGATGCGGCCGCCGATCATGATCAGGTCGATATTCGGCTTGTCCAGCAGGCGCGCGGCGATCGATGGCGCGTTGGTCAGCACCGTCAGCGTCACGAGCGGCAGCGCTTCGGCGATGGCCAGGTTGCTGGAACCGGCGTCGAGGAAGATGACGGCGCCGGGCTGGATCAGCGTGGCGGCGGCAGCGGCCAGGCGCGATTTATCGGACTGCTGGCGCTCCATGCGCTGGGTCAGCGTGCCGCCTTCCGGCGCGGCCGGCATGCGCACCGCGCCGCCATAGACCTTCTGGCACAAGCCGGCGGCGGCCAGGTCGCGCAGGTCGCGGCGGATGGTGTCCTCCGTCACGTCCAGTTCGCGCGCCAGCACGGCGGCCAGCACCCGGCCCTCGGTGTTCAGTTGTTGCAATATCAATGCGTGCCGCTCGGGCAGCAGGAGAGGTTCTTTTTTCATGCACGAAAGTGTACACGGCTAACGCCAAAGTGTAAACAAACACGCATAAATACGCATAAATATGGATCAAGGCTCCCGCAGGCGCAGCAGTGCTTCGGCCGAGTTGGCGAAAACGGCGGCATCCTTCTCGATGCGGCGGAACGCCCTTCCGAGGCTGGCGCGCATGAAGGTGCTGTGGGCGTAGCGCGTCACCTTGCTGTAGTAGCGCTCCGCCAGATCGTTCACCGCCGCCACGTAGTCGTCCATCAGATCCGGCGCGATGGAGAAATTGTCATAGTTGATCACCGCCGGCACCCTGCGGCCCAGCGGCCCAAGCAGCTCCGCCACCATGGCGCAGATGGCCGCGATAGTGGCCGCGTCACCCACCTCGAAACCTTCGAAATTGACGAAGAACAGTTCCTGCTGCGCGTCGTAAACCAGCCGCTGCGCCAGCGGCAGCGCCAGGAAATCGGCGCGCCAGTTCATCGCCAGCGGCGCGAACAGGCGCGCGTCCATGAGCTTCAGTTGCGGGCTGACCAGTGGCCGGAAATCCATGTGGGCGAAGATGTCGCGCTCGGCGTCGACGCCCGGCGCGATTTCCACCAGTTCCAGGCCGGACATACCGCCGTCCAGCACCAGCCGGAACACGCAGCGTTCGGTGACGAACAGCGCCTCCTGCCCGCGCCGCGCCGCGTATTCGCCGCTGTAGGTGCGGTGCTCGACTTCGTTGACGAACTTGCGCGTCGCGCCCTTGTCGGCCATGAAGGTGCCGACAAACACCACCTTGCGCGCGTTCTGGCTGATGTTGATGAAGCCGCCCGCGCCGGCCAGCTTGCTGCCGAATTTGCTGACGTTCAGATTGCCGTGCCGGTCCGCCTGCGCCAGCCCGAGAATCGCCACATCCAGTCCGCCGCCGTCGTAGAAATCGAACTGGTAGGGCTGGTCGATGATCGCGTCCGCATTGGTGGCGGCGCCGAAGTTCAGGCCCGCCGCCGGCATGCCGCCGATGACGCCCGGCTCCGCCGTCAGCGTGACGAGATCGAGCAGCTTTTCCTCCGCCGCCACGGCCGCCACACCTTCCGGCATGCCGATGCCAAGATTGACCACATTGTTCGGCCGCAGCTCCATCAGCGCGCGGCGCGCGATCACCTTGCGCTCCGACAGCGGCATCGGCGCCACCGCCGACAACGGCATGCGCAGCTCGCCGGCAAACGCCGCGCTGTAGGGCTCGGCGAAGGTCTGCATGTGGTACTCGGGCTTTTCCGCCACCACCACGCAGTCGACCAGGATGCCGGGAATCTTGACCTGGCGCGGATTGAGCGTGCCGCGTTCGGCGATGCGCTCCACCTGCACGATGACGATGCCGCCGGAATTGTGCGCGGCCATGGCGATCGCCAGCGCTTCCAGCGTCAGCGCCTCGCGCTCCATGGTGATGTTGCCGTTGGCGTCGGCCGTGGTGCCGCGGATGATCCCGACGTGCACCGGCTGCGCCTTGTAGAACAGATGCTCCTTGCCGGCCAGCGTGATCACTTCCACCAGCTCCTCGGTGGTGCGCGCGTTGATCTTGCCGCCGCCATGGCGCGGATCGACAAAGGTGCCGAGGCCGACGTGCGTCAGCAGGCCGGGCTTGCCGGCGGCGGTGTCGCGGAACAGCTGGCTGATGACGCCCTGCGGCAGGTTGTAGGCTTCCACCTTGCCGTGCATCGCCAGTTGCTGCAGCTTGGGCACCAGGCTCCAGTGGCCGCCGATGATGCGCTTCAGCAGACCTTCATGGCCGAAGTGATTCAGGCCGCGCTCCTTGCCGTCGCCCTGACCGGCGGCATACAGCAAGGTGAGGTCGCGCGGCGCGGCATCGGCAAGGAAGCGCTTTTCCAGCGCCACCGCAATATTCTCCGCGAAGCCGACGCCGACGAAACCGCCGGTGGCGATGGTGTCGCCGTCACGTATCAGGCTGACCGCGTCCGCCGCGCTCACCACCTTGTTACGCTGCACGGCCGGCAGGCCGAGCGAGGAAAAATCAAGCGTGCGAGCTGGCATGGCGGCTCCTTCTTTAGTCCGGATCGTTCTTGTCCAAGTCCGCGCCCATCAGCAATTGCGCCTGCTCGCTGGGCAAGGCTTCCACGGTCTTGAGCTTGCGCGCCATGACGCGGCTGCGCGTTTCAGCCGATTCGATGTTCTTGGCGGCGCGTTCCAATGTTAGCTTGGTCGCGGCCAGCACGTCGCCGAATTTGGAGAACTCGGTCTTCACCGCGCCCAGCACCTGCCACACTTCCGACGAACGCTTTTCCAGTGCCAGCGTGCGGAAGCCCATTTGCAGGCTGTTGAGCAGCGCCGTCAGCGTCGACGGCCCGGCGATGCTGATGCGGTGCACGCGTTGCAGTTCGTCGGCCAGGCCGGGACGGCGCATCACTTCGGCGTACAGGCCTTCGGTCGGCAGGAACAGGATGGCGAAGTCGGTGGTGTGCGGCGGCGAGACGTATTTCTCGGAGATGGTCCTGGCTTCGAGACGCACCGCGCGTTCCAGCTCGCGGCCGGCCAGCGCCACGCCTTCGGCATCGGCGTTGTCGGCCGCTTCCAGCAGGCGCTCGTACTGCTCTTTCGGGAACTTGGCGTCGATCGGCATCCAGACCGGCACGCCGTTGTCGCCCTGCCCCGGCAACTTGAGGGCGAACTCCACGCGCGCGCCGCTGCCGGCGATGGTCTCGACGTTCTTCGCATACTGGTCCGGCGTCAGCACCTGTTCCAGCAGCATTTCCAGCTGCACCTCGCCCCAGGTGCCGCGCGTTTTCACGTTGGTCAGCACGCGCTTCAAGTCGCCGACGCCCAGCGCCAGCTGCTGCATTTCGCCCAGGCCCTGGTGCACGCGCTCCAGCCGTTCGGACACCTGCTGGAACGATGCCGTCAAACGCGTCTCCAGCGTGGCGTGCAGTTTTTCGTCGACCGTCTTGCGCATCTCTTCCAGGCGCGCGCCGTTGTCGGCTTGCAGATCCTTGATCTTCAGTTCCAGCGTGCCGCGGATTTCTTCCATGCGCTGGTTCATGCTGTCGGCGAACAGCTTCAGGCTGCGCGCCTGCTCGTTGCGGCCGACCAGACCCTGCGCTTCCAGCTGGCGGCGCATCGCTTCAAACTGCTGCACGGTGGCGGCATTGCTGGTCTGCGCGGTGGTTTGCAGCTGCATGCGCACTTCGCGCTCGACGCGTTCGATGCGTTCCGCAAGATCGGCGGACGGCGCCTCGGCGCCGACACGGCCGCGCAACAGCGCCATCACTTGCAGGGCGATGACGACGGCCAGCGCCGCCAGCAGGATGAAGAACTCGGTCTGGGTCATGAGGTTAATCCGGCTTGTTACGCATCCAGTCGGCGGTCTGGAAGAAGGAGTTCATCAGGCGCACGCGCAGTTCGGTGTCGATGCCGGTGTCCTCCATCGCCCACGCCATGCAGCGCAGCCACTGGTCGCGCTCCTGCGTGCCGATGGCGAACGGCATGTGCCGCATGCGCAGGCGCGGATGGCCGTGCGCCTCCTGGTACAGGTCCGGCCCGCCCATCCAGCCGCTGAGGAACATGAACAGGCGCTGACGCGCGTTCTCCAGCGAGGGGCCGTGCACGGAGCGCAGCAGCTGGAACTCGGGTTCGAGTTCCATCAGATCATAAAAGCGGTCGACCATGTCGCGCACGGTCGGCTCGCCACCAATTACTTCATACAGGGTGCGGGATTCTTCAGTCATCCCGCCATGATAACTTATACCAGCGCCAGCTTGCGCAGGCGGCGCGTGGACGACCAGTTCTCGAGGTCGACCTGGCCGCGCACCGCATCGCAGGCGGAGACGATGCGCGCCAGCTGTGACCTATCCAGCCCGGAATTGAGCGTCAGCCGCACCAGCGAACGGTTCTTCGGCGTGGCCGGTGCGCAGAACATGGCGCCGTACACGCCGTGGCTTTCCAGCAGCTTGCGCAGCGCCAGCGTCTTGGGCTCCGGCCCCGGCTCCAGCGCGATGATCTGCTCGCTGCCGTCGCTGACGTTGTAGCCCAGCGCGCTCAAGTCCTCGCGCAGTGCGCGCGCGTGGGCGTGCAGCGCGGCGCGGCGGTCGTCAGCGGCGGCGATGAAGTCGATGGCGGCGTCGAACCATGCCAGTTCATGGCCCAGCAGGCAGGAACTGAAAATCGCCGGCCGCGACTCCGACAGGAAGTAGCCCTTGAAATAGCTGGAACAACTGATGAAACCCGCCCGTCCGGCAAACGCCTTGGCCAGCGACGCCGTTCGGAAATGCACCCGCTCGCTCAAGCCCAATGCCGCCACCAGCCCGGCGCCGCGCGGGCCGTGCGTACCCAGCGAATGCGATTCGTCGACGATCAGCATGCAGCCGCTGCGCTCGGCAATGTCCACCAGTTCGGTCAGCGGCGCCAGGCTGCCGTTGGTGCTGTACAGCGCATCGACCACGATCAGGCCGCGCCCGTGGCGCTGCAACTGCTTTTCCAGATGCTCCATGTCGTTGTGCAGGAAGGACACCGGCAGCGCGCCGGCCGACTGCACGCCTTCCCACAGCGAGGCATGCGCCTGCATGTCCAGGTACACCGGGATGCCCGGCCCGGCCAGCGTCTGCACCAGCCCGACGTTGGCGGCCCAGCCGGATTGCGCCAGCACGCCATCCTCGGCGCCCATGAACTGCGCCAGCTTGCGTTCCAGCCGGTGCTGCGCGCTGCCCTCCTGCAGATACACGGCCGACATCAGCAGCTCGCCGTGGCTGTTCTGCAGGGCCGCCACCTGCGCCCCCACCAGCGCCGGCTCGCCGGCCAGGCGCAGGTAGTCGTTCCCCGCCAAAAACACCGCTCCGGCCGGTGTCGGTTGCCAGGCGTGCGGGTGTTCACCGCCCAGCAATTGCGCAATGCGCGTAATGTAATGCTGGTCCATGCGCCGCGTGACGAAGTCCGGCAGAGGAGCGAGAGGTTGATTTTGGGCAAATGCGTAGGTCATGGCGAATCTCCTTGGGTTTGAGCAAAAAAGATTGTTTTTTTATGAACCGCAGTCCCACCATGCGGCGAAAAAAACTCAAAGAGATTGATACGGATCAATTACCGTTTTGATACCCCAAAACCCGTTGTAAATTAAGGCGATGATGGCAGCTTGATAAAAGTCAAACGTCATCATGAGGCCGACCCTGCACGAACGGTGGAAGCGCTGGCAGCACGGACTGGTGCAGTCCCTGCTGCTGTATCACGGCCGCGAGGACCATGCGACCGTGCGCGTGCTGCTGCTCGCCTGCATCGGCACGGTGGGCATGCCGCTGTACTACGTGATCTGGCAGCACTTCTTCCCGCAGGAGTACGAGTCGCTGTCGCTGCGCCTGCTCGGCATCCTGCTCTGTGCGCTGGGCCTGTTCGCGCGCCAGTTCAGCCGGCAGATGCTGAACCTGTACCTGCTGGTGGCGCTCGGCTACATCTTCCCGTTCTTCTTCACCTTCATGTTTTTGATGAACCACGCGTCCGGCGTGTGGGGCGAGTCGCTGCTGATCGGGCTGGTGGTGCTGTTCCACTTCGACACCGGCCTGGCGCTGCGCGCCTACGTGGCCGGCACCGCGCTGGCCTGCATCGCGGCGTCGGCGCTGGGCGCGGGCGACATGCTGACCAGCCGGCAGGTGCTGCAACAGGTGCCGATCCACTGGTTCACCATCGCCGTGCTGTCGGTGGCCAAGATCAGCCGCCATGTGCTGGCGCAGGAAAAGCTGGCCGGCATGGGCGCCGGCCTGGCCACCGTGGCGCACGAGCTGCGCACCCCGCTCACCAGCGTCGACGCCAACGTGCGCGGGCTGCTGCGCATGATGGCCGACGCCCAGGGCCACGCCCACAGCCCGGAAGACCGGCTGACCATCATTGACGCGCTGGCGCGCATCCAGTTCGAGGTGCGCCACATGAACCACATGATCGACCTGTTCCTGTTAAGCGCCACGGCGGTGCGGCAAAAGCTGCATCCGGTGGAGACGGTGTCGATGGAAACGGTGGTGGAAGCGGTGCTGCGGCGCTATCCCTTCTCCAGCACCAAGCAGCAGAAAATGGTCCGGCTGGAGGTGCGCCGCAACTTCCAGTTCGCCGGCCAGACGGAATTGGCGGTGGTGGTGCTGCTCAACCTGCTGCGCAATGCGCTGCGCGCGGTGCAGCGCGCCGGCAAGGGCCGCGTGCGCATCATTGTCGACGGCGCGCACCAGCCGCCGCGCCTGCTGTTCATCGACACCGGCTGCGGCATCCCGGCGCAGCAGATGCCGCTGATCTTCCGCCGCTTTTATTCCCACCCGCCGCACAACGGCGCCGGCATCGGGCTGGCGCTGTGCCAGGAAATCATGGATGCCTGGGCGGCGAAAATCCGTTGCGTCTCGCGCGAGAGCGCCTACGCCGTATTTGTCCTGGAATTCCCCCAATCGCCAGCCATCGCGAGGTGAAACATGCATCTGCCCGTTTATGCCCATCCCACCCTGACCATCCTGATCGACGACAGCGACTCGTTCCTGCGCAGTCTGTCGTTCCAGCTCGATCCCATGCTGGCCAACAAAACCTTCCACGACACCAGCGAGGTGCTGCAATGGCTGCGCGCCAGCGCGCCGGACAGCGCGGTGCCGTTGCACGTCAACTTCGACATGCAGAACCTGCCGGCCGACCAGTGCAATGTGGCGCTGGACCTGGAGCGCATCTACCGCATCGCCGAACAGGGCGAGCGCTTTGCCGTGCCGTCGGTGCTGGTGGTGGATTACTCGATGCCGCAGATGAACGGGCTGGAATTCTGCGAGCAGGTGGCGCACCTGCCGTGCAAGAAGATCCTGTTCACCGGCGCGGCCGATGAAAAGGTCGCCGTCAGCGCCTTCAACCGCGGCCTGATCGACCGCTACATCAAGAAGAGCGACGACCATGCGCTGGACATCCTGGAAATGGAAATCGCCACGCTGCAGGAGAACTACTTCGACCACCGCTCCGACACGCTGCGCGAGATGGTGGCGCTGCACGATTACCGCTTCCTGACCGATCCGGCGTTCACCGAGGTGGTGCGGGAGCTGAAGCGCACGCTGGGCTTCGTCGAGCATTACATTTTCCCGAATCCGACCGGCATCCTGTTCCTCGACCAGCACGGCAAGGCGACGCTGATGATGGTGGAGACCGAACAAGGCATGTACGCCCAGTACGAGGTGGCGCGCGACAGCGACGCCCCACGCTCGCTGCTGCATGCGCTGCTGGAGCGACGCGTGCTGACCTTCTTCAGCGATCCGTTCGGCGACGGCATGTACACCAGCCGCATGAGCGAGAACTGGCACCGCTACAGCGCCGCGCCGCGCATCTGCCAGGGCAAGGAGAACTACTACTGGGCGCTGTTCGACCTGCCCGGCCACTACTTCGACCAGCGGCCGCAAACTTACGCCCAGTTTTTACAGATGCTGCAACCGCAAACCATCGCCGCATGACCGACGTCCCCGCGCGGGAGTGACGGCGGGTCAGGCTTCGCGCAAGGTTTGCAGCGGCGGCTGGCGCAGCACGTTGCGCAGGCCCAGCCAGCCGCCGGCGATGGCGCACAGCGCGCCCGCCACCAGGCCAACCAGCCACACCACGGGACTGAAGCTCCATGCGAACTTGAACTGGTAGGTGGCCAGCGCCCAGCCCATGGTGGCCGCGCCGGTCGCCGCCAGCACGCCGGACAAGGCGCCCACCAGCGTGAACTCGATCATCTGCGCCTGCGACAGCTGCTTGCGGGTCGCGCCCAGCGCGCGCAGCAGGCCCGCCTCGCGCGTGCGCTCATCCTGGGAACCCATCAGCGCCGCGTACAGCACCAGCACGCCCGAAGCCAGCGTGAAGATGAACAGGAACTCCACGGCGGTCACCACCTGGTCCAGCACCGCCTGCACCTGGCGCAGGATGCCGCCGACATCGACGATGGTCAGGTTGGGGAAGTCACGCGTCAACGCATTCATCACCGCGCCCTGGCCTTGCGGCAGGTGGAAGGCGGTGATCCAGCTTTGCGAAATCTCGGTCATCGCCGCCGGATTGATGATGACGAAGAAGTTGACGCGCATCGAGCCCCAGTCCAGCTTGCGCAGGCTGGTGATGGTCACCTCCACCGGCGCACCGGCGATGTCGAAGCGCAGCTTGTCGCCCAGCTTCCAGCGCAGCGTTTTGGCGATGCCCTCTTCCACCGAGGCTTCGGCCTGGCCCGGCTTGTCCTCGAACCATTTGCCGGCGCTGATCTCGTTCTCGGCCTGCATGTGCGCCATGGTGGAGACGTTGAATTCGCGGTCGGCCAGCCCCTTGGCGCGGTCTTCGGTGTAGGTGTCGGCGGTGACCGGCTTGCCGTTCACGGCGCTCAGGCGGCCGCGTATCATCGGATATTGCGGCGCGTAATTCACGCCCGCCGCCTGCAGGCGCCTGGCGATTTCCTGCTGCTGCTCGGGCTGGATGTTGATGATGAAGCGGTTCGGCGCATCCGGCGGCGTGGCGTTGCGCCAGGCGGTCATCAGGTCGCCGCGCACCACGGTCAGCACCAGCAGCGCCATCATGCCCAGCGCCAGCGACACCACCTGCACGATGGTGGCGCCGGGCCGGCGCTGCAGCGAGGTGACGGCGAAGCGCCAGCTTTGATGGTCGACCGCGCCGCGCAGCGAACGCAGGGAGCGCAATCCCAGCCAGGCGACCAGCGCAAACACCGCGAACGCGCCGAGGAAGCCCAGCGCCGTGTACAAGGCCATGGTCGCATCGCCCGCCTGCCACAGCAGCAGCGCGACAAAGCCCAGCATGCCGAAGCCGTAGGTGGCCAGCGCGCCGACTTGCGGCGCATCCTGTTCGCGGCGGATCACGCGGTTATGCGGCACTTTGCGCAGTTGCAGGATAGGCGGCAGCGCGAAGGCGGCCAGCAGCAGGATGCCGATCGCCATGCCTTGCAGCGCCGGGTAGATGGTCGGCGCCGGCAGTTCGGCCGACACCAGCGAGCCAAGCACCTCCAGCAGCACGTAGTGGCCGCCGAAACCGACCGCCACGCCCATGGCGCTGCCCAGCAGGCCGACCAGCAGGAATTCGATCAGGTACATCAGCGTGACCTGGTTCTGCGTCAGGCCGAGGCAGCGCAGCATGGCGCAGGCGTCGAGGTGGCGCTGCATGAAGCGGCGCGCCGCCATCGCCACGGCCACCGCCGCCAGCATCGCCGACAGCAGGCCGACCAGCGACAGGAAGCGGTCCGCGCGGTCCAGCGTGGTTTGCATTTCAGGACGTCCGTTTTCCAGCGACTCGACGCGCACGCCCTTGATGTTGCCAGTCTTGATTTGTGCCTGCACCCACTCCTGGTAGGCCGTGGCGACGGCGGCGCCGTTCTTCAGCGCCGGCGGCGCGCCGATCAGCAGGCGGTAATTGACGCGCGAGCCGGGCTGGATCAGGTTGGTCGCTTCCAGATCCTGCAAGGCGAACATCACGCGCGGCGCGAAGGCCAGGAAGTTGGCGCCGCGGTCGGGTTCGGCGGCGATCAGCTGGGTGACGGTGAAGGTTTTGTCGCCCAGCTTGAGCTGCTGGCCGATGCTGGTTTTCAGGCTGCCCAGCAGGCCGGGCTCAATCCACACGGTGCCAGGGGATGGAACGGTCGTTGCGGGCGTGCCGATGCTTTGTTCGGCCTGGGCGGCGTTGGTGGTGATCTTGACTTTGCCGCGCAGCGGGTAGCCGGGGCCGACGGCTTTCAGGGCCGACAGCATGGCGTTGGAATCGTCGCCCTCGCCGGCTTGGGCCATGCTGGGGAAGGTGACGGTGTCGGTGACGGTCAGGCCGCGTTTGAGGGCTTCGGCGCGCCATGCGGCGCGGATCGGGAGATCGGCGCTGATGACGGCGTCGGCGCCGAGGAGCTGGTGGGCGTCGCGGTCCAACCCGCTGCGCAGGCGGTCGATGAAGAAGCCGGTGGCGGACAAGGCGGCCACGGCGACGGTGAGCGCGATCAGCAGGAAGCGGAGCTGGCCGGCGCGCCAGTCGCGGGCGGTCATTTTCAGGGCAAGTTTAAGCATAATAATCTTGGGTTGGAAACCCGCACCCCAAAGGCGCAGATGGATACGGCTCTTCAACGCACGCGGAAACCGTTTAGCCCCGCACATCAAGGACTAGGGGTCTGACCCCGCATGGGGTCAGACCCCAGCCTCTGGGTTTCACTGCGCGGCAAAGAACGCGTCTACTTCGTCGAGGAACTTTTGCTTTTGGTCCGCCGGCAGGAATGCCGCCGAGAACCCATTCCGCGCCAGCCGGTGCGCATGCGACAAGCCCAACGGCAACGCCTCAAACGTCGCGATGAAGTTGTCGTTCATGTAGCCGCCAAAGTACGCCGGGTCATCCGAGTTGACCGTCGCCACAATCCCCGCATCCAGCAACTCCAGAATATTGTGCTGCTCCATCTTGTCGAACACGCACAGCTTGATGTTGGACAACGGGCACACCGTCAGCGCCATCTGCTCTTTCGCCAACCGCTCGGTCAGCGCCTTGTCCTCCAGGCAGCGCACGCCGTGGTCGATACGCTCCACCTTCAGCGTATCCAGCGCGGTGTAGATGTACGCCGGCGGACCTTCCTCGCCCGCATGCGCCACCAGGTGCAAACCGAGCTCGCGGCTGCGCGCAAACACCCGCGCAAACTTCTCCGGCGGATTGCCCACCTCGGACGAATCCAGGCCCACGCCAATAAATTTATCGCGATACGGCAACGCCGCTTCCAGCGTGGCAATCGCATCCTCTTCCGACAGATGGCGCAGGAAGCACAGTATCAGCGTGGCGCTGACCGGGCTGTCCTGGCAGGCCCGGTAGATGCCGTCAATCACCACCTTGATGTCGACGCCGCGCGCGGTGTGCGTCTGCGGATCAAAGAAGATTTCGGTGTGGCGCACATTGTCTTCTTCAGCACGCTTGAGATACGCCGCCGTCATGTCGTAGAAATCCTGTTCCTGCAACAGCACGCTGGCGCCAGCGTAGTAGATGTCGAGGAAGGATTGCAGATCGGTGAAGGCATACGCCGCGCGCAATTCCTCCACCGACGCATACGCCAGCTTGACGCCGTTGCGTTCGGCCAGCGCGAAGATCAGCTCCGGCTCCAGCGAGCCTTCGATGTGGATGTGCAGCTCCGCTTTCGGCATCTGCTGCAAAACACGGCGCAATTGTTCGTTCAACATTTGATTTATTCCTGTTACCTGGTTGCTTAATCGGGTCATCTTATCGCATGCGGCCACACTACGTCAGCACATCTTTCAAAGGCGTGATACTGTGACGTTAAAGGACGAAAAAACACCATCAAAAGTGCGTGATTAATTCGATATTTCTTTTTTAAATCATGAGGTTACAAAAGGGTATTAACGATATTACGACATACCTTTTGACTTCCTGCACCAATAGCGCAATAATCAATTTCATAGACGTAAGAAGCGTTACGACCAACACATAAAAGCCGCCATCCGGCCATAAAGCCAGCTCAAAGGCGCGGGCAATCCGCGCCGCCAAAGGAAGCTGACCACAAGAAAAATAAGACTAAGGGGAATTATACAAATCAGGGCCAGGGCAGGCGAACTGCCGGTGACTCGTGACATGCAGGTTTTCATCATCAAAGGACATCCAAATGACCATTTTTGACAACTACGCCGCACGATACGAACGGACCAAAGAAGAAGAGATGTCCATGAAGGAATATCTCGAACTTTGCAAGAAAGACCGGCTTACCTACGCCAGCGCCGCCGAGCGCATGCTGGCCGCCATCGGCGAACCGACCCTGATCGACACACGCAACGACACGCGGCTGTCGCGCATCTTCGGCAACAAGGTAATCAAGATCTATCCGGCCTTCCGCGAGTTCTACGGCACCGAGGAAGTGATCGAGCAAGTGGTGTCCTACTTCCGTCACGCCGCGCAGGGCCTGGAGGAACGCAAGCAGATCCTGTATCTGCTCGGTCCGGTGGGCGGCGGCAAATCGTCGATCGCCGAGAAGCTCAAGTCGCTGATGGAGCACGTGCCCTTCTACTGCCTGAAGGGTTCGCCGGTGAATGAATCGCCGCTGGGCCTGTTCAACGAGGACGAGGACGGCGTCATCCTGGAAGAAGACTACGGCATTCCGCGCCGCTACCTGCGCAACATCCCGAGTCCATGGGCGGTCAAGCGCCTGCACGAATTCAATGGCGACATCAACCAGTTCCGCGTGGTGCGCCGCTACCCTTCCGTGCTGAAGCAGGTCGCCATTTCCAAGACCGAACCGGGCGACGAAAACAACCAGGATATTTCCTCGCTGGTCGGCAAGGTCGATATCCGCAAGCTGGAAGACTATTCGCAGGACGATCCGGACGCCTACAGCTACTCGGGCGGCCTGTGCCTGGCCAACCAGGGCCTGATGGAATTCGTCGAGATGTTCAAGGCGCCGATCAAGGTGCTGCATCCGCTGCTGACCGCCACCCAGGAAGGCAACTACAAAGGGACGGAAGGCTTCGGTGCGATTCCGTTCGACGGCGTGATCCTGGCGCACTCGAATGAGTCCGAGTGGAAATCATTCAAGAACAACCGCAACAACGAGGCTTTCCTCGACCGGATCTACATCGTCAAAGTGCCGTACTGCCTGCGCGTGACCGACGAGATCAAGATCTACGACAAGCTGCTGGCCAATTCCTCGCTGGCGGCGGCGCCGTGCGCGCCGGGCACCTTGCGCATGATGTCGCAGTTCGCCATTTTGTCGCGGCTGAAGGATCCGGAGAACTCCAGCATCTTCAGCAAGATGCTGGTGTACGACGGCGAGAACCTGAAGGACACCGATCCGAAAGCCAAGTCGCTGCACGAGTACGTCGACTACGCCGGCGTGGACGAAGGCATGAACGGACTGTCGACGCGCTTCGCGTTCAAGATCCTGTCCAAGGTGTTTAACTTCGACAATACCGAAGTGGCGGCCAATCCGGTGCACCTGCTGTACGTGCTGGAGCAGCAGGTCGAGCGCGAGCAGTTCCCGCCTGAACTGGAACAGAAATACTTCTCCTACATCAAGGAGCACCTGGCGCAGCGCTACGTCGAATTCATCGGCAAGGAAATCCAGACCGCTTACCTGGAATCGTATTCCGAGTACGGCCAGAATATCTTCGACCGCTACGTGACCTTTGCCGACTTCTGGATACAGGACCAGGAATACCGCGATCCGGACACCGGCGAGAGCTTCGACCGCGAGTCGCTGAACAACGAGCTGGAAAAAATCGAGAAGCCGGCCGGCATTTCGAATCCCAAGGATTTCCGCAACGAGATTGTCAACTTCGGACTGCGGGCGCGCGCTAATAATGGCGGGAAGAATCCGGCCTGGACCAGCTACGAGAAATTCCGCACCGTGATCGAGAAGAAGATGTTCTCGAATACGGAAGAACTGCTGCCGGTGATTTCGTTCAACGCCAAGGCCAGCGCGGAAGACGCCAACAAGCACGCCGACTTCGTCGCGCGCATGGTGGAAAAAGGCTACACGGCCAAGCAAGTGCGCTTGCTGTGCGAATGGTATCTGCGCGTGAGGAAGTCGTCCTAAGCAGTACTTGCGCGCCACCTGTGCACGGGTGGCGCGGCGCCGACCAATAGCAGCAGGAGGCATCTTTTGACTTACCTCATCGACCGACGTTTGCAGGGCAAGAACAAGTCCGCAGTCAACCGCGAGCGCTTCTTGCGGCGCTATAAATCGCAGATCAAGGACGCGGTGGGCCGCGCCATCAAGGGCCGTTCCATCACCGACGTCGAGAACGGCGAAAAAGTCTCCATCCCGGTCAAGGATGTGAGCGAGCCGTCGTTCGGCCACGCCCACGGCGGCGTGTGGGAGGTGGTCAATCCCGGCAACCAGGAATACCAGAAAGGCGACCAGATCAACCGCCCCAAAGGCGGCGCCGGCTCCGGCCGCGGCAAGGCCGGCAACAGCGACCAGATGACCGAGGACGATTTCATCTTCGAGCTGTCGCGCGAAGAGTTCATGAACTACTTCTTCGAAGACCTGGAACTGCCGCACATGGTCAAGACGCAGCTGACCGCCAGCACCGACTTCAAGAACCAGCGCGCCGGCTACAACATGTCCGGCACGCCGTCCAACATCCACGTGCTGCGCTCGCTGCGCGGCGCGCTGGGCCGGCGCATCGCGGTCGGCGGGCCGTCGCGCAAGCGCGTGGCCGAGGCCGAGCGCGAACTGGAAACGCTGCTGCTTGAAGGCGTGCCGCTGCAGGACCCGCGCGTGGTCGAACTGAAGAAACTGATCCACCACCTGCACACGCGCATCCTGGCGATTCCCTACATCGATCCGTTCGACCTGCGCTACACCAACCGCGTCAAGGTGCCGAAGCCGATGACGCAGGCGGTGATGTTCTGCATCATGGACGTCTCCGGTTCGATGGACGAAACGCGCAAGGACACCGCCAAGCGCTTCTTCATTTTGCTGTACCTGTTCCTCAAACGCGTGTACGACAAGATCGAGGTGGTGTTCATCCGCCACCACACGGCGGCGGCCGAGGTGGACGAGGAGGAATTCTTCCATTCGCGCGAATCGGGCGGCACGGTGGTGTCGTCGGCGCTGCACCTGCTCGACAAGGTCATCGACGAACGCTACGGCGCCGGCAGCTACAACGCCTACGTGGCCCAGGCCTCGGACGGCGACAACTGGGACAACGACTCGGTGCTGTGCCGCCAGCTGCTGGTCAACACCATCATGCCCAAGGTGCAATACTACACCTACGTCGAGATCACCGACGGCCCGCCGCAAAACCTGTGGGAGCAGTATTCGCAGGTGCCGGATCACCATCCGCATTTCGCCATGCAGAAAATCGTCACGCCGGCCGACATCTATCCGGTGTTCCGTGAACTGTTCAAGAAGCAGCCAAAATGAACGACATGACCCCACCGAAGCCGAAGCACCCGAACGCCCTGCCGGAGCAATCCGAATGGACCTTCGAGCTGATCGAGCAGATCCACCAGGAAATCCGCCGCGTCGCCGAGAACTTCGGGCTGGATACGTATCCGAACCAGCTGGAGATCATCACCGCCGAGCAGATGATGGACGCCTACACCTCGGTCGGCATGCCGGTGTCGTACAACCACTGGTCGTTCGGCAAGCACTTCCTCAGCACCGAGAAGGGCTACAAGCGCGGACAGATGGGGCTGGCCTACGAGATCGTCATCAACTCCAATCCCTGCATCGCCTACCTGATGGAAGAGAACAGCCTGACCATGCAGTCGCTGGTGATCGCGCATGCGGCGTATGGCCACAACTCCTTCTTCAAGGGGAACTACCTGTTCCGCACCTGGACCGACGCCGAAGCCATCGTCGACTACATGGTGTTTGCCAAGAACTACATCGCCGAGTGCGAACAGCGCCACGGCATCGACGCGGTCGAGCTGCTGCTCGACTCCTGCCACGCGATCCAGAACTACGGCGTCGACCGCTACAAGCGGCCGGCCAAGCTGTCGCTGATGGAAGAGCGCGCGCGGCAGAAGGAACGCGAGGCCTACGTGCAGTCGCAGATCAACGACCTGTGGCGCACGCTGCCGCGCCGCGAGGAGGAAGAGACCACCAAGGCGGTCAAGCGCTTCCCGCCCGAGCCGGAGGAAAACCTGCTGTACTTCATCGAGAAGTACGCGCCGCTGCTGGAGCCATGGCAGCGCGAGATGGTGCGCATCGTGCGCAAGATCTCGCAGTACTTCTACCCGCAGCGCCAGACCCAGGTGATGAACGAGGGCTGGGCCACCTTCTGGCACTACACCATCCTCAACCAGTTATACGACGAGGGCGTGATCGGCGACGGCTTCATGATGGAGTTCCTGAAGAGCCATACCAACGTGGTCTACCAGCCGCCCGTCAACAGCCAGTACTACAGCGGCATCAATCCGTATGCGCTGGGCTTCGCCATGATGACCGACATCCGCCGCATCTGCGAACACCCGACCGACGAGGACCGCGAATGGTTCCCCGACATCGCCGGCAGCGACTGGCGCAAGACGCTCGATTTCGCCATGCGCAACTTCAAGGACGAGAGCTTTATCGCCCAGTACCTGTCGCCCAAGCTGATCCGCGAATTCCACTTCTTTGCCGTGCTGGACGACGACAACAACGAGAAGCTCAACGTCTCGGCCATCCACGACAACCTCGGCTACCGATACGTGCGCCAGCAACTGGCGGAACAATATAATCTCGGTAACCGTGAACCCAACATCCAGGTATGGTCGGTCAACACCCAGGACGACCGCGCGCTGACCTTGCGCCATACCCAGTTCCAGCGCCGTCCGCTGAACCAGCAGGCCGGCGAGGTGCTGAAGCATGTTGCACGCTTGTGGGGCTTCGACGTCCATCTGGAAACAGTGGCGCCAAACGGCGAAGTCATCAGTACCCTGGAGGTCAAACGCGAGAAACGGGGGCGCGTTTTCTAGACCAACATATATATAGTGCTTTCGTGGAAGACGTGAGAAGTAGGCACGGCTTTTGCAAGAGACGATACCGGGGGCAGCGACGGCGCGCTGACCCCGGTTTTTTTTCGCGGATGCATGACGGGCTGCTGAAGTCAATATTTTTCTGCGGCTACTTGTATAGTAGTGCCCGCAAGAATTTCATGAAAGAAACATTTACGGCCAAATTATCAATTGTGTGTAATAAAGCTACCTGCATAAAATTCCGTTTTTGGCCTTAAGGGAAAACTAAGTAACGTCGTGGTGCATCCCCGCCCAAAAATGCGACGCAGAGTCTTGCTCGTTGAGCCAGAACGGTGCAAAGGGAGCGCTACCACATAGGAAAACCCTATGAAATTTAACCGGTTTTAGGGATGAAAATTCTATGTAAAATCAAGAATTCGTATGTATAATTCGCCGACGTCCCGGATGCGGCTGTTGTTTTGTGTCGCCATTTTGGGGTTTAAGTAGCACCAAAGAGAGTTGGTATTGGAGAAAGCAGGCATGAATTTCACGCACAACGAGAAAAGCACCGGGAAGAACTTTACAGGCATTACGATTGTCGTTTTGTTGCACATCCTGGTCGCTTATGGGATCGTGACGGGCTTGGGAAAACGTCTGGTGGCCAAAATGGTCGCACCAGTGGAGACCAAGATCATTGAGGAGGTCAAACCTCCTCCACCGAAAGAGCTCCCACCACCGCCACCTCCGCCAGAGATGAAGGCACCACCACCGCCATTCATCCCGCCAGTTGAGGTGAACGTGCAGCAGCCGCCACCGCCGAACAACACGATCGCTAACGCGACCAACGTGAAGCCGGCGACCACTGAGATCCAGAAAGCCCCGCCAGCTCCGCCGGCAGCGCCACCTGGTCCAGCTAAAACCGGTGTGCGTACCGCAGCAGTGGTTGACTTCAACACTTGCGCCAAGCCGGAATGGCCAAAGTCGTCGCTGCGTAATGAGGAAACCGGCACTGTGCAGCTGTCGTTCCTGATTGCGGCCGACGGTCGTGTAGCTGACTCGAAAGTTGTGAAGTCGAGCGGTTTCAGGGATCTGGACAAAGCCGCCGTCGCAGGTATCACCAAATGCCGTTTCAAACCGGCTACGGAAGACGGCGTACCGAAAGAAGGCTGGCAGCAGATGCAATACGTCTGGACGCTGGAGTAAAAACCGAGACAGAACACCGTCTCACACGTAGTTTTCGTTGTCATTACGCCAGCGATCTGATTATTTTATCAATTTGGAGGAAGCATGTTTAAGAATACCCGTTTGTCCGCTGTACTGGCCGCTGTGCTGTTCTCGGTGACCGCAGCCACCGCCCTGGTTAGCTCGGCTCAAGAGCAAGCCTCGGCCGCCGCTTCGGCCCCAGCAGCAGATGCAGCAGCGCCGGCAGCAGCTCCAGCAGCGGATGCGGCAGCAGCACCAGCAGCAGAAGCGCCAGCAGCCAAAGGCGGTAAAGAAGAAGTGGAAAATCCATACGGCTTCGCTGCTGTGTGGGAAGCCGGCTTCGTGTCGCGCGGCACCCTGATCATTCTGTCGCTGATGTCGATGGGTTCGTGGTACATCATCATCACCAAACTGATCGACCAGACCAAGATCTTCAAACAGTCGAAAGAAACTTCGGCCAAGTTCTGGAAAGCTTCGTCGATCGCTGCAGGTTCGGCTTCGCTGACCGACGGTTCGCCATTCCGCTTCATCGCTGAAACCGGCACCAAGGCTACCCAGCACCACGACGGCGCCCTGCTGGAACAAATCGACCTGTCGACCTGGGTGACCATGTCGATCCAGCGCGCTGTGGACAAAGTCCAGTCGCGTCTGCAAGACGGCCTGTCGTTCCTGGCAACCGTGGGTTCGACCGCACCGTTCATCGGTCTGTTCGGTACCGTGTGGGGTATTTACAATGCACTGATCGCCATCGGCATGTCGGGTAACGCCTCGATCGACAAGGTTGCAGGTCCAGTGGGTGAAGCGCTGATCATGACCGCCTTCGGTCTGTTCGTGGCGGTTCCAGCCGTTCTGGGTTACAACTGGCTGGTGCGTCGTAACAAGTCGGCAATGGAAGACGTGCGCGCCTTCTCGGCTGACGTCCACTCGGTGCTGATCTCGGGCGCCATGTCGACCGCTACCGGCAACAAAAAAGTTGGGTAATTAACCATGTCCATGTCCGTAGGCTCCGATAGCGGAGACGAAGATCAAGTCATGTCAGAAATCAACACGACGCCCCTCGTGGACATCATGTTGGTGCTGCTGATTATCTTCCTGATCACGAGCCCGGTTGTTCTGAAGCTGATCAAGATCAAGCTGCCAGAGGAAACCAACCAGGTTATCCAGACCAAGCCGGAAGACGTCAACATCGTCGTTAGCAAAGATGGCGACATCTATTGGAACCAGCGCAAAATGCGCGACGCCAATGAGTTGTTCGACAATCTGAAGGTGGAAGCTGTGAAATTGCCTCAGCCGGAAGTTCATGTACGTGGCGACCAAGAAACCAAGTACGAAGCCATCGGCAAGGTTATTTTCACTACCCAGCGTGCTGGTATTCAGAAGGTCGGCTTCATCACCGAACCGCCTGATAAGGGTTAATACCCGACAGTGCATCGCAGGCCTGGAGCTTCAGGCCTGCCCTTCTAAAAAGGAAACATCATGAGTATGAATGTCGGCTCCCCATCCGCAGGCGCGGATCCGGAACCAATGATGGAAATGAATATGACGCCCCTCATCGACGTGATGCTGGTGCTGATTATCATGATGATCATTACGATTCCTAAAGCCAACCACTCGGTCAACCTGAACATGCCGGTCGGCACCCCGCCGCCGCCAACCAAGGAACCAGTGGTCATCACGATTGACGTCGACTTCGACGGTACGATTCTGTGGGATAACGTGGTCGTTCCTGACCGCACCACCCTGGAATCGAAACTGACCGATGTCGCAGCGCAAGCTGATCAGCCGGAAGTGCATCTGCGTCCGAACAAGCTGGTGTCGTACAAAGTCGTGGCAGGCGTGATGGCTTCGGCCCAGCGTCTGGGCGTGACCAAGATTGGTCTGGTCGGTAACGAACAGTTCCAGTAATACGTCCCATGTACAATAATAGGCAGGACATTCCTGCCTATTTTCGTTTTTTGATGAAAGAAAACTCACCCATGACCAAGTTTCGTCTCGCTCATCTCGGCCTGGTAATGGCCGCTATTGGTTTCACCGCAGCAGCCCCCATCGCAGGTTTCTCGTCGGTCGCCTACGCCGCTGAAACGGTGCGCGCCGAAATCGGCAAACCATTGCAGGAAGCACAGAAACTGGCCGCGGCCGGCAAGAACAAGGAAGCGCTTGCCAAACTGAAAGAAACTGACGCTGTCGGCGGCAAATCCGCCAACGAAAGCTATCTGATCGAGCGCACCCGCGCCTCGGTGGCCGTCGCCGCCGGCGACAACGACGCCGCCGCCCGCGCCTTTGAGTTCGTGATCAACTCCGGCAAGCTGTCGCCTGCCGAATCCGCCAAATTCTCCGAAGCCCTGGCCGGCATTTACTACCGCGCCAAGGACTATCCAAAAGCCGTGACCTGGTTCCAGCGCGTGCTGAAAGACAATCCGAGCAACACCTCGGCCCACGAATACATCGTGCAGATCCTGTACACCTCCGGCAAATACGCCGAGGCGGCCAAGGAACTGCAAGCGTCGAAAAACCTGAGCGAGAACCAGCTCGGCATGCTGGCCAACATCCAGCTGAAGCAGAACGACAAGGCCGGCTACGTGCAGACCCTGGAAAAGCTGGCTGGTTCGTATCCGAAAACCTCGTACTGGGCCGACCTGCTGAACCGCGTGTCGGGCAAGCCGGGCTTCTCGTCGACGCTGTCGCTGGACGTGCTGCGTCTGCGCCTGGTCAACGGCCTGCTGACCAAGCCGTCGGAATACATGGAAATGGCCCAGCTGTCGCTGCAAGCCGGCAACCCTGCTGAAGCCATCAAGATCATCGATCAGGGCTACAAAAAAGGCATCCTGGGCACCGGTTCCGACGCCGCGCGTCACCAGCGTCTGAAAGATCTGGCCGCCAAGACCCAGACCGAGTTCGACGCCAAAGCCGCCGCCAACGAAGCCGAAGCCGTCAAGGCCAAGGATGCCGACGCGCTGGCCAATCTGGGCTACGGCCTGGTGTCCGCCGGCAAGGCCGACAAGGGCCTGCCGCTGATGGATCAGGCGGTAAAACTGAGCACCGGCCGCAATCCGGAAGCCATCAAGCTGCACTACGGCATCGCGCAAAACATCGCCGGCAAGAAACCTGCCGCGCTGAACACGCTGAAAACCGTCAAAGGCACCGATGGCACCGCCGACCTGGCGCGCTACTGGACCCTGAACATTAATCACCCGATGTAATTCGGGCGGTTGATGCGCAAAGCGCTGTTCCGGCCCGGCCGGACAGCGCTTTTTTTATTCCGGGGTCAGGTCCCCCATTTCTACACGGCCTCTGCCGTACGCAGGCGTACGGCAGAGGCCGTGTAGAAATGGGGGACCTGACCCCGGAACTGGGTTTTTTTTCGCTTTGAGGGATTCCCCGTATAATCCCTGATTCGCGACAGTTTTTTTACCAGATTCCCATGAAGGTATTTCGAGGTCTTCCCAATGCAGCGGCGCGCGCGCCCTGCGCGCTCACGATCGGCAACTTCGACGGCGTCCACCTCGGCCACCAGGCCTTGCTGGCCCGCGTGCGCGCCGCCGCCACCGGTCTGGGACTGGAAGCGGCCGTGATGACCTTCGAGCCGCATCCGCGCGAATTCTTCGCCCACAAGGCCGGCGACCTGTCGCGCGCCCCGGCGCGCATCGCCAACCTGCGCGACAAGCTGCAATCGCTGTCCGACAACGGCATCGACCGCGTCATCGTCGAACATTTCTCGGCGCCGTTCGCGGCGCTGACGCCGCAGGAATTCACCGAGAAAGTGCTGGTCGAAGGCCTGCACGTCAAATGGCTGATGGTCGGCGACGACTTCTGCTACGGCGCCCGCCGCGCCGGCAACGTGCAGATGCTGCTGGAAGCGGGCAAGCAGTACGGCTTCCACGTCGAGACCCTGCCGACCGTGATGAACGGCAGCACCCGCATCTCTTCCTCCGCCGTGCGCGCCGCGCTCAACGAGGGCGATTTCCCGCACGCCGAGGCGTTGCTCGGCCATCCCTACGCCATCTCCGGCCACGTGATCCATGGCCAGAAGCTGGGCCGCACGCTGGGCTTCCCGACGCTGAACCTGCGCGTGCCGCACCGCCCCGCCCTGTCGGGCATCTTCATCGTGCAGGTGCACGGCCTGGCAGAGCAGCCGCTGCCGGCCGTCGCCAGCCTGGGCGTGCGCCCGACCGTCGACGACAGCGGCCGCGTGCTGCTGGAAGTGCACGTGTTCGAATTCGACCAGGGCTGCTACGGCAAGCAGGTGCGCGTGGAATTCCTTGAGAAGATCCGCGACGAGGAAAAATACGTCGATCTGCCGACGCTGACGGCCGCCATCCACCGCGACGCCGACATCGCCCGCGCCTTCTTCGCCAAGCGTGCCACCGACCGAATTTGACCGCGCGATTTAGCTACGCGCGCCGGCTACCCCGTATTCCCGAATAAATCACTGAAGACCACTATGTCCGATAACAAATCCGCAAAAAAGCCTGAAAGCAAATACCCGGTCAACATGACCGAAACCCCGTTCCCGATGCGCGGCGACCTGGCCAAGCGCGAGCCGAACTGGGTCCAGCAATGGCAGACCAAAAAGATCTACGAACGCGTGCGCAAGGCCGCCGCCGGCCGTCCGAAATTCATCCTGCACGACGGTCCGCCATACGCCAACGGCGACATTCACCTGGGCCACGCGGTCAACAAGATCCTCAAGGACATGGTGATCAAATCGCGCTCGCTGGCCGGTTTCGACGCGCCTTACGTGCCGGGCTGGGATTGCCACGGCATGCCGATCGAGATCCAGATCGAAAAACTGTACGGCAAAAACCTGCCGACCGCTGAAGTGCTGACCAAGGCCCGCGCCTACGCGCTGGAGCAGGTCGACCGCCAGCGCAAGGACTTCATCCGCCTGGGCGTGCTGGGCGAATGGCAGAACCCTTACCTGACCATGAACTACTCGAACGAGGCCGACGAACTGCGCGCGCTCGGCACCATGCTGGAAAAAGGCTACGTCTACCGCGGCCTGAAACCGGTCAACTGGTGCTTCGACTGCCAGTCGGCGCTGGCCGAGGCGGAAGTGGAATACCAGGACAAGCGCGATCCGGCCATCGACGTCGGCTTCAAGTTCGCCGAATTCGACAAGCTGGCCAGCGCCTTCGACCTGACGCAACTGCCGACGCACGAAGGCTACATCGTCATCTGGACCACCACCCCGTGGACCATCCCGGCCAACCAGGCGCTCAACGTCAATCCGGAAGTGACCTACGCGCTGGTGCAGACCGAGCGTGACGGCCAGCCACTGCTGCTGATCCTGGCGCAGGACCTGGTGGAATCGTCGCTGGCGCGCTTCAAGCTGGAAGGCGTGACCATCGCCACCTGCAAGGGCGAAGACCTGTCGGGCATCAGCTTCCTGCATCCGCTGCACGCCGCCGACACCTTCTACAACCGCCTGTCGCCGATGTACCTGGCCGACTACGTGACCACCGAGAGCGGCACCGGCGTGGTGCACTCGGCGCCAGCCTATGGCCTGGACGACTTCATCTCCTGCAAGGCCCACGGCATGCAGGACGACCATATCCTGACGCCGGTGATGGGCGACGGCAAATACGTCTCGACCCTGCCGCTGTTCGGCGGCATGACCATCTGGGAAGCGTCTAAGCCGATCTGCAACGCGCTGCGCGAAGCCGGCGCGCTGTTCGAAGTCAAGATGTTCGACCACAGCTACATGCACTGCTGGCGCCACAAAACCCCGATCATCTACCGCGCCACTTCGCAGTGGTTCGCCGGCATGGACATCAAGCCGAAAGACGGCGGCGCCAGCCTGCGCGAGACCGCGCTGAAAGGCATCGCCGAGACCAAGTTCTTCCCGGACTGGGGCCAGGCGCGCCTGCACGGCATGATCGCCAACCGTCCTGACTGGACCCTGTCGCGTCAGCGCCAGTGGGGCGTGCCGATGGCCTTCGTGGTCCACAAGGAGACCGGCGCGCTGCATCCGCGCACGCCGGAACTGCTGGAGCAGGTCGCCCAGTTGATCGAGAAGAGCGGCATCGACGCCTGGCTGGCGCTGGACCTGAAAGACCTGATCGGCGACGAAGCGTCCGACTACGTCAAGAACAAGGACACGCTGGACGTCTGGTTCGACTCCGGCACCACCCACCAGACCGTGCTGCGCGGCTCGCACAAGCAGCAGCTGGCCTTCCCGGCCGACCTGTATCTGGAAGGTTCGGACCAGCACCGCGGCTGGTTCCACTCGTCGCTGCTGACGTCCTCGATGCTGAACGGCGCGCCGCCATACAAGGCGCTGCTGACGCACGGCTTCACCGTCGACGGCGAAGGCAAGAAGATGTCCAAATCGCTGGGCAACACGCTGGCGCCGCAGAAAATCTCCGACACCCTGGGCGCCGACATCCTGCGCCTGTGGATCGCCTCGACCGACTACACCGGCGAGCTGTCGATCTCGGACGAGATCCTCAAGCGCGTGACGGAAGCCTATCGCCGCATCCGCAACACGCTGCGCTTCCTGCTGGCCAACATCTCCGACTTCAACCACGCACAGGACGCCGTGCCGGTCGCCGAGCTGCTGGAAATCGACCGCTACGCGATCGCCAACATGGCCGCGCTGCAGAAGGAAATCGAAGCGCACTACGAACAGTACGAATTCCAGCCGGTGTACTCCAAGCTGCAGAACTACTGCTCGGAAGACCTGGGCGGCTTCTACCTGGACATCCTGAAGGACCGCCTGTACACCACCGGCGTGACCTCGCATGCGCGCCGCTCGGCGCAGACCGCGCTGTGGCACATCACGCAAAGCCTGCTGCGCGTGATGGCGCCGGCGCTGTCGTTCACGGCGGAAGAGGCATGGGCCATCTTCGCCGGCGAGGAAGCCTTCAAGGCCAGCGACGAAACCATCTTCACCCAGACCTGGTGGCAGCTGCCGGAACTGGCCGACGGCGAGGCGCTGCTGGCCAAGTACGCGGCGCTGCGCGCGGTGCGCACCGACGTCACCAAGCAGCTGGAAGACCTGCGCACCTCGGGCGCGATCGGTTCGTCGCTGCAGGCGGAGCTGAGCATCAAGGCCGCCGGCGACAAGTACCAGCTGCTGGCCAGCCTGGAAGATGACCTCAAGTTCATCTTCATCACCTCCCTGGCGACGGTGACCCAGGTGGCGGCGGAAGCGGAAGAAGCGGTCAATGTGGCCGCGTCGAGCGCCGAAAAGTGCGAGCGCTGCTGGCACTACCGCGCCGACGTCGGCGCCCACGCGGACCACCCTACCCTGTGCGGCCGCTGCTACAGCAACCTGTTTGGTGCGGGCGAAAAACGCAAGTTCGCTTAATATGACGGCCGCCGCGCTCCAGAAGAACGCGGCGGCGACGCCACTACGACCCACATCCGACATCTTATGGCCACCAAAAAAATCTTCCCGACCAAATCTTCGGCAAGCCTCACCCCTTGGCTGTGCATCGCCGCACTCGTCATCCTGATCGACCAGCTGACCAAGATCACCATCACCAAGACCTTCCAGCTGGGCGAAGAAAAGGTCATCACCTCGTTCTTTAACCTGGTGCTGGCGTATAACAAGGGCGCCGCCTTCAGCTTCCTGAGCAATAGCGGCGGCTGGCAGCGCTACTTCTTCACCGCCATCGGCATCTGCGCCGCCATCTTCATCGTCTACCTGTTGAAAAAACACAGCGGCCAACGCATGTTCTCGTGGGCGCTGGCCCTGATCCTGGGCGGCGCGGTCGGCAACGTGGTCGACCGCCTGCTGTACGGCCACGTGGTCGACTTCCTCGACTTCCACTGGGCCGGCCTGGGCCACTTCCCGGCGTTTAACGTGGCCGATTCGGCCATCTGCATCGGCGCCGGCCTGTTCATCCTGGACGAACTGCGCCGGGTGAACAAGTAATCTAGCGGAGCTGCATCATGATGGAACTGACTGGTAAAAAAATCGTCCTCGGCCTGTCCGGCGGCGTGGCCTGCTACAAGGCGGCGGAACTGTGCCGCGCCTTCACCAAGGCCGGCGCCACGGTGCAGGTGGTGATGACCGAAGCGGCCACCCACTTCATCACGGCCGTCACCATGCAGGCGCTGTCCGGCCGCCCGGTGTACACCGACCAGTGGGACGCCCGCGTCAACAACAACATGGCCCACATCGACGTCACCCGCGACGCCGACGCCATCATCATCGCCCCCTGCTCGACGGACTTCATCCGCAAGCTGGCGCACGGCGCCTGCGACGACCTGCTGTCGACCATGTGCGTGGCCCGTCCGCGCCATGTGCCGCTGCTGATCGCGCCGGCCATGAACGTCGAGATGTGGCAGAACCCGGCCACCCAGCGCAACGTGCAGACGCTGCGCGACGACGGCATCGCCATCTTCGGTCCCGCGGCCGGCGACCAGGCCTGCGGCGAAGTTGGCTTCGGCCGCATGCTGGAGCCGGAACAGTTGCTGGAAGAAGTGATCGCCGCGTTCCAGCCGAAAGTCCTGGCCGGCAAGCGCATCCTGATCACCGCCGGGCCAACCTTCGAACCGATCGACCCGGTGCGCGGCATCACCAATCTGTCCTCGGGCAAGATGGGCTACGCCGTGGCGCGCGCCGCGCGCGAAGCCGGCGCCGAAGTGGTGCTGGTCTCCGGCCCGGTGGCGCTGGCGACGCCGTTCGGCGTCCAGCGCATCAACGTGCAGAGCGCGCAGCAGATGTACGACGCGGTGATGGCCAACGTCGACCACCAGAACATCTTCATCGCGGTGGCGGCGGTGGCCGACTGGCGCATCGCCAACGCCAGCGAGCAGAAACTGAAGAAAAATCCGGACGGCGCCGCGCCCGACCTGAAGTTCGAGCAGAACCCGGACATCCTGGCCTCGGTCGCCGCGCTGACCAACCTGGCCGGCCATCCATACTGCGTCGGCTTTGCCGCCGAATCGGAAAACCTGGTGCAGTTCGGCGCCGACAAGCGCGAGAAAAAAGGTATCCCCCTGCTAGTAGGGAATATCGGCCACCACACCTTCGGCCAGGACGACAACACCATCATCCTGTTCGACGAGAACGGCCACACGATTTTGCCGCGCGCCGACAAGCTGACCTTGGCGCGCCAACTGATTTCCGAGATCTCCAAGCGGATCTCCCAACATTCCTTGTTTGCTAAATAAATGAAAACTGTAGACGTTAAAATCCTTGACCCGCGCATGAAAGACCAGCTGCCGGCCTACGCCACGCCTGGTTCGGCCGGCCTGGACCTGCGTGCCTGCATCGACGCGCCGATGGTGATCGAGGCCGGCCAGACCGTGCTGATCCCGACCGGCCTGGCGATCCACGTCGCCGATCCTGGCTACGCCGCCATGATCCTGCCGCGCAGCGGCATGGGCCACAAAAACGGCATCGTACTGGGGAATCTGGTAGGCTTGATCGACTCCGACTATCAGGGCCAGTTGATGATTTCGACCTGGAACCGCGGCCACAGCGCCTTCACGCTGAACCCGATGGAACGCCTGGCGCAGCTGATCATCGTGCCGGTGCTGCAGGTCGGCTTTAACGTGGTGGAAGAATTCGAATCGAGCGAGCGTGGTGTCGGCGGTTTCGGCAGCACCGGCAAACAATAAAATGGAGACGGAGCGCAGGGATGAACATGACGAATAAATTTGGCACATTCTCCCTGGCGTTGGCCGCCGCTGCGGCGGCTGCGCTCACCGGCTGTTCCACCTTCCAATCGCAACCGGCCGCGCCCGAGCCGGCGCCGGCGGTGGTCAGCAGCGTGACCGAAGCGCCGCCGGTGGTCACCGCCAGGATGGCCGCCGCACGCCAGCAACTGAGCCAGATGGTGGCGCTGCAGGACCGCCTGTACCGCGTCGCCGGCCCGCTGTTGATCAACAACGCGGACCTGTGCCGCAACCAGGCGCGCAACCTGCTCGGCTTCACCGCCAAGAACAAATACTCCTACTCCGGCGAATTCGTCGACGCCGCGCAAGCGGTGCTGAACTACGGCGACCGCCTGGAAGTGGCCAGCGTGCTGGCCGGCAGCGGCGCCGCCCGCGTCGGCCTGCGCAAGGGCGACGTGCTGGTGGCGGCCGACGGCAAGCTGCTGCCGGTGGGCGCCAACGCCGAAACCGAAGCGGCCGCCGTACTGGGCCCGCTGGTCGCCGCCAACAGGGTGCTGAACCTGACCGTCTCGCGCGGCGGCAGCAACCAGCAGCTGCGGGTGCCGGTCACGCGCGCCTGCGCCTTCAAAATCGACATCGGCAACGCCGACAACATCAACGCCTATTCCGACGGCCAGCGCGTGATGATCACGCGCGGCATGGTCAACTTCGCGCAGAGCGACGACGCCATCGCCTACGTGCTGGCCAAGGACATCGCCCACAATGTGCTGGGCCACGCCGCCACCACCAAGCAGGCCTACACGGTGGGCAGCATCATCGACAACCTGGTGGCGGTGCGCCCCGACCTGTCGATGTTGATCGGCACCGCCGGCGTCAAGCCGATGCCGCAGGAACTGGATGGCGCGGCCGACAACCTGTCGCTGTACATGGTGGCGCGCGCCGGCTACAGCGTCGAAGGCGCGCGCGCCTTCTGGCAGCGCCTGGCCACGCAGTATCCGGCCTCGGTGCTGAACGGCTATACCGCCAACCATCCCGCCGTGGCCTACCGCCTGGGCGTGATCGACAAGACCGTGTCAGCGATCCGCAGCAAGCAGTCGTCCAAACAGCCGCTGGTTCCGTAACTACCGGGAGAACGCCATGAACAAGTCCGGCCTGATCGCAATCGCCCTGATGCTGGCAGCCGGCTGGGCGCAGGCGGCGCAGTGGGTGCGCGTGGGCGGCAGCAAGACCGCCACCTACTACATCGACAAGGCCAGCGTGATCCCGGTCGACAAGACGCGCAAGGCGTGGTCGATGCAGACCTACACGCGCATGCAGAAGACGCCCGAGGGCAAGCTGTATAAGTCGGTGAAGATGCTGCACGTGTATGGCTGCGACGACCATACGACGACGCTGCTGGCACAGGTTTACTACCCGGAGGCGATGGGCAAGGGCGAGCCGGTGGAGAACTACAAGTTCGAGAAGTTCAATCCCGAGGACATCGTCCCCGACAGCCCGTTCGACGCCACGCTGGCGGCGGCCTGCAAGGGCTAGTTGGGGAAGTTCGGGAACACCGTCGCCATCAGCCAGGTCAGGCCGGCGCACAGCAGCACGGCGAAGATCAGCACGATCAACAATCGGCCGAATTTTGGGCTACCGTCGTCTTCCTTTTGAGGCATGTCCGTTCCCTGCAAGCTTTGATGAGCCGTAGTATATTCCATTCATGGACTCTATCGACCTCGAAGTATTGAAAACCAGCGCCGCGTGGATCGCGGCCGGGCGCCGTTGCGAACTGATCACCGTCATCAAGACCTGGGGCTCCAGCCCGCGTCCGGTTGGCGCCACCCTGGCCATCTGCGAAGACGGCACCGTGGTTGGCTCGGTGTCGGGCGGCTGCATTGAAGATGACCTGATCGCGCGCGTGCGCGACGAAGGCATCAGCCGCACCATTCCGGAAATCGTCAGCTATGGCATCACCGCCGACGAAGCGCACCGTTTCGGCCTGCCCTGCGGCGGCACCATTGAATTGTCGATCGAACCGCTGTCGGCCCATAGCCGCATCGACGAGCTGCTGGCGCGGCTGGAGCAGCATGAGCTGGTACAGCGCCGGCTGGATCTACGCAGCGGCGAAGTGGAACTGTCCAAGGCCGCGCCGGGCGCGCAGATGCAGGTCAGCGAGCAGGCCATGGTGACGCTGCACGGCCCGCGCTGGCGGTTGCTGATCATCGGCGCCGGGCAGCTGTCGCGCTTCCTGGCGCAGATTGCGCTGGCGATGGACTACAGCGTCACCGTCTGCGATCCGCGCGAGGAGTATCGCGCCGGCTGGCATGTCGACGGCGTGCAGCTGGTGCACGAGATGCCGGACGACGTGGTGCTGGAGATGAACCTGGACCACCGCAGCGCCGTGGTGGCGCTGACGCACGATCCCAAGCTGGACGACCTGGCGCTGATGGAAGCGTTGAAGTCGGACGCGTTCTACGTCGGCGCGATTGGTTCGCGCGTGAACAACAGCAAGCGCCGCGAGCGACTGCTGGAGTTCGACCTGACGCCGGAACAGCTGACGCGTTTGCACGGACCGATTGGGCTGTACATCGGCAGCAAGACGCCATCCGAAATCGCCATCTCCATTCTGGCTGAAATGACGGCGATCAAAAACGGTGTGCCGACCAACATGATCGTGCCCCACGCCGCCGCCCCCACCCAACCCGGCGATGCCGTCTGCGTGGTGGAAAGCGGCGCCGTTTAAACCCCGCACTGCGCTCCACAGGGGTCTGACCCCTTGGGGTCAGACCCCGCCTTATCCGGGTTCATGCGCGGCTTACTCGACGTTTGAATTCAAAAGCAAGAATCGGCTGGTTTGCTGCCCGGCGTTGAGCGACAATAGCGCGGCTGGGGCACGCCGCCCCGCACAACCCACCGGACCAACCCGCATGAGCACCACCAACCTCCTCCGCCTGATCCTGCTGGCCGCCATCTGGGGCGGCTCCTTCCTGTTCATGCGCATCGCCGCGCCGGTGCTTGGCGCCGCCGTGCTGATCGAATACCGCGTGCTGTTCGCCGCCATCTTCCTCGCCATCATCGGCATCTTCCTCAAGAAGAAACTGGACCTGGCCGCCAACTGGAAGCACTACCTCATCCTCGGCCTGTTCAACTCCGCCATCCCTTTCCTGATGTTCGCCTTCGCCGCCCGCACGCTGTCCGCCTCGCTGCTGGCGGTGCTCAACGCCACCACGCCGCTGTGGGGCACGCTGATCGCCGCCGTCTGGTCGCGCCACATGGTCAGCGCCAAGGTGCTGCTCGGCCTCGCGCTCGGCACCTGCGGCGTCGCGCTGCTGGTGGGCTTCGACCACGTCAGCTCCAAACCCGGCGCCGGCATCGCGATTGCGGCCGTGCTGTTCGCCTCCTTCAACTACGGCATCGCCAGCAACTACGCCAAGCAGGCCAAGGCGGTCGAACCGTTCGCCAACGCGCACGGCTCGATGTGGGCCTCGGCGCTGCTGGTGCTGCCGGCGGTGCCGTTCTTCCCGGCGCCGGGCGAGCCGACCATCGGCATCATGAGCGCGGTGCTCGCGCTGGCCGTGTTGTGCAGCGGCGTGGCCTACCTGATCTACTTCCGACTGATCCAGGACGTCGGCCCGTCGTCGGCACTGACAGTGACTTTCCTCAGCCCCCTGTTCGGCATTCTGTGGGGCGTGCTGTTCCTCGGCGAGACCGTCGGCTGGTACACCTTTGCCGGCGCCGCCATTGTCATCACCGGCACCGCGCTGGTGACCGGCTTCCGTCCGAGCTTCAGCCTGAAGCCGCGCTCCGCATGAAGCCCTTTCCCCTGCCGCTGCCGGCCGACTACCGGCTGCAAGACGTACTGGCCTTCCACCGCCGCGATACCGAAAGCATCGCCGAAGAAGTCAGCGCCGAACGCCTGCGCAAGGGCGTGCTGCTCGATGGCGTGCCGGTGGTGCTGGACATCGCCCTGCCGGCTGCCGGCGGCAAGGACGCCATCTGCACCGTGCACGCCGACGGCACACTGACCAAATCCGCGCAGCAGCAAGCGCGCGAAGCGGCGCTGAGCATCCTCGGCCTGCGCATCGATCCAGCGCCCTTCTCCGCCTTCACGAAAAAGGACAAACTGCTGGGCGCCCTCATACGCCGCCAGCCCGGCCTGCGCATCGTGCAATCGGCCACCGTGTTCGAGGCGCTGACGTGGGCCATCATCGGCCAGCAGATCAACCTGACGTTTGCCATCGCGCTGCGCCGCACCTTCATCCTGCAGGCGGGCCGCCAGCACAGCAGCGGCTTGTGGTGCTATCCCGATGCACACAGCGCCGCCGCGTTGTCGCTGGAAGACCTCACTACCCGCAAATTCTCGCGCGCGAAGGCCGAGACCCTGCTGCGCCTCGCGCAACTGGTGACGAACGGCGAACTGCAACTGGACGTCACGCCCGCCAACACCATCGAACAGATCTCGGCCGCGCTGCTGGCCGTCAAAGGCATCGGCCCGTGGACCGTCAACTACGGCCTGTTGCGCGGCTATGGCTATGCCGACTGCTCGCTGCACGGCGATGTCGCCATCCGCGCCGCACTGCAAACGCTGTTGGGCGAAGAGGCCAAGCCGGACATCAAACGCACCGAGCAAATCCTCGCGCAATACAGCCCGCACCGCACCATGGCTGCCGCCCACCTGTGGGCCAGCCTGCATCCGCGCGACGACCAGTAAAATCCGCTTGAACCTGACGCTACGTCAGGCTTTACGCTCTCTCCATCATCACCAAGGAGAGAGCCCATGCCACATCCCGCACCGCCCAAGCCCAGCGCCTGGATCACCGCCACCCTGCGCGCCGCGCACCAGCTGTACGACCAGCCGCTGATCCTGCGCGATCCGCTGGCGCTGCGCCTGCTCGGCGCCGAACGCGAAGCCGAACTGCGCGCCGACGCCCAGCGCCAGCAGCATCCGCTGGCCGCCGCCATGCGCGCCACCATGGCGGTCCGCGCCCGGCTGGCGGAAGACAGCTGGCACGAAGCGCATGCCAACGGCGTGCGGCAATACGTGATTCTCGGCGCGGGCCTGGACAGCTACGCCTACCGCGCCGGTTCCGCATCGGATGCCCACATCTACGAAGCCGACCTGCCGGCCATGCAGCAATGGAAGCGCGACTGCCTGCGCGCCGCCGACATCAAGGAGCCGGCCAACGTGCGCTACGCAGCCACCGACTTCACCGCGTCTGCGCTGCTGGAAGACCTGCAACAGCAAGGCTTCGACGCCGCGCGGCCGGCCTGCTGCTCCTGGCTCGGCGTCAGCATGTATCTGAAGCCCGATGAAGTGATGCGCACCCTGCGCGAGATCGCCGACTGCGCGCCCGGCAGCAGCATCGTGTTCGACTACTGCGTGCACCGCAAGCAGCTGAGCGACAACGAGCGTACCGGTCTCGATTTCGTCGCCGCCTCGCTGGCCGGGCAAGGCGAACATCTGCACAGCAGTTTCGAGCCGCAGCTGCTGGAACACATGCTGCGCCATCACGGCTTTCGCCAGATCGAGCATATCGGTCCGGAGGAATTGAGCGCGCGCTATGGCGCCAAGCTGAGTGGCATTTTCCGCATGATACGCGCGACGGTTTAAACTATGGGACATGGAAAAAAACGTACTGAAAATAGGTGAACTGGCGGCGCGCTCCGGCCTCACGGTGCGCGCGCTGCACCACTACGACAGCATCGGCCTGCTGACGCCATCGGCGCGCGCCGATTCCGGCTACCGTTTATACAACCGCGCCGACGTCGCGCGACTGCACCAGATCCAGGCGCTGCGCAAGTTCGGCATGTCGCTGGCCGACATCGGCACCTTCCTCGCCAGCGACGATGCGCAGTTTGCCGACATCGTCACCCAGCAGATCGCAGCGCTGGACCAGCAGATCAAGCAGGCCACCACGCTGCGCGAGCAGTTGAGCCGCCTGCAGCAGCAAATGCCGAGCGACGATGCGCCCGCGCTGGAGGACTGGCTCGGCGCGCTGGAACACATGAAACTGTACGAACAGTACTTCACGCCGGAAGAACTGCGCCGCCTGCCGTTCTGGCAGCAGAGCGCGCGCCGCAACGCCACCTGGCGCGCGATGGTGGCGGAGCTGCATTCGCTGATGGCGCGCGGCGTCTCCACCGACAGCGAGGAAGCCAGCGCGCTGTCGCAGCGCTGGATGGAAACGCTGGAGCGCGACACCGCCACCAATCCCGCCTTCGCGCACCGCATGACGCTGATGCTGCAACAGGAACACACCGAAGGCCGGCGCTCGCCGGTCACCGAGGAAATGAAGCAGTACATCGGCGCCGCCTTCAACGCGCGCAAGATGGCGCTGTATGCGAAATACCTCGACGAAGACGAGATGCGCTACCTGCGCGCCAACAGCCGCAAGCACACGCAGGAATGGATACTGCTGTTCATCAAGGTGCATCAGCAGATGGAGCAAGGCGTGCCGCCGGAGGACGCCTCGTCGCAGGCGCTGGCGCAGGAATGGATGACCTTGTTCCACGCGCGCGCCGGCAGCAATCCACAAACGCAAGCCAAAATCCGCCACGCCCACGAAAGCGAGCCGGAGCTGCTGAAAGGCACCTGGGTCAACCAATCCACCATCGCCTACATCCGCCAGGCCCTGTCTGCTTGCGGCTCCGTTTGATCCAGCATAAAGTGAAAGTCCAGTCACCGTTTTACGATGGTGCCCCATGGACGATCATCTGAACAACCTGTACCAGGCCGACTTCTACCGATGGCTGCACCATCAGGCGGCCTTGTTGCAGGCGCGTGATTTCGAGCGACTTGATCTGCCCAACCTCATCGAGGAAGTCGAATCCATGGGCAATAACAAGAAGCACCAGCTGGAGCATCGGCTGGAGGTGCTTCTGATGCACCTGCTGAAATGTCAGATGCAGCCGCAACGCATCACGCGTGGCTGGATTGGGACTATCGTCGAACAGCGCAAGCGCATCCGCAAGGCGCTGAAAAAGATGCCCAGCCTGCGCGCATCGTTGGACGCATCCATTGCCGAGGCCTATGAAGACGCAGTCGACTTTGCGGCGTTCGAAACCGGATTGCCCAAATCGTCGTTTCCAGCCGCGCCTCCCTACTCGACGACACAGATTCTGGATGAGGACTTCTTCCCATGAATGGCTTGTATCAGTCCGATTACTACGTCTGGGCACATCGTCAGGCCGGGCTGTTGCGTTCCGGAGACTTTGCACAACTGGATCTGGAGCATCTGGCGGCCGAAGTGCTCGACCTGGCGCAGCAACAGTGCAACGAGCTCAGTTGGCACGTCAACAAACTGCTGCATTACTTTTTGAAAAGCGCACTGTACCCGGAACGCGTGTCCGGCCGATGGCTAAGCAAGCTGTACCGGCATCGTCGCTGGATCAGAAAACTCGTGCACGAAATGCCAACGATGGCACCGCTGCTCGACGGCTACATCAACACCGCCTACGCCAAGACCGCCGAGCGCCTGACCGCCAAAGCCCGCCTCCCGCGCTCGGCCTTCCCCGAACAACTGGCTTACACCAAGGAGCAACTGCTCGAACAGGACTTCATGCCATGGACGACCATCTCGCCAACCTCTACGACACCGACGCGCTGATCTGGACCGAAACCCAGATCGCATTGCTACGCGCAGGAAAATTCGATCAGCTGGATGTGGAGAACATCATCTCGGAGCTGGGGTATCAAGTGCGAAAAGACAAACGCGAGGTGGCAAGCCGCTTGCACCGGCTGATAATGCACCTGTTGAAATATCAATTTCAGCCCGCGCGTATCTGCAATAGCTGGCGCCAGACGATCAAGACACAGCGCAATCAGATCGCCATTGTGCTGAACGAAATGCCCAGCTTGCGCGCGATGCTCGACGAATATGTCGTACATGCCTATCCGAGGGCGCTCAAGGATGCCGCAGCGGAAACGCACCTGCCCATTTCAGCGTTTCCAACAGAAATTCCCTACACCCTGAATCAACTGCTGGATGAGAATTTTCTGCCAGGCGAAAATGAAAAAGCCGTTGAACCTTAACGGTATCAACGGCTTTTGAATTTGGTTGCGGGGACAGGATTTGAACCTGTGACCTTCGGGTTATGAGCCCGACGAGCTGCCAGACTGCTCCACCCCGCGTCTGTGCCGTTATTATAGGACAGATCGGGCGATTAGGCAATATCAATCCCGGAAAGAAACGCGATAGATCGAATAAATGCTGAGTCCAGCCGGGCGCGGGCACGCCGTGCGGGCGGCAATCGGTGTAAAGTAAGAACAAACCGACTTGACCGATTGTTTATGAAATTCTGTTCCGAATGCGCCTCCCCTGTCAGCCTGAGCATTCCGGCTGGCGATAACCGTCCCCGCTACGTGTGCGGCAGCTGCGCCACCATCCATTACGAGAACCCGAAAATGGTGCTCGGCTCGATTCCTGTCTGGGAGCAGGACGGCGAACTGAAAGTGCTGCTGTGCAAACGCGCCATCGAGCCGCGCTACGGCTACTGGACGCTGCCGGCCGGCTTCATGGAAAACAACGAGACCACCAGCGAAGCGGCCATCCGCGAAACCCAGGAAGAAGCTGGCGCGAATATCAAGCTTGGCAAGCTGTTCACCTTGCTCAACGTCGCGCGCGTCCACCAGGTGCATATGTTCTATCTGGCCGAACTGCTCGACCTCGATTTCGCGCCCGGCGAGGAAAGCCTGGACGTGCGGATGTTCAGCGAAGCCGAGATCCCGTGGGACGACCTGGCCTTCCCCACCATCCGCACCACGCTGGAACTGTTCTTCGCCGACCGCGTCAATATCCGCGAAGGCGGCAGCTACGGTTTCCACACGCAGGACATCATCCGCAACATGCGCTCCGACATCGAACCAACGTGACGCAGTACGATGATTCCATGGCTTGACATCCACACACCGTTTCCCGACGTCGCCGAAGCGCTGACGGCGGAGGCGCCCGGCCTGCTGGCCGCCGGCGCCGACCTGTCGCCGCAACGCCTGCTGATGGCCTACCGCCACGGCATCTTCCCGTGGTTCTCGGAAGGCCAGCCCATCCTGTGGTGGAGCACCGATCCGCGCATGGTGCTACGGACCGACCACTTCCGCATCACGGACAGCCTGAAGAAGACCCTGCGCAAGGTGGAACGCAGCCGGCAGGAAGGCGGCCGCTGGCAGGTGCGCTTCGACAGCGCCTTCGAACAGGTGATGCGCAACTGCGCCGCGCCGCGACGCGACGGCCCCGGCACCTGGATCTCGGACGACATCATCGCCGGCTACACCGGCCTGCACCGCATGGGCTACGCGCACTCGGCCGAAGTCTGGCTCGACGGCGAACTGGTCGGCGGCGCCTACGGCGTCTGCATCGGCCGCATGTTCTATGGCGAATCGATGTTCGCGCGCGTCACCGACGCCTCCAAGATCGCCTTGTCCTACCTGGTGCGCTTCCTGCATGCCAATGGTGTAAGCATGATCGATTGCCAACAGGAGACCGGCCATCTGGCCTCGCTGGGCGCCGCGCCGATCCCGCGCGCGCAGTTCCTGGCGCATCTGCGCAACAATATTGACTTGCCCCAGATCACCGTATGGGAACCGGTTGCACCATTCGCCCCAGACAGTGTTAAGCTAACATAGAGACTCAACCACCGCCCGATAGGACGTGCATGACGCACCTGAACGACCTGCCTTTCGCGACGCTGCAGTTTTACACGACGGCGCCCTACCCTTGCAGCTATCTCGACGCGCGCCAGGCGCGTTCGCAGGTGGCCACGCCGTCGCACCTGATCAACGCGGACGTCTACTCGGAACTGGTGAAGAACGGCTTCCGCCGCAGCGGCATCTTTACTTATCGGCCATATTGCGACGGCTGCCAGGCCTGCATCCCGGTGCGCGTGGTGACCGATGAATTCAAGCCCAACCGCACCCAGCGCCGCGCCTGGAGCAAACACGGCAACCTGACCGCCGGCGTCGCCACGCTGTCGTTCTCCGACGAACACTACGACCTCTACCTGCGCTACCAGAGCCGGCGCCACGCCGGCGGCGGCATGGATCAGGACAGCCGCGACCAGTACGCGCAGTTCCTGCTGCAAAGCCGCGTCAACACCCGGCTGGTGGAGTTCCGCGAGCCGGACGGCACGCTGCGCATGGTCAGCATCATCGACGTGCTGTCGGACGGCCTGTCCTCCGTCTACACCTTCTTCGACCCGGACATGGAAGGCGCCTCGTTCGGCACCTACAACGTGCTGTGGCAGATCGAGCAGGCGCGCGAGCTGAAGCTGCCCTACGTGTATCTGGGCTACTGGATCAAGGAAAGTCCCAAAATGTCCTACAAGACCAACTTCCGGCCGCTGGAAGCGCGCATCAAAGGCGTATGGAGCGTGCTGGACGTTTGATAAAATACGGGCGACCACCAACCTGAGCGCCCCATGTCCGAAAAATTCCTGTATTCCCTGGCCCGTCCGCTGCTGTTCTCGATGGACGCCGAAGCCGCCCACCACTTCACCCTGCCTGCACTGAAACGCGCCGCCGCGCTGGGCCTGACCAAGCTGGTCAAGCAACCCCAGGCCGATCCGCGCACGGTGATGGGCATCACTTTTAAAAATCCGGTCGGCCTGGCTGCCGGCCTGGACAAGGACGGCGCCTACATCGACGCGCTGGCCGACCTCGGCTTCGGTTCGATCGAAGTGGGCACCGTGACGCCGCGCGCGCAGCCGGGCAATCCGAAGCCGCGCATGTTCCGCCTGCCGGAAGCGCACGCCATCATCAACCGCATGGGCTTCAACAACGGCGGCGTCGATGCCTTTGTCGCCAATGTGCAGGCTTCGCGCTTCTACCAGGACAAGGCCGGCGTGCTGGGCCTGAACATCGGCAAGAACGCCGACACGCCGATCGAACGCGCCACCGACGATTACCTGCACTGCCTGGAAAAAGTCTATCCGTATGCCAGCTACGTCACCGTCAACATCTCGTCGCCGAACACCAAGAACCTGCGCCAGCTGCAAGGCGGCTCGGAACTGGACGGCCTGTTGAGCACGCTGAAGGACGCCCAGCTGCGCCTGGCCGACCAGCACAAGCGCTACGTGCCACTGGCGCTGAAGATTGCGCCGGACATGGACGGCGACCAGGTCAAGAACATCGCCGACGCGCTGATCCGCCACAAGATCGACGGCGTCATCGCCACCAACACCACGCTAAATCGCGACGCCGTCACCGGCATGCTGCACGGCGCCGAAGCGGGCGGCCTGTCGGGCGCGCCGGTGTTCCAGTTCTCCAACACCGTGATCCGCCTGCTGAAGGCCGAGCTGGGCGACGCCCTGCCGATCATCGGCGTCGGCGGCATCATGCAAGGCCTGGACGCGCGCATGAAGATGGAATGCGGCGCGCAACTGGTGCAGCTGTATAGTGGCCTGATCTACGCCGGCCCGGCGCTGATCCGCGATTGCGCGGATGCGGTACGCGGCCACTAACCGGAGCAAGGCATGCAGAAGGTACAACTGGGCAACAGCGATCTCCACGTCACCAAGGTCTGCCTCGGCACCATGACCTGGGGCGAGCAGAACACCGAAGCGCAAGCGCACAGCCAGCTCGACTACGCCTACGAGCGCGGCATCAACTTCATCGACACGGCGGAAATGTACCCGGTGATGGCGCGCGCCGAAACCCAGGGCTCGACCGAACGCTACATTGGCACCTGGCTGAAGAAGACCGGCTTGCGCGACAAGGTGGTGATCGCCACCAAGGCGGCCGGTCCGAACGCCAGCGTGACCTGGATACGCGGCGGCCGCGCGCGCAACTTCGACGCCGCCAACCTGAAGGCGGCGGTGGACACCAGCCTGCAGCGCCTGCAAATCGAGCATATCGATTTATACCAATTGCACTGGCCAAGCCGTAACGTGCCCATCTTCGGCAACAACGTCTTCCATCCGAAGCAGGAGCGCGACTGCGTGGCGATCGAGGAAACGCTGGCGGCGCTGGGGGACCTGGTCAAGGCCGGCAAGATCGGCGCCATCGGCGTCTCCAACGAATCGTGCTGGGGCGTGAACGAGTTCATCAAGCAGTCCGAGATGAAGGATCTGCCGCGCATCGCCACCATCCAGAACCTGTACAACCTGACCGCGCGCCACTACGAAACCAGCCTGCTGGACGAGACCTGCTACCGCGAGAACGTCAGCCTGCTGGCCTACAGCCCGCTGGCGTTCGGCCAGCTGACCGGCAAGTACCACGATGATCCGAAGGCGCACGGCCGCCTGACCGTCTTCCCGCCGACCTGGAGCCCGCGCTACCTGCGGCCGGCGACGGTGGCCGCCACCGCGCGCTACGTGCAGCTGGCGCGCGACAATGGCCTGACGCCGACGCAACTGGCGCTGGCATGGTGCTATTCGCGCTGGTTCGTGGCCTCGACCATCATCGGCGCCACCAGCCTGGAACAGCTGAAGCACAACATCGACGCCTACGACATCGTGCTGCCGCTGGACGTCATCAAGCAGGTGGACCAGATCCACGCCGAGATCACCAATCCCGGCCAGTAACTCCGCGTATTTTCGGGCTGGCGCCAGCGTCGCCGGCGCGCGCGGCACTCCCCCTTTTCCTCCTCCGGACGCCAGTTCGTGGCGCTCCCGCAACGCGCACGGCACGTCCCGCCTGGCCATATGCCACTTTCGCGCACGATTGGCTGTACTGTAACAACATTATTCAAAATTCATATATCTTAATTGCTAACGATTCGTGGGCATTATCCTTGCCGCCCTATAAGATTTCAGCATTAAACATCCCTTGAAGAAAGATAGTCACCATGTTTACACGCCGTACAGCTCCCCGTTTCGCCCTTGCTCCTTTACCCCAAGCCCTGCTGTTGGGCGGCCTGATGGCGGCGACTATGCACGCCGGCGCGCAGGAAAGCGCGACGGACGGTGAACTGCAATCGGTGGTGGTGACCGGCACCTATGCCAAAAACCGCCGCACCGTCGATTCGGAATCGCCGATCGACATCATCGGCGCCAAGGAACTGCAAGCCAGCGGCTCGACCGAGCTGGCCACCGTGCTGGGCCGCGTGCTGCCATCGCTGAACTTCCCGCGCCCGTCCGGCGCCGATGCATCCGACGCGGTGCGTCCGGCGCAGCTGCGTGGCCTCTCGCCCGATCAGGTGCTGGTGCTGGTCAATGGCAAGCGCCGCCATACCTCGTCGGTGGTCAACGTCAACGGCACCCAGGGCCGCGGTTCGGCGCCGGTCGACCTGAATGCGATTCCGCTGTCGGCCATCGACCACATCGAGGTGCTGCGTGACGGCGCCGCCGCCCAGTACGGTTCCGATGCGATCGCCGGCGTCATCAACATCATCCTGAAAAAAGGCGCCAGCGGCGGCGAGGCCGAAATCGGCTGGGGCGAATACCAGAAACGCGATGGCCGCCAGCGCTCCGTGCGCGCCTCGGGCGGCCTGCCGCTCGGCGAAAACGGCTGGGTGCGCATCGCTGTCGATGCGGCCGACCGCGATCCGACCAACCGCGCCGGCGCCGATTTCCGCAATCCGGCCGAGCCGCTGTACGGCACCGTCACGCAGCGCTTCGGCGATCCGGAAACCAAGCCGGCCTCGCTGTTCCTCAACAGCGAATACCGCGTCACCGACGATATCGACTGGTACGCCTTCGTCAACTACGGCCAGCGCGACACCTCGGCGGCCGCCACCTGGCGTACCGCCTTCAACGGCACCGCACTGCGCTCGCCGCTGTTCCCGCAAGGCTTCCTGCCGCTGGAAAACAGCCGCTCGACCGACAGCTCGCTGGTCACCGGCCTGCGCGGCGAAGCCAGCGGCTGGCGCTGGGACTTGAGCCTGAACTACGGCGAGAACGAATTCAAGCTGAACCTGGATAACACCGTCAACCAGGACCTGGGCGCCGCCAGCCCGACCCACTTCTACGCCGGCCGCCTGAAAAACTCGGAAACGCTGGTCAACTTCGACGTCGCCAAGGACTTCGCGGTCGAGGCCTTCAGCGGCCCGGTCACGCTGGCGCTGGGCGCCGAGTACCGCACGGAGACCTACGAAATCGGCGCCGGCGATGTGGCGTCGTACAGCGGCACCGGCGCGCAGGGCTTCTCCGGCTTCCGTCCGGTCAACGCCGGCAGCAACAGCCGCGACAACAAATCGATCTACGCCAACGTCGAAGCGGAAATCACCAAGCAGTTCTCGGCCTCGGGCGCGCTGCGTCACGAACGCTACAGCGATTTCGGCAACACCACCTCGGCCAAGGGTTCGGCCCGCTACGCCTTCAACGAGGCGGTATCGCTGCGCGCGACGGCCTCGTCCGGCTTCCGCGCACCATCGCTGGCGCAGCAGTTCTACACCATCACCACCACCAATTTCTCGGTGGTCAACGGCGTGAACACGCCGATTGAAACCGGCACCTTCGCGGTGGGCAGCGCCGCCGCCACCGCGCTTGGCGCCACGCCGCTCAAGGCAGAGAAGGCCCGCAACTACAGCCTCGGCCTGGTGGTACAGCCCAGCCGCAACTGGACCACCACGGTGGACGCCTACCGCATCAACATCGACGACCGCATCGCGCTGTCGGCGAATATGACGCTGAATCAGACGTTGAAAAACGCGCTCGCTTCGCAAGGCATCCTGGTGGGCGCCGGCCGCTACTTCACCAACGCCATCGACACCCGCACCACCGGCGTCGACGTGCTGAGCACCTACCGCTGGGACACCCGCGACTACGGCCGCTTCGACTTCACCGGCGCCTACAACCACAACAAGACCGACGTCGAAGGCGTGAAGGCCAATCCGGCCATCCTGACCGCCAACGGCCTGACGCTGATCGACCGCCAGACCGTCAATCGCCTGACCGTCGGTTCGCCGAAGGACAAGTTGAGCCTGACGACCGACTGGACTATCAGCAACTGGGGCCTGCGCGCCGTGGTCACGCGCTACGGCAGCTTCACCGTACCGCAGAACAATGCGACGCTGGACCAGACCTACGATCCGCAATGGACGCTCGACCTGTCGGGCAACGTCAAGCTGGGCAAGAACTGGCGCCTGACGGCCGGTGTGGACAACGCCACCAACCGCTACCCGGACCAGGTGACGTCGGCGGGCAATTTGAATACCAACGGCATCTACCCGTACAGCGGCTGGGCGCCGAACGGCTTCAACGGCCGCTACTACTACGCCAAAGCCAGCTACACCTGGTAACCCGCACGGCGGCGAGCTGGGGTCTGACCCCGTACGGGGTCAGACCCCGGTGTGCCCGGGTTTAGCGCAGCAGCTCAAGCCACCGCCAGCCGCCGCAGCATCGGTTTTGCTGGCGGCGGGGTCCCCGCCAGCTTAAACACACTCACCGCCTGCGCCAGCAAATCCGCCTGATCGCGCATACTCTGCGCCGCCGCAGCGGCCTGTTCCACCAGCGCCGCATTCTGCTGCGTCACATCATCAATCGACACAATCGCCTGATTCACCTGCTCGATGCCCGTGCTCTGCTCGCTGCTGGCCGCGCTAATCTGATGCATGATCTCCGCCACCTGCTGCACCGACTGCACAATACCCTGCATCGTCGCCCCCGCCTGGCTCACCAGCGCCGCCCCCGCATCCACGGTCTCCACCGACCGCCCGATCAACTCCTTGATCTCCCTGGCCGCCGATGCCGACCGCTGCGCCAGGTTGCGCACCTCGGACGCCACCACCGCAAAGCCCCGGCCCTGCTCACCCGCACGCGCCGCCTCGACCGCCGCATTCAGCGCCAGAATATTGGTCTGGAACGCAATGCCATCAATCACGCTGATGATGTCGACAATCTTGCTGGAACTTTCCTTGATCGCGCCCATGGTGGTCACCACCTCGCCAACCACCTGGCCGCCCTTGGTGGCGTAATCGCTGGCCGCCACCACCAGCTTGGTGGCCTGCCGCGCGTTCTCGGCATTCTGCGTAACGGTTGAAGTCAGCTCCTCCATCGACGACGCCGTCTCCTCAAGGCTGGACGCCTGCTGCTCGGTGCGCGACGACAGATCCAGATTGCCGCTGGCGATTTCATTCGACGCCGTGGCAATCGTATCCGTGCCCGAGCGCACCTGCCCCACCGTGCGCGCCAGCGCATCGTTCATGTCGATCAGCGCGCGCAGCAGCTGGCCGGTCTCATCGGTGGTATTGCACTCCATGCGCATGGTCAGATCGCCGCCGGCCACCGCCTGCGCCATGCCCACCGCGCGGTTCAGCGGCTGTGTGATGCTGCGCGTGATCACATATAGCACCCAAGCCGCCAGCGCGGCTGCCACTATCGTCAGCACGATCATCGTGGTGCGCGAACTGGAGTACGACCGTTCCGCCACCGCACTGGTCTCCTCGACAGCGGCGATCTGATACTTGACCATCTCGGTCAAGGCGTTCAGGTAAGCGGTCTGCTCCTTGCGCACCGTGGTCAGCAGATACTTGACCGACTCGTCGCGCTTGCTGTCGTCGGTGGACATCTTCAGGAAAGCGCTCTGCACCACCACGTATTTTTCCCGCGCATCGAGCACGGCTTGCAGCTTGGCCTTGCTTTGCGGGTCTTCATCGTCGGCAATCAACTTGCCCAGCTTGTCGAGCCGCTCGCCGTTTTCCACGCGCCGTTTCTCCACACGCTCCAGCTCGGCCTTGACCACCGCCGGATCGGTCGACAACATGGCGTTGCGCATAGCGCGGGCCACGTCGTTCAGACCGCCTATCGTTTCGTAAGCCAGTATGACCTTGGGAACTTTATCGACAGCGAGATCCTTGGTATTGCTATTGAGCTTGCCAAGATTGCCGATGCCTTCGACGGCGATGCCGATCATGAAGATGATGGCCATGCCCAGACCGGCTGCCAGACGGTAGCCGATTTTCCAATTACCGATACCCATGTGCGCTCCCAGTGTTGGTTGCAGGGATTCAGTATATGGTCATTTCGATATTAAAATAGGAAAAATTAAACGACTGTTTTGCTGCCGCCACAACTGATGCGGCGGCAGCAACAGATCAGGAGAGATCCCCGCCGTTGAGGGCGGCGTCGATGTCGGCGCGGGTCAGGTCCGGCGCGAATTGCTGGATGAAGTGGTAGGCATACGAACGCAGGTAGGCGCCCTTGCGCACCGCAAGGCGCGTGGTGTTCTGCGCGAACAGGTGCGATGCTTCCACCGCGCGCATGCCCTTGTCGCGGCCGTGGTCGAACGCCATCGAGGCGACAATGCCCACGCCCAGGCCCAGCGACACGTACTGCTTGATCACGTCCGAATCCATGGCGGTCAGCACGATGTCCGGCTTGACGCCGGCCTGCGCGAAGGCCGCGTCGATGTGGCCGCGGCCGGTAAAGCCGACGTCATAGGTAATCAGCGGGAACTCGGCCAGGTCTTCCAGCCTGATCGGCGAGCGCGACAGCAGCGGATGGCCGTCCGGCACCACGATCAGATGGCTCCAGCGGTAGCACGGGAACGACACCAGGTCCGGGAACTGCGACAGGCCCTCGGTGGCGATGCCGATATCGGTCTTGCCGGACAAGATCCATTCGGCGATGTGCTCCGGCGCGCTCTGCTGCAAGGCGATGCGCACGTCCGGATACGCGGTGCGGAAGCTCTGTACCACTTTCGGCAGCGCATAGCGCGCCTGCGTGTGGGTGGCGGCCACGCTCAAGGTGCCGCTTTGCTGGCCGGTGTATTCCAGGCTGGCCTGTTGCAAGTTCTCGGCCTCGATCAGCAGGCGGTCGATGATCTTCAGGATGCCTTTGCCCGGCTCGGTCATGCCGGTCAGGCGCTTGCCGTTGCGTTCGAAAATCACGACGCCCAGTTCGTCTTCCAGTTCGCGGATCTGGCGCGACACGCCAGGCTGCGAGGTGAACAGGGCATTCGCCACTTCGGTCAGGTTGTAGCCACGACGGGCTGCTTCGCGGATGGACCGCAGCTGTTGAAAATTCATATGGATGCTCCTTCGTCCACGAACACCCGCAGGCGTTTCGGACGCACGACTAAAGTTTCGCCTTCTTTCAGGCCCAGGGAGCTGAAGCGCTCGTTCGGAATCACGGCTTCAATCAATTCGTTGGTATCGTCGCGTTCCAGGTCCAGCTGGGCCAGCGGGCCGATCGCATGTGCGCGGCGCAGCTTGACCACGATGCCTTCGGCGCCCGGCGTGTAGCGGTCCACCTCCAGCTCGTGCGGACGCACATAGGCGGTGCCCTTGCCGGCGGCACTGGATTCGCCCGGCACGGTGAAGCTGGCATCGCCGCTGGCCAGCACGCCATCCTGCACACGGCCGTGGAACACGTTCACATTGCCCAGGAAGCCGTAGACGAATGGCGAGGCCGGATGGTTGTACACCTCGTCCGGTGCGCCGATCTGTTCGACGTTACCTTTGTTCATCAGCACCACCTGGTCGGCCACTTCCAGCGCTTCTTCCTGGTCGTGGGTAACGAAGATGGAGGTGACGTGCAGCTCGTCGTGCAGGCGGCGCAGCCAGCGGCGCAGCTCCTTGCGCACCTTGGCGTCCAGCGCGCCGAACGGTTCGTCCAGCAGCAGCACGCGCGGCTCGACCGCCAGCGCGCGCGCCAGGGCGATACGCTGACGCTGGCCGCCCGACAGTTGTGGCGGATAGCGGTCCGCCAGCCAGTCCAGCTGCACCAGTTCCAGCAGGTCTTTCACCTTGCGGCGGATCTGGTCTTCCGACGGCCGCTCGCTGCGCGATTTGACGCGCAGGCCGAAAGCGACATTTTCAAACACGGTCATGTGCTTGAACAGCGCATAGTGCTGGAACACGAAGCCGACCTGGCGCTCGCGCACATGGCGTTCGGAAGCGTCGTGGCCGTCCAGCAGCACCTGGCCCGAGTCCGGATGCTCCAGGCCGGCGATACAGCGCAGCAACGTGGTCTTGCCGCAGCCGGACGGTCCCAGCAGCGCGGTCAGCTCACCCTGCGGGAAGGACAGCGACACATTGTTGAGGGCGACGAAATCGCCGAAACGCTTGTTGATGTTTTTAACTTCGATCGTCATGGTATTACTCCGTAGTGCGCACGTCGTCGGCGATGGATTCGTTCAGGCGCCAGGCGATAAAGGTTTTCACGACCAGCGTCACCAGGGCCAGCAGCGCCAGCAGGGACGCCACGGCAAAGGCGGCGGCAAAGTTGTATTCGTTGTAGAGAATCTCCACTTGCAGCGGCATGGTGTTGGTCTCGCCACGGATATGGCCGGACACCACCGACACCGCGCCGAATTCGCCCATGGCGCGGGCGTTACACAGGATCACGCCGTACAGCAGACCCCACTTGATGTTCGGCAGCGTCACGCGGCGGAAGGTGTCCCAGCCGGACGCGCCCAGTACAATGGCGGCCTCTTCTTCTTCGCTGCCCTGCGCCTGCATCAGCGGGATCAGCTCGCGCGCCACGAACGGGAAGGTGACGAAGATGGTGGCCAGCACAATGCCCGGCACCGCGAACAGGATCTTAATGTCGTGGTCCATCAGCCAGGGGCCGAAGTAACCTTGCGCGCCGAACAGTAGCACGTAGATCAGGCCGGAGATCACCGGCGACACCGAAAACGGCAGGTCGATCAACGTCAGCAGGATGCTCTTGCCGCGGAACTCGAACTTGGCGATGCACCACGAGGCGGCCACGCCGAACACCAGGTTCAGCGGCACGGCGATGGCGGCGGTGATCAGCGTCAGCTTGATGGCCGAGATCGCGTCTTCATCGACGATGGCGGACAGATAGGCATCCCAGCCCTTCTTCAGGCCTTCGTAGAACACCGAGACCAGCGGCACGAACAGGAACAGCGTCAGGAACAGCAGCGCGATGGCGATCAGGACCACGCGCACCCAGCGCGGCTCCAGCACATCGGCGCGCGACGGCAGTTCGCCGCGACGTGGGGTGGTGGCAGGCGTAGCGCTCATGATTTCACCGGCTTTCCGCGAGCCCAGGCTTGCAACAGGTTGATGGTCAACAGCAGCAGGAAGGACACCACCAGCATCACGGTTGCAATCGCGGTGGCGCCGGCGTAGTCATACTGCTCCAGCTTGGTAATGATGAACAGCGGCGTGATTTCCGACACCATCGGCATATTGCCGGCGATGAAGATCACCGAACCGTATTCGCCGGTGGCGCGGGCGAAGGCCAATGCAAAGCCGGTCATCAGCGACGGCAGGATGGTCGGGAACACCACGCGGGAAAAGGTTTGCCAGGCGTTGGCGCCCAGGCTGGCGGCGGCTTCCTCCAGTTCGCGCTCGACGTCTTCCAGCACCGGTTGCACGGTGCGCACAACGAACGGCAGGCCGATGAAGGTCAGCGCGATCACCACGCCGATCGGCGTGAACGCCACCTTGATGCCCAGCTCGCCTTCGATGAAGCGGCCCAGCCAGCCGTTGGCCGAATACAGCGCGGTCAGCGTGATGCCGGCCACGGCGGTCGGCAAGGCGAACGGCAGGTCGACCAGCGCATCGACGATGCGTTTGCCGGGAAATTCATAGCGCACCAGCACCCAGGCCACGATGCCGCCGAAGATGACGTTGATGAAGGCGCCCAGCAGCGAGGCGCCAAACGTCAGCTTGTACGAGGCGATCACGCGCGCCGAGGTCACCGTGGTCCAGAACGAATCCCAGGTCAAGGTGAACGTTTTCAGGAAGATGGCAGACAGCGGGATCAGTACGATCAGCGTCAGGTAGAAAATGGTGAATCCCAGCGACAGCCGGAAGCCCGGCATCACGCGGAACGGTGCGCTCCGCTTGGCCACGGGCGGCGTCGCGGTGGGCGCTGCAAGAACAGCAGACATGAATGCTCCCTTATTACAAAACCTTCTATAAGGGCTGCATGTTCTCACCTAATCTTCATAATACAAACGAAGCATTAGTCATTTGATTAGATGATTCAGCTATATACGAGCTTTGCTGCCACGGCAACAAGTGTTACCGCCAGCAGACCGCGCAACAGACGCTCAGGCACGGCGCGGGCGGCATAGGCGCCGAGGGTAATGCCGGGCAGCGAGCCGACCAGCAGGGTCAGCAGCAGGGTCCAGTTGATCGACCCGAGCCACCAGTGGCCGACGGCGGCGATGGCGGTCAGCGGCACGGCATAGGCGATGTCGGTGCCGGCCACTTCGGCGGCGGTCAGGCGCGGGTAGAGCATCACCAGCAGGGTGGCGCCGATGGCGCCGGCGCCAATCGAGGAAATCGTCACCAGCGTACCGAGCACGGCGCCGGAGACGATGGTGGCGGCGCTCAGCGCCCTGCCCTGCAGCTGGCGCTCGGGGTGGGCAGTGATCCAGGCCAGCATCTTGCGCTTGAACAGCAGGGCGATGACGGTCAGCAGCACCGAGCTGGCGATCATGTAGCGGATGATCTGGCCCATTTCCTTGTTCAGGGTGCCGAAGTGTTTGAGCGCCAGGCTGGCGAAGAAGGCGGCCGGCAGCGCGCCGATGCAGAGGCGGCGCACGATGTCCCAGTGGACCGTGCCGCGCATTTTGTGGGTGAAAGTGCCGACGCCCTTGGTCAGCGAGGCGAACGCCAGATCGGTGCCGACGGCCACGGCGGGCGTGACGCCGAACAGCAAGGTCAGCAGCGGCGTCATCAGCGAACCACCACCGACGCCGGTCATGCCGACCAGCAAGCCGACTGCGAATCCTGAAACGACAAACTGCACATCCATGCGATTTCCCCAAAGTAGGCCCGAAGGTTACCTACTCTGGGGAAATATCCAAACAACGGAAAACTAATAAGCTTATCCGCTTTACCCCGCACTGCCACGAGGGGTCTGACCCCGTACGGGGTCAGACCCCTAGAGTGGCGCGGCGTGCGTCACTTATTCGGCTGTGGGGTAACACGCAGATATGGACGCTCGGCGGTAAAGCCTTTCGGGTACTTTTGTTTCAGCACTTCGGGGTCCTGCACGGTCAGCGGGATGATGACGTCATCGCCATCTTTCCAGTTGCCCGGCGTGGCCACGGTGTAGCCATCGGTCAGTTGCAGCGCATCGATCACGCGCAGCACTTCATCGAAGTTGCGGCCGGTGCTCATCGGATAGGTAATCGTCAAACGCACCTTCTTGTTCGGATCAATCACGAACAGCGAACGCACGGTCGCCGTTGCCGACGCTTCCGGGTGAATCATGTCATACAGGCCCGATACCTTGCGGTCCGCATCGGCGATGATCGGGAAACCGACCACGGTCTTCTGCGTTTCCTCGATATCCTTGATCCACGCCTTGTGCGACTCGGCAGGGTCCACCGACAGCGCGATCGCTTTCACGTTGCGCTTGTCGAATTCCGGTTTCAGCTTGGCGGTCAGGCCCAGCTCGGTGGTGCACACCGGCGTGAAGTCGGCTGGGTGCGAAAACAGCACCACCCACGAATTGCCAGCCCACTCGTGGAACTTCAGTTTGCCGATGGAAGAATCTTGTTCGAAATCAGGCGCGGTATCGCCCAGGCGGATAGTCATAGTTGGTCTCCAGAGTAGAAAAATGCATCACGTTGACAACACGTCATTGTGCACCTGACCGGCCAGGAAATACAAGCTTTCCAGACCCTCCGGCCAGTCGCCCAGACTGGATTCGGCGTTGATGTGCCCCAGCGGACCGCCGTTGATGAAACGGCTGTGCCAGCGCCGTGCCCACAACTCGGCGCGCGGCGCGGCCATCCACGGATCGTTGGTACTGCCAACCATGATGGAAGGCACCGGCAAAGCGTGTTGCGGCAGCAGCGCGGCGACGTTGAATTTGTCGGGATCGGCCGGCGCCACCAGCAGCACCGCAGCCACACTCTCGGGATCGCGCGCCACGCTGTGCACCGTGGCCAGCGCACCGAAGCTGTGGGCGACGATCAGCGTCGGCCGCTTATCCTTGCTGCGCAACTCGTCCACCCGCGCCGACCAGCGCGGCAGATCCGGCACTTCCCAGTCGTCCTGCTGCACCCGCTCGAAGGCGGGGAACAGGCGTTGCCAGCGGCTCTGCCAGTGGTCCGGTCCGCTGTTATGCAGGCCGGGCGCAATCAACACGCGAAACTGGTCCAAGCTGCCGGTCATGATTACTTGTTAGGCTGATAGATCTGGTCGAACAGGCCGCCGTCGGCGAAGTGGGTCTTCTGCGCCTTGGTCCAGTCGCCAGCGACGTCAGCCAGCGTGAACAGCTTCACTTTCGGGAACTGGCCAGCGTATTTCTTGGCCGCTTTCTCGGTGGCTGGACGGTAGTAGTTCTTGGCGATGATGTCCTGCGCTTCATCGGTGTACAGGAAGTTCAGGTAAGCCTCCGCCACCTTGCGGGTCCCACGCTTGTCGACCACTTTGTCGACCACGGCGACCGGCGGTTCAGCCAGGATCGAGACCGACGGCGCGATGATGTCGAACTTGGTCGGCCCCAGTTCCTTGACCGCCAGCAGCGCTTCGTTTTCCCAGGCGATCAGCACGTCGCCGATGCCGCGTTCAACAAAGGTGGTGGTGGCGCCGCGCGCGCCGGAATCCAGCACCGGCACGTTCTTGTATAGCTTGGTCAGGTATTCCTTGGCACTGGCTTCGCTGCCGCCTGGCTGGCGCAGCGCATAGCCGTAGGCGGCCAGGTGGTTCCAGCGGGCGCCGCCGGAAGTCTTGGGATTCGGGGTGATCACCGATACGCCTGGCTTGACCAAGTCGGCCCAGTCCTTGATGCCCTTAGGATTGCCCTTGCGGACCAGGAACACGATGGTCGAGGTGTACGGGGTACTGTTGTGCGGCAGCTTTTTCTGCCAGTCCGGCGACAGCAGCTTGTGTTCGGCGATGGCGTCGATGTCGTAGGCCAGCGCCAGCGACACCACGTCCGCTTCCAGGCCGTCGATCACGGCGCGGCCCTGCTTGCCCGAACCGCCGTGCGATTGCTTGATCTTGACCGTATCGCCGGTCTTGGTTTTCCACTCTTTGGCAAATGCGGTGTTGACGTCCTGGTACAGCTCGCGCGTCGGGTCATACGACACGTTCAGCAGCGAGATGTCCGCCGCCAGCACTGGAGCGACGGCGGAGATGGCGAGCACGGCAGCGGCAATAATTTTCTTGGACAGCATTTGATTCCCCTAGTAGTGAAGGTCTCCAGATTACTGCCGCGCCTTATAAATGAGAACTAAGCTTTTATCAGTTCTATATACAGGAAAATCATATGAAGCGGTTGTACAGCACCACCGCCCAGGTGGCGATCGCCAGCAGACAGGTCAGCGCCACGGCCGCGCTGCCGAAATCCTTGGCGTTCTTGGACAGCGGATGGCGCTCCAGCGACACGCGGTCCACCACGGCCTCGATCGAGGAATTGATCAGCTCAACGATCAGGATCAGCAGCAGCACGCCGATCAGCACCAGCTTTTCGAACGCCGAGATGTGCAACCCCAGCGCGATGATGGCGCCGACCACGAACACGCTGACTTCCTGGCGGAAGGCATGCTCATGCTTCCAGGCGGAGCGGAAGCCGTCCATCGAATATAAAAAGGCCTGGTAGATACGTTTGAGGCCGCTCTTGCTCTTGAATTCGCTGACTGGTTCCATGTGGGTGTCGTAACTTTGTAAATGCTTATTATGCATCACCCCGGACTTTTCCACATTATGGTATAAAAGAGGTATTGAATACTGCATTGCACCAACCACATCATGAAAATCGAATCCGTTCCCGAGCAAAAGACCACCATCCAGGTGATCGAACGCATGGTGGCGCTGCTCGATGCGCTGGCCAAGTATCCCGATCCCGTGAGCCTGAAGGAATTATCGCGCGTCTCCGGGCTACACCCGTCGACCGCCCACCGGATTTTGAACGATATGGTGGTTACCCGTTTTGTCGACCGGGTCGAGCCGGGCACCTACCGCCTCGGCATGCGTCTGCTGGAACTGGGCAATGTGGTCAAGAGCCGGCTGTCGGTGCGCGAAGCGGCGCTGGATTTCATGCGTGCACTGCACAAAAAAACCCAGCAGACCATCAACCTGTCGGTGCGCCAGGGCGACGAGATCGTCTACATCGACCGCGCCTTCTCGGAACGCTCGGGCATGCAGGTGGTGCGCGCCATCGGCGGCCGCGGCCCGCTGCACCTGACCTCGACCGGCAAGCTGTTCCTGTCGGCGGACGAGCCGAAAGCCATCCGCGCCTACGCCACGCGCACCGGCCTGGCCGGGCACAACAAGAATTCGATTACCGATCTGGGCAAGCTGGAACGCGAGCTGGGGCTGGTGAAGTCACGCGGCTACTCGCGCGACAATGAGGAACTGGAGCTGGGGGTACGCTGCATGGCCGCCGGCATCTACGACGACAGCGGCAAGCTGATTGCCGGGCTGTCGATCTCGGCGCCGGCCGACCGTCTGCAGGAAGACTGGCTGGAAGATCTGGTGCTGACCGCGCGCCAGATCTCCGTCACGCTGGGTTACATCCCGGTCGAATAAGCGCCGGTGCTGCTGCCGCCGCCAACCAGGTTGGCCGGGCGCAGCGCTTCCAGCCATTTGCGCATGCGGCCGGCGTCGGCCGTCCGCGACTGCTTGCCCTTGGAATCCAGGAACACCATGATGACCGAGCGGCCTTCGATGACGGCCTGCATCATCAGGCAACGCCCTGCTTCGTTGATGAAGCCGGTTTTCTGCAAGCCGATCGCCCAGTCCGGGCTGGCCACCAGGTGGTTGGTGGTGCCGAACTGCATCGGACGGCCGTTGCTCAGTTCCACCGTGGCTTTCGGATCGGTCGAGAACTGGCGCAGCATCGGCTGTTGATACGCTGCCATCGCCAGTTTGGCCAGGTCGCGCGCACTGGCCACATTCATTTTCGACAGGCCGTTGGAATCGACGTAATGGGTGTCGCTCATGCCCAGTTCACGCGCCTTGGCGTTCATCGCTTCGACGAAGGCCGGACGGCCGCCCGGATAGTTGCGGCCCAGCGCCGAGGCGGCGCGGTTTTCCGAACTCATCAGCGCGATGTGCAGCATATTGGCGCGGGTCATCTGCGTGCCGACTTTCAGGCGCGAGCTGCTGAATTTTTCGCGGTCCACGTCCTCGTCGGTGACGGTGAGGACTTCATCCATGTCCTGCTTGGCTTCCACCACGATCAGGCCGGTCATCATCTTGGTGATGGAGGCGATCGGCAGGGCAACGTTGGAATTCTTTTCAAACAGCACTTCCGAATTGGCCTGGTCCAGCACCAGCGCCACGTTGGACGCCAGCGCCAGCGGATCATGCGTCGCGTTCAGGCCGGCGAGGTCGCCCATGGTCGGCACCGCCGGCGCGGCGGCCAGCACGCGCTGGTACACCACCTTGCGCTTGCCATTGACCTTGATCACGCGCTTGACCACGCGGTCGCCCGTATCGGCGGCCGCCACGCGCACGGCGTGACGCTTCTTCAGCACGACCTTTTTATTGGGCGCGCTGCCGGCATCGGCTGCCTGGACGGTGACGGCTGCCGAAGCAAACATCAGCGAAATAAGAGCGCTTAATGCGAGTTTGATCATTCGTATCCCCAAAAAAAGATTCAGCAAAGCTCGTTGCAGTGTAGCAAAACGCTGCGCCAGCGCAAGCAGATTTAACGTTTATCGCACCAGTAGTTGTGTCGGCGCAATATGGGAAAAACAAGCTAGTCGTATCAGACAAATTTAACAAATTCTTCAAGCGCCATGCGCTCGGTGACCAAAGAGTTTTCGACTTTGCTCAAATCGGCAACACCCAGCGCCATGCCACAGACCACGGTTTCGTTGTCCGGCAGCTGAAGTTGCTCGGCGATGATGCGGTGGTACTGCGTGAAAGCGGCTTGCGGGCACGTATCCAGCCCGCGTGCGCGCGCCGCCACCATGATGCTCTGCAGGAACATGCCATAGTCCAGCCAGGAGCCCTGCTCCATGATGCGGTCGATGGTGAAGATCAGGCCCACCGGCGCGCCGAAAAACTCGTAATTCTTGCCGTGTTGGGCGGCCATGCCGGCCTTGTCCTCGCGGGTCAGTCCCAGCAGCGCATACAGATCCCAGCCGACCTTGCGGCGGCGGTCGATATACGGCGAGGCCCATTCGCGTGGATAGTAGGCATATTCTTCCTTGTGCTGCCGGGCCTGCTCCGGATCGTTATGTGCGGCCAATATCGCCGACGACAACTGTTGCTTGCGCTCGTCTTCCAGCACGTAGACTTTCCACGGCTGCGTATTGGTGCCGGACGGCGCCCGCCCCGCCACCTTCAAAATCTGCGCGATATCCTCGCGCGCCACCGGCGTCGGCAAAAAGGCGCGCAGGGAACGGCGCGAGGTGATCGCGGCATCGACGGCTTGCTGTTCAGGTGTAGAAATCATGCATCCTCGCTTACTTGGGTTTCTTGACCACAAATATAACGCCTGTCACCGCCAGCAACATACCGGCAATGCCGAGGGCGTTGAAAGCTTCGCCGAACATCAGCCACGCCATGATGGCGGTGGTGGGCGGCGTCAAATACATCAAGCTGGTGACCTGGGTGGCGTCGCTGCGGCGTATCAGGGCGAACAGCAGGAAAATCGCACCGATGGACAAGCCCAGCACCGACCACAGCAAGGCGCCAATAAAGCGCGGCGTCCACTGCACGGCAGCAAAATCCGGGCCAAGGCCTTCGATCCATATCGCCAGCGGCAGCACCAGCACGGTGGAGGCGGCAAACTGGATCACCGTCCCCACGCGCAGGTCGAATTGCGGACAATGGTGTTTCTGATACAAGGTGCCGGCGGTGATACTTAATAGTGCAAGCACGCACAACAAGATGGCGCCGGTCGACAAGCCGACCAGCTGGATCTTGGCCGCCACCACGAGCCCGACGCCGCCGATGCCGAACAGCAGCCCCAGCCACTGGCGCGGGCGGACCTTCTCGCCGATCAAGGGCGCCGCGAACGCGGTCAGGATCGGCTGCATGCCGACGATCAGCGCCGACAAGCCGGCCGGCATGCCCTGCTTGATGGCGCACCAGACGCCGATCAGGTAACCGGCCTGCACCAGCAGCCCGGCAAATGCAATATGTGCAATCTTGCCATGCGGCCAAGGCGCTTTCAACACCAGCACAGCCGGCACCAGGAACACCAGCACGCCGAGAAAACGCAGCAGCAGGAACGTCAGCGGCGGCGCATACGGCAGGCCGAACTTGGCAACGATGAAGCCGCTGCTCCACAACAGCACGAAAAACAGCGGCAACGGCGACAAAAAGCTGGCGTGCGGCGCGACCGGCGCGGCGTTCGTGGGTGTTGGCATCAGGTTGGCTTGTGAACTGAAAGGCAAAGAGGGCCGTCATGCGGACGCCAACTCAGGTGGCCCGAGTCTAACACGGCGCGCGATTTGCCACCGGAAGGCGGCGATTTGCCTCGTACTTTGGGAATAGTTCCGTAGGTAAATACTTCTCTGGAACTAAGTGCACATTCCTTGATGCAACGCACAAAAAATCGCTTGACTTAATTTTCGAAGGCCGTAAAATCGTCTTTGTTGCGTTGCACAATTTGTTGTTCGGTCTGAAACGTAGTTGGCCTGTTTCTCACCGACGGTAGAAACACCAGCAGTAATATTTCAATCAACGACTATTTTCTGGAGAAATAAATGTTTTCGATTCCTGAGCAATTTTCCAATGCGACCAAAGCTAATTTCGAAGCCCAATTCGCTATCTTCTCGACCCTGACCAATAAAGCCTTCGAAGGCGTGGAGAAGTTTGTCGACCTGAATCTGACCGCTGCCAAGGCTTCGCTGGAAGAATCGTCGGCCACCACCAAGCAATTGCTGGCTGCTAAAGATCCACAAGAATTCTTCTCGCTGGCCGCTGCCCAGGCTCAGCCAAACGCAGAAAAAACCATCGCTTACGGCCGTCATCTGGCAACCATCGCCACCAGCACCGGCGCTGAATTCAGCAAAGCTGCTGAAACCCAGATCGCAGAAACCAACCGTAAAGTTATTTCGCTGGTTGAAGAAGTCAGCAAAAATGCGCCAGCCGGTTCGGAAAATGCAGTGGCCCTGTTTAAATCGGCCATCGGCAATGCAAATGCTGGTTACGAGCAATTCACCAAAACCGCTAAACAAGCTGCTGAATCGCTGGAAACCAATCTGAGCGCTGCTGTGAATCAGTTCACCGCTGCTGCTGCGAAAGCCGCGCCGAAGAAATAAATCAAGTTTCAGCTTCTCCCAAAAAAAGCCTCGGTTAATCCGAGGCTTTTTTTATTACCCCTAACGAAGGGGTCTGACCCAGGGTCCGGAATAGGGGCTACGCCCCGCCGGCCCATGGGCCGGCCCCTGGCCGCAGCGGTGTGCGGGTTGCAACGGTGCCGCATATACCAAAACATGGCGCGTATGCGCCAAAATTTAGCATAATGCGGGCAAAAAAAACCCGCCAGAAGCGGGTTAGGGGCTACTCGCCCAAGTAGGCAGCCTTGACGCGCGGATCGTCCAGCATATCCTTTGCCGCACCATTCATGGTGATGTTGCCCGAATCCATGACATAACCACGATGCGCCGCTTGCAGCGCCAGCTTGGCGTTCTGCTCCACCAGCAATATCGTAATCCCCTCTTTCGAGACATTACGAATAACCTCGAAAATCTTCTCCACCATAATCGGCGATAAACCCATCGATGGCTCATCCAATAACAGCAACTGAGGATGCGACATTAAGGCGCGCGCCATCGCCAGCATTTGCTGTTCACCACCGGACAAAGTGCCCGCCAATTGCTGCGCGCGTTCTTTTAAACGCGGGAATACATCAAACCACTTGGCAATATCCGATTCAATACCCGCTTTATCTTTTCGGGTATAAGCACCCATCATCAAATTCTCGTGAATCGACATGCGGGTAAATACGCCACGACCTTCCGGCACCATCGCCAATTTCTTTTCCACCAAATGGAAAGATTTACTACCCTTCAGCGATTCACCTTGATAAGTAATCGTTCCTTCGACTTTACACGGCGGCAAAGTACCGGTAATTGCTTTCAGCGTGGTGGTTTTACCGGCGCCATTGGCGCCGATCAGCGCGATTAACTCGCCTTTATTTACTTCCAGATCGATACCTTTGACGGCTTTAATGCCGCCGTATGCGACTTTCAGTCCCGATACTTTAAGAACATTGTCGCTCATTAGTGCGATCCTCCCAGGTAGGCTTCAATCACCGCCTTATTGCTTTGTATTTCTGCCGGCAGACCTTCCGCAATCGGTTTGCCGTATTCCAGCACCATCATGCGGTCGCACAAACTCATCATCATCTTGACGTCGTGTTCAATCAACAACACGGTCTTGCCTTGCGCCTTGATTTTGACCAGCAGCTCGCGCAGCGCCAGCTTCTCGGTGGCATTCATGCCGGCCGCCGGTTCATCCAGCGCCAGCAGTTGCGGATCGGTCGCCAGCGCGCGGGCGATCTCCAGCCGGCGCTGGTCGCCGTAGGACAGGAATTTCGAGGTGCGGCTGGCAAACTGGCCGATGCCGACGAAATCCAGCAGTTCCTGCGCGCGCTTGCGGATCGCCGCTTCTTCCTCGCGCGCCGCCTTGTGGCGGAAAATCGCGCCGAACACGCCCTGCTTCGAGCGCACGTGACGCCCCACCATGACGTTTTCCAGCGCCGTCATCTCGCCGAACAGGCGGATGTTCTGGAAGGTACGGGCGATGCCCGCCTTGGCCACCTCGTGCGGCGCGGACGGCGAGTACGGCTTGCCGGCCAGCTCGAAGGTGCCCGTGTCCGGCTGGTACAGGCCGGTAATCACGTTGAAGAAAGTGGTTTTACCGGCGCCGTTCGGGCCGATCAGGCCGTAAATCTGGCCTTGCATGATCTTGATGCCAACATCGGTCAGCGCCTGCAAGCCGCCGAAACGCTTGTTGACGCCGGCGATCTGGAGAATTACCTGTTCAGTCATTGTTATCTCTTCCTCACGCCGCCATCACGCCGGACGATTGATTCTTGGTGTCGGAGTCGCCATCCGGGCGGTCTTCATGCTTGGGCGCAGGCCACAAGCCGGCCGGACGCAGCAGCATGGTCAGCACCAGGGCCAGGCCGTACAGCAGCTGGCGCAGCACCTCCGCCTCGATCAGCACGTGGCCGAACAGCTGCTCCTGCAGCGGCTCCACCACGTGGCGCAGGATCTCCGGCAGGGCCGCCAGCAGCACGCCGCCCAGGATCACGCCAGGAATATTGCCGATACCGCCCAGCACCACCATCGCCAGCACCAGGATCGACTCGGTCAGCGAGAACGACTCCGGCGACACAAAGCCCTGGAACGACGCGAACATCGCGCCGGCCACGCCGCCGAACGATGCGCCCATCGAGAACGCCAGCAGCTTGACGTTACGGGTGTTGATGCCCATCGCCTTGGCGGCGATTTCGTCTTCGCGGATCGCCACCCAGGCGCGGCCCAGGCGCGAGTGCTGCAGGCGCGAGGTGACGAACACCACCGCCACGCACAGCAGCAGGAACAGGAAGTAATAGGCGTTCACCGACGGAATGCCGACACCGCCGATAAACACGGTGGCGCGCGAACCGGCCTCGCCGCCCAGGTTGACGCCGAACACGCGGATCGGGTCGATCATATTGATGCCCTGCGGACCGTTGGTGAAGTTGATCGGCTCGTTCAGGTTGTTCATGAAGATACGGATGATCTCGCCGAAGCCCAGCGTGACGATGGCCAGGTAGTCGCCGCGCAGCTTCAGCGTCGGCGCGCCCAGCAGCGCACCGAAGAAGGCCGCCAGCAGCGCCGCCAGCGGCACGATCAGCCACACCGACAAGTGGATGCCGTTCTGCTGGATTTCCGGGCCGAGGACGGTAATCAGCGTATTGCCCAGCGTCGGATACTCATTGATGACCGATTCCAGCAGGGTCGCAAACTGCGGCGAGGCCAGCAGGCCGGCCAGGTAGGCGCCCACCGCGTAGAACGCGATGTAGCCAAGATCCAGCAGGCCGGCAAAGCCGACCACGATGTTCAGGCCCAGCGCCAGCATGATGTACAGCAGCGCCATGTCGGCGATGCGCACCCACGAGTTGCCGAACTGCTGGGCAAAGAACGGAAACGCCAGCAGCAGCACGACCAGCACCGCCAGGTTGACGGACGCCTTGCGCGGATTGCGGGAGAAGTCGAAATTCACAATAGCCATGTCGTCTCCTTACGCCCGGTCCGCCACGCGCTCGCCCATGATGCCGGACGGACGCACCGTCAGCACCAGGATCAGCACCACAAACGCAAAGATGTCCTGATAGTGGCTGCCGAGGAAGCCGCCGGTCAGGTCGCCGATGTAGCCGGCGCCCAGGCTTTCAATAATGCCCAGCACGATGCCGCCGACCATCGCGCCGTAGATGTTGCCGATACCGCCCAGCACCGCGGCGCAGAATGCCTTCAGGCCAGGCAGGAAGCCCATGGTGAACTGCACCGACGCATAGTTGGCGCCCCACATCACGCCGGCCACCGCCGCCAGCGCCGCGCCCAGCGCGAAGGTGGCGACGATGACCAGGTTCGAATCGACGCCCATTAGGCCGGCGACGCGCGGGTTTTCCGCCGTCGCGCGCATGGCGCGGCCCATGCGGGTTTTTTCCACCAGCAGCACCAGGCCGGCCATCGACACCAGCGCCAATGCCAGCAGCAGGATCTGCGTCGGCGTGATCACGGCGCCGCCGATCAGCACCGGATCGGAAGGCAGCAGTTGCGGGAACGGCAGCGGGTTGCGGTCCCAGATCATCATGGCGAACACGTTCAGCAGGGTCGAGATGCCGATCGCGGTGATCAGCGGCGCCAGCCGTGGCGCGTTGCGCAGGCGGCGGTAGGCAATGCGCTCGATCAGTACGTTGACCACCATGCACACCGGAATGGCGCCGCCCATGGCGATCATCAGCTTGACGTAGCCCGGCAGGTCCGGCGCGTACTGGTTCAGGAGTTTGAGAATGGTGAGGCCGGTCATCGCACCGATCATCAGCACGTCGCCGTGGGCGAAGTTGATCAGATTGAGCACGCCGTACACCATGGTGTAGCCCAGCGCGACCAGTGCATACATGCTGCCCAGCACTAGTCCGTTAATAATTTGTTGGATAAAAGTATCCATTTTTGCCTTTACCTTTGATTGCGTGACATGTAACAAAAACGGCACCCGGGTGTCCCCGTAGTGCCGCCGTTGACTACACGTTCACGATGCAAGTTTCATGCCAGAACGGTGCCTCGATCGCTTCGCATTAGTAAGCCGAAACGACAATATTTTAGAGCGAGGCAAATAATAGCCAGAATTCCGGAAAACTAATCGCGGAATAAGGCTGATGAAGCTGAATTATATTCCGCTCCGGCCAGGTAAAGTTAGATCGCGCCCTCGATTGGTGCAACTTTCGGCACGCCGTCCAGGCCCTTGGGCATCGGGAAGGTGACCGATTCCAGCACGCCGTCGAGTGGACGCACGCTGCGCACGCCGAGTTCCTTCAGGCGGTCGATGACCGACTGCACCAGCACCTCGGGCGCCGAGGCGCCGGCGGTGACGCCGACGCGCAGTTTGCCGTCCAGCCAGGCCGGGACGATCTGCTCGGCGTGGTCCACCATGTAGGCGGGCGTGCCCATTTTTTCCGCCACTTCGCGCAGGCGGTTGGAGTTGGAGCTGTTCGGGCTGCCGACCACGATCACCACTTCCACCTGCGGCGCCATGAACTTGACGGCTTCCTGGCGGTTGGTGGTGGCGTAGCAGATATCGCCCTTCTTCGGCTCGATGATGGCGGGATATTTGGCTTTCAGCGCGGCGATGATGTCGGCGGTGTCGTCCACCGACAGCGTGGTCTGCGACACGTAGGCCAGTTGGTCCGGCTTGGCCACTTCCAGCGTGGCGACGTCTTCCACGGTTTCCACCAGATACATGCCCTCTTCGGTCTGGCCCATCGTGCCTTCGACTTCCGGGTGGCCGTCGTGGCCGATCATGACGATCTCGCAGCCCTGCTTGCGCATCTTGGCCACCTCCACGTGCACCTTGGTGACCAGCGGGCAAGTGGCGTCGAAGATGCTGAAGCCGCGCGCATCGGCTTCCGCGCGCACCGCCTTGGACACGCCGTGGGCCGAGAACACCAGCGTATTGCCGGCCGGGACTTCGCTCAAGTCCTCGATAAAGATCGCGCCCTTGGCGCGCAGGTCGTTCACCACGTAAGCGTTGTGGACGATCTCGTGGCGCACGTAGATCGGCGCGCCAAACTGCTGCAGCGCGCGCTCGACGATTTCGATGGCGCGGTCGACGCCGGCGCAGAAGCCGCGCGGCTGGGCCAACAGAAGTTCTTTATCGCTCATGCAGTCCTCACAGTACGGAAATCAGATGCACTTCAAACTTCAGCGGCTGGCCGGCCAGCGGGTGGTTGAAGTCGAACAGACAGGTTTCATCGCCCAGCTCGCGCAGGATGCCGGCGAAACGGCCGCCGCCCGGCGCGGCGAAGTCGACCAGGTCGCCGATCTTGTAGTCGGCGTCCGGCGCCGAGTTCTGGTCCAGCGTGGCGCGGCTGACTTCGCGGATCAATTCAGGATTGCGCGGACCGAAGCCGACGCCCGGCTCCAGCTCGAAGGTCTTGTGCGTGCCTTCAGGCAGGCCGATCAGCAATTCTTCCAGCACCGGCGCCAGCTGGCCCTGCCCCATCAGCAACGTGGCCGGCGTGGTGCCGAAGGTGGTAACGATATCCTTGCCTTCCAGGGAAGCCAGACGGTAATTCAGGGTGAGATACGACGACGCGGTGACAACAGGTTGCTCGTTAGACATGACTTAAGCTTCGTTGGACTGGGAAAGGCCATATTGTAAGCCACCTTTGATCCGCGTCGCTTTCTCCGCTTGCGGCTGATGCAAAGTAAATGCTGATTTAAGGAGAATCCTCATGCCGATACTGGACTGGCCGCAGGAAAAACGCCCGCGCGAGCGGCTGATACGCGAAGGCGCGCAGGCGCTGTCGGAGGCCGAGCTGCTGGCGATCTTCCTGCGCACCGGCGTCAGCGGCAAGGACGCCGTCGAGCTGGGGCGCGACATCATGCACCACTTTGGCTCGCTGCAGCGGCTGTTCGGCGCCACGCTGCCGGAGTTCGCCGCCCTGCACGGGCTGGGACCGGCCAAGTTCGCGCAATTGCAGGCGGTGATGGAGCTGGCGCGGCGCGCCATTCTGGAAGAAATCCAGGCCGGCGCCATGCTGGGCTCGCCGCTGGCGGTCAAAGCCTACCTGCGCACGGCGTTTGCCGGCAAGCCGTTCGAATCCTTTCACGTGCTGTTCCTGGATGTGAAGAACCGCCTGATCGACGCCAAGGAATTGTTTCGGGGCACGCTGACGCACACCGAGGCGCAATATCTGCGAAACAACTTTTCTAAAAAAAGAGTGTCTAAAACCACGCCGATTTTGCCAAGGGTCTCTGTATTTGTGTGCGTGACATGGTCACTGCGCAATATCTGAGAAACAGGTATTGCGTTGTCCTTACTTGGACGCATTTCCAACGATGAAGCTTCGGCTCCCGTGGAGGCGTGGTTTGCCGGTATAAGCCAGACGCGTGCGGCGATTGCGTACTCGGCTAGCGGGTCTCAACGACGCCAACGATTTGGCGGTCGAGACCATGGCCAACGCCCTGTAACCGCTGGAGTTGGTTCAGCGGGTCGTAACGGTAAGTGTCGAAACCCAACGGGTGGTGAAGGGGCGGCCTAAGTTTGACTGGTAGGCAGGCAATAGCGTCGTCATTGGGGCAAGCTCATCGAGCAGCCCCAGGTCAGCCGGTTAGCCACGCTTTGAAACGCGACCAGATGTTAGACGAGGGCCGCGCTCCTGCCTGGTTGCCCGGATTGGTAGCGAAGCCCTCAGCTGTGGAATCGCCACTGGAGAGGGAATTCGTTACCTGGGCGTAGTGCGCTAATTTTGCTCTCTTATCTCGACGACCTTCTGCTTCAATCTGATTTTTCGACCAGGGACCGGCTTCCAGCACACGATTCCGTTGGATAACGTAATGGGACCGGCATTTCTGGTTCCAGTTACCGACGGACGGGTTAAGCGAGACGGATTCGCCATCAAACGTCATGCGCCAGTCGGTCGGCGTGAACGGCGTCACCACACGCTCGCCGCAACCGCAGCAGCACGAATGTACTGCGGTTGCGTAGTCCATCGAAATGTACAACACACCTTGGTCCAACTCGCGTGGAACGTTGCGGACAAAGCGATGCGCCAAGGTTTGATGGCGCATCATGATTGGTCCCCGTTGAGCAACATGCCGCCGTCAGTCGTGTACGTGCTGTGGTGCTCGTTTTCTAGGTCGCGGTAGAAGCCGCGGAGCTTCTTCCACTTCACGACCGCCAGGCATGCGTTTAGGGCATTTAGGTCTGCGACCTGGATGTTCGACGCGTACACGTCGTGACCACCGCCGCCCGCGAAGGAGATGCGACCCGCGTGGACGTGATCGCGTTTCGCCGGTGTGCTCGTTGTGACCCGCAAGATGCCGCCAAGGCTGCCATTCGAGAGCTCCAGCCCCATCCCGACGTCGATGAACGGCACGCCGAGCGCTTCCAGTTTGGCAACCACAGCTCGCTTCTCCTCACCCGCATCCATGCTGATGAATGCGAATGTGATACCGTCGAGCAGCCCCAGCGTTTCCGCGTTCATCTTGACTGCGTGTGCTACGATGCCGCGATGCATCCGTTCGTAGATTCCCTTCAGGTAGTGGACCTTCTTCGGTGCATCTCGCAGCTGCTCCAGCGACGGCGCCCCCGGTGCGCGGAACGCATTATGTGAAAGAAAATCGTCGTCATCGAAAAGCCGAATTTCCCTTACCGGCGTCTTCGCAACCAGATCAAGAATGTAGCCGCCGGTACCACCAGTTCCCAGAATGCCAACGACCTCGTTTTTCAGTTTGCTGGCAAGTTCGCCCAGACCTACCCGACTCGATGCCGTATCAAGATAGTTGAAAACGCTCTGTTCGTCTTCAACATCCGGGCTACGATTCAACCGTGGGCTAAGGCCAGGCTGCAGGACGGCCGCCGGACCTGCCAATATGGTGGCGTACGTGGACATTTTGGCGTAGTAGTCTGGATAACCGTCTTGGCTGGGCTTGCTCGAGAAGCTATGGCGCGCAGTAAGCCCAAAACCAAGGTTGGTGTTCGGCGCCTGGTGGGAAATCCCAGGTAATGGCGATCCGTCCGCGTTACACGGAAAATCACCATCCCAATGGATCACATGCGTTTCCGGCTTGCGCGTCTGATCGCCAGCCAAGTCGAGTGTGGAAACCAGCGTGCCGGTGCGCACGCGACGCTGGGAATCCACATAAGGCACCTCCCGCAGAACAAGAAGGCTGCCCTCGATGCGAACGAGGTATCCCTCAGCCCGCAGGCGGGCCAGGTCAGGGTTACGATTGAACAGTTCGAGTGACATTGAAGATACTCCCTTGTTTTTTGACTTCAACGGACCCGCCTTCGCCAAGTTCGCCGGCGTGGGGGAGCGAGGCGGCATTGCGGTACGTCATAGAGAACTTGACGTTGGCTTCTGGCGGCGCATTGGGATGCGACAGCTTCACGACCTGTTCGAAGGTAACGTGCTTGTCCGGCACCGTCTCTTCGACAGCGTTGACGACGATCACGTAACCCTTGGACGGCCGTGGGGCCACGATGAACCGTTCAATACCGGGTGCATCGAGATTGATCCGGTCGTCCGGCTCAATGAGACGATCCTCACCACCGCGGACTTCGAGGAAAATTGCTTCCTCGGGCGATGGATCAGCGAGGTCATACAGAACGCTGCCAGGCAGCTCCGCACGGCCCCAGGCCATCTGGCGCTCGTTCAGGGAGAACTTGAAGTCTCGGTCGGATTTGAACGCGATGAAGCGCTCGGCCCCCTTAGCGCGCAGGTCTACCGTCTCGTCGAGGCGGATGTCTTCGAAGTCGCCGGACGCTAGCAGCGCGAACAGGAGGTAGTCGTTGCGACGGTCGAGCCCGGCACAATCGAGAATCTGCCGTCCTGTCGGGACTGGGTCCGGCACGCCGATGTGGCGGAAGGTGAGGTCATCCAGCGCGAAGCGGATGCGGTAAGTGGCGGCCTCCCGTAGAGGACGATCCTCGCGGATCGCATCGCCAACGTCGTCAAAGTCAGGATGTTGCATTTTGGTTCCTTTAGGTTGATGTGGCGAGATTTTTCTCGCCCACATCCCTCTAATCGAACCCACCGGACTCAACCGGTAAAAATTTTTTCAGAAATTTTTCGAGAGCGTACCTGGCGGCACCGCTCCGCATACAAAAAAGGCTGGGCAGTTGGGACAGGTGGTGTCCGAGACTGTTGTCTTAAATTCTCCATCCCGAATGCCGCGGAAGATATCGCCGAGTTTGGCCTGCCGGTTCTTCAGCACTTGGGGCGTGAGCGTCACCGGCTTCGATTCGGAGTCAGCCAGATAAACTAGCTCTACACGCGCATCGGGGAATGTCTTACGGGCGGCCAGCACAAATGCGGCGGCTCCCACGTCTTTTACGTCTTCCTTCGGCGTATGACCAGTCTTTACGCGACGCAAGGTGCGAACGCCATCACGAACCAGTACGTCATCGAGCCTTACCTCCACCTCGTAGTCCTCCAACGAGATGCGCAGCGCCGTTGGAGCCTCGACCTGCGCGTCGGCCCTCGAATCCAAAAAATACTGGAGCATTGTGGTCGCCATCGTCCGATAGTCTTCCGCGTAGCCATGTTCATGCAGGCCATGAGTGACAAACGCGTTCGAGAGCAAATCGTCTAGTTCACCAGCTTGTGCGCTCCCCTTCGCCACGACAGCTTGGTAAACCTCACGGATCGCCTCATGCATCTGCATGAAGGAGCTCATTCGGCGACGTCCCCCTACCTGAAGCAGATGGGTATAAAGAAAACGCCGAGCGCACGACTCGTACAGTGCCACAGCATCTGAGCTGAAGCGAGGGGTGCCGGAGAGAGCAACGGCAATGGACACATCGTCAGGAGCTGGAGGCATCACAGTAATTGGCGTGACAATTCGCTCTGTGACTGGCCCGATGCGCTTTAGAAACGACGACAGCGTTCTAGACCGGCCATTTGCGGTAGCAGTTGCACCATAAAACGCTAGGTGATTCCTCGCGCGCGACATTGCGACATAGAAAAGGCACTCCTGCTCTTCGTTGTGAGCTGCACGCCCAATCTCCTCAGCACTTCCTTGTCCACCGGCTACCATGTCAGCTGGCGGAGGGCACTTCGATGACCTGAACGATCCGGGGATCGAGTCTTGGTTTACGCCTGCAATGTGCACTGCTTTGAACTCCAGGCCCTTGGACCCGTGGATCGTCATTAGGCGTACAGCGTCAATACCTTGGGCTGCCGCAGGAAGTTGCCTTAGGTCCCTGTCATCCCGCAAGCGCAAGAGCCGTCGAATACGGTCGGAAAGCCGTTGAATTGGAAGGCCTTGCCCGTTCGGCTGAACCCGGACAAAGTTCATAAACTGCCATATCGCGATACCTTGGGCCCGCTCGGACACCCTTGTCGACGCAGCAATTCGTGCTGCCATCCTAGTCCGATCCAAAAGAAGGGTGGTCAGAACGGTCCAGGGCTGTGAATTCGCTCCGAATCCGGCAAAGGCTGATTTGAGGGTAGAAAGTGCGACCATCCCAGCGGCACTCACTTCAGCGGGCGCGTCAAACTGCCAAGCCTCGGCCTCCGTATTTTTTTCACGCAGATGCTCAAAGATGCGGACCACGTCGTCCAAATCCATCGTAAACTCAGGCAAGCAAGCGGCTCGGATCAGGCCCATTCCACGTCGGTCAATAAGGAGCGATAGCAACGCTACAAGGTCCTTAACTTCCGGGCGTTCAAAAAGGCTCCCCAAAAAAAGTACCGGAATACCGGCTCGCTCAAGGTCTCGCCCGACATCAGACAGCCGGTCATTTCCGCGGCACAGAACCGCTTGGTCTCGATACCGGTAGCTTTTGGCACACAGCTCTTGAATGTGATCCGCGATAGCTGGTGTCAGCTGCGAAGTGCTGCCCACCTTGATAAGCTCGGGTAGCTCACCGCTTGGACCTCGATCAGCTTCAAGCGCCTTCTCACTGTCAGCAGCTGGCATATCCTTCGCAAAGGTGCCAAAGGCATCGACCACCTCCCGCGTGGATCGGTAGTTTACTTCCAGGCTGTCGCGTACCGCGCCAGGAAAGTCCTCCCGTCCAAAGCGTGACATATTGAACGACGAAGCACCTCGGAACCTATAGATAGATTGTTTGGCATCTCCAACCACCCAAAGGTTCGCGCCCGTAGGCTTCAACGCCGTGAGGAGTCGCACGCTGCTGCGATTTACGTCTTGATACTCGTCAACCAAGATGTGGTCGTAGGCGCCCTGAAGTTGGGCTCTAACTGCGTCATCCGTTTCCAGCAACAGGACCGGGCGCATTACCAAGTCACCAAAATCTACACATTGTGCGGCTGCTTTCAACTCCTCATAGCGCGCGTAGACCTTCGCAACCTCTGCCGCCTTTTCAGCAGCATGCACGTCGCTCTCTTCTACCGCGGAGGCGAGCATCGAGGATGCCAACGCCTGATAGCCCGCCGCATCAATGACTTCATCCTTTGCCCGCGAGACTGCAGTCAAGATTTCAGCAACGATTTGGGACGGGTCGTAGAGATTCCGGTAATGGATTAGACCAAGCCGCGGGAACTCGTTTTCAAGGAGCTCTACCGCTTCGGTTCGATCCATCAGCCGAGGATCGGCCGGCAAGCCACATCGGTCATTGAATCGCCGTAGGACGTCCAGACCAAAGCTATGGAAGGTCCCAATGCAGAGAGCCGCTGCTTCCAATGGCCGCTTCAGCGCAATGCGCTCGGCCATCTCAATTACGGCCTTATTCGAAAAGGTCAGAAGTAGGATGCGCCTGGGGTCGGCGCCCTCGTCCAACAGGCTTTCAACTCTGGCCACTAGAGTCCGTGTCTTACCTGTTCCGGGACCAGCCTGAAGCAGAAATGCTTTGCCACGATGGTTCGCTGCGTCTTTTTGCTTTTCATTGAGCGGAATCTCGGCAGGCGCAGCCGAAGCGTCTTCAGAAACAGGCGGAAGCAGAAGCGCGTCAAGCATCTGCTGCGCCACAACTTCGAACGGCGCGCCGAGTCGACCGGCAATGTCGGAGCAGCTCTGACTTTGCCCGACGTGAAGGTCGAGCACAAATGGTCTGGGTAGAAGGAGTTCTCTAGCGAAGAGGTCCATTTGTACCTCTCGACGTTGGCGTCGGCTGTAGTCAGCAACCCGGTCCATTCCTACCGGACTCGCCTCCGATATTCGAGTTGGGTCAATTTGAACAGCAGCCCCGTCATCGTCGTCGGCATCACCAAGCTCCGCATGACCGATTTCGTGCGCCACCAAGAACGCCTGTTCGAAAGGGCTCCCAACATTCTCATGCATGATGAGAGGGATATCCGAATCAAAGATCGCCCGAGCGCCATCCAGGATCGAAGCACCGGGAACACACGCCTCGACGGTAATTCCAAGTGCATCCGCAATACTGACCACGAACCGATATGGCGTCCACGGGTCACTTCCGCGCTCAACCGCTTGATCGTGCAACCGTTTGGCGTGTTGTCGCGCGAGCTCTACAGCGTCCATGGCTACTCGTCTTTAAGAAACTTCGACAAGGCAGCTTCATCGCACCCAGCCTCTCTCAGAATTCTTTCCAGCGACACCTTTTCAGCTGCCACCGGCTTGGTGCTCGACTTACTCGCGCGATGCTGAGATGTCTGTGGCGGCAAGGCCATATGAGCGACTAGAACATCAACTGGAGCATCTAGGGCCTTAGCTAGTTTCGCGAGAGCGCGTGGCGGTACGGTCGAAGAGTCGATCCGGCACTCACGTAACGCAAGGGCGACCTGAACGGGTAATCCCAACTTCTTGACTGCATTAGTGAACGTTTTTGCCGGTGCCGACTGCAGGAACTGCAGAGATATCGAAGCGTTCTGAAGTCTGCGCAAACCTGCGTCTACAGCAGCGAGATCATCGGCACTTAACGGAGCGTCGTCATCGAACTCTCGAGACAACTCTCTGGCAAGGTCCACCAGCTCAAGTGAATACTCGGGGTACCGCGAAAGATATCGCTGGAGTATTCCCGCTCTTGGTTCGAAGTCCATCGCGAATTCGTTTAAGACATCTTCCCTTGTGTGAGTTGAGTGCTCAGTCATCGAAACTTCCCCTTACGTACCAGGTACATCTGCAAGGACGCGAACGCCTTGTCGCGATGCGTGCGGATGGTCTTCTCGCTTTTGCCTAACACTTTACTGATGGAGTCGACCGCAGGGTCATTAGACTCGATGGGAATTTCTTGGCGCCACATTTCGACAATCCTCCGTTGTAACTCTGGTAGAGTGTCAATCGCATCATCCAGCATCAACCGGTAATCTTTTTTATCAAGTTCGTCGGCGTCAAACGGATCGTAGCTTCCGGCCGCAACTTGTACCCGCTCCGAGACTCCCTCTTCATCTGAACCCAGCACCTCACTTCGGTTCTCATGTGTCCAATGTCGAGTGCTGGCGTCAATCCGAGCCATCGCTATCGCCTGATAAAAATTTACCTCATAGTAATCCAAACGGTCATCGTACTCTGCACGGTCGCTCAACAATAGATCGACGAAGCGGTGGAACACATCGTCCCGAATGTTCATTTTAGTGAGGGATTCCGTCTGGCTACCAGCATGAGTAGCCGGAGGTAGCCGGCGCCGCACGCGCCCAAGCAGCTGGCCGGTCATGTTGTCACGATGAACACCAGGTGGCAGGTTACGGACTAGGTACACCAGTGCTTCAGGCGAAACGAACCCTGGGGCACTGGTTGGCCAGATAGCCGCAAGTCGTTCCAGTTCTGGCTCGCCAAGATTTGCGATCTTGCGAATCTCATCCTCCACGACCTCGCGCCTAAAATAGGGCGAGCCGTCCAGCCGGGTCTTCCTGAGGGGACGTGCCAAAGCAATTTCTCCAAATGTAGCCTTTTCAAGGCATGCCGATCAGTACAAAGAGGTTCGAGGCTCAGGTTCTGCATCTCATTAGCGCTTTTTGGCGAGTGCGCCGTCGCTATAGACGGCGCGTCCCAGTCGACCACAGATGCGAGCGCTTACAAGTGCCAGATTAGCGAGTCCAAGTTTGCAATACTTTCAATGCAGAAATTAATTTGATGCTATCTATATAACACAATATTCTTTTGGAAATATACCACCAATCGTTTTCAATTCGCAACAAAGTATATGGACCTTTTAAGCCCGAAAGCTTCCCAAAACTCCAATGCCTCGCTGGCGATCATTTTTATCCACTTTCACTCTAAGTCCGCCTAGCTCTTGCAAGTCAAGAGGTGGAACGCGCTGGACTAGCTGCGGCGATCAAACGAAATATCGGTCATTTGGGAAATCGCACTTGTGCGAGTTTGGCAGCAAAGCATATACTACTGTTTATTCATACAGTATTTTTAAGCAGCAAATCCAACATGATAGCCCCTCCTCTCCTCGCTTCGGACGAAGCCCAGCGCGCAGCTGAGGCGGCGCTGCGTCACGTATGGAGAGCAAGTGAGCTGAGTCGCAGTCGCACGCTATCTGCACCGACCGGGCACGCGCAATTGGATTCGGAGCTTCCAGATACAGGATGGCCCCAATCCACTTTGGTCGAACTCCTATTGCAGCAGGCCGGTATCGGCGAGATGCATCTATTGCGCCCGGCTTTAGCAGCTATTTCTAAACGACGGCGCGTCGCGCTCATTCAGCCGCCGTACTTTCCGAACTCAGCGGCGTGTAAATTCTTGGGACTGGAATGCCCTAATTTGCTGTGGGTGAAGGCACCAACCACGGCCGACGCCCTCTGGTCGACGGAGCAAATCCTGCGGAATGGCAGCTGTGGTGCGGTGCTGCTGTGGCAGACCAACACGCGTAGCGAAGCTCTTCGCAGGCTCAATCTCGCCGCGCAAACTACCGACACGACGTTTTGGCTATTGCGACCATTGAGCGCGGCTGCTGATGCTTCGCCAGCTTCTCTCAGGATTGCGCTGCGACCGGCGGCAGGCGGCATCTCGGTAGAAATCATCAAGCGCCGAGGGCCTCACCACGACGCACCGTTATTTATTCAGTTAGCCAGCATGCCGGCACGTCAACGATTCTTGGAAGAGCAAAATGCGGTACTGGTTCAGCGTTCACCTTCCACTGTTACCCCTCGAGTCCGTCAGGCCGCGCTGGTGTGAGCCCGGGCCTTTCGCAGTTGTGGAAAAAGGCAAGGTCATTTCGGTGTCGAGGGAAGCGTATGTAGCCGGTGTACGCGTCGGGATGCGGCCTGGCGGCGTATCGGCCGTGTCGCCGACAACGACCATCCTGGAGCGTGACTTGCAGCGCGAGGAAATCACGCTCAACTCCGTGGCGCTGGCTCTCTTGCAGTACACGCCGGAAGTCACGCACGCCGACGATTTCAGCATCCTTCTCGACGTCACTGCAAGCCTGCGCCTCTTCCGCGGTCGCGCTGCTATCGGACGTCAAATCCGCGCCAGCACGCAAGCGCTGGGGGTCACAGTGAGTCTCGGCGCCGCGCCCACCGCCGCCGGCGCTTGGTTGTTGGCACGCCTGCGGATCGCAAAGCGCCAGGTCCTCATTCGGCGCACGATCAAGATGGAATCGCTAGAGCGTCAGCTTGACAAGATGCCCTGTGAATATTTGCCGGCCGCAGCAGAACACCTCGAATGGCTCGCGGGCATTGGCGCCACCAACTTGGCGGCGCTGCGCCGACTTCCTCGCCAGGGCATCCAGCGGCGGATGAGCAAACGGGTACTCGACGAGCTGGACCGCGCTTTTGGCTTGGCGCCTGAGATGTTCAAGTGGATCGATATCCCTGAAACCTTCCGTGCTCGCATCGAAACCTTTGACCGCGTCGAGCATGCCGATGCTCTTCTTGATGGTGCCTCAGGCCTTCTGCAGCAGTTCGTCGGCTGGCTCGTAGCGCGGCAGCACGCGGTTAGCACATTTGCTTTCATGCTGGAACATGAGCGCGGTCGCGACGCCATACCGCCGACCGAAGTCGAGATTCGGTTGGGTGAGCCAAGCTGGCAGATCGGCCACATGACCCGCCTCCTGAAGGAGCGATTAGCGCGCGTGGAACTGGTGGCGCCTGTCATCGCAATGCGGCTCGAAGTCCGTCTGCTTGCGGAGATGGTGCCTCCGACCGATGACTTATTCCCCGAGCCCGGCGGAAGTCCCGCCGATTTCAAGAGATTGCTCGAACTGCTCAGCGCACGCCTGGGCAGCGAGAATGTCCTTATGCCGGTCGAAACACACGACCATCGTCCTGAGGCATGCAACGCTTGGGTGCCGGCAACCGAGAAGCTGGCCAAACCGATAGGCGCAGATGAATCCTTCGAGCGCCCGTTCTGGCTATTGGCTAAGCCGATCCCTTTGCTTCTCCGCGGAGAGCGACCGTTTTACGGCTCTCCGCTGCGGATGCTAAAAGGCCCTGAACGGATAGAGGCTGGCTGGTGGAATGACCAGCTGGCGGCGCGCGATTATTACATCGCGCAAGGTTCAGACTCAGCGTGTTACTGGGTTTATCTTGAACGGGGTGACAACGGGCGTTGGTATTTGCATGGGCTATTCTGATGACGATATCATTGCCCACACCGCCGGCCACGCTGCCGGACTATGCCGAGCTGCAGTGCGTCAGCCACTTCTCATTTTTGAGAGGTGCCTCACCGCCTGAGTTCTTAGTTCAGCGGGCAGCACAGCTCGGTTACAAAGCGCTGGCAATCGCTGATGAATGCTCGCTCGCCGGCGTGGTAAAAGCGCACGTCCAAGCAAAGGAAAGCGGTCTAAACCTAATTATCGGCAGTCAGATGCTGGTGACGCCGGAAGACGGATCGCCGGCCTTTACCGTGCTCATTTTGGCCATGAACCGAAACGGATATGGCAACTTAAGTGAACTCATCACAGTGGCAAGGACACGAGCGGCAAAGGGGACATACCTCGTCCGTCCCAAGGACCTGGCCGCGCCCGAAAAGGCCTTGGCTCACCTCAAAGGTCTTCCTGATTGCCAGCTAATTTTGTGTCCGAAATATCGAGCAGATTACGAAGAGCTCGAGCGCCAAGCCGAATGGCTGGTCCGATGCGCGCCTGGCCGTGCGCGGATATCCCTCACCCTGCACTACCGCGCGGAGGACGACCGGCACCGCGCTATGGTCGAGGCTATCGCCGGAGAGTTTAGCTTACCAGTAGTGGCCACCGGGGATGTCATGATGCACGTCCGGTCGATGAAAGTCGTTCAAGACACGATGACCGCGATCCGCCACAACACTCCGGTTGCGCAGTGTGGATACCTCCTAGCCTCAAATGCCGAAGGCCACCTGCGCTCGCGCCTTCGTTTGGGGAATCTTTACCCGCGCCAAGCGCTGGACGAAACAATTCGCGTCGCCTCGCAATGCACGTTTTCGCTTGATGAACTCAAGTATGAGTACCCTGGGGAGATTGTCCCGGAAGGCAGAACGGCGGCCGATTATTTGCGCGAGCAGGCGTACATTGGCGCCCACTGGCGTTACCCGCAGGCCATCCCGGACAATGTTCAGGCCCAGCTTGAATATGAGCTAGAGCTCATCGCTGAAATGGAATATGAGCCCTATTTCCTGACGGTGTTCGACATCGTTCGGTTTGCGCGCTCGCAAAAAATTCTCTGCCAGGGCCGCGGTTCCGCAGCGAACAGCGCTGTGTGCTATTGCCTCGGCATCACCGAGGTAGACCCGTCGCGCGGCACGCTGCTGTTTGAGCGCTTCATCTCAAAGGAGCGTGATGAGCCTCCCGATATCGATGTCGACTTCGAACATCAGCGACGCGAGGAAGTAATCCAGTACATTTATCGCAAGTATGGCCGAACCAGGGCCGCACTAACGGCGGTCGTCATCAGCTACAGGCCGCGCAGCATCGTGCGTGATGTCGGCCGCGCGCTCGGTGTCGATCTATCGGTTGTGGACAAGGTCGCGAAGGCGAGCCACGGATGGGGTGGCCAGTCCGATCTCGAGCAGCGGCTGCAGACTTGTGGCTTCGACCCAGCCTCCCCAGTGGCTGAGAAATGGGGCTATATCGCGGATCGGATGATGCGGTTTCCCCGCCACCTTTCGCAACACCCTGGCGGCTTCGTGATTTCGCGCGGCCCCCTATCCCGCTTGGTCCCGATTGAGAATGCGGCCATGCAGGAGCGTACCGTCATCCAGTGGGACAAAGACGATATCGATGCCATCGGCCTGTTGAAGATCGATGTCCTTGCCCTCGGCATGCTGTCCTGCATATCGCGCACGCTTGAACTGATTTCCCAGCAGCGCGGAGAGCGATTTGAACTGGGCGACATCCCCCACGAGGACGTCGCCACCTACGCCATGATTTCCAAGGCCGATACGGTTGGCGTTTTCCAAATCGAGTCCCGTGCGCAGATGTCGATGCTGCCGCGAATGCAGCCGCGGGAGTTCTATGACCTGGTAATCGAAGTGGCCATCATCCGGCCTGGGCCGATCCAGGGCGGGATGATCCATCCTTACTTGCGGCGCCGGCGCGGTGAAGAGCCCGTAACCTACCCCAGTAAGGAAATCGAAGCGGTTCTGAAACGGACACTGGGCATCCCGATTTTCCAAGAGCAGGTGATGAGCATCGCTATGACTGCCGCAGGCTTTACGCCAGGCGAGGCAGATCGGCTTCGCCGAGCGATGGCGGCCTGGAAGCGCAAAGGCGGATTGGAACAGTTCGAAGACCAGCTTATGAGCGGTATGGCCGCACGCGGCTATTCCACCGAGTTTGCCACGTCTATCGTCGGGCAAATTAGAGGGTTTGCCGAGTACGGTTTCCCTGAGTCCCATGCCCATTCCTTCGCGTTGCTCGCATACGCAAGCTCCTGGCTAAAGTGCCACCATCCAGCCGAGTTCCTGGCTGGGCTTTTGAACAGCCAACCGATGGGATTTTACAGTCGTTCTTCTTTAGTGCAGGATGCGCGCCGTCACAGCGTTGAGGTGCGGCCGGTTGATGTCTGCGCAAGCACCTGGGAAGCCGCGCTGGAGCCGTCTCCAAGAGGCCCGCTGGCCGTCCGATTGGGGCTAAACAGTATAAAAGGTATGGAGCGCGAAGCCGCCTGGCGTATCGAAGAGGCACGAGCCGCACGAGCTTTTGAGGGGGCGCGAGACCTCGCAATGCGCGCTGATCTTTCTGCCGCTCATATGAAGGCGCTCGCCTCGGCCAACGCACTGGCAAGCCTTTCCGGCAATCGCCGATCAGCGATGTGGAATGCCGCAGCAAGTGTTCCGGACAAGGGGCTGCTACGAGGCGCGGCCATCGACGAACCGCTCCTGGAATTGGCACCGCCGACTGAAGCAGAAGATATCGTAGCGGACTATCGTCATATCGGTCTTACGCTCGGGCGGCACCCGCTGGCCTTACTGCGGCCCCGTTTGTACAAGATGCGGTTCACGCCATCCTCGGTCCTCAACGATTTCCAGGATGGGCAGCTTGCGCGCGGGTGTGGCATCGTCACCGTCCGCCAGCGGCCGGAGACTGCCGGCGGAGTGGTATTCCTCACACTTGAAGACGAATTCGGAACCATCAACATCATCGTCTGGCCAAGCCTGGTCGAGAACCAGAGGCGTGAGTTGATGACGGCGCAGTTGCTTGGCGTATATGGCATCTGGCAATCGAAAAGCGGGGTGAGGAACTTGATAGCGAAGCGGCTGGTTGATTGCTCCCATCTCCTCGGTGAGCTTCCAACTCATTCGAGAAATTTCCATTGAAGTCGACTCAACCTCTACTTCAAAAAACCATCTCTTCAAATATTTGCCTACAGGGACGGACGCACAATACGAAATTGGTTGCGAAGCCTGCTGCGTTGCAGCAAAATAAGCTGTCTCCTCTAATTCCCTGTCTAGGTTCGCGAAATCCCCAGCAGGGATTGGAATTTTGCCCGCGGCATCGCGGGCTTTTTTTCGTCGCGCTGACTTTTTCAAATGACCAACTCTCCATCCGGTCGTCATGCAACGGACTAGTTTGCCCCACTCCTTCCAGTTAGGCCGGGCGAATCGAAGGCAATCCATTACTAGCTTAATTGCGGTCGCTATGCGCGTGTCACCACATAAGGGGAAGAGGAGTATTGGTATACCTATCAGGAAGGAGCGATTTTCGCCCCTCAACCTGGGAGATATTGAATGACCAAGACTTTTCTGATCGCCGCGGCCATAACCGCCACAACGCTTTCCGCCACCGCTGCCACGCCGACAAAGGCCGAGCCGCACATGCAGAAGGTATTGGACGCTCTGGCGTCTCTCGGCGGCAAGCCAATTGAAACTCTATCTCCTGAAGAAGCACGCAAGCAGCCCACGCCTGCCGACGCGGTGAAAAAGGTGCTGACCGATATGGGGAAGAGTACAGCCCCCGAACCTGGTGTCACGGTCAAAGATATGACGATCAAGGGCCCCAATGGCGACATTCCGATCCATGTCTACACGCCTGACGGCGCTGGACCATTCCCGGTCATGGTGTACTACCATGGGGGTGGATTCGTGATCGCCGACACCAAGACCTACGACGCATCGCCAAGAGCGCTAGCGAAGATGTCCAAGGCGATCATGGTGTCGGTCGACTACCATCGCGCGCCTGAGAACAAATTCCCGGCTGCTCCCAACGATGCATACGCCGCTTACGAGTGGACGCTGGCACATGCAGGCGAGATTAACGGCGATCCTAAGCGTGTAGCCGTCGGCGGTGAGAGTGCAGGTGGAAATCTGGCGACCGTCGTCTCCATGATGGCGCGCGACAAGAAGGCGCAGCTTCCGATCATGCAGTTGCTGGTCTACCCGGTCGTGAGCGACGACATGTCCACGCCATCGTACGTCCAGAACGCCGACGCGAAGCCGCTTAACAAACCAATGATGGCCTGGTTCTTCAAGCACTATGGCGCGGACCCGACCAGCCCATACGCGTTGCCATTGAAGGCGCCATCGCTCGCCGGCCTGCCGCCAGCTACCGTGATCGCGGCGGAAATTGATCCGCTGCTCTCGGAAGGTAAAGCATATGCGGACCGCTTAAAAAAAGAAGGCGTCGCGGTTTCCTATAAGGAGTATAAAGGCGTGGCGCACGAATTCTTCGGCATGGGCGCGGTCGTGCCGCGCGCCAAGGAAGCCGAGCAATTCGCTGCAGATGCGCTGAGCAAGGCTTTTAAGTCAAAATGATGAGTGGGTGCCGTCCTCAGCATTTTCGGGACGGCTTTCTCGTGCGGTTCAGTGCCTCGGCGTCGGAATAGCATCATCCTGATGTCGGGATGATTGCTCGGGATGCTTGTCAACTCGGCGCCGAAGCGGAATAACGAACCATAACGACAGTAACAACAGAAACGTAGTTATCGCACACGCACTGCTGAATAAAACAGAATCGCTGACTGTCAGAAACACGACATAAATATCCAGAGCGATACCGACGGCGAGTGGCAGCAGCGCTGACGTAATCAACTTGGACGACACGGATATGGTGGTTTCCGAGACTTGCCTTGGCTCGACTATCCGGTGCCAGGCGGCAGGCATCATCACCAAGCCCACAGCAATAACAACCGAAATGAGCGCCGCAAGGTGCAGCATTTGTGCGCTAGTACTAAGCTCAACAAAACGCTGATTGAACACGGCGATTGCCTGAAACCCAAACAACGCCTGTATTCCCGGCAGTACCATGCGCGCCTCCTCCAAGACGTTGCGCATCTGTTCTTTCAGTGTATTTTCCTGCGAGGCCTGATTCATAGCGATCACGATGCTTGTCGGCGACGCGATGTTGATCGGGAGCTTCTGCTTTTGCGCCTGGATGCTGACCTGCTCGGCGGCTTATGGGCGTGCTTTTTTGTCTCGCCGGCTGCGGCTCGCTGTTTGTTTACGATTCGTGAGGCAACCTCCTCCTCTCGCCCTTTATAACGTCCTTCTTTTTTGAACTTTCGTTCGATCTTTTTGTATTCGCGTTCTCGCTTCGGACTGGCACCTGTTGGCATGGCATTCTCCTGTTCAATGAATTTTCAGGATACTTTTTTGTGCATTTGCTGTATGCGAAATGCCGCACAGTCGGTGATTCAAAAACACAGAAAGATGAAACCTTCAACTCATGTGAAAGGAATAAAGATGGATAATCCCAACTCCTCCCGCCGCGCGTTGGTTGGAGCCGCGGCAACTGGTTTTCTTGGCGCCGCAATAGCTCCGGTCGGTGCGCAACAGAACACGAGCTCTGCGAGCGCTGCTATTCCGCTTGAAAATCCGGTCACAGCCTACCCGGCTCCGCCATTTCCCACCCAACAGCAACCATGGCCGGGCCTGACAAGCAAGATGAACCCACGCCCCGATCATGGAGAGACCAGCTACAAAGGCTCGGGGAGACTAAATGGACGCAAGGCGCTGCTGACCGGGGGCGATTCAGGCATTGGCCGCGCCGCAGCTATCGCCTATGCACGAGAAGGAGCGGACGTCGCTATCAATTATTTGCCAGCCGAGGAAGCTGATGCACGTGAGGTCGTGGCGCTGATACGCGCAGCTGGCCGCAAGGCGGTCGCCATTCCCGGCGATATCAAGGACGAGGCCTTTTGCAAAAAACTGGTGGCAGATGCGGCTCGCGAATTGGGCGGTCTGGATATCCTGGTTAACAACGCTGCGCGGCAGTTCTCGCGTGACTCCATTCTCGATATCACTACCGCGCAATTCGACGAAACCTTCAAAACTAACGTGTATGCGATGTTCTGGATCACCAAGGCCGCGGTGCCATTGCTCAAGCCTGGCGCTACCATCATCAATACCGCATCGGTCAATGCCTACAACCCAGGCGAAAACATCATCGACTACGCCGCAACCAAAGGCGCCATCATGATCTTCACCAAGGGCCTTGCAAAGCAGCTTGCGTCGAAGGGTATCCGCGTCAACGCGGTGGCGCCGGGGCCTTTCTGGACCCCCTTGCAGGTGACAGGCGGCCAGCCGCCGGACAAACTGCCAGAATTCGGTGCCGATACACCGATGAAGCGGCCAGGCCAACCGGCCGAGTTGGCGGCGGTGTATGTGCTGCTGGCGTCCAACGAGTCAAGCTATGCCACCGGCCAAGTGTACGCGGCCGTCGGCGGCAATGGTGGCCCATGACAGAACTTGATTGCCAAGTCCCATGGCGGCACTATCGATGTGGTATCGTCCGACACCGCAACTTCATTTATTTATCGAATGAAGAATGCAGGTTTTGTGGAACGGCGCTCACTGACGAGAGTGTAACGCTGCCAGAGGGATAGCCAGGAAATGATTTATGAAGGGACAGCCTTTGCCTGATTTGATCGAGCAGCTTCCCATGTTCTTCCTGCGAAATCAGGTTGACAGTGTGAGCTAACCAAACTAACTCTTGAATATCCGAAAGTTGTTGCGCAGCCTCGAACGACGACGGACTGATTTGCGTAACCAGAGATCGGAAATGCGAAGCGTTGAGTTCTGACAGACGTGGAGCGACAGCAGCCATTTAGATAGATCGATCTTACCGGTTTATTCTTAAACGAGTCGCCAGCAAGAAACACTCCTGTAGAACCACTCTCCCCTTACATGTCGTCTCGTCGTGTGCGGTCAACCATATCTAGGATCATCTCCAGCTTGGCCGGCTTGACCACATGGCTGTCAAATCCGCTGGCTATGGTGCGGTTTCGGGTAGCAGTATCATTCCATGCCGTGTAAGCGACCAACACCGCTCGGTCTAGGGCTCGTATTTGGCGCAGTGCAATTGCTACCGCGAAGCCGTCGACTACTGGCATACCCAAATCCAGCAGGACCACGTCGGGAACAAATTCAACGGCGCGATTAATACCTTCGCGTCCGCCGTACGCGGTGGCTGTAACATGACCGTGTAATCCCAGCAATTCGGCGGTTAGGTCCGCAGCGTCGCGATTGTCGTCGACAATCAAAACACGTTTGGGGGGATATTGAGATGCCATATTCATCCATTGTAAACAGCGATTAGCTGTCTAACACGGCGAAGGTAAGGCCGAAATTGATGTTACGGGCGGAAATGGGCCGTGACAAGATTTCCGGATTCTACTTCAAATTCACTTTAATTGCTCCTAATGCTTGCAAAAATTAGCTGTCCAGGACAGGCTTCACCCTTCTCCGGAAAACGCCAATCGTTCTTGCAAATAACAGTCCTCAATGCAACAATGCTTTGATTACACCTTTCTGATACGGCCATGCACGACAAAATAGCGGTAACGTTGCAGGAGCTTCTCGAGATAGCAAATCACGAGTTCTCGCGCCGTGACGACCACAAACAAGGGTCAACGGTTAGCGGTGTGCTTAAAGGTACAGGGACCTTTCGCTTGGAAATTACCTGGGGTTCAATTGTATTTGAATCTGATGATCTCAAAGTATTCGCACAATCGCTTTACGACCGATATCTCTTAAAACATTGAGCCGCTTTGCCTAGTAGCGATTTTTGTTGGGCCTGCCATGGGCAGGCCCCTAGATGTCGTTGCTTGCGACCTGCTATTACTTGCCCGGCTTCAGAATGACTTTAGTCCAACCCTTTTTGCGAGCATCAAAATTCTCGTAGGCCTCCGGTGCCTGCTCCAATGAGAGTTCGTGTGACACGATCATGGACGGTTTCGCCTTACCTACGTGGATGAGATTCGAGAGCATCCGGTTGTAGGCCTTCACGTTTGCTTGCCCGGTGCCGATCCTCTGCCCCTTAAACCAAAACTGGCCAAAGTCGAATGCCAGTTTGCCTTCCTTAGCCAGGTCGTCTTGAGCGCCCGGGTCCTTAGGAAGGAAAACTCCAACTGTGCCAATGGTGCCCGTCGCCTTCACCGTCTGAACCAGATTGTTCATCGTCAAGTTCGGCACTTCTTTACCGTGGCGGTCGCAACACTGGTAGCCCACACATTCGCAACCGCAATCGGCCCCCTGGCCCTTTGTCAGTTCTAGCACGCGCTCAACGCCGTCGCCTTCGGTGTCATCAATGGGCGTCGCACCGATCTTCTCAGCGAGCTGCAGACGATCTTTGTGGCTATCGACAACGAACACTTGGCTGGCACCTTTAATGAATGCAGAGGTCGCGGCCATCAGGCCAACAGGGCCTGCGCCATAGATGACCACGGTCTGGCCAGGCTTCACGCCGGCCAGCTCGGTCGCGTGGTAGCCGGTGGGGAAAATGTCCGAGAGCATGACATAGTCGTTTTCTTTCTCCTTCGCGTCCTCAGGCAGCACCAAGCAATTGTAGTCGCCGTAAGGAACGCGCAGTAGTTCCGCCTGTCCACCACTGTAAGGGCCCATGCCAGCAAAGCCGTAGGCGCCGCCTGCGGTGCCTGGATTTACGGTCAGGCAAAAGCCCGACAAGCCGCGTTCGCAGTTTGCGCAAAAACCGCATCCGATGTTGAATGGCAAGCAGACGATATCGCCCACTTTGATGCGATCTACGGCCTTACCTACTGCAATGACCTCGCCTAGATTTTCGTGACCGAGGATTCGGCCGCTCTCCATATCAGTACGACCTTCATACATGTGCAGGTCCGAGCCACAGATGTTTGTGGTGGTAATGCGAACTAGGACGTCCGTTTCCTTCTCAATTTTTGCATCGGGCATTTCCTTGACCTGCACGTCGCGCGGGCCGTTGTAAACGAGGGCTTTCATGTGCTTTCCTTTGGAGAGGTTGTAGACGTAGGCCAGTACCTGAACTGACTTAGAGCGCTGCAAGAAGCGGCGAGCTGCCACTATGTACTGACGTCCAGGCATCCTCTGTACGACGACTAACTTAGTCAGCCGCGCCTTCGAGAAATTACGAAGGACGAACCTCGCCTATCCCGAGCGTATCGCCATTCCTACCGACTTTTTTCAACTGTTGTGTACTGGGATAACTGGCACGTAAGGTGATGCCAGAGCTAACGGTGACAATGAAATGAGCTGAGGCATTGGTCAGCCGCTAACAAAGTCTTGCCGCGGCGAATATTTGTCTTGACGGTACCTACGGGCATACCTACCAGAGCCGAAATTTCAAGGTGAGACAATTCGGAAAAATAATGGAGACTCAATACCTGGCGGTACCGAGCAGGTAGTAATAGCAGCGCCGCCGTGATTGAACTCTTCAGCGCCGAACTAGCGTGTAAAGCTTCCGGGCCCGGACTATGATCCGGAGCTAAATCCAGCTCACATGTGGAATCCGGCGAATTCTCGTGAGGCTTCTCAGAGCGCAGGTAATCAATCGAACGGCTGCGGCACAGCATTGATAGCCACGTGCGAAAAGCGCTCAGATGCGGATCGTAATTTTCGCTGTTCTGCCAAGCGTATGTGAATACGTCTTGCACAATTTCTTCGGCCGCGTGGCTCGATCTCGTGATACGAAGAGCTTGAGCCAATAATGATCGCCGCGTCGATTGATATAAGACCTGGGCCGGCATGCTGCAGATGGTACTCTGCAATGCTTTAAAGGTTGAATCCGACTGCGGGTGTTGGCGTCGAATTTCGATCTGAGCGCTATCCATGGTGTCTTCTCGTTATTTTTTTGGGAAAATGGAGCTGGAGAATTGATTGTTTCAATGACGATGCTACTGCGGTGGACGGAGGGTACTGTGTCACGTTTTTTACGGAGGGTACGTTGACCCACAATGAACGTGAAACAGACCGCGGCACGACGTTATTTAGCAACTGAAGCAATGGCATCACCACACGGTCTCGGCTTCCGGAACAACTGATGTGGGTGAAAATTCACTGTGGACCTGCCATCGTCCAAAAGTCGGCGCAAGACGGGGCGGTTCATATGGTAAATTGGTCCGAATCACAGCGAGTTAGGATCACAAATGTGCGTCAACTACATAACCGTCAGCCGTCAAATGGCCTTCGATTGGTTTCGCACACCGATGGAACTGGGCGAAGACTGGCGCGAGGAAATCTACCGCGACTACCAAGCGCCGTTCATCGTTCATGATGAGCAAGGGCGCCGCGTGCTAAAACTCGGCAGTTACGGGTTCGTCCCCCAACGCCACCGGCCGTTCCAGCGGTTGACGAAGGAGGAGCAGGCAAAAGTCGACCTGGCGGTTGCTGCCGGAAAAAAAGCGCCGAAGCTCAAACGCATCACGATGGAAACTATGAACGCACGTGCTGAAGAAGTCGGCTCCAAGGTGAACTACAAACGATTTTGGCTTTCCCAGCAGTTGTGTATTGTGCCGGCACAGAAAGTATTCGAACCGAACTGGGAAACCGGTATCCATGAACGCTGGGCCTTGGGGCTCGCCGGCGAAGGACCATTCGGACTACCCGGGATGTGGCGCACGTGGGAAGAAGAGGACGGCACCATATCAAACGCTTTCACGCACTTCACGCTTAATGCGGACGAGCATCCGCTGCTGCGCCGGTTCCATCGGCCGAACGAAGAGAAGCGTGCCGTCGCGATCCTGAGACCAGAGCACTATGACGACTGGCTAAGCTCGAAAAATCCAGAGTTTGCCAGGGCATTGATTGAGCTGTGGCGCCCAGAAGAGTTGAACGCCTATCCCGCACCGAAAACCAACTTGCCCCAGAAGGCACAACCAGAAACGCAGCCAGAGAAAACTTTGATCCTGACATCGCCAATGCAGGCGGACCTGTTCTAGCGACCCTCGCGCGAGCGGAATTATAGGCATCGAAATTCAATGCCTACTCTCGATTTGATGCTGCGCCTGGCGGAATGGAATGAGATACGGCAGAAGGGACTGAGACGTTTCGCAGCGATTCCGCTGCGCCGGCCCCCGTCTTTCCACCAGCGAAAAATCCATCGACACGCTAACCGAGCGTAAGTGACTGGTGCGCCAGCGGATGGAGTCCAGCCAATTCTGGATGCTTCCGAAGCAATCGATCAGGCCAGGCGAGCATCAAATAACCTTCTCGAACCAAATTCATTTCTGGTCGAGCCAGGCAGAACCGGAGGCCATACAACTCGAGACGATCCTTAATGAACATAACCCTGGAGAAGTCGTAGTCTTCACCGGTGTCAAGCTTGTCGCTAATTTCTTGCAAGATGTCTTCGACAGTTTGGCCAACTTCTGCGACACGCAGACCTAAAATCGCACGGCGCAGACGATTTGACTCAAATGCGGACGGCGAATTACCCGGCGAATGGAAGTAGCTAGCGAAAGGTTCCGCGGCCTCGGAGATCACTGCGGATTTTCCGCCTTGGATGAGAGTAAATTTAGGAGTTTTGGCAGGATTTTTCATGAGTTTGCTGACCATTTCTGAGAAAATTCGGATACCCGGTTTCAAAAGGCCAGCACAACGCCGGCCTTTACCGGCTCCAATAATTTGATCAGACCTGGCTGCGAGCTAGCTCATGGGCAGCTCTTTCAGCTCATCATTGGCTTCAACGAAGCCCCAGAACAAAAGTTCACGATGCCACAATATATTATTTCCACCGGGAAAGCAAGATGTCGCATCGCTGTCACCGAGGTGGCTGGCGACTCAGCGACAGTAGCTCTTCCAGCGACTCGATTTACCGACGCATCTCCTCGACTGAAACAGCGGGTTGGTCAGCTCTCGTCAGCATGCCCGCCAAGCTTGAAACGGGCTTCTTTACACGCACGACGAAACGACCATCATCAAGCTGAGAGAAAGTTAGGTGAGCACCAGCGACCAGACCTAGCTGAAGCCGGAGCTTTTTGGGTAACGTAATTCGTCCTCCCGAACCGACAGTCACTGTCGTCATCATGGATGCCTCCGAAGATTGATGTAAGTTCCGATATCCGTTTTTCAATTCGACTTGAGGCTACCACGAGCCAACACCAACGTACAATAAGCAAATCGCGGCGCGGCAAAGATCGCGAAGCGCGGCCAGCATTTTCATCAAGTCATCCAGAAAAACATCCGCCTATCCCACTCCAGAGCTTGTTTGATCGATTCAGCCAGCGCACATCAGCACACGTTCCCCGGGGAATATCGCCGGCTAAGAACCGGAGAGAGGGCGCGAAAAGGGATTTCGGACAAACGCGGGTTAAGCAGCTGAATATTTGAATCAATGCAGCTACGCATCAACATAAGTCCCCGCTGCCCTTGCTTACGGGCTTTTCTTATACCGACACCGTTGCCTCTTCGAAATTGAACTGCACTCGATACGTTACCAGACGCAGCCCTGGAATGGCCTTTGCCGCCCAACGCACGGGTTGCGGAAAGCCGCTGGCGACCAGAATCGCACGCGGCGCCGTGCCTTCTTTCTCGCTGTACCAGCCGACGTAACGAGCAACCTGACCAATCGACGAATCCTTAACCTCCCACGCCAAGAAAGTTGAGAGCCAGAGCAATGACGTCTATGTCCGCAGCTCAGTTCCACTCTTCCAGTTGAGTAGCTCCATCAGTCGACCTGGCTCAGTCCAAGCCCAACCAGGGCGCCCGGGGCGCCACACCTCCAAGCTGCGCGCTTCGCCTGCACAACAATTTTTGAGGCGCAAAGTTGAGCAACCAAATTGGCAAGCTGGCAAATTTCCCCTAGGCCTGCTAGATGCCACAAAGCGGCCTCGTTCGAGCGACCTGATGGCACAAACAAGCATTACGTCTGCCATCAAAAATGCTTCCCTATCTCCCCGGTGGATGCGCAATCCTGGACCAAGGCCGGGCCGTGTTAATGCCCTTTGCGGTCGTTGTTCGACGAGACGCCAAGCCAGCGTCGAGCCTCAACGACACCTCCCTAAACCCTTGCTAGCGCAGAGCATATGATCGAAGGGGACCGCCATGCGGCCCCCGTCGGTCAGAGGCGGCGAGCGCTCCGAAATGCCTCGCTAGATGCGCAAATCAAAGCGCCAAACGTTGACGTGGTACAGCGCACGCCGCGCGCAAATTTCCTGCTCCAATGTCGGAGATGAGACCTTCGAATTCCAGCTCAAGGCGCTTTTCGGAATGGCCTAGACCCCAAGGATTTGCGCTGCGCAGCGCATTCGTAAGGCGCCGTTTTGACGACCTTCGGAGACATCAACCGACGAGACGCTCAGCCATATACCTGGGAAGAAATGCGATACGTTTTCCACTGTTCGGAAGGGTTCCCTCAAGGCCCAAAAATGTATGGGTGATAGCTATGTCCAACCAAGGCGCCGAGGCGGGACACCAAACTTTCGTGCTGAACGTCTTGCCTCGACGCGACCGTCAATTTCTCACACCCTAGCGCTGAAAAAAGAGCGCATACCTACACGCCGCACTGGTCTCGGATGCGTATAAACATCAGCGCAATGAGTGCAAGGTAGACGCAAAAAACGCGGAGTTACAAGCCCCTTAATGTGTAGGTCCGCCCATCTGGCTAGGGTGCTTTGCTGGGATCGGAAAGGCCATGGAATGCGCTCAAAAACTAGCACGAATCACTTGCTGCGGAATGAGAATGAACAACGCTCAGAGGCATAATGGCAGCTCGCCAAAGCGGAACCGAACGACAGCAATTCGCGATGCCGGGTCGCTCACTTCGGAAGCGGCCTACGCTCAAGAACGCCTCGCGAAACAGCTGCAGCACCGCGCAAAGAATGCGGTTCGACGTGCCACTGGAACGTTGAAATCCACGCCTTCCGGGCCTCAAAATTGCGCCAGCAAATGGGTCGCTAAGGGTCCTTGGGGAATGGCCCTTGCCTGCCGGGGTCGTAGGGGAGGGAAGTTAAAACGCTCAGCATCGGGAGCGGTGCCCAGTTCGCTGACGGGGCGCCGGGCCCTCTGGCTACACACTCGAGGGTACGAGTTTTTGCAAAGATCGAACGTAGGGTGCTCGACCTGTCCGACGTTAGAGTAGAGTCATGCAGCATGGTCGAGCTGTCCGACGTTACTGAAATGCGTAAAACAATAAGGTCGGATGACTCGCATATGCTACCTCGTCATGAGCGGGCCTGGACCAGGGATGTTAACCCAGCGATAGGCAAGACGGGGCACCGTCCGTGTGCCCGCCTTATCGCGATCAACACTAACGCTAGTTCGGAATTGAAGTTCCCCCTACTTTCGTCGAGCATCCACTCACGATGCTTTCCAGCCTCCCGAACACCATCCGCATCGTGTCATTGCACGCTGCCGGGAGCGATTCAAATTTCCCGGGGATGGGCGCCGTCCCGGCCGTCCAAGTTACCCACCCCGGCCACCGGCCAAGCAGGACACGTGTACATCGGTGTGCGAGCCGCATTGGACTTTCATCACCATGTAGTTGCCCTGCGCCGCAGCTACCCTGCCCTCTACCAGGACATGGTGGACCGCTTCGGCTGCACCGCCGGCGACAACAGTGTCAAGCGATTCGACGACAGCGTGGAGGCCCAAAAACAGGAACAGCTCGACCGACTGGAGTTCGGCCCTAGCGACGAGGTGCAAGTCGATTACGGCTAGGGCGCCATCACTTGCGTTCCATGTCTCAATCGCTACGGCGTCCCAGGGTGTTCGTGGCGATACTGCCCTACTCGCAGCGAAACTTCAGGCGTGGCTTGTGGGAATCAAGCTAGCAGGCTTGGGCACGGCTGCTCGAGCATGATTGGTGTTACTCCGGCGGCTGCTGCGTCTACGTCGTCCTCGACAACCTCAAAGAGGCGTCATCAAATCCGACCTGTGTGAACCCGAACTGAACCCCGTCTACTAAACATGCTCGCCCACTACAGCGTCGTCGATGTCCCGGCGAGGTTGCGGAACCTGGACCGCAAGGGCATCGTCGAGAACTCGATCCAGCACACCCAGAGCACCACGCTTAAGGGCCGCCGCTTTGAGAGCATCGAGGATGCAGAATGCCTTCCTGGAGCAGTGGGAAAACAAGTGGGCCGCGAAGCGCATCCACGGCAGCGCCACCGGTAGGTCGAGGCCGTGTTCCAAGGGGAGCGCACCCGCCTGAAGCCCTTAGCGCTTGCGGGCTTCCGCTACTCCACTGAGTGCGAGCGCACCGTCGCCGACGACACCGGCATCGGCGTCGACCACAGCAACTATGCCGCGCGGCCGGCCCGGCTCGGCGGCCGCGTGCTGGTTCGCCTGTACGAACAGCAGGCGGACATCACGACCTCCACACCAAGGCGCTGCTGCACGCAGTATTACGAACTGAGGCACAGTTACCTTCAACCGGGTCGTGCAGGAATGGTGCAAGTCCCTCGTCAACAATACCATAGCCACGACCATCCTGGACCGCCTAATGCATCGGGCTTAGCTGCTGTAATTCGAAGGCAAAAGCTGTTGACATCCACGCAGGCAATGCCCGATTGCGGAAAGCCGTCAGTAAGCGGGTATGATGTCCGTTCCGCAAATTTTATGGTGAAACCATGACAGATAAAGACATCGCCAGTTGCCCACGCGTGGGCATCTACGAAATTGGGACTCAGGCACTTATTGCCGGTCCGATTTTTCTGAATATCCTGCCACGTCAGTACGATATTCTGCGGGTTGACAGTATTTACCACCAAGTTCTTCTGGTCGAGGTCGACTACAAAACGCAAGACGTCGCCAAGGCATATGTGTCCGTCATCGGAGACGAAGCCGAGTATCACAAGGCTCTCCCGACGTTGGTCAGGCCTTCGCACTAACCTCAACCTAGTGCCCTGGCGTTAGCCTGCTTAAGCCGCGATAGAAAGACTCCAAGTAATGGGACTGTTCAGTTTCCTTTCGAGGAAGAAGGAAGAGCCAACTCCTCAACTGAAGCCGGGGCGCATGCCGACCGTCAGTGCCGAACCGAAGATGTCCAGCGCTTACGAGACGGTCTTCTATGATGTTATGGCGGATGTCGATGGCTTCACGCCCGAAGAAATGGATGCAATGCTGCGGTTCATCGTCGATGGCGACGGTGGGCACCTGAACATGGGACGCTATCACAAGCCCATTTTCAGCCGATATTTTTCCGCACGCTCTTGGTCGTGGTCCGAGTACGAATACTGGGACAAGACCTACAGAAAGATGGGACAGAAGCCTCTGCGCTTTCAGCCCGGTCTTGCCGTACCAATCGATAGGACCATCGTCTTGACTGCCGAGCAGGTACTGAACGATCTAAAGGTCGTGGACCTGAAAGAGTTCATCGAGTCGCACGCTGTGAGCGTGCCTCCTAAAGCGAAGAAGAAAGACTTACTCGAGCTCGCTTATTCGATACCAAACCTGCACGAGACACAACTTTGGAGAGAAAAGGCAACAGCAGTGCAGGCGGAGATTGGTTATCCCTTGTATAGCTTACTCATGCGCTATATCTCTTTCAAAGCAGGTTTCGCATTTGACCGCGACCGTGTGAAGTCGCTGGGTATTACCGAGTTCAAGCACGTGTTCATTGAGAGCGGCGATGAACAGTTTGTACAACTGGCCCTGAAGCGCAACCCTGAAGCGCTCCCGCCGTACTTTCCGGGTGACGTGACTATGCGAAGGTCGGTCATCCCCGGTTTTGAAGAATAGGTTTGATGGTCTTCACTGACTGACTGGGTACCCAACTAGCTGCGAACCGGCCGTGACCAGCTCTAGGTAATGCCCGAAGCCGGAATAGTCGGCGTATCAGGGAGTTGCAACCCCAGCAGCCGCGCCTTGGCAATGACGAATTCCAGGATAAGGTATTTATGGCCCTTGACCGTATTAACCATCGGAAGCACGAGCCAAAAAGGTATCGTTGGGGGCCACCTGCACAGAGCAAACCAGCGTATTGAATAATTCACAATATCGTTGAGAGGCCATCGGCCTCCTGGTAGGACTGGTCGTGTTCTGACGCGCTAGGCGTTGACTGCTTTGCTAAAGTGCGCTTCAGTCGCCATGCCCTGGTATGTGCCTCACGTCCAAAGCGCTGTTACCTGATATGGCTTCGTGGGACGTTTTCACCACGCAATAGGCGCGTAAGCGTTCAACACCTTCAGAGTCCCGCAGCTACCGCCCCCGCACTCCTGATAGATTTGACATCGGTTTTTGGGCACTGTCGGCGTAGACCCTGCCCCGCGTTTACGAAGCGCTACAATGATTTCACTCTCCATCAGCGCTGTTACCTGACATGGCTTCGTGGGACACCCAGCGTGCTACAGTGGACTTGCCTACGTCCAGCTCCTTGGCGATTGCACGCACGCTCATTCCACGTGCAGCCATTAACACAGCGCTGCTGCGTTTATCCTCGTTCGCGACAAGTCGCGCTGCCCCTGAAGCCTTCCCTCCAAGCCGGCCGCGTTCCGCTTGAACCTGTCGAAATCCCGAAGGGGTAAACCGGCGCCAAACGTAGCGAGACACACTACGAGCAAGTCCTCTAATCTCCGACACTCCCAACGGCTTGGCGAACAACCAATGGCCACACCGCCGAGGACTCCCTCGGCGACCGAATTGTCGATTTCGATGATGTAATACAGCAGAGCCCCTGCCACCGAATGGCATGGGTTCGATTGGTGCAGGCAGACAGCCAACGACAGCCTGGACACAGCATCAATCCAAAGCCGTTTCCATCGCTCAAAGCTATTCCTTGATATTGGCGAATTGCGAGCGACAGTGCATCGCTCGTTCAACAGTTTATCAGCGGTGCCGCTGGGCATAGACTTCCCTAATCGTTCACGTAGAGCGTAACGACACGAGGAAAATCATCATGCCCAAACTGTATATAGCTCACGACACCTGTTCGCGGACTGTCCAAATCGTTGCCAACGAACTTGGCCTCGGTCTTGAACTAATTCACTACGACGTGTTCGCCAAAACGACTTCAAGCCGCGACAATTTTTTGGATATTAATCCTCTGGCTTACGTGCCCGCGCTGGTGCTAGACAATCCACAACAGGACATTCTGACGGAAACCGTGGTGATCTCCACTTATTTGGCAGATCAGCATCCTGATTCAGACTTGGCTCCAACGCCGGGTACCCTGAAACGCACGAAGTTCGACCAGTTGCTTAGTTTCTTGTCTACCGAGATCGCCCAGAAGCACATCCCCTTGATACATCGGTTAATGACTGAAGAAGGGACCACGTGGGGAAGACACAAGCTCCAGACCGCGTACGGTCTGCTAAACCAACGCTTGTTTGACGGCCGCCCCTTTCTCACTGGTGAGCAGTTCACCGTCGCAGACGCATATGTGTTCGGTACGTGGTGGCATGCGCGCTCCGGCGTAAAGATCGGCCACCTGAGCTACTTAATGGCATACAAGGTGCACATGGAGGCGCGCCCTTCATTGCAAAAAGCGCTGAAAGACGAAGCGATGCTCGTCGCACAGCATCGCCTACTGGCGACTGTTTAGTATTCCACCAAGATGCGCCAGTAGGATTTTTCCGGCCATGAAAATACACACCCCACGATTGTTACTCGTTGCAGCAGGCTTCGCGTTCTACACGACAATGTGCGGACTGTTTAATCTGCTGCCTTGGATTGGCAAGCCGTTGATGGGTATATTTCCACTTTCGGTCGCGTTTGCAGGCCCGGTGCTGGTTGTGCTTTCTGCCTCAGTGGAACGCGAAAAACTGCTCGCTGCTTGCTTATTCTTGCTATCTGGATGCGACGTTATTGTCGGGCTATCGTCATACTCATCCTTGCTGATATTTGCCAGGCTGACTACAGCACTACTCCACCCAGTGCTGTTCCCCGCTGCGCTCGCAATCTCGATTAAAGCTGTCCCGGAAGAGTACAAGCGATACGCAGTCGGAGCAGCTATCTTAGGAATTTTAGTCGGTGTGATAGCAAGTATTTCCGCAGTTACTTGGAGCGCGTCCAATCTCGCACATCCATCCCTACTGCTCACGTGCGCCGCGCTCCACGCCGTTACGGCGTGCTTTTTTTATAAACGAAAGGAAGAGAAATGCAGGAAAAAATCATTAAGCTACCAAGTCCCGCTCACCCAATCGATGTCAAGCCGGTGCATGGCGAAGTAGTGGTCAGATTAAATAGTCACGTTCTAGCCAAAACCACATCGGCGTTAGTCCTGCAAGAGGCAGCACTCACACCTGTGTTTTATATCCCGAGGCAGGATGTCGACCAAGCCATTTTGCGACCATCCGCACACGTCACTTACTGTCCATACAAGGGCGATTGCAGCTACTACGATATCGAGGTTGGCGGCCACCACGTCAGCAACGCCGTATGGTTCTATCTGCACCCATACGTCGCCGTCGCGGCTATTCAGGGTCATGTGGCGTTTTATCCCGAGCGTGTCGATTCCATTCAGTTGGATACTGCGAGTTCATCGACCAGATAGTTCAGCACGGCTCGAGTCTTGGCTGTCATCTTGGCGCCCAGCGGAATGATGGCATGCACCGGCGGGCCAGGGACGTCGGCTTCTGGCAGAACGTGCACCAAACGACCGGCTTTAACGTGCGGCAACGCGACCCGGTCAAGGATGTGGGCGACGCCCAGTCCCAGCTGTATCGCTTCAACAAGCGCCTGGCCATCCGAGAGGATCAGCACCGGCGTGGGGATGAAACTGCGGGTCTGGTCACCGTCGCGCAGTTCCCAATCACGCAAGCGCCCGGAGGCCTGGCTGCGAAACACCAGCGCGTCATGTGAGTTCAGATCGGCGATGGATTTGATGGTGCTTCGCCTGGCGAGATAGTCCGGCGAAGCATACAAGGCCTGCTTGGTGTCGCACAGCTTACGCACTGTCAGTTCGCTATCGCTGGGCAGCTCGCCGATGCGGACGATGATATCCCAGCCTTCCGATACTGGATCGGACATCCTGTCAGTGAGCGCCAGTTCCAAAACCAGCTTGGGATAGCGCTCCCTCAATTTTTGTAACGAAGGCAGCAGCAACCGGCCGAAACCCGCCGGTAAATCGATGCGTACCCGCCCTACGGGCTCGGCGCGACTTGCCGCCAGTGCCTGCCCAGCTTCCCGCAAAGTGTTGAGCGCGCTGGTCGCCGCCTTGAGGTAGGCCATGCCTTCTTCGGTCAGCCTGACAGCACGCGTAGTCCGCTGGAACAGCCGGGTTCCGAGATGCTTCTCGAGACGCTGGACCGCTTTGCCGACATTCGATTTGTTGCTACCCAAATCCTCCGCGGCGCGGGTAAAGCTACCGCTTTGCGCCACGGCTGTGAAGGCAGTGATGTCTTGAATGGATGCTTCGACAATTTCCTGCATTGTGGCTCCCGGACTGTCAAAAACGAAGAATACGCTCAGTTTAGCGCAATTCAGGCGTCATTCGCCCTGTTTAATTGTCGCTCCTAAAGCGACAAAGAAAATCATTTTAGTGCGTTTATCGCGACGAGTTCTTTAGTCATACTCCGCTCCATTCTCACCAATGCGAGCTCATCATGCTTACCCGTCAGTCGATCATCTCCGGTGCATATCTCGACAGCTTCGACACCTTGCCGCCTCAGCTCCGCTGGAGCACCGAACGCATCGAACAGTCGATGGCTGACACGCTGCGCGCCAGGCCGCAGGACGGCGCCGTTTGGGTCTTCGCCTACGGCTCGCTGATCTGGAACCCCATGCTGGAATTTGCGGAGCGCCGTCATGCCACGTTGATCGGCTGGCACCGCAGCTTCTGCGTACGCATCGTCGCCGGCCGCGCTCGTCCTGAGACACCGGGCCGCATGCTGGCCGTCGAACCGGGCGGCGCCACGCAAGGCCTGGCGTTCCGCCTGGACGATGCCAACGCCATGGACGAACTGCGAATGATGTGGATACGCGAAATGGTCACCGGTTCATATGCCCCCTCCTGGGCTCCGGTGACGCTGGACGACGGCCGTACTGTCATGGCCATCGTGTTCGTCGCCGATCCATCCAGCCCGCAATACGAAGCCGACATATCGGCCCATCAGATCGCGCCGATGGTCGCCGCAGCCCATGGCCCGCTGGGCAGCAATGCCGATTACGTATGCCAGCTGCAATCAGCGCTGCATGACATGGGCGCCCATGACAGCTACGTCCACGAGCTGGCCGATCTGCTGCGATGTCGGACCTCCCCAATTCCTTCTCACCCCAACCAATTTGATTCCCAAGGAGATTCTCATGAACGCAATTCGTAAACGGGCCGCTGTTGTCGTCGGCGCCGTGCTGGCCATCGCCGCAGCCGGTGTCATTGTTTCTCACGAAGAGGGACCAATGGGCACTGCCCACGCGGCCGCTGCGCCGGCACCCGGACCGGAGGTGGATGTCGCCACCGTCATCGCCAAAAACATCACCGAATGGCAGAGCTATTCCGGCCGCCTCGAAGCAGTCGACAAAGTCGATATCCGACCACTGGTGGCGGGCAAGATCGTGGCCGTGCATTTCCAGGACGGCGCCATCGTCAAGAAAGGTGACGCACTGTTCACCATCGACCCCAAGCCTTACCAGGCCGAAGTCGACCGCGCGTCAGCGCAATTGGCCGCCGCGGAAGCCCGCGCCAGCTACGCTTCCAGCGATGCCGAACGCGCCGGCCGGCTGATCGCATCCAATGCCATCGCCAAGCGCGATTACGACGAAAAACGCAACGCCGCACTGGAAGCGACGGCGAACGTCCGCGCTGCCGCCGCTGCGCTGGATGCCGCCCGCGTCAACCTGTCCTATACCGCCATCACCGCGCCGGTCGCCGGTCGCGTGTCGCGCGCGGAGCTCACCGTCGGCAATATCGTCAGCAACGGCTCCAACGCCCCCCTGCTAACGACACTGGTGTCGGTGTCGCCGATCTATGCCTCATTTGAAGTGGACGAGCAAACCTACCTACGCTACCTGCGCCACAGCGCAGGCAAGTCGGTACCGGTGACCATGGGCTTGGCCGATGAAACCGGCTACTCGCGCAATGGCGCGGTGGTCTCGGTGGACAACCACATGGACACTGGTTCCTCGACGCTGCGAGTACGTGCGCGCTTCGATAACGCCGATGGCGCATTGCTGCCGGGCCTGTATGCCCGCGTCAAAGTCAATGGCGCCAAGGAAGAAGCAGCCATCTTGGTCGACGACGCAGCCATCGGCACTGACCAGGCGAAGAACTTCGTGCTGGTAGTCGATGCACAGAACAAGGTGCAATGGCGCGAAATCAAGACCGGCAACCTATACGAGGGCATGCGCATTGTCACCAGCGGCTTGCAGGCTGGCGAACGTATCGTCGTCAACGGCCTGATGCGTGCGAAGCCGAATGACAGTGTGCGCGCGCATAACGTACCGATGGCACAAGCCACGGTCAAACCCGCAGCCTGAACAGGGAGAACGACGTGAACATATCAAAGTTCTTTATCGACCGGCCGATTTTTGCCGGCGTGTTATCGACGGTCGTGCTGTTGGCAGGCATCATCGCGCTGAAATTACTACCGACCGGCGAGTATCCGGAAGTCGTGCCACCTTCGGTAGTCGTGCGCGCCCAATATCCGGGCGCCAATCCTAAAGTGATCGCAGAAACGGTGGCTTCGCCCATCGAGGAGCAGATCAATGGCGTGGAAAACATGCTGTACATGCAGTCGCAAGCCAACAGCGACGGCAGTATGGCCACCACCGTCACCTTCAAACTGGGCACCGACCCGGACAAGGCGCAGCAGTTCGTGCAAAACCGCGTAGCACAGGCGTTGCCGCGACTGCCGGAGGATGTGCAGCGGCTGGGCGTGACGACGGTAAAGTCTTCGCCGACGCTGACCATGGGCGTGAACATCGTATCGCCCAACGACCGCTACGACCTGACCTATTTGCGCAACTACGCACTGATCAACATCAAAGACCGACTGGCGCGCGTGAACGGCGTCGGCGAGGTGGCGATGTGGGGGGCTGGCGACTATTCGATGCGTGTCTGGCTGGACCCGCAAAAAGTCGCGCGTCAAAACATGACCGCCACCGAAGTGGTGAAAGCCATCCGCGAACAAAACGTTCAGGTGGCAGCCGGTATCGTCGGCGGCGCGCCAATGGCCACCAACGTCCCGATGCAACTAAGCATCAATGCACAGGGCCGTTTGAAGAGCGAAACCGAGTTCCGCAACATCGTTCTGAAGACGTCGCCAGATGGCGGCTTGGTGCGCCTGTCCGATGTGGCGCGGGTCGAACTGGCATCCGCAGATTACGGCATGCGCGCGCTGCTGGACAATAAAAACGCCGTGCAGATGATTATCTTCCAGCAGCCTGGCGCCAACTCGCTGCAAATTTCGGACGATGTCAACGCCGTCATGGCCGAACTGCAAAAAGACATGCCGGACGGTGTCAAGTACGAAATCTGCTACGACCCGACCCGCTTCGTGCGCGAGAGTATCGACGCAGTGGTGCACACGCTGTTTGAAGCAATCGCCCTGGTCGTCGTCGTCGTCGTGGTTTTCCTGCAATCGTGGCGCGCCTCGCTGATTCCGCTGCTGGCGGTGCCGGTGTCCATCATCGGCACCTTCTCGCTGCTGCTCGGTTTCGGCTTCACGATCAACGCCCTATCATTGTTTGGGATGGTACTGGCCATTGGTATCGTGGTCGACGACGCCATTGTGGTGGTAGAGAACGTCGAGCGGAATATGGCGTCCGGCCTGTCGGCGCGCGATGCCACGTACAAAGCGATGCAAGAAGTTAGCGGGCCCATCATTGCGATTGCCCTGACGCTGGTCGCGGTGTTCGTGCCGTTGGCATTCATGTCTGGCTTGACCGGCCAGTTCTACAAGCAATTCGCGATGACCATCGCCATTTCCACGGTGATTTCGGCGTTCAACTCGCTGACGCTGTCGCCGGCACTGGCCGCACTGCTGTTGAAGGGCCATGACGAGCCGAAAGACCGGCTGACCCGCGTCATCGATAAGGTCTTCGGCCCATTCTTCACTGTCTTCAACAAATTGTTCCATCGTGGTTCCGAGTCGTATGGTCGAGGCGTGAATCGCTTCATCGGTCGCAAGTTCATCATGCTGGCGTTGTATGGCGTGCTGCTGGGCGGCGCCGTGTTGATGGGAAAAGTGGTGCCAGGCGGCTTCGTGCCGGCACAAGACAAGGATTACCTGGTCAGTATCGTGCAGCTGCCAAGCGGTTCGTCACTGGACCGTACCGAAGCGGTCGTACGTGAAATGAGCGAGATCGCCAAGAAGCAGCCTGGCGTGACGCGCGTAACGTCGTTCCCGGGATTGTCGGTGAACGGCTTCGTCAGCTCGTCCAGCAGCGGCCTGGTGTTTGCGATCCTCAAACCTTCGCGCGAGCGCAGCAAGGAAGAGTCAGCAGACAATATCGCTGCCGCCCTAAATGCCAAAGGTGCGTCGATCAAGGGTGCGGCCATCGCAACCTTCCCGCCGCCACCCGTGCAGGGCTTGGGCACCATCGGCGGCTTCAAGCTGCAACTGGAGGACCGTGGCGCACTTGGCTACGAAGCCTTGAACGCTGCCACGCAAGCGTTTATGAAGCGTGCGGCGGAGACCAAGGAACTGGGCCCGATGTTCTCCAGCTACCAAATCAACGTGCCGCAGTTGAATGTGGAACTGGACCGCGAAAAGGCCAAGCAACTGGGCGTCTCGGTGACCGATGTGTTCGACACCATGCAAATCTACCTGGGCTCGCTGTACGTCAACGACTTCAACAAGTTCGGCCGCGTGTACCAGGTGCGTGCCCAGGCGGATGCGCCATTCCGCAGCAACGCCGGCGATATCGGCCTGCTGAAAACCCGTAACGCCAATGGTGACATGGTCCCGCTGTCGTCGGTTGTGAAAGTGACGCCGACCTACGGCCCGGAAACCGTGGTGCGCTATAACGGCTACAACGCTGCCGACATCAACGGTGGCCCGGCACCAGGCTATTCCTCCGGCGAAGCGCAGGCCGCGGTCGAACGCATCGCCGCCGAAGTGCTGCCCAAGGGCATCAAGATGGAATGGACCGACCTGACTTATCAGCAAATCCTGACCGGCAATGCCGCACTATGGGTCTTCCCGATCAGCGTACTGCTGGTGTTCCTGGTGCTGGCGGCCCAGTACGAAAGCCTGACCTTGCCGCTGTCCATCTTGCTGATCGTCCCGATGAGCATTCTGTCGGCGCTGATGGGTGTGTGGCTGACCGCCGGCGACAACAACATCTTCACGCAAATCGGCCTGATGGTCCTGGTGGGCTTGTCCGCCAAGAACGCGATCCTGATCGTCGAATTTGCGCGCGAGCTGGAGATGCAGGGCCGTACCGTCATCCAAGCAGCCATCGAAGCAAGCCGTCTTCGCCTGCGTCCGATCCTGATGACATCGATTGCTTTCATCATGGGCGTGGTGCCGCTGGTGTTGTCGAGTGGCGCCGGCGCCGAGATGCGCCGCGCCATGGGCATCGCGGTGTTCTTCGGCATGATCGGCGTGACCGTGTTTGGCTTGGTGTTAACGCCGGTCTTCTACGTTTTGTTGCGCAAGATGTCGGGTAAAAAATTCCAATCAGAGGACGCGCCCCAAGCGCACAAGTTGCACCTCGCTGATTCCGCCGATGCGGCATAAGGAGAAAATCATGAACCATCCTATGATGAAACGTATGTTCGCTGGCTCAACTTTACTTGCCGCGCTACTCGTAATGGCCGGTTGCTCACTGGCGCCAACGTACGAAAAGCCGGACACTTCGGCGCCCACGGCGTTTAAAGAGCTCGCACCGGCATGGAAGGACGGCTCGTGGAAGACCGCCCAACCATCTGAAGAGATGACGCGCGGCGAATGGTGGACCATATTCAACGATGCCGCGCTCAATGCGCTGGAGCAGCAGGCGCTGGATGCCAACCAGGACCTGAAGGCAGCCACCGCGCGCGTGGGTGAAGCGCGTGCGCTGAACCAGTCGGCCCGCGCTGGCATGTTCCCGAACATCGACGCCGGCGTCGGCGCTACCCGGCAAAAGACCTCGGCCGCGTCGCTGGGTCTACCATCGGGAACCAATGTGGCGCCGCAAACGCTATATCGGGCCCAGGTCGGCTTTTCATACGAAGTAGACCTGTTCGGCCGGGTGGCCAGCACCGTGGATGCCGCCAAGGCGGACACGCAACGTAGCGAAGCGTTGTTCCGTTCGGTGCAACTGGCATTGCAAGCTGACGTGGCGGCGAACTATTTCGCGCTGCGCGAGCTGGATGCCGAAGCCGAGGTGCTGACACAAGCGGTTGACCTGCGCGAGCAGGCCTGGCAGCTGATGCAAGTCCGCTTCAAGGAAGGCGCCATCGGCGAACTGGACTTGAGCCGGGCCGAGGCCGAACTGGAAACCGCACGGTCGGAGGCGATGACCGTGTCGCGCTTGCGCGCGGTCTCGGAGCACAGCCTCGCTGTCCTGCTCGGCAAATCGCCCGCCGAATTTTCGATGGCGCCCAACCCGTTACAACCGGTCAGCCTGCGTATTCCACCCGGGCTGCCGTCCTCTTTGCTCGAAAGGCGTCCAGACATTGCCGCCGCCGAGCGCGCTATGGCGGCCACCAACGCCCGTGTCGGCGTCGCCAAGTCCGCCTTCTTTCCATCGCTGACCCTGACCGGTTCGATGGGAGCGGAAAGCAGTTCCTTCGGCGATCTCTTCAAAGCCGGCACACGCACTTTCCTGCTGGGGCCATTGGCCGGAACGGCGCTGAGCCTGCCGCTGTTCGACGGCGGGCAGCGCAAGGGCGAGCTCGCACGCGTCCGCGCGCAGTATGAGGAGGATGTGGCCAAGTATCGCCAGCACGTGCTGACCGCTTTCCGCGAAGTAGAGGACAACCTGTCCGAGCTGCGCATCCTGGAACAACAGACCGCCGTCCAGGCCAAGGCGGGACAGGCATCGTCCAAAGCCTCTCACCTGGCGCAGTTGCAGTATGACGAAGGTGCAGTCACCTATCTGGAAGTGATTGACGCCGAGCGTAGCGCCCTGCAGACACGCCGCGCTGCCGTGCAACTGCAGGGCAGCCAGGCTGCCGCCACAGTCAACCTGGTGCGTGCGCTGGGCGGCGGCTGGGACGGGAGCACCTTATGAACGGCCCGGAAAAGCAGCTGCTGGCAGTCACCGCCGTGCCGTTGAACCAGGACCTGGCTGATCGCTACCGTCGCCTCCGCAAGCGTAGCGAGACGCTGGTGGCATCGCTGGAAGCAGAAGACCTCAATCTCCAATCCATGTCCGATGCCAGCCCGGTCAAATGGCATCTGGCGCATACCAGCTGGTTTTTCGAAACCATGCTGCTGAAGCCGACGTTGCCGGGCTACCGGGTATTCGATGTCAGCTACGGTGCGCTGTTCAACTCGTATTACGAAGCGCTGGGCCCACGTGTGCCGCGTCACCAGCGCGGCTTGCTGAGCCGTCCATTACTGGTCGACATCGTGTCCTATCGTCGGCACGTCGACCAGCATATGCAGCAATTAATTTTGGCCACCTCGGTTCCGGCAACGCTAGCGTTGATCGAACTCGGCATTGCCCATGAGGAGCAGCATCAAGAGTTAATGCTGATGGACCTGTTACACCTCTTCAGCCAGTCACCATTGTTGCCGGTGTATGACCGCGACTGGCCGCCGCCGGTGCCTGGTCGGCGCAGCCGTTGGCAGCGCGTCGATGGTGGCCTGGTGCGCATCGGGATGGGTTCCGACGGATTCTCCTTTGATAATGAGCGCCCACAGCACTCAGTCTGGTTGGCGCCTTATGACATCAGCGACCGGTTGGTCACCAACGGCGAGTGGATGGAGTTCATGGCACATCGGGGATATCAACGCCCTGAACTCTGGCTGGCAGATGGCTGGGCCGTCGCGCAGCAACAGCAATGGGAGGCGCCGCAATACTGGCAGCTGGAACACGATGGCTGGTATCAAATGGGCCTAGCCGGGTTGCGTCGGGTTGTGGCAGATGCGCCGGTTTTGCATATCAGCTACTACGAAGCAGCTGCGTACGCGCACTGGGCAGATGCCCGCTTGCCGCTGGAAGCGGAATGGGAACACGCCGCCGGAAGCGGGCTGCTACAACAGGCCGATACGGTGGCCTGGCAATGGACCGCCAGTGCGCATAGCGCCTATCCAGGCTTCCGCGTCGCCGCCGGCGCAGTGGGCGAATACAACGGCAAGTTCATGGTAGGTCAGCAGGTGTTGCGAGGCGGCGCCGGCATCACTGCACCTGGCCATACGCGGCCATCCTATCGCAATTTCTACCGCCCGGAACAGCGCTGGATGGCATCGGGTGTCCGTCTGGCGCGCGACGCAGCCGCGGCGGACGAGCGTGACGACAGCCCGCAATTCCTGGCAGATGTCGTCGCCGGCCTGTCCTCGCCGCAGAAAACGCTATCGCCCAAGTATCTGTACGATGCGCGCGGCTCGGCACTGTTTGAGGAGATTTGCCGTACGCCCGAATATTATCCGACGCGCACTGAAACGGCATTGTTGCGCGAGATCGCAGCTGACCTGTCGGCACTGATCCCAAAAGGTGCGGCGCTGATTGAATTCGGCAGCGGCGCCAGCGACAAGACCGCCATTGTGCTGGATGCGGCGCCGCAAATCAGCACCTATGTACCAATCGAGATCAGCCATGACGCCCTTGACCAGGCGGTCGCCCGGCTGGCTCAACGCTACCCGTCACTGGACTTCGTCCCCATTGCCGGCGACTTTACGGGCGAACTCCGGTTGCCAGAAAGTGTGCGCGCCAAGTCGGCGGTCGGATTCTTTCCAGGTTCGACGATAGGCAATCTCGACCCGGCTGAAATGCAGCAATTTTTGCTTCGCACGCGCGTTCTGCTCGGCGAGGACAGCGTGCTGCTGGTTGGCGCCGATATGCTCAAAGACGTGCCCACACTGCTAGCCGCCTACGATGATGCTGCCGGCGTGACAGCCGGGTTTAACCGGAATCTGCTGGAACGTATCAACCGCGAACTCGGTGCTGATTTTGATATCCAGGCGTTCCGACACGAGGCGCGCTGGAACGCCGGGTTGCAGCGCATGGAGATGCACCTGGTCAGCCTGCACGACCAGCACGTCACGCTGGGCGGCATGCGCTTTTCCTTCAGCCAAGGCGAAAGTTTGCATACCGAGAACTCCCACAAATTCAGCACTGATTCATTTGACGCACTGGCGGCGCGCAGCGGCTGGCAAATCGTCCAGCAATGGATCAGCCCTGCACCACAGTTTGCCATGTTCGCTTTGGTCCCAGCTTAAGCAACTGGATTCTCCTCTTATCAAGACCTAATCATGAAAACCAAAACAATAAAACATTCCCCCGGTGAGCCCGCCGGTGGGAAATTGCTCATCCTGTTGAGCATCTGTATGGCGGCGCTGGTTCTGCCGCTGAGCTTTTCCGGCGGTGCGGTGGCGACACCAGCTATCGGCCGCGAACTGGGCGGCAGTCCTGTCGCACTGACGTGGATCACCAACGCCTTCATGCTGAGCTTTGGCAGCTTGCTGCTCGCTGCCGGCGCGCTGGCGGATCAGTTCGGCCGCAAGCGCCTGTTCATTGGTGGCATGGCATTATTCAGCCTCTTATCGCTGATGCTGGCTTTTGCCCCATCCGTCGAATGGCTGGATGCGCTGCGCGCGGTGCAAGGAATTGCGGCGGCAGCAGCGCTGGCCAGCGGCTCGGCGGCGCTGGCGCAGGAATTTGAAGGCCATGCGTTGACGCGCGCGTTCAGCATGCTGGGTACGACGTTTGGACTGGGTCTGGCATTCGGCCCACTCATCGCCGGTGCGCTGATTGACATGTTCGGCTGGCGTTCAATTTTCCTGACGACCGCGGCGATTGGCGCCGTGGCTCTGGCCTTTGCGCTAACACGCATGCGTGAAACCCATGATCCATCTGCGCAAGGCCTGGATTGGCCAGGTACCATCACCTTCAGCGGCACGCTGGCATTGTTCACCTTCGGCGTGATCCAGGCGCCGGAAAGCGGCTGGAGCAGTCCGCTGGTGGTTGGCGTACTGATGGCGTCTGCTTTGCTGCTGCTGATCTTCATCGCCGTTGAATCACGCGCCGAACGCCCGATGCTGGACCTGTCGTTGTTCCGTTATGCTCGTTTCGTCGGCGTGCAGTTGCTACCGATTGGTACCTGCTACTGCTATATCGTGCTGGTAATTATCCTGCCGTTGCGCTTCATCGGCGTGGAAGCGATGAGCGAGATGGAGGCTGGCTGGATGATGGTGGCCTTGTCGGCACCGCTGCTGATTGTGCCGACAACTGTCGCCTCGCTGACACGCTGGGTTTCGCCTGGCGTTCTTTCGGGTGTTGGCTTTGTTATTGCCGCGGCCGGTCTGCAGTGGCTGGGACATGCCGGCGTCGGTGCTCCAAAGCTGGACCTGATTCTGCCAATGCTGCTGATCGGCGTGGGCGCCGGCATGCCATGGGGCCTGATGGACGGGCTGGCAGTGGGCGTGGTGCCAAAAGACCGCGCAGGCATGGCCACAGGTATTTTCAACACGGCGCGGGTGGCTGGCGAGGGTGTAACGCTGGCGATTGTCAGCGCTGTGATGGCAGCATTGGCACACGCCAGCCTGACGAAACTGCTGTCTTCCGGCACTGGCGCTTCTGCTGCCCAGATTTCACAGGTGTCGCAGCAGATTGCGACAGGTGACATCGCCGGCGCCGCAGCCACCATGCCGCAGCTGACCCAATATGCACTGGCTGGTGCTTATGGCGATGCGTTTCAGGTGCTGGTGCATGTACTGACCGGCGTGACGCTGTTGGCAGCTGTTGCCGCGTTCGGCTTCTTGGGCAAAGCCGGCGCGCCGGGAAAATGAGATCGTAAATGAGATAATAAAAGGGGCGCTGAAAAGCGCCCCTTTTACGTTATGCATGTCTTATCTGATTGACGCGAATGCCGCCCGCAGTTCACTCACAAACGTCGCCGGCTGCTCAAACGCCGCGAAATGGCCACCCTTTTCTGGCCGATTCCAGTAGATCATCTGCGAATACGTGCGTTCAGCCCAGCTGCGTGGCGGCGTGTAAATCTCGCGCGGGAAGACGCTGACCGCGACCGGGATGTCGACCGGCACAGCGCCGAAGTTCAGACCGGGGTGTTCGGCGTACATGCGGGCAGATGAAGCGCCGCTGTTAGTGAGCCAGTAGAACATGATGTTGTTCAGCATCTGGTCGTAGCTGAACACCTGTTCAGGCCCATCCTGGTTATCGCTCCATGCGCCAAGCTTCTCGTAAATCCAAGCCGCCTGGCCGACCGGCGAGTCCGCCAGCGCATAGCCGATGGTTTGAGGCCGCGTGGTCTGCAGGTGATGGTAGAACGAGCCATCTTCTGCAAACAACACACACTGGTCAATCGCGATTTGCTCTTCCGCTGTCGGATTATCAGGGAATGGCAGTTGCGCCACGAACGGCAGGTTGACGTGAATCGCCGCCAAGCCATCCAGCTGGATGCGGCCCATTTCCGTCGTTACAACACTGCCCCAATCGCCGCCTTGCGCCACGTAGCGTTGGTAGCCCAGCCTTTTCATCAGCGTGTCCCAGGCCTTGCCTATGCGGTTGCGGTTCCAGCCTTTTGCATCGGGTTTGTCGCTAAAGCCAAAGCCTGGAATCGACGGGATCACGACGTGGAACGCTTGGTCGGCTGTCCCTCCGTACTGGGTTGGATCGACCAGTGGATCGATGACGTCCAGGAACTCCACAATCGATCCCGGCCAGCCGTGGGTCATCACCATCGGCAAGGCATTCTGGTGCGGCGAACGGATGTGCATGAAGTGGATGCCGAGGCCGTCGATCTCGGTTTTGAACTGCGGATAGTTGTTTAGGCGCGCCTCGACCTGGCGCCAGTCGTATTCACTGCTCCAGTAATCGACCAATTTCTTCACGCGCGCCAATTGCGCTCCTTGAGAAAGATCGGCGACGGTTTCCTGTTCTGGCCAGCGGGTATGGTCGAGACGCTGGCGCAGCTCATCCAATTCAGCCTGAGGGATATCGATGACAAACGGGACGATGGCTGCCGCGTCTGACGATTGGGTGCTTGCAACTGACATGTAGATTCTCCATTAAACGCCCAGGTTCACGGGAGCGACCTGGACAGCATGGAAATATACGGATGCATGTTGCCTGCATAAAGGCGGCCAGCGGCGACGCACTGTCGCCCGTATAACCACAGTTTTATTGTCGCCCCAGTAGCGACTATCTGTCGTCAAATGGTGCGTTTATTTCCTTCTTCGTAGTCAGTAAAGTACACACATCAACCAACCCAAGAGGAAAATCATGAAACTGTATATCGCAAACGCTACCTGCTCCCTGGCTGTTCAAGCTGTACTGAACGAACTCGGCAAAGATGCTGAACTGATCCACTTCGATGTATTCGGCAAGTCCACCTCGAACGGTGACAACTTCGCAGAAGTGAATCCCCTGGGCTATGTGCCCGCGCTCGCCGTCAACGACAAAATCCTGACGGAGACCGTGGTCGTTAGCGCCTACTTGGCCGACCAGCACCCTGAATCCGGCCTGATTCCACAACACGGCACGTTTGAACGCGTAGAGCACGAGCAGTTGCTGACGTTCGTTGCTACCGAAATCGCGCAGAAGCACATCCCGCTGATGCGCAAGCTGTTGACCGAACAAGGCGCAGCCTGGACGCGTGACAAACTGGTCACCGCTTACACCACGCTGGACCAGCGTCTGGCCGACGGCCGCCTGTACCTGACCGGCGACCTGTTCACTGTAGCAGATGCCTATGTGTGGGCCACCTTCTGGCACGAACGCTCGGGCGCGGAGATCGGCCATCTGAAGCACCTGATGGCGTTCAAAGCCCGGGTCGAAGCCCGTCCATCCGTTATCAAGGCGCTGGCAGATGAAGCTGAAGTCGTGGCGCTCCATGACAAGCGCAAAGCCGCTTAACCATCAACGATAAAGCTATCCCCATCGCCATCGGCAGTTCTGGCATTGAACTGTCCCTGGCGAGATCGTGAGCATTTTGGGTTCGACACTGGAATTATCCCCAGCGACACCAATGCCCTGCACGCAGAACACTTTTCTCGATTTCGCCGTCCGTGGTCGGATAGGCGCCCTGCCCTTTCAGCGAGCTCTAGCTTTTCAGTCACCATCAGCGCTGTTACCTGACATGGCTTCGTGGGACACCCAGCGTGCTACAGTAGACTTGCCTACGTCCAGCTCCTTGGCGATTGCACGCACGCTCATTCCGCCTGCCGCCATCAACACAGCGCTGCTGCGCTTATCCTCGTTCGCGGCAAGTCGAGCTGCCCCGGAAGCCCTCCCTCCAAGCCGGCCGCGTTCAGCTTGCACCTGTCGAAATCCCGAAGGAGTAAAGCGGCGCCAAACATAACGAGACACACTACGAGCAAGTCCCCTAATCTCCGACACTCCTAAAGGCTTGGCGAACGTATTGAAGGTGTCAGCTTGTCGATGCACCGCCTCTTGCCATGCACCTTGTCCTCCTGGACACCAGAAGTCGCGGACGGAGGAATACGCCCAAATACGTAGTTGATCAAAGAGCTCGCAATTGCGACCGACGCCAGCCTGCCTGGGCGGCAATCTGTTGGGGAGATCGACGAACTCCGCAAGAAAACTCAGTTCGTACACCGGCGCATTTGCAGGCTCCCAAACTCGCCAGTGGGGATGCAGGGGATTTTTCGACACGGGGCCGCTAAACGCAAAATCCGCGCGAATTTTTGCGGTATATGCGTACTCCACAGCAGCTAAATATCGCATAGGCGCAATCCGAGCAGCGTCGGTTGTGCATACCGGCGAAGACAGCGCATAGCCCAGATGAGCGCGCGTATTCTCGCGGTCAACCGCAATGAAGGTTGGGACCGGCAAATCAGCTCGCTCCCATTCCATTGAAGCTCTAGGACGGTCTACATCGAGCACCAGCCATGAACGATGGGTTGGGGGGTCTAGCTGTAAATAGGGCGCTTCAAGAGCGACTTTTTGCGGTAAAACACGAACGCCGTGCTTCGTGAAAGCACAATAAGGTCGAAATGGGGCCTGCGCATGTACGAGCGCAGTAAGGGCGGCAGAAGCCAAGGCACGCTCCAAATAGCGTGCCGCATGCAGCAAAAATATTCCCTCTGGTTTTCACAGTCTGTCCTCGCGCTGCGTACGGCGCGGGTAAATTCCAAGATGAATCCGGTCAGCACTAACAAGTGCCTTAAATGGATATAGGGAAGTCTTGCCAGGTTACGGCCAAAACCTACGCCATTTTGTTGATTTAATTTAACTATCGGATTCATAGCTGTTATCTATCCTAAGCCAACGTATATCCATTCCATCATCGACCTTATCGCGGAGCCAGATTAATTGAATTTTAGTTCTATACGGTGTATGGCTCTCACGCCTGTGCTGGCAGTCGAAACAGAAAAATAGAAAAATTAACTATTATGCAGCCATTAAACGTTCGTATAATGGTCGCATAATTATTAACAACAGCTCTCAAACCATGAAACCTGCCGTCGTTTATCTTCGAGTGTCCACTTCTGAACAAGGAAAGAGCGGGCTTGGCCTGGATGCGCAGCAGCGCGCGATTGAACAATTTGCAGCAGTGGAAGGGTTCGACATCGTCGAGACGGTGACGGAGGTTGCCTCCGGCAAGCTTGGCATTGAAGATCGAGCAGGTTTGAAGCAAGCACTCGCGAAAGCGAAGAGGCTACGCTGCCCTGTTCTCGTAGCCAAACTCGACCGCCTCTCCCGTGACGTCGCCTTTATTTCGGGCTTAATGTCACGCGGTGTGCCGTTCGTGGTTGCCGAACTTGGTGTGGACACGGACCCGTTCATTCTGCACTTGTATGCTGCTTTGAGTGAAAAAGAGCGGCGACTAATTGGCTCGCGAACCAAAGCAGCGCTCGCTAGTCTCAAGGCCAAGGGGGTCGTTCTGGGGAACCGTACCAACTTAGGTGAAGCCCAGCTTAAGGGTCAAGCCACGAACGCGGCCAAGGCTGCAGCCTTTCATGCAAAGCTCTCGCTATCCATCGAACAGATGCGGAGCCAAGGAATGTCTATGACCGAAATCGCCGCAGAGCTAAACGACCGTGGCACCAGGACAGCGCTGGGCCGCACTTGGCATCAGTCCACGGTTTCGCGGCTCTTGAAATCAACTCGCGAGGCGAAAGCGATGGAACTCGCGGCGTGATGGCTGCGCCCATCTACCAGTAGATGTATGTGGCGCTCACCCCACCTGGTGCGGAGGCGAACTGTTAGCTGCACCAGTTGACGGCACAACCACACAGGGCACTTTCAACTGCTGAGTTGTCGATCTAGATGACGCAGTCCCGGCCACAGACCAAGCGCGTAAAAATTCGCCGCCGCAGTGTTTGACTGGCACGACACTTTTGCGAGCGCGATGCGCAGCCAGTGGTCAAAGTCATCGAGCAAAGGTATGTAAGCGCCCGTGTAGCAAAAGCCAGAGAGCGACCTGCATCGACTCGATAAGCGTGTAGCATAAGCCAGACGCCGTGTAGCAAAAGCCAGAAGCCGTGTACCATAAGCCAGAGAGCGTGTAGCATAAGCCAGAGACCTTTAGGTTTCTTAGGTTTCTTAGAAACCCTAAGAAACTCTCAATCTAAGCGATCAACTTTTCCTGGCTCTGTGGTCTGTCGAAAGTACGCTAACTCTTTGAACGCTGACGCCACGGGCGGGGAATAGGCTAGGCGCATTTTTTGACTCCTATTGAGACGAGATGGCCGCCCGCGCTTCGCGCTCCCGCCGCCTGGCGACTGGGCTAGCTGCCGCGGTCGACACTTTGCTGCGCAGACGACTCTTGCGGCGCCATCAACGGTGCGCAGCCTTGAGTGGGTGCGGAGCTAGCGCTAGGCGCCGAGGCGCCTTCGGCCGAAGGCCTTGGCGCGGATTTCCCTTGAGTTGCGCGGGTGATCGCATCGGTGCTGCGCTCACCATACACTTCGCCGTGCGGGCTGCGGCACGAAGGCGACTCCCAGGCGTACATGCTTCTAAAGTGCCTGATCTTACGCAAGTTCGCGCAAACCGATACCCCGGCTGTCACTGGTTGCCGCTTCAGCGGCCCTGGTGGGCTCCTGACAGGCTTTACGAGGCGCGGGCAATGGGTAGGGGTGGGCACGACTTTGAAACGCTCTGGAGGCTCGCCAATTTTCGATGAGGGATCGAACAATGTATGCGTTACGGCCAGGCGAAGTCCGATGGAAGGAGCATTGCCTTCCAAGGCGGCCGAGTGCGTTATGGGGTTTGGCGCTATGGCCGCAACGGAGCTTCGAAAGCAAAGCGGTCTGGACTCTACAGGCAAGTGCTAGCAGATCGCGAGTCGCCGAGCAGCGCCGTCGTGCGCTTTGCCTTGATAGTACCAACCCACATCGCAATACGCACTACCGCCACATGCTACATTGACTTTGGCAAAGGCCAGGAGAGGATTGACGCGGCTTTCCGTACTATCCAAACTGACTCATCGTAACGAGCGTTGAACTTCGTTTGCATAATCGGCAAATACAGCGCCAAAATGGCTTCCTCGCTCATGTGCGAGCATTTTTCGGCTTTACTGCGCATCGCTGCTCGCGCCACCTTACCGGCCAACACCTCGCATTTCCGCCAACGATTCGCCCGTTCTTCTGAAGATTGAGTTGGCGTCGCGAGTCCGCCGGATGCAGTGCGGACCAGGAGAAGCTTTGGGGCGGCACCGGAGACTGCACCAAGTATCTGCGCTCCAGGAAAGTCAGCAGGAACATTTTCACGCTCGCTTTGTTCGGACATCTCTTGCCTCTCATAGGACTTCGGACAGAGTTGCAAGCGCCGCAAGGCGTTCCCGGATCGCGGCTTGAACTTCAGGATCGCTCAGCCCAAAACGATCAGCGGTCTTTATCAAATGCTGGCGACAATGTGCCGGCCATGCATCATCATCGTTATCGATAGCTATCCAACTAGTTGGACACCGGCGCCGCACGTCTGAGAAAATCTGCGCGCCGCGGGATTGATTGTCGAATTCAAACTTACTCATTTGCCGTCGGTGGAACGTCGCACCAACGACACGGCTTTGTAGCGCCGGACTCAGCTGCTTCTTCGCAAAATCGAAACTTTTTACACGGACCCAACTGGTAGAAAGGACGATCTTAACTTCTGGATGAGGTAGCAGGAGCGCTTCTAAGATCGGTGACCATTCAAATAGAAATCGACCTGGTGTGCGCATGTGAATGCCAGCTCGACGCGACCAGACAACATCATCGTCGTGCAGCACACCATCAAAATCCAGGTAAACCACGTATCCGTGGTCTGCGGTATCGGGCCTGCCACCTACCGCCGTCATTTGGCACCTATCGAGTGGATTTTGCTTTAGCTCGGAATCCGTTAACCTCAGCAATCGCTGCCTCGAATTCGAATCCACCTATTGAGTTACGAACAGCCTCGTACAGCAAGCCATCCGCTGTATCTTGACTAGCATCGCTCGCATTCACTTGCGTCGATGCTCGCCAAATATTGGACGTTACATGGGTCTTTAGATCGATCACGCTGACTTTCGCCCAACCAACGGAAACTCCGCGTAAAACAGAAGCCGCTCCCTCGACTGACAGCGCAAGTCCACTCTTATTTAAAAGTAAACATTGCTTTTCAGTGATAGGGTAACCCCCCTTTGACTGAACAACCTCTCGCACAATGCTACCGTCGGCAGTTTCGAAGCGGCAAGCTGAAGCTGAAAATGATAGAACCAGCAAGGTGATAAAAGTTAAAGTCTTCATCTGGGTTATTTCTATTTCCGGTTAAGTTAATCGCGCTCGCAACGAGCGCTAACATTTCATTGAATGCATTTCGGCAGGCCCTGCTCGCCTTTCCGTTGAAACGACCGGGGCTAGTCCGAGTCTTATTGCTGAGCCCCTACAAGCATCTGCCTCACCTCATCGCGATTTAGAGGAAACTCGCTCGCGTCCAACGCAATCGCATTTATCGCGAAGTCAAACCTGGTTCTGGTAACTGAAATGCTTTCGAAGACGTACCAACCACGGAGAGTCTCTGCCTCGTAATCGGGCGACAAAACCGTCGCCTTCATCGCATCCGCAACTGCGCCCATAAAATTGACAACATAAACTTCGCCGCTAAGGCCGGCCAATCGATAGAAATCCTCCAGCAGCAGGCTATGCGAATGCGTCCCACGGTGCGCTCGTGCATGTGCCAAAGCAGCGGCCAACACCGCCCGGGCGAAGGGATCGAATTCACTAATATCAATTTCGAAATGTGCCATATGTGCCTTTAATTTGTATGGTCGTTTGCCAAGCTATATCGGTCTGGTGAAAGCTCTACCATCGACAGGTCGTTAGGACTATCGATCACCACACAAAATTGCCACTCAGCAACCAACACAATTGTATACCATAGTATAAAGACTTGGCTACTGGTCTTACATAGGCTCACCTTTCATCAAGGAGAGTGTGTGGAACCAGCAGCTGGATTCGGAAAGGCCATTCGCGCGCGGCGTCTAGCTGCCGGCATGACTCAAGAGAACCTTGCCTTGGAAGCCGGGCTTGAGCGAGTGTTCATCAGTTGGATGGAAAACGGCCATAAGCAGGCCACGTTCCAAACCATGTTGAAGCTCGCGCGAGCATTGAACTGCTCTGCCGCAGAACTGGTGTCAGAGGCGGAGGCGTTTTTAACGGCCGCAGAGTCCAAATCTTAGAGCCATGAGGTAACTGGGCCTCACACTTGAACTTTCCCGCCACCGGTACCTCTCATGGTTCTAACGCCATAATCGGACGACAAGCCCACCCTCGTAAGCGAGCGGAACGGCCACTAAGTGAACAAGCACCCAACACCCTATTCCCGCTTTCAGCATGAGGAAAAGCCTGCCGGTTACCTTGCTTCGTCGTGGTAAAGAGCGGGCGATACCGTGCTCGGCTGCCACCCTGCGGGCTTTTGCTTTCGAGGTTCAGGTAGTACGATGCCGTTCGCAAAATGGTTGTCCCACACAGGTTTTGGAGGCTCAACCCACGTGTCCCGCGACACATGTTCTTTTGCCCGCGAAGGAAGTCGCTTTGCTGGCAAGGGCACTGCTTTGATCTCATCACTGTTGTTAAATTTGATGAAAGCGCAGTCGTAACCAAAGACCCAAATCGTTTCGACGACCCTAAGGAGTCGGAGATTGAGATGCGCTCGCTTCTGCCTAGCCTCTTCGTTATGCGAAACGTAAAGGTAACTCATGGATTCCTCAACGAACGTTTCGTCCAAGATACCCTCCTCTCGAACCGCATCATCTTCTTTTAGCTGGGCCCAACGACGCTTGAGCTCGGCCGCCTCATTCTCAAGCCGCTCTGCCTTATCGACAAACGCCTTCAAGCCGCCTCCTGAGGCTATCGCGTCCGCAATTCGGTCAATCTGCTTTCTCTTCTCGTCGATCTCTACCTCAAGGGCACCAAGTTCATCGCCGTGCCGCCTGGCCGCCTGACCGGCGAAACTTTCGTGATCGTGCTCGTAGATCGCTTGCAACATAGTTGCATCAAAATTTGAGGCGGCCATCGTACGGCATTGGGTGGCACCAGTGAGTCGATCTGCGCAAGTGAGTTGCGCGCGGCTATGCCCCGTTGTCTCGTTCTTTCGCTGAATTGGAGCGCCGCAGCAACCGCAATATAAGAGCCCGGACCACACGTTGTAATAGTGCGTATCGCGTCGCTTTGCGACGGACCTCGTTCTGATAGACGCGCGAGCAGCCAACCACAACTCTTCCGAGATGATGGGAGGATAATAGTCTTTTATTGGTTCCCCTACTTCCAGGCCTCGCCAGTACTGTGCGCGTGCTTCGTAGGTCGAAATCCGGTGCTGATGCTCCCCAATAACAGCACGATTTTTCAAAATTTGCCCTGCCATTTGGGCGTGCCAACGCCCCTCGGTGCGATTAAGCCGCATCGGGACCGGCCACTTTTCCTCAGTCGCCTTACCTGCAATAGCCTTAGAACCCAGGCCTGCCGCCGAGAGCTCAAACACACGGCGTACCACTTCAGCCTTCTCTTCATCCACTTCCCATGGATGAAGCTTAGAATCACGATGCAGCCACCCGGGCGCCGTTCCGAATGCCTGCGTAGTTCCTTTTTCACGATGGAGACGGAAGGTATCTTGCAAACGATCCGATTTAGTTTTTGACTCCTCATGGCCACGATAGAGGTTCATCACGCTCATCATGAACTTAGGAAGGTCGCGCAAGGTCTCTTTGTTCCAGAGATTGTCATCAATGAGCGTCACGATCATTAGGCCCCCATTGATGAGGGACATCATCAGGGCCATACCCTGCTGAATATCCATGCGAGTAAGACGGTCGAACGCTTCAACGAGCAAGATCGATCCTGGGGCGATTTCACCCGACGCGAGCATTTTCATTATCACTGCAAGCTCACCGCTTTCGGCGTTCTTTCCCGAAAACGCTGACTTCCCTTTATCCTCGAACTTTACGCTCTCATCAAGTTTGACCCCGTTCTCCTCACACCAGGCTTTAGCGCTCTCATGCTGCCGGGCGAGACTGGTGCCTTTGGCCTGTTTGAGGTTGGAGAAGCGACCGTAGCTGAAGACCCGAAGCTCGGACTTCTCGATCTTATTTTTTTCCACGTATTGGTTCAGGGAGTTATTCATGTGCTGTGCGAAAGTTGTTGTAGATACCGGGGTATAGAGTGACCCAGTGCCCATAAACCGTTCCAATGCCCCACAAGGTGGGACAACTTTGTAAAAACTGCCGGTAGTCACAGGGAGATTTTCGGGAGAGGTTTATTTCGCAGTTAGTGTACGGAGAGGCATACCTCGGTGTATCCACGGGAGGTGGTCAAGGAGGCGCTGGCGCGCAACGCGGCCAGTGTGATGCTGGCCCATAACCACCCGTCCGGCACGCCCGATCCCAGCGAGTCCGACCTGCTGCTGACGCGGGCGCTGATGCAGGCGCTGGCGCTGGTCGATATCCGCATCCTCGACCATTTTGTGGTGGCCGGGCATAAGGTTCACTCGTTTGCCGAGCATGGACAACTGTAGGTTTACCCCTATGCGCTCAAGGGTTTACGAGCGGATTCACAATTGTTAAATAAATCCACAATATCAAGACACAATTGTTTTTCGTAAGTGATTGAAAAACCTGCTGTTTTTGGATATACTCTCGTTTTTCCAATTGTGGAATGTCTTTTAAGGAGTGCGTTATGGCACGTGTTTGCCAAGTTACTGGGAAGAAGCCGATGGTCGGCAACAATGTTTCCCACGCAAACAACAAAACCAAACGTCGTTTCCTGCCTAACCTGCAGAACCGTCGTATTTTTGTTGAATCTGAAAACCGCTGGGTCTCCCTGCGTCTGTCCAACGCTGGTCTGCGCGTAATCGACAAGGTCGGCATCGATGCCGTCCTGGCCGACATGCGCGCCCGTGGCGAAAAAGTCTAAATAGGGAGCTATCATGGCAAAAACTGGCCGCGACAAAATCAAGCTGGAATCGACCGCTGGTACTGGTCACTTCTACACCACGACCAAAAACAAGCGCACGATGCCTGCAAAAATGGAGATCACCAAGTTTGATCCTAAAGCACGCAAGCACGTGATCTACAAAGAAACCAAGATCAAGTAATTCGGTCTTTGCTTCTGCGAAAAAGCCACTCATCGAGTGGCTTTTTTATTGGGTGGACGGGTTCCGGCAGAGTATGCTTTTGACGTGCACCATGCAATCAGGGAACGCGCCGTGACTGCCTGCGGCACTCCCCCAACCCGCACACCGCTGCGGCCAGGGTCTGACCCCGTACGGGGTCAGACCCTTTCGTTTGGGGGTGCTGCGGGCGATGCCGGGGATGCGTTATCTTTGTTCGACCGCTTTCACCCGCAAAAAAAATGGCCCCGAGGGGCCATTTTCTTATGCGTAGCTGCGCAGGCGCAGCGAGAAGTCTTGCAGGGACTTGATGCCCGACGCTTCCGCGCGGTTGCACCAGTCCTGCAGCTTGTGCAGCAGGTCGTCACGGGTGAAGTGCGAACGCTCCCAGATCACGCCCAGCTCCACGCGCATATTGTGCATGGTTTCCAGCGCCTTGCTGTGCTGGAACAGTTCCACCAGCTGCTGCTGCTGCGGCGCCTCCAGCTTGCCCGGCTCGCGCTGCATCAGCTTGCGCGACGATTTCAGGAAGCGCGCTTCCAGCTGGGCCTTGTCTTTCAGGTGCTCCAGCTCTTCTTTCCACGCGTGCTTGATCGATTTGGCGTACTTGGCCATCACATCGTAACGGTTGGCGATCACCGATTGCAGCGTCTCGAAGTCGGCTTCCAGCTTGTCCTTGGCGAACTTCGGCTCCGGCGCCAGCTTCTTCACCTTGGCCAGGCCCACCATTTCCAGCGCACGGATGTAGCCCCAGCCGATGTCGAACTCGTACCACTTGGACGACAGCTTGGCCGAGGTCGCAAACGTGTGGTGGTTGTTGTGCAGCTCTTCGCCGCCGATCAGCAGGCCGAACGGGATGATGTTGGTGGCCGCGTCGGCGCAATCGTAGTTGCGGTAGCCCCAGTAGTGGCCGATGCCGTTGATGATGCCGGCCGCCGTCACCGGTATCCACATCATCTGCACCGCCCACACGGTAATCCCGATCACGCCGAACAGTGCGAAATTGACAATCAACAGCGCCACCACGCCGGCCGCGCTATGGCGCGTGTAGACGTTGCGTTCCATCCAGTCATCCGGCGTGCCATGGCCGTACTTGTCCATGGTTTCTTTGTTCTTCGATTCAGCGCGGTACAGCTCGGCGCCTTCCCAGAACACTTTCTTGATGCCGCGGGTCACCGGGCTGTGCGGATCTTCCTCGGTGTCGCACTTGGCGTGGTGCTTGCGGTGGATCGACGCCCACTCCTTGGTCACCTGGCCGGTGGTCAGCCACAGCCAGAAGCGGAAGAAGTGACTGACGAGCGGATGCAGGTCCAGCGCGCGGTGCGCCTGGCAGCGGTGCAGGTAAATCGTTACGGAAGCAATGGTGATGTGGGTGACCACCATCGTGTAAAAGAACACTTCCCAGCCACTCAGGCGGGTGATGCCATTCGACAGGAAATCCAGTACTGCGTATAAATCCATTACTACTCCAACCAAGATTGTATTTTTTACAGGCGTGCGTCGCCCGCCGGTTCCGACTTTTGGACGACATTGTACGATGAATCAGTGCTGATTTGAGGAAGCTTTGCCCTCAATCATTGACTATTACTTAGGCACGGTCGTGCTTTCCTGCTCCGCCAGAGGGGCCGGCACCGGGCCGAGAATGCGCATCTCCCGTTGCGGGAATGGGACAGAGATATTGTTTTCCTTGAGCGCGCGCCAGATTGCGCGGTTGACGTCGGACGTCACACCGCTGCGGCCGTTCTGCGGATCGTTGATCCAGAAGCTGACCGTCAGGTCCAGGCCGTCGGCGCCAAAGCTGGTCAGCGTGGTCGAGGGCGGCTTGTCCTTCAGCACGCGCTCGACCGTCGCCGCCGCATCGGTCAGCAGCTGGATGACGAAATCGACATCGGTGTCATACGCCACCGACACCTTGGTCGAAATATTCACCAGGCTGCTCGACAGCGAGGAATTCTGCACCGCGCCCGACACCAGCATCTCGTTCGGCACGATCGATTCCATGCCGTCCAGGCCTTGCAGCACCGTGTAGCGGGTGTTGATCTGCGTGACCTTGCCGCTGTATTTATCGACCGTGATCATGTCGCCGATGGTCAGGCTGCGGTCCAGCAGGATGACGAAGCCGGACACATAATTACTGGCGATCTTCTGCAAGCCCAGGCCCAGGCCGACACCCAGCGCGCCGCCGAACACCGACAGCACGGTCAGGTCGATGCCCACCAGCGACAGGCTCATCAGCACAGCCACCAGGATCAGCACCGCGCGCGCCGTGCGCGACAGCACCACCCGCAGGTTGGTGTGCATGCCCGGCATTTTCATCAGCCATTCTTCCAGCGCGGCGCCGGCCCACAGCGCCAGCATCAGCAGCACCGCCACCGACGCCGAGGCCTGCAGGATGTCGGCCAGCGATACCCGGTATTTACCGATCGGCAGCGTGGTGTGATCCATGAAGAAGAACACATCGTCCCACAGGCCGGTGATGTACAGCACGAAGGCCAGCCACACCAGCAGCTGGAAGATCTTCTCGAACGCCAGCATGCCCGGACTGATGGTGCGGCCGTTGCGCGCGAACACGCGGCGCAGCAGGTAGAAGGTGAAGCGTATCACCGCCAGCGAACCGAAGATCGGCATCGCCACCTTGATCCAGTTGACGTGCGTGTAGTGGTACTGCGCCAGGATCACGCGCGACAGGGCCAGCAGGCCGATCACGGCCAGCGGCGCCATCACGCGGCCAAAGCTCTCCACGCCGAAACCCAGCACGCCGCCCTGACGTTCCTCGTGGCGCTGGCGGCCGAAGCGCTTGCGCAGCAGCCGCGCCAGGCCGAATCCCAGAATCACCGAAATGATGATGGCGGCCAGCTGCCACAGCAGGCTGGGCTCGTGCAGGTCGCCGGTGAGGTCTTCGATCAGGTTGAGCAGGGGCTGTTGTTGGGACATTGCGGACGTGGCTGAATAGGGAGATGCGTAGATTAACGTAAAACAGGCCGGGAGACCCGGCCTGCTGAATTACTCGTCGACTGCTTCGACTGCGTCGACGTCTTCCTTGACCTTCTTGGCCATCTGCTTGCGCTCGAAGACCGCGGCGAAGAAGCCGTCGGTCTGGTGCTTGTGCGGCAGCAGCTTCAGGTAGTCGCCCATTTCCAGGTCGATCTTCTGTTCAGCCAGTGCTTTGCTCATCGGCACCAGCTCGAAGTCCGGATGGGTGTCCAGGAACTGCTTGGCGATGAAGTCGTTCTCGTCTTCCAGCACCGAGCAGGTGGCGTAGACCAGGCGGCCGCCGCCCTTGACCAGGCGCGCCGCGCCGTCCAGGATCGCGGCCTGCTTGACTTGCAGTTCGGCGATGGCTTCCGGCTTCTGGCGCCATTTGACGTCCGGATTGCGGCGCAAAGTGCCCAGGCCCGAGCATGGCGCATCGACCAGCACGCGGTCGATCTTGCCGGCCAGGCGCTTGATCTTGGCGTCGCGCTCGTGCGCGATCACCACCGGGTGCACGTTCGACAGGCCGCTGCGCGCCAGGCGCGGTTTCAGCTTGGTCAGGCGCTTCTCGGAGACGTCGAAGGCGTACAGGCGGCCGGTGTTGCGCATGATCGCACCCAGCGACAGCGTCTTGCCGCCGGCGCCGGCGCAGAAGTCCACCACCATCTCGCCGCGCTTGGCCGCGACCAGGGCCGACAGCAGCTGGCTGCCCTCGTCCTGCACTTCGATATGGCCGTCCTTGAACAGCGGCAGGTTTTGCAGCTGCGGCTTTTGCAGCACGCGCAGGCCTTGCGGCGCGAACGGCGTCGGCGTGGCGCGGATCGGCGCTTCGGCCAGCTTGGCGATCACTTCGTCGCGGTTGGCCTTCAGCGTGTTGACGCGCAGGTCCAGCGGCGCCGGCGTGTTCAGGCTGTCGGCCAGCGCCAGCGTCTCTTCTTCGCCGTACTGTTCCACCAGTTTCTCGAACAGCCATTTCGGCATGTTGGAGCGGCTCGACTTGTGCATCAGCTTGCGGTCGATCTCCAGGATGCGCTGCACCCACGCCACTTCGTCTTCGCTCAGGCCGCCCAGCGAGTCCAGGCCGACCGCGTCGGCCATGCCCAGCAGGGTCAGGCGGCGCATGGTGGCGCCGCCGCCGGCTTCCGAGAAGTCGGTGTAGAAGTTCTTGTTGCGCAGCACGTTGTACACGGACTCGGCGATGGCGCCGCGCTCGCGGCCGCCCAGGCGCGGGTGGTCTTTGAAATAGCGCGACAACGTGGTGTCGGCTGGCGCGGCAAAGCGCAAAATCTCGCGCAACACTTCTTCGGCGTTGGCGAGTATCGCTGGAGGCAATCTCATGGAATTCCTTGGTTAGTTTTTACTTACTGTGGTCCACCTGGACCGCGCCCTGCGCCAGTGTCAGCCTGTCTTCCACAAACCAGCGCACCGCGCGCGGGTAGATGACATGCTCCTGTTCCAGCACGCGGGCCGACAGGGTTTCGACCGTGTCTTGCGGCTGCACCGGCACGCTGGCCTGCAGCACCATCGGCCCGTGGTCGAGTTCGGCCGTTACGAAATGCACCGTGGCGCCATGCTCCCGCACGCCGGCGGCCAGCGCCTGCGCATGCGTCGCCAGCCCGGGGAACAGCGGCAGCAGCGACGGATGGATGTTGAGCATGCGGCCCGCATAATGCGTGACGAACGCCTCGGTCAGGATGCGCATGAAGCCGGCCAGCACCACCAGATCCGGCGCAAAGCCGTCGATCACGGTTTGCAGCGCGGCGTCGAATTCGGCGCGGCTGGCGTAGTCCTTGTTGGCCACCACGGCCGTCGCGATGCCGTGTCCGGCTGCAAAAGCCAGGCCGGGCGCGTCGGCGCGATTACTGATGACGGCGGCAATGCGGGCCGGCCAGCGCTCGGACTGCAGCGCGCGGACGATCGCTTCCATATTGCTGCCGCGACCAGAAATCAGGATGACGATGTTTTTCATAACCCGGCATTGTACCGCGTCCCACATCGCAGGGCCACTAAAAGGCAAGAATTGTTGCGATGCAGCAGGCGATGCCGGGCCGTGTCAGGGCCGCCCCAACGCAGGGCGGCAGCGGCGGCGGGCTTACTCGAAGGAGTAAAACACCCGGAACGGCACTTTTTTGTCGGCCCAGTAATCGGCCGCGTCGCGGAAGACATCCAGCAGGGTTTCCCGTGCTTCCTTGTCAAATTTCTGGGTATTGGGCAATTGTTCCAGCACCACCAGGAAACCGGTCTGTACGCCGGCCTGGGACATGGTCTCGGTCAGCGTGGCGCGCAGCCCGTCGAAATTCTTGCCCACCCCTTTGGGAAACTGGAACGATTCCGAAATAATGCCCAGCACCTGCTGCTTGGTCGCGCCGGCGATGCAGTGCGCATACAGGAAGTGCTGCCCCAGGCGCGCCGCCTCCTCCTGCAGTTCACCGACGCGGAAGGCGCGGATGGACTGCACGAGGTTGGCTGGCACGCTGGCCAACAGGCTCTCGTTTCCCTCAATTTGACCTGGTATGTACGGAGTGTCCACTTTGCTGTCGGGAGTGCCTAACTTGTGAATTAATGAATAAATAATTTGAGCACCTGTCCACGAAACATGGCTGACGGGTCGGCGCCGGCCATGGTTGATTCAATATGTTTCTGAATCCCATACGCATATTAGGGTAACGTGTTGTTCCTCCCAGATCAACACGTATATGATATCTAACGCAATATTTGTTAAAAACAGAAGTTTTTTGCGGGATTTAGGGGTGAAATCGGCACAATTCGACCTTGTCCCGCTGTTACAATTTGTTGCCACAGATACCGGTCAGCCACTAGCCGCGCCCCGCCGGCGGGATTAAGATACGAATCATGCAATATCAGAATCCCCCTGATAGACATCCCTGAACGAAACGAGGTAACAAATGAACTTGCAAGCCAAACTGATCGCTTCCGCCCTGTGCCTCGGCGCCCTGCCGTTCGCCCAGGCTGCCGACTTTGAAGATTTCGGCCGCGTGGTGCGCGTCGTGCCACAGACGCAACAAGTCAACAGCCCGCGCCAGGAATGCCGCACCGAGTACGTGCAGGTCCAGCAGCCGGCGCCACAGCGCGGCGTGGGCGGCGCCATCATCGGCGGCCTGGTTGGTGGCCTGGCCGGTAACCAGGTCGGCGGCGGCTCGGGCCGCTCGGTGGCCACCGCGGCGGGCGCCATCGCCGGCGCGCTGGTCGGCGACCGCGTCGACAACGCCGACACGCCGAACAGCGGCGGCGTCTCGGAACAAGCCGTCAAACAGTGCCGCACCGTCGACCACTGGGAATCGCGCACCGCCGGCTACGAAGTCACCTACGACTACCGCGGCCGCAACTACACCAGCGTGATGTCCTACGACCCGGGCGAGCGCGTCCGTCTGCGCGTGGTGGTGGAACCTGCCCAGCGCTAAGCGATTGCGCTGATTTCGCTCCCCGTCAATGCCGGCCTTGCGCCGGCATTGTTGTTTTCAGATAATGCCGGTTCATTCCTGCTGCGCACTTGCCCATCCTCCCAATGTTAATCAAACGTAAATCCATCGAAAAAGAAGAATCCTCGCGCCCTGCTTCCACGCCGGCGCCGGCCGCCCGCCGCAAGATCAAGTATGCGCCGGTGACGCTGTCGGAGCAGGATGGCGTGCGCTATCTGCATTTCGGCACCGAGTGGGTGCAGGGCGCGATGCGCATCCGCAAGCCGAACTGGCCGGAGCTGGAATATGCGCAGCAGATGATGGCCTGGATGCTGTGGCTGGAACAGCCGCGCCGCATCGCCCAGCTGGGCCTGGGCACGGCGGCGCTGACCAAGTTCTGCTACACCACCTTCCCCGAGGCGCAGGTCGCCGCCATCGAACTGAATCCGTCGGTGATCGCCATCTGCGAATCGATGTTCAAGCTGCCGCCCAACGACGCGCGCCTGCACGTGCAGGAAATGGACGCCCTCGACTTCGTCAACGACAAGGCCAACCTCGGCACGCTCGACGCGCTGCAGGTCGACCTGTACGACGCCACCGCGCGCGGCCCGGTGCTCGACACGCCGGAGTTCTACCAGTCCTGCAACGCCTGCCTGAACGACGACGGCGTGATGACCGTCAACCTGTTCGGCGACCACCCGAGTTACGCGCGCAATCTGAAGGCGATCAAGTTCGCCTTTGCGCAGGTGATTTGCCTGCCGCAGGTACATGATGGTAACGTGGTGGCGATCGCGTTCAAGCGCCAGCGCGACATCGATCCGGCGGCGCTGGCCGCGCGCGCCGCGCAGATCGTCGCCGACACCAAGCTGCCGGCCAAGTCCTGGGTCACCGGGATAAAAGCGGGCATCACCGCCAAATAAGTTCTTTGTGAAAGTGGCCGCACCGATGAGTTCCGCCCCGCTAGATCTGCAACAAATCTACACCTGGCTGCTGGCCGACGGCATGATACGCAAGGCCGAGGTCAAGCAGCTGTATGCGGAAAGTTCGGCCATCCTGAAGAACACCAGCGGCTATATGCATCCCTTGTGCGCGGTGGCGCACGCCAAGCTGCTGTCGGCGCAGCCGCCGCACAAGCTGCTGACGCTCGACGCGCTGTGCGAATGGCTGGCGGCGCGCGTCAACCTGCCCTTCATCCGCATCGATCCGCTGAAGATCGACTTCACCCGCGTGGCCGATGTGATGTCGGCCAGTTACGCGGCGCGCTTCAACATCCTGCCGGTGGAACTGACGGCCGATACGCTGGTGGTGGCCACCGCCGATCCCTACACCCACGAGTGGGAAGCCGAGATCGCCAAGATCTCGCGCCGCGTGGTGCGCCGCGTGATCGCCAATCCGCTCGACATCGCGCAGTACACCACGCAGTTCTTCAGCCTGGCCAAGTCGATCAAGAAGGCCAACAAGTCGACCGGCAACGACCTGTCGCTGCGCAATAACTTCGAGCAGCTGGTCGAGCTGGGCAAGAGCAACAAGCAGGTCGACGCCAACGACCAGCACGTGATCAACATCGTCGACTGGCTGTGGCAGTACGCGTTCGAGCAGCGCGCTTCCGACATCCACCTGGAACCCAAGCGCGACATGGCGGCGATCCGCTTCCGCATCGACGGCGTGCTGCACCAGGTATACCAGGTGCCGGCGGTGGTGATGATCGCCATGACCGCGCGCATCAAGCTGCTGGGCCGCATGGACGTGATCGAAAAGCGCCGGCCGCAGGACGGCCGCATCAAGACCCGCACCGCCGGCGGCCAGGAAGTCGAGCTGCGCCTGTCGACGCTGCCGACCGCCTTCGGCGAAAAACTGGTGATGCGCATCTTTGATCCGGAGGTGGTGGTCAAGACCTTGCCGGAACTTGGCTTTCCGCTGGACGACGCGCAACGCTGGGATGCGCTGACCCAGCGTCCGCACGGCATCATCCTGGTGACCGGGCCGACCGGCTCCGGCAAGACCACCACGCTGTACACCACGCTCAAAGCGCTGGCCACGTCCGAGGTCAACGTCTGCACGGTGGAAGACCCGATCGAGATGGTGGAACCGGCCTTCAACCAGATGCAGGTGCAGCCCGGCATCGACCTGTCGTTCGCCGACGGCGTGCGCGCGCTGATGCGGCAGGACCCGGACATCATCATGGTCGGCGAGATCCGCGACCTGGCCACCGCCGAGATGGCGATCCAGGCCGCGCTGACCGGCCACCTGGTGCTGTCCACGCTGCACACCAACGACGCGCCGTCGGCCGTGATGCGGCTGCTGGAACTGGGCGTGCCCTACTACCTGCTGGAAGCCACACTGGTCGGCATCATGGCGCAGCGCCTGGTGCGCACGCTGTGCGAGGACTGCAAGGCCGATGGTGGCGAACTGAGCGACGACATCTGGCGCAGCCTGGCCGGCGAATGGGACTTGCCCAAGCCGACCAAGGTCTACAAGCCGGTCGGCTGTCCCGAATGCCGCCAGACCGGCTATCGCGGCCGCACCGGCCTGTACGAATTGCTGACCGTGACCGAAGCCTTCAGCGCCCAGGTGCGCGAGGAAACCGACATCCAGGCGCTGCGCCGCCAGAGCATGGCCGACGGCATGAAACCGCTGCGCATCGCCGGCGCGCTGAAGATCCAGGAAGGCGTGACCACGGCCGACGAAGTGCTGAAAGTCACGGCCGCCCTGGGCATGAAATAAAAAGGCCTTTGCAATTGGCGCGGAGCTGTATATAATACGGCCTCTTTCGGGGGTCGTTAGCTCAGCTGGTAGAGCAGCGGACTTTTAATCCGTTGGTCGCAGGTTCGAATCCCGCACGGCCTACCACCGAATTCCTAAAAAAGCTTCCGCACGGGAGCTTTTTTTTCGTCCCTCATCCGTATAGCCGGCCACTGGTGTAAGCTAGGGTTCAGAGCGCGAGGCGCCGACTTTTGGGGACGTTATGGGAGGCAAGCACAGCATGGGGGCAGCGCTGCTCGTCGCAGCCGTTTGGATGCCCTTGCTGGCTGCGGCCCAGGCCCCTTCGCCGATCCGGCTGCGCACCGCCGCCCAGGAAGGCTCCGAACCCAAATTCCTCGCCGCCGGCAACGGCCGGATCACCGGCCTGTGCATCGACATCATGCGCGCCGTGGAACAGCTCGATCCCGGCCTGCGCTTTGTCGGCGACCAGCAGTGGAAGCCGCTGATCCGCGCCAACGCGGAGCTGGCCAGCGGCCTCACAGACGTCGCCTGCGCCATCCAGCGCACGCCCGAGCGCGAGAAAATCTTCACTTTTTTCGGTCCGGCGCTGTACGCCATCGACTATCACTTTCTGGCCCGTAACGACGACGACCTCGCCATCCACAGCTGGAGCGACGTGCGCAATCTGGGACCGGGCGCGGTGGTGCTGGTCAATCGCGGCTATGCGGCCGGCGAAATCCTCACCGCCATGGGCGGCTTTACCGTCGATGCCAGTTCGCCGCGCGCCGAACTCAACCTGCAAAAGCTGATCGCCGGCCGCGGCCGCCTGTATTTCCACCGCGGCCCGGGCCTGGACAAGCTGCTGGAACGCACCGGCACCGCCGACAAGGTTAAAATTCTGCCGCAGGTGATGTACAGCGCCAAGTTATACTTTGCTGCCAGCAAACAGCTCGACAGCAAGGCCCGCGACCGGCTCGCCGCCGCGCTGTTCGTGCTGGAGAAAAAAGGGGAACTGGAAAGGCTGATGCACAAATGGGATTGAGGCTGTCACAACGATTGCATGCCGTATTGCTGCTGTGCTGCGCACTGCTGGCCGCGCCGGCATGGCCCCAGCCGACGGTGCTGCGCGTGGTGGCGCAGGAGGGCACCGAGCCCAAGTTCATCCCGGCCGGCATCGGCCGCGTGGTCGGCCTGTGCGTGGACCTGTTCCGCGCCATCGAACATGTCGATCCCGGCCTGCAGTTCGCCGGCGACCAGCAATGGCTGCCGCTGCTGCGCGCCCACTCCGAACTGGCCAGCCACCAGAACGACGCGCTGTGCGCGGTGCAGCGCACCGATGAACGCGCGCGCCAATACATCTTCCTCGATCCGCCGCTGTTCCAGCTGCGCTACCAGCTGATCGCCCGCGCCGACGACCCGGCCGTCATCAACAACTGGGAGGATGTGCGCAAGCTCGGACCGAAGGCGGTGATCCTGACCAACCGCGGCTACACCACGCCGGAAATGCTGGAACGCGTCGGCGGCTTGCAGATTGACTCCAGCGCCACCAGCCCGGCCATCAACCTGCAAAAGCTGGTCGCCGGACGCGGCCGCTTCTTCCTGCACCGCGCGCCCGGCATGCAGGGCTTTGTCGACCGTGCCGGCGCCGGCCACAAGGTCAAGATCCTGCCGACCGTGATGGCCTCCGCCGATGTCTACATGGCGATGGGCACCCACGTCGATGCCGCCGTGCGGCTGCGCGTGCAGCGTGCGATCGAGCAGCTGGAGCGCAGCGGCGAGCTGGCGCGATTGCTGAAGAAGTGGGACTAGTCGCCTATCATGCGGGCGCTGCCCGAGACGCGGATTGAGCTTCCCGGCGCATCGGGAATCTGCACCTGCAGATGGCACGGCGCGCCCATGTCCTCGCCCTGAATGATATCGATGGCGCCGGCATGCGCCCATCCCAGATCGCGCAGATAGCCGGCCAGCGCGGCGGCGGCCGCGCCGGTCGCCGGATCCTCATACACGCCGCCCGAGGCAAACGCGTTGCGCGCATGGAAGCGCTGCGGCGTTTCCGCATAGACCAGCGAGATGGTGGCAAAGCCGTAGCGCCGCATCAGCTCGCGGCCGGCCGCCAGGTCGTAGCGCATCGCGCGCAGCTGGTCGCGGCTGTTCAGCGCCAGCACCAGATGATGCGCGCCGCCGTTGGCCACCGCCGGCGGAATGCGGTCGTCCAGATCGGCCAGCTTGTAGCCGAACAGCGCCAGCGCCTCCTGCACCAGCGTGGGCGACGCGGGCGAGCTGTGCGTGGCCGGCGACTGCAGCGCCGCGTGCGCGCCGTTGGCGTGGGCGCGGCCCTCGACCGTCACGCGCGCGTGGTTGGTGGTCAGCGGGAAAATGCCGTCGCCATTCTGCTGCGCCAGCACCGCGCCCAGCGCGATGGTGGCATGGCCGCAAAACGGCACCTCGCCGTCCGGCGAAAAATAGCGCACGCGCCAGCCATCCTCATGCGGCGCGGCAAACACGGTTTCCGAATAGCCCATTTCAGTCGCGATGCGCTGCATCGCCGGCTCCTCCGGCAGCGCGGCGCGGATCATGACGCCCGCCGGATTACCGCCCTGCTCTCCTGCGGTAAAGGCGGCGACTTTGTGAACTTTGGTAATGGTCTGCATGTTGTCTCCTGGATCTGGACGATGGGAATACTTGACTGACAGCAATGACGGATGTGGCCACTATCTTTGTTGACTATACCGCGAGTTTCCGTTCTTGCCCTCATCATTTCGACCCAGTTGACGGGCGCCTTAGTTGAAGCTCAAGCCACTGCTGCTGGCGTTGCCGAGCTTCTGGGCTTTCAGGTCGATAGTGAAGTGGTCGCTCGGCTTGCCGGAGCCGAGGCCTTTCAGGATCGAGAACACCTGCTTGAACTGCGACTGGAACGCCACCTGCACCGGGTTCTGGTCCGACAGCTGGTCGCCGACTTTGACGATGGCCGCCGGCGACGCCGGGAAGGCGTTCATCAGCACCTTGTACTGCGCCACGCGCTCGGCGCCCATGTCGCGCAAGGCCAGTTCGCCGGCGTACACGGTGCGGTGGAAGTCGCCGTAGAACTCGTAGGCGCTGATCTTGGCGAAGTCGTCCAGTTTCAGGTTGGCGGCGGCGGCCACCTGCTCGGCCTTGGCGGTGGCCGCCGCCCAGTCTGCCGTCAGCTGGCTGGCGGCGACGCCACCGTCCGCCACCGCGCCCTTGGCGGCGCAGGTGGCGGTGATCGGCAGCACCGAGGGATTGTCCTTCAGTTGCGCCAGCGTCACCTTGGTTTGCAGCTGCGACAGGATCAGCATCTGGCGCGCATCGAGCGACATCGCCGCCTCTTTCATTTCACACGGCCAGTAGTCGCTCATGAAGCGCAGGCGCGACAGTTCACCGAAGTAGGTGCGCGTGAATTCGCCATACGATTTGCTGTCCAGGATGCCGCGGTTCCAGCGCTTGGCGATGTCGCCGGCGGCACTGCTGCCTTGCAGGTAGTCGTACTCCACCTGGTACAGCGGGAACAGCTCGTTGTGGCGCGCCACGCTGTTCAGGCCCACGGTCTGCACGTCGACCAGATCCTTGTTCTGGTAGCTGACGATCTTGTACGCCGCGCCGAATACCGCCAGTGACGGCGACTGCACGTTGACCAGGTAGTTGCCGGCGCTGTCCTTGTAGTCGTTGGTGCCGTTGAAGTGCATGTGGCCGCCGATGTGCAGCGGCAGGCCGGTCGCGGCCAGCGCGGCGGTGGTGGCCGCCGCCGGCATGCGCGTCACCTGGAACGCGCCGGATTTGAACACCGCCTTCATGGCGTCGGTCTGGTTGGCGTAGAAGTCCATGGTCGGATAGTGCGAGAAGGACATCAGCTGTTTGCCCTGCGCCTTGGCGCGCGCGGCCACCGACTTGATCCACTCCATCTGGTGGATCTTGTGGGTCTGCACCTTGTTCCAGCCGGCGTCGCCGGCGTTGTCGAAGCCCTTGAAGGCGGTCGGATTGGCCGGGTCGAAATTGGCGTTGGGCACGTGCACATTGGCGTCCAGCGCCAGCAGCCAGATGCCCTTGACCGGTTCCACCAGGTAGCTGGCGTCGATGATGTTGGCGCAGCGCGAATACGTTTTGCCGGCCACCTTGTACTTGCCGCCTTCGCCTTCGCTGCAGATCTCGAACTGGCGCTTGCCGAGGTCGGCTGCGGCGCTGGCCGCTTCGTAGCTGTACTTGCCGTCGGTGTAGCTAGTGAACGGCGTTTCCCAATAGACGTCGTTCTTGTTCGGCGCGTAGCCGAATTCGGCCAGCTTGGTCAGCAGCTTGTCGTAGCCCTGCTCCATCAGCTGGTTGGTGCAGACCACCGTCGGGTCCTTGGCCTTGCAGGCGGCGTTGTTGACGGCGTAGATCTTCTGTTCCTTGCCGTCCTTGGTCAGAAAGTCGTTCTTGCCGGCCTCGTCGTCGTCGAACGGCTCGTTCGGATCGTGGTTGCCGGGCGCGATGAAGAAGCGCATGCCCTTGGCCTGGTACTCGTGCAGGATGTCGACCAGGCCGTCGATATTGATCGGCTGCGCATCGTCCGAGATATCGCCCGGCAGCGCCACCAGGCGCAGGCCCTTGCCGTAGGCGTCATCCAGCGCGGCGCGGAAGGCGAAGTAGTTTTCATTGAACAGCCGCGTCGAGGTCAGCTGCGCGTACATGGTGCGGATGGTGGCGTTCTTGCCATCCTTGGTCGGGATGCCGGCGAACTGCGTGCTCTTCAGATCGCCGTAAATGTTCTCGAAGTGGACGTCGCTCATGAAGGCGACGGCGGTCGAGTTGACCGTGTCGGCGGGCGGCGTAACCACGACGGGCTGATTGTCGCTGCCGCAAGCTGCCAGCAGCGCGGCGATGGCGGCCGCAACGGCCGCCGCAGGAAAAACGTAACGCATACAGACTCCATCAGGATGGTGAAAACCATCACATTGTCACCTTGGCAAATGACAGGCTGATTACATTCTGGAAGCGTTACCAGTTTTTATGCCGCCTTCGCCTGCACCGGCGGCACGGCGCTGGCGGCCGCCGGTTTGCGGATGATCCAGATCATGGCGGCAGCCAGCAGGCAAGCGGCGCCGGCGGCAAACAGCGCTGGATTGTAGGTCAGCAGCAAGGTGCGCACGCGGCCCGCGCCGTAGGCTGCCACCGCCGCGCCCAGCTGGTGGGCGGCGAAGATCCAGCCGAACACCATGCCGGCTTTTTCCTTGCCGAAGGTGGCGCCGGCCAGACGCACGGTGGGCGGCACGGTGGCGATCCAGTCCAGACCGTAGAACATGGCGAACACCGACAGGCCGTACAGCGTGAATTCCGAATACGGCAGCCACAGCAGCGACAGGCCGCGCAAGCCGTAGTACATGAACAGCAGCTTGCGGTTGTCGTAGCGGTCCGACAGCCAGCCCGAGGCGATGGTGCCGACCAGGTCGAACGCGCCCATCATCGCCAGCACCGACGCGGCCGGCACCGGGCCGAGGCCGGCGTCGCCGCACAGCGAGATGAAGTGGGTCTGGATCAGGCCGTTGGTGCTGAGGCCGCAGATGAAGAAGGTGCCGGCCAATACCCAGAACACGCGGTTGCGCGCCGCCTCGGCCAGGATCCTGAACGGCGTGGCCAGCGTGACCTTCATGGCCGGCGCGGCGGCCAGCACCTCGGTGCCGGGCAAGGCGCCATACGGCCGCAGGCCGACGTCCGACGGCCGGTTGCGCATCAGCAGGAACACCGCCACCGCCATCACCGCGCAGGCGACAAACACCGGCACCACGGCCATGCGCCAGCCCAGGTGCTCCACCAGCCATGCGCCCACCGGCAGGAAGATCAGCTGGCCGGTGGCCGAACTGGCGGTCAGGATGCCGACCACCAGGCCGCGATGGCTGTCAAACCAGCGATTCGACACCACGGCGCTCAACACCAGCGCCGTCAGGCCCGAGCCGACGCCCAGCATCACGCCCCAGAACAGTACCAGGTGCCAGAACTGCGTCATCTGCGTCGCCAGCGCCATGCCGGACGCCACCAGCGTCAGCGCCACCACCACCACATTGCGCAGGCCGAAGCGCTCCATCAGGATGGCGGCAAACGGCCCCATCAGACCAAACAGCGCGAAACGCACCGCCAGCGCCGACGAAATCTGTTCGACATCCCAGCCGAACTCCCTGGACAGCGGCTGCAGCAGGGCGCCCGGCAGGCCCAGCGCGGCGGATGAACTGAGCGCCGTCATAAACGTCACGGCAACGATCACCCAGGAAAAGTGCAGGCCGCGCCGGTGCAGCCAGTTGGATAGGGATTGTGCAAACATCATGGTCCTCACAGTAGCAATGCGTGCGGGAAGCACGCTTGCAGCCATTTTATATGATGAGCATAATGAATACAATCAAAAAAATACGCCGCATGGCGCACGTGGTGGCGCCCGGCAACGTCGGGGGGGGGGGACGTTGTCGGGCGCCAGGACGGGGCGGTGGTGGGGGGAGGCCGCCCTACCCTTTTACTTGATGCGCAGCGAGCTTTGTACTTTGTTGACGCCTTTGACATTGCGCGCCACGTCCACCGCCTTGTCGACTTCAGCCTGCGATGGCACGAAGCCGCTCAGCATGACGGTGCCGTTGTTGGTCTCCACGTGCACGTCCAGCGATTTCAGTGCAGGCTCGGCCAGCAGTTCGGTTTTGACTTTGGTGGTGATGGCGGTGTCCGCCAGCGCATCCTTGGTCAGCTCGGTTTTCGAACGGGCTTCGCACGAAGCCTTGTCGCTGCCGGTCATGCTGCTGCAGTCGATGCCGGTCTGCGCGGTGTCGGCGGCTTTCTTGCCGGCCTTGGCGTCGTTGACCCAGGCGGTGTGCTGCTGTTTGGCGCCGCTCAGGCAGCTGTCCTTGTCGGCGCCGGTGCGGGTGGCGCACTGTGCCTTGGCCAGGTCATAGTTGGCGTCAGCCACATTGATCTGGGCTTTCTCGACCGATTTCTTATCGTTCTTGAATTGCAGCGCGGCGGTCGATTCGGCGTTGGCGCGCGAGACCTTGGCTTGTTCCTGGCAGACATCCTTGGCATTACCCGATTGTGCATCGCAGGCAGCCTTGGCGGTTTTGTAGTCGGCGTCCGACTTGTTGATGGCAGCTTTGTAGGCAACGGTGTCGTTGGTAGGCGAAGCGGCGAAGGCTGCGCTGGCGGCGGTGGCCAGCACGAAGCAGAGTAATTTATTCATGATGTGTGTCCCTCTTGTGGTGGTTGATGGACACATTAAACGCCCGCCCGGCCTCCTCCACCGTGCGGAAACGTACATAGATCAGGATTTCACTGGTCCTGCAACAGACCTTGACGCCACACAAGATTGGCCTGTTCGAACACCGGCAGGCCGGGCGTGAAGGCGGCGCCGGTGGACGCCAGTTGCAACCAGTTCAGCGTGCTGTGCGAACCGACCGCCGGCGATGGCTCGCGCACCTTGCGCATCCAGGCGGCCACGCTGGCGTACTGCTCGGGATGCTGTTGCTGTATCCAGGCCAGCGCCACCAGGTCGGCATAGCCTTCTTCGCGGCGGGTGTCGCGCAGTTCCTCGGCGGCGCCTTGCCGCGGCGGCTGGCGCGCTTCAAAGCCGGCTGGCAGCGCGTGCCACACGCCTTGCGCGTAGCGCCAGCAATGGCCAATCTCGTGCGCCACCATGGCTTCGATCATCAGCGGGCGTTGCGCGGCGGGGACGTTGGCGAGGATGTCTTCGGCGTTGTCGTTGCCGCGCATCGACAGCACCAGCTTGCAGCGGCCGTTGTCGTAGCCCAGCGCCAGCGGCACGTCGTTGGGACGGGCCTGCGGTTGAACCGTGATATCGATCGGCAGCTTCAGATCCTGCTTGGCGTAGGACAGCACGGCGGCGCCGGCTTTCAGCCAGCGGATTTCCATCTCGGTCAGGTCGGCGGCGGAGGCCAGGCCGGACGTCAACAGCAGCAGGGGAAGGAAGGCGCGCTTGATCATGGTGATCAAACTGTAGCACGCACCGGGCAAAAATTATTGCCCGGTGGCAGCTATATTACTACGTAGAAAAAGCTGAATGATTAAGCTTTTGGAATGCTACTTGCCCAGCAGGCTATTGGCGGTCTTGAATTCCGGGCGGATGTCGTTCGGCACGGTTTTCATCTTGTCCAGGGCCTTCTGCACGTCGGGACGGATGACCACGTACTTGGTCATCAGCTCCTTGGCGCGGGCGTAGTCGCCGGTCGCTTCAATGGTCAGGAACTCACGGTCCAGATCGGCCACGGCCTGCTTGATCTTGCCGAAGTCCACCGCGAAAGTGCCGTCGCCATGCGACACGAAACCACCCTTGTCGAGGATGTAGTTGACCTGGATCGCCATGCCGCGCGCGTGCGAATCGGTCAGGCCGAAGTGCAGCGTGCGGAACGCCGAGGCCAGGAAGGTGGTATACAGCTTACGCTCCGCCGCGTCGCCCTGCCCCAGCGTGCCTTTCAGCTGGCCCTTGTCCATCATGTAGGCCAGCACGTACAGGCCGGTGATGTCGGCCTTGGCTTCCTCGATGGTCGAGTAGGCTTCCTTCAGATCCTGGCGCGGCGTCGATTCCTTGCCGCCGGTTTTGGTGATGTGCGGGCCCAGGCCGTGGGTGATTTCGTGCGCCAGGATGTGGGTGAAGAAGGAATCGAAGTCCACGTCCTTCTGGTCGGCCGGACGCAGCACCAGCTTGGAAATCGGCGTCAGCGTCGATTTGAATTTGGCCTGCTGGATGTTCTTCAGCATCACACGCTTGGAGCCGCGCTGGCTGATGATGCGCTCGTCGTTCGGCAGGTTGTAAGCGGCGGTCTGCACGCCCATGTTGCCGTCGCCGGCGCCGTACACTTGATTGACCACCACCATCGGCGCCAGCGCGCCGACTTTCGGATTGCGGTACTGCGCGTCGATCGGCAGATTGTCTTCCAGCTCCTGCATGTGCTTGGCGAAGAAGTCCAGCTTCTGCGTTTCCTTCTGGTCGCGGATGTTCACATACGCTTCAAACGCGGCCTTGTAGCCGAACAGTTCGTCGTTGTAGGTCTCGTAGGGGCCGATGGTGATGTCGACCGGCGAATCCAGATCCATCCAGGCGAAGTCGGAGGCCAGGTAGTCGTTGCTCAGGAAGGCGTCGGCGCGCAGTTCCAGGAATTTTTTCAGCGAGGCGCTGTCGGTGTCGGCGGCGGCCTGCTTCAGCAGCGCGGCGGCTTTTTCCAGGTCGGTCTTGTATTCGTCGGAATACTTCACGGTGGTGAACAGGCCGTCCTTGTTCTTGCGGATCACGGTGAAGAACCATTGCGCCTGCTCCTTGTCGACGGCCGGCAGGGCATTCATCCAGGTTTCCAGTTCGGCCTTGGTGGCGCCTTCCGGATAGAAGTTGCCGGCTTCCGGCTTCTTGGCCGGCACGTTGATGCCGCCCACTTGCGCCGGCAGGAAGGACTGGTGATCGTCGAGGATCGACCATGGGCCCTTGTTGAGCCAGAAGTAGTTCAGGCGCGCCTTGCCCAGCGGCGTGGTGTCTTTTTGCAGCGCGGCCCACAGGGCCTCGTTGCCTGACCAGCGCTGGCGCAGTTGCAGCACGTCGATGATCTTGGCCGCTTCGATCAGCTTGGCGATGGCTTTCTTGTCGCCGGCCGAGAGCTGGCTGGTGTCGGCGGTCAGCGCGATCGGCGCGTAACGCTTGCTCATCTTGTTGAGGTCATTGACGCCGGCGGGGGCGGCGTAGGCGGTGGCGCAGGCGACAACCAGCGCCAGCGGGAGCAGGATTTTTTTCATGGGGTCCTCTTGTGGAGTGAGGACCGCATTGTAACCCGCAGGGCCATACAGGGTCAGACCCCGTGCGGGGTCTGACCCTTCGACGGAGCGCCGGATTGGGGTTCAGGGAGGCGTTACCAGGCTTTGTAGATTTGGCCGGTCTGCACCCCGTCGACGCTGCGCGCATACGACAGCGCGGCGCGGCTGGCGGCGATGGGTTCGAAGCCGATGAAGAAGGGGCCGTAGCTTTCCATCGATTCCTGCAGCACCGTCGGGCTGACGACGTTGATGCGCAGGCCGCGCGGCAGTTCAACCGCTGCGCCGCGCACAAATCCTTCGACCGCCGAGTTCACCATACTTGCGCTGACGCCGTTGCGGATCGGCTCTTCCGCCACGATGCCGCTGGTCAGCGTGATCGAGCCGCCATCGTTCAGGTAGTCCTGCGCCACCAGCGCCACATTCACCTGCCCCATCAGCTTGCTGTTCAGGCCGACGTGGAACTGCTCCGGCGTGAAGCTGGCCAGCGGCGCGAAGTGCAGCGCGCCGGCCGCCACCACCACCGCATCCACCTTGCCCACCTTGGCGAACAGCGATCGCACCTGCGCGATGTCCGTGAAGTCGGCCTGATACTGGCCGCTGCTTGCGCCCACCGTCACCACCTCGTGGCGCTTGCCGAGTTCTTCCGTTACTGCCTTGCCGATTGCGCCGGTGGCGCCGATCACGATTACTTTCATGCTGTCCTCCTGAAGAAAACACCAGTATGTTCTCCTTCATCAAAGGAATAAATGAGCTACCATGAACAACATTACCAACCCATAGTTAGCAATCCATGGACAAGCTGCGCAGCATGGAAATCTTCGTCGCCGTGGTCGATGCCGGCAATTTCACCGCCGCCGCCGCGCGCTTCAGCATCTCGCCCGTCATGGTCGGCAAGCACATCGCCCAGCTGGAAGCCACGCTCGGCGCGCGCCTGCTGACGCGCACCACGCGCCGCCAGAGCCTGACCGAAATCGGCGCGCAGTACGCCGACCAGTGCCGCGCCATCCTGGCGCAGATCGCCGCCGCCGAAAGCGGCGCCGAAGCCATGCGCAGCGTGCCGCGCGGCCGCCTGCGCGTCACCGCGCCGTTCTCGTTCGGCAGCGAATGGCTGGCGCCCGCCATCACCGACTATCTGCGCCTGCATCCGGACGTCAGCGTGGACCTCAGTCTCAACGACCGCATGGCGGACCTGGTGGAAGAAGGTTTCGACGCCGCCGTGCGTATCGGTGCGCTCGACGATTCGGGCATGATCGCCCGCCCGCTGTTCCCCTACGCGATGAGCATCTGCGCCTCGCCGGCCTATCTGAAGCAGCGCGGCACGCCGCAGACGCCGGACGATCTGGCGCAGCACGAATGCCTGGACTTCATGGTCGGCGCGGTGGGCGTGCGCTGGCGCCTGCAATCGCTGCAGGGCAAGCGCGAACTGCCGGCGAGCCGCATGCGCACCAACAGCGGCCAGGCATTGCGCATGGCCGCGCTCAAGGATTTCGGGATTGTGATGCAAGCCGAAGTGCTGCTGGCGCAGGACATCGCCGCCGGCCGGCTGGTGCCGATCCTGAACGACTATCTGCCCGCGCCGCGCGCGATGCACCTGGTGTATCCGCGCGACCGCAGGGCCACGCCCAAGCTGACCACCTTCATCGACTTCATGGTGGAACGCTTCGGACCAGCGGCACGTTTGCCGCTGGCCTCTTCGGCGTAAAGGGACGACGCTTACTGCGCCTTGATATTGCCGTTCTGCGCGACCTGCGACAGTTGCGCCGAAGGCTGCCAGCCGGCGCCCAGCGCGCGCGCCACCGAGACGGCGGCCAGCAGACGCTGGGTGTTGATCTGCACCGCGGCGCGGTCCGCGCTCAGCGCGCTGCGCTGGGCATCGGTCACGTCGAGGTAGGTCGACACGCCACGCTCGTAACGCGCACGCGCCACCAGGTAGCCACGTGCCGCCGCCACTTGCGACGCATGCTGCGCTTCGCCCTGCTGCTGGCGTTGCTGCACGTCCGACAGCGCATCTTCCACTTCGCGCAGTGCGGTCAGCAGCTTGGTCTCGTGGTTGGCAATCGCCTCTTCGTAGCGCGACTTGGCGATCGCCAGGTTGGCCTTGTTGCGGCCACCGTCGAATACCGGCAGCGACAGGGCCAGCGGACCCACGCTGAACTGGCGCGAATCGCCCTTGGCCAGATTGCTCAGGCTTTCCGACGCATAGCCGAAGTTACCGGTCAGCGTAAACGAAGGATAGAACGCGCCTTCCGCCACGCCGATCTGCGCATTGGTGGCGCGCAGGGTCGCCACGCTGCCTGCCAGATCGGGACGTTGCGCCAGCAGGCTGGCCGGTAGGCCGACCGGAATCGCCGGCGGCAGCGGCAGCACGGCGGCATCCGCTTTCGGCGCCGTCAGCAGCGACGACGGCGAGGCGCCGACCAGGGTGGCCAGACTGTGTTCCAGCAGGTTGCGCTGGCGCTGCACTTCATGCAGGTCCGCCTGCGCGTTCGCGCGCTCGATGCGGGCACGCGAGACATCCAGCTCGTTCGACAGGCCGGCGTCGAAGCGCGCGGTGACCAGCTCCTCGCTTTCGCGGCGGGTATCCAGCGCGCCGTTCAGGATGGCGATTTCCGCATCCAGGCCGCGCAACTGCCAGTAGGTGGTGGCCAGTTGCGACGACAGCATCAGCAGCACGCCATCGCGGTCCGCCTCGGCGACCAGCGCCTGCGCGTCCGACGCTTCGACCAGGCGGCGCACGCGGCCCAGCAGGTCGATCTCATACGAGAAGCTGGAGCCGACCGAGTAGTTGTTACCCTTGATCGAACGGCCGCCCAGCGCGATGCCCTGCGACGTTTCAGCCGAGGTGCGCGAGTTCGAGATGCCGGCATTGACGCTCAACTGCGGCTGCTGGTTGGCGCGCGATACGCCGGCCTGCTCCAGCGCCTGCACCAGGCGCTGTGCGGCGGCTTTCACGCTTGGATTGTCGCGCAGCGCCGTCTCTTCCAGATGGTTGAGGGTGGCGTCGTCAAACACCGTCCACCATTGCGCAGGCAGGTGCGCCTCGCTGGCGCCGGCTTGCGGCAGGTGGCGGAACGAGGCGTCGGCGACATTCGCCGGCGCTTTGAAGTCACTGCCCACGGTGGCGCAGCCAGTGACGGCCAGGGTTACGGAAACAGCGAGCGTCAGGCGCTTCAGAGCTGAATTCAACATGGTGTTACCTCACTTTAAATTTGATTGAGCGTGGGCGCTTAGTGCGCACCGCCGCCGCCACCGCCGCCAGGGGCTTTGACTTTGTCCGAGAGCCACAGCACGCCGATACAGCCGAACAGCACCATCGCCACCAGGAAGAAGCCGTCGTTGTAGGCCATCACATACGCTTCGCGGCGCACGATGCCGTCCACCGCTTTGAGTGCCATATTGGCGGCCGAAGCGCTGTCGAAGCCGTTGTTGATGAACGACGCCGTCAGTGCCGACAGGCGCTCCTGCGTGGTCAGCGCGTAATTGCTCACCGACTCGCCGATGCGCACCGAGTGGAAGTGCTCGCGGTTGGTCAGCGCGGTCGCCAGCAGCGCGATGCCGATCGAACCACCCAGGTTACGGGTCATGTTGATCAGGCTCGACGCCGATGGAATGTCCTTCGGCTGGATGCCGTTCATCGCGAAGTTCGACAGCGTCAGCATCACGAACGGCTGGCCCAGCGCGCGCACCACCTGCGACAGCAGCAGCTGGTCGTAGCCGGTGGTCGCATCCATATAGGAGTTCATCAGGCAGGAACCGCCGAACAGCAGCAGGCCGAAGGTGCACAGGATGCGGTTGTCGATCTTCGACGACAGCTTGGCCACGAACGGCATGATGAACAGCTGCGGCAAACCGGCCCACATGATCACTTCACCGATCTGCATCGGCGAGTAGCCGGGAATCTGCGCCAGGAACAGCGGCAAAATAAACGCCGAACCGTACAGACCCATGCCCATCGCCATCGACAGCGCGGTGGCGGCAGCGAAGTTGCGCTGGCCGTACAGGCCCAGGTTGACGAACGGCTGCTTGCGCAAGGTGCTGTTAACCACCCAGCCCAGCAGGCCGACCACGGCCAGCGCGGCAAAGGTGTTGATGAACGGCGAGTCGAACCAGTCCTTGGTGTTGCCCTCTTCCAGGAACACGGTCAGGCTGCCCAGGCCCACGGCCATGAAGGCGATGCCCAGCCAGTCGGCATTGAACAGCGCCGACAGATTGTGCTTTTCCTTGTCCAGGCCGACGGCGATACCGCCGATCAGCAGCAGGCCAGGCACCCAGTTGATGTAGAAGATCGACGGCCAGCCATACAGCTCGCTCAGGTAACCGCCCAAGGTCGGGCCCATCGACGGCGCCAGCGTCGCGGTCAGGCCGAAGATGGCCATGCCGGTGGCGCGCTTGGACGGCGGCAGCTTGGCCATCACCAAGGTCATCGCCATCGGGATCAGCGCGCCGCCGGTGAAGCCCTGCAGCATGCGGAAGGCGATCATGCTGGGCAGGTTCCAGGCGAAGCCGCACAGCGTGGAGAAGCCGAGGAACAGCGTGGTGGTGCCGATCATGTAGGCGCGCATGCCGAACACGCGCACGAACAGACCGGTCATCGGAATGACGATGATCTCCGCCACCAGGTAGGCGGTGGCGATCCAGGAGCCTTCTTCCTGCGTGGCCGACAAGGCGCCGAGGATGTCCTTCAGCGACGAGTTGGTGATCTGGATGTCGAGCACCGCCATGAAGGCGCCCAACATGCCGGCGGCGACCGCCAGCCAGGTACGGCCGGAGACCTTCTCGCTCGGCGCCGCCGGGACGAACGGCTTCCCGCCGCCCGGCGTATCGATTGTGGTGCTGGCCATGACGCGGCTCCTTAGCGGGCGGCGTTGTCAGACTTCAGCGACACTTCGGCAATCGCCGACATGCCCGGCACCAGACGGCCGCTCAGGGCCTTCACGTCTTCCGGCTTGAAGGTGACCTTGACCGGCACGCGCTGGACGATCTTGGTGAAGTTGCCGGTGGCGTTATCGGCCGGCAGCAGCGCGAACTGCGCGCCGGAGGCTGGCGAGAAGCTGTCCACCTTGCCGATCAGCTCACGGCCCGGCAGCGCATCGACCGACACTTTGACTTCCTGGCCCGGCTTCAGTTCCGCCAATTGGGTTTCCTTGAAGTTGGCGGTCAGCCAGACGTTTTCCTGCACGATGGCGGTCAGCTGCTGGCCCGGCTGGACACGCTGGCCCACCTCGATGGTGCGCTTGCCGATACGGCCCGTCACCGGCGCCAGGATCTTGTTGTACGCCAGTTGCTGCTGCGCGTCTTTCAGTTGCACTTGCAGCACGGCGACCTGCGCCTGCGCCACATCGCGCGCCGACTTGGCCGACTCGATCTGCGCCTTGGCGGCGGCGGTGCTGTCCTTGCGCGCGGCGACATCGGCCACGGCGCTGGCGCGGGCGGCGACGGCGGCGTCCAGCTCGGACTTCGACACGGCTTTCATCTGGCTGTTATACAGCTGGCCGAAACGCTCGGCATCCTGATTGGCACGCACCAGCTGCGCCTGCGACTGCGCCACTTGCGCGGCGGCGGCGCTGGCCTGCGCCTGCACTTGCACGATCTGGGCGTCGGCCTGCACCACCTGCTGCTTGGCCGACGCGATCTGCGCCTGGATCTGTTCCACGCGCACGCCCTGGTCGAACGGGTCCAGTTCGGCGATGACGTCGCCTTCCTTGACCAGCTGGTTATCCTCGATCAGCAGCTTGGTCACCACGCCGGAAATGCGCGACGACACCGGCGTCACGTGGCCGGCCACGTAGGCATTGTCGGTCTCGACATAGTAATGGCTGCGATACCACATGCGGCCACCCACGCCGATGGCGACCAGGGCGACGATGGCGGCGATCACCAGGACGCGACGGTTCGGCGGCTGCGAAGCGGCGGCCGGAGCGGCTGGCGCAGCAGGAGCGGCGCCAGCGGCCGGTGGAACAGCACTGAGTTTTTGTTCTTGGGTGGACATGGACAGCTCCGAGAAAAATGAAATGAGATGGGAGCATTATGGCTGGTTTCTGCCCAAAGTCAAGAAATGAAACGGTTGCATTTCATTTTTTTTTGGACTAGCATGGCGACATTCGCTATCATTCGACCGCCATGAATACCACCGCCCCGACCGACGCCGCCGCGCTGGACGAGCAAGATTGTCCGGAAGGCCACTATTCCCCTGATTCGCCCTGCTTCGGCAAGGCCGCCGGCCGTCCGCGCGCCGCCGACAAGGCCGCCCGCCGCGAGGCGCTGCTGCACACGGCAGGCCAGCTGTTCCTGGAAAAAGGCTACAGCAAGGTCAGCCTGGAAATGATCGCCCGCGAAGCCCACGTGGCGGTGCGCACCATCTACGTGAAATTCGGCGGCAAGGCCGGACTGCTGAACGCCATCATCGCCAACGGCCGCGAGAACTTCATGTCCGGCATGGAAGCGATGGAAACCGATCCGCGGCCGATGGAAGACATCCTGCACGACTTCGGCCTGCGCTTCCTGCGGCTGTGCTCGATGCCGACCTTCACCAACCTGCACCGCATGGTGGTGGCCGAAGCGACCACCACGCCGGAGCTGGCGGAAACCTTCTTCAAGGCCGGCCCGCAGCTGACCCGCGACGAGCTGGGGCGCTTCTTCGCCCGGCCGGAAATCAAGGCCCAGCTGCGCCCCGGCCTGCGCGCCGAAATGCTGCCGGTGTTCCTGATCAACTGCATCATGGGCGACTACATGAGCCGCCTGCTGTTCCCGCGCGAACACGCGCCGACCAACGAGGAACTGCGCGTCCGCGCGGCCGAGGGCGTCGACCTGTTCCTGCACGGCGTGCGCCGCTAAGTACGCTAGCGCACATCAAAAGACGCCCAACATTTGCCTTTTGTTCTATACTGATTTTTTGGAAATCGGAGTGCATATGAGCAAAATGAATCGTCTGGACTGGAGCAAGCAAATCACGCTCATGAACGAGCGCATCAAACACTTCCAGGCCAACCCCGGCCAGGAACAGCTCGAAGCGGTTGTCGCCGAGCTGAAAGCGTATGCTGAAGCGGCACGCAGCGGCGGCATCGAAATCCCTGCCCGCTTCACCGTCAACTAAGCAACCGCCATGAAGACGCTGCGCTGGGTCCTGCTTGCCGTGTTGCTGGCCGGCGCCGGCGCCACCGGCTACTACTACCACAAGAATCCCGAACACCTGACGCTGGACGCCGCAGCGCGCCAGCAGGCGCCGGGCGCCTTCGTCACGCTGAGCGACGGCGTCACCCACTACGAAATGGCCGGACCGGCCAGCGGCCGCGTGGCGGTGCTGGTGCACGGCTTCTCGGTGCCTTCGTATATCTGGGACCCGAGCTTTGCCGCGCTGCGCGACGCCGGCTACCGCGTCATCCGCTACGACCTGTTCGGCCGCGGCCTGTCCGACCGGCCGGACGCCGCCTACGACGGCGCTTTCTACGACCGCCAGCTCGACGAGCTGCTCAAGACCCTCAACGTCGATGGCAAGATCGACCTGTTCGGCCTGTCGTTCGGCGGCTACGTCACCGCGCATTACGCATCCACGCATCCGGACCGTATCCGCACGCTGAACCTGGTCGATCCGTCCAACAGCGCGCCGCGGATCGGCTGGCAGATGGCCACGCCGCTGCTCGGCCCCTACCTGTTCCAGACCGGCGCCGTGCCGGGCATGGCGGACAACCAGAGCAGCGACTTCCTGCACCCCGAACAATTCCCCGGCTGGGCCGACCGCTACCGCCCGCAGATGCAGTACCACGGCTTCGGCCGCGCGCTGTACCGCTCGCGCATGGCCTTGTCGCGGGAAGATTTCGACGGCATCTACGCCGCCATCGCGCGCGCCGGCACGCCGGTGCATCTGGTGTGGGGCAAACAGGACCCGACGCTGGCGGTGACGCAGTCGGCGCATATCCGCAAGGCCATACCGTCATTGGAATACCGGGAGATCGACCAGTCCGGCCACCTGCCGCAAATGGAGCAGGCGGCCTTGTTCAACCACGACATGCTGACCTATCTGGCGGCCCATCCATGAAAATTCGCACCCTACAGGCCGACGACGTCGACCGCTTGCTGGCCTTTGAAACGGCCAACCGCACATGGTTCGAACAGCATGTGGAAGCGCGCGATCCGGCGTTTTATTCGGCGGCCGGCGTCGCCGCCCACATCGCCGATTATCTCGATAGCTACAAGGCCGGCGCCATGCATCCATGCGTGCTGACCAGCGATGACGATGCAGCCATCGTCGGCCGCGCCAACCTGCGCCGCATCGATCACGCGACCGGCACCGGCGAAGTGGGCTACCGCATCGCCCACGACCAGGCGCGCCAGGGGCTGGGCAGCCAGGCGCTCGCGCACCTGATGGCACTGGCGCGCACCCAGTACAAGCTGCGCATCCTCAACGCCTGGATCTCGCCGCAGAACCTCGGCTCGCGGCGCATCCTGGAAAAGGCCGGCTTTATCCGCGACGTGCTGGCCGCGCCGACGGTGGCGCAGGTGGCGGGCAAGCCGCACACCTCGCACCTGTACCAGTGCCACCTGTAAGATTTACTTCTTGCTGCGCGCCTGTTCGACCAGCGCATCCAGCACCTGCAAGGTGGCCGTATTCAGCATCTGGCGCGGCGTACCGGGATTGCTGGCGTCCACCATCGTTGGATTGGTGAGGAAGCGGCCGTCGACCACCAGCGTCGGCGTGCTGTCGACCTGATAGGCTGTCGCCACGCGGCCGGCGTTCTTCAGGCGCGTGATCACCGCGAACGAGTTGTACATATTGGTGAACTTGTCCTTATCGACGCCGTTCTTCACCGCCCAGTCGATATTGTCCGCGTCGCTCTTCAGGCGGCGGCGCTCGACGTGCCAGGTGGTCAGAATCTTGGCGTGCAGCTGCTCTTCCAGCTTCAGCGCGTCGAGCGTCAGGAACATGTGCGCTTCCGGATCGTTCTCGCCCGTCAGCGGCAAATGGATGCGGCGGAAGCTGATGTTATCGCCCTGCTTCTTCACCCACGCCAGCATGTCCGGCTCCAGCGCGTAGCACGCCGGGCAGTGGTACATGAAGAACTCGATCACCTCGACCTTCTTGCCTTGCGCCTGTACCGGCTGCGGCGCTTTCAGGGTGGTGTATTCGGCGCCGTTGCGCGGCGCGGTCGGCGAGGCAAACGCGGTGGCGGCGCACAGACCGGCAACCACCAGGGCAATCTTCAACAAACGCATGATCATCCTCAAAAGAGCAAAGACAGCAGATTATCACTTCCCGGCGGGACGCGCTTCCAATCCGGCGATATCCTGCATCAGCGCGATCAGCCGCTGTGAGCCGAGGCCCAGCGGACGGTCGTTGAGCCAGACCACATCCACCCACAGCCGCAGTTCGCTGCTCATGTGCGCGAAGACGATGCCCAGCAATTCGCCGCTTTCCATCAGCGGCTGCGCCAGGCGACGCGGCAGATAGGCCCAGCCCAGGCCCGCGCGCACCAGTCCCAGCGTGGCGAGGTGGCTGTCGGTGCGCCACACCTTGCGCGAAATGAGCACGCGCTGGTCGGCATCCTCCGCCACGCGGCTGAAGATGGCGATCTGGCGCAGGTCGACCAGGTCTTCCAATCGGAAGCTGCCGTTGCGTTCCAGCGCCAGCGGATGGCGCGGCGAGATCACCGGCACCAGCACTTCGCTGCCCAGCTCCTGGAAGCTTTCGCGGTCATCGACCTTGGTGCGTTCGTAGATCAGCGCCAGTTGCGCGGCGCCGTCGTGCAGCATGCGCAGCGCGTCGTCCTGCGGCGCCGACAGCACTTCCACTTCCAGCGACGGGAACTCCTCCGCCAGCCGCGCCAGCGGATCGCTCCACGGCGCCGACAGCAGCTCCGGTGCAATCGCCAGCGTGAGCCTGCGCTCCAGCCCCTGATGCAGCGACAGCGCGTGCGCCTGCAGGCGGCGCAACTGGCCCGCCATCTGCCGCGCCTCGGCTTCCAGCGCGCGCGCCGATTCGGTCGGCCGCACCTCGCGCGAACTGCGCTCGAACAGCGCCAGGTCCAACTCCGCTTCCAGCTGCGCGATGGCCATGCTGACGGCGGACGGCACGCGCCCCAGCGCCCGCGCGGCGGCGGAGAAGGAGCCGTGATCGAGCACGGCCAGGAAGACAGCAACGTTATCTGAGGAGAAAGCCATGCCTTAATCTATCAGAAAAATTGAAAGCTGCCGACTTTTTTGATCAGCAAAATACCTTTATCATGCTGACTTGTAAAAGAAAGGACGCACCATGCAAGGCTTGAAACGCAAAGTTGTCTACGCTTCCCTGTTCGAACTGATCGCGGTCTGCCTGACCAGCACCCTGCTGATGTTCGGCGCCGGCCATGACGCCAGCCATGCCGGCGTGGCGGCCGTCGCCTCATCGACCATCGCTTTTATCTGGAACTTCGTCTTCAATTCGCTGTTCGAGTCGTGGGAAGCGCGCCAGGCCACGCGTGGCCGCAACTGGAAACGCCGCGTCGCGCACGCCGTCGGCTTCGAAGGCGGACTGGTGGTGATGCTGGTGCCGCTGTTCGCGTGGTGGCTCAACATCTCGCTGTGGGACGCGCTGGTACTGGATATCGGCCTGTTGTTGTTCTTTATGGTGTATACGTATATCTTCAGCCTGACGTTCGACCGAATCTTCGGCCTGCCCGCATCGGCGCAAGGCTAAGACCCCACCTACTGGAGACCACATGAAGTTGCATCCGCTTGCTGTCGCAGTCCTGGCCTTGACCTTCAGCGCGGCGCACGCCGATGCACTCTCTCCCACCGAACAGAAAATCGTCGCCGAAGTGAAGGCGCATTCCGCGCAAGGATTGGAGCTGCTGGAACGCTCGGTCAACATCAACAGCGGCACCATGAACCACGACGGCGTGCGCGCGGTGGGCAAACTGTTTGGCGAGCAGTTCGACCAGTTGGGCTTCAAGACCCGCTGGTCCGACATGCCGGCCGAGATGCAGCGCGCCGGCCACCTGATCGCCACGCGCGAAGGCAAGCAGGGCAAGCGCCTGCTGCTGATCGGCCATCTGGATACCGTGTTTGAAAAGGACAGCCAGGTGCAGCTATGGCAGCGCAACGGCGACCGCGTGCGCGGCCAGGGCGTCAACGACATGAAGGGCGGTGACGTCATCATCGTCGAAGCGCTGCGCGCCTTGCAGCGCGTGGGTGCGCTGGACAACACCACCATCACCATCGTCTTCAGCGGCGACGAGGAAAACGCCGGCGAACCGATTGCCGTGTCGCGCGCCGACATGGTCAACGCCGCCAAGCGCAGCGACATCGCGCTCGCCTTCGAAGCCACGGTGCGTGACAAGAGCGGGCGCGATACCGGCACGGTGGGCCGCCGCTCGTCATCGTCATGGGAATTGAAAGTCAGCGGCAAGCAGGGCCACTCCAGCGGCATCTTCAGCGAGAGCGCCGGCTACGGCGCCATCTACGAAGCGGCGCGCATTGTGGACGCCTTCCGCCAGCAGGTGATCGAACCGGACCTGACCTTCAGCCCGGGCCTGATCGTCGGCGGCACCGACGCCAGCACCAATGCGCTCGGCACCACCGGACAGGCGGCCGGCAAGACCAATGTCATCTCGCGCACCGCCACCGTGGAGGGCGACCTGCGCTACCTCACCTACGAGCAGCGCGACCGCGCACACGCGAAGATGAAGGCCATCGTCGCCCAGAATCTGCCGGGCACCAGCGCCAGCATCACTTTCCATGATTCCTACCCGCCGATGTCGCCGACCGCCGGCAACCTGGCGGTACTGAAGATCTACTCGCAAGCCAGCAAGGACGCCGGCCAGGGCGAGATTCCCGCCCTGCCGCCGGGACAGCGCGGCGCCGGCGACATCCAGTTCGTCGCCCCGCTGCTCGATTCGCTGGACGGCCTGGGCGCCACCGGCAACGGCGCCCACTCGCCGGACGAAGACCTGGAAATCGCCTCCATCGAACGCGCCACCATCCGCACCGCGATCCTGCTGTATCGCCTGACGCGCTGAATACTTATCTCGAGGCGAGCATTCCGCAAAACCGTATTTCATCGCGATATCGGCCAAGCCTGGCGCAAGGACTGCTCCGGCCTCTCTTTGCTGCACGTACAGCCGATAATACTGCTCCCAACTCCATGCGCGGTATCCCTCGGGCGTGCTCAAATCATCGAGTGTTCCTGAATAGGTCGATGATCTGAAAATCGCCCAGGGCTTGCCACCAGATACCTCCTGCAGTTCTGCCGCGGTCAACTCGCACAGCAGGCTGGCTTGATCTTCTCCATGAGTCATTTGATCCTCCGAAATAGTTGTCATCGAAGGCCATGGTAGGCGGCAGCCATGATAGAGCAATGATTTTCATCAACAAAATGCCGTACATCAATTTTCTTTTGCGGCGTCACAAATAACAGCTGTTGGAACGCGGCATGATGCATTTTCATGCCTATCTACCGGAGCTGTTATGAAGAGGACATCGCTATTTCGCGAAGAAGCTTTGTCAGCATCCCGCGCGACATGGCTAGGCCAGATCACCATGATCCGGCCCCTGACATTCAATCTGCTTACCGCCATCGCGGTGGTGTTTGCTTTGCTGGTCCTCGTCCTGCTGATCTTCGGCAGCTACACCAGACGCAGCAATGTCAGCGGCCAGCTGATGTCAGACCTCGGAGTAGTCAAGGTCTATCCGCCACAGGCTGGCGTCATCCTAAGGAAAATGGTGCGGGAGGATCAATACGTGCATAAGGGTGATGTGCTGTACGTGGTGTCCAGCGAACGTCAGGCTGCGAACCATAGCGAGGTTCAACAGGCCATCAGCCAGCAGGTTGCGCTGCGCACCCAGTCATTGCGCGACGAGTTGGCGCATACGAAAAAGATGCAGCAAGACGAACAATCTGCGCTGCGCCAAAAAATCGGTGTCATGGAGGCCGAACAGAACAATGTTGTTCACCAGCTTGTCTCTCAACGCAAACGTGTCGAGCTGTCAGAGGCTTCGCTCCAGCGCACTGCGCAATTGTTTGAGCAGGGATTCTTTTCAAAGGAATCGATGCAACAAAAGCAGGCCGACGTGCTGGACCAGCGCCTGCGTCAGCAAACCCTGGAACGGGACGAGATCAGCATCCGGCGCGAGTTGCTGGTTGCGCACACTGATCTGGGCAGCCTGCCGCTACGCCATCACAACCAGCTCGCACAAGTCGAACGTCAACTGGCCAACACAGAACAGGAATGGACAGAGAGCGAGGCAAAGCGATACATCGCTGTCACCGCACCGGAAAGCGGGATTGCCACCGCCATCACTGCCGAGCCAGGGCAAACCGTCGATGTAGGCAAACCCGTGGTCAGTATCATTCCCGAGGGAGCACAGCTGCAAGCCCACCTGTACGCCCCCAGCCGCGCCATAGGTTTCATTCGCAAAAATGATCGGGTGCTACTGCGTTATCAGGCTTTTCCTTTTCAAAAATTCGGCCACGCTTACGGCACTGTGCTCTCGGTCTCCCAAAGCGCGCTAAGCGCGAGCGAGCTCACCGGCATGACAATTCCCAGTAATACCAGCGAACCGCTGTACCGCATCACCGTCATGCTGGCGCGCCAGACAATGACAGCCTATGGCAAGCCGCAAGCGCTGCAACCCGGCATGCAGGTTGAAGCCGACGTACTACTGGAAAAGCGCAAGCTTTACGAGTGGGTCCTTGAACCACTGTACAGCGTTACCGGCAAGCTTTAAGGAGAAAGCCATGTCCTTTTTAAACGCACTGCACTGGGGCCTGGGCCGCACGCTACCGATAGTTCTGCAAACCGAGGCGACAGAATGCGGCTTGGCGTGTCTTGCCATGGTGGCCGGATTTCACCGTCATCGGATCGACATGATGACTTTACGCCGACTATTCCCCATTTCCCTCAAAGGCGCAACATTGAGGGACGTGATGCAGATTGCTCAAAAGCTCGATATGGGAACGCGCCCGCTCAAGCTCGACCTGGAGGATTTGAATCAGCTTAAACTTCCATGTGTGCTGCACTGGAACTTCAACCACTTTGTGGTGCTCAAGGAGGTCCGAGCCAACGAGGTGCTGATTCATGATCCAGCGGTCGGTGCACGTACTCTATCTTGGGATGCGGTGTCGTCGGCATTCACTGGCGTTGCGTTGGAGGTTTGGCCGGCCACCGATTTCAAGCCGGCTCAAGAGGCGCAGCCCGTCAAGTTGCGCCAACTGATGGGGAGTGTTGGTGGTCTTTCCACATCACTTGCCCAGATCCTGTTACTGGCGCTGGTCCTGGAACTGTTTGCACTCGTGTCGCCATTCTTTCTCCAATGGGTCATCGATAACGTACTGGTGACGGCCGACCGCGATCTGTTGACGACACTGGCGCTGGGCTTCGGCCTGCTGATGTTGATGCAGCAAGCAGTCAGCGCCATCCGCAGTTGGGGCATTCTGTACCTGGGCACCACGTTAAATTTGCAGTGGCGTGCCAATGTCTTTACTCACCTTACCCGACTGCCGGTGCAGTACTTTGAAAAGCGCCACTTGGGCGATATCGTCTCCCGCTTCGGCGCCATCGATCAAATACAACACACTCTCACCACGGCGTTCCTCGAAGCGGTGCTTGATGGGCTCATGACCGTCATCACCCTTGGCATGATATTCATCTACAGCCAGCTATTGGGAGCGGTCGCCTTGGCGGCGACCGCGCTTTACACCATCATGCGTTGGGCATGGTACAGCCCACTTCGCAATGCAACCGACGAACAAATCGTCCATGCGGCAAAGCAGCAGACACACTTTCTTGAAACCATACGCGGCATCAAAACCATACAATTGTTTCAGCGTCAGGACTACCGTCGCGGAAGCTGGCTCACGCTGCTGGTCGAACAGATCAACGCAGATCTGCGGGTACAAAAATTACAGTTGGCCTACAAGGTGCTCAACGGCCTGCTGTTCGGTGCGGAGAATATCCTGATCATCTGGCTGGGCACGCGTCTGGTCCTCGACGGCAATTTCAGCGCAGGCGCGTTAATGGCGATCATGTCTTACAAAGGCCAATTCGACACGCGCGCCAGTTCATTGATCGACAAATTCTATGACGTAAAAATGCTGCAATTGCAGGGTGTACGCTTGGCAGACATCGTACTCTCGGAGCCTGAAGCCGTGCACAGTGAGTCCTTGAGCGAAACCATCACGGCTCCACCGCTGATTTGCGTTAGCCACCTCAGCTTTCGTTACTCCGAGCTCGAACCGATGGTGCTCGACGACATCAACTTCAGCATTGGAGCAGGAGAATCCGTTGCGATCGTCGGCCCCTCCGGCTGCGGCAAGACAACATTGATGAACGTTTTACTCGGCATCCTCCCGCCCACTACCGGTCAGATATTAGTCAACGGAATCGACCTCCAGCGTGTCGGAGTTGGCTTTTTACGCGCGTCGGTAGGAACGGTGTTGCAGGACGACGTATTGTTCGCCGGTTGCATTGCCGAAAACATTCACTTCTTCGATCCTCATGCTGACCATGCCTGGGTTGAGAAATGCGCAGAGATGGCAGCGATTGCAGAAGAAATCCGTGCGATGCCAATGGGATATCAAACTCTGGTCGGAGACATGGGAACGGTGCTATCAGGCGGACAAAAACAACGCATTCTTCTCGCGCGTGCTTTGTACAAACGTCCTAAAGTTCTCGTCCTCGACGAAGCGACCAGTCATTTAGACATCGCAACAGAAAAATCCATCAACCACCTGATTAAGTCACTGGCCGTTACTCGCATAATCATTGCGCATCGCCCAGATACCATAGCGAGCGCTGACCGAGTAATTTTTTTACAGCAAGAGCAGTTAGATAAAAATGAAAAACAAATGAAGGAAATTTCTCAAAATCAAGTAAATTGACAAAAATCAATTGAAAATACATTAAATTTGATATCTTAAAATTAATACATTAAATTAACAAAACAGAAACAGATTTATTTAAAACTGTACCGGTTTCCCACATAACTTCAAAGGAGAGAAAGAATGGAAACGTTAACCTTGCATGAAATTGAAAATATCAGCGGCGCTCTCTCGCCATCACAAGCTATAAAAATTACCCTTGGGATGATGGCTCTCGCTGCTACCAGTCCAGTCGTTATCGGCGTTGGCGGCGCCGCCATTGTTAGTTATGCCTTTATGCAATGGATGGAATAATTACCCTGAGAGACGCCCCCCTCGTCTCTCTCTTCCAATGAGTGGTGGAGGCATCATGAGGAACTGGCGCGATATCGATACATTACCCCAGAATACAGATGATGGGTGGAGCGCTCGCGATGGCTGGGTTGAAAAGGCGATCATTGGAAAAAACGCGGTGGAAAAACTGATTAAATATTGGCATCCATTTAGCGATTGGACTGTAGCCTCCCCTGGAAACGCCACATATCTACCTATGCTTGATATTGAAATTCTAAAAACCGAAGTTTTCAAGTCATTTACACGTCGAAACTATTTTTCGCTGCTTTTACTGGCGTTGGCTTCAATGTTATTTGGAATAACAAATATCATTCGTCCAACAGGCAACTCCGCTCAAATTTTTTATGCCACAATCATTACGTTACAGGTCGCACTTGTCGATTATCTCTTAGTTAATCGCGATATCAAAAAAGTCAGGGATCGTGCACTATTCGCGGCTCAAATCAGAAAGAATGAACGTCGCACTATCACGACGTGTACATTATTAATGCTTGTCATAGGTCTGATACAGCTTTTTTTTGCTGATGCCGATGCGGCCATGATGGCCTATGGTTCGGTCTTCAGCAAGCTTGCCGAAGGCGAAGTTTGGCGAGTTCTCACCGGACCGTTTATTCATCAAGATCTAGCGCATTGGTCGACTAATTTTTTCGTTTTATGCGTAGCTGTAGTTATCGGCTGTGCAATCTCGCCGGTTCACACGATCGTGGTATTTTTTATTGCTTGCTTTACAAGCATGGGGGCATCGTGGGCGATGAGTCCATATACACACTACGACGCGGTGCTCGGAATATCAGGCGGAATTTTTGGAATCGCCGGTTATATCAACAGTTCAGCCTTAAAATATCCAGAATTATTCCCAAGTCATTTTTTCTGGACATGCTCACATTTAAATCTAGTCGATCTATATCTTCCGTATGTTCTAAACCCGGATAGCAGCCTTACTGCGCACCTTAGTGGATTAGCTACGGGTTTTGCTTGGGGCTTATTGTTTAGAATACGTCTCACAGCATAGCTGTCGCCTGCCGCAGCTTCAATCCGCGGCAACCTCGATTGCGCGGCGGGACCAACCAAGGAGTTGCTCGGGATCGTCGAGCAGGAATTCCGGTGCGGTGTAGAACTTGCGGACGGTGACCTCGCCCTTTTTGGTCGTGTACTTGAAGGGCTGCGCACCTTCTGCCTCGAAGTCGGCGCGCGTAGCGTCATCAACACGCAGGTACAGTGTGCTGCCGATAATCCAGGCGAACTGCTGGCCGCGATATTTGATGGCGCGACCGCCGAAAAAAGGACTCGTCGTTAACGCGCCCAGTGGGGCCAGCTGTTCCTGTATATAACTGACAAATTCCGCATTGGCGGCCATACCCGACTCCCTGATTTGTTGGGAATGAATATTTGCCGCGACGCCGAGGCGTCCCAGGAAATGGAAATGGCAGTATATTCACGCTGTTATCCGCACAAGCGGAGATAGATCAATGCCGCATCACGGAAACCATCTCCGCCCACAGGAATCCCAGCGGCACGAGGAAGGCGTAGCCGATCAATCCCACTGCGGCGGCGCCATTGCTGCCCAGCGGCTGGCCATCCGGCCTATGGGCACGCGAGGCGAGATACCAGGCGCACACGCCCACCTGAATCACCACCGTGGCGGCCAGGCCGATCAAATCGGGAATCACATCGCCTGACAAACGATTAAAGAGCACACCCAGGCCGAATACCACCATCAGCATCAAACTGAGGATGACGGCGTCGCGCCAGCGCAGCCGCACGCGCCGGTACAGCAACGCCGCCAGCTTGAAGGTGCTGGCGTACAGGCCTATGATGATCAGCAAGAACACAAAAGAGAACGCAGTCATGGTCAAACCTCACGCATAAAAAAACCGGGAACGTGTCCCGGTTTTGTTTCAGCTTCCTGCTTAGCGCTTGCGCGGCGGCGGCAGGTCGGTGCAGACGCCTTCGTAGACTTCGGCGGCCATGCCGATCGATTCGCCCAGCGTTGGGTGCGGGTGGATCGTCTTGCCGATGTCGGTGCCGTCGGCGCCCATCTCGATCGCCAGGGCGATCTCGCCGATCATGTCGCCGGCGTGCGTGCCGACCATGGTGCCGCCGATGATGCGGTGCGTTTCAGCGTCGAACAGCAGCTTGGTGAAGCCTTCGGCGCGGCCATTGGCCACGGCGCGGCCGCTCGCTGCCCAAGGGAAGTGACCCTTCTCGATCTTGATGCCCTTGGCTTTCGCCTCGTCTTCGGTGATGCCGACCCATGCCACTTCCGGATCGGTATAGGCCACCGATGGAATCACCTTCACGTCGAAGTGCGACTTCTGGCCCGCTGCCGCCTCGGCAGCCACATGGCCTTCGTGCACCGCCTTGTGCGCCAGCATAGGCTGGCCCACCAGGTCGCCGATGGCGAAGATGTTCGGCACGTTGGTGCGCATCTGGCTGTCGACCGGGATGAAGCCGCGATCGGTCACCACAACGCCAGCCTTGTCGGCGGAGATCTTCTTGCCGTTCGGGCTGCGGCCCACTGCGACCAGCACCAGGTCGTAGATCTGCGGCGCAGGCGCGGTGGCGCCGGCTTCCGCCGCTTCGAACGTGACCTTGATACCTTCCGGCAGCGCTTCAACCGCCACGGTTTTGGTCTTGGTCATGATGTTGTCGAAGCGGGCTTCGTTGTACTTCTGCCAGACCTTGACCGCATCGCGGTCGGCGCCCTGCATCAGGCCGTCCATCATTTCGACCACGTCGATGCGCGCACCGAAGGTCGAGTAGACGGTCGCCATTTCCAGGCCGATGATGCCGCCGCCGATGACCAGCATGCGTTTCGGGATCTGACGCAGTTCCAGCGCGCCGGTCGAGTCGACGATGCGTGGATCTTCCGGCACGAACGGCAGCTTCACCACCGACGAACCGGCGGCGATGATGGCCTGCTTGAACTGCACCACTTTCTTGGTGCCGTCGTTGGCGGTGACTTCGATGTGGTTCGCGCTCAGGAACTGGCCGACGCCGGTGACAACCTGCGTCTTGCGTGCCTTGGCCATGCCGGCCAGGCCGTTGGTCATGTTCTTGATGACGCTTTCCTTGTGCGCACGCACCTGGTCGATGTCGATGGTCGGCTTGGCGAAGGTCACGCCGGTCTTGGCCATGTGCGAGGTTTCGTCGATCACGGCGGCCACGTGCAGCAGTGCTTTCGATGGGATGCAACCCACGTTCAGGCACACGCCACCCAGCACGTCGTAACGCTCGACCAGCACGGTGTTCAGGCCCAGGTCCGACGCGCGGAACGCAGCCGAATAGCCGCCAGGGCCGGAGCCCAGCACCATCATGTCGCAGTCGATGTCGACCTGACCGGTGTAGCTGCTACCGGCTGGCGCGGCGATCGGTGCGGCAGCGGCAACAGCGGCAGCAGCCGGCGCCGGCGCAGGTGCGGCGGCTGCAGGCGCTGGCGCAGCGGCGGCTGGCGCAGGAGCGGCAGCGCCTTCGCTGGCCTCAACCACCAGCAGCGCAACGCCTTCCTTGACCTTGTCGCCAACCTTGACGCGCACTTCCTTCACCACGCCGGCGTGCGACGATGGGATTTCCATGCTGGCCTTGTCCGATTCCACGGTAATCAGCGACTGATCGACCTTGATCGTGTCGCCCACCTTGACCATCACTTCGATTACTTCTACTTCCGCGAAGTCGCCGATATTCGGCACTTTTACTTCTGTGCTCATCATGGCTCCTTACAGCAGAATTTTACGCATGTCGCCGAGCACTTCGCTCAGGTACACGGAGAAGCGCGCGCCCATCGCGCCATCGACCACGCGGTGGTCGTAGGACAGCGAGGTGCCCATCAGCAGGCGTGGCTGGAATGCCTTGCCGTCCCACACCGGCTTGAGCGATGCCTTGGACAAGCCCAGGATCGCCACTTCCGGCGCGTTGACGATAGGCGTAAAGTGCGTACCGCCGATGCCGCCCAGCGACGAGATGGTGAAGGTCGCGCCTTGCATGTCGGTCGGTTTCAGCTTGCCTTCGCGCGCTTGCAGCGACAGTTCGGTCATTTCCTTGGCGATCTGCGTGACCGATTTCTGGTCGGCGTTTTTGATCACCGGGACAACCAGGCCGTTCGGCGTATCGGCGGCGAAGCCGATGTTGTAGTACTTCTTCAGAATCAGGTTCTCGCCTTTTTCGTCCAGCGACGAATTGAAGGTCGGGAATTTCTTCAGCGCGGCGACCGATGCCTTGATCACGAAGGCCAGCATGGTCAGCTTGGTGGCGTCCTTGTTCTTGGCGGTAGCGGCGTTGGATTCAACGCGGAAGGCTTCCAGGTCGGTGATGTCCGCGTCGTCGAATTGCGTGACATGCGGGATCTGGACCCAGTTGCGGTGCAGGTTGGGACCGGAGATCTTCTTGATGCGCGACAGCGGCAGCAGTTCGGTTTCGCCGAATTTGCTGAAGTCCAGCGACGGCCATGGCAGCACGCTGAAGTTGCCGCCGCCACCGACGGCACCACCAGCGGCGCCCGAAGGTGCAGCCACGGTGCCGGCGATCACGCCCTTGACGTAATTCTGCACGTCGATCTGGGTGATGCGGCCTTTAGGACCGGAACCTGGCACCTTGCCCAGGTCCACGCCCAGTTCGCGGGCGAACTTGCGGATCGATGGCGATGCGTGCGCCAGTTTGCCGGTGGTGACCGAGCCTTGCGATGCGGTCGGCGCGGCGGCAGCGGCAGCCGGTGCAGGTGCTGGCGACAGCGCGGCGGCCGGCGCTGGCGCAGCGGCGGCTGCAGGCGCTGCGGCGGCAGGTGCGGCAGCTGGACCACCAACCGCGTCCACCACGAACACGATCGTGCCCATGGCAACCTTGTCGCCGACCTTGACCTTCACTTCTTTCACCACGCCGGCGTGCGACGATGGGATTTCCATGCTGGCCTTGTCCGATTCAACGGTCAGCAGCGACTGATCGACCTTGATGGTGTCGCCAACCTTGACCATGACTTCGATGACTTCCACTTCCTTGAAGTCGCCGATGTCCGGTACTTTGACGTCGACCGGGCCGGCCGATGCTGCCGGCGCAGGCGCCGGGGCCGCAGCGGCGGCAGGTGCAGGTGCTGGCGCGGCGGCGGCAGGAGCCGGCGCAGGAGCAGCAGCCGGTGCGGCGGCGGCGCCGTCAGCTTCCAGCAGCAGCACCAGCGAACCCATGGCAACCTTCTCGCCAACCTTCACTTTGATCTCTTTCACCACGCCGGCGGCGGACGAAGGAATCTCCATGCTGGCCTTATCCGATTCAACGGTGATCAGCGACTGATCGACCTTGATGGTGTCGCCAGCTTTAACCATCACCTCGATGATCTCAACTTCCTTGAAATCGCCGATATCCGGGACTTTAACTTCCACAATGCTCATAGCGTTTGCTCCGTTCTAATTATTGGGTCACCGGATTTGGCTTGTTTGGATCGAGGTTGTACTTGGCCACAGCCTGTTCAACCACTTTCGCATCGATCTTGCCTTCTTCAGCCAGCGATTTCAGTGCGGCGACCGTGATGTAGTAACGGTTCACCTCAAAGAACTCACGCAGCTTGGCGCGGCTGTCCGAACGGCCGAAACCATCGGTGCCCAGAACGCGGTAGGTGCGGTCTTTAGGAATGAAGGCGCGGATCTGTTCAGCAAACGCGCGCATGTAGTCGGTCGTCGCAACGATCGGACCTTGCGTATCCTTCAGCAGTTGCGAGACGTAAGGCACGCGCTGTTCTGCGGTCGGGTTGACCAGGTTCCAACGCTCGGCGTCCTGGCCATCGCGTGCCACCAGGGTCAGCGAAGGAGCGGACCACACGTCGGCGGCGATGCCCCAATCGTTCAGCAGCAGTTCCTGAGCGAAGATCGACTCGCGCAGAATGGTGCCGGAACCGATCAGCTGCACGCGCTGCTTGGCTTTCTTGTCGCCTTCCTGCAGCAGGTACATACCTTTCAGGATGCCCTCTTCCTGGCCTGGCTTGATGCCTGGGTGCGGGTAGTTCTCGTTCATGATGGTGATGTAGTAGAACACGTCTTCCTGTTCTTCCACCATGCGGCGCATACCGTCTTGAATAATCACTGCCAGCTCGTGACCGAAGGTCGGATCGTACGGCATGCAGTTTGGCACAGCCGCTGCGAACAGGTGGCTATGGCCGTCTTCGTGCTGCAGGCCTTCGCCGTTCAGCGTGGTACGGCCGGCGGTGCCGCCCATCAGGAAGCCGCGCGCGCGCATGTCGGCCGCTGCCCACACCAGATCGCCGATACGCTGCATACCGAACATCGAGTAGTAGGTATAGAACGGGATCATCACGCGGTTGTTGGTCGAGTACGAAGTCGCAGCAGCGATCCACGAGCTCATACCACCGGCTTCATTGATACCCTCTTGCAGGATCTGGCCAGCCTTGTCTTCGCGGTAGTACATCACCTGGTCTTTGTCGACCGGCTCGTACAACTGACCTTGCTGGTTGAAGATACCGACCTGGCGGAACAGACCTTCCATACCGAAGGTACGCGATTCATCGACCAGCACTGGCACGATACGTGGGCCGACGCTCTGGTCTTTCAGCAGCGTGGTCAGGATACGCACGTAAGCCTGGGTCGACGACACTTCACGGCCTTCGGCGGTGGCGTCCAGGACGTTCTGGAAGGCGCTCAGAGGAGGAACGGTCAGCTTCTCGTCAGCGTGCTGGCGACGGGCCGGCAGGTAGCCGCCCAGCGCGGCGCGGCGCTCGTGCAGGTACTTGATTTCCGGTGCGTCGTCGGCTGGCTTGTAGAACGGGATGTCGGCCAGTTGATCGTCCGGAATCGGGATCGAGTAGCGGTCGCGCATTTCGCGCACGGCTTCGTCGGTCAGCTTCTTGGTGTTGTGCGCGGTGTTGCGTGCTTCGCCGTGCTTGCCCATGCCGAAGCCCTTGATGGTTTTCACCAGCAGGACGGTCGGTTGGCCTTTGTGTTCCTGTGCGACCTTGAACGCCGCGTAGATCTTGTGCGGATCGTGACCGCCACGGGTCAGACGCCAGATGTCGTCGTCGGTCATGTTGGCAACCATCTCCAACAGCTTTGGATGCTTGCCGAAGAAGTGCTTGCGCACGTAGGCACCGTCTTTGGCCTTGTAATTCTGGTACTCGCCGTCGACGGTTTCCATCATCACTTTGCGCAGGATGCCTTCTTTATCCTTGGCCAGCAGCGCGTCCCAACCTGGACCCCAGATGACTTTGACCACGTTCCAGCCGGCGCCACGGAATTCGCCTTCCAGTTCCTGGATGATCTTGCCGTTGCCGCGCACCGGGCCGTCCAGGCGCTGCAGGTTGCAGTTGACGACGATGACCAGGTTGTCCAGCTTCTCGCGGGCGGCCATGCCGATCGCGCCCAGCGATTCCGGCTCGTCCATCTCGCCGTCGCCGCAGAATGCCCAGACCTTGCGGTCGGTGGTGTCGGCGATCGAGCGCGCGTGCAGGTACTTCAGGAAGCGTGCCTGGTAGATCGCCATCAGCGGGCCCAGGCCCATCGACACGGTCGGGAACTGCCAGAAGCTTGGCATCAGTTTCGGGTGCGGATACGACGACAGGCCGCCACCGTCGACTTCGCGACGGAAGTGCAGCAACTGGTCTTCGGTCAGACGGCCTTCCAGGAAGGCGCGGGCGTAGACGCCTGGCGACGAGTGGCCCTGGATGTACAGCAGGTCGCCGCCGTGATTTTCGCTTGGCGCTTTCCAGAAGTGGTTGAAGCCGATGCCCAGCATGTTGGCCAGCGAGGCGAACGAGGACAGGTGGCCACCGAGGTCGCCGTCGAAGCGGTTGGCCTTGACGACCATCGCCATGGCGTTCCAGCGCATCCACGAGCGCAGTTTTTCTTCGTATTCCAGGTTGCCTGGGCAATGCTGCTCCTGGCTCAGGGGAATGGTGTTAACGTAAGCGGTATTGGCCGAGAACGGGATGTCCGAGCCGCTTTGGCGGGCCAGGTCAATCAGGCGTTCCAGCAGGTAATGAGCACGATCAGGGCCCTCTTGTTCCAGCACTGCGGCCAGGGAATCCAACCATTCTTTGGTTTCTTGCGAATCAGGGTCGGTGTTTGCCGTTACCTGGTCAAGTTGAGCTGACATGTATTAAGTCTCCTGAGTTGAGATGTGCCCCGAACCATGCGGCTTCCGGGTAAAGAATTTGCTGATTATTTACTATTACTTTAATGACGTGTGGGGATTCTAGCAGTCTATTTTGGCTTTTTCAAATTACGATAAGGCATTTCATATTATGGGATTTCCCTATGAAAACCTTGTGCAGTGCAGCATGGCGCAAACGCTGAAAACGAGGCGGGATGAGCTGTGCGGCCTTATAATGCTGTTCTCCCTCTACCACTCTGGTTAAATCATGCCTGCTCAACTGATCGACGGAATCGCCCTCTCCAAAAAACTGCGCACTGAAATTGCTGCACGTGCTGCCGCCCTCACCGCCAAAGGCAAGCAACCCGGCCTGGCCGTGATTATTGTCGGCGACGATCCGGCCAGCCATGTTTATGTACGCAACAAGGTCAAGGCTTGCGAGGACGCCGGTTTCTATTCGCTCAAGGACCAGTACCCGGCCGATCTGACCGAAACCGCGCTGCTGGACCGTATCGCCCAGTTGAACGCCGATCCGGCCATCCACGGCATTCTGGTGCAAATGCCGCTGCCCAAACACATTAACCCGCACAAGGTCATCGAGGCCATCTCCACCAAGAAAGATGTGGACGGCTATTCGGTGCTGAGCGCCGGCGAGCTGATGACCGGCCTGGAAGGTTTCCGCCCTTGCACGCCGTATGGCTGCATGAAGCTGATCGAAAGCACCGGCGTCGACCTGCGCGGCAAGCACGCGGTGGTGATCGGCCGTAGCAATACGGTGGGCAAGCCGATGGGCCTGCTGCTCTTGCAAGCGAACGCCACCGTCACCATCTGCCATAGTGCGACTCCGGACATCGGCGTGTACACCCGCCAGGCGGACGTGGTCGTGGCCGCAACCGGCCGCCGCAATACCCTGACTGCCGACATGGTGAAACCGGGCGCGATCGTGATCGACGTCGGCATCAACCGTGACGAAGACGGCAAGCTGTGCGGCGACGTGGATTTCAACGGCATCAAGGAAGTGGCGTCGCACATCACACCGGTGCCGGGTGGTGTGGGTCCGATGACCATCACCATGCTGCTGATGAACACGGTGGAAGCGGCTGAGCGCACTTAACCCCAGACCCCTGTATGCGGTGTGCGGGGTAAACGGTGCCGCGAGCGCACGTAAATTAAACGGATCTGACTATGACTACTGATGCTATCAACCCTCTTCTCGATTTTTCGGGTCTGCCGCGTTTCGACGCCATCCAGCCTGCGCATGTGACGCCGGCCATCGACGAGCTGCTGGCCAAGAGCCGCGCCGTGGTCGAACAATTGCAGGCGCCATCGGACGACGTCAGCTGGAACAGCTTCGTCACGCCGCTGGAAGACGCCACCGAGCTGCTGGGCCGCGCCTGGGGCATCGTCAGTCATCTGAACAACGTGGTCGACACGCCGGAACTGCGCGCCGTCTACAACGAGAACCAGCCCAAGGTCACCGAGTTCTGGACCGAGCTGGGCCAGAACGAAGCGCTGTTCGCCAAGTACAAGGCATTGCGCGCCTCGGCCGAATTCGCCACGCTGACGCCGGCCCGCAAGCGCATCATCGACAACGCCATCCGCGATTTCCGCATGGGCGGCGCCGAGCTGCCGGAAGACCAGAAGGAACGCTTCGCCGCCATCCAGGAAGAACACGCGATGACCTCCACGCGCTTCTCGGAAAACGTGCTGGACGCCACCAACGACTACAAGCTGCTGGTCACCGATGAAGCCGACCTGGCCGGCCTGCCGGACGACGTCAAGTCCGCCGCCCGCGCCGCCGCCGAAAAATCCGAAAAACAGGGCTGGGAATTCTCGCTGCACTTCCCGTCCTATTACCCGATCCTGCAATTCGCCGACAAGCGCGAACTGCGCGAAACCATCTACCGCGCCAACGCCACCAAGGCGTCCGAACAGGGCGAGGTGTTCAGCAAGAAGGAAGACTGGGACAACACCCAGAACATCGTCACGCTGCTGAAGCTGCGCGATGAGGAAGCCAAGCTGCTCGGCTATAACAACTTCGCTGAAGTCTCGCTGGTGCCGAAGATGGCCAAGTCGCCCGACGAAGTGATCGCCTTCCTGGAAGACCTGGCCAAGCGCGCCCGCCCGTTCGCCGAGAAAGACCTGGCCGAACTGCGCGCCTTCGCCAGGGACAAGCTGGGCATCGAGGATCTGAAAGCCTGGGACATTCCCTACGCATCGGAAAAGCTGCAGGAAGCGCGCTACGCCTTCTCCGCGCAGGAAGTGAAGCAGTACTTCCCTGAACCGAAAGTGGTCGACGGCCTGTTCCGCCTGATCCAGAACCTGTTCAACGTCGAAATCAAAACCGACGACGCGCCGGTGTGGCACAAGGACGTGCGCTTCTTCCGCATCGAGCGCAACGGCAAGCTGATCGGCCAGTTCTACCTCGACCTGTACGCCCGCGCCGGCAAGTCCGGCGGCGCCTGGATGGACGACGCGCGCGGCCGCCGCGCCGACGCCACCAATGTACAGACGCCAATCGCCTACCTGACCTGCAACTTCACCGAGCCTGCGGTGGAAGACGGCGTCGCCAAGCCATCGCTGTTCACGCACGATGAAGTGATCACGCTGTTCCACGAATTCGGCCACGGCCTGCACCACATGCTGACGCAGGTGGACGAGCTGGGCGTGTCGGGCATCTCCGGCGTGGAATGGGATGCGGTCGAACTGCCGTCGCAATTCATGGAAAACTTCTGCTGGGAATGGGAAGTGCTGGAACACATGACCGCGCACACCGTCACCGGCGAGCCGCTGCCGCGCGCGCTGTACGACAAGATGCTGGCCGCGAAGAATTACCAGTCCGGTTTGCAGACGCTGCGCCAGGTCGAATTCTCGCTGCTGGACATGCACCTGCACTACGACTACGACGCCAGCACCGGCAAGACCGTGCAGCAGCTGATCGATGAAGTGCGCAGCAAATTCTCGCTGGTCATTCCGCCGTCGTTCAACCGCTTCCAGAACTCGTTCGGCCACATCTTCGCCGGCGGTTACGCGGCGGGCTACTACAGCTATAAGTGGGCCGAAGTGTTGTCCGCCGATGCTTACGCGGCGTTCGAGGAAGCACAGAAACTGGGGCCGGCCGCCGTGTCGGAAACGGGCAAGCGCTACCTCGCGGAAATCCTGTCGGTCGGCGGTTCGCGCCCGGCGCTCGAATCGTTCACCGCCTTCCGCGGCCGCGAGCCGAGCATCGACGCACTGCTGCGCCACAGCGGCATGGCAGCCTGACAATTCTCCTCCCCACGCAAGCCGCTCGGTAGCAACATCGATGCCAGCGGCTTGCGGCGTTTTCGCATACACTGGATTCACCATGACACGCATCGACTTCCACACCAATGTACCGGATAAAGTGAGCTACGCCTGCCGCCTCGTGCGCAAGGCCTGGGCCGCCAACAACCGCGTCGTGCTGATGACGGAAGATGATGCGCAACTGGCAGAACTTAATGCAGCGATGTGGACATTTTCCGCCACCGACTTCCTGCCGCACGTGCTCGCGGACGATGCTCTGGCGGCGCAGACGCCGATCCTGTTGACGGCCAGCGATGAGGCGGAATTACCACACACGCACAAAGAATTATTGGTCAATTTGTCGCGCCGCAGTCCACGGAATGTGGACCAGTTCGCGCGCATGATCGAAGTGATTTCCTCCGAAGAGGATGATGCGGCTGCCGGCCGCAAGCGTTATGTCGCATACAAGCAGCAAGACTATCCACTGACCCACTTTGTCACAGGAAAATCATGAGCCAAGCATCGTTTGACGCAAGTATCCCTGTCCTGACGGAAGTTCTGAAAGCAGAGCCGGTGAGCGATGACGGCGGCGCGCCGCCGCCCGTCTCCGCCGCCGCCGAGCTGGAAGCCGACGCCATCGACGGCTGGACCGAAGCCGAATGGGCCGTCATGGAACATCGCCTGTCGGTGCGCATCATGCACCAGTTACAGTCGCGCGTGGACTTCGTGCTGGAGCAGCGCATCAAGGACAGCATGGCGGAGGTATTGAGCCATGCCCTGCATGACCTGACCAACGAGATCCGCATCGGCCTGCACGACACCATCGAGAAGATCGTCTCGCGTGCCGTGGCACAGGAACTGACCCACCTGCAAGCGCAAAAAAAATAACCCCGACCGAAGGGGTCTGACCCCGTACGGGGTCAGACCCCGGCCGCAGCGGTGTGCGGGGTAAAACAGTGCCGCCAGCCGCCAAATCAACACCACTTCGGTGCGCCACGCGCACCACCCCGAAGCACCCTTGCATCAAATCAGGGAACCGCTCCAAAAAAGTTCAAAACCATCGGTTTGCCGCTTTGCGCGGCGAATGATTTGTTGTACCTTGGTGGCCTTGCATACAACTTTGGAGATTTGCTCATGCAGTTCAAATTCATTCCCCTGGCCCTCGCCCTGGCTTTCGCCGGCAGCGCCGGTGCGCAGGAAGTGATCAAGATCGGCCACGTCGGCCCTGTCTCCGGTCCGTCGGCTCACCTCGGCAAGGACAATGAAAACGGCGCCAAAATGGCGGTCGAGGATTTGAACGCCAAGGGCTTCAAGATCGACGGCAAACCAGTCAAGTTCGTGCTGCAACTGGAAGACGACGGCAGCGATCCGAAACAAGGCACGGCCGTCGCGCAGAAGCTGGTCGACGCCAAGGTCAACGGCGTGATCGGCCACCTGAACTCGGGCACCTCCATCCCCGCCTCCAAGATTTACTACGACGCCGGCATCCCGCAAATCTCGCCGGCCACCACCCAGACCAAGTACACGCAGCAGGGCTTCAAGTCGGCCTTCCGCGTGGTCGCCAATGACGCCAAGCTGGGCGGCTCGCTGGGCAATTACGCCATCACCAAGCTGGGCGCGAAAAAGATCGCCGTCATCGATGACCGCACCGCCTACGGCCAGGGCGTCGCCGACGAATTCATGAAGGCCGCCAAGAAGGCGCTGCCCAGCGCGGAGTTCACCAAGGAATTCACCAACGACAAGGCCACCGACTTCAACGCCATCCTGACCAAGATCAAAGCCAAGAATCCGGACCTGGTGTTCTTCGGCGGCATGGACTCGGTGGGCGGCCCGCTGCTGCGCCAGATGAAGGCGCTGGGCATCAACGCCAAGTACATGGGCGGCGACGGCATCTGCACCGAGTCGCTGCCGAAGCTGGCCGGCGCGGCTGCCGCCAACGGCGTGGTCACCTGCGCCGAAGCGGGCGGCGTCACCGCCGAACAGCAGAAAGGCATGGACGACTTCGTCGCCCGCTACAAGAAGAAGTACAACGCCGACGTGCAGATCTACTCGCCATACGTGTACGACGCGGTCATGACCATGGCCACCGCCATGCAGGAAGCCAAATCGTCGCAACCGGCCAAGTACCTGCCCTTCCTGCAGAAGATCAAGTACCAGGGTGTGACCGGCCTGATCGCCTTTGACGACAAGGGCGACATCAAGGACGGCGCGCTGACCCTGTTCACTTACACCGACGGCAAGAAGACCAAGATCGAGGTCATCAAGTAAGCATAAAAAAAAGCCCCGCAAGGGGCTTTTTCATGTGTTCATCATTTCTGCGACAGTACCCATTTGACCAGGGTGTGCGCTTCCGCTTCATTGATCTGCGGATTGGCTGGCATCGGGATCGCGCCCCAGACACCGGAGCCGCCTTTCATCACTTTGGTGACCAGCTTGCCTTCCGCGTCTTTCTGGCCGGCGTATTTGGCGGCGACATCCTTGTAGGCAGGGCCGACCAGTTTGCTGCCGACAGCGTGGCACGCCATGCAGTTCTTCGCTTTGGCCAGATCCAGACCGGCGTCCGCCATCGCTGCTTGCGAGGCGAATGCGGTTGCAACCACTACCCCAACCATCATCAAATTGCGTTTCATTGTGTTCTCCAGGTTAATGCGACTAAATCCCGCTGGTCAATTCTACCTCGTTTTGCCTTGATGCATTAACGCCTGGATCAAGGAACGGTTGACTAAGTGGGGGGAATGTTTCTCTCAATGAAACCAAGGTAAGATAGCGGAAAAGGAGAACATCATGCCACTGATCCTGTTGATCGTTGCTTTGGTAGTGCTGCGCTATTTTGAAGTATGGAAATTTGCCGAGCTTTCCTGGTGGGCCATCGGCGCCCTGATGGTGCTGGCCTTCCTGTGGTTCGAGTTCCTCGAACCGATGCTGGGCTTCGACAAACGCAAGGCCCACAACGAGGACGAAAAACGCCGCAAGGACCGCGTCAAGCAGTCGTTCGACAAAAAGAAATAAGCAGGATTTGTCGCCCGCGGTGCTCAGTCCTGGGCCGGCGCATCCGGCCCCGGCAGCCTGGCGCAGATGTCCAGATTGATGGCCACAAAATGCTCCCAGCTCACCTGCGTTGACAGGTGCCGGGCGTAGTACTCCTCCACCCGGCACACCAGTGGACGTTCGGCATAAATAAGGCAGCGCTTGCTGGTTTCGTCGAAGTGCCGGCAGACACCGTCGCCGCGGTCAAGCCAGTCCGTTTCAGCGCTTTTGTCGACTTGCCGGCAACACTTCCCACAGCCATTGCATGGAAAGGGCGTCCGTGCCGGCTGCGCCATCAGGCGTCCTTCGCCTGCTGCAAGATATCCAGCAGATGCGCCAGCCTGGCGCTGTTGGACTGCTCCGCCTGACTAAAGCTCTGCCGCAGAAGTTCCACCTGCTGGGCGATATTGGCGAAGAACGACTCCGTTTGCTGGGCGATGATGTCGCTCATGCTGCGTTCGAAGCCGTCGGCAATCTCGAGCGCGAAGTCCTCCATCTGCTGGATGGCCCGCTCGCGCTCGCGCTGCTCGGCCTCGGTTTGCTTGCGCAGCCTTGCCTCTTCCGGATCGCCGGCAAACAGGCCGTACAGCACCTGGCCCACGCTGACTGCCACGCCCACATACGGAATCCACTTGGTGACAAAGGTCGACGCCCATTTCTCCATGGTCTTGATGCCGATGCCCTTCATCATCGACGGCAACGCGCTCTTGACCATCTTCAGGCCGCCGACGATGTGTTCGGGCTTGGTAAAGGTGCCAAACTGGAGTGCCGCATCCTTCAACATATTGCCATCGATTGTCTGGTCCGGCGGCGGCGCGCCATCGCCGGCGTCTGCCGGCCGCTGCCCTGGCGGCGGCACCTGGACGTCCGGCAACGCATGGTCGATGGCCGGCAGGGCCGCCGCCTGCACGGTGTCAATCTGATCCTGCACCAGGTTCATGAAGGTGGTCATCTGGTTCTGCATCGAGGCGCAGACCTGTTCCGCCGACTTCTGCATCAACTCCGCGATGCGCGCCTGACAATCCTCCGGCGCATTGCGCATGTAGAGCTTACTTTTGTCGTAAATATTCTGGCGCTGGCGCACGAGCTCGCGCTGCATGCCCTGGGCCAGTTCGGCTTTTTCGCTGCTGATCTTGCGCAGCAAGCGATCGTATTGCTCGCCGGCCCTGGACTGCGCGCGTCCCTCCAGCGTCGTCGCATGCTGTTGCAGCACGTCGAGCAGTTGTTGCTGCAGCCGGGCATAGACATTCTCGGCGGTGATGCCCTGCAAGAAGGCAGTCAACTGTTTTTCAAAAGCAGGATAGCCGCTCAACTCCACAAACTTCGGCTGCGCTTTGAGCATGCCCTGCAACGCGCGCTTGGCGTTGATTTTGACGATGGGAATATCGCCCAGTACGTTCTCCAGGCCGCGTTCGGCGGCCATCTGCTGCAGGCGGCCACGGGTCTGGTCCTTCAGCTTGATGTAATCCTCGTCGCTGATCGGCTTCTTCTCGTTGAATACCAGGAAAACCTGCTTGCGCTGCTGCAGCAGGTCCACCAGCACGTGCAGGGTTTTCGACTCCTCGGCCGTGCCCACCGGATCGACCACGAAGATGACGGCGTCCGCGGTCAGCATCTGCTCCCTGGTCACCTGTTCGTGGGCGATCGGGGCATCCACCCCGGGGGTATCGAGGATGACGTAGCTGCCCCACTGGTAGGGGCTGACTTTGTCGGTCAGCGGAATATCGTCGGCGGCGGCTTCCTCGCGGCCCAGCAGCATATTGATGACGGTGCTCTTGCCGGCGTTGTACACGCCGTAGACCATCACGACCGCGTCGGCCTTGGCCTTTTTCTCTTCAAAGACGCGTTCGACCGGCGCAAACAGCGCCGTCAATCCCGCATCGTCGCGCGCGAAAACGCGTGCCTGCTCATAGGCGTCCAGCAGTTGGGGCGAATTGATGGTCATAACGTTTTTCCAATCGTCTGGGTTTTCTTTGTCAGGCGCTGCAGCTGTTGTTCGAACTGGGTGACCTCCTGCGCGATCTGCATCAGGATACGGTCGACATCCTGGTCCACCAGCGCCCACAGCTGTCGCGTGCCGCTGCGCATGGCCTCATCCAGCATGCGCGTGCAATTGTCCAGCGCCGCGCGCCGGATATCCTGCAGGTTGTCGCCGATCGTCACCTGGAATTCGCGGTAATTCGTACCGGCCGCGCTGCCGGTGGCGCCGCCCAACGATCCGCCCAGGCTGGCGCCGGTGGCGGCGCCGACTGGTCCGCCCAGCACGAAGCCGGCCACGCCGCCGAGCACAGCGCCCAACAGGCTGTTGCGCTTGCGCGTGCCGCTGCGCACTTCCGACACCCGTTCGGTGGCGGTTTCCAGTTGAAATTCGGGGAGCTGCAACAGTTCGCTGTTGCGATAGGTATCCTGCACGGCGTGCGCGAAGCCATCCATGATCTCTTCAAAGATCGCGCCCAACTGCTCGGTCAATACTGCCCTGTAATGCTCGCGCAAGGCGTGCTGGAAGCGGCCAAGCTGCTCCGACACCACATCAGCCGAGCCGCCGTTCAGCCCCTCCTGCTCGAAGAACTCGTCGATGAAGAGCGCCAGCCTGGCCTGGCCGCGCTGCACATAGACCGGGAGATTGCTGTCCGATTCGCGCTTCAAGGCATCCAGCGGTTTGCGGAATGCGTCGATCAGCGATTTGTAAGGCTGCAAATCGGTGCGGCAGGCCTGCAGGAAGTTACTCAGGTTGGTCATCGGCGTGCGCTGCTTGATGCGCACCGCATCGGATTTGCAGATGTCATGCAAGGTGCTGCACAGTTGTTCCATGCCGCTGTCGGCAAAGGCAGCCTTGTCGTCACGGTGCAGCTGGGCGTAGCGGGCCGAGAAGGACAGAATGTCGACCTTGGCGGCCACCGCATCGCCGCAGTGCTCGACCAGCGCGGCGCGCACATAATCACGCTGCCTGGCGCGGCGCTCCTGGCTCTTCATGACCACGGTCTGCACCAGCGTATCGCCGTCCTCGGCGAGATCTTCCTCCATGTCGTCGCTGCCGGTCAGCAGCAGCAACGGCGCCTTGTCCTTGACGAACAGCGCCTTGATTTCCTTCAAGTCGCTTTCGCGTCCCGGCGAATCGGACTTCATGGTGTAGAGGATCAGGTCGGCGTGTTCGACATAGTCCCGCGCCAGGTTCTCGTTGTCGATGTTCAGCGAATGCATGCCGGGCGAATCCACCCAGGTCAGGCCAGGCAGCGAGAAGCCCTGGATCGAACTGGTGGCCTCGGTGGCGCCGACGCGAAATTCGCGGCGCTTCTCGGCTTCGTTGCTGGCGTCGCCGCCCTTGACGGCGGTCTTCGCGTGCGAGAAGAAGCGCGGCGTCAGTTTGGCCGGCAGCCCCTGCTTCATTTCCGGCGTCGGATCGGTATTCCCCCACGCCATGTAGTTGCCCAATGAACTCTTGCCGGATTTGACTTTGCCGTTCACGAAGATCAGCAGCGAGTCTTCAAAGTGCGCGCGGAACTTGACGCCCTTGTCGCGCCCCGCGATCTGTTCGTCCCAGAGGGTCGTGGTGCGATCCATTTCTTTCAGAAAGGCCACCACTTCGCCGCGAATGGGATGGTTGCGCGGCAAACTCTTCTCGGCGGCTTTCAAATGTCCGGTGATATTGCCGACAAACGTGGCACGACTGGTTTCGAACTCCTGTTCCACCGCCTGCGCCGCCGTCAGCGACCGGTCAAAACTGGCGCGCAGCCCGTCAAACAATTGCAGCAACAACTCACGACTCACCAATCCGCTCATGCGTTTTCCTCTCCGATCACTGGCCCGGCGCCGCGAGCTCTTGCTCCAGCTGGCGCAGGCGCTTCTTCATGTTTCCCAACTGCGACAGCTGTTCGTCGATCCGATCGATTTCTGCCGCGCGGCGCCGCATGCGCGTTCCCGCTTTGAGCCTGACGTCGTACAGCATGCCGTAGAACTCCAGGTTCTCCAGCGTGGTTCTGGCGTCCGCATTGGGCCGAGGATAGGCCTGAAACAATAACTCCATCACCGGCAAGGCGCCGTTATCGGCGACGTCCGGCACGGTACAGCCGCTGGTGTTCAGGCGCGAGCGGAAGCATGGTTCCTCGGACCTGACGTCAACCCATCCCTGGAGCGACTCGGTCAGGTCCTTGCCGTAGGCGGCCCCGGTTTCGGCGAAGACCTGGCGGGCATGCGCTTTCTTTTCCGTGCGCTCCCGTTCGGCCCGCGCCTGAGCGGCCTCTTCGCGTCGGCGGCGCTCTTCCGCCGACGAATCACTGCTGCTACTGCTACTGCTGCTGCTGGGCGTGTCATCGCTGACCGCTTTAGCGATCGCGCTCACCACGCCGACCACCGCCGCCCCTATCAACCAAGGCAATGCCATCTTTGATCCCTTTAAATGCGCTTGAACTGCGTGGCGGAACTGGCGAGAAACTCGCGCAGATTGGCCACCTGGGCGTTAAAACTGGAGAACTCCTGGACCAGGTTGTGGCGCAGGTCGGTACGGCGGCTCTTCAGTACCGCTTCCGCCTCCTCGGTCTGCAACAGCAGCGCGCGTACCCTGGCCAACTGGCGTTCGTTGCGGGCTTCCTGCGCGCTCAGTGCCGCGACGGCCAATTTCTGGCGCAATGTCTGCACGCCGCTTTGCGCGCACAGCGCCGGCTTCTGATTGCGCACCCCGGTTTCATAGCGCTTGCTGGACACGCGGATGATGGTCGGTTCAAAGCCGATATGATTGCGGCACTGGGTGCGGATCTTGCCCTCGATTTCATCCACTTCCTGCGCGCTGGCTTTATCGATCTTACTCAGGACAAGGATGATGTTGTCGGCAGCGCGGTGGCCGAAGGAGCTGGCCAGTGTGCCCAGGAAACCGACTTCGGCGGCATCCAGTTCACCCTGCGGTTGATGGACAAACACGACGATGTCGGCGGACGACTCGCCTTGGCTGGCCGTCAAATTGTCCTGGGCGTTGGCGTCCAGGCCAGGTGTATCGAGGAAAGTGAAATCGCCGAAATCGCAGCTGCTGTTCTCGGCTGTTTCGCGTATGTCGTTGGTCTTGAAGAATTCCTGCTCCACATGCTCGGTCAGCATATTGAACAGGGAACTCTTCCCAGAATTCATTAACCCATACGCCGCAACTACCGGCTTGGCGTGGACTGGGGTGTCAAGAAGTTCTTCAAATTGCTGTGATAAGTCGCTGTTTTTCATGAGGGGCTAGTAAACACGAAAACAAAAAGAATTTCTTTTCATTAACATTGATTATAGCTGATGTGCCCCATGGAAATATCACCAATAGTCACCATCTGGAAGTAAATTTCCATGGCAAAGCCGCCGCATCGCCGGCTGGCGGATGCGGCGTTGGACCTGGCGTATTTTTTTCTTAGCGCTTCAGTTGCGACAGGTCGCGCACCGCGCCGCGGTCGGCGGAGGTGGTCAGCGCGGCGTAGGCTTGCAGCGCCTGCGAGACGTAGCGCTCGCGGTTCACCGGTTGCCATGCATCGGCGCCCCTGGCTTCCATGGCGGCGCGGCGCGCCGCCAGTTCGGCATCGCTGATGCGCAGGCCGATGGTGCGGTTCGGGATGTCGATGTCGATCATGTCGCCCTCTTCCACCAGGCCGATGGCGCCGCCTTCCGCCGCTTCCGGCGACGCGTGGCCGATCACCAGGCCGGACGAGCCGCCCGAGAAGCGGCCGTCGGTGAACAGCGCGCAGGCCTTGCCCAGGCCCTTGGACTTGATGTACGAGGTTGGATACAGCATCTCCTGCATGCCAGGGCCGCCTTTCGGGCCTTCGTAGCGGATGATGACCACATCGCCTTCATGCACGTTGTCGCCGAGGATGGCTTCCACCGCCGCGTCCTGCGATTCGAACACGCGCGCCTTGCCGCTGAACTTCAGGATGCTTTCGTCAACGCCGGCCGTCTTGACGATGCAGCCCTTCTCCGCCAGGTTGCCGTACAAGACCGCCAGGCCGCCGTCCTGCGAATACGCGTGTTCCCTGTCGCGGATGCAGCCGGCCGTGCGGTCCAGATCCAGCGAAGCGAAACGTTCCGATTGCGAGAACGCCACCTGGGTCGGCACGCCGCCCGGCGCCGCGCTGAACAGCTTATGCACGGCTGGATCGTCGCTGCGCTTGATGTCGTTGCGTTCGATGGCATCGGCCAGCGTCGGCGCGTGAATGGTGGGGCGCGAGGTGTCCAGCAGACCGCCGCGCGCCAGCTCGCCGAGGATGGAGATGATGCCGCCGGCGCGGTGCACGTCTTCGATGTGGAACTTGTCGGTCATCGGCGCCACCTTGCACAGGCATGGCACCTTGCGCGAGATGCGGTCGATGTCGGCCATGGTGAAATCCACGCCCGCTTCATGCGCTGCCGCCAGCAGGTGCAGCACGGTGTTGGTCGACCCGCCCATGGACACGTCGAGCGCCATGGCGTTTTCAAAGGTCGCCTTGTTGGCGATGGTGCGCGGCAGGATCGAGTAGTCATCCTGCTCGTAATGGCGCTTGGCCAGTTCGACAATCAGGCGGCCGGCGCGCAGGAACAGCTGTTCGCGGTCGGCGTGCGTGGCGACGATGGTGCCGTTACCCGGCAGCGACAGGCCCAGCGCCTCGGTCAGGCAGTTCATCGAGTTGGCGGTGAACATGCCCGAGCATGAACCGCAGGTCGGGCAGGCGGAACGCTCGATCTCGGCCACGTCGGCGTCGCTGACGGTGCTGTCGCCGGCCTTGATCATGGCGTCCACCAGATCGAGCTTGATGATCTTCTGGCCGCCGTTGACGACCTTGACCACCTTGCCCGCTTCCATCGGGCCGCCGGACACGAACACCACCGGAATGTTGAGGCGCATCGCGGCCATCAGCATGCCCGGCGTGATCTTGTCGCAGTTGGAGATGCACACCATCGCATCGGCGCAGTGGGCGTTGACCATGTACTCGACCGAATCGGCGATCAGGTCGCGCGACGGCAGCGAATACAGCATGCCGCCGTGGCCCATGGCGATGCCGTCGTCGACGGCGATGGTGTTGAATTCTTTCGCCACACCGCCCGCTTTTTCAATCTCGCGCGCCACCAGTTGTCCCAGATCCTTCAGGTGCACGTGACCCGGCACGAACTGGGTGAAGGAATTGACCACGGCGACGATCGGCTTGTCGAAGTCGCCGTCTTTCATGCCGGTGGCGCGCCACAGGGCGCGGGCGCCGGCCATGTTGCGGCCGTGGGTGGTGGTGCGGGAACGGTATTGCGGCATGATGTTTCTCCAATGATAAGGCGAGCTTAATTCCGCTGGCTTAGCATGGGAGTTTGCGACGTCCCCACGACGGTGTCAAATATATGATTTACGTGGCTGTGAGTCGTATAAAATATCACACAGAACAAATTCAACAGTAAACCATATGGAACTGCGTCAGCTCCGCTACTTTATCGCCGTCGCCGAAGAACTCCACTTCGGCAAGGCGGCGCTGCGGCTGCACATGACGCAGCCGCCGTTGTCGCAGACCATCCAGGCGCTGGAAGAAGAACTGGGCGCCGCGCTGTTCGAACGCAACCGTCGTGGCGTGGCCCTGACGCCGGCCGGCATGGCGCTGCTGCCCGAGGCGCGCCGTCTGCTGGCGCAGGCGCAGGAACTGCCGCAGCTGGTGCAGCGCGCCGCCGCCGGCGAAGTGGGACGCCTGACGCTGGCCTTCGTCTCCTCGGCCGACTACAGCGTGCTGCCGCCCTTCCTGCGCGCCTACCGCGCCGCCTATCCGCAGGTGCAGATCACGCTACAGGAATCCACCTCCGATTTGCAGCTGAACGACCTGCTGCACAACCGTATCGACGCCGGCCTGCTGATCCCGCCGCTGCCCGACAAGGCCAAAGAACAACTCGACTACCTGCCAGTGCTGAACGAACCGCTGGTGCTGGCCCTGCCCTCCGGCCTGCCCGCGCTGAAGAAGCAAGGCAAGCTGAAACTGTCCGCGCTGCCGCGGCTGCCGCTGATCATCTTCCCGCGCGCGATTTCGCCGGCGCTGCACGACGCCATCCTGTCCGTGTTCCGCGATGCCGGCGTCACGCCGGACATCGGCCAGGAAGCGATCCAGATGCAAACCATCGTCAGCCTGGTATCGGCCGGCATCGGCATGGCGCTGGTGCCGCAGTCGGTCTCCAACCTGATGCGGACCGGGGTAGAATACCGGGCGCTGGCCGACGCCACGCCATTGGTCGAAACCGGCCTGGCCTGGCGGCGCGACAACGCCTCGCCGGTGCTGCACGGCTTTTTGGAATTATTAAGAAACGAATTGAGGAAAAGCGCCCTATGCTGATACACCCGATGCCCGATCCGATTGCCCTGCAACTGGGGCCAGTCGCCGTCCACTGGTATGGCCTGATGTACGTGCTGGCCTTTGCGCTGTTCATCGCGCTGGGCCGCGTGCGCATCAAGCAGCCGCACATCGCCGCGCAGCTGTGGAAAAAAGAGGATCTGGACGACATGCTCTTTTACGGCATGATGGGCGTGATCATCGGCGGCCGCCTGGGCGAAGTGCTGTTCTACGAGCCGGTGAAATACTTCTCCGATCCGATCGAAATCTTCAAGGTCTGGCATGGCGGCATGTCGTTCCACGGCGGCTTCCTCGGCGTACTGATCGCCATGTCGCTGTGGGCGCGCAAGTCCGGCCGCAATCTGCTGGACGTGTACGACTTCATCGCGCCGCTGGTGCCGCTGGGTTACGCCGCCGGCCGCATGGGCAACTTCATCAACGCCGAACTGCCGGGCCGCGTGGTCAGCGACCAGTCGCTGCCGTGGGCCATGCTGTGGCCGGACATCCGCTACCCGCTGCATCCGGACCCGGTATTCCTGCAGGGCCTGCGTCATCCGTCGCCGATTTATCAGATGCTGATCGATGGTCTGCTGGTGTTTGTGCTGCTGTGGATCTTCGCCCGCAAGGAGCGTCCACGCCTGGCGGTGGGCGCCTTCTACACGCTGCTGTACGGCTGCGCGCGCTTCTTCACCGAGTGGTTCCGCACGCCGGACTGGGAAACCACCGTGCTGGGCTTGCCGATCACCTCCGGCCAGGTGCTGTCGCTGCCGATGATCGTCGGCGCGATCCTGATGCTGGTGTGGGCCTACAAAGTGCGCCAGCGCGGCCGCGCACCGATTATTTCAAAAGCTTGACGACCGCTTTCCATTGCGCCGGCGTGACCGGCGTGATGGACAGGCGGCTGCCCTTCTGCAGCACCACCATCTCTTCCAGCGCCGGAATCGTGCGCATCTCCGCCAGCGCCAGCAAACGCGTTTTCCGCGTGCCCTTCACATCGATGGAGATCCAGCGCGGCTGCTCCTGCGTCGCCTTCGGATCGTAGTATTTGCCCTTGGCGTCGAACTGCGAGGCATCCGGATAAGGAGTGCTCACTATCTCCGCCAGGCCCGCAATGCCGGGCTCCGGGCAGCTGGAGTGATAGAACAGCACACCGTCGCCGACCTGCATCTGGTCGCGCATGAAATTGCGCGCCTGGTAGTTGCGCACGCCAAACCACGCGGTGGTCTGCTGCGGCGACGCCATGACGTCGTCGATACTCACTTCATCCGGTTCGGATTTCATCAGCCAATACTGCATACGTATTCTCCAGACGAAAAAAAGCGGCTGCGCATTCACATGCTTGCAACCGCTTTTTGTTGAATAAGGCCCCGCATGTGCCGTCTTGCCGGCATCCCGAACCAAAAGGCTCAGGTGGTCACAGTTAGTTCAATTTCGGGTTCATCGGACTAGCGACGCTCTCGCCCATCGAACAAATTTCCGTAACCGGTGCAAAAAAATGGTTCAAGGAATATATGACAAGTCTCGAACACCGCAGGGTGAAAAGAAGTTTACTCTCTTGTGCGCCGCAAAGGAAGGGCTGTTCGAATTAAAAAGCGATTAAAACAGGGTTTCTTGCGGAGTCAGTGCGCTATCGAGCACTTTGTGCATGGCGCTGATCTTGGTCTGCACTTCGAGAATCGACATGTCAGACAACGGACCTTGTGGCGCTTTCACCGACAGAAATTCCGCGGCCACGCTCAGCGCCGCCATCACGGCGATGCGGTCGTTGCCCTTGACCTTACCGGCGTCGCGGATCGCGCTCATCTTCTTGTCCAGGAAGGACGCCGCCTTGCGCAAGGCCTGTTCTTCGTCTTCCTTGCAGGCCAGCTTGTAGCTCAGGCCCATGATCGTGACATCGACCTGGATCATCGTGCTTCCTCGTTTTCAGGCTGCTTGTCCTCGGCGGCGTCGCCACCGATGGCGGGGATTTGTTCCAGCAAAGCTTCAACGCGGACCGAGGCCTCGCTCAGGCGGCGCTGGTAGCCCATGTTCTCGACCACCAGGGCGGCATTGGCCTGGCGCAGCTGCGCGTTTTCCCGACGCAGCGCTTGCGTCATCTCGGCCAACTGGTCGATTTTATCGGAGAGTTCTTGGAAATCTGAAATCATCCCGCCACTATAGGCAGCGCGCGGGACGCCGTCAACCGAATCGCGTGTTTGCGACCAACAAGCACGCGATTTATTTACTCATCGTCAACTACTTGGCTTCAATGGTGACATGGCCCTCAATACCGCTGCCCTGCCCCGCTTCCGCCTCGATCAGCACATTCAGTTCGCGCTTGCCGTCGCCGGCCGGCAGCGCCACGTCCAGCGGCGCGGCGGCGTAGCTGTCCTTCCTGCCGACCAGCGCGCCGTTGAGCCAGATCTCCGCCTTGCCCTTGATCGACGCGAAGCGGATGCGGCCGCTGCCATCGGCCAGGTTCTTGCGCGGCGTGAAGCTGGAGCGATACAGGTGATACGTGCTGCCGGCGGCGGCGCGCATCGGCGGCGATCCCCAGCCCCAGGTATTCATGTCGAAGCTGGCCAATTTCTGGTTCGGGTCCGGCCGCGCATCGCCGTCCGGCGCGATGCGCCAGCTGCGCACGAAGGTCAGCGGCGCGTCGGCTTGCGCCACGTAAGGCTGGGCCGCCACCTGCTTCACCGGTATCGTCACGCGCGCGGCCTGCAGGCCGGGCGCGGTGGCGTTGATGATGACGGCGTCCCTGGCATCGTAGTTGGTCTGCACAATCAGCTGCGCCAGGCCGTTGAACAGGCGACGGGTAGCGCCCTTCTCGTTCTCGTGCGAATTCGGATCGCCGTTGCCATGGCCGATGGAGCGGCCGCCGCCCGTGACGGCGAAAGTCACCTCATTGTCCGCCAGCGGCACGGCGCGGCCTTGCGCATCCAGCGCGCGCACGGTGATCGGCATCGCATCGCGGCCATCGCCCGCCAGCTGCGCGCGGTCCGGCACCAGTTCCAGCGACACCGGCGCGCCGGTGGTTTCCACCGATGTGCGCACCACTTCCTTGCCGCCCCTGTAGCCGATGGCTTCCAGCTTGCCCGGCTCGAAGACGACGTCGAAGTTATTCATGCGATACGGATCGGCCTTCTGCTCGCCGATGGTGCGGCCGTTCAGCAGCAGCTGGATGCGTTCGATGTTGGACATCACCATCACGCGCACCTTGTCGCCCTGCTTCCAGTTCCAGTGCGGCGCGATGTGGATCAGCGGCTTGTCCTTGATCCACTGTACCTGGTGGATGTAGTAGGCGGTTTTCGGGAAGCCGTTCAGGTCCATGATGCCGAACACGGAGCTGACCGACGGCCATTCGTTCGGCGTCGGTTCGCCGCGGTAATCGAAGCCGGTCCACACAAAACCGCCCGCCACGAACGGCCGCGTGTCGATCGCTTCCCACGCGTCGCGGTGGGTGTTGCCCCACTGCGCCGCATCGTCGTCATAGCTGGCGATCAGGTTCTTCTCCTTCACCGTCTTGTACTCGCCGCGCGTCATGAAGGCGGAAGTGTCTTCGGAACTGGTGAACGGCTTGTTCGGATAAGCCTTGTGATAGCGGTCGTAATCCGGCACCTGATAGTTGGCGCCCACCACGTCCACCGCGTGCGACACATTCAGCTCGGTCAGGAAGCCGCCGTTCATCGCGGCGGTGACCGGACGGGTGTCGTCCAGCGCCTTCACGGCGGCCGACATGCGGCGCGCCATTTCGTAACCGACTTCGGTCGCCTGCACCGGCTCTTCGTTAAACACCGACCACAGGACGATGCCCGGATGATGGCGGTCGCGCTTGACCATCCACTCCAGCTGCTTCATGTAATCCGCCGATGGATTGAAATTGCGGTTCTCATCCATGACGACGAAGCCCATGCGGTCCACCATGTCCAGCACTTCCGCCGCCGGCGCGTTGTGCGAGAAGCGGATGGCGTTCACGCCCATCTCCTTCAGGCGGCGCAAACGATATTCCCACACCGAATCCGGCACCGCCACGCCGACACCGGCGTGGTCCTGGTGGATGCACACGCCTTGCAGCTTGACGTGCACGCCGTTGAGGAAGAAGCCCTGCGCCGCATCGAAGCGGATGGTGCGGAAGCCGGTATTCAGCGACACCTCATCCTGCGCCTTGCCGGCTTGCAGAACGCGCGTGGTCACGCGATACAGATTGGTTTTTTCGATCGACCACAGCGCAGGATTGTTGATCGTGACCGGCAACTGCACGCTGCTGGTGGCCAGTACGCCCACGCGCGCCGGCGTGGTACGCTGCGCCACCTGCTTGCCGGACGGGTCGTACACCGTCACTTCGACGATCACATCGCCGGCCGTCTTGCCGCTGTTGTTCAGCGTGACTTCCACCGGAATGCTCCACTGCTTGTCCTTGATGAGGCGCGGCGTGGCGTGCACGCCATCGGTCACCACGTGCACCGGATTGCGCTTCACCAGCCAGCTGTGGCGATACATGCCCGCGCCTTCATACCACCAGCCCTCCATCGCTTCCGCATCGACACGGATGGCGATGGTGTTCATCGCATCGCCGTAGCGCAGGAAAGGCGTGATGTCGATATAGCTGGCGTTGTAGCCGGACCAGTTGCGGCTGACCACATTGCCGTTGACCCAGACCGTGGCATGCGTCGCGATGGCGTCGAACTGCAATTCAAAATGCTTGCCGCGTTCCGACGGATCGACCTGCAGGTAGCGGCGATACCAGCCGATGCCGCGCGGACGATAGCCTTGCGCCACATTCGCCTTCGGATCGAAAGGGCCTTCGACGGCCCAGTCGTGCGGCAGGTCGAGATGGCGCCAGGTCGAATCGTCGTATTCGTTGCCGGCCGCGCCACTGGCGTTGCCAGCCTTGGCATTGCTGTAGGACTCTTCATGGCCCACGATAGGCGGTTCAACGATGTCGCCCTGGTGGAACAGCCAGCCGCGATCCAGCGACAGGCGCTCGCGCGTGGCCGCGCCGGCGTTCAACGCCACGCAGGCCAGCATCAACAGCATGGTGGTGATCAGTCTTGTTTTCAAATCTGTCTCCCCTGATAAAAAAAACGGAGCAACGCCATCACGCGCCGCTCCGTAAAACCACGATAAAAAGGTTACGTGCTTACAGCTTGAACGACAGACCAAGATTGTAGCGGCGGCCAAACTCGGTCACCTCTTGCTGAACAGGGATGTTCGCGCTGGTGTAGACCGACTTCTGATTGGTCACGTTGTCGATGCCGAAGCGCAGTTGCAGGTTAGGCGTCAGTTGCTTGGCGAAGTTCAGCGTCACATAGGTTTCGGCTTCGTTCATCAGCAACTGGCCTGCGGTCCAGGTCGGGTTACGCACGAACGGGCTGTGATAGTTGGCCGACAGGCGCGCTTCGTAGCCGGCCTTCTCGTACCACAGCGTGATGCCGCCGTTGGACTTCATCAGGCCTTCGATCTGGTACGGATTCACAGACGGCGTTTCTTCGTGAATGCTGCTCTTGGTGTAAGCGTAGTTACCCGAGAAGCCCAGGCCATCGAACGGCGCCGGCAGCCAGCTGAACGACTGCTGGTACGCCAGTTCCAGACCGCGGATGTTGCCGCCCTCGCCGTTCACCGAACGGGTCAAGGTGGCAGGACGGCCGTTGACGGTCGTGGTATCCGAGGTGATGGCGATATAGCGCTGCACCTGCTTGTAGAACGCGCCAGCCGACAGCAGCGAACCTTTGGCGAAGTACCACTGGTAGGCCAGATCCAGCTGATTGGCCATCATCGGCTTCAGCGTCGGATTACCGGCGCTGCCGGTGGTCGGCTGGGTCGAATCAACCGGCACGCTCAGGTTGCGCGAGGCGCGCAGTTCGTCCAGCGGTGCGCGCGACATGGCGCGGGCCAGGCTGAAACGCACCTGGCGTTCCTGCGCTTCGTCCATATTGAAGATCAGGTTCAAGCTAGGCAGGATCTCGGTGTACGAGGTGCCGTCTTCCACCGGCGTGGCAGCCGCGCCATCCACCGACTGCATGCCGTAGCCGGTCTGCCTGGTGTGCACCACGCGCACGCCGACGTTGCCGCGATAGGTCTTGCCGAAGGCTTCGCCGTCCAGGTCACCCTGCACGAAGGCCGAGGTGCTGCGCTCCTTGACCTTCCAGCCGGACAGCAGATCGTTCTGCGTCTGTACGCGGCCGGTCGGGTCGAAGGCGTTTGCGCCGAACACCGACGATGCGGTGCCGTAGAAGTCCTTCAACTGGATGAAGGCCGGATCGCCGGACACGTTCACCGTCTCGTAGGCCGAATCAGGAATCGCGGAGGTCGGCGTCAGCGACCAGGTGGTCTGGCGATAGCTCTTCTCACGGTCGGTGGCGCGCACGCCGACTTTCAGGCGGCTGATGATGCCGTTCTCCAGCGGACGCGAAGCGTTCAGGCTCACCGCGTTCAGCAAGTCCTTCACGTGGCCATCTGTATCGACGTACAGCGTGGCGCCGCCGAAGTTGGCCGGATTGCCGGTGTCCATGCCGAAGCTGTACGACTGGTTCTCGTCGCCGGTGAAGTCCCAGGTGACGTTGGTGCCGTTCTTGGAATACTGGCGCATGTCGCGCCACTGGCTGCTGCGCAGCGCGTGCGAGGTCGACAGGTCGGCGTCGATCTTCCAGTCGCCGGCGTTGAACTTGCCGTTCAAGCCGCTGGCGGCCACGCTGGTGTCCTGCACGTAGAAGAAGTCGTTGTTGATGACGCTGACGTTGCTGACCGTGGCGCCGGCCACGTAGCCGTTGCGGATATCCAGGTTGCTGTAGTTGCTGTTCTGGTAGCCGTCCCAGTTACCCAGGTCGCCGGTCCAGTGCTGCAGGCCGCGCTCGTTGATCTTGGCCGATGCGTAGTAGGTGTCGGCGGTGATCAGCACATCGCTGTTCGGTTTCCATTCAACCTTGCCCAGCACGCTGGTGCGCTTGTCCTTGCCGCGGCGCGCTTCGTCCTGGAAGCCCCAAGGCGTCTTGTCGATCTTGCCGTCGCCGTTGATGTCGGCCGAATTGGTTTCGTTGAAGCCCCAGTGGCGCACGTTCTTCTGCACCGAAGGCTGGTCCTGGTAGCTGAACGCGATCGCGGCGCCGATGGTTTTGTTGGCGAACTGGTCGACGTAGATGCCGCCGAGACGCGGCGCGGTGGTGTCGCCGCCCGGAATATCCTTGGCCAGCGGGTAGTACAACGCATCGGCTTTCAGCGACAGCTGGCGACCGTTGTACTTCAGCGGTGACACCGTTTGCAGGTCGATGGTGGTGGCGATGCCGCCTTCCACCAGTTCGGCGTTCTGCGTTTTATACACGGTCGCGCCGCTGATCGACTCCGACGGGAACTGCTCGAAACGCACGGCGCGATTCGGCTCCGACGACGCCAGTTCGCGGCCGTTCAGCGTGGCGCCGATGAAGCGCGGGCCCATGCCGCGCGCGACGATCTGCGAAGCGTTGCCGCGATCCAGGCCGGACGACAGGCCAGGCAGACGCGCCAGCGATTCGGCGATGGTGGTATCCGGCAGCTTGCCGATATCTTCCGACGATACGACTTCCACGATGCTGTTGGAGGCTTCCTTCGCCGCCAGCGCATTGCGCACCGAGGCGCGGATACCGGTCACGTTAACTTGTTGAATATCGCCTGCGGCAGCAGCATCCTGGGCAAATGCTTCTTGAACGAGCAGCGGCGATGTGAAGAGCGTGGCGATCAGCCAGCTGATTTTTTTATGTTTCATTGTGCATCTCCAGTGTTTGTATTAGTCCCGTCTCTGATGAAGATGTGGACGGATAACCGGATGCTAACGAAACACGAATTTACAAACCAATAGCTTATTTGGTTTGGGGCATACCAAGTTCGTATATCAGGCTGAAAGTCAGCCGTGGCCTGGCGCGCGATAGTGAGGATAGATGCTGGCTGCGGCCTCGCGCAGCGCCAGCAGCATGGCGTCGGCGCCAGGCGAGAGCTGGTGTCGCTTGCGCGTCACAATGCCGAACGAGTCCATGCTGACGCCCAGATCGAACGGCAGCGCTTTAAGCAGCCCAGCATCCATATAGGGTTGTACCGCTTCCACTGGAAGCGCAACCACCATGTCGTTGTTGAGCAGCAGACTGGCGACGACCGGCATGTCCAGCGTTTCGACAGTTTCCGCCGGCTGCTCCAGGCCATGCGACAGGAACAGCGCGGTCAGGCGGTCGCGCAGGATCGAGCCGGCCGGCGGCAGTATCCAGCACTGCTCCATCAGGTCTTCCAGCTTCAGGTCGGTGCGGTCGATCAGCGGGTGGCTGGCGCGCGCGATCAGCAGATGCGGCTCGTCGGTCAGCGGTTCGAAATTCAGTTCATCGGCCGCCTCGGTGTCGAGGATGCGGCCCACCACCAGATCCAGCTCGCCGCTGCGCAAACGCTCCACCAGCACTTTGCTGGTCGACATGGTCACCGCCACGTGCACGCGCGCGTGGCGCGACTTGAGCAGGTTGATCGCCTTCGGCACCAGGCCGGTGGCCGGCGCCAGCACGGTGCCCAGGCCCACGCGGCCGCGCAGGCCGGACAGCAGTTCCATCACTTCCTGGTGCGCGGCGTCCATCTCCGCCAACGCCGCGCCGGCGCGCCGGATCAGCACCTTGCCGTACCAGGTCGGCGCCACGCCGCGCGACAGGCGCTCGAACAACTGCACGCCCAACGCATGTTCCAGCTCGCCCAATAACTTGGACGCGCCCGGTTGCGTCAGGTTGGCGGCCTGCGCCGCGTGCGCGATGGAGCCATGGCGGCCTAGTTCGACCAGCAAGACCAGATGGCGGGTTTTCAGGTGGGAGCGAACAAAGCGGTCCGAGCGGGAATCAGTCATAAGGGTGAGAGGTTTGATCGCCCATCATAAATGCGAGCTCGACTAGCGTCAATCACCGTCATGTGCGCGAAACAGGTATGGAAGCGCTCCCGCTATCAATAAACAAGCTGTCCGGCACGCCCCGCGCCAGGCCCTGGGCCAGATCCGGCGGCAAGCCGTACAGCCCGCCCTGCGCGCCCAGCACCAGCAACTGCCGCATGCCGGCGCCGCCGAAAGCCACGCTGGCGACCGCCTCGCGCGCCAGGGCGATCTGCCGCAGCACCTGGCCGTGGCTGTCGTACTGCACCAGCACGCCGCCCTGCACGCTCCACAGGTTTTCCTTGCTGTCGACGATGGCGGCGCCGGCGCCCGGCTCCAGCAGCGTAGAAAACGTTTTCACGTTGACCACCTTGGCCCGTTCGGCGTCGTAGTCGCATTGCATCAGCGCGCCGCGCGCGGCGTCGGCAAAGTACATGCGGCGGCCGTCCGGGCTGAAGGCGATGGCGGCCGCCTTGACCACCGCCGGCAAGGCCAGCCGGCGCAGGCCGTGGCGCTGCGAATATTGGTAAAAACTGCCGATCGGCCGCTGGTCCTGCGCCGTGTTGGCGGTGCCGAACACGAAATTGCCGTCACGGTCGGTACAGCCGTCGCTGATGCTGGTGCGCGGCTCGGCGGCGTCGATGGTGATCAGCACCTGGGCCTGCAGCGGGCGGATCGGCTGACCGGGCTGCGGCAGGTCGGCCATGCCGAGGCGCTTGCCCAGCCCCAGCAGCACGCGGCCGGAGCTGCAGCAGGCCATCACGCAGGCGCTCTCCAGCATGCGCACGCCGCTCGGCATGGCGGGCGGCGCCGGCCATGCGTACAACTGGCTGCCGACCGGGTCCGGCCAACGCCAACATTGCCGCATGGCATCCCAGCGCAGCGCGCAGCCGGCCTGCCCGACCCGGATCAGCATGATGCCGGGCGTGGAGGCGACGGTGGTGCTGGCAGAATTCATACGGCTCCGGAAACGGTTCAGGTGTGGAGAAAGTCTACGGGAATGCCGCCTGCTTCAGCTATGAATAAAGCGCCGCCAGCCATGCCGATATCGGATAGCTCGGCCGCCTCGTCAGCTATCCGATATTGATATGGCTCCCTGCGAATTAATCATATTTCCAGTCTAGGCACCGGCCTTAGACTGGACGCTGTTCCCCGAACTACACCCTGACCCTATGAAAATCATCAAACTGACGACCTACCGTGTTCCACCGCGCTGGATGCTGCTTAAAATCGAAACCGATGAAGGCGTCGTCGGCTGGGGCGAACCGGTCATCGAAGGCCGCGCCCGCACCGTGGAGACGGCGGTCCAGGAAATGGAACCGTACCTGATCGGCCAGGACCCGTCGCGCATCAACGACCTGTGGCAGACCATGTACCGCGCCGGCTTCTACCGCGGCGGCGCCATTCTGATGAGCGCGATCGCCGGTATCGACCAGGCGCTGTGGGACATCAAGGGCAAGGTGCTGGGCAAACCGGTATATGAACTGCTGGGCGGCCTGGTGCGCGACCGCATGAAGATGTACAGCTGGGTGGGCGGCGACCGTCCGTCCGACATCATCGAACAAATCCGCACGCTGCAACAAGGCGGCTTCAACACCTTCAAGATGAACGGCACCGAGGAACTCGGCATGCTGGACACCTCGGCCAAGGTCGATGAAGCGGTGCACCGCGTGGCTGAAATCCGCGAAGCCTTCGGCACCACCATTGAATTCGGCCTGGACTTCCACGGCCGCGTGGCCGCGCCGATGGCCAAGACCCTGCTGCGCGAACTGGAACAGTTCCGCCCTCTGTTCGTCGAAGAACCGGTGCTGGCCGAGCAGGCCGAATACTACCCGCGCCTGGCCGAGATGACTTCCATCCCGCTGGCCGCCGGCGAGCGCATGTACTCGCGCTTCGAATTCAAGAACGTGTTCGCGGCCGGCGGCCTGTCGATCGTGCAGCCGGATCTGTCGCACGCCGGCGGCATCACCGAATGCCTGAAGATCGCGTCGATGGCCGAAGCCTACGACATCACGCTGGCGCCGCACTGCCCTCTGGGCCCGGTCGCGCTGGCGGCCTGCCTGACGGTGGACTTCGTGTCGTACAACGCGGTGCTGCAGGAGCAAAGCATGGGCATCCACTACAACAAGGGCGGCGAACTGCTGGACTACGTGGTGAACAAGGAAGACTTCAAGATCGTCGACGGCTACTGCAACCCGCTGCCGAAGCCAGGCCTGGGCGTGGTGGTGGACGAAGAACGCGTCATCGAAGCCAGCAAAAATGCGCCGGACTGGCGCAACCCGGTATGGCGCCACGAAGACGGCAGCGTCGCCGAATGGTGATCGCGCCCCGCCTCCGCACTTGCGCGGCGGTGGTGGCAAGCGTGCTGGCCACCGGCTTTGCCGGCGCCGGCACGTTGTCCATCGACGCCAGCGCCCCGACGCCCGCTCCGCTCAACGCCGCGCTGCGCCTCGGCACGGCGACCGCGCCGAATGGCGACACGCTCGGCGCCAACGCCCACTACCTGACCCGCAACGGCGCCCCATGGCTGCCGGTGATGGGCGAATTCCACTACAGCCGCACGCCCGCATCGCAATGGGAAGCGGAGCTGCGCAAGATGAAGGCTGCCGGCATCGACATCGTCGCCAGCTACGTGATGTGGAACCATCATGAGGAAGTCGAAGGAAAATTCGACTGGTCCGGCAACCGCGACCTGAAACGCTTCGTGCAACTGGCCGCCAAGGCCGGCCTGGACGTCGTGGTGCGCGTCGGCCCGTGGGCGCATGCGGAAGTGCGCTTCGGCGGCTTCCCGGACTGGGTGGTCAACGCCATGCCGACCCGCGCCAACGATCCGCAGTACATGGCCCACGTCGAGCGCCTGTACGCGCAGATCGGCCAGCAGATCAAAGGGCAGCTGTGGAAAGACGGCGGCCACGTCGTCGGCGTGCAGCTGGAAAACGAATACAACATCGATGGCGATGGCAAGGGCGCGGCGCACATCGCGGCGCTGAAAAAGCTGGCGCTGAAGGCGGGCATGGATGTGCCCTACTACACCGTCACCGGCTGGGACGGCACCATCTACCCGACCGGCGAAGTGACGCCGGTGTTCGGCGGTTATCCCGACGAGCCATGGGGCGTGAGCACCAAAGAGCTGCCGCCGAAAGAAACCTACGCCTTCCGCTTCGACACGCGCGTCAGCGGCGACCTGGGTGCGCAAACCGCCGCGCACGCGCCGGGCACCGCCGAAACCGACAAGGAAGTCACGCCATTCCTCGGCGCCGAATATGGCGCCGGCCTGCCGTTCATGTATCGCCGCCGCACCGTGGTGTCGGCCGACGATATCGCCTCCATGCTGCCGGTGCAGCTGGGCTCCGGCGTGAACCTGATGGGCTACTACATGTTCCACGGCGGCCGCAATCCGCTGAGCCTCGGCGGCACGGGCATGGAAGAAAGCACGCTCAGTGGCGGCTACAACGACACCACCATGATCAGCTACGACTTCCAGGCGCCGCTCGGCCCGGACGGCCAGCAGCGCAAGGTGCTGGAGAAGCTGCGTCCATTCCATTTGTTCGTCCACGACTTCGGCGCGCGACTGGCGCCGATGACCGTGCGCAAACCGGAGGTGTCGCCGGCCAAGCCGGATGACCTGAACACCGCGCGCTTTGCCGTGCGCAGCGAAGACGATCGCGGCTTCCTGTTCGTGAACAACCATGTGCGCCAGTATCCGATGGCGGCGCAGAAGGCGACACAGTTTGCCGTCAAACTGCCGGCGCAAAGCATTACGCTGCCGAGCAAGCCGGTCGACATCGCCGATGGCGCTTACTTCATCTGGCCATTGAATCTGGATCTGGATGGCACCAATCTGCACTACGCCACCGCGCAGCCTTTGGCGCTGCTGGATCAGGGCAAGGCAGGCATGGTGGCGGTGTTTGCCGCCAGCGCCGGCGTGCCGGTGGAGCTGTCGTTCGACGCCGGCGCGCGCGTGAGCGCAGCCGGTGCGCAGACTACTTCGGTCGACGGCCACACGCTGGTCACGGGCGTGCAGCCGGGCGCCAATGTAGCGGTGACCGTGCAGCGCGACGGCAAACGTCCGCTGACCATTGTCGTGCTGACGCCTGAACAGTCGCAGCAACTGAGCGTGGTGCAGCTGGCCGGCCAGCGTCGCCTGCTGTTGAGCGTCGATCAGGCTTACGCCGATGGCAATGCGCTGCAATTGCGCTCGGTCGGCGACAGCAAATTCCGCTTCGCCGTCTACCCTGCGCTGTCCAGCGCGCCCAAAGCCACCACCACCGGCGCCGCATGGGCAGCGAAGCCCGGCGCCAAGGCAGCTACCGCGCCGTCCAACGCCGGCGCTTACGCAGCGGGCGATGCAACCGCCGCCACCGTCGCCCTGCGCGCGGCCGGCAACGAGGGCATCTTCCAAGTGTTCGAAGCGACGTTGCCGGCGCATGAGGTGAAAGCCACCGTCACGCAAACGCGCAGCGCGCAGGAGGCGGCGACTATCGTCATCGGCGGCACGGCGAAGGCCGCGATCCAGCCGCTGCCGGAAAGCTTCAAGGCCGCCGGCGCTTGGCAGATCAACGTCCCGCGCGAACAGCTGAAAGGCCTGGACGACGCGCTGCTGCAAATCGATTTCGTCGGCGACATCGGCCGTTTGTATTCCGGCACCCGCATGCTCGACGACTGGTACTACAGCGGCTATCAATGGCAGTTTGGCCTGCGCCAGCAAGCCGCGTTGCTCGACCAGCCGCTGACCGTATCCGTGCTGCCGCTGCGCGCCGACGCGCCCATCTACCTGCCCAAAGAGGCACGCCCCGATTTCGGCGGCGCGACGCAGATGGCAACCGTGCGCAGTGTGACGGTGATTCCGGTGTATCAATTACGCATTACCCCATAAAGATAAAAAAGAGGGGTTGAAGTTGCAGGTCGTTTTAAAAGTGCGCGGCACCCGCGAAACCCGCACACCGCTGCGGCCAGGGTCTGACCCCGTACGGGGTCAGCCCCTTTCGTTCGGGGTTAAAAAAAAACGAATGGAGACACGATATGAAACGTACTTTTCTAGCAGCTGCGGCGCTCTGCGTCGCAACCCTCGCGCATGCAGCTGATCCGGTAAAAATCGGCTTCCTCGTCAAGCAGGCGGAGGAGCCGTGGTTCCAGGACGAATGGCGCTACGCGGAAGTCGCCGCCAAGGAGAAAGGCTTCACGCTGGTGAAGATCGGCATCCCGAACGGCGAGAAGATGATGGCCGCCATCGACAACCTGGCCGCACAAAAAGCGCAAGGCTTCGTCATCTGTGCACCGGACGTCAAGCTGGGCAAGGCCGTGGAACGCGCGGCCAAGCGCAACAACCTCAAGGTCGTTTCTGTCGACGACCGCCTGGTCGACGGCAGCGGCAAGCCTATCGAGTCCATTCCCCACATGGGCATCTCCGGCTACCAGATCGGCAAGCAGGTCGGCGAAGGTATCATCGCCGAAATCAAGGCGCGCAAATGGAATATGGCGGAAGTCGGCGCGATCCGCGTCGCCTACGACCAGCTGCCGACCGGTAAGGACCGCACCACCGGCGCCGTCGATGCGCTGAAAGCCGCAGGCTTCCCCGCCGCGAACATCATCGACGCTCCGCAGGCCAAGACCGACACCGAGAACGCCTTCAACGCCGCCAACATCGCGCTGACCAAGAACGCCAAATTCAAGCATTGGGTGGCTGTAGGCCTGAACGACGAAGCGGTGCTGGGCGCGGTGCGCGCCGCCGAAGGACGCGGCATCAAGGCCGACAACATGGTCGGCATCGGCATCGGCGGCGCCAAGGCCGCGGAGAATGAACTGAACAAACCGCAGCCGACCGGCTTCTTTGGCTCGGTGATGATCAGCGCCAGGGAGCACGGCTACCAAACCTCCGTCAACCTGTACAACTGGATCACCGGCAAAGGCACGCCGCCGGCGGAAGTGCTCACCAAAGGGATGTTGATGACCCGGGCCAATCAGGCCGAGGTCCGCAAAGCGATGGGCCAGTGACCATGGCGGCATATCTGGAATTCGACCAGGTCTGCAAATTCTTCCCCGGCGTGAAGGCGCTGAACGGCGTGAGCTTCTCGGCCCACGCCGGCCAGGTGCATGGCCTGCTGGGCGAGAACGGCGCGGGCAAGTCGACGCTGTTGAAAATCCTCGGCGGCCAGTACAAGCCGGATGGCGGCCGCCTGCTGGTCGATGGCAAGGAACGCCACTTCGGCAGCGCCAAGGACGCCATCGCCGCCGGCATCGCCATCATTCACCAGGAACTGCAATACGTGCCCGAGCTGACGGTGGCGGAGAACGTGCTGCTGGGCCGCATGCCGACGCGTTTCGGCCTGCTCGATAAAAAGAAGGCGCACCGCATCGTCGCCGAAAAGCTGGCGGCCATCGGCGTCGACCTGTCGCCGGACGCGCGGCTTGCAGACCTGTCCATCGCGCAGCGGCAGATGGTGGAGATCTGCAAGGCCATCATGCAGGACGCGCAGGTGATCGCTTTCGACGAACCGACTTCCTCCCTATCGCACCGCGAAACCGAGATCCTGTTCCGGCTGGTGAAGGAGTTGCGCGCCAACGGCCGCACGCTGATCTACATCTCGCATCGGCTGGAAGAACTGTATGAGCTGTGCGACGCCTGCACCATTTTCCGCGACGGCCGCAAGATCGTCACGCACGACGTGATGGCCGACGTACCGCGCGATCGCCTCATCAGCGACATGGTCGGCCGTGAACTGAGCGATATCTACGATTACCGCGAACGCCCGCACAGCGAAGCGCGCCTGCAAGTACAAGGTCTCAACGGCAAGCACGTGAAAGGACCGCAAAGCTTTGTCGTGCATGGCGGCGAAGTGCTGGGCTTCTTCGGCCTGGTTGGCGCGGGCCGCAGCGAGTTAATGCGGCTGTTGTACAACGCCGACGCGCGCACCGGCGGCACGGTGCTGCTGGACGGTGTACCGGTCGCCACCGGCGGCCCGGCGGATGCGATTGCGGCCGGCATCGTACTGTGTCCGGAGGACCGCAAGGAGCAGGGTATTCTCGCCACCGCGTCGGTGGCGGAAAACATCAACATCAGCGTGCGCCGCAACGATCTGCGCGGCGGGCTTTTTCTGCGCCACAAGCGCGAGGCCGCGCTGGCAGATGAATTCATCGCGCGCCTGCGCATCAAGACGCCCAATCGTCAGCAGGAGATACGCCTGCTCTCCGGCGGCAACCAGCAGAAAGTGATTTTGGCGCGCTGGCTGGCGGAGCCCGGCCTCAAGGTGCTGATACTCGACGAGCCGACGCGCGGCATCGACGTCGGTGCCAAGAACGATATTTACCGCATCATTCACGAAGTGGCGGAACGCGGCTGCTGCGTCATCGTCGTGTCGAGCGAGCTGCCGGAGGTGCTGGGCATCTCGGACCGCGTGATCGTCATGCGCGAAGGCGCCATCTGCGGCGAGCTGCCGCGCGCGCAGGCCACCGAAACCGAAGTGCTGCGCCTTGCCCTGCCCGACGGCGCCGTGCCTGCCCTCGCCGGCCACGCGACGCCGGAAACTGCGCCACGCGCCGGTCCGCCGCCAGGCGCCGCTGCCGATGCGCCGGCCACGTACATTGAATCGCCTGCCCAACCTACACGGAGCATCGCATGAGCACCTCACAACTGAATCCCGTCGCCGCCGCGCCGCTGGTTTCGCGCCAATGGCTGTCCGACTACAGCATGCCGCTGGCCTACCTGGTGCTGTTCGCCGTGCTGTCGGCCACGGTGGAAAACTTCTTCTCGCTGACCAACGTGGTCGGGCTGATGCTGTCGGTGGCGCAGATCGGCATGGTGGCGTGCACCATGATGCTGTGCCTCGCCTCGCGCGACTTCGACCTGTCGGTCGGCTCCACCATCGCCTTCGCCGGCGTGCTGGGCGCCATCGTGCTGGAACGCAGCGGCAGCGTGGCGATCGCCGTCGCCGCAGGCCTGGGCGCCGGCGCCTTGATCGGCGCCCTCAACGGCGTACTGATCGCCTACCTCCGAGTCAACGCGCTGATCGCCACGCTGGCCACCATGCTGATGGTGCGCGGCCTGGCCTTCATTGTCTCCAAGGGCCAGGCCGTCGGCATCAACGACGACAGTTTCATCGACTTCGGCGACACCCGCATCTTCGGCCTGCCGCTGCCGGTGCTGGTGGCCGGCGCCTGCTTCGTCGTCTTCGGCATCCTGCTGAATCAAACGGTCTTCGGCCGCAACACGCTGGCCATCGGCGGCAATCCGGAAGCCGCGCGGCTGGCCGGCGTGCGCGTCGAACGGCTGCGCGTGTGGATCTTCCTGCTGCAAGGCGTGGTGACCGCGATGGCGGGCCTGATCCTGGCGTCGCGCATCACCAGCGGCCAACCGAATGCGGCACAGGGCTTTGAGCTGGACGTGATCTCCGCCTGCGTGCTGGGCGGCGTCTCGCTCCAGGGCGGCAAGGCGCGCATCTTCGGTGTGCTGATCGGCGTGCTGATTATGGGGACCGTGGAAAACGTCATGAACCTGCTGGACGTCGACGCCTTCTACCAATACCTGATGCGCGGCCTGATCCTGCTGATCGCGGTGCTGCTGGACCAGCTCAAGACGCGCGGCGAACGCCGCTAGGCAGTTCGACTTCTTCGAGATTACCGTGATGCCGGCGTATCATGCGTTTGGCGCGTGCCGCAACCTTCGACACTGAGTAAACCATGGTAAAACCGATAATCCGAAAAACCCTCATCGCCATCGCTCTCGTGCTGGCGCAGCAGGCGCATGCCGCGCCGGTGCGCGACCAGCATTGGTCTCTGCTGGCCAACCAGCTATTCCCGGCATTGATGGACATGGGCACGGCCCACATCAATCCGCCGGTGCTGACCGAACGCCGCGCGCGCCTCGACGCCTGCAAACAGGAACCGGTCTGCGTGGTCAACGCCGGCCTGTGGACCGACGCCGAAATCGACAGTTTCGCTAGCGCGGCCGGCAAGGCGCCTGCCTCCGCATGGCGCAAAGCCAGCATGGCCGATGACGGCGTCAAAACCCAGGTGGTGCGCGAATTGCGCGGCTTGAACAGCATCCTGCAGGTATATGGACTGGGTAACGCGCCGCGCTATCCGCTGATTGACGGACCACTCGACGCGGCAGGCAGCGCGCGTTTCGTCGCCACGGTCAATGAGGCGGTATGGCTGGCCAAGGCCGGCGAGGACGATCTGGCGCTGCCGCAAGACGCCAGCATCAAGGTGGCACTCGCCCTGCTCGATGCGAACGACCGCCAGGAATCGGTGGCCTTCGAACCGATCGACACGGCGCACAACGCGGCGGCGCTGAACCGCGCGAAAAGCATCGACTGGAAACTGTACCGCTATTCGGCGATTGTCGTTCCAGGCATCGGTCCGGAAACGCCGTTGATGGCGCTGAGCGCGCGCGGCAAGCTGAATGTGCGCATGGCGGCCAAGCGCTTTGCCGATGGCGAGGCGCCATTCATCATTCTCAGCGGCGCTTCCGTGCATCCGAGGGGAACACGCTTTGTCGAGGCGGTTGAAATGCGCCGGGCGCTGATCGAGCGTTTCGGCGTGCCTGCGGAAGCCATCATCATCGAACCGTATGCGCGCCATACCACGACCAATCTGCGCAATATCACGCGCCGGCTGGCAGCGATGACGGCACCGCTGGACAAGGACACGCTGATCATCACCAACGTCGGCCAGAGCAGCTATATCGAAAGCCCGGATTTCAGCGCGCGCAACCTGAAAGACCTGGGCTATGTGCCTGGCACGGTGGGTGCGCGGCTGTCGCCGACCGAGCTGACGTTCCGCCCTTCGGCCAAATCGCTGCGCATCGATCCGTCCGATCCGCTCGATCCTTGACGGAAGCAGCGGGCTGCCGCCTGCTGCAACGCACCGACATCGGGATCGTCATCATCTGAGCGCCAGGCGATGATCCCGTCCGGGCGGACCAGCAAGGCGTGCATGCCGAGCCGCTCCCTGACGCGGCCGGAGACATACTTCACGCCGGCCTCGCCGGCCCACGCGGCCAATGCCGGATTGGCGTCGAAGTCCAGCAGCATGCCGAGGCCATCGCGCATCAACGTGCCGACGGTGGCACCGTCCTCGAATTCAAAATTGGGGACGCTGTGCGCGGAGATGCCCCACACTCTTCCCGCAACATAGGTCGCGACATCGCGCGTCTTCATCAGGTCGCGGAAAATGGCGTGCAATGCGCGCGCTTCGGCGCCGGTGCCCATGATGGCGACCTGCGCGCGCGACCAATCCAGCACCTGCTCGCCGAGCGGATGGCGTTCGGCCTGATAGCTATCCAGCAGTCCTTGCGGCGCGCGGCCTTGAATGGTGGCGGCCAGCTTCCAGCCCAGGTTCATCGCATCGCCCATGCCGAGGTTCAGCCCCTGGCCGCCCAACGGCGAATGAATATGCGCGGCGTCGCCGGCCAGCAGAATGCGGCCGTTGCGGTAGCTGGTGGCTTGCCGCGCGCGGTCGGTCCACGTGGTGGCGACGTGCAGCGCGCCGAGGGTCACATCGGTGGCGGAAATCCGCCGCAGCACTGCCTGCGCATGCTCCAGCGTGACCGGCTCGCCGGTTTGGTGAAATGCGCCGCCGTCGAAATCCTGCATGGCGAAGTAGCCTGGCTGCGACTGGAAATACATGCCGCGCGGCGTAACGTGGCGGCCGGCATTCAGCTTATCCGGATCAAGCAGATCGACGCGCATGGTGTAGCCGGTGAAGGCCGGCTCGGTGCCGGCGAATTCGAAGCCGCCCTCCTTGCGCACCACGCTGCGCGCGCCGTCGCAGCCTACCAGCCACAAGGCGGTGAACGTCTGCTCTCCGGCGTGCACCGTCACGTCATCGCCGTGTTGCTCGACGCCGGTAACGGCGATGCCGCGCAGGATCGACACACCCAGCGCTTCGGCGCGCCGCGTCAGCACGGCTTCCGTTTCAGCCATTTCGGAAATCACGCTGGTCGGCGTTGAACTGGGCAGGCGGTGCGGCCATCGCGAGGCATCGACATCACCGAACAAAAACGGAATGCCGGCGAAGTGCCCTGCCTGCGTGGAGCCGACGTGGCCGAACGGATTCTTGACGCGTTTGGGCACTTCCAGCTGCTCCAGCAGTCCGCGGCGGTCCAGCGCCTCGATGGTCGGCGCGGACAGGCCGCGTATGCCGAACGGCATCTGCTTCAAGGGTGAATGGGGATCTTGCGCCTTCTCCAGAACCAGCACGGAACACCGGGCCAGCGCGAGTTCGCAAGCGAGAAACAGGCCGACCGGACCGGCGCCTGAAATAATGACATCGTAAGTTTTCATGCCCGCCAGTCTAGATTTCGCGGGCCGCGCCGGATTGTATAAATGCGACAAAAACATCGGGGTCAGTGCCGACATTCGGACATTTCGCGAGCGAAATGTCCGAATGTCGGCACTGACCCCGATTCTTATCGGCGGCGCTTTTGCGCAAAAGCGGCTGGCGTCATGCCGCTGTAGCGCTTGAACTCGCGGCTCAGGTGCGATTGATCCGTGTAGCCCAACTCCTGCGCCAGCGCGGCCAGGCTGACCTCCGGTTCATGCCACAAGCGGTTGCGCGCCTGCTCGAAACGCATCAGGCCCGACACATCCTTGACGGTGTAGCCGGACGATTGCTTGAACTTGCGCTCCAGCGTGCGCACCGTCGCATGCGCCGCTGCCGCCACCTGGCTGACCGGCATCGCGCCGCTGGCCTCCAGCATGGCCGCGCCGGCCTTGAACAAGGTGCTGTCGACCGCGCGCGGCCGGGCATCCAGGAAATACTGCGACACCAGCGCCACCGCATCGGCAATCCGGCCGCCACTCACGCATTCCTGCAACGGCTCCTGAAGCTGCGCCACCGGATGCTCGAAGGTACGCGGACCGTCTTTGCCCGGCGGCAGGCCGAGCACGTCAAACACGGTCCATGGATAGCAACGGATGCCGATCACCTCCAGCCGGGCCTGCGTGGTCAGCACCACCGGCTGGTTCAGCAATCCCATCAAAAACGGCGATGGCAGGGCCTGGCCGGCCAGGCTGCAACCGCTGCCGAAGTAGAAAACGATCTCGGCATAGCCGTCCGGAACGACCTCGAAGTCCGGCCCGGTATAGGCCCGGTCGGTGTACCAGAAGCACTTTATGGCGTCGCGCAGCGGTGCTGGCGGTTCAAATTCCTGATGCATGGCGCCGAGTGTAGCCGAATGGGCAGCATTTTTTGCTCTTTTTGATGTTCAGCACTTTTAGTGCCGGCGCGACCATCGCTTTCACCGGCATGTGCCGGGCGGCACTGCATGACTGATTCTCACTCGCCGCTAAATCTTCGCCAGAAGCCATTTTCATCAATCGGCGCGATTGGCGTTGTCGCAGCGGCGGATCTTTGGGGCAGACGGTTCAAGAATTGTCTGGTCTGATCCATGAAGTACGATACAAGACCCGCCAGATGAGGGCTGATCGGTGTTGGATAATCAATCATGAATTGTGTGACGCCTCCCTCACTTATCATACGGCAGCAATTCTGGAAACCGAACGAATTCAAATCCTCAAAGCGGAAGCTAAAATAATTCATCAACTGCTGACGACCGCCACGCTCACTCTCTGCGAATACCGAACTGCGCACGCGAAAACAAATGCCATTGTCATCCGCGCCGTACTCAAATGGGATGCGAGATTGTCGCCTGTAAAGTATGGTTAACAGCCGATTGATGCGTCCAAATTTTTCCGTCAACTCACTAACTGTCCCCACCATCGCCCTGGACTTCAGCAGCAGGCGGTCACGCTGTCTACGGCGTTTTTTTGCTTGCGGCGTGGGCAGCAATTGGTAAGGTATTCCGCAGACGAGTTGATAGGCCTCGGGGTTGGTTGAACAAAAGAGTCGAAGATGTTCGAGCGCCGGTTGCAGCGCTGCGATGGAAAACAACTCTGTTTTGCCATCGCCATCCGTAAATGACGCGGCATGTTGCTCGAGAAAACATTGCAGCGCCTTTTCCAGGTTGAATATCTTTTTTTTGGGGACGCGCAGATAGTATGAAGCCGCATAGTCCACCGCTCCCCAAGTGCGCTGCAAGGTTTGGATCCGAACGTGAACGTCATCTGCCTTCCCGACCTTGATCAAGCCACTCGCAGGAAATATCAACAGGTAAAGATTTGTCATATCCATAACGCGCTCCTCGTCTCGATGACCGACCGTGTGGAAATCTTATCCTTTTTTGATCATCCTCATGCTTACATGCCTTGAAATGCACCAAGGTCATCCCTATAATTAGCACTCGTTACGGTGGAGTGCTAACAACACCGATCCCAACTTTCCGTCGCAGCAATCTGATTGCTTTGACAACAAACTGTACCATTGTTAAAAATTAAGGAGTTTTGTATGAACCTTCGCCCTTTGAACGATCGCGTAATCGTCAAACGCCTCGACCAGGAAACCAAAACTGCGTCCGGCCTGATCATCCCTGATGCGGCCGCTGAAAAACCAGACCAGGGCGAAGTCCTGGCGGTAGGCAATGGCAAGATCCTGGAAGACGGCAAAGTACGTCCTCTGGATGTCAAAGTAGGCGACCGCGTCCTGTTCGGCAAATACGCCGGCCAGACCGTCAAGATCGACGGCCAGGAACTGATGGTCATGCGCGAAGAAGACATCATGGCGATCGTCACCAAGTAATTCTTGGCTGAACTGATCCCACTCAACACCTCAAGGAGTAATAAACATGGCAGCTAAAGAAGTTATCTTCGGCGACGCAGCGCGCGCCAAAATGGTCGAAGGCGTCAACGTCCTGGCCAACGCAGTTAAAGTCACCCTGGGCCCGAAAGGCCGCAACGTTGTGCTGGAACGTTCGTTCGGCGCCCCTACCGTCACCAAGGACGGCGTATCCGTTGCTAAAGAAGTCGAGCTGAAAGACAAGCTGCAGAACATGGGCGCGCAAATGGTCAAGGAAGTTGCTTCCCGCACCAGCGACAACGCCGGCGACGGCACCACCACCGCCACCGTGCTGGCCCAGGCCATCGTGCGCGAAGGCATGAAGTTCGTTGCCGCCGGCATGAACCCAATGGACCTGAAGCGCGGCATCGACAAGGCTGTTGCAGCCACCGTCGAAGAGCTGAAAAAAATCGCCAAGCCAACCACCACCTCGAAAGAAATCGCCCAGGTCGGCGCGATCTCGGCCAACTCGGACGCATCGATCGGCGAGCGCATCGCTGAAGCGATGGAAAAAGTCGGCAAAGAAGGCGTCATCACCGTGGAAGACGGCAAGTCGCTGAACGACGAGCTGGACATCGTTGAAGGTATGCAGTTCGACCGCGGCTACCTGTCGCCATACTTCATCAACAACCAGGAGAAACAAGTTGCCGCCCTGGACAGCCCATTCGTCCTGCTGTGCGACAAGAAAATCTCGAACATCCGTGACCTGCTGCCGGTACTGGAACAAGTCGCCAAAGCTGGCCGTCCACTGCTGATCATCGCTGAAGACATCGAAGGCGAAGCACTGGCAACCCTGGTGGTCAACAACATCCGCGGCATCCTGAAAACCGTTGCTGTGAAAGCTCCTGGCTTCGGCGACCGTCGTAAAGCCATGCTGGAAGACATCGCGATCCTGACCGGCGGTCAAGTGGTTGCTGAAGAAGTCGGCCTGACCCTGGAAAAAATCACCCTGGAAGAGCTGGGCCAAGCCAAGCGTATCGAAGTCGGCAAGGAAAACACCATCGTTATCGACGGTGCTGGCCAGGCTGCAGCGATCGAAGCGCGCGTCAAGCAAATCCGCGTGCAGATCGACGAAGCAACCTCGGACTACGACCGTGAAAAACTGCAAGAGCGCGTGGCCAAGCTGGCCGGCGGCGTTGCCGTGATCAAGGTCGGTGCTGCCACCGAAGTTGAAATGAAAGAGAAGAAAGCCCGCGTTGAAGATGCACTGCACGCTACCCGCGCTGCCGTGGAAGAAGGCATCGTGCCAGGCGGCGGCGTTGCCCTGCTGCGCGCGCGTGCTCTGGTGTCGGGCCTGAAAGGCGACAACCCAGACCAGGACGCAGGTATCAAGATCGTTCTGCGCGCCATGGAAGAGCCACTGCGCATGATCGTGCAAAACGCCGGCGAAGAATCGTCGGTCGTGGTTGCAGCGGTTCTGGCTGGTTCGGGTAACTACGGTTACAACGCTGCCAACGGCACCTACGGCGACATGGTGGAAATGGGCGTTCTGGACCCAGCAAAAGTCACCCGTTCGGCACTGCAAAACGCAGCATCGATCGCTGGCCTGATGCTGACCACCGACTGCATGATCGCTGAAGTCACCGAAGACAAGCCAGCCATGGGCGGCGGTATGGGTGGCATGGGCGGCATGGGTGGCATGGACGGCATGATGTAATATTGCCGGCCGGCTGCTGCAGCCTGCTCTCTGAAAAGCCCGCGTGCGCTTCGGCCACGCGGGCTTTTTTTGTCTGCTAAACTTGGGGCCATGAAATTACTTGCCCTCCTACTTCTTTCCGCGCCGGCCTTTGCGCAGTCGGTGATTCAGACCGACAGCCTGCCGGTGATTACCGCCGCGCCCGGCGTCACCTTGCGCGAGTTGAGCGGCAAGACCGCGCCGCCTGATGCGCGCAGCGACAAGGTCAGCGTCGCCTGGTTCCGGCTGGAGCCGGGCAAGGCCAGCGCCTGGAGTCACAACAAGCTGGGCGAGGAATCGTTCTTCGTCCTCAGCGGCGAAGGCGAGGTCTGGACCGGCAGCAAGGTGCAGCCGGTGCGCGCCGGTTCCTACATCGTCATCCAGCCCGCCACCGTGCGTTCGATCCGCGCCAGCAAGGGTGTGCCGCTGGAGTTCTATGCCATCACCTCGCCGGCCTGGAGCAGCGACGATGATGTGCTGACCACCGCGCCCGCAGGCGCGCCGAAATAATGGCCACGCAGCCGTCCATCGCCCTGGCTGCGGACCACGCTGCCAAGTCCCGCCGCCGGCGCTCGCTGTTTGCCGCCAGCACGGCACATGCGGTGCACGACGGCCTCACCGATCTCATTTATGTGTTGCTGCCGATCTGGCAGACGCAGTTCGCCATCAGCTACGCGATGATCGGCTTGCTGCGCGCGTCGTATTCCGGCGTGCTGGCGGGCTTTCAGCTGCTGGCCAGCCGTCTGGCGCGGCGCTGGGGACGCGAGCGCATGCTGATCGGCGGCACGGCGCTGGCTGGCGTGGCGTATCTGATCGCAGGCCAGGCTGGCGGACTGGCGACGCTGCTGGTGGCGTTGATGCTCGGCGGCCTTGGGGCCAGCACGCAGCATCCGCTGGCCTCGTCGCTGGTGACGGATGCGTATGAGCATGGCGGCAACGTCAAGGAAGCGCTGTCGCAATATAACTTTGCCGGTGATATCGGCAAGACCTTGATACCAGGCGCCATCGGCTTGCTGCTGGTGGTGGTCAGCTGGCAGACCAGCGTGACCTTGATCGGCTTGCTTGGCCTGGCTGCGGCCTTGCTGTTGTGGTGGCTGATACCTTCGTCCGCCAGCGCGCCGGCGCATGCGGAGCGGGCGGCAAAGGCTGGCAGCGGCAACGGCTCGGTCAGCGGTCTGCGCGCCCTGCTGGCGACGGGCACGCTCGACAGCACCGTGCGCATGGGCTTTCTCACCTTTCTGCCGTTTCTGTTGAAGAGCAAGGGTGCGGGCACGGCCGGCATTGGCATTGCGCTGTCCTTGCTGTTTGTTGGCGGCGCGTTCGGCAAGCTGTTCTGCGGCTATCTGGGCGCGCGCATTGGCATGATGAAGACGGTGTGGGTGACCGAATCGCTGACCTCGCTGTTGATTGTGTCGGCGGTGTGGTTGCCGTTGAGTGGCGTGATGGTCATGCTGCCGTTGATGGGCCTGGCGTTGAACGGCACCTCGTCGGTGCTGTATGGCGTGGTGCCGGAGCTGGCGGCGCCGGGCAGGCGCGAGCATGCGTTTGCCCTGTTCTATACCGGCACCATCGGCGCGGGCGCGCTGTCGCCGGTGCTGTTCGGGCGCTTGAGCGATGTGATGGGGATGCCGGTGGCGCTGGAGTCGCTGGCGGTGATTTTGCTGTTCACGCTCCCGCTATCGTGGCGCGTTCAGAAAGCGCTGTCGGGCTAACCGGCGCCTGCTGCCCACTCGGCGCGCATCCGGCGCAGTAATTCCTCGCCATTGTCTGGATAGAATTCCGGGTCGCGTTCGTCAAGGATGGCGGCCGCCTCGCTCATCGCGCAGGAGTAGAGCCTGATCGCTTGTTCGTCCAGCTGATCGATTTCCTTTTGCTGTTCCGCTTCGATGCCTGCCAAAATCGCCAGCGTCAACGCCCGGCTTTCCGGGCCAGGCAGGCAATCCGGATGGTCGGTAAAGATGTCCGGTCGTATCGCCTTGGGCCAGGCGGCATGTTCAAAAGCTCGCCTGACATAGAACATGCCTTCGATAGCGGTGTCATAAGGTACAGATTCAACGTAGGCAAGTATGTTCATATCATCCTCCCCGATTACAGTTCAATCGCATCAAAGAGACGCCTTGGTAAATCTCTGATGATGTACTCTTCAGATAAGAGGCTGGCCCGCTCCCTGACGTCAACCAGCCTCACCCTGTTGGCAACAGGCTCCAATGGAATGACAAACATTAACGGCGAAAAATCTGCCAGCAGAGCCGATTTGGCTATTCGTTTGATTTCCAGGTACTGCGACCGATTGATGATACCAGCAGAGCGCTTCACGGCCGCGCCTTTTACGATGCCATTCCGGACATCCGCTATTTTGGCCGAGTGCAAGTCACGAGCGTCTACATCTCTTTTGAGGCGCCAGTAAATGGCCCTGGGATTCGAGCTTGGCGGTATGGAGTTTGGGACGCTGAGCACCGAGTCGGCGTCAAAGAATGGGGCACACCAGGCGTAGTGGCGCTGGGCGTAATAGTGTTGGCAGATCTCGTAGGACGGCCAGGTGCTGCAGGAATAATAGATGCGCTTGTTGTTCATGTCGCCACCTCCTCCTGTGCTTGTAGCACGGCGAAGGCAGGAGGCGAATGAGGCGGGTCAAGTCAGGCGTCGTGGTACTGGGCTTCGAGTTCTTCACGGCGCGGCGCATCGGCAATGTGGACGATCAGCGTTTCCTGCAGGTCGGCCGGATGCGAAGCGCGGTGCTTGGCGAACCAGAACACTTCCTCCAGGTCGTCATCCTCGTGCGACGTCGAGATCAGCGCGCGCTGCTCGGGCATGTCCTCGTAGTCGGTGGCTTCCAGGAAGGCATCGTCGATCGCTTCCTGCCACGCCACACTCTCCTTGCCCCACGACAGGGCATACAGACAGCCGGACTCGACCAGCCAGCGGCTGACGTCCCACATCATGCTCTCATGCACATCCGCCTCCACGGCAATGATCGCCTTGAACTGGCGCAGTCCTTCCAGCGCGGGCAATTCGCTGTCGGGAGTAAGGTGCAGATATTTAACGGCGTGGTTTTGCATGGGAATGGCTTAAGGCTGGGATGAAGGCCTGCATTTTACCAAGCTTCGACACGCGCCAGCGGAAGGCCGGCGCGTCGCACGCAAGATCAGCCGAATCGGGCGGCCGGGATACCGGCCACGTTGACGCGCACGGCGAACACGGCGCCGGTCTGCGGATGGGCTGCCAATTGTTCAGGCGTGTTGTCCTCGCTGGCGGTGGTGATGAACAGCGTTTTCAGGTCGTCGCCGCCAAAGGTGCAGGAGGCCGGATTGCGCACCGGCACGGCGATGGTTTCCAGCAGTTCGCCCTCGGCCGAGTAACGGCAGACGCGGCTGCCGCCCCATTGGGCGATCCACACGCAACCTTCGCTGTCGACCGTCATGCCGTCCGGCGAACCTTCGCCTTCGCCGAACTGGCGCCACACGCGCGGCTCGCCCAGCGTGCCGTCGGCGGCCAGCGGATAGGCGTAGGTACGGCCTTCATAGCTGTCGGTGTGGTACATGGTGGCGCCATCCAGGCTGAAGGTCGGGCCGTTGCAGATGTGGTAGTCGTTCTCCAGCGCATGCAATTGGTGGTCGGTATCCAGACGGAACAAGGTGCCGATGGCCTGCGCGTAATCGGTGTTGTGCATCGAGCCGGCCCAGATGCGGCCGGCGCTGTCGACCTTGGCGTCGTTCATGCGCAGGCCGCTGTCGGCCGGGAATGGACGGTGCAGGTATTCGATGCGCAGCTCCGGCTCCAGCCACACACGGGCGATGCCGTCGCGCAGGCCGGCCATGAAGCCGTCGCCGTCGCGGCGCGCGATCAGCCAGCAGATGTAGTCCGGCATGGCCCAGCTGCGGCGCTCGCCGCCGCCGGCGTCCACCGCATGCAAGGTCTGGTTCTTCAGGTCGACAAAGTACAGGCGGTTCTGCTCGGCCACCCACAGCGGGCCTTCGCCCAGTTGCGCGCCCACATCCCACAGGCATTGCACGTCATGCTTGCTCATCAGTTCGATTCCGTAATGTTTAGACAGCCGCCATCATACGGCCAAAGCGCGCCAGGTGTTGACGAAGCTGGCCGCGCGTTCGGCCAATTGTTCCAGTGTGACGCCCGGCGTGTACAGCGCGCCGCCGATGCCGAAACCGGTGGCGCCGGCCTTGACCCAGTCGGCCATCGTTTCCGGCGACACGCCACCCACCGGCCACACCGGCGTACCGGCCGGCAGCACGCTCTTCAGCGCCTTGATGCCGCGATGGCCGACCGATTCGGCCGGGAAAATCTTCAGCGCATGGGCGCCGGCGTCCAGCGCGGCAAACGCTTCGGTCGGCGTGGCCACGCCGGGCGCGCAGTACATGCCGAGGTCGGCGGCGCGGCGGATCACGGCCGGCACGCAGTTCGGCGATACCAGCAGACGGCCACCGGCCGCATGCACCGCTTCCACATGCTCGACGTTGAGCATGGTGCCGCCGCCGACCAGCGTGTCCGCCAGGTCCAGCTTGACGATGGAGGCGATCGCCTCGATCGCGCCCGGACGGTTCAGCGGCACTTCCAGCGCGCGGAAGCCGGCCGCGTGCAGCACCTTGGCGACATCGACCGCTTCGGCGGGATTCAGGCCGCGCAGGATGGCGACCAGTGGCGTGGTGGGATGGGAAAGCGTAGTCATGATCAGGCCTTGATGAATTGGGAAATCGCGGTGCAGTACACCGCATGTGGGTCCAGCACCTTGCAGTGCAAGCCGAAATGTTCGGCGGCCAGCGCATAGCGCGCGGCCAATGCCGGCGAGCCGATGACGGTGATGCCCTGCCCTTCGGCCGCACGGGCGGCGGCGGCGAACTCGGCGCCGATCAGCAGGCCGCTGACGGTGGCCGCCGCCTGCTGCGCCGGCGCCGAGCGCGACACCACGCCGGCGCGCACGCGGAACAGCGAATTCGACAGCGGCTCGTTGCGCGCCGCCTGCGTCAGGCCGGTGGCAAAGCCGGCGGCGTCGCTGGTGTCGCCGTTCATCATCGACGACAGGGTGCCGCCTTTGGACAGCATGGCGAACAGTTCGCCGGTCATATAGGTGGCGAAGGATACGATCACGCCGTCGCGCAGCAGCACCCACTTGCTGTGGGTGCCCGGCAGCACGATCCAGCCGTTGCGCTGGCCCAGCGCGATGGCGCCCAGCAGCTGTGTTTCCTCGCCGCGCATCACGTCGGCCGAGGCGCCGTTGCGGTAGACATAGCCGGGAACGATATGGGCGCGGCCGCGCCAGGCCGGGTCGGTGACGGCGGCCAGGTACTGCGGCAACTGTTCCAGCGGCACGGAGGCGTCGAGGTAATCGACTTCCTGCCAGCCCGAGGCGCTGCCCACCATGCCGGACATGATGACCGGCGTGTCGGCCGACAACTGCATCGCCTCCAGCACCCCGGTCAGCGAGGCGCCGAATTGGTCGCGGCTGCCGACCGCCAGCATGCCCTGGCCGTCTTCGTGTTCGGCCAGGCAGGCGCCGGACGGGGCGATCAAATAAGCGCGACGGTTGCTGGTGCCCCAGTCGATCCCCAAAATATTCTTGTTCACAGGCGTATCCTTTACTGATGCTGCGACGATGGTACGGAAAACCGCCGTCAACAGCCAATAAATTATCTCGCCGGATTAATACCAAAATAATATAGGCACACCACGAAAGCATGACAGGAAGACCACGAAGATCGCGTAAAAAAGGGGCAAAAGTTGCCCCTAAGATGCCTTTAGTTTAGTATGGCCGACTATAAAATCAGTCTTCTGAATCCCACATGGAATTAAGCAAGCAGTCTTCCCGCAAACTGGTCGTCGCCGGCGTCGCCACGACGGTCGTCGCGCTGGGCCTGGCCGCCTGGTTCGCCAGCGCGCCATCGGCCGAATCGCAGGTGCAGGTCAAGGTGCCGGTGACGCCGTCCGCCAGCGCCAGCAGCGCCGCCAGCGCGGTGAAGCCGGCCCCGGCCGCCGTTCCGCGCAAGCCGGCCGACATCAAGGACCCGCCGCCGCCCGGCGAGCCGCCAGCCATCCGCACCAAGGAACAAGGCGCTGCTGCGCTGATGAGCCTGCCGGAGCTGCAAGCCTGGTCGGCCCTGATCGAGAAGAATTCCAACGGCAAGGCGCACGGCGGCCTGCTGGAATACGATCCGGTGCCGCGCAAGCTGAACGGCAAGAACTACTGGCAGTTCAGCTTTGTGGAAAACAGCGCCGAGTCGGCGCTACGCTGGGAAAGCTTCCTGGTGTCGTCCAGCGATGACGAGATCCTGGTGGAAGACGCCAGCAGCGACGAAGTCATCAGCCTGGCGCGCTGGCGGCGCGAGAAGCATCCGTCCAAGCGCACCAGCATCGACAGCAGCAACTAAGTAAAAGCTAAGCCGCTTTCACTTCCCCCACCGGCGCCGCCACCGACGCGGCGCCGCGTACCTGCCCTACCCACAATACCGTCAGGATGGCCAGCCCGGCCGCGATCCAGCCATTCAGGCCGTAACCGGCAATGTGGCCGGACGCTTCCGTATGCAAGGTCAGCCCGCCCAGCAAGGCGCCGACACCGGTGCCCACCTGCTGGATCGCCGCGTTGGCGCTGAGGAAGGCGCCGCGCCGCGTCGGTTCCGGCACCGTCGTCATCAGCGCCTGCATCGGGATATTGCGGCCCGACGCCAGCACCATGAAGAACGGGAAGAACAGCATCACGCCCACCAGCGGTATCACCGGCATGTGGGTGATGAACAGCACCGGCAGGATGAACAGCAGCGAGACGATGCGGTACACCTTCTGCGCGCCGTAACGGTCCGACCACTTGCCGATCATGCGCGCGGTGAAGAAGGTGGCGATGCCGCCGGCCAGGTACACATAGGTGATCTGGGCCGGCTCCAGGCCGACATTGCTGACCAGCACAGGCGAGATGAAGGGAATCACCATCATGCCCGTCATCATGTTGATGACCGACAGCAGGAAAGCCTTCAGGTGCATGGGCTTCTTGTACAGCGCGATCAGGTTGGGCACCGTGGCCGACAGCGGCGCGCGGTTCGGCAAGTGGCTGTCCAGCGCCGGCAAGACGCGTGCGGCCAATATCAGGATAGGCAGCGAGCACAGCACCAGGATGTAGAACGGCGACGCCCAGCCGTAGTGCGCGGCCAGCATCACGCCGGTCGGCACACCGGCCACCGAGGCGATGCTGAACGAGGTCATCACCACACCGGTGGCGGCGCCACGGCGGTTGGCCGGAATCAGGTCGCCGATGATGGCCATGACGATGGCGCCCAGAATGCCGCCGCTCAGGCCGGCAAAGGCACGCGACAGCACCAGCACGTGGAAGTTCGGCGCCGCCGCGCAGGCCAGGTTGGACAGCGTGAACAGCGCGAACACGACCAGCAGCAGCTTCTTGCGGTCGAAGCGGTCGATGTACATGGCGGCGGCCAGGCCGGAAATGCCGGCGCACCAGGCGTAGGCCGACACCGCGCCCGACACGGCGGCCGGCTCGATGGAGAAGGCGCGCATCAGCTGCGGCGCCAGCGGCATCATCACCATGAAGTCCATGATGACGGTGAACTGCGTCAGCGCCAGCAGCCACAGCACCAGGCGCTCGCGCGCCGGGGTCAAGGGAAGCGCGCTGCTCATAGGGCGTTGATGTCGACGACGGCCTGGCGCAGGATGGCGCGGATCTGCTCGATCCGTTCCGGGCTGTGGTTGCCGGCGCGGGCCTGCTCGATAGCGGCATGCTTCAGCTCGTGCATGGCGCTGCGCAAGCCTTCGCGATGTTCATCGCCCTCGGCCAGGCGGGCCAGGATGGCGTCGACAAACTGGCGGTTCTCGGCCAAAAACGCTTCGCCTTCCGGCGTGATGGTGTGCAGCTTCTTGTTGCCATCGGCCGAGGCCGAGACGTGACCCATGTCCAGCAGCATGGCCAGCAGCGGGTAGATGGCGCCGGGACTCGGAGAATAGCCGCCGCCGGAGCGCTGTTCGAGCTCCTTGATGATCTCGTAGCCGTGGCGCGGCTTCTCGGCGATCAGTTGCAACACCACGTAGCGCATGGCGCCGGCGTCGAACATTTTCGGGCCGCGGCCGCGCGGGCCGCCGCCAGGGCCGCCGTGCGGGTGATGGTGGCCGTGATGCGGGCCGTGCATGCGGTGATGGTGTTTGTGGTGATGGCTAAATCCAAACATGTGCAACTCCTTAAGATATAACGAATTAAGATATATCTTAAACCATTGCGAAAGAAGTTCAAGTAGCGATTTGTAACAGCCGGCGCTGTCGGGAATTTTGACAGCGCCTCTCCAAGATGAGTTCGTTTAGAGCGCAGGTCCATGATTTAACGGTGAAAAATTCATCGTCCAACGCCGGGAACGGTTGCTGCTTTCAGCGCCGGACAGATCAAACAAGGAGATGGCCATGAATTTCATCAAACGATTTGCAGGCTGGATGTTCTTGCTCTTGTGGCTGGCTTCGCCGGCCTGGGCGACCACCGTCAGCTACCAGAGCAGCCACCTGGGCGGCACCCAGTGGCGTTACGACTACACGGTGCTGAACGACACGCTGGCCGCGCCCATCGACGAGTTTTCAGTATTCTTTGCGCCCGGCCTGTACGCCAACCTGCAGGACGCCTCCAGCGCGCCGGGCTGGGACGTGTTGATGATACAGCCCGACCCGGCCATTCCGGGCGACGGCTACCTGGACGCGCTGGCCCTGGCCGCCGGCATCGCGCCCGGCGCCGCCGCGGGCGGTTTCGCCGTCGTCTTCGACTACTTCGGCGCCGGCGCGCCGCCCGCCCAGGCGTTCACGGTGTGGGACCCGCTGACCTTCGCCGTGATCGATAGCGGCGTCGTCACCGCCGCCGCGGTGCTGCCGCTGGCGTCCACTGCCTGGCTGCTGCTGGCCGGCCTGCTGCCGCTGGCCTGGCGCTACCGCAAGACCGGCTGCACCTTGCTGCTGGCCGGCGCGCTGGCCGCCTGCGGCGCCGACCGCGACGAGCAGCCGAGCGCGCAGGTCAGCAAGCTACAGGCCAGCACCATTGTTTCTGGCAGCACGGCCGCCGCCGCGAGCCAGTTTGAAGTGATTGCACTGGAAAAGACGGGCGAACAGCGCGTCGACCGCAGCACCTACGATTACACCTACCGCGTCAGCATCCGCAACAACGGCAGCGAGAGCGCCAGCAACATCAACGCCACGCTGACCGCCGCGCCGGCCGGCACCACCATCGTCAGCGGCACCGTCACGGCCGCCGCCATCGGCGCCGGCGCCAGCGTCACCGCGGATGGCCAGATCGTGCTGCGCATTGACCGCACCATCGCCTTCACGCCGGACGCGCTGGCGTGGAACATCACCGCAGACAGCGCCATCGCGCTGGAGGAGGCGCGGCCGGCCGAAGTCTACGTGCTGCCGCTGGCCGACCTCGGCTTTCCGCAAGGCGCGGACAGCGTCAGCGCCAGCGGTGCGATCAGCGAGGCGCTGCTGAAAGACGGTACGCTGCGCTTCGCCACGCCGGGCGACACCGGCGTCAACCAGTATGCGCAATTCCTCATCAGCCAGGGCGGCGTCGCCACCAAGTTCAGCCTGCTGATCCGCACCCAGCTCCCCACCGATGTGGAAGTGTTCAGCGACGATCCTGATGCCGGCGCCCCGCCGCTGACCGTCAGCGGCCTCGGCCCGCATAACACGCTGCAAGCCGGCAGCCTGAGCTTCCGCCTGCCGGGCGCGGCCGGGCTGGACTTGCAGGACGACAGCGGCGGCCTGGTGCTTGGCCCCAACAACTTCGCGCTGAGCCTCAAGCCGTATTGGACCTATAACGGCGCCGATGGCAGCTTCACCATCAGCGCCGCCGCCATGGGCCAGCTGCTGGCCTCGCTGCCCAACGGCCGGCTGGACATCTCGCTCAACTATGTGTCCAAGGACGGCGGCTTTGCCCAGGTCTACAATCTGATCGCGCTGAAGGCCGGCGCCACGCTGAACGGCAAGCTCGTCAACAGCCTGGGGGCGGCCGTGACCGGCCTGGCCGGTCGCAAGGTCTTGCTGCGCGGCTATAATTCGCAGCTGCGGCGGGACGCCACCGTCGATGCCAGCGGCAATTTCAGCTTCGGCAGCGTGATACCGGACACCTACCAGGTCACGCTCAGCGATCTGGCGACGCCCAATGTGGTCAGCGTCAGCGCCCCGGTGTTCGCCGGCAGCACGGCGGTCAATGTCACGCTGACTTATACCGGCGCCAGCACCAGCAAGCTGGCCGCAGCCACAGCCGTTATCAGCGGCCTGGTGACGCAGGATGGCGCCGGACCGCCGGCGCGCCAGCTGGCCACGGCGCCGTCCGGCGCGAAGGCAGCGGCGGCTGTGAGCGCGGCAGCCGCCGGCACCACCTACACCGCCACGGCGGCGGCGCAAAACCAGACCGTCACCACGCCGATCAATTTCAGCGTGCCCAAGGGCACCAGCAGCGTCGGCGTCACGATCACCGTGCAGACCGCGGAATACCCGGTGTACACCACGGCCCAAAGCCAGTACAACGATACCTGGTCGTATTCCGTGACCGGCCTGCCCGGCACGGTGCTGTCGGCGTCCGGCGCGGTCAACCAGTCGCACTTCACGCAAGGCACCATCACCAGCACCAGCTGCATCAACGTCGCCAGCCAGGCCAAGGACGCGGCCTTCAGCGTCGGCGGCGCAGTCAGCGCCACCAATATCGGCGACGCCCTGCTGGCCACCGTCACGTCGGTGGAATTGTCGCTGGACTGCGTGGAACTGAGCGTGACGGCGGCGAAATTCACGTCGCCCAACCAGGCCGCCCATCCGGTCGTCAAGCCGATCTCCACCGCAGCCAACCTGGCCGGCGTGTACCTGTCGGTGGGCAATAGCGACAGCACGCATACCTTGCCGCTGGAAGTGCAGTACGCGCCGGCCGACGCCACCATCACCGAAGTCAACCTCAGCATCAGCCCGAGCGGCGCCAATCCCGCCTTCGCCTCGGCCAACCTGCTGTCCCAGACCAACACCAAAACACCGGGCAAAATCAGGTTCCCGGCCCTGACCCTGCCGACCTTTGCGTCCGCCATGGGCACGGGCAAGGTGGCGGTCACAGTACGCATCAAGGGCACGGTCGAGGGCACGGAAGCCACCTCCGATCCGGCCAAGGGCGGCGCCGTGGCGTTCGGCGGCGAGACAGCCTACACCCCGCTGGCGCTGGCGGGCAACGAAGCCGGACTGTCCGGCCGCCGCACCAACGGCCTGCGCGACGCCGGCGGCGACTCGTGGGCCACGCGGCAAACCGTCAGCTGGCTGCAGGCCAAGCCCTACCGCTTCGACGACATCAGCGGCCAGCATGTGACGCAGACCGCGAGCGGCCGCTCCATCCTCGGACACAGCGGTCACAGCGACGGTCAGCAGCTCGACCTGCGCTACGCCGACGGCCAGGGCGGCTACACGGACGGCCTGGGCGGCCAGTCCAGCGGCGCCGACATCAAGAGCCTGATCGACGCCGCCGCCGCCGAGGTGGCGGCCAACGCGGCGCAGAAGCCCAAGCTGGCGGCACTGGTGGCGTGGATCAACGCCAACCGCACCACGCTGGGCAACGAGGCCGGCGCCGCCGCCACGCGGGTGATCTACATCGGTCCGGACTTCATCAAGCTGGCACTGGTGGACGGCAAGTTCTCAAGCGCGGCCAATGCGCAGATCCCCGGCGTCAGCGCGTGGAGCTTGCCGGCCAGGGTGCAGGTGTCGACCATCGACCACCTGAGCCACTGGCATATCAGCCTGAACGCGCATCCTTGAGCGGGTTTCAGCCGTCCAGGTGGGAGATCATCAGGCGGCGGTTGTCGGCTTCGCCGTTGCTGCTCTTGTGTTCGACCACCAGGCGCGAGTTCTGCGTGTCCAGCGAGATGCCGACCGACAGGATGTCGATCAGCAGCAGTTGCAGGATGCGCGAGATCATCGACAGGAAGCTGGTGCTGTCCTCGGTATGATCGACCGCCAGGCAGACGCTGGCCTTCTTGGCCAGCGGCGAATTGCTGGAGGTGATGGCGATGACGTCGGCGCCGGCCGCGCGCGCGGCGTCAACCGCCGCCAGCAGGTCCGGCAGCTTGCCCGAGTTGGAGATGGCGATCACCACGTCGCCCGGATTCAGCAGCTCGGCCGCCAGCGTCAGCAAATGCGAATCGCCATACGCCGAGGTGGGAATGCGGAAGCGGAAGAACTTGTGCTGACCGTCCAGCGCCACCACGCGCGAATTGCCCATGGCGTAGAACTCGACACGCTTGGCCTTGGCCACCAGCGCGATCGCCTTGTCCAGCGAGCGCACGTCGAGCTGGTCGCGGAATTTCAGAATCGCGGAAACCGTATTATCAATCACCTTGGCGCTCAGGTCGTGCGTGCTGTCGCTGACGCGCACCTGGCTGTGGCGCACGGGAATGGCGCCGGTCAGGCTGCTGGCGAACTTGAGCTTGAAGTCGGCCAGGCCGAGGAAGCCCAGCGAGCGGCAGAAGCGGATCACGGTCGGCTGGCTCACTTCGGCCAGGCGCGCGATGTCGGCGATCGGTTCGTTCAGCACCAGGCGCGGCTGCTCCAGCACCAGCTGCGCCACGCGCTGCTCGGCCGGCGTCAGTTCGTGCTGCAAGTGCTGCACGCGCTCCATCAGCGTGTTGGCGCCGCTGCGGCCGCGCAGGTGCTCGGACAGAATCGTCGCCACGCCGTAGAACGCCGGGTTCGGTGTGGTGATCACATAGGTCGGGATCTCGGCCAGATAGCTGGTGAAACGTCCCTTGGCTTCGAAGCGCGCGCGGAACGGCGAGGTGGCGAACCATTCACCCAGGCGCGGCACGATGCCGCCGCCTATGAACATGCCGCCGAACGCGCCCAGCGTCACGGCCAGGTTGGCGGTGGCGCCGCCCAGCATGGCGCAGAAGCATTCCAGCACTTCCAGGCACAGCGGGTCTTTGTCGGTCAATGCGCCGGAGATGATTTCCTGCGACGACAGGTCGCGCACCTGGCGGCCATTGCGCTTGGCGATGGCGCGGTAGATGATTTCCATGCCGGGACCGGAGATCAGCCGTTCGGTCGAGACGTGCGACCAGGTTTGCCAGGCATATTGCAGGATCGCGTATTCGCGTTCGTCGGCCGGGGCGAAGTTGGTGTGGCCGCCTTCCGAACCAAGCGTGACGAAGCCGTCGACAGTGGGGATCACGCCCGAGACGCCAAGGCCGGTTCCCGGTCCCAGCACGCCGATCACCGAGTTGGTGGCCGGCTTGCCGCCGCCCACCTGCATCAGATCGGCCGGCTTCAGGCCCGGCAGCGACATCGCCAGCGCGGTGAAGTCGTTCACCACCAGCAGCGTGTGCAGGCCGAGCGCGCGGCGTACTTCGTCGGTGGAGAATTCCCAGTCGCGGTTGGTCATGCGGATGTAGTCGCCGCTGACCGGGTTGGCGACGGCCAGCGCCGCGTGGTTCAGGTTGACGCCGGCGTGGTCCGACAGATAGGAGCGCAGCATCGCCACGATGTCCGGGTAGTCGTCGCACTTGAGCACGCGCACGGCGCGGAACTCGCCGGGAGCGGTCTGCAAAGCGAAGCGGGCATGGGTGGCGCCGATGTCGGCCAGCAGGCGCGGGCCGTCGGCAAAGGCGGTGCGATTCAGTTTTTGATCCACTTCAGCTTGTTTCATCGTCGGTTCAGTCAAAACAGTTGGCGGAAGCATACCTGAAATACGTGGTGTTAAGAAGGAAACGGGACATATCGTTCCGTTTCCTCCGCGGTTTTACGCCGCGTAGCCGAACCAGCCGCCGTAGGCCGGCAGCTGGATCTTGCCGTCCGCCGCGCTGCCCGGCAGGCCATAGCCTTGCAGCTGCTCGGCGCCGGCGCTTTGCGGCAGGTCCACCGTCACCGCTTCGCCGCTCAGGTTGAACACGGCCAGGATGCTGCGCTCGCCGGCCAGGTCACGGCGCAGCGCCAGCACGCTGTCCTGCGTGTCGAAGAACACGATCTCGCCGCGCTGCAGCTGCGGATGCTGACGACGCCAGGCGACGAAGGCGCGGGTGAAGGCCAGCGACGATTCCTGGTCGGCTTCCTGCACCGAGGCGGCTTTGGCCAGGTGGTCCGGCGACACCGGCAGCCATGGCTTGCCGGTGGTGAAGCCGCCGTTGGCGCCGTCGGTCCAGGCGATCGGCGTGCGGCAGCCGTCGCGGCCCTTGAATTCCGGCCAGAAGGTGATGCCATACGGGTCTTGCAGCAGTTCGAACGGCACGTCGGCTTCGGCGAAGGCCAGCTCGTCGCCCTGGTACAGGCACGGCGTGCCTTTCAGCGACAGCTGCATCGCCAGCGCCAGCTTGGCGAAGGCCTGCGGCGCCGACGGGCCGCCCCAGCGCGAGGCCACGCGCGGCACGTCGTGGTTGCCCACCGACCACGAGGCCCAGCCGCCCTTGACGCGCGCCTCGAACTGTTCGACCTGCTGGCGGATGTAGTGCGACGACAGCAGGTTGACCAGCAGGTTGAAGCTGTAGGCCATGTGCAGCTTGTCGCCGCCTTCGGTGTATTCGGCCATGGTGGCCAGCGAGTCGTCGGAACCGACTTCGCCGATCGACACCGCCTGGTATTCATCCAGCAGCGCGCGCAGCTTTTGCAGGAAGGGCACGTTCTCCGGCTGGGTCTTGTCGAAGTCGTGCGCCTGCATGCCGTATGGGTTGACGTCGGTGACGGTGATCGAGTCGCGGTTGGTGGCTGGCGGATTGTCGCGCAGTTGCCGGTCGTGGAAGTGGTAGTTGCTGGCGTCCAGGCGGATGCCGTCGACGCCGCGCTCCAGCCAGAAACGCAGCGCGGCCAGGTGCGCCTGCTGCACCTCCGGATTGTGGAAGTTCAGCTGCGGCTGGCTGACCAGGAAATTGTGCATGTAATACTGGCGGCGGCGCGTGTCCCACTGCCAGGCCGAGCCGCCAAACACGGACAGCCAGTTGTTCGGTGGATTGCCGTCCGGCTTGGGATCGGCCCAGACGTACCAGTCGGCCTTCGGATTGTCGCGGCTGGCGCGGCTTTCCTTGAACCACGGATGATCTTCCGCAGTGTGCGCCATCACCTGATCGATCATGATCTTCAGGCCCAGGCTGTGCGCCTTGGCGATCAGCACGTCGAAGTCGGCCAGCGTGCCGAACAGCGGATCGACGTCGCAGTAATCGGAGATGTCGTAGCCGAAATCCTTCATCGGCGACTTGAAGAAAGGCGAAATCCAGACGATGTCCACGCCCAGCGATGCGATATAGTCCAGCTTTGCAGTGATGCCCGGAAGATCGCCCACGCCGTCGCCGTTGCTGTCCATGTAGCTACGCGGGTAAACCTGGTAGATGATCGCGTCGCGATACCAGTCGGCGGCGTGGGGGGAAACTTGAGTAAGTTGCTTAGTCATAAGAAAATCCGGGGTTGGCTGGCGGGCATATTAATTTTGTAGAGAATATACATCACGAAAACAGATTTTTCAATCCGCAACCAAGTGAACGAATACAGAGAATATTCGTTATAAAACAAAAACTTAAGCATTCTTACCCAGGATTCTTGAGATAAAAAATAGTAGTCAAACTACACAACCACAGGAGTAGATATAGTGAGCAGTACTGTCAGCCACAGCGGCAACGGGCCGATGCCTCGGCAAATTCCCTACATCATCGCCAATGAAGGCTGCGAGCGTTTCAGCTTTTACGGCATGCGCAACATCCTGACGCCCTTCCTGCTCAGCACCCTGCTGCTGTTCATTCCGATCGGCGACCGCACCACCGAGGCCAAGCACGTTTTCCATACGTTTGTGATCGGCGTCTACTTCTTCCCGCTGCTGGGCGGCTGGATCGCCGACCGCTTCTGGGGCAAGTACAAGACGGTGTTCTGGTTCAGCCTGATCTACGTGGCGGGTCATGCCTGCCTGGCGATTTTTGAAAACAATCTGAATGGCTTCTACCTGGGCCTGGCACTGATCGCCTTCGGTTCGGGCGGCATCAAGCCGCTGGTGGTGGCGTTTGTCGGCGACCAGTTCGACCAGACCAACAAGAACCGCGCCAAGGTGGTGTTCGACGCCTTCTACTGGATCATCAACTTCGGTTCCTTTTTTGCGTCGCTGCTGATGCCGGTGTTCCTGCGCGACTACGGTCCGGCGGTGGCGTTCGGCATTCCCGGCATCCTGATGGCGATCGCCACCGGCGTGTTCTGGCTGGGCCGCAAGAAGTATGTGCACGTGCCGCCGGCCGCGCCGAATCCGGATTCTTTCAGCAGCGTGGCGCGCACCGCCCTGCTGGCGCGGGCGCCGGGCCAATCGCGGCCGGGCCTGATGGTGGCCGGCGCCGGCGCGGTGGCGGCGGTGATCTCGCTGTGCATGACGCCGTCGTGGGGCTTTGTGATTGCGGCCTGCACGGCGCTGGTGCTGCTGCTGGCGTTTGGCGGCATCGGCGTGTCGATGCAGCTGGAACGCGCGCGCGGCGCCCATACCGACGCGGCGGTGGAAGGCGTGCGTTCGGTGCTGCGCATCCTGATCGTGTTCGCCATGATCACGCCGTTCTGGTCGCTGTTCGACCAGAAGGCCTCGACCTGGATCGTGCAGGCCAATTCGATGCACAGCCCATTGCTGTCGATCTTCGGCTGGGAATTCACGCTGCTGCCAGCGCAGATGCAGGCGGTCAATCCCATCCTGGTGATGCTGCTGATCCCGTTCAACAACATCGCCCTGTTCCCGCTGATGCGCGCGGTCGGCGTCACGCCGACGCCGCTGCGCCGCATGGGGCTGGGCATAGCGCTGTCGGCGTCGTCGTGGGTGGTGATCGGCATGATCCAGTTGTGGATGGATGGCGGCGACCAGGTGTCGATCCTGTGGCAGCTGCTGCCGTATGCGTTGCTGACCTTGGGCGAGGTGCTGGTCTCGGCCACCGGCCTGGAGTTCGCCTATAGCCAGGCGCCGGCGCCGATGAAAGGCATCATCCTGAGCTTCTGGTATCTGGCCGTCACGGTCGGCAACCTGTGGGTGCTGATCGTCAACGCGGGCGTGAAGAACGACGTGGTGGGCGGCTGGATCGCCGGCAGCGGCCTCAGTTCGATCGCCTTCCAGATGTTCTTCTTCGCCGCCTTCGCTGCGGTCGTGGCCGCCCTCTTCGCGCTGTACGCCATCCGCTACAAGATGGTGGATAATTATCGCAAGACAGCATAACCACAGCGAGACAAGCCATGGCCATTTCATTTGAGCTGGATGCAAAAACTGAACAGCGGCTAAAGAAGCTGGCCATGCGCACGGGTAAGACGCTCGACACGCACCTGCGAGAACTGATCGCCTACGGCATCGAGGATTTGGAAGATCTCTATCTCGCCGAGTCCACGATGCAACGCGTTGCCAGCGGCAAGGAGCCGATCTACTCATCAGAACAGGTCAGGAAAAATCTTGGCCTGGCAGATTGACTACACACGCCAAGCACAACGCCAGCTATCAAAGCTGGACAAGGCCGCCGCACGTCGAATTCTTGATCTGTTCCTTTGCGCGCGGCCGCACCGAGGTTCAGCGAATTGGTAAACGCGGTCTCTGCGAGCGCCATTTCGCCGCGCTTGAAGTACAGGATGCCAGGCGCATGCAAATCCGCCGGTTCCTGGGAGCCACGAAATCCTGCGCTTCGATGAGCGACTCCCCCCAAAGCACAGCCCATATTCACAATGCTGCCGTGGGAGCTTTTACCGCTTCTTGAGCAGTCGCAAACTCTTCAGTCAATCGAAAAGTATCAAAACTACAGATTCTGGAGTACCATAACCGCCAAATTCAAGGGCAATCTGCAGATTCTGTAACTGCACTACCTAAATTAACGGTTTGGAGACGATATGGCGGGCAAGCGCGTGGCGGTGGTTGGGTTGGGAGGCGCGCTGGCGCTGACTTGTTTGGCGGCTTCGGCTGCGCCTTCGCTGGCGGATTGCGATGGGGCGTTTGCCACCACCCTGCACGCCGCACCAGCCGTCGATGCCCGCGCGTATTGGCTCAACCGCCAATTGATCAAGTGGCCGGGCGCGGATGCCGCCGGCGGCGTCTTCAAGCTTTACTACTCCGCCAGCGCGCAGTTGCACGCCACGCCCGGCGCCCGCGTGACCGGCGCCGATGGCGCGCTGACGCTGTCGCGCTTTGATGGCGCCCTGCCTGCCGATGTGGCGCAGCGCTTCAAGTTTGTCGGCAACGGCGCGGTGCTGGCGGTCAGCGACACGGCGCGTGTGCCGTCGACGCTGACGCAGCAGGCGCTGCTGGTGCGCGAAGCCGATGATGGCACGGTGGCCGACGTCACCTCGCTGCAAATCGCCGGCGCGTTGGACGACATCTACGCCAGCGCCGCCAAGGCCGATGATCTCGGCGCCACCGTCAGCCCGCGCGACGCCGGCTTCAAGCTGTGGGCGCCGACCGCGCAGAACGTCGCGGTCTGCACCTACGCCAGCGGCGCCGGCAAGGCCAGCGCCATCACGCCGATGACGCGCGACGACGCCACCGGCATCTGGTCCACCCGCGCCGGCCGCGACGGCCAGTACTATCAATACCTGGTCGACGTGGTCGCGCCATCGGCAGGCCTGGTGCGCAACCTGGTGACCGATCCCTACTCCGTCAGCCTGACCACCGATTCGAAGCGCAGCTACATCACCGACCTGGGCGCGACCAAACTCAAACCAGCCGGCTGGGACAAGACACCAGCGCCGAACAAGGTCGCCGCGCAAACCGATATGACGGTCTACGAGCTGCACGTGCGCGACTTTTCAATCAACGACAGCACCGTCAGCGCCGCCCACCGTGGCAAGTTCGCCGCCTTCACCGAGACCGGTTCGAACGGCATGAAGCATCTGGCCGCGTTGAGCAAGGCCGGCATGACCGACATCCACCTGCTACCCGTCTACGACATCGGCAGCGTGCCGGAACAGGGTTGCGTCACGCCGCGGATCGCGGCGGCCGCGCCGGACAGCGACACGCAGCAGGCGACGGTGGCGCAATCCCAGGCGCAGGACTGCTACAACTGGGGTTATGATCCGTTCCACTACAACGCGCCGGAAGGCAGCTACAGCACCGATCCGGCCGACGGCGCCAGGCGCATCGTCGAATTCCGCCAGATGGTGCAGGCGCTGCACAAGACCGGCCTGCGCGTCGGTATGGACGTGGTCTACAACCACACCTTCATCGCCGGCCAGCACGAGAAGTCGGTGCTGGACCGCGTGGTGCCCGGTTACTACCACCGCCTGAACGCCAGGGGCGACATCGAACGCTCGACCTGCTGCGACAACACCGCCACCGAAAACCTCATGATGGGCAAGCTGATGGTGGACTCGGTCGCGCTGTGGGCCAAACAATACAAGATCGACTCCTTCCGCTTCGACCTGATGGGCCACCAGCCGCGCGCCGCCATGGAGCAGCTGCAGGCCAGCGCCGACCGCGCGGCGGGCCGCCACATCAACCTGATCGGCGAGGGCTGGAACTTCGGCGAAGTGGCCGACGGCGCGCGCTTCGTGCAGGCCTCGCAGCTGTCGCTGAACGGCAGCGGCATCGGCACCTTCAGCGACCGTGGCCGCGACGCGGTGCGCGGTGGCGGCGCCGGCGACAGCGGCGTGCAACTCATTACGCAGCAGGGCTATATCAATGGCCTGGTCTACGATGCCAACGAGCAGGCGCCCCGGCGCCCTGCCGCCGATCTGCTGCACGCGTCGGACATGGTCAAGGTGGGCCTGGCCGGCACCATCCGCAGCTATCCGCTGACCACCGCCGACGGCCGCACCGTGGCGCTGCAGGACATTGTCTACGGCGGCAATCAGCCGGCCGGCTATGCCAGCGAACCGGGCGAGGTGGTGAACTACGTCGAGAACCACGACAACCAGACGCTGTACGACATCAATGCCTTCAAGCTGCCGCAGACCACCACCGCGCAAGAACGCGCGCAGGTGCAGATGCTGGGCGCCGCCATCAACGCCTTCAGCCAGGGCGTGGCCTACTTCCACGCCGGCTTCGACATCCTGCGTTCCAAATCGCTGGACCGCAACAGCTTCGAGTCGGGCGACTGGTTCAACCGCGTCGACTGGAGCTACCAGGACAACTACTTCGGCACCGGCCTGCCGCCGGCCGCCGACAACGGCAAGGACTATGCGTTGATCAAGCCACTGCTGCGCAACGCCGCCATCAAGCCGGCGCCGGCGGACATCGCCTACGCGCGCGACGCCTTCCGCGACCTGCTGGCGATCCGCTCCAGCAGCACGCTGTTCCGCCTGCGCACCGCCGCCGACATCCAGCAGCGCCTGCGCTTCTTCAACACCGGCCCGGCGCAGGTGCCGACCGTGATCGCCGCCCACATCGACGGCCAGGGCTATGCCGGCGCGCGCTTCAAGTCCATCACTTACCTGATCAACGTCGACAAGACCGCGCAGCGGATCACCGTGGCGGAGGAAAAGAACCGCCGCTACACGCTGCATCCTGTCCACACCGGCATGGCCGCAGCGGACAAACGCGTGGCCTCGCAAGCCAAGTTTGATCAATCCAGCGGAACCTTCACCGTGCCGCCACGCAGCGCGGTCGTTTTCGTTGAAAATTGATGGATGCGAAAATCCTTCATCCTGATTCTGCTGGTGCTCGGCGGCTGCGGCGGCGGCGATTACGTCGCCCAGGCTAACCGCGCGCCGGTGGCCGACGCCGGCCCGGCGCAGACGGTAGCCGCCGGCACCTCGATCAAGCTGGCCGGCAGCGCCACCGATGCCGACCAGGACATCGTCAGCTATGCGTGGACGCTGGTGAAGCCGGCCGGCAGCAGCGCCGCGCTGCTCAACTACCATGTCGCCACGCCGACCTTTTTCGCCGATCTGCCGGGCGACTACATCGCCACCCTGACCGTCAACGACGGCACGCTCGACAGCGCGCCGTCCTCGGTCACCATCACCGCGCGCTAATCCCCACGGCTTGTTTAGTAAATCCCGATAAACTCGGGGCGTCCCGTTGCCAGCCGCAGTGTAGCTGCTACACTGGTTTGTCTTCATCCAACGATAAACAGGACATGAAACTGCACACGCTCGCAATTCCCGCCTTGCTGGTCGCGCTCAATGCTTACGCCACCCCGGTCAAAGATCCGGTGGAACTGGTCAATCCCCTGATGGGAACCGCCAGCAAGCCCGAGCTCTCCAACGGCAATACCTATCCCACCATCGCGCTGCCGTGGGGGATGAATTTCTGGACGCCGCAGACCGGCAAGATGGGCAACGGCTGGGCCTACACCTACGACGCCGACAAGATCCGCGGCTTCAAGCAGACGCACCAGCCATCGCCGTGGATGAACGACTACGGCCAGTTCGCCATCATGCCGGTCACCGGCAAGCTGCGCTTCAACCAGGACGACCGCGCCAGCTGGTTCTCGCACAAGGCGGAAACCGCCAAGCCGTACTACTACAGCGTGTACCTGGCCGACGCCGACGTCACCACCGAGATCACGCCGACCGAACGCGCCGCGCAGTTCCGCTTCACCTATCCGAAGACCGATGAAGCCTATGTGGTGGTGGACGCCTACGACAAGGGCTCCTACATCAAGGTGCTGCCGGAGCAGCGCAAGATCGTCGGCTACAGCACCCGCTACGCGCGCGGCCCGCTGCCGAACTTCAAGAACTACTTTGTCATCTACTTCGACAAGCCGTTCACCTCCTCCCGCATCTGGAGCGGCAACAAGCTGGTGGACGGCGTGACGGAGCTGGCCAGCGAGCATAGCGGCGCGGTGGTCGGCTTCAAAACCGAAAAAGGCGAGAAGGTCGGCATGCGTGTCGCCTCCTCCTTCATCAGCGAGGAACAGGCGGAGCTGAACCTGAAACGCGAACTGGCCGACGACAGCTTCGACGCCACCGCGCAAAAGGGCAAGGATATCTGGAACAAGACGCTGGGCCGCATCAGCGTCGAAGGCGGCAGCGTCGATCAGACCCGCACCTTCTATTCCAGTCTGTATCGCATGCTGTTCTTCCCGAACAAGCTGTACGAGGTCGATGCCAACAACCAGATCGTCCACTGGAGTCCTTACAACGGCAAGATCCTGCCCGGCTATATGTTTGCCGGCACCGGCTTCTGGGACACCTTCCGCGCGCTGTATCCATTCCTGAACCTGATGTACCCGTCGATCAACAAGGAGATGCAGGCCGGCCTGGTCAACGACTACAAGGAAGGCGGTTGGCTGCCTGAATGGTCCAGCCCCGGCTTGGCCAACGTCATGGTCGGCAACAACTCGGCCTCGGTGGTGGCGGAAGCCTACGTCAAGGGCCTGCGCGGCTACGACATCGAGACCCTGTGGCAGGCGCTCAAGCACGGCGCCGACAACGAAGGCCCGATGGACGCCGTCGGCCGCAAGGGCGTCAAGTACTACAACGAGCTGGGTTACGTGCCGTACGACGTGAAGATCAACGAGAACGCCGCGCGCACGCTGGAATACTCGTACGACGATTTCGCCATCTGGCAACTGGGCAAGGCGCTGGGCAAGCCGGAGTCGGAAATCGCCATCTACAAGCAGCGCGCGATGAACTACAAGAAGCTGTTCGATCCGGAGTCGGGTCTGATGCGCGGCAAGAACAAGGATGGCAGCTTCCAGTCGCCGTTCAATCCCTTCAAGTGGGGCGACGCCTTCACCGAGGGGAACAGCTGGCACTACACCTGGTCGGTGTTCCAGGACGTCGACGGCCTGGTGCAGCTGATGGGCGGCCGCGACAAGTTCGTCGCCAAGCTCGATCAGGTGTTCTCGCTGCCGCCGACCTTCGACGACAGCTATTACGGTGAGGTGATCCACGAGATCCGCGAAATGCAGATCGCCAACATGGGCCAGTACGCCCACGGTAACCAGCCGATCCAGCACATGATCTACCTATACGGCTATGCCGGCGCGCCGTGGAAAACCCAGTACTGGGCGCGCGAGACCATGAACCGCCTGTACAAGGCCACGCCGGACGGCTACTGCGGCGACGAGGACAACGGCCAGACCTCGGCCTGGTATGTGTTCTCGGCGCTGGGCTTCTATCCGGTGACGCCGGCCGTGCCGCAGTATGTGCTGGGCGCGCCGCTGTTCCCGAAAGCCACGCTGCATCTGGAGAATGGCAAGACCGTCACCATCAACGCGCCGGCCAACAGCGATGCGCAGCGCTACGTGCGCACGCTGAAGGTGAATGGCAAGCCGTACGCCCACAACTGGCTCGATCATGCGGCGCTGATGCGCGGCGCCACGCTGGACTTCGATATGACGGCGCAGCCCAACACCCAGCGCGGCACCACGCCGGCCGACGCGCCGTACTCGCTATCGACGCAATAGAAATTGCCAAAAGCGGCGCGGGCGGGATCGTGATATGATGTAGTTTCCATGTGGAAATATACTTGATATTTCCATATCACGAGCCCTGCCCCGCTCTCCGCTTTTCTCCAGTGCCCTGACCCGCATTGCATTCAGACTGCTTTACGGATCCGCACATGACACCTGGTGAACTAAGCGAGGCACGCCGCCTCGACGCGCTGCACAAACTCAATCTGCTCGACACCCCGCCCAGCGCGGCCTTCGACCGCATCACGCGCATGGCGGCCAGCATGTTCCGCCTGCCGATCGCCGCCATCTCCCTGACCGATGCCGACCGCCAATGGTTCAAGTCGCGCGTCGGCGTCGAGCACGATTCCATTCCGCGCCTGCGCGCGCCGTGCGGCCAGGTGGCCGAGAGCAGCACCGTGCTGGTGATCCCCGACCTGCTGCAGGATGACTATTTTCGCGACAGCGTGCTGGCCGCCAGCGGCATCCGCTATTACGCCGGCGCGCCGCTGACCACCACCGACGGTCACTGTCTCGGCGCCATGTGCGTGCTGGGCACCGAACCGCGCGACACCACGCCCGAAGAACTGACCGCGCTGTGCGACCTGGCCGGCATGGTGATGGCGCAGATCGAATTGCAGCACGCGCTGGGCCGCGTCGACGCCGTCAGCGGCCTGCCCAACCGCAACCAGTTCATCGACGATTTCCACGATCTGCAGCGGGACGCCGGCGAAGGCGAGCAGCGGCTGGCGGTGCTGGTCAACCTGGCCACCCACAACCAGCTGGCGCACGCCGCGCGCGCCATGAAGTCGTCCTATCTCGATGAGCTGGTGACCGAGGGCGCGCGCTGGCTGCGCGCCGAAATCGGCAGCGGTCCGCGCATCTACCACGTCGCCACCGCGCAGTTCATGCTGCTGTCGCCGGCCGGCGAAACGCTGGATTCCTGGCTGCCGCGCGTGGAGCGCAAGATGCAGGCGGCGCTGGCCATCGCCAGGACGCGCTACGTGGCCACGCCGTCGGCCGGCGTGGTGCCGTTCGACGTCGGCCACGACGACAGCCTGGCAGTGCTGCGCAAGGCCCGCAGCGCAGCGCATGACGCCATCGACCTGCCGACCCATGTGGCGGTGTATTCGCAGGACGAGGATGCGCTGTACCAGCGCCGTTTCAGCCTGCTCGGCGATTTCGGCGCGGCGCTGGAGGGCGCCGGACAGCTGCGGCTCGTCTATCAGCCGCGCATCAATGTAGTCAGCGGCGCCTGCGTCGGCGCCGAGGCGCTGCTGCGCTGGGAGCATCCGACGCTGGGCGCGGTCGGCCCGGCCGAGTTCATTCCGCTGATCGAGCGTTCCGGCCTGGCGCAGGCCACCACCGCCTGGGTGCTGGACGCCGCGCTGCGCCAGCAATGCGCGTGGCGCCGGGATGGCCTGGCGTTGCAGGTGTCGGTGAATGTGTCGGCCGCCAATCTGGTGGAGCCGGCGTTTGCCGCCAGCGTGGCGGCCTGCCTGGAGCGCTATGACCTGCCGGCCGACTGCCTGGAACTGGAGATCACCGAGAGCGCCATCATGGAACAGCCGGTGAAGGCGCACGCCACGCTGGCGCAGATCGCGGCGCTGGGCGTCGGTCTGGCGATCGACGATTTCGGCACCGGCTACAGCAGCCTGGCCTACCTGCAGAAGATGCCGGCCGACGTGGTGAAGATCGACCAGTCCTTCATCCGCGACTTGGCCGGCGACCCGCGCCAGCAGGCACTGGTGACGGCGATGATCACGCTGTCGCAGGAGCTGGGCCACCGCGTAGTGGCCGAGGGCGTGGAGACGGCGCCGGTGCTGGATTTCCTGCGCCGCGCCGGCTGCGACGAGGTGCAGGGTTATCTGTTCGCCCGACCGCTGGAGGCCGAGGCGTTTGCGGGCTACTCCTGCCCGATCAGCACCAGCGCGTTGCGCGTGCCGAAGTTGACGGCGCCGCCGCGCACCACGGCGGTCTTGCCGGAGTAGTAGTCCTTGACGCGCTGGCCGTTGGCGAACACGCCGTGCAGGTTGATGGTGGTGGCCTTGGTGGTCGGCAGGTCGAGCGCCACCACCACTTTGTCGCGCACGCCGTCCTGGTCGTAAGTGCGCTTGAAGATGTAAGGCTTGGCTTGCAGCTGCTGGTGCACGCCGGCGCCGACCGCCACGTGGGCCTTGCGGAACAGGCCCAGCTTGGCCCAGTGCGCGCGCACGTCGGCGATCTTGTTGCCGTTGCGGACGGCGTTCTGTTCCAGCTCGTTCCAGTTCATGAAGGAGCGCAGCTTGGCGTCCCCGCTGGCTTCGGCCACGTCCAGCCGGCGCGCGGTTTCGTCGCCGTAGTAGATCTGCGCGGCGCCCGGCGCCAGCAGCAGCTTGTTGGCGCTCTCGAACGGTTTTTTGCGCGACGGGTCGAACGGCGCGCCATCGTCGTGCGAGTCGAGGTAGTTCAGCACCGAGTGGCCGTTCAGGCGGCCGCCGTGCATGGCGTTGGAGTAGCTGCTGAACAGCGTTTCGTAATCCTGCTCGGCGTCTTTCACCAGCCCGAAGTTGATCATGCTGTTGAAGTTGGCCTGGTAGTAGTTGACGCTCTGGCCGCCGCCCAGGTCGTGATACAGGCCGTCGCTGACCTTGTAGTTATAGACTTCGGCCGTCATGTAGAACTTGTCGTCGCCCAGTTTCTTTTCCGGATTGGCCTTCTTCCAGTCGTCGAAGGCGATCACCGCTTCCTTCTGCAGTTCCTTCCATACCTTGGCTTCGACGTGCTTGACGGTGTCGGCGCGGAAGCCATCCACGCCGTACTTGCGGATCCAGTCGGTATGCCATTTGATCAGGTAGTAGCGCGGCGCGCGCGGGTAGCCGGTGCGCGAGAAGAATTCGTTGAGGCTCTTGACCTCCTGTTCGAAGCGGCCTTCGCGCTGCCACTTGGCCATCAGGCGCTCCGGCAGCTCGACCGGCTCGTCGCTCTCGGTCAGGAAGTCCGGCAGGTTTTTCACCAGCGTGCATTCGATGGTGGTCTTGGCGGTTTTATAGGTGCACTCGGGCGCGGTGCGTACCCAGTCGCTCGGCCACACGGGATCTTCCTCGGTCACCGGGCCGGTGTGGTTCATCACCACGTCCAGCAGCACGCGGATGCCGTGCGCGTGCGCGGCGTCCACCAGGTTGCGGAAGTCGTTCTCGTTGCCCAGGTTGGCGTCGACGGCGGTGAAGTCGGAGGCCCAGTAGCCGTGGAAGGCGTAGGACTTGCCGGTGCCTTCGTCGGTGCTGCCGTGAATCTGTTCGACCGGCGGCGTGACCCAGAGCGCGGTCACGCCCAGGCTGTCGAAGTAGCCGTCGTTGATCTTGTTGATCACGCCGGCCAGGTCGCCGCCCATGTAGCCCCGCAGCGGCGCCGCGTCCTTCTGGCGGTCGTAGGCCAGGTCGTTGCCGGTATAGGCATTGCTGAAGCGGTCGGTCAGCAGGAAATAGACGGTCGCGTTCTCCCACAGGAAGGGCTTCGGCCTGGCGGCCGGCGCTTCGGCGGCGTGGGCGGCGCCCAGCCCCAGGGCCAGGGAGAGTGCGAGTGTCGTCAATTTCATGCTGTCGTCCTTATGGTTTTATGTGGTGACGGTGGGATGGGCGCGACCGGTCCAGTCGGCGATGCCGGCCACCTGCTCGGCAATCAGTATCAATGGGCCCAGCGCCTGCTGGGTCGGCAGGTGGTGGAAGGCGGGATCGGCTTCGTAGCGTTCCAGGTAGACGCGCAGGGTCGCGCCCTCGGTGCCGGTGCCCGACAGCCGGAACACGATGCGCGAACCGTTGGTCATGACGATGCGCACGCCCTGCTGTTTCGACACCGAGCCGTCGACCGGATCCTTGTATTCGAAATCGTCGGCGAAATCGACCACGTAGTGGCCCAGGTCCTGCCCGGCCATGGCGGCCAGCTTGATGCGCAGGGACGCCATCAGTTCATTGGCGGCGTGCGCATCAACGCCTTCGTAGTCGTGGCGCGAGTAGTAGTTGCGGCCGAAACGCGCCCAGTGTTCGCTGACCAGCTGTTCGACCGATTTGCCGGTGGCGGCCAGCAGGTTGAGCCAGAACAGCACCGCCCACACGCCATCCTTTTCGCGGATGTGGTCCGAGCCGGTGCCGTAGCTCTCTTCGCCGCACAGCGTGGCCTTGCCGGCGTCCAGCAGGTTGCCGAAGAACTTCCAGCCGGTCGGCGTTTCGAAGGCGGGGATGCCCAGCGCCCGCGCCACGCGGTCGGCCGCCTGCGACGTCGGCATCGAGCGCGCGATGCCTTTCAGGCCGGCGCGGTAGCCCGGCGCCAGCGTCGCGTGCGCGGCCAGCACGGCCAGGCTGTCGGACGGCGTGACGTCGAATTTGCGGCCGAGGATCATGTTGCGGTCGCCGTCGCCGTCGGAGGCGGCGCCGAAGTCGGGCGCGTTGTCGGCCGCCATGATCTCGATCAGCTGCGCGGCGTTGACGGGATTCGGGTCCGGATGGTGGCCGCCGAAATCCTCCAGCGGCACGGCGTTGATCACGCTGCCGGCCGGCGCGCCCAGCTGGTCTTCGAGGATGGCCTTGGCGTAGGGGCCGGAGACGGCGTGCATGCCGTCGAAGCACAGGCGGAAGCCGCCGGCGATCAGCTGGCGGATGGCGTCGAAGTCGAACAGCTGCTGCATCAGCTCCGCGTAGTCGGCCACCGGGTCGATCACTTCGACGTCCATGGCTTCGATGCGCGCGGCGCCGGGCCGTTGCAGGTCGATGTCGGCGGCGTCGCTGATGCGGTACTGGGTGATGCTTTCGGTGTGCTGGTAGATCGTCTCGGTCACGCTTTCCGGCGCCGGGCCGCCGTTCTCGATGTTGTACTTGATGCCGAAGTCGCCGTCCGGGCCGCCCGGATTATGGCTGGCCGACAGCACGATGCCGCCCAGCGCGCCGTGCTTGCGGATCACGCAGCTGACCGCCGGCGTCGACAGGATGCCGCCCTGCCCCACCAGCACCCTGGCGAAGCCGTGCGCGGCCGCCATGCGCAGGATGGTCTGCACCGCCTCGCGGTTGTGGAAGCGGCCGTCGCCGCCGACCACCAGCGTCTTGCCGGCGCAGTCGCCCAGCGTGTCGAACACGCTCTGGACGAAGTTTTCGAGGTAGTGCGGCTGCTGGAACACGCTGACTTTCTTGCGCAGGCCGGAGGTGCCCGGCCGCTGGCCGGGGAAGGAGGTGGTGCTGACCGTGTTGATGCTCATGTTTGCTCCGCGTAGGTAGGTGACAGATTCACTGCAACGGTTTTACCTGTTCCGGCGAAATCGCGTCGCACAAATAGCTTGCCTCGCGGACAATCTTACATCACTGTTCGGCGTCGTCCCGCACCACCAGCGTCAGCACGCCCGCCACCACCATGCACACGCCGCCCAGCATCAGGGTCTTGACGGTGTGGCCGGCAAACCAGTGCTTGGTCACGAAGCCGAGCAGCAGGCCGCTGACGATCTGCGGGATGACGATGAAGAAGTTGAACACGCCCATGTAGTAGCCCATGCGGTTGGCCGGCAGCGCGCCGGCCAGGATCGCGTAGGGCATGGTCAGGATCGAGGCCCAGGCGATGCCGATGCCGATCATCGGGTAGTACAGCGTGTCGAGGTCGTGGATGGTGTAGATGCTGAACAGGCTCAGGCCGCCGATCACCAGGCACACCAGGTGCACGAACTTGCGGCTGGTGTGGCGCGCGAACACCGGCAGCACGAAGGCCGCCAGCGCCGACACGCCGCTGTACACGGCGAACATCACGCCGACGTGGTTGCCCGCCTCCTGGAACGCGGCCGATTGCGCGTCGGTGGTGCCGAACACGTTTTCGGCCACGCCGTTGGTGGTGTAGATCCACATCGCGAACAGGCCGATCCAGGTGAAGAACTGCACCGCGGCCAGCTGCACCATGGTCTTCGGCATCTTGCCGAAACCGCTGAAGATTTCCTTCAGCGCGTTGCCGACGCCCTTGCCGCTTTGCTGCGCGGCGCGGAACGCGGCCAGGTCGTCCGGCGGCGCTTCCTTCGCGGTCAGCACGGTCCACAGCACGGCAAAGAAGTACACGGCGCCGCCGGCGTAGAACGAGTAGCGCACGGTGTCGGGAATGGTGCCGCCGGCGGCGTCGTTGCTGACGCCCAGGTGGGTGAAGATGGTCGGCAGCATCGAGGCGATCACCGCGCCCCAGCCGATGAAGAAGGTCTGCATCGCGAAGCCGGCGGTCTGCTGGCGCGGTCCCAGCTTGTCGCCGACGAAGGCGCGGAACGGTTCCATCGAGACGTTGATGGCGCCGTCGAGCAGCCACAGGACGACCACCGCCATCCACAGCGCCGACGAATTGGGCATCAGGAACAGCGCGAGGGAGGCCAGCACGGCGCCGATGAAGAAGAACGGCCGGCGCCGGCCCCAGGTCGGGTGCCAGGTGTTGTCGCTCAGGTAGCCGATGATCGGCTGCACCAGCAGGCCGGTGACCGGCGCGGCCAGCCAGAACAGCGACAGGTTGTCGGGATCGGCGCCCAGCGTGGAGAAAATCCGGCTGACGTTGGCGTTTTGCAGGGCAAAGCCGAACTGGATGCCGAAGAAGCCGAGGCTCATGTTCCACAGCTGCCAGAACGACAGGATGGGCTTGTTACTGGAAGAGTGCATGCTGCGCGTCCCGAGTTTTTAAATTTGTAGCAAAATAACACGCGACCCAAAACATGTCAATCGCGAGAAATTCCCAATGAAATTAAGGGAATAGATCTTTTCAGGGGGTGAAATATAGTGTCAAATGTAGCCAAACAACAGCCGAACCCCGCAGGGCCGGAAAGGGGTCTGACCCCGTACGGGGTCAGACCCCGCGTCGACTCACCGGTTTGCGGGGCAAGCGCACGATAGCAGACAACTCCACCGATATCTCACTATATGAACGCCACCCCGTTAGCCACCTTCGCAGCCGCCACTCTGCTCATCAGCCTCCCCGCCCACGCGCAAAACGCCGACCGCAAGTTCGACGGCGTCACCCAGCGCGACGGCCACCTTGAAGTGCGCACCAGCGACGGTAACTACCTGATCACGCCCTACTCGGCCGGCATTATCGAAACCACCTTCGTGCCCAAGGGCGAAACCGCCGATCCAACCTCGCACGCCGTGGTGCTGGCGCCGGCCGCCGTCAACACCACGCTGAAGCAAAAAGCCGGCAGCATCGAATATGCCACACCTGGCATTACGGTCACCATTAGCAAGTCGCCGTTCCGCATCGCCTACGCCTACAAGGGCAAGCCGCTGGTGGCGGAAAAGCGCGGCTACATTCACGTCACCGACGATGTGGCCAGGGGCAGCAAGGATATCAACAAGGGCGCGCCGCGCGAGCTGGAAGCGATCGAATTCGCGCTCGACAAGAACGAAGCCTTGTACGGCGCCGGTTCGCGCGCGGTCGGCATGAACCGCCGCGGCTACCGCTTCACGCTGTATAACAAGGCGCACTACGGCTACGGCGACCATTCGGAGCTGATGGGCTACACCATGCCGGTGGCGCTGTCGTCGAAGATGTACGCCATTCACTTCGACAATCCGCAGACCGGCTATCTGGATTTCGACAGCGCCAAGAACAACAGCCTGACCTACGAGGCGATCGGAGGCCGCAAGACCTATCAGGTGATCGCCGGCGATACCTGGGAAGACGTGGTGGGCAACTACACCAGCCTGACCGGCAAACAGCCTTTGCCGCCGCGCTGGGCCTTCGGTAACTTCGCCATGCGCTTCGGCTACCGCAACGAGCAGCAGGCGCGCGAGACGGTCGACAAGTTCATCGCCGACGATATCCCGCTCGATGCCATCGTGTTCGACCTGTTCTGGTTCGGCAAGGAGATCAAGGGCACCATGGGCAACCTGGCCTGGGACCAGGACAGCTTCCCTAATCCGGCCGGCATGATCGCCGACTTCCAGAACAAGGGCGTGCAGACGGTGGTGATCTCCGAGCCGTTTGTACTCGACACCTCCAGCCGCTGGCGGGACGCCGTCGACAAACAGGTGCTGGCCACCGGCGTCGACGGCAAGCCGCTGGCCTACGACTTCTATTTCGGCCACACCGGCTTGATCGACATCTTTGGCAAGCAGGGCAAGGACTGGCTGTGGGATATCTACAAGGGCCTGCACCAGCAGGGTGTGAAAGGCGTGTGGGGCGATCTGGGCGAACCGGAAGTGCATCCGACCGAAACGCGCCACGCCACCGGCAGCGCCGACCAGGTGCACAACATCTACGGCCATCAGTGGGCGCGTCTGGTGGCGGAAGGCTACCAGCGCGACTTCCCCAACGAGCGGCCGTTCATCCTGATGCGCGCCGGGTATTCGGGCACGCAGCGCTACGGCATCATGCCGTGGTCGGGCGACGTCAATCGCGGCTGGGACGGACTGCAATCGCAACCGGAGATCTCGCTGCAGATGGGCATGCAGGGCGTCGGCTATATGCACTCGGACCTGGGCGGCTTCGCCAATCCGGTGCTGGACAACGAGCTGTATCAGCGCTGGCTGCAATACGGCGTGTTCCAGCCGGTGTTCCGTCCGCATGCGCAGGACGAGGTGCCGTCGGAGCCGGTCTACCGCGAGGACAGGACCAGGGCGCTGGCGCGCGAGGCGATCCGCCTGCGCTATCGCCTGCTGCCGTATAACTACACGCTGGGCTTCGACAACAACCAGCAAGGCCTGCCGCTGATGCGGCCGATGCTGTACGAGGAGCCGGGCAACGCCAAGGTGCGCGCCATGTCGTCGACCTACTTGTGGGGCAAGGACTTCCTGGTCACGCCGGTGCTCAAGCAAGGCGCCGCCACGGCCGGCGTCTACTTCCCGGCGCGCAGCGCGTGGTTTGATTTCTATACCGGCGAGAGGCAGGCCGGCGGCGCCACGCGGTCGGTTGCGCTGACGCCGGACCATGTGCCGGTCTACGTCCGCGCCGGCGCCTTCATCCCGATGACCAAGGTGGTGCAGTCGACGCGCGACTACAACACCAGGCACATCGAGCTGCACTACTGGCACGACGCGTCGGTGAAGGCCGGCAGCGGCAAGCTGTATGACGACGACGGCCTGACCGCGCAAGCCTACGAGCAGGGCAAGTACGAGCTGCTGCGCTTTACCAGCAAGCTGCAAGGGACGGCGCTGTCGCTGCGCGTGGAATCGGAACTGGGTAAGCAGTATCAGCGTCCGCAGCGCGGCATTGCGCTGACGGTGCATAACGTGACCGCCGCGCCGTCCTCGGTGCGCATCGACGGCCGCGTCGCCGTCTTCGCGTGGGACGATGCGACCAAGCTGCTGACCGTCGAACTGCCGGCCAGCGACCAGGCCAGCCGCAGCGTCGACATCCTGCTGTGATTTTTTGGCGGCGTGTCGCACCTGTTCAAGCCGGGGAGTTGCCATTTCGATAGCATGAGGTTTTCACTCTTGGGAGAAGACCTCATGCCCGCATTGAAATCGGCCCTCGCGGCCCTGGTGCTGTGGTGCGCCGCAGGAAGCAGCCAGGCGATCGGCTGCCTGTTGTTTGCGCCGACGATCAGCGCCACCACCACCGGCGCCGGCGCCGGCGGCCTCACGGAATACAGCTTCAACCTGACGGGCAAAGGCGGCACCTGCGTCGGCACCGAAAATACGCAGGTGCTGCTGCCCTACTTCAGCGACGCGGGCATTTCGTCGCTGACGGCGCCAAGCGGCTGGAGCGCCACCATCGACGCCGGCAACCATACGTTTGCGGACCTGGGCGCCAACGTCGGCGCCATCGTTTTTTCGGCCAACTCCCCCGCCGACTATCTGAAGGCCGGCCAGTATCTGGCTGGCTTTGCCCTGGTATCGGCCTACGCCGGCATCACCAGCACCTACCATATCGACGCCGCCTCGAACGGATTTGCCACAGGCACGACGTTTATCTCGGGAGCGCTTTACCAGAACGCGGCCAGCAGCACCGACCTGCTGCTGATTCCCGGCAGTCCGCTGGCCCGCGCGGCGCTCGACGTGCCGTCGGCCGTGCCGGAGCCGGGCGTCTGGGCCATGCTGCTGGCCGGCCTGGCCGTGGGCCTCGCGGCGCGGCGCCGCCGTCGGGTCCCTTAAGCGTTTCGCTTCAACGCCATCGACGCACGCAGCGCGCTGGGCGCCATGCCGCAGGAGGCCTGGAAGGCGCGGCTCATGTGCGCCAGGTCGGCAAAGCCCTGGTCGGCGGCGATCTCGGTCAGGCTGCGCCTTGAGGTGAGCTGGTTGGCCGCGCCCACCATCATGGCAGCCAGGCGCAGCTGGCCGGCGCTCGTGCCGGCTGCCTGCAGCGCGCGCTCCAGCGTGCGCTTGCTGCAGCCCAGCTGCCGCGCCAGCGCTTCGACCGGCATGCCGCCCTCGCGCTCCAGCACGCCGGCCGCTTCCGCCGCAACGCTGTGCGTCACGCCCAGAAGACGGGCCATGGCGGAGAGCGTGCGCGGCGTGGCGTCCTGACTGGCGCGCTGCGCATGCCCGACCAGATATTCAATCGCCGCCAGCGACACACTCTGGCACGCCGCCGGATCGTCGATGCCATCGGGTGACAGCCGCGTCGCGTGCAGGCGGAAATCGCCACGGTCGCTCGCCAGGATCCAGCATGGCGCGCGCCGCCTGCCGTTTGGCGGCGCGCCGCGCTCGAGCCGGCGACGGCCATAAAGCTCCAATTTGTCATCCCACTCATAGTCATTGCAGCGGGAGTTGTAAGCGTTCATGCAGTTCAAGACTGCATGGGGGTCGTCCAGCTGCAACTGCAGCATATGACTGGGATGCAGCGTTGTGTCCATCCAGTCGATGGCGGCGCGCGCAATCTCGCCGTCGCGCATACCGCGCCGCCTGGCCTCACGGCCGGCGGCGAAGTAACGCGCATAGGGCAGCTCCGCGCGGATCGCTCCCAGGGCTGCCTGCACAAAGCGTGCCTCCCCTGTCCACCCGGCCGATGATTCCAGCGCCAGTACCATCATGGCGGGCGCGCCGCCCTTGCCTTGAACCGCCTGCTTGCCATCGTGCCGCATGAAAGTCGTCCTTTCAAATGGTTCAGATACGGTCGAGCAGTTGCTGCTCGGCCCTGTCGCTCAGCACCAGCACCAGTTTCAGGCGCGCGCGCGTCATGCCGACAAACAGCTTGCGCAGCACCAGCTGGTTCATCTCCTCGAAATCGATCTCGGTGAAGATGATCGCCGGCGCCGACTGGCCTTTGAAGCGGTACACCGACTCGGCCAGCAGGCCGCCGTCGCGGTACTGCGGATTGCCGAACAAATCGTACTCGCCGGTGAAGGACTTCAGCGTGTGCACGTCGCTCAACTGGTCGAGGTGCAGGATGGCCGATTTCTCGCGCCCGCGGAACGAGGCGATGGCGATGTCTTCGCGCGTGAAGCCGGCGCCCAGGCACAACGTCACCGCGCGCCGCGTTTGCGCCAGCATCGCTTCGGTGTCGCCGTGCGGGTAGACCAGCTCTTCGATGTCCGCGCCCTTGAACGGGCTGCCCGCCTCCACCGGCGTCTGTGTCGCGCCGATCGAGGCCAGGATATCGACGATCTGGCGCGGGCTGCGGTAATTGGTGTCCGAGTGCAGCGTCACCCAGCCGGGCAGCGGCACGCTCTCCTTGCCATACAGATTCTGGTTCGGATCTTCGAGCCAGATCGCGCGGCCGTTTTCCTTCAGCATGCGCAGCAGGATATCGCGCCACGCCACCGAAAAGTCCTGGCCTTCGTCGACGATCACCACGTCGTATTGCCAGCTTTCCGGCAGCGGCGATACGGACATCTGCGCTTCGATCTGTTCCCACACATCCGGCGCCGCGTAGTTGGGCGTGTCGCCGCGATCGCGCGCGAAGGCGTCGCTCAACATGTGAAAGCTGGTCACCTTGCCGCCCTTGGGCGCCAGGCGTTCGATATGGTCGGCCAGCGGCCGGTTGTAGCAGACGTACAGCGGGCATAAGCCCGCTTCGATGGCGGCGGTGAATTCGGCCAGCGCCAGCTGCGTCTTGCCGCTGCCGGCGGTGCCGATCACGCGCAGGCGGAACGGCTCGAATTCCAGCCGGTGCGCCCATGTCGCCAGGCCGCCCGACAGGCGCGCCACCATGCGCGCGGCGTTGCCGATCATGGCGCTCGGGTCGGGACGGAGACTGAGCATATTCCCGAGGAAGCGCGTCACCTTGTCGAACTGCGCGTCGGGCCTGGGGTCGTCCACCGGCAGCGTGTCGCGCACCAGTTGCGCCAGTTGATGCTTGCGGTTGGCGTCGATGATGTGGCGCGGGTCCAGCCCGGCCAGGTGCGGATCGCGCACGGTGTAGTCGGGACAGTACAGCAGGTAGTCGATCGACAGTTCGCCGCCGAAGCGCTCCGTCATCACGCGGATTGAACGCATGATGTGCTGCGCCACCTTGCGCGGCTTGGCGGCGTAGTTTTTCACCAGTCCGTCCGGCGTCTCGTTCAGGAAGCCGGATATCTGTTCGATCAGCAGCAGCCTGCCGTTCGGCGCCACGATCACGAAGTCCACCTGGTCGAAGGCCGAGTAGCCCTTTTCAACATTGGTCCAGTGCACGCCGTGATAGATGTGGTACGGCGACTCGGCCAGCGTGGCGTTCAGGTAGGACAGCGTTTCAATTTCACGCGCCGCCGCGCCGGTGGCCGACATCTCTTGCCAGCCAGTAGGATGAAGATGAGCCATGAGCGAAATGATGTCTAAAGGAAAAGTCCATTGTACACAGAGGGAAGTCCCGCACGGGTCCCTGTGGCATTCCTTCTATTTTCGCCCCTATTTTTCACTATTTTCTTTTGCATTGAACTATTCGCTGGTTTATCAGTCTAAATAGGGAAATGCAGTGAAAAATAGGGGAGAAAATAGAATGAAATCCACAATGAGTGTGCAGATAGACACCGATACCCTGCTCCGGCTTATTTCGCAACTGAAACTTCGCAGCGGCACGCAGGACATCTCGGAAGCCATCACCAGCGCCATCGAACTATGGCTGCGCGAACAGGCCGGGCTGACCAAGGGCAGCCAATAACGCCCAATCAATTCGCCCAAAAGTTCGCGCGCTCCTTCCGCAACGCCTGGATCGACATCTCCGTGCGCCGTCCCGAAGACAAGCAGTTCATCCTTGCCGACCGCCTGCGGCGAGAACAGGCCACACCACCGCGCGCGCCGACGCCAGCCGAGCCCTCGCTGCCCCAACTGCTGGCCGCCCTGCAAGCGCAACTGCAAGCGCCACCAGCGCCAACGCCAGCGCCGCCACGCGACACCACGCCCGGCGAAGGCTGGACCTTGCCCGAGCGCCGAAAATTCCGCTTCCGACTTGAAGACGTAGCCTTTGAATGACGGTAAGATACCTGGCTAACAAAACATCCAGGGAGAGGTCTGTGACACCAAAAATGATCAGCGCACTGCTGGCGTGCACCTTCGCGGCGGCCGGTGCTGCCAGCGCCGCCACCGCCGCCAAACCAACCGTCGCCGAAGCCGAGCGCTTCCTGGCCGACACCGAAACCAAGCTCAATAAACTGAACAACGAACAGTCCCGCGCCGCCTGGGTCGGTTCCAACTTCATCACCGACGACACCGAAGGCATCGCCTCTTACTTCGCCGAGCGCTACCTCACCGCCTCCGGCGAAGCCGCCATCGGCGCGCGCCGTTTCAACGGCCTGAAACTGTCGCCGGAATCCGCGCGCAAGATGATGCTGTTGCAGCAAACGCTGGTCTTCGCCGATCCGAAGGAGCGCGAACAATACGCGCAACTGCAGGCCGCCATGAACGGCGCCTACGGCAAAGCCAAATACTGCCCGACGCCGGACAACTGCATGGCGCTGGGCGACATGGAAAAAGTCCTCGCCACCAGCCACGATGAAGCCAAGCTCAAAGAAATGTGGACCGGCTGGCACGCCCAGTCGCCATCCTACAAACAGAAATACACCGAGTACGTCGACCTGTCCAACAAGGGCGCGAAGCAAATGGGCTTTGCCGACACCGGCGTGATGTGGCGCTCCCAGTACGACATGCCGCCGGAAGCCTTCGCCGCCGAAATGGAACGCCTGTGGCAGCAGGTCAAGCCGCTGTACGACTCGCTGCTGACCTACACCCGCTACAAGCTGCGCGCCACCTACGGCCCCGACGTGGTGCCGCTGGAAGGCCCGATCCCGGCCCACCTGTTCGGCAATATGTGGAGCCAGACCTGGACCAACCTGTACCCGATCCTCAAGCCCGCCACCGGCGCCAGCAGCTACGACCTGACCAAGGTGCTGGAACAGCGCAAGACCGACGCCAAGCAGATGACCCAGTACGCCGAAGGCTTCTACACCTCGCTGGGCATGCAGAAGCTGCCGGCCTCGTTCTGGGAACGCTCGCTGCTGACCAAGCCGCGCGACCGCGACGTGGTCTGCCACGCCTCCGCCTGGCCGCTGAACGAAAAGGACGACGTGCGCATCAAGATGTGCATCACGCCGACCGCCGAAGACTTCACCGTGATCCACCATGAACTGGGCCACATCTACTACTTCCTGGCCTACACCAAGCAGCCCTTCCTGTTCCGCAACGGCGCCAACGACGGCTTCCACGAAGCCATCGGCGACACGGTGGCGCTGTCGATCACGCCAAGCTACCTGAAACAGATAGGCCTGATGGACCAGGAACCGGACGTCAACGCCGACATCCCGCAACTGCTGGAGCGCGCATTGAGCAAGGTGGCCATCCTGCCGTTCGCCTACTCGGTCGACAAATGGCGCTGGGACGTCTACGCCGGCAAGACCAAGCCGGCCGACTACGACAAGACCTGGTGGCAGCTGCGCGAGCAGTACATGGGCATGAAGCGGCCGGCGCCAATCAACGGCGTCACCGGCTTCGACGCCGGCGCCAAGTACCACGTGGCGGCCGACGTGCCGTATGCGCGCTACTTCCTGGCCGACATGCTGCAATTCCAGTTCCACCGCGCGCTGTGCCGCGAAGCCGGCTACACCGGCCCGCTGAACCGCTGCTCGGTGTACGGCAACGCCAAGGCCGGCGCCAAGCTGCAGCAGATGCTGGCACTGGGCGCCAGCAAGCCGTGGCCGGAAGCGCTGAAGGCTATCTCGGGCGAAGACAAAATCGACGGCAACGCGCTGCTGGAATACTTCGCGCCGCTGAAAACCTGGCTGGACCAGCAGAACGCCGCCCTCGCCGCCGCCGAGAAGAAGTGATCCGTCAGACCACGGAATAGTCCATCGCTGTCAAGTCGGCGACCATGCCTGGGCCGGCCGGTTGCCAGCCCAGGCGTTCCCGCGTCAACGCGCTGGACGCCGCCATATCCAGGCCGGCAAACATCGCCAGCCAGCCAAAGTACGCCGCCGCTTCGTCCGCAGCGATCGACTTGACCGGCACGCCCAGTCCCTTGCCGATCACCTCGGCGATGCTGCGCGCCGCAATCCCCTCCTCGGCCACCGCGTGATAACGCTCGCCGGCCCTGCCCTGCTCCAGCACCAGACGGTAAAGCAGCGCCACATCGCTCACATGCGCGGCGGACCAGCGATTCAGTCCCTCGCCAATGTACGCGGCCAGGCCTTTTTCACGGCTGTTGCGTATCAAATAGCTGATCAGCCCTTGCCGTTTGGTGTCGTGCACCTGCGGCAGGCGCATCACGCGCACATCCACGCCTGCTTCCAGCGCCGCCGCGCCGGCCAGCTCCGAAGCGATGCGCGGATTGCGATGCTCCAGATTGAACACCGTCTCCAGCGCCGATTCGCCATGCCCACGCTCGCCCATGCCGACGCCGGACGTGATGATCAGCGGCCGGTCCGAACCTTTCAGCGCCTCGCCCATCGCCGCGATGACGCGCCCGTCCTGCTCGCAGCTCTCCAGGAACTTGCCGAAGTCGTCGTGATTGAAGGCCGTATGAATCACCGCATCGGCCTGCGCCGCGCCGGCGCGGATGCGCTCCACCTCGCCCAGTTCGGCGCGGTACGCCTGCGCGCCGGCGGCGGCCAGCGCCTCGGCGCCCGCGTCGGAACGCGTCATGCCCAATACCTGATGGCCCGCCGCGATCAGCTGCGACACCACCTGTGCGCCGATAAAGCCGGTCGCGCCTGTTACGAATACCCGCATCTCATTCTCCATGGTTGCTTGAGTGAGGGTATTATGGGCGGCAGATCTTTCCTATTAAAGTAGTGACGTTATACAGGTATAAGAACCAACAGGATGAACGAACACAATCCCCTCGGCAAATTCCTGCGCGACCGCCGCACCCGGCTCGACCCGGCCGCCTTCGGCATCGCCGCCGGCCGCCGGCGCACGGCCGGCCTGCGCCGCGAAGAAGTGGCGCAGCGCGCCAACATCAGCACCACCTGGTACACCTGGCTGGAACAGGGCCGGGGCGGCGCCGCCTCGGCCGAAGTGCTGGACCGCATCGCCGGCGGCCTGATGCTGACCGAGCCGGAACGCGAACACCTGTTCATGCTGGGCCTCGGCCGCCCGCCGGAAGCGCGCTACAAGCTGTCCGACGGCGTCACGCCGCGCCTGCAACGGGTGCTGGACGCCTTCACCGGCAGCGCCGCCATGCTGCGCACGCCGACCTGGGACATCGTCGCCTGGAACCGCACCGCCACGCTGCTGCTGACCGACTACGCCAAAATCCCGCCCAAGGAACGCAACGTCGCCCGGCTGATGTTCAGCAGCGCGCGCATGCGCGCGGCGCAAAGCGACTGGCAGAGCGTGGCCCGCTTCGTGGTCGGCTCGCTGCGCGCCGACGCCATCCGCGCCGGCGCCGACAACGAAGTCGCCGCGCTGGCCGAGGAACTGTCGCGCCTCAGCCCGGAATTCGCCGCCATGTGGGAAGACAATGAAGTGGTCAGCGTCTCCGACGGCTACAAGGTGCTGCACCATCCCGAGCTGGGCCCCATCGAACTGGAATTCTCGACCTTCGCGGTGGACGGCCGGCCCGACCTGTCGATGATGGTCTACAACCCGGCGAGCGAGGCCAGCGCCGAACGCATCGCCGCCTACCTGGCCGCCCGCGCCGCCGACTGAGTTACGGCAGCAGGCCGGCCGTGCGGTAGGCGGCCAGCGTGTTGTCGAACACCTGCACATCGTTGCAGCCGCGCGCCACCAGCTGCGCCCCTTCAATCGCCGAGAACACGGCGAACGCCCAGCCCTTCACCGCCGCCGCGTCCATCTTCGGCTTGCCCAGCGCCAGCACGCGCGCCAGCCAGCCGACGATCAGCGCGGTGAAGCGCTCCACCTCCGCCTGCACCTCCGGCGCCAGCGACGGCCGCTCGGCCGCCAGCACGCCCACCATGCACATGCGGTTCTCGCGCAGCAGCGTATCGCGGAACACGTCGGCATATTTGGCCACACAGGTCTTCCAGTCCACGCCCTGCGCCAGCAGCCCGTCCAGATAGCCGAGGAACTCCTCGGTGTACTGGCGCGCCAGCGCCGCGCCCAGATCGCCCTTGGTCGGGAAGTAGTAATGGATGCTGGAACTCTTCACGCCCACCGCCTCCGCCAGGTCGCGGAAGCTCAGCGCGTTGTAGCCGTTGGCCTGCACCATCAGCCGCGCCGCCATCATCACTTCCTGCTTCTTATCGCTTGCCATATCCATCTTTCAAAAATTATCGCTTGACGCGACAAAACGTCCGGGATTAATATCTATCTACCGATAGATAGACAATTCCGGAAACGCCTGACTATCGGCCTATTTTAATCTATCTACCGAAAGGTAGAATTATGAAAGCCGAATATGAAGATTTATGACATGCCTGGATTCCCCAATCCCGCCCGCATCCACATCGTCCTGGCCGAAAAAGACCTGGCCGCGCAGTTTGAATTCGTCAAGGTGGACCTGTTCGCCGCCGAACACAAGCAGCCGGCCTTCCTGGCCAAGAATCCCGGCGGCGTGGTGCCGGTGCTGGAGCTGGACGACGGCACCCACATCGCCGAATGCATCGCCATCACCGAATACCTGGACAACCTCGACGGCCATCCGACGCTGACCGGCGCCACGCCGCGCGACAAGGCGCTGATCCACATGATGCAAAAGCGCGCGGACGACTGGATGATCGACGGTATCGGCGCCTACTTCCACCACGCCACGCCCGGCCTCGGGGCAACGCTGGAAGCCTACAAAAGCCCGGAATGGGCGGGACGCAAGGAATGGGGCGAACGCCAGCTGGAGAAATTCAAAAACGGCATGCGCTACTTCGACAGCGTGCTGGCGCAACAAGCCTACATCGCCGGCCCGCGGTTCTCGGTGGCCGACATCACCGTCTACTGCGCGCTGCTGCACGCCGCCTTTGTCGGCATCACCGTCACCGATGACTACCCGGCGCTGGCGGCATGGCAGGCCGGGGTCGCCGACCGCCCGAGCGTGAAAAACCGCGGCGGGCAGTCGTAACAGCCGAGGTGGCGATCAGCAGTCCGCGGTCGCCACATTGCCCTTCTGCTGCTGCTCGCGGCAGCGCGGGGAATCGCGCGCCATGGTGCGGCGGTTGTCCTCCTTCAGACGCTCGGCCTCGCGCGCGCGCTCCTCCATGATCGGCTGCGCCGCCGCCTGGTCCTTGTCCAGTCCCGGCACATTGGCCGGACGCTGGATGGTGGCCGCCAGATCCGCATGGATCGGCAGATTGGTCCAGTAAGTGTTCTTGGCGCCGCTGACCCAGACCGCCGTCACTTCCGGCGTCGCCAGCGTCGACACGCCTTCCGGATATTCATAGGTGCGCACCACCGGCGCCACGCCCAGCGACTTGCCGCCTTCGTAGATGGTGGCGCCGACCGGCATGGTGTCATAGGTCAGCATGGCGGTGCGGGTGCCGGTGGCGGCGCAGCCGGTCAGGGCGGCGGCGAAAGCAGCGAGCATGGCTGCGCGTGCGATATGGTTCATTGAATTCTCCTTGGTTTTTATGCCTGGTTTTTATGAATAGGCGCCGCACAATTGGCGGCGATAAAAGCTGCCTGCGTGGGCATGGCGTTCACGCAGTTCCTGATGACGCTTTCCACTTCGTGCAAAAAGCCGCTGATCTGCTGCTCGCCGGTCAAGTCTACCAGCGGATGGGCGGCACGCGGACGAATCCGCTGCCCGTGCAGCACCTGCAGCCAGTTATGCTTGGTAAACAGCTCCAGGCCGTCGCGGAACACCCGGCCATGGCTGCGGAACAAATCGATCCGGTGCTGAAGATCCTCCGGCACTTCCATCTCGCGGCAGTAGTTCCAGAAGCGCGTGTCGTTCCGCTCGGTGGCCTTGTAGTGCAGGATGACGAAATCGCGCGCCCAGCGGTACTCCTCGTCCATCACCCGGTTGTACTGGCGGATATCGGCCTCCGCGAAGCCGCCGGCCGGGAAGTACGTAATCAGATGCGCGATCGCCATCTGGATCAGATGGATGCTGGTCGACTCCAGCGGCTCGATAAAGCCGCACGACAGCCCGATCGACACCACGTTGCGGTTCCACGCCTTGCTGCGCTTGCCGGTGCGGAAGCGGATGGTGCGCGGTTCGGCCAGCGCCTCGCCATCCAGATTGTTGATCAGGATGGCCTGCGCCTCGTCCGCGCTCATGAATTTGCTGGAAAACACATGGCCATTGCCGATGCGGTGCTGCAGCGGAATGCGCCACTGCCAGCCGGCGCCGTGCGCCGTGGCGCGCGTGTACGGCGTCAGCGCCGGCGCGTTCGCGCACGGCACGGCAATCGCCGTATCGCACGGCAGCCAGTGCGACCAGTCCTCGAACGGCGTGTTGACCGCATCGATCAGCAGCGCACGGAAGCCCGAGCAGTCGATGAACAAGTCGCCGCCGACCTGCGTGCCATCCTCCAGCACCACGGCCGTGACATGGCCGTCGGCGTCGCGCTGGCGCACCTCGGTGATCTTGCCTTCCACCCGCCGCACGCCGCGCGCCTCGCTGAAGTTGCGCAGGAATTTGGCGTACAGCGATGCGTCGAACTGGTAGGCGTGGACGATCTGCGACAACGGCGAGTTGCCGAGATCCGGCCGCGCGCGCAAAAACTTGTTGTGCATGGCCGCGACGTTATTGATCGAATAGTGGTCCAGCTCCGCTGCCTTGCCGGCCAGGTACTGCTTCAGCCAGTGCTGGTAGAAATCCACGGTCCAGCCATCCTGCCCGATCGCGCCGAAACCGTGCATATAGCGGTCGCCGACGCGCCCCCAGTTGACGAACTCGATGCCGAGCTTGAACGTGCCCTGCGTCTGCCGCATGAAATCGTCCTCGTCCAGCTCCAGCATGCGGTTGAACAGGTTAATCATCGGAATGGTGGCTTCGCCGACGCCGATGGTGGCGATCTGGTCCGACTCCACCAGCCGGATGTTGTACTGGCCCTTCAGCATCTTCGACAGCGCTGCGGCCGTCATCCAGCCGGCGGTGCCGCCGCCGACGATGACAATGTCTTTTAATGGTTGCATCTTCGCTCCAGAAGATAAAAAGCCCCTTGCCGAAGAAATCCGGACAAGGGGCTTTTACTTTACCTCACAGGTTCAGCTTACATCTTGTAGCTGACGCTGAAGAACAGGGTGCGGCCGGTCTGCGTGCGGGTCTTGGTCGAACCGTCGGCATTGGACTCCACGTAGTAAGGGCTGTTCAGGTTGTTACCCTCGACGCGGAACGACAGGCCTTTCATCGGGCCGGTCTGGATCTCGTAACCGATCTGCGCCGACAGCCACTTCTGCGACTCGATGTACACCAGCGACGGGAAGCCGCCGACGGTGTCGTTGGCCACGTTGCCCACATAGCGCGAACGGTAGTTGGTGGCGACGAAGGCGCTGAAGCCGCTCTTCTCGAAGTACAGCTGCAGCTTGGCGTTGGTTTTCGACAGGCCTGGCAGCGGGATATTGCCGGCGTCGGCCGCCTGGTCCGGGTTCTTGCCGATAATGTTAGGCAATTGCACCGAGCTGAAGGTCGACGAATAGCTGCCCGACGCCCCGAAGCCGTTCAGGATCGGGTGAATCAGCTCGAACGGCGCCGACGCGGTCAGTTCCACGCCCTTCAGGTTGCCGCCACTGCCGTTGACCGTGGTGGTGTAGATACCCTTGGTGCCGGCGGCCGGCGGGGTCTGGCCGAAGGCCGCCATGTACGGCGTGAAGTCGAACTGCGAATCGGTCATCGGCACGATGTAGCTGTTCAGCTTTTTGTAGAACAGCGCGGCGCTGATGTAGCCCTTCTTGGCGAAGTATTTTTCCAGCGACAAGTCCAGCGCATCGGCGCGGAACGGCTTCAGGTTCGGGTTACCCGCCGAACCTTCGAAGCGCGCTGGCGGCGCCGGCTGGCCGTTGACGGCGGTCGGCGTGCTGTTGGTGGCGAAGCTGAACGAGTTACGCATGTCGGTCATGTTCGGACGCGCCAGCTGTTTCGACATGGCGAAACGGCCCAGGTAGCTGTTGCCCAGATCGAAATTCAGGTTCAGCGACGGCAGGAAATCGTTGTAGCTGGTGCCATCGGTCACCAGGCCGGTCGACGGGTCGGCCAGCACCGGCGAGGCGCCTACCGCTGCATGGTAGCCGGTCGCTTCCTGCTTGGTGTGCACGGCCTGGAAGCCGACGTTGCCGCTGACCGGGATCTCGCCGACGCGGCTGTCGATATCCAGCTTGGCGTAGGCGGTGCTCAGTTTTTCCTGCACGCCGTAGGATTTCGACAGGATGTCGGCAGCGTACTTGCGCTGCACCACGGCGCCAGGAATCAGGTTGACCTGTGGATCGAACACCAGCATGCTCAGGCCGGTGCCGCCAACGTTGTTGGCCACCGTCGAACCGCTCGGGAAGGCAATGCGGTCGTAGCCGCCGCCGGTGATCGACTGGATCACGCCTTCATCGGCCACGCGCTTCTTGGTGCGGTCGGTGAAGTTGACGCCGAAGCGCAGGTTCGAGAAGTAGCCGTTCTCCGGGAGTTCGTACTTGGCTTCCAGGCGGATCGCATTGACCTGGTCGCGGATGGTCGGGCCCTTGTAGTAACCGGCCTGCGAGATCGAGCCGCACGCTGAGTCGTTGGCGATGCCGGACCAGCCGCACTGGTTGCGCACGGCCATGGTGTTCGGGTCGGTCAGGCTGTTGCCGTAAGCCATGGTCGGAATATGACCATCCAGACCGGTCAGGGTCAGGTTGGCGTTGGTCGGCGTGCCGCCGTAGTATTCCACGTCGCGCTCGACGCGGTCGGCCGAGTTGTGGCTCAGGTCGAGCATGGTGCTCCAGCCGTTGCCCAGTTTCAGGTTGGTTTTCCAGCCGATCGACTTGATGGTGTCGTTGTCCAGGATGCCTTCGTTGCGGTCGATCAGGCCCACATTGGTCATGGTGCCGGCGGTGGCCACGCCGTTGACCACGGTGGCGTTGTTGAACACGCCTTTCAGCGTCTTGTCGGTCAGCGTGCCAGGGATCTGGATCTGGCTGACCTTGGTGTAGTCGTCGATCTTCGACCAGAACATATCGATCTGGCTGTTGAAGTCGCGGTTAGGCTTGAACGCGATGATCGCCGCCACGCCCTTGCGGTCGTCGCGCACATTGCGGGTGCTGGCGTTGTAGCCCGAGCCGCCCGGCACCTTGGCGTCGACGATGCTGCCGTTGGCCAGCGTCACCGGGCCGGTGTAGTCGCCCCAGGTGCCGAATTCATATTGCGACGCATCGCTGGTCTGACGCACGTAGCCGATCGCCACACCCAGGGTGCGGTTCAGGAACTGGTCGATGTAGGTGACGCTCTCGCGGTGTCCCTGGCCCTGCGCTTCCAGGCCCAGGCCGTTCTTGGTCTTCTGGTACTTGACCGCGATGGTGCGCTTGCCGAAGGCCAGCGGATCGATCAGTTGCTGGTCGATGGTGCCGGCCAGGCCCGCGCCCATGACGGTCGAATCGGTGGTTTTGTAGACGGTGGCGCCGGCGATCAGTTCAGCCGGATAGGCGCTCAGGTCGACCGAGCGGCTGTCGCCGGTGCTGGTCTGTTCGCGGCCGTTCAGCAGGTAGCCGGCGAAGTCCGGGCCTAGGCCGCGGATGCTGACGGTGGAGGCATTGCCGTCCTTGGTACGCTGGGTGGTCAGGCCTGGCAGGCGGGCCAGCGACTCGGCGATGGTGGTGTCCGGCAGCTTGCCGATGTCTTCCGCCGAAATCGCTTCCACGATGGAGCTGGCGTCTTTCTTGACCGAGATCGCGTCTTCGATGCCGCGGCGGATACCGGACACGGTCACGCTCTGCACGGCATCGGCGGCCGGCGCGGTCTGCGCGAAGGCGGGCTGGACCAGTGTCGACAGCAATACGGCGCAACCAGCGGCGACCGGGCTCAATTTAAAAGCGGCCTGGGCGGCGCCGCGCTGGTTAACGGAATTCTTCATCAGTGTCCCCTCATCATCAAAAAAATACCCGCGACACCACGGCCGGCTCTGGCTACATCGACTACACGGGTTCCAAGGAATACGAACGCTCTCAAGGACGTTCTAAGCGGAATTTTGTACTAAAACTAGATTCTGTGTCAATCAAGCTTCAGCATTCTTACGCCTTCATAGGCGCGCCAGCCCTTGCATCCCCTATGAAAACCTGGTTCTCGTTGTATTTCGGCTACAGAAGCGGGCCGGCGTCCGTGTAGTGGAACTACATTTTGCTGTGCACCAAGCCAGGATTCTGTTGCATTTCCTACCTGTCAACCCGGCGCAGTCAAGCGACAGGCCGGCACGGGCTGAATATCTGTATTAAAACTAGAAAAAGCGACAGTTTTCATAGTATTCTCGGGCGAAACCATCAAAATGCGCCTGTAGTACGACTACTACAAGCCCCTCTGGAGACTGTATGAACAAGATTCTCGCCACCGCGCTGCTGTCGGCGCTCCCGCTGGCCGCCCCGGCCGCCCCTTACCAGATCGACCACATGGACCCGCCGCTGTGGTGGACCGGCATGCACAACACCCGGCTGCAGCTGATGGTGCACGGCCAGCAGATCGCCGACCTGGAGCCGGCGCTGGCCTATCCCGGCGTGCGCATCGCCGCGGTCAGCCGGGTCGCCAACCGCAACTACCTGTTTGTCGACCTGGAGATCGCGCCGGACACCCAGCCCGGCAAGATCGACCTGACCTTCAAGCGCGGCAGCCAGAACGTCCATTACAGCTACCAGCTGCTGGCGCGTGCGCCCGGCTCGGCGCAGCGCGCCGGCTTCAGCAGCAAGGACGCCATCTACCAGGTCATGCCCGACCGCTTTGCCAACGGCAATCCGGCCAACGACAGCGCCGCCGGCATGAGTGAGCGCGCCGACCGCGCCAACAAGGGCGGCCGCCACGGCGGCGACATCAGCGGCATGGCCGACCACCTCGACTACATCGCCGGCATGGGCTTCACCATGCTGTGGCCGACGCCGCTGCTGGAATCGAACATGCCGGACTACTCCTACCACGGCTACGCCACCACCGACCACTACCGCATCGACCCGCGCTACGGCAGCAACGAGGAATACCGCGACTTCGTGGCGCAGGCGCGCAGCAAGGGCATCGGCGTGATCCAGGACGTGGTGCTCAACCACATCGGCAGCAGGCACTGGTGGCTGCAGGACATGCCGGCGCCGGACTGGCTCACCTACCAGGGCAAGTACGTGCCGACCGAGCACCACCGCGTGGCGCTGCAAGACCCGTATGCGTCGGAGCAGGACAAGACCAACTTCACCGCCGGCTGGTTCACGCAAAGCATGCCGGACCTGAACCAGGCCAATCCCTACCTGGCCACCTATCTGATCCAGAACGACATCTGGTGGGTGGAATACGCCGGCCTGGCCGGCCTGCGGGTCGACACCTACGGCTATTCCAACACCGACTTCCTGAGCCGCTGGTCCGGCGCGCTGATGGCCGAGTACCCGCACCTGAACATGGTGGGCGAGGAATGGAGTCCCCTGGCGCCGGTGGTGGCGCACTGGCAGGAGGGCAAGCGCAACTTCAACGGCTACGCATCGCACATGCCAAGCATGATGGACTTCCCGCTGACCGACGCCATGCGCCGCGGCCTGGCCGCCGGCGACGGCGATGAACACAGCCTGACCACGCTGTACGAAGCGCTGTCGCTCGACTACCTGTACCCGAATCCGGGCAACCTGGTGCTGTTCGAAGGGAACCACGACGTCTCGCGCATCTTCAGCGAACTGCATGGCGATGAAGACCTGTTCCGCATGGCGATGGCCTTCGTGGCGACCGCGCCGCGCATCCCGCAGTTCTACACCGGCAGCGAAATCCTCATGACCAGCAACACCAAGGTGCGCGACGACGCCTCCTACCGCCTCGACTTTCCCGGCGGCTGGCGCGGCGACACCGTCAACGCCTTCACCGGCCAGGGCCTGACGCCGCAGCAACTGGCGGCGCAAGCCTACGTCAAGAAGCTGTTCAACTGGCGCAAGACCGCCACCGTCATCCACAACGGCAAGATGATGCACTACGGCCCGGAGCAGAACACCTACGTCTACTTCCGCTACGACGGCGCGAAGAAAGTCATGGTAGCCTTCAATAAAAACAAGACCGACACCGTGCTCAAGACGGCGCGCTTCCACGAAATGCTGGACGGCGTCAGCGCCGGCACGGACGTCATCAGCGGCCAGCGCGTCCCGCTGGCCGGCGAAGTCAAACTGCCGGCACGTTCGGTAACGATATTGGAGATTGAATAATGCGTTTCACCTTGTGCGCACTGGCCGCCGCCCTGAGCGCGGCCTTGCCCGCCCTGGCCGCCGACGCGGTCAGCCGCTACCCCACCTTTGACGGCAAACAGGAAACCGTGCGCTACGCCACGCCGGATGCCGCCGCCACACTGCGCAGCTACACCCAGTCCACCACCATGCGCGTGCGCGACGGCGGCAAGCAGGAAATCAGCTACGCCGAAAGCGCCGCGCTGCCGACCGTCCGCAGCGGCAACCTCGGCTTCGACGCGCTGTTCGCGCTGGCCGGCGTCGAAATGAAGCAGGACTCGGTGAGCGAAATCCGCGACGGCAGCTACAACGGCGGCAATCCGATCCCGTGCGACTGCTTCGAAACCGGCGAATCATGGCACTACGTGTGGACGCGCGACCTGTCCTACGCCGCCTCGCTGGGCCTCGGCATGCTCGACCCGCAGCGCACCCGCAACTCGCTGGAATTCAAGCTGGCCGGCTACCGCGACGGCGTCACGGCCGGCGCCCACGCCAGCGGCGACGGCTACCAGATCGTACAGGACACCGGCAGCGGCGGCAGCTGGCCGGTCAGCTCGGACCGCGTCAGCTGGGCCTTCGGCGCCGACGAAGCATTGAAAGCCCTGCCGCCGGCCGAACGCGCCGCCTTCGCACAGAAAGCCCTGCACGCGCTGCGCAACACGCTGGACAACGACCGCCTCGCCATCTGGGACGCCGCCGACGGCTTGTACAACGGCGAGCAATCCTTCCTCGACTGGCGCGACCAGACCTACGCCGCCTGGATACCGGACGAACTGGCCTTCATGGCCACCTCCAAGGCGCTGTCCACCAACGCCGCCCACTACAAGGCGCTGACGCTGGCCGCGCAGCTGGCGGCCGAACAGGGCGACGCCGCCGGCGCCGCGCGCTACAGCGGCTGGGCCGCCGACCTGAAAGCCGCCATCAACCAGCGCTTCTGGCAGGCCGACAGCGGCATGTACAGCAGCCTCACCGCCGGCCACTTCGACGGCGCCGCCGAATACAAGTACGACTGGCTGGGCCAGTCGCTGGCCATCGTCACCGGCATCGCCGACCAGCAGCAGGCGCAGAGCATCCTCGCGCACTACCCGCATGGTCCGCTGGGCGCGCCGGTGATCTGGCCGCAGCAGGCCAATACCGCCGTCTACCACAACCGCGCCATGTGGCCCTTCGTCACCACCTTCGGCCTGAAGGCGGCCGCCATCGGCGGCAACGTCGCCGTGGCCGATGCGGCCTACGACACGCTGCTGCGCGGCGCCGCCACCAATTTGTCCAACATGGAGAACCTGGAATGGCTGTCCGGCCAGCCGATGCTCGACGACGGCAAGTTGAGCGGCCCGGTGATCAACTCGCGCCGCCAGCTCTGGTCCGTGGGCGGCTACCTCGGCATGGTGGTCGGCAGCGTGTTCGGCGTGCAGACCACCAACGACGGCATCGCCCTGCACCCGTTCATCACCGCCAGGCTGCGCCGCGACACCTTCGCCGGCAGCGACGCCATCACGCTCAACAACCTGACCCTGCGCGGCAAACGCCTGCAAGTGCGCGTGCTGCTGCCCGCCGCCGTCGCCGGCAACGGCTACTACGCCGTCGACAGCATCACGCTGAACGGCAAGCTGGCCGCCGGCACGCTGGACTGGGAAGCGCTGGGCGACAACAACACCGTCGAAATCCGCCTCGGCAAACTGCTGCCCGGCCAGCAGGCCAAGCGCAGCGTGACCGCCAGGCCGCTGGTGCAGGACGCCGCCGTGTATGCGCCGGCCGAGCCGCGCATCGCCAAGCTGGAACGCGGCAGCTACGGCCTGCCGACGCTGCGCATCGACGGCGGGGGCAAAGGCGTGGCGTTCAACGTCTACCGCAACGGCCAGCTGGTCGGCCCGCGCATCACGGCCGCCACCTGGGCCGACCGCCACGCCGGCACGGAAGCCAATCTTTGCTATGCGGTGGAAGCCGTGTACACCAGCTCCGGCAACCGCAGCCACCACAGCATGCCGGCATGCCTGAACAGCGGCGAGGAAATCGCCGTCTCGCGCAACGGCTGGGGCGCGCCTTCCGACACCTTTGCCCAGACCTTCAAGGTGGAGCGCGAAGGCGGCTACGCGGTGCATATCAAGTACCGCAACACCGCGCACGACATCCGCCTCGGCGTCAGCGGCGGCGTCAAATGGGCGTCGTTGAAGGACAGCGGCGGCGCCGTCGTCGCCAGCGGCGTGGTGCAGCTGCCGCACTCGCCGGCGGCGCAGGGCGCGAAGTATTCGACGCCGCTGCGCGCCAGCCTCAAGCCCGGCAGCTACACGCTGGAACTGGACGACTTCTACAACATGAGCTACATGAAGAACAACGCCACCTACGGCGATGCGGGCGGCGTCAAGGGGCCGTCCAACAAGTTCGACATCCACGGCGTGCGCATCATGCTCACGAAGTAGTGACGGCCACGCGCTGCCGGCCGCCGGCCAGCAGCGCCTCCACCTCTTCCGGCGCCACCGGGGCGCTGATGCAGAAGCCGAACGCCTCGTCGCAGCCCATCGCCGACAACTGCGCCAGCTGCCCGGCGTTCTCCACGCCGGCCGCGATCACCTGCATGTTCAGCGTATGCGCCATCTCGATAATGGCGCGCACCATCGCCCCGCCGCGCGCCAGGTCGTCGACAAACGACTTGTCGATCTTCACCACATCCACCGGGAAGCGCCGCAGGTAATTGAGCGACGCATAGCCGGTGCCGAAATCGCTGATCGCAATCCGCACGCCCAGCTGCTTGAACTGCTGCAGGATCTCCTCCGCGTTCTGGTTCTTATCGATCAGCATGGCCTCGGTGATTTCCAGCTCGATGCAGCGCCCCGGCACGCCGGCCTTGTCCAGGATCGCCGCGAAGCTCGGCGCGATATCCTTGTGGAAGAACTGGCGCGGCGACAGGTGCAGCGCCACCGTCTGCACCTGTCCCTGCTCCAGCCAGCGGCGCGCCTGCGCCACCGCCGTCGTCATCGCCCACGAGCCGACCGGCAGTATCAGCGCGCTCTGCTCCAGCACCGGCAGGAAGTCCAGCGGCATCACCAGCCCCAGCTCCGGATGCTTCCAGCGCAGCAGCGCCTTCACGCCGGTGATGCGCCGCTCCTTCAGATTCATCTTGGGCTGGTAGGTGAGGATGAATTCATTGTGCTCCAGCGCGTGGCGCAGCGCCGTCTCCAGGATCAGCCGCGAATACGCCTTGGCCTGCATGCTGGGCAGGAAGCGCAGACTGGCGCCCTTGCCGCGCTGCTTGGCCGCGTACATCGCCAGATCGGCCTTCTCGATCAGCGTGTCGATATCCTCGTCATCGTCCGGGTACACCGCCACGCCGATGCTGGCCGCCACGTCCAGCAGCTCGCCGTTGACGGTGAACGGCTCGGCGATGGCCAGCATGATCTTCTCCGCCACCTGCTGCGCGTCGGCGCCGCTGCGCAGCTCCGTCAGCAGCACGATGAATTCGTCACCGCCCTGGCGCGCCACCGTATCGACCTCGCGCACGCACTGGCGCAGGCGCTGGGCGAACTGCACCAGCACCTGGTCGCCGGCGTCATGGCCCAGCGTATCGTTGATGGCTTTAAAACTGTCGATATCGACAAACAACACCGCCAGCAGATTGTCGTGGCGGCGCGCGTAGGCCACGCCGTGCTCCAGCTGCATCTGGAATTGCAGGCGGTTCGGCAGGCCCGTCAGGCTGTCGTGATGGGCGATAAAGTCCAGCCGCATTTCGGTGTCGCGCTGCGCCGCCAGCGCCGCCTGCAACTGGGCACAGCGCGCGCGCAGGCCGCGCGCCTGCCACTGGCCGGCCGCCAGCGCCAGCAAACATGGCGCAATGACGGCCGCCACCATCCATATGCTGTTCATGCTGTCCCTCTCCGTCGGCTGCTGCGGAAGAGGAATGATAGTGGATAGTGGCGAGGGAAAAAGGCCGTTCACGCGCACGGTTGAGGCGCATCAAACGGCCTGTGGCAAATGCTAGCCCGCCAGTTGCAGGGTGCGGCTGCGCGGGGAAGGCAGCCTGGCCATGCCGGACTGCTCCTGCAGCTTGAAGATGCTGACCGCCTCCGACAGGCTGGCCGCCTGCTGCTGCAGCGCATCGGCCGCCGCGGCCGCCTCCTCCACCAGCGCCGCGTTCTGCTGCGTCACGCTGTCCATCTGGTTGATGGCGATGCTGATCTGCTCGATGCCGTCGCGCTGCTCGCCGCTGGCCACCGAAATTTCACCGATGATGGCGGTCACGCGCTGCACGCTGTGGACCACCTCGTTCATGGTCTCGCCGGCCTGGCCGACCAGGCGGCTGCCTTCCTCGACCCGGCCCACCGACGTGCCGATCAGCTCCTTGATCTCGCGCGCCGCCGCCGCCGAGCGCTGCGCCAGGTTGCGCACCTCCGACGCCACCACGGCAAAGCCACGTCCCTGCTCGCCGGCGCGCGCCGCTTCCACCGCCGCGTTCAGCGCCAGGATGTTGGTCTGGAAAGCAATCCCGTCGATCACGCCGATGATGTCGACAATCTTGCGCGAACTGTCGTTGATCTCGCCCATGGTATGCACCATCTGCGCCACCGCGTCGCCGCCGCGCGCCGCCACCGTGGACGCGCTGTCGGCCAGGCGGCAGGCCTCGGCCGCGTTCTCGTTGTTCTGCTTGACGGTGGTGGTCAGCTCCACCATCGCGGCGGCGGTCTGTTCCAGCGAACTGGCCTGCTCCTCGGTGCGGCCGGACAGGTCCATATTGCCTGCGGCAATCTCGACGGTCGCGCCGTGGATGGTCTCCGTGCCATGGCGTACCTGCCCCACGATATGGCTCAAGTTGCCCTGCATGGTTTTCAGCGCGCCCAGCAGGTCGCCGATCTCATCCTTGCTGTCGACCCGCACCTCGCTGCGCAGGTCGCCCGCCGCCACGGTTTGCGCCACGCTGACGGCCGCGTCCAGCGGACGGGTGATGCTGCGAATCAGCGACGTCACCGTGACGCAGCCGACAATCACCGTCACCAGCAGCGTGATGCCCATGGTGATCAGCGTCCGCCTGTAGGCCGCGCTGTTTTCCGCTTCGATGGCGGCGATCAGGCGTACCGACTCCTTGCCGATGAAGGCCACGATGTCATCGATTTTCTTGGTCGGCTCGCGGTCCATGCCCTTGACCAGGTTGTCCACCACGTGGGCGCTGTCCGGATTGGCGGAGTCGTATTTCTTCAGCGCCTCCATGTAGCGCGACACCAGCTCGTTCTGCGTCGCGATGGCGTCGTCCACCAGCGGCGTCGCCAGGCCCAGCTTGCCGAGCATGCCGTTCAGCTTCTGCAATTCGCCGCGCGTGGTGTCGCCGCCCTTGACGAAGGCCTTGCTGTACTTGTCGAGTTGGGCGGGATCATTGCCGCGTACCAGGATGTTCTTCCACTCCTGCACCTGGATCTTGAATTCCACCTGCGCGCTGCGCGCGGTGTCGATGGCCTGGCTCAACGCCACCGAACGTGCCAGGGCTTGCGCGCTGCGCACGTTGCTGCTCTCCAAAGCGCGCCATCCTGCCAGCGCGACGATAGCCAGCGCCACAAAGAAGAACCCTCCCAACAGGCCCAGCCGTACACCGATCTTCAGATTGGCGAGTTTCATGACGACCCTTTCCGTTGTTGGGGAACGGAATTCATCTTGCTACATCGCGCAAAAAAAATCTATGGATTCACTACGTTAAAGCAAGTCCATGCGATAAATGTTGGTAGGACGATTATCAGGCGGCAGCACTTTGTGTTCAATAAACGTCAGCCCGAGCTTGGCCAGCAGCGCGATCGACCTGGCGTTTCCCGGGTCCGTGATGCCCAGCAGGCGCGCAATGCGCAGCTGGTCGCGCGCATGGCCGACCACGGCGGCGGCGGCCTCATAGGTATAGCCCTGGCCGAAATGCGCCGGCCGGATCGCGTAGCCGATATCGACGTCGGGCAGCCAGTCGCGCTTGATCAGTCCGCACATGCCGAGCGGCGTACCGTCGTCCTTGCGCTCCATCACGTACAGCGAAAAGCCCAGCTTCTGCTGCATCGCGAACGGCCCCTCGATGATCGCCTTGCGCGCCGCCTCGACGGTATAAATGCCCTTGTCGCCGATATATTCCAGCCAGGTCGGATCATTGATCAGCGTGTGATAAAAAACCGCGTCATCCGCTTCGATGGTGCGCAGGGTCAGACGCTCCGTCTCAAGTATCTTCATGCATCGGGCCAGTGCGAAGGATCTTCCAGCAGCTGGTACATCACATACACATCCACATAACCGAGGTATTGATGGCGATACGCGCGCGGCAGGGTGCCGACGATGGAAAAGCCCAGCTTCTTCCACAGCAGCACGGCCGGCATATTCGAACTGACCACGTAGTTGAACTGCATCGCCAGATAGCCCTCGGCGCGGGCGCGGTCCAGGCAGTCGGCGCCCAGCAGCTTGCCGACGCCGACGCCCTGCGCCGCCGGGCTGACCATGAACGAAGCGTTGGCCACGTGCGCGCCGCGGTCGCGCTGATTCGGCATCAAGCGGTACATGCCGACCAGCCGCTCGCCGTTGTGGATCGCCACATAGCTTTGCAGGCCGGGACCGAACCAGTAGGCATGGCAATCTTCGCGGCTGGTGTCGGCCGCAAAATAATAGGTGTCGCCGCTGGCGATCAGCTCCTGAAATATGTCCCACATGGCGCCGAAGTCGGCTTCCGTGGCGGGTCGAATAGCAATTTCTTTCAAGACAGCTCCACGCGGATTGAACGATGTCCGATTGTCATGTATTTCGCGGTGCAAGTCCAGCGCGGACGCTCATCGGTTCAGACGGAAATCCACCTGCTCCGGCCGCCCCGGCAGACGGAGGCGCGCCTGCGCGCGCGGCGACTCCGCGATAATTTTTCCTCGGCGCATCACCATGCGGCGCGCGGCGCGCAGGCGGATGGCCTCCACCGGATCGGCCGCGTCGAGCAGCACCAGGTCGGCGTGGCAGCCGGGCGCGACGCCGTAATCCTGCAGGCCGAGGATGGCGGCCGGCGTGCTGGTGACGGCGCGGAAGCAATCGCGCATCGCCTCCTGGCCGGTCATCTGCGCCACGTGCAGGCCCATGTGCGCGACCTCCAGCATGTCGCCCGAGCCGAGGCTGTACCACGGGTCCATCACGCAATCGTGGCCGAAGGCGACCGGAATGCCGGCCGCCAGCATCTCCGGCACGCGCGTCATGCCGCGCCGCTTCGGGTAGGTGTCGTGGCGGCCTTGCAGCGTGATGTTAATCAGCGGATTGGCGATGGCCGCCACGCCCGCCTCGCGGATCAGCGGCAGCAGCTTGCTGACGTAATAATTGTCCATCGAATGCATCGACGTCAGGTGCGAACCGGTGACGCGGCCGTGCAGGCCGAGCCGGTTGCTCTGGTACGCCAGCGTTTCGATATGGCGCGACATCGGATCGTCCGACTCGTCGCAATGCATATCGACCATCAGGCCCTGATCGGCGGCGTACTCGCACAGGATGCGCACCGACTCCGCGCCCTCGGCCATGGTGCGCTCGAAGTGCGGAATGCCGCCCACCACGTCCACGCCCATGGTGATGGCGCGCTTCAGATTGATCAGCGCATTGGGCGCGCGCAGCACGCCGTCCTGCGGAAAGGCCACCAGCTGCAGATCCAGATACGGCGCCACCAGGCGCTTGACCTCCAGCAGCGCCTCCACCGCCAGCAGGCGGTCGTCGCAGACATCGACGTGGGTGCGGATGGCCAGCAGGCCGCGCGCCACGGCCCAGTCGCAATATTGCAGCGCGCGGTCGATCAGCGCCTGCTGGGTCAGATGCGGCTTCAGTTCGCCCCACAGCGCGATACCCTCCAGCAGCGTGCCCGAGGCATTGACGCGCGGCAAGCCGTAGCTCAAGGTGGCGTCCATATGGAAATGGGCATCGACAAACGGCGTGCTCAACAGATCGCCGGCTGCGTCGATCTCGTGCGCCGCCTGCAGCGGCAGGCGCGGACCGACGGCGGCGATGCGGCCATTCTCGATGGCAACGTCGACACCCTGCTGGCCGTCCGCCAGATTGGCGTTGCGTATCACGACATCCATCTGCGCTCCCATTGATTTGAAGTAAGGTCATTGTAGGCACATTCAACAAAATACACCAATTGTTGCGTCGCACTAATTGATATCGTGTTTGTGCATGCACATGGTAGAAAAAATAACTTTCCATCGCCAAAAATCGTCGCTAGAATGGCCTTATTGCGTTGCATCATAATTCAGGAGAAACCATGTCTTCGATCACCGAACAGTTTTCCGCCGCCACCAAATCGCAACTTGAAGCGCAATTCAAGATCTTCAACACCTTCGCCAGCACGGCCGTCGACAGCGCGCAGAAAGTCATCGCGCTCAACATCAGCACCGCCAAGCAGCTGCTGGCAGCCAAAGACCCGAGCGTGCCGCACCAGGGCAATTTCGACAGCCTGCTGGCCTACGGACGCGAGCTGTACAGCATTGCCTCGACCGCCCAGAGCGCGCTGCTGCAGAGTGCCCAGGGCACCTTCAAGCAAGTGACCGACCTGGCCGCGACCAAGCCCACGGTAGCGGCCGTACCGCCGGCGTTGTCCGCCGCCGTCAGCGCCGCGGTGGCCGCCGCCAACGAACCGGTCGCCAGCGTCCCGCTGGCGCCGGCAAAAGCGCCCAAAGCCAAACCAGCGGCCGCGCCGATCCCGGCGCAGGAAGAATTCGTCGAAGTCAAAGCCGCGGTCAAGCCATCCTTCCCCTCGCCGAAACCGATCGCCCTGGCGCCAGAAGGCAAACCCGCCAAATCCGCCCCCAAAGCCAAAAAATAAACTCCGGGGTCAGGTCCCCCATTTCTACACGAGCTGTGCCGTATGCGCAGCTACGGCACAGCTCGTGTAGAAATGGGGGACCTGACCCCGTCTTTTTGTGCATGCTGTATCCTAGCGGGCTACACGCTTTTCGAGGCAACATGCATGTCTAATCTTTCCCGGCTGATCGGCGGATTCGTCCGCCAGCACAGCCGCGCCTATATTCTGTCCGGCGCCATGCTGGCCGGCGTGGCGACCCTGAGTGTCTGGGTGCCGCGCAAGGTCGGCGCCATGATCGATGGCCTGGCCAATCACACCCTGTCCGGCAACGCCCTGCTGATGCAAATCGGCTCGCTGCTGCTGATCGGCCTGGGCATCTACTTCCTGCGCGTCGCCTGGCGGCAGATCCTGTACGGCGCCGCCTACCGGCTCGGCGTCTCGCTGCGCACCCGCCTGTATACCCGCATGACGCTGCAAGGCCCGGCCTTCTACCAGCGCCAGCGCACCGGCGACCTGATGGCGCTGGCCACCAACGATATCGACGCCATCGAAATGGCCGCCGGCGAAGCCATGCTGGCCGGCTTCGACGGCGCGCTGACGCTGGTGATGGTGCTGGGCGTGATGCTGCTCGGCGTCGACTGGCGCCTGGCCTGCATCGCGCTGCTGCCGTTCCCGCTGATGGGCTGGGCATTCTGGTATATCTCGGGACATATCCACACCGCTTCCACCGATTCGCTCAAGCGCTTCAGCGCGCTGAACGACCATGTGCAGGAAACGCTGTCCGGCGTGCGCACGCTGCGCGCGCTCGGCCTGGAACAGCGCAGCGCCAAGCAGTTTTCCGAACTGGCGTCGAAGGCCTCCGACGCCAGCCTGCGCGCGCAGGTATGGGAAGCCGCCTACGAACCCGCCGTCGGCCTGACGCTGACCGCCGCCAGCGGCCTCACGCTCGGCCTCGGCGGCTACCTGGTCTGGCAGAACCAGCTGACCATCGGCGCGCTGACCAGCTTCACCATGTACCTCGGCCAGCTCATTTGGCCGATGTTCGCCGCCGGCTGGGTACTGTCGCTGATCGAGCGCGGACGCGCCGCCTGGCAGCGCCTCCAGCCCATGCTCGATGCGCCGCTGGCCATCGACGATCACGGCAGCATCGCCGCCGTGCCTTCCGGCCCGCTGACGCTGCAAGGCATCAGCTACGCCTACGCCGAACAAAGCACGCCGGCCATCAGCGACATCACGCTGACGCTGCAACCGGGCCAGACCCTCGGCCTGGTCGGCCCCACCGGCAGCGGCAAGTCCACGCTGCTGCGCGTGCTGCTGCGCCAGCTGACGCCGCAACACGGCAGCGTGCAATGGAGCGGCCACGCGCTCGACGCATACAAGCTGCACGCGCTGCGCGCCGCCATCAGCTGGGTGCCGCAGGAGTCCTTCCTGTTCTCGGCCTCGATCGCCGACAACATCGCTCTCGCCCGTCCCAACGCAACACGCGCGGAAGTCGAACACGCGGCCGACCTGGCCGCCATCCACGACGACATCCTGCTGTTCGCCGACGGCTACGACACGCAGGTGGGCGAGAAAGGCATCACGCTGTCCGGCGGCCAGCGCCAGCGCGTCGCCATCGCCCGCGCGCTGCTGGCCGATAACGATCTGCTGCTGCTCGACGATGCGCTGTCCGCCGTCGACACCGGCACCGAAACCCGCATCCTCCAGCACCTCGAAGAACTGCGCCAGGCGCGCAAGGGCCGCAGCGCGGTCATCGCCAGCCACCGCCTGAGCTCCGTCGTCAGCGCCGACCTGATCGTCGTGCTGCGCGATGGCCGCATCAGCGAAACCGGCAGCCACGAACAGCTGCTGGCACTGGACGGCTGGTACGCCAGCCAGTGGCGCTATCAACAATTGGAAGCAAGTCTCGATGAAGCCTGAACAATCCACCACCGGCCAGATGCGCCAGGCGATCGCCCTGCTGCGCCGCGCCGCCCTGCCCGACCAGCACCATCTCGGCTGGGCCGTGCTGTGGCTGATGGCCGCCGCCCTGCTTGAAGTGATGGGCCCCATCATGGGCAAGGCGCTGATCGACGAACACCTGCTGCCGCACCACCTGGACTGGCCGCGCATGGCCGGCCTGCTGGCGGGCCTGGTGCTGACCGGCTGGATCGCCAGCGGTCTGCGCTACCTGCAACTGGTGCGCCTGTCCGGCCTGGCCATGCGTTCGGTGATGCGCCTGCGCGAAATGGTCTACACCCACGTGCTGCTGCTGCCGATGGCCTTCTTCGACCGCGCCATCACCGGCCAGTTGGTCTCGCGCGTCACCAACGACACCGAAGCGGTGAAAAGTCTGTATATCCAGGTGCTGTTTGTCATGCTCGATTCGACCATCGTGTTGGTCGGCACCGTCTGCGCCATGGCGTGGCTGGACTGGCGCCTGATGCTGATCGTGCTGGCGCTGCTGCCGGCGGTGCTGCTGATCGTCTGGCTGTACCAGCGCTGGAGCGCGCCGGCCGTCACCCGCGCCCGCGCGCTGCGCAGCGAAATCAATGGCCAGATGGCCGAATCGATCGGCGGCATGAGCGTGCTCCAGGCCAGCAACGCCGAGGCGCGCTTCGGCCAGCGCTTCGCCGCCACCAACCAGGACCACTACACGGCGCGCCTGTCGGAGCTGCGCGCCAACGCCTGGCTGCTGCGTCCCGCGCTCGACCTGTTCAACATCATCCTGCTGGCGGCGGTGATCTTCATGTTCGGCCACCGCGAGATGACGGCCGCCGAAGTCGGCGTGCTGTATGCCTTCATCAGCTACCTGGCGCGCGTGATCGAGCCGCTGATCCAGATCACCATGCAGTTCAGCCAACTGCAGCAATCGGTGGTGGCCACCGCGCGCGTGGCCACGCTGCTCGATGAAGGCGCGGCGCAGGAACACCGCAGCCGCGCAGCCGCCACCCGCGCGGCCGCCAACGACGACGACTCGCCCGCCGTCGCCATCCGCCACCTGAATTTCGCCTACAACGAAGGCCAGCCGGTGCTGCACGACCTGTCGCTGGACATCGCCCAGGGCGATTTCGTCGGCATCGTCGGCCACACCGGCAGCGGCAAGTCGACGCTGCTGTCGCTGCTGCTGCGCTTCTATCCGGCCAAACATGGCAGCATCCTGATGCACGGCGTGCCGCTGGACGACATCGACAACGACCGCTTCCGCGCCGAAGTGGGCCTGGTGCCGCAAGACCCGTTCCTGCTGGCCGCCTCGGCCCGCGAGAACATCGACATGGGCCGCGGCCTGACGCAGCCGCAGATCGAAGCGGCCGCGCGCGCCGCCCACGCCCACGACTTCATCGCGGCGCTCGACCAGGGCTACGACACGCCGCTGGGCGAAGGCGGCTCGCGCCTGTCGGTCGGCCAGAAGCAATTGATCGCCATCGCCCGCGCGCTGGCCGGCGCGCCGCGCATCCTGCTGCTGGACGAAGCGACCTCGCACATCGATTCGCAAACGGAGCAGATCGTGCAGGTGGCGCTGGACGAATTGCGCGGCAAGGTGACGGTGATCGCCATCGCCCACCGCCTGTCCACCATCCGCGACGCCAACCGCATCATCGTGCTCAATCACGGCCGCATCGCCGAAACCGGCGCCCACGAGCAGCTGATGCAAATCGACGGCGGCTTGTACCAACGCCTATACCTTTTGCAGCAGCTGGCAGCTTGAAAGTGTCAAAAAGCCACTGAAAACTGTGCGATTTTGGCGAAAAATCACAGGCTTCGGGGCTTTCTCGACTGCAACACGCCTATAATTGTCTAGACATTGCGTTGCAATTGTGAGGGCGTCAAGTTGGCTGGATCAAGAAATGGCGGAAGGTGGCACTGGAGGCGAGGCGCCGTGGCGGCAGCCGTGGCGCTGGCGTTGTCGCCTGCGTGGGTGCTGGCCCAGGCCACGCTCGACGAACGCATCCTCGACGTCCGCGAACAAAGCCGCTTCGTGCCCGACAAGGCGCTCGGACAGCTGCAAAAGCTGCAACCGGAACTGGTGGCCGCCTCCTCCTACACCCGCGCCGAGTTCCTGACCCAGATGAGCACCGTGCGCATGCGCCTGGGCCAGAACGACCTGGCGATGGAAGCGGCCGACCAGGTCATCGCCTTCGGCACCTCGCTGCGCGACAACGTCATCATCGCCAAGGGCATGCTGGCCAAGACCTATGTGCTGTTCGCCCAGGCCGAAGTGGACGCCGCCCACCGCATGGCCTTCGCCGCCGAAAAACTGGCGCTGACCACCGCCGATATCCCGCTGCAGGTGCAGGCCACCATCACCGCCGGCCAGTCCTACGCCGAACAGGGCAACTTCCCCGCCGCCCTGCTCAAGCTGCAGCATGCGGTGGACATTGCGCGGCCGCCCGCCGGCGACGCCATCAGCCTGGTCGCCGCGCTGAACGCACTGACCAAGCTGCACACGCAGATGAAGGGCTACGACAACGCCGCCGAAACGCTGGCCGAGCTGCTGGCGGAAACCGAAAAACTCAATTCGCCCGGCCGCATGGCGCTGGCCAAGAACACCGAGTACGGCCTGGCCATCGACTCCGGCCAGCCCAAGCGCGCCTTGCGCGTGCTGCAGGAAAGCCTGGACCTGGAGCGCAAGCTCGGCGCCGAACGCATGGTCGGCATCACGCTGGTCAACCTGTCCGACATCCACCTCAAGCAGCAGGACTACGCGCGCGCGGTGCAGTACGCGCAGGAAGCGCTGCAATCGTCGGACAAGACCCGGGACAAATCGACCGAGGCGACGGCGCGCCTCAACCTGGGCCAGGCCTACATCGGCATGGGCCGTCTGGCCGAGGGCAAGAAGCAGTATGAACAGGGCCTGGCCCGCTACGAGCGTGAAAACAACAGGCCCGATCTGCAAGCGGCGCTGCGCGAATACGGCGAAGCGCTGGAGCGCGCGGGCGACCTGGCCGGCGCGGTGCAGGCCTATCACCGCGAGCGCAACATCTCCAACGAGCTGTTTGAACGGCGTCGCCAGCAAGCCATGCTGGAACTGCAGGAAAAGTACGAGACCGAGAAGAAGCAGCGCCAGATCGAGCTGTTGAGCCGCGAGAACCAGGTCAAGGGCACCGAGATCGACAACCGCCGCCTGCAGCAGCGCGTGTGGTGGCTGCTGGCGCTGGTGCTGGCGCTGACGGCGGCGGTGGTCGGCCTGCTGTACCGCAAGGTGCGGCACACCAACGCGCAGCTGGAGGTGAAGAACCTGGAGCTGAAGGCGCAATCGACGCTGGACCCATTGACCTCGCTGTACAACCGCCGCCACTTCCAGGACTTCATGCGCGGCCTGACCGTGCAGGAGCGTACGGACGACGTGGTCGGCGCGCTGTTCCTGCTCGACGTCGACCACTTCAAGCATATCAACGACACCTACGGCCACGCGGCCGGCGATGCGGTGTTGAAGATGATCGCCGAGAACCTGCGCATCGCGCTGCGCGAAACCGACATGATCGTGCGCTGGGGCGGCGAGGAATTCCTCGCCTTCCTGCCGGCGATACCGCGCCAGGGCGTCGACGAAATCGCGCGGCGGATTTTGTTGAGCATCTCGTCGCAATCGCTGAAATACCAGGAGCACGAGATTTCGGTGAATGTGTCGGTCGGCTTTTCGCCCTACCCGCTGGTGCCGGGCGACGAGCCGCTGGCGTGGGAACGCGCGGTCAACCTGGTCGACATGGCGCTGTACCTGGCCAAGGCCCATGGCCGAAACCGCGCCTACGGCGTGCGCGGCTTCGACAACTTCCATCTGACCTCGATGGAAGCGATCGAGCAGGACCTGGAGCGTGCGTGGCGCTCAGGCTTCGTCGATTTGAGCGTGGTGCTGGGCGGCGATCCGGACCAGCAGCCGCCGCCGACCGAACAGACCAACGTGGTCTCGATCAAGCACGCGGCCGGCAAGCACTGACTACTTCTTCGCCTCGCGTTCGTCGGCGGCGCTTTGCATCTTCTCGCCGGCGCGTTCCAGCTTGCGGCCGGCCTCCTTGGTGGCCTCGTTCAGCTTCTCGCTGGCCTGGTCGGCTGCCTTGTCGAGCTTCTGGCTGGTTTCCTTGGCGGTATCGGTGAGCTGCTGGTTGGCCTGCTGCGCGGCGTTGTCCAGCTTCTGGCTGGCCTGCTGCGTGGCCTCATCGATCTTGCGGCCGGCGCGTTCCGCCGGACCGGCTTCGCTCGGATCTTCCTTCTTCTGGCAACCGCCGAGCAGCGCCAGCGTCGCCAGGGCCACCGCGATATAACGGATCATCATAATCATCTCCTGAAAGAATGTATTCTTTCCAACAGCATACAGCGCTCCGCATCGCCGCAGCGCACGGCAGGCGACGCAATCGGCCGCGATCGCGGCAAGGGTCAGGTGCGGGAGAATCGGGCGTCAGGTTTCGACGATTTTCTTGGGAGGGGGCGGCGGCGTGAAGACCACGTTTTCGGATTCCGGCGCGCCATCGAGCGCTTCGGACTTTTCCAGCCAGTTGCGCAGCTTTTCCATGCGGCGGATCAGGATGCCCTTGCTGCTGATGTAACCGACCTGCTCGAAATTCTCCGGCTTGCTGACCATCTTGGACACGGTCGGCAGATTCTCCGCCAGCCGCTCGAACGCCTTGCGCGCTTTCTGCTCCCACTTGACCAGGTTCGGTTCGTTGAAACGGTTGCTTTCGTAATAAATAGTCAAGGTCCGGTCATGGTTGCCATAACCGACGATCGCCGCGCCCATGCGCACCGTCTCCAGTACATCGCCCTTGATTGCCGCCGTCGGCACGAACAACGCTGCGCGCCCGGTCGAGTCCGGTCGCTCCAGCGGCAAATCCTGTCCCATCAATACGGTCATCACGCTTCCTGTCGTTATCGCCACGGAGTTGCCGCTAGGCTATTTTTTTCATTCTATATCGCTCCTTTATCCATTACAAGGAGAATGCGCAGGGGCGTGGCGCGCATGGCAACTGCCTTATAATGCGGGCTGATCCTGATAAGCGCCCCACCATGACGTCCTCCCCCTCCCGTTTCGGCAGCATTCCCGAGCACGCCGTCGACACCGCCGAACGCAATCTGCGCGACACGCTGGCCATCGCCATCGAACACCGCGCGCCGCACGCCGCGCTGATCGTCCACGATACCCGCACCGACCTCAATCGCGCGCTGACCGAAGCCTACCGCCGCGTGGCGCCGGACGCCCAGTTCATCGACTTCGACAGCGCCGCGCCGGACGCCATCCTGGCCACCTTCGCGCGCCTGAACGCCGGCGACCTGGTGGTGCTGATCCAGTCCGGCAGCTTCCGCATGGACGCCTACCGCATCCGCATCGAACTGTTCAAGCGCGGCCTGAAAGTGATCGAGCACGTGCACCTGTCGCGCATGCCGGGCGAGCAGGGATTGCACTACATCGATTCGCTGGCCTACGACCCGGCCTACTACCGAGGCGTCGGCCATGCGCTGAAGGCGCGCATCGACCAGGCGCGGCATGGCGTGGTCGACACCGGCAATGGCGAGCGGCTGGTGTTCGCCTCGCCGTTCGAATCGGCCAAGCTGAACATCGGCGACTACAGCGGCATGACCAACATCGGCGGCCAGTTCCCGCTGGGCGAAGTGTTCACCGAGGCGCAGGACCTGGAAGCGGTGAGCGGCCGCGCGCGCATCTTCGTGTTCGGCGACACCAAATTCCTGGTCAACAAGCCGGAGGCGCCGATCACCATCATTGTTGAAAAAGGCCGCGTGGTCGGCGCCGAAAACAGCACGCCGGCGTTTGACGAAATGCTGTCCATCATCCGCGAACATGAAGGCGAAGTGTGGCTGCGCGAACTGGGCTTCGGCATGAACCGCGCCTTCTCGCGCGACTGCTTCGTCGACGACATCGGCACCTACGAGCGCATGTGCGGCATCCACCTGTCGCTGGGCGCCAAGCACGGCGTCTACACCAAGCCGCAGCTGAAGCGCAAGGACGCCCGTTACCACATCGACGTCTTCGCCGTCACCGAAGGCGTCTACCTCGACGATGAACTGATCTACCGCGACGGCACCTGGCAGGTGGCCTAATCACCGCTCTTTGTCAAAGCAATTGAAATCGGGCTGCTGGATGTTGATGATGTCGACCACTTCGCCCTCGCCATAATTGCCGCTGCGGCTGATGCGAAAGCCGCCCGGCACGGATTCCCCGGCCTCCCATCCCTCGATGGAGGTCCGCTGCGTATGCTGACCTCCATCGCGCTCTATCACCAGGACAACATCGAACCCCGATGCCGCGCTGCTGTCGCAGCCAGGGGTTTCGATATCGAAGTCCGCGTAGTAAATGCCGGCGTTGCATCTGATATTGGCCAGCCGCACGCTGGCCCGCCCAAACGCTGGTTCCGGCGCTTGCCACAGAGCCGCCAGCAAAGCCGCGTGCCCCGCCGCCGCCTGCTCGCCAGCGCACAGGTCGGGCTGCTTCGAAACCGGGAAACTGCGGGCGCTGCGGGTGGTACGCGTGCCCTTGATGTGCTCAAACTCGCCCTGCACCTCCAGCAGCCGTTTCTCGGCCGGCAGATAAGCGCTGATACGGCCCGCCGGCGCGAACCGGCCGGACATCTGGCCATCCGAATTGCGGCGCACCGTCACCAGGATGTCGCCGTCGATCAGTATTTTCCCTCCGAAGGCTTGCCTGTACTCCTGTAATTCCTTGCTTATCGCGACCTCGATGGCGGTCTGCGGCGCCAGTTCGTAACTGAGATCGTAGCGTTCGACTTTGCTTTCCTGCTTGAGGCTGACATTGCTGTCCACTTTTTGCAGGTTGAGCGTTTTCGTTTCCGACAGGCCGACACCTGCGGAGACGACGTCCATCTTGATGCCCGTATCCGCTTTCAAGGTAACGCTGCTCCCCTCGGTCACCGTCACCGATTTTGTCGCCGTGGTCGATTCGGTATAACTGAAATCCACGCCCAGGCTTTTTTTATCGGCGACGTCGAGGCAATTCACCAGCCGGTATACCTGCCGCGTCTCCGGCGACGGCAGGCTGGATAGCGTAACCAGGCCGTAGCTGACGTCGATGCAGTTGCACTCGATATTGGCGTAAGTAAAAATGACGGTATGGTTCAACAACGACTCCCCTTCGGCCATTGGCGGCCACGCGTCCATCTTGACTTTGATACCGGCCATCATGCTTTTCAGTTTGTCCGACAGATTGATGATCTCCATACATCCTCCAATTTAAACGTTTAGGGATGGATGACCGGTCCGGGACCGGGCTCCAGATCCACTGTTCCATATCCGGCGCAGCGAAATTTGATGTGAGATAAGCGTGCACGGATCCGGCCGGCGATGCCTCACTGGCGCGAAGTTCGAGCAGGTGCCTACCCGCCCCTGTTAAACTCACAAAATGCCAAGCCGGCACACCGTTAGCTTATTTTCCAGATAAGGAATCCATGTCCAGCGCACCACTTTCCAAACTGCTTCGCACCGCCGCTTTTGCCACCGTCCTGCTCGGCGCCCTGCCCACCGTCCACGCCGCCGACGCGGCGCCGGCGGCCGACGCCAAATCCAACAAGCCGGACCTCGACCTGCCGCCGCTGTCCGAAGACAAGACCATCCACCAGACCATCCGCCTGAACGGCAAGCCGTTCAGCTACGACGCGACCGTGGGATCGATCAAGGTGCGCGATGCCAAGGGCAAGGTGATCGGCGAAGTGGTGTACACCGCCTACGTGGTGCCGGGCGGCAGTCCGAAGCGCCCGGTCACCTTCGCCTTCAACGGCGGTCCCGGCGCCTCGTCCGTCTACCTCAACATGGGCGCGATCGGCCCGCGCCGCGTGCAGTTCGGCGCCGCCGGCGATGCGCCGTCGGACTCCTCCGAACTGCAGGACAATCCGCACACCTGGCTGGACATGACCGACCTGGTCTTCATCGACCCGATCGGCACCGGTTTCAGCCGCGCGCTGGAAGAACCGGCCAAGGCCAAGGCCGATTTCTTCGCCACCGAGCCGGACATCAAATACCTGTCGCGCATCGTGTATGACTGGCTGGTCAAGAACGGCCGCCTGCGCTCGCCGAAATTCCTGATGGGCGAATCCTACGGCGGCTACCGCGCGCCGCGCCTGGCCCACGAACTGCAAACGCAGCTCGGCGTCGGCATCAAGGGCCTGATCATGGTCTCGCCTTACCTCGACCCGGCCGCCATCGGCGACGACACCGCGCTGTCGCCGCTGCCGTGGATGATCAACCTGCCGTCGATGGCCGCCTCGCACCTCGAAGCGCAGCAAAAGCTGACGCCGGAAGCCATGCGCGGCATCGAAGCCTACACCCGCGGCCAGTTCGCCACCGACCTGCTGGCGGGCCGTTCCGATCCGAACGCCGTCACGCGGCTGGTGAGCAAGGTCTCCGAGCTGACCGGCATCGACGCCAGCATCGTCAACCGCCTCGACGGCCGCCTCGACAGCAATACCTTCCTGCGCGAACTGCATCGCGGCGACAAGAAAATCGGCTCGGTCTACGACGCCAACGTCACCGCCTACGATCCCTTCCCCGCCTCGGCCGAACGCCGCTCGGGCGACCCGATCCTGAACGCGCTGATCGCCCCGTCGACCAGCGCCATGGTGGACTTCGTCACGCGTGAAGTGGGCTGGAAATCGGACGCCTTGTACAAGGCCCTGTCTTATGAAGTGAACAGCGCATGGGATCGCGGCGCCAGCCAGGACAAGCCCGTCAGCGACCTGCGCCAGGCCATGGCCAACGACCCGAAAATGGGCGTGCTGATCGTGCACGGCTACAACGACCTGTCCTGCCCTTACTTCACCTCGGCGCTGATCCTCGACCAGATGCCGGCACCGATGGCGGCGCCGGCGCACCTGGCGGTCTACCCGGGCGGCCACATGTTCTACAGCCGCGATGGTTCCGCCCAGGCCTTCAAGCGCGACGCGCAGGCGCTGTTCACGAAATGAACGCTGCTGACGAAAAAAGCTGATATATCGCGGAGTGGCGTGGAAGAATCGTCGCCATCGGCTTGTTATTCGTACCTGATTTGGTACGCTAGCCGATGGCCCGCGCCACGCCAAGTGTCAACGGCCAGATCGATCGGGATCTGTGGGAGATCAGGGCAAATGAAAGCAAGAACATTGGCAGTAACTTCGAAGAAGGCTTGCTGGAAGAAGCCGCAGCGGTCGCAGTAAAGCGCGTCATTGCATGGCAAATTGCGGAGGAGATGAAGGGGCAAAATATGACCAAAAACGGCCTTGCCAAAAAAAAGCGAACCGCAGGGCATCGCTGAACCGGCCGCTGGATCAAAATGACTCCAGCCTCACGCTCACTACGTTGGACTAGCGCTGCAGCGGCCCTTGGCAAAAAAAATCAAGATCAAACTTGTGCCAGCCTAATCTCTGCAACCTTACATTCAAACTGAAGAGCTGCAACCAACCGTCAGCTCCCGCCCCTAGGCCGAAGTTCGCACATATTTCCTTTTTCTCCGAATCGGAGAATGGCGAACAAGCTTGCTTCAGCAACAGCCATCTGCCTTCGCGAATCCCATGCTAATTTTTCTTCCATTCCCGATATGGGATGTAAGATGGAGCTACAGCTTTGCATATCTCATGACGCCCTAGGAATCCAGTCATCGAATACAACGCTAATTCGATGTTTTCACACGGTCCCAGCAAGATGCTATTGAACACACGACCGGGACCGATTTTGAGTGCGACATACGGAATCATCATCGTTGCGCCCTCGCGGTACGACACTTGGGGATACGCAAATTCTGAACTCATAATCAGACGCCATTCCTTCTCTTCGGAAAAGGAACCGTGCTTTATAAGGTAGAGAGCAGATAAGACTGTATCGTGGTAGTCTTCAAAAAGCTGCGCGTATTCCAAATAATCGTCACCGATATTTGGGCAGTTTTCAAACCTATCCAGTAGGTACTGAACTACATTAGCTAGGAGTTCATGATGCTCGGATTCATGGTAAAGACACCGGCCTAAGCGAAGCTTATTGTCCTGAGCTAGTTGCTTTACAAGCCCTGTGCTAAATTCAATACTTACTCCCTTCCCATGTGTCGTGTAACTGCGCCACTGGCTGAGCAGACTTCTCTCCTCCGATAGTGAGAAAACGAATAAATGGAATCGTCGGCCCTTGAGTTCACCGACCCATCTCCGTAAATGCTCGAAAAAATTGCTGCGTCTCAAGTCTGGATCTAGAATGGATTGGTCATCTAGGGTTCTATCCAGAAGCTCGCAGGCGTGAATAATTTCCTTCGAGTCGTTGAGATAGTACACATGGCTTGCCCATAGCTCGCGCCTAGTGGCGATGCCAACGAGCGAACTCAGACTCGTGTAGTGGTAAAGCGGCTTTTCGGCCGAAACCGAAAAATGTTCATTTAATTTGGAATCCATTCATTTTCCCAGAATTGAGCAGAAAAATTCCGTACAGCGACAAGCGTCTGGCGTTTTGCCCCAACAGACAGCCCTGGCCGAATGCTGGCACCTGTTTACAGCGTGTACGTCACACTAACTTACCTTCGTGATTTCTTCTTACATATATGTTGTTAGCGCGCTCGGCTGCAACGATGTCTTCCCCTATCTGACGATTCGCGTAGGACAACTGATCGGCGCGCTTATTGGCCCACGTGGTATCTCCCTCCAGAGCACTTAATGTCTTATCTAAGTCGAGTTGCACAGCTGCGAGTTGCTCATCGTCCAGGGCTGCAATAGTTTCCCTGTCAAGTCCATGAATAATCCGCTGATTTACTTCCGCAATTTTCTCTTGAAATTCGTTATTCGTTCTATAAAACGGTCTTTTTCCATCAGCCGTTCCGTGCATCTCTGCGGTTGCAACTGCACTTCTGGCCCCGTCTTCGAGGGCAAGAATAACCAATCGCCCCTGTAACTCAATTTTTACGGCGGAGCGCATTACCTCTCGAACTGCGGCGATGCGTTCACCGGCTCTAACTCGGCGTTCAGCCTCAGTTGCCACATTCGCCGATTTCGAAGCACTGATTGCGCTAAAAATGCTGGCTAACAACGATAGAAACGCTACCACACTGGCGGATATTGATACCCAATCCAGCGTTAAGATAACTTGCATCCTAATTCCTCCATATCGCTTGTTGAAGCACGCGTTTTCGGACCGTCTGTTAATGGCTGGTCACAGTCGCACTTCTCATTTACGATTAACTTAGTTAGTCAGTGAAGTGGTTACGATTTCTGGGGGAGTTGACTAAAAAAAATGTCATCGAGTTCACAGAACACATCTATGTAATGTCGCAAACTAGGATGCAAACCGGACGAAAAAGCCCCCAACCAGATTTCTTTACCGTGTCGTGATGCCTCTTGAATCAAAGGAATATAGTCGCCATCACCACTTAAAATAAATATTGAATCTACGGAAGGCAAATGAGCAGCTCGTAGTACATCAATGGAAATCTGTAGGTCGACGTTTCTGGCTTTCGTATTTTTCGAAGGCTTGTGAAAAACGTGGGGTACCAAGTTCGCAGTCCCATAGGGAACATCATCATTGTGCGTATATGTAAATTCATATTCAACATTACATATACTGTCCCTCAATGCATTGACTTTTGGCATGTCGCCAGTTGTGCTCGTGTAGTAGTTAAATCGTACAAAGTCGAACATGGACCATCTCGTTATTTCTGGATGCCATACCAAACAATCTCTCTCATGGACTACATCATTTTTTGGGATGGCACCTGCTTCCACCATTGCTTGGAAGCGCATCACTAAATTCTCGCCATCGGCAAAACCAATAGTTCTCTGCATTTCCATTTTTCAGTCCAATAAAAAGAGCTGGTAGGTAAGACCGCTAGCGGCTGCAACTGGCCGGAATCGGTCAGGCTGGTGAAAGTAATAGCACCTTATCAGAAAGAATCACAGCATCGTTCTTTTGCTGCCCGCGACGCCAACTCGCATCCTCGTAGGGAAGGTAATATTCATCGCTGCCTGCCACAGAGACCAATTTGCCTAGCATTGATAGAAACTCCATTAATTTGAAGGTTCCACTATCAATGTCCTTTGGGAAAAACGTAATTTCACAGAACACTTTGTCTGGCTCATTCCAATGGAAGTAAGCTTGGAGGTGTTTGGGGTTGCGGCCGCCGTTCCAAATAGTAGATAGCGAGCCGGATGCCAGCTGAAGATTGCTTTGCAACTCGGCGCTGGCAATTTCATAGCCTTCGCCCGTCATCGCCTGAACGTAAGTCCACGAAGATGCCAGGAACTCAAGAACATCAATGGCTCTAGATGTCAAAATAAATTCCGAAAAATTGATATCTCTGCATGAACCATCCCGGTCGAGAAGCGCAGCTTCAACACGGCGTCGTATGAGGTCGTCTATTTTCATCAGAATTTTATTATGAGTAATAGGTCCGCTTGTGGCCGGGTTCGGTCATTTTGCGAACGGTTTATCCAATTGATAGTATGCTGCTACCCGCTGCTTTGCTTCGCTCCAGGCGGCATTCCATTTTGAGCGGTCTAATTCTGGCGCCGTTTTGCAAGTGGTGGGATCTTGCCGGCAGATCAGCCGTTCAAGGCCGTAATAGGATGGCCAATGCCGATCATAGTTCAGCGTTTCGCGCCAGGAATCGGCGAAAGAAAAACCGCGAGCTAACATCGCTCTGGCCTCCGCAGGATGCTCATCAAAATACTTCGCGGCTAGCGTAGCAACCCGAGGTCCGCCAATGACGATGGGTAACTTGAAGAAGCCTTCATTGTTGACAATTTCCTCGCGCCCCGAATCCGATGCATAGCGCAGTACGTCGTACCAGCCCATCACCTGTTCCGCCACAATCACTTGGAAGACTTTCTCCATGCCTTCACGTGGCAAAAAATAGAAACCAATAATCTCCAACGACTCCAAAGGCGTATAGCGGAACGCTGCACTTTCGTAGTCGGTTAGAACCTTATCAAGCGCCGTCGGGGCAGCAGGATCATTTCGCATAATGCCATGGGCAACTTCATTGAATATCCGCCGCCTAACTTGAAATTGTGGCGGTGCCGTATTGGACAATGCCAATGACTGCGGTGCAGGCCCTTGCGGCGTCGGGACAATTTGGGGAATGGCAGTCTGCGCTTGCGCAGTCAAAGGCACTACTATTAACAATGTACCGAGAAGATTTCTCATAAAATTATTTTTTGCCTACAGAAGTCTTGCAACGGTCCGGCGCTGGCCGATTACCGCCATGCTAATTAAGTTGCTTAAGGGGCGACGCGAGCAATTCCCTCAAACTCAAACAACTTGTCAGGCCTTCGCCTCGCCGCCTGAGCGCATCACTACTGCACAAAGAAGTACCTCTCCGCCATGGCGCCTGGCTGCCTCGGTAACCGCATCGCGGGCCTCGGTGAACTTGCTCGACCCGGGCTTGGCAAAGAAGTTGAACGTGGCGTTTGCACGGCCATTAGCCAGCCGCGCCACTGCAGATTTCATATTGAGGTGCTGAAGCGCCATCAGGCAATACTCAGCAGACTGCGCTTCCGCGAAATTTGCGACCAGCTCAAACTCATGAGTCACGCCGGGATCAGGTCTGATCCGACCACTGATCAGGTAACGAGCATGCCAAATCAGGCGGCGCCACAACGTGACAATTTTTTCCATGGCTTCTGACCTTCAAAACTTTCTATTGTTTGACCAATGCCGCTACCGCATTCCTCGCCTGCCGGAGACTGCAAGCATGAATCTCCCGATAGCAGCGTATGGCCCAGCTTCGCTCACCGCTTTTCAACAAACGCTCCACGTCAGCCATGACTGCTTTGCCCCGCATCGGGTATTGGCCGGTGCGGGTCAGCGCTGCTAGTTGAAACGAGACTATCAGTTGGCCGCCAATGACGAGCAGCACCAGGATAAGGGTGAGCCATAGCGAGAAATTCATGGTGTCCGCGATAAGGAAATGTTGGCTGTTAGGGTAACACTTTGCTCAATGCAGAAATACGCAAATTCTCACGTGCTTAGAGCAATATGCCGGAGGTTTGCAGTTCGCGGTCCCATGGCGGAACGGGGTGGTATTCGGCGACAAGGAAGTCGATCAGTGCGCGCACTTTGGGAGATGGCTGGCGGCTGGCGGGATAGAGGGCGCTGAGGTGATTCAGCGGCAGTTCCCAGTCGCTGAGAACCGGCACCAGCGTGCCTTCCATCAGGCTGCGCCAGGCCAGGAAGGTGGTGTTGTAGACGATGCCCAGGCCCTGCTGCGCGGCTTGTTGCAGCACCAGGCCGTTGTTGGCCGTGAAGGCGGCGGGGACGCGCACCGTCTGCTGTTCGTCTCCGCGCGTGAAGTGCCATTGCGTGCCGTCGGTCAGGTGGCTGAAGTGCAGACAGCGGTGCTGCTGCAGATCCTGCGGCGCAAGCGGCATGCCGTGCCGCGCCAGATACGAGGGCGACGCGCACAGCACGCCGCGACACGGCGCCAGCGGCCGCATCGCCAGCGCGTGCACATCCGGTATGCCGCCCACCCGTATCGTCAAATCGAAGCCATGTTCGATCGGATCGAGCAGTGCGTCGTCCACGAACAGCATCGGCTCCAGCAAGGGATGCAGCAGGACGAAGCGCGCCAGCGCGGCGGCCAGCCACTCGCTGCCGAAGCTCGACGGCGCCTGTATCCGCAGCGGCCCGGCCAGATCGTCACCGCTCTGCGCCACCACCCGCGCCGCTTCCTGCGCCTGCGCCACCGTCGCCATGCACGGCGTCAGATACGCCTGGCCGACGTCGGTCAGGCTGACCTCGCGCGTGGACCGGTGCAGCAGCCGCGCGCCGAGCTTTTCCTCCAGTTGCAGGATGTGCTTGCTGACCATGGCGCGAGTCAGGCCCAGGCGGCGGCCGGCCTCGCTGAAGCTGCGCAGCCTTGCCACTTCGACAAATATCTCCATCGCCCGTAATTGGTCCATGTCTCGATTGTCTCCACTTTGGCGACAATGTGTCAACCTTTTGCGGATTGTGATGGCCCCGCCATGTCCGTAAAATGCGATGAATCAAATATCCCGCCATGGAGCCAGACATGCTGACAGAAGCACAAAAACAACAATACCAACGCGATGGCTTCATTGTCATCCCCGGTTTCAAGAGCGCCGGGGAGATCGCCACGCTGCGCGCCCGCGCGGCGGAGATTGTCAACGATTTCGATCCGACCACCCAATCCGGCATCTTCAGCACCATCGAACAGGAAAAAACCACCGACGACTATTTCCTCGGCTCGGACAACACCGTACGCTGCTTCTTTGAAGAAGAAGCCTTCGGCGCCGACGGCCAGCTGAAGCAGGCCAAGTCGCTGTCGATCAACAAGATCGGCCATGCCATGCACGATCTCGATCCGGCGTTCCGCGCCTTCACCGCCGACGCCCGCCTGGAAGAACTGGCGCGCGAACTGGGCCTGTCCGATCCCAAGGTCTGGCAATCGATGTACATCTTCAAGCAGCCGGGCATCGGCGGCGAAGTGCGCTGGCACCAGGACGCCACCTACTTCGACACCGACCCGGTCAGCGTCACCACCTTCTGGTTCGCGCTGGAAGACGCCACGCTGGAGAACGGCTGCATGTGGGCCGAACCGGGCGGCCATCGCGGCCCGATGCGCGAGCGCTTCCTGCGCAACGGCGACGACGTGCGCATGGAAAAACTCAGCGACATGGCCTGGCCCGACAACAGCACCGCCGTGCCGCTGGAATGCAAGGCCGGCAGCCTGGTGTGCTTCCACGGCCTGCTGCCGCACTACAGCGCGCCGAACCGCTCGGCGGTCTCGCGCCACGCCTACACGCTGCACGTGACCGACGGCGCCACCAGCTACTCGCCGCAGAACTGGATTCAGCGCGACGACAAGCTGCCGGCACGAGGCTTCCTGTAATGCGGATTGAGATCTTCGCCGCGCAGTGGGGCAACAACGAGCTGCCGGCGCCGGTGTTCATCGAGCGCGTCAAGGCCGCCGGTTTCGACGGCATCGAGATGTCGCTGCCGCTGGACGCCGCCGAACGCGACGACTGGACCCGCCAGATCGCCGACGCCGGCCTGGGCCTAATCGTCGCCCAATGGGAGACGGTGTTCCATCCAACCTTTGAGCCGCACAAGGCCGCGCTGGCCGAACTGCTGCACAACGCCTGCGCCGCCAGGCCGCTGCACGTCAACTCCCATACCGGCAAGGACTACTTCACGCCGGCGCAGAACCGCGAACTGCTGGACCTCGCCGCCGACATCTCGCGCCAGCACGGCGTGGCGATCGTGCACGAGACCCACCGCAGCCGCTTCAGCGGCCACCCGATGCTGTTGCTGCCGTATCTGCAGCAACTGCCGGACCTGCAACTGACCGCCGACCTGTCGCACTGGTGCTGCGCCTGCGAATCGCTGCTGGAAGACCAGCCGGAGACGCTGGCGCAAACCCTGCCGCACGTGCGCCACATCCACGCCCGCGTCGGCCACGCGCAAGGTCCGCAAGTGGCCGACTTCCGCGCGCCGGAATCGCAGGCCGCGCTGGAAGCGCACCTGTCGTGGTGGGATGAAGTGATACGCCTGCGCCGCGCGGCCGGCGCCGAGCGCATGACGCTGACGCCGGAATTCGGCCCGGTGCCGTACACGCAAACGCTGCCCTACACGCAGAAGGAAGTCTCGAACGCGTGGGAGCTGAACGTGGCGATGCTGCAGCTGCTGCGCCAGCGTTACGCCTGAACCGTCTGCTCTTCCGGCGCCGGCGACAGCGGCAGCACCAGCAGCACGCTGGTGCCCGCCGCTGCCACCGACTCCACGCGGATGGTGCCCTTCAACACCCCGGTCACAATGTTATAAACGATATTCATCCCCAGTCCTGAACCGCCCTGCCCCATCTTGGTGGTGAAGAAGGGATCGAATATTTTATGCAGCACGACGTCGGTCATGCCGATGCCGTTGTCCTTCAATTGCAGCACCACCAGGTCGCGTCCCTCGCGCCGCGCGCTGATCGCCAGCACGCCGCTTTCGCGGCCATCGAAGCCGTGCAGCAGCGCGTTGCCGATCAGGTTGTTGAGCACCTGGCTCAAGCTGCCCGGATACGAATCGAACACCAGGTCCGCCGGCACATCCACCGTCACCGAACAGCAAGCCCGCCGCAGCTGGGCCGCGTAGGTGGACAGCGTATCGTGCAGCACCTCGTCGAGCCGGAAGCGGCGGCGCTGGCCGCTGGCCTGGTCCACCGCCACCTGCTTGAACGACGTGATCAAGTCCGCCGCCCGCGTCAGCGAATGGGCCATGATGTCGCAGGCCTTGCGCGCATCGCACAGGTGCGCCTCGAGCGCCGAGCGCTTCAAGCCGCCGCCATCCTTCATCTGCCGCTCGAAGTCGCGCACCATGTCAGCCAGCGCGGTGGCGGTCAGCAGGCTGTTGCCGATCGGCGTATTGAGCTCGTGCGCCACGCCGGCCACCAGCGCGCCGAGCGACGCCATCTTCTCCGAGGTTTGCAGATTGGTCTGCGCCTGCCGCAATGTCGCCACCACGCGCGACAGATCGTTGCGCGCCTGCTCGACATTGCTCTTCTGCCGTTCCAGTTCCTGCATGCTGACTTCCAGTCCCTGCCGCGTATCCGACTCGCGCCGGTTCACCACCAGCAGCGCCGCGATCAGCGCGCTGATGATGATGCCGGCCAGCGCGATCAGCACCACCGGCAGCTGCGAGCGGCCGTAGCGCACGCCGGAGCGGCCTTCAAACCTGATGATCCAGTTGCGCTGCCCCACCGGCAGCACCGTCTGCGCCGTCAGCCCCGGCACGTTGTCGGCGCGTTCCTGGTGCGTCTCCACCTTGACATCGCTGTCGTACAGCAGCGTATCGACGCCGGGCGGCGGCGTGGTCCCCTGCTGGAAGCCGCCGTCCTCGATGCGCACGTGCAGATGCTCCAGCAACGCCGGATCGATCACCTCGCGCATCAGCGCATTCACGCGGAACACGATCGCCACAAAGCCCGCCAGCGCCTCGCGCCGCTGCGCCGTGGTCTCCAGCGGCAAGCCGTTGCGGTACACCGGCGCGCGCGCCACGAAGCCCGGTTCGCCGGTGGCGTCCTGCACCAGCGTGATGCGCTCGGTGGCGACGATCTCGCCGCTGTCGCGGCCCAGCTCCAGCGCCTTCAGGTGCGGCGGCAACGCCGACAGATCCAGGCCGAAGGCGTTCTCGTTGCCCTTCAGCGGTTCGGTGTATTCGATGATGTAGTGCAGCGGGCGGCGCGCGGCCGGGTGCGCATGAAAGGCCGGATAGCCGTCACGCCTGACGCCTTCCACAAACGCCGGCAGCTCGGACTCCGGCACCGGCCGCACGAACTGCAATGCCTGATAACCGGGATAGCGCTTGTCGATTTTCAGTTCGTTGACAAAGCGGTGGAATTGCAGCCGGTCGATGCGATCGTTGACGGCGTACACGCCCTTCATCGCGTGCAGCGTGTCGAAGTAGATTTGCAAACGGGTCTGCGTGTCGCGCGCCACGTTCTCGGTGTCGCGCTGGAAGCCGGCGCGTACTTGCAGCTGCTGCTGCTCCTCCATCACAAAATAGCAGGTCCAGGCTGTCAGGCATATCCCGACAAAGAAAGCCAGGTAGCCGCGCCCGCGCATGGTCAGCTGACCGGATCGCCGTAGCGGTTGGCGATGGCCATGAATTCCTCCTCCACCGTCAGCATGGCGTCGACCACGTCCGGGTCGAAGTGCTCGCCGCTGCCCTGCCGTATCATCTCCATCGCCGTTTCGTGGGTGAAGGCCGGCTTGTAGACGCGCCTGGAAATCAGCGCATCATACACGTCGGCCACCGCCATCAGCCGCGCCGACATCGGAATCGCATCGCCCGCCAGCCCTTGCGGATAGCCGGAGCCGTCGTACTTCTCCTGGTGCGAGTAGGCGATTTCGCGCGCGTAGCGCAGGAAGGTGTTGGTGTAGCCCAGCGCATTCTCGACGTTGACGATGGCGTCGCGGCCGTACACCGTGTGCTTCTTCATGATCTCGAATTCTTCGTCGGTCAGGCGGTCCGGCTTGAGCAGGATCGCGTCCGGAATCGACACCTTGCCGATATCGTGCAGCGGCGCCGCCTTGAACAGCGCCTTGATATTGGCCTCGCTCAGTTCCTCCTCGAAGCGCTTGTGCGTCTGCAGCTGGCGCGCCAGCGCCGACACGTAGTGCTGCACGCGGCGCAGGTGGTTGGCGGTTTCGTATTCGCGCGTCTCGGCCAGCGACGCCAGCGCCCAGATCATGGCGTCGAGCATCTGGCTCAGTTCCGCCGTGACCTCTTCCACCACGTGTTCCAGCAGATTGCGCTGCTGCTTGAGCAGCTCGCGCGAATGGCGCAGCTGCAGATGGGTGTCGACGCGCGCGCGCAGCACGGCGCCGTTGACCGGCTTGGCCACCACGTCGGCGGCGCAATGGTCGAAGGCGCGCGGCTCGTCGGACTCGCGCTGCAGCAGGATGACCGGGATTTCGGCGGTGTCGGGACTGGACTTGAGCTGCTGGCACACGCTGTAGCCGTCGATGTTGGCCAGGTCGGCGTCCACCACCACCAGGTGCGGGCGCGGCACGTGCTGCATGATGTCCAGCGCGGCGCGGCCGCTGTTGGCCAGCCGGACTTCGTACTGATCTTCCAGGATGCCGTTCATGTGGATCAGGTTGTCCGTAGCTTCATCGACGATCAGTACGATGGCCTTTTTGACATTCATCTGCCGCTGCTCCGTGAAAATTCTTTCCACCATCATAACCGAGCGGATTTGCCTGCCAAAACTATTTTTCCCCGGCGAGCTTGCAATTGTATAGTGCACTACCTATACTGGGAAGATGGAAACGCAAACACTCCCCAACTCCGCCGTCCCGCAGCTGGACCAGCAGCTGTGCTTCGCCCTGTATTCGACCTCGCTGGCGATGAGCAAGCTGTACCGCAAACTGCTGCGCAGCCTCGGCCTGACCTACTCCCAGTACCTCGTGATGATGGTGCTGTGGGAGAAAAACGAACTGACCGTGTCGGAAGTGGGCGAACGACTGTTCCTCGACTCGGCCACGCTGACGCCCCTGCTCAAGCGTATGGAAGCGGCCGAGCTGCTGACGCGCACCCGCGCCGCCAACGACGAGCGCCAGGTCATCATCAAGCTGACGCCGCACGGCGACGCCCTGCGCCACGAAGCGGCCAAGCTGCCGCCCTCCATCCTGCAAGCCACGCACTGCACGCTGGACCAGGTCGTGGGCATGAAACAACAGCTCGATGAATTGCGTTCCAGCCTGATGGCATCCGCCGCTTAAAACATGACGACTCCTATTTTCACGCCGCTGGCCGATGCCGTCGCGGCGCTGCGCGACGATGGTTACGCGCTGCTGCAACCGCAGGACGTGGCGGCGCTGGCCGGCCTGCCGCTGGCCGCCCTCGACGCCCTGATCCCCAGCTGGAACGCACTGGAACCGGACAAATACCTGAAGGACGGCGGCCGCTATCGCCGTCGCCGCCATTCCTGCTTCATCCAGGAAGGCAGCCACCTGACGCAGACGCCGCACCGCGCGCACTGGCAGCCGCTCGAATACAACGCCCTGCACGGCGGCATGAACCGCCTGTTCGAGCCGGTGCTGCCGGCCACCGTGACGCAGCAGGCCTGGCCGGCGCTGGTCACCGCCATCGGCCAGGTATGCAGCCAGGCGCGCGGCACCGACGCCCCCTGGTACGTTGAAGCGCACCAGTTCCGCATCGACACCACCGACGGCATCGGCCGCCCGACGCCGGAAGGCGCGCACCGTGACGGCGTCGATTTCGTCGCCGTGATCCTGATCGCGCGCGACGGCATCAAGGGCGGCGAAACGCGCGTGTTCGAGGCCGATGGCCCGAACGGCAAGCGCTTCACCATGACCGCGCCGTGGACCATGCTGCTGCTCGATGACGCAACTGTCATTCATGAATCCACTCCGATCCAGCCGCTGGCGCAACACGGCCACCGCGATACGCTGGTGCTGACCTGGCGCGCGCGCGCCTTCCAGGGACAGGAAACTTCCCCTTGAAGGGGTAATCCGATATAGTTTGTGCTGCTAACAAAATGCGCCAGGAGGGTTGTCTGTGGACACCAGTTACGAAATACAGCCCGATGAAATCGAAATACTGATTGTCGAAGACAGTCCCACCCAGGCCGAACGTCTGCGCCGCCTGATCCAGTCGATGCGCTACGGCGCGCGCGTGGCGCCCAACGGCCGCCTGGCGCTGGAGGCCATCCGCGAACGCAAGCCGCACCTGGTGCTGTCGGACATCGTCATGCCGGAGATGGACGGCTACACGCTGTGCCGCGCCATTAAGGCCGACCCGGAACTGCGCGACATCCCGGTGATACTGGTCACCTCGCTGATGGACCCGAAGGACATCATCCGCGGCATCGAATGCGGCGCCGATAACTTCATCCGCAAGCCGTATGCGGAAGACTATCTGCTGAACCGCATCGGCCACATGCTGATGAACCAGAAGCTGCGCAAGAACCAGAACATGGAGATCGGCATCGCCCTGTACCTGGGCGAGCAAAAGCACTTCATCAACGCCGACCGCCAGCAAATCCTTGACCTGCTGATCTCCACCTACGAACAGGCGGTACAGGTCAATAGCGAATTGCAAGCGCGCGAGCGCCAGGTGATCGAGCTGAATATGCGGCTGGCGCACCACGCCGGCGAGCTGGAAACCATCAACCGCGAAATCGCGCTGAAGAACCTGGAACTGGCCGAGGCAAGCCGCATGAAGTCGGCCTTCATCGCCAATATGTCGCACGAACTGCGCACGCCGCTGAACGCCATCATCGGCTTCACCGGCGCGCTGCTGATGAAGCTACCGGGCCCGCTGACGCCGGAGCAGGACAAGCAGCTCAACACCATCCGCACCAGCGCGCGCCACCTGCTCTCGCTGATCAACGACATTCTCGACGTGGCCAAGATCGAAGCCGGCAAGGTCACGCTGGAGCTGGAAACCGTGCAGTGCCAGGAAGTGGTCAAGGACGTGGTGGACACACTGCGTCCGCTGGCCGTGCAAAAGAACCTGGCGCTGGAGATGGACCTGGCCGATCCCGCCATCGTGCTGGAAACCGACCGCCGCGCGCTGACGCAGATCCTGCTCAACCTCGGCAACAACGCCATCAAGTTCACCGAAACCGGCACCGTGCGCGTGACGCTGGCGCAGCGCAGCGGCGAAGGCCAGACGCCGATGATCGAATTCTCGGTGGCCGACAGCGGCGCCGGCATCCGCGAGGAAGACCAGGCCAAGCTGTTCCAGGCCTTCTCGCAGCTGGACTCGACGTCGACGCGCCACGCCGAAGGCGCCGGCCTGGGCCTGTACCTGTGCCAGAACCTGGCCAACCTGATCGGCGGCTCGCTGTTCTTCAACAGCGATTTCGGCCACGGCAGCACCTTCACGCTGGCTTTGCCGGCCAAAAGTGCGTGATCGGCGTTTAAGTTTTTTCGAAGATGACTAAAATGACAACGTAATTCTACGGTATTGCACTGCAACATAAAGAGGGGTATAGTTTGAACTGTCTCCTCCAATCCGTTCGCTGAACATTGGAATTCAACCCGCGCCACTGGCAGCGGGTTTTTTTTTGCCTGTGCATTTGCAATATTTACCGCCGGCCAACGTCTACATCTCCGCAACAGCCTGCACCGCTTGGCGCTGGCGGAAAATCCACACTTCAACAAGGGAAAGCATGAGACTTTTTTTACGCGCGACGCCGCTGGCTGTCGCGGCGATGCTGAGCGCCTGTGCGGTACAGGGACCGGCGGCGCACGTCGATCCGCTGGCGCCGCAGCAGTGGCAGGCGCCGCTGCCGCACAATGGCAGCCAGGCCGATCTCGCCGCGTGGTGGCGCGGCCAGGCGGATGGCTTGCTGGTGCAGTTGATCGAGTCGGCGCAGTCGGCCAGTCCGACGGTGGCGTCGGCGGCGTCGCGCATTGCGCAGTCGCGCGCGGAACGGGTGGCGGCCGGGGCCGCGTTGGCGCCGAACGTCGATGCGGCGGCCAGCATCAACCGCTCCAACCAGCAGTCGGCGCTGCCGATGGGGACCACCTCACAGGCGGCGCTGAACGCGTCGTGGGAGGTCGATCTGTTCGGCGCCAACCGCGCCGCGCGCGATGCGGCGCAGGCGCGTCTGGAAAGCGCGCACGCCGGCTGGCATGATGCGCGCGTTTCCGTTGCGGCGGAAGTGGCGAACCAGTACTACGGCCTACGCGCCTGCGAGCAACTGCTGGCGGTCGCCAGACAGGACGCGCTGTCGCGTGCCGACACGGCGCGCCTGACGGAACTGAGCGCCACGGCCGGCTTCCAGTCGCCCGCCAGCCTGGCCCTGGCCCGCGCCAGCGCCGCCGACGGCAACAGCCGCTACATCGCCCAGCGCGCCGCCTGCGACGTCGACGTCAAGGTGCTGTCCGCGCTGACCGCCTTCACCGAACCGGAACTGCGCCAGAAGCTTGGCACGGCCGTGCAGGCCGCCGCACCGGCAATCGCCATTCCCGCGCTGCCGGCGCAGACCTTGAGCCAGCGGCCGGACGTGTTCACCGCTGAACGCGAAGTGGCGGCGGCCAGCGCCGATGTCGGCAACGCCCAGGCGCAGCGTTATCCGCGCCTGACCTTGTCCGGCTCCGTGGGCGTGGCCAACTTCCGCGCCGCCGGCGACAGCACCAGCACCGACACCTGGACCATCGGCCCGGTCGCCATCTCGGTGCCCGTATTCGACGCCGGCCGCCGCCGCGCCAACGTCGATTCCGCCAATGCGCGCTATGACGCCGCCGTCACCAGCTACCGCGCCACCGTGCGCCAGGCCGTCAGCGAAGTCGAACAGGCGCTGGTCAACCTCGATAGCACGGCAGCCCGCGCCGGCGACGCGCAAACCGCGCTGGAAGGCTACCGCGTCAACTACACCGCCGTGGATGACCGCTACAAGAACGGCATGGCCAGCCTGTTCGAACTCGAAGACGCACGCCGCACGCGCCTGGCCGCCGAGCAGACCGTCATCAACCTGCAGCGCGAACGCAGCGCAGCATGGGTAGCGCTCTACCGCGCCGCCGGCGGCGGCTGGACCGCGCCCGCCACCGCGCTCGCCGCCGCCAACTAATCTCTCCGCCAAAATAATGAAAACCAAACTCAAACCACTCGCCTACCTTCTGGCAGCGGCTTTTGCCGTGGCAGCCGCCGGCATCTCCGCCTACTCCCAAGCCGCCGACGACAAAAAACTTGAAGCGCCGAAAGCCGCGCTGACGGTCACCGTGACCAAACCGAGCGCCGCCAGCCTGCCGATCAAACTGGCCGCCAACGGCAACGTCGCCGCCTGGCAGGAAGCCAGCGTCTCCAGCGAATCGAACGGCCTGCGCCTGACCGAAGTGCGCGTCAACGTCGGCGACGTCGTCAAGGCCGGCGAAGTGCTGGCCGTCTTCTCGGCCGACACCGTCAACGCCGACCTGGCGCAAGCCCAGGCCACCGTGCACGAAGCCGAAGCCAACGCCGCCGACGCAGCCGCCAACGCCGCCCGTGCCCGCACGCTGCAAAACTCCGGCGCCCTGAGCGCGCAGCAGATCAGCCAATACAACACCGCCGAACAAACCGCCAACGCCCGCATCGCCTCGGCCAAGGCCGCGCTGGCGAGCCAGCAACTGCGCCTGAAATACACCAGGGTCGTGGCCCCGGACAGCGGCGTCATCTCTGCCCGCACCGCCACCGTCGGCGCGGTCTCCGGCGCCGGCACGGAACTGTTCCGCATGATCCGCCAGGGCCGCCTCGAATGGCGCGCCGAAGTCGTCGCGGCCGACCTGCGCAACCTCAAGCCCGGCATCAGCGCCGTGGTCAAAGCCGCCAACGGCAGCGAAGTCACCGGCAAGGTACGCATGATCGCGCCCACCGTCGATCCGCAAACCCGCTCCGCGCTGGTCTACGTCGACCTGCCGCAAAGCGCCGCCAGCCAGAACGCGCCGTTCAAGGCCGGCATGTTCGCCAGCGGCCAGTTCCAGCTTGGCGCGTCGGACGCCATGACCGTGCCGCAGCAGGCCATCGTCGTGCGCGACGGCTTCAGCTTCGTGTTCAGCCTCAACGCCGACAGGCACGTCAGCCAGATCAAGGTGCAGCCGGGCCGCCGCCTGGGCGACCGCATCGAAGTGCTGGGCGGCCTGAAGACCGACACCCAGATCGTCGTGCGCGGCGCCGGCTTCCTCAACGACGGCGACCTGGTCAATGTCGTCGCCAACTAAGGACAGTCCATGAACTTCTCCGCCCTCTCCATCAGGAACCCGATCCCGGCGATCATGCTGTTTGCATTGCTCTCGCTGGCCGGCTTCCTGGCCTACAAGGCCAATCCGGTGCAGGACTTCCCGGACATCGAACTGCCGATCGTGACCGTCACCGCCACGCTGGACGGCAGCGCGCCGGCGCAGCTGGAAACCGAAGTCACGCGCAAGATCGAAGACTCGGTCGCCACGCTGCAAGGCATCAAGAACATCTACTCCACCGTGCTCGATGGCGTCTCCACCACCACCGTTGAATTCATCCTGGAGAAGAATATCTCCGACGCGGTGAACGACGTGCGCGACGCCGTCGCCCGCGTCAAGGCCGACATGCCGGCCGAACTGCGCGATCCGAGCGTGACCAAGGCCACCACCGCCGGCCGCGTGGTGCTGACCTTCACCGCCGCCGCGTCACAGGCGCCCGGCGAAAAGCCGGACAGCCAGGAACTGAGCTGGTTCGTCGACAACAACGTCGCCAAGCGCCTGCTGGCGGTGCCTGGCGTCGGCGCGGTCAAGCGCGTCGGCGGCGTGTACCGCGAGATCCGCGTGGAACTGGACGACGCCCGCATGGCCGCCTTGCGCGTGTCCGCGCTGGACGTCTCGCGCCAGCTGCACCTGGTGCAGAAGGAAGCGCCCGGCGGCCGCGGCGACATCAGCGGCGCCGAACAGTCGGTGCGCACCATCGCCACCGTGAAGACGGCCGCCGAACTGGCCGCCATCGACCTGCCATTGACCGACGGCCGGCGCGTGCGCCTCGACCAGGTGGCCACCGTCACCGACACCGTCTCCGAACCGCGCGCCGTGGCGCTGCAGGACGGCGTGCCGGTGATCGGCTTTGAAATCTTCCGCACCAAGGGCGCCAGCGAAGTGGCCGTCGCCAAAGGCGCGCGCGCCGCCATCGAGGAACTGCAGAAGAACAATCCGAAAGTCGCACTGAAACAGGTGATCGACAACGCCCACCCGGTCGAGGAAAACTTCGACGGCTCGATGGAACTGCTGTACGAAGGCGCCATCCTCGCCGTGCTGGTGGTGTGGTGGTTCCTGCGCGACTGGCGCGCCACGCTGGTGGCCGCCGCCGCGCTGCCGCTGTCGGTGATGCCGGCCTTCCTCGGCATCTACCTGTTCGGCTACACGCTCAACACCGTCACGCTGCTGTCGCTGGCCCTGGTGGTCGGCGTGCTGGTGGACGACGCCATCGTCGAAATCGAAAACATCGAACGCCACCTGCGCATGGGTAAAACGCCGATGGAAGCGGCGCTCGAAGCGGCCGACGAAATCGGCATGGCGGTCATCGCCACCACCTTCGCGCTGGTCGCCGTGTTCCTGCCGACCGCCTTCATGAGCGGCATTCCCGGCCTGTTCTTCAAGCAGTTCGGCTGGACCGCCGTCATCGCCGTACTGGCGTCGCTGGTGGTCGCCCGTCTGCTGACGCCGATGATGGCCGCCTACATTCTCAAGCCGACCGCGCACCGCGAGGACAAGGACGGCTGGCTGATGTCGCGCTACATCCGCGTCATGCGCTGGTGCCTGAAGAACCGCCTGGTGACGGCGATTGCCGCCGCCGTATTCTTCGTCTGCTCGATCATGCTGGTCGGCCTGCTGCCGACCGGCTTCGTACCGGCAGCCGACCGCGCGCAGACGCAGATCAACCTGGAACTGCCGCCCGGCTCCACGCTGGCCGAAACCAGCGTGGTGGCCGAGCGCGCGCGCCTGGCCGCGATGCAGGTCAAGGGCATCAAGTCCGTATTCAGTTCCATCGGCGGCGGCTCCAGCGGCGACGCCTTCGCGCCCGGCGCGGCGGCCGAAGCGCGCAGCGCCGTGCTGACGCTGACCACCGTGCACCGCACCGACCGCAAGGAATCGATAGCCGATCTGGAAGCCCTCATCCGCCACAAGCTGGACGCCATTCCCGGCGCCCGCTTCAAGGTCGGCCCGCCGGACAACGGCGTCAAGATGCAGCTGGTGCTGCGCAGCGAAGATCCGGTCGCACTGAAGGAAGCGGCACAGAAAGCCGAACGCGAACTGCGCACGCTCAAAGGCGTGGGCAATGTGCGCTCGACCGCGTCGCTGGTGCGTCCGGAGATCATCGTCACGCCGGACTTCGCCAAGGCGGCGGACCTGGGCGTGACCGCCAACGCCATCGGCCAGACCGTGCGCGTGGCCACCGCCGGCGACTACGACACCGACCTGACCAAGATGAACCTGCCGGAACGCCAGGTGCCAATCCGCGTCAAGCTGCCGGATGCGGTGCGCGCCGACCTGGACGCCATCGGCCGCCTCACCGTGCCGGGCAAGAACGGCCCGGTGCTGCTGGCCACCGTGGCGGACATCACCATGGAAAGCGGGCCGGCGCAGATCAATCGCCTGAACCGCAGCCGCAACGTCACGCTGGAAGTGGAGCTGGGCAAGCGCGCGCTGGGTGAAGTCAACAGTGAAGCGCGCGCGCTGCCGTCGCTGAAAAACCTGCCGCCGTCGGTGAAGATCGCGGAACTGGGCGACACGCAGGAGATGGCGTCGCTGTTCGCCAGCTTCGGCCTGGCGATGCTGATCGGCGTGCTGTGCATCTACTGCGTGCTGGTGCTGCTGTTCAAGGACTTCATGCAGCCGGCGACGATTCTGGCGGCGCTGCCGCTGTCGATCGGCGGCGCCTTCGTGGCGCTGCTGGTGACGCGCAGCGCGCTGTCGATGCCGTCGATGATCGGCCTGATCATGCTGATGGGTATCGTCACCAAGAACTCTATCCTGCTGGTTGATTATGCTATTCTGGCGCGCCAGGAAGGCATGGGGCGTTTCGAAGCGCTGGTCGATGCCTGCCACAAACGTAGCCGTCCGATCCTGATGACCACCATTGCGATGGGTGCGGGCATGATGCCGCTGGCCCTGGGCTGGGGCGCCGACCCCAGCTTCCGTTCACCGATGGCGATCACCGTGATTGGCGGCCTGATTACATCAACGCTGTTAAGCCTGCTGGTGGTGCCGGCCGTGTTCACCTATGTGGACGACTTTGAGCACTGGCTGCAACGCATGCTGCGCAAGCTGCGCCGCCAACCGGCGGCCGGGCAGGACGATCAAGGAGACATCCATGAAGTACGAAATCAAAGAATTGCCTGAAGTTCGAGTGGCCTACCTGCGCTACAAGGGACCGTTCGGTCCCGCGGTGGGCGAGTTCTGGAAAGAGGTGTTCACGCCGTGGCAAAAGGCTTTCGGGCTGGTGGGCAAAGTGACCTATGGCGTGGCGCAGGATGATCCGCGCACCACGCCGGCCGCCGAGTGCCGGTATGACGCCTGCGTGGAAGTATCGGCCGACTATCCGATCCAGCCGCCGGCCAAGGAGACGCACCTGCCGGCGGGCCGCTACGCGGTGGCGCCGTTCGAAGGCACCGGCGCCGACGTATCGGCGGCCTGGGGCGAGTTCTTCGGCCAGTTGCAGGCCGAAGGCAAGGCGGCCGAAGGCGTCTGCTTTGAGCGCTATCCGGCGGACTACGCGATGGATCCTGCCACCGGCGTCTTCACCGCGGAACTCTGCATCCCGGTCAAGGCCTAGTCCATCCCCCGCCCAGCACGCGGTACAGGTCCACCGAGGCGACCAGGATGCGCGTCTTGAGTTGCAGGCGGCCGACGTCGGCGCTGTAGAGCGTGCGTTGGGCGTCCAGCTCTTCGAGGTAGGACGCGTAGCCGTTGCGATAGCGGTTGTGGGCGATGCGCAGCGTTTCGGCTGCGGTGGCGCGGCGCGCGTCGTTCTGGATCGCTTGCTCGCGCAGGCGCACGATGGCGCCCAGGCCGTTTTCGGTTTCCGAGAACGCCGCGCGCACCGCGCTCTCATAGGCGTAGATGGTCTGGTCGCGCTGCGCGGCCACCGAGTCGGTCTGGCTTTGGACGCGGCCGCCGTCGAACACGGGCGCGGCAACCGCGCCGGTCAGGTGCCACAGCGCCGTCGGCGCATTCAGGAAATCATGCCATTTCAGGTTTTGCACGCCGCCCACCGCCGTCAGTTTGAACGACGGCAGCAGCTGGTCGCGCGTCGCCTTCAGGTTGGCGTTGATGGCGATCAGGTTGTATTCGGCGCGAGCGATGTCGGGCCGCCGGCGCAGCAGTTCGGACGGCAGGCCTTCCGGCACCGGCGGCGGCTGCAAGTCCGCCAGCTCGGCGCCGCGCGCGACCGGACCGGGATTGCCGCCGGTGAGGATGGACAGCGCGTTTTCCTGTTCGAAGATCTGCCGCTTCAGCTGCGGCACCTGCTCGGCGGTGGTCTGATACTCGGCCTGCGCCTGCAACCATTCCAATCGCGAGCTGTAGCCGACGTCGAACTGGCGCTTGGCCAGCTTGGCCGATTCCTCGCGCAGCTTGAGCGTGGCTTCGGTCAGCGCCAGCTGCGCATCCAGTCCGCGCAGATTCAGATAGCCCGACGCCACGGTGGCCGCGATGGACAGCGCCACCGCGTCGGAGTTGGCTTGCTCGGCCTGATAGGTGGCGGTGGCGGCGTCGGTCAGCGCGGCCAGCCTGCCCCAGGCGTCGATTTCATAGCTGGCCTGGAATTCGGCCTGGTAGACATTGGTCACATACGGCACGCCGTTGTACGCCAGCTGGCGGGTGCGGGTCGGCGCGCTGTCGACCGAGACGTTCGGCTTCTGGTTCGCTTCGGCCACGCCGATCAGCGCGCGGTACTGCGCCACGCGGGCGCGGGCGACGCGCAGGTCGCCGTTGCTCTGCAAGGCTTTGTCGATCAGCGCGGTCAAGGCGGGATCGCCGAAACTTTGCCACCACTGCTGCGCCACCGGCGCGCTGGACTGGCCTTCGACGGCGGTGCGCCATGCGGCGGGAATCTGCACGGTCGATGCCGGCGGCGGCGCAACCGTCGCCGCGCAACCGGCCAGCATCAGCGCGACCGCCGCCGCAGCGGGACGGCGCCTCAACGCGGCGCGCCACGTCATGGCTTGACTCCGTTCGCGGCCGCGACAGGCGCCTCCTGCCTGCGCGTCTTCACCGAGGTATCGATGCTGACGATCACCGACATGCCCGGCGCCAGGCGGCGCGCATTGGCCTGCCCCTGATCGATGCGAATCCGCACCGGGATGCGCTGCGCGATCTTGACGAAGTTGCCGGTCGCATTATCGGCCGGCAGCACGCTGAACTCCGAGCCGGTGGCCGGCGAAATGCGCTCCACCACGCCGGTCAGCTGCGCGCCATCGAGCGCATCCACCTTAAACGTCGCCGGCTGCCCGACCTGCACCCCGTTCATCTGCGTCTCTTTCAGGTTGGCGATCACCCACAGCTGCTTCGGCACCAATCCCATCAACTGCGCGCCGGTGTTCACATACGCGCCCTTGCGCACCGTGACCTGCCCCAGCTGGCCGTCTTCCGGCGCCGTGATGCGGGTGTTGTCCAGATCCACCTTGGCCGCCTTCAGCGCCGCTTCCGCGTTCGCCACCGCCGCTTCCAGCGACTGCTTGTTCACGCCCACCGACAGCACCTGCTGCTTCGCGATCTCCAGCTGCGCGCGCGCCTGCGCCACGGCGGCGGAAGTCTGCGCATTGGCCGCCTTGGACGAGTCCTGCTCGCGCAGCGACAGCGAACCATCCGCAGCCAGCGAATCGACGCGCTTCAGATCCGCCACCGACTTGGACAACTGCGCCTGCGCATTGGCCAGCGTGGCCTCGTTCAGCAGCACGCTCGATTCGGCCGAGCGGCGCGACTGCGCCCAGTTCTCCAGCGCCGCCTTCTGCGCCGCCAGCTGCGCCTGCGCCTGCTCGTAGCGCTGCTGGTAGATACGGTCGTCGATCAGTGCCAGCAACTCGCCCTGCTTCACGTACTGGAAGTCCTGCACCTTGACGTCCACCACGTAACCCGGCAGCTGCGTGCCGATCAGCGTCACCTGCCCGCGCACCAGCGCGTTCTCGGTCGACACCACGGCGCTGGTGAACGGCGGCAGCCGCCACGCATACAGCACCACCAGCACACCGACCAGGGCCACCAGCGAGAACAGGATCGCTGAAATAATCTGCCCGCGCCGGTCGGGCGCCGGGGCGGCCGGCGCCGATGCGGCGACTGCCGCCGCCGCGGCCGCCGCAGCCATCGCCGCCATGCGGCTGTCGGAAGGAGATGCGTTGTCTGGAGTATCGTTATTAGCCATGTGATTCAGCGGGATCCGGAATTGTTGAGGGAGACGTTGGTCATGCCTGCTTGCGCGTTGGGCACCGACTTCGGCGTATGGGTCACGCAGGCCGTCCACAGATAATGGACCAGCAGCCCGGCCATGGTGAACAGCGCCAGCACGGTAATGCCCAGGAACACGTCGTTATACGCGAGGACATTGGCCTCGCGCGTGGTGGCCGCGCTGAGTGACGCGAGACCGCCCGACTGAATCCGCGCCGCCACCAGCGGATCGAGCTGCGTCAGGTGTTCGACCAGGATGCTGGAGTGGTACTTCTCGCGCCACACCTGGAAGGTGCCGGTGATCGCGGTGCCCAGCAGGCTGCCGAGCGTCTGCGTGATGCTGAACATGACCGAGAAGCTGACCAGGTTATTCGGCGCCGCGATCACCGCACCAAAGCCGGAAATGAACGTCGGCCCGACAAACAGCGCGCCGCCGAAGCCCAGCAGGAACTGGCTGAGATACAGATCCTGCGGCCGCGTGAGATTGGTGGAATCCGAATCCAGGTAGGCGCCCAGCGCCATCACCGCCAGCGAGAACAGCAGCTGGCCCGGAATGCGCGCCGGCGAAATATACAGCGCGCTGACCACCATGCCGGCCACCGCGCCGACCATCACGATCCACCACAAGGTCAGCATCTGGTCGTTGTTCAGTCCCAGCGCCTGCAGGAAGCCCACCGTGCCGCTGGCCTCCGACTGCACCACGCGGATCAGCAGCACCGACGTGGCCAGGCGCGCGATGTTGGGGTTGATCAGCCAGCGCGTATTGAGCAGCGGCCGCGCGCGGTTATGCTCGATCGCCAGCGCCGCGACGATCAGCACGATCGCGCCGGCCAGCGCATAGCCCACCCACGGCGTGTCCAGCCACCACACGGTGCGGCCCAGCGCCAGCACGGCCGACAGCAGCGCCACGCCGGGCGCGAACAGGCCGAAGGTGACGAAGTCCATTTTCTCGAACACCTTGATGCGGTCGCCCGGCGGCAGCTTGAGCCACAGCACGCAGGCCAGCGACACCAGCGCCAGTCCCAGTTCGAAGAAGTACAGGCCGCGCCATTCGCCGAACTCCATCAGCTCCGACGAGAACAGCCGCGCCATCGGAATGGCCAGCTGCGAAAAGCCGATGCCGAGCACCGCGCCCTTGAGCCGGTGCTTGGCCGGGAAGGCCTGCAAGGTGTAGTACAGGCCCAGGGTGGTCAGCGCGGCGCCGCTCATGCCGTGCGCCGCGCGCACCGCGATGGCCGATCCCAGTCCGTGCACGAACAGGTGCGCCACCGTGACCACCGCATACAGCACCAGGAACAGTTCAGTAAACAGCCGCAGCCCGTACTGCTGGCGGAATTTGACCAGCAACAGGTTCATCGAGACATTGGCCATCACATAGGCGGCCGGCAGCCACTGGATCTCGGTGGTGAACACGCCGAGCGATCCTTGCAGATAGGGCAGATTGACCGACACCAGCGCGTTCCCGAGGCCGCCGGTGATGGCGACGATGAAACCGACAATCAGGAAGGCGACCCGCGTCCAGAATGGATGGTCCGGATTGGACGGCGATCCGGGTAAGGTGGGACGCTCGTGTGGCTGCCAGGCTTGGGGGGCGTAAACGTCCATGCGTCAGGTGTCCTGATTCTTTCTTTTGGGGGAGGCAACAAAAAGCATTAATGGCGAGCATATCACTATGCCCGCCATTGTTAAATACTTCGATGGTGATAAGCGCTTTTACAGGGGCGCCGCGTCCGTTTCACGCTGGAACGGACGGTGCCCGGCCAGCGCTTCCTTGAACGCCGCCAGCGCGCCATCCAGCGCGCCGGCTTCCACCTGCCACAGCGCCAGGTCCGGCGCGCCGTCCTGCATGGCCGGCGGAATGCCGGCCGCCGTCAGCAAGTCCTTGCCGGCGCCGACGGCCAGGATCGGCTTGCAGTGGCGGTATTGCTGGCGCACGAAGTCGCGCGCGTCCGAATCGGCGGCCAGCATGGCGGCGCTGGTGGCGCCGCCGGCGATGATCACCGCGTCGTACAGCACGGCCGGCGCGGCCTCGATCGAGATCTCGATATCCAGGCGGCTGCCGTCGGCCGCCGCCAGCTGCCCCAGTTGCGGCGCCACCACACGCGGCGTGGCGCCGGCCGCCAGCAGCTCGGCATAGATGGCTTTCACGCTGTCGGCCTCGACGCCGTGGCCGGCCAGGATCGCCACCTTGCGCGTCTTGACGCCGAGCGCGCCGGGACGCGCCAGCAGCGACAGCGGCGGCGATGGTTCGTACTGCGGCGGCGGCGCGTCGGTCGCCAGCGGCATCGGCGGCGGCACTTCCATGCCCAGGCCCTGCGCCACGCCTTCGGCCAGGATCGGGTCGACATTGGCCAGCATCGACAGCAGCCGCACGCGGATGGCCGGCACCGTCACCCGGCTCAACTCGAAGCGGTAGGCGTTGACGATGTGCGCCTGCTCGGCCGGCGTCTGGCTGATCCAGAACAGGCGCGCCTGCGAGTAGTGGTCGGCAAACAGTTCCGGCTTGCCGCGCACCTTGTCTTCCGGCGGCTGCGGCATCTGGCTGCGCGCCGTGGTGAAGCCGGCCATGCCGGCCTGGAACGGACAGCCGCCGCCCAGCGAATTCGGTTCATACGCCACGCGGCCGCGATGCACGGCCTGGCGGTGCATGCCGTCGCGCTGGTTGTTGTGCACCGGCGCCAGCGGCGCGTTGATCGGGATTTCGTGGAAGTTGGCGCCGCCCAGGCGGCTGATCTGCGTGTCCAGATACGAGTGGATGCGTCCTTGCAGCAGCGGGTCGTTGGAGAAGTCGATGCCCGGCACGATGTGCGCGGTGCAGAAGGCCACCTGCTCGGTCTCGGCGAAGAAATTGTCCGGGTTGCGGTTCAGCGTCATCTTGCCGACCACCTGCACCGGCACCAGTTCTTCCGGCACCAGCTTGGTCGCGTCCAGCACGTCGAACGGGAAGGACTCCGCCTGTTCCTCGGTGAAGATCTGCAGGCCCAGCTCCCATTCCGGATAGGCGCCCGCCTCGATCGCTTCCCACAGGTCGCGGCGGTGGAAGTCCGGATCGGCGCCGATGATCTTGGCCGCTTCGTCCCACACCAGCGAGTGCGTGCCGCCCACCGGCTGCCAGTGGAATTTGCAGAACACCGACTCGCCCTGCGCGTTCACCAGGCGGAAGGTGTGCACGCCGAAGCCCTGCATGGTGCGATAGCTGCGCGGAATGGCGCGGTCGGACAGATGCCACATCAGCATGTGCGTCGATTCCGGCATCAGCGTGACGAAGTCCCAGAAGGTGTCGTGCGCGCTGGCCGCCTGCGGGATGGCGTTGTGCGGTTCCGGCTTGACCGAATGGATCAGGTCCGGGAACTTCATGGCGTCCTGGATGAAGAACACCGGGATATTGTTACCGACCAGATCCCAGTTGCCTTCATCGGTATAGAACTTGACGGCGAAGCCGCGCACGTCGCGCACGGTGTCGGCCGAACCGCGCTCGCCGGCCACGGTGGAGAAGCGCACGAACACCGGCGTGCGTTTGCCGGCCGCCGCGAACGGCGCGGCGCGCGTGATGTCGCTCAGATCCTGGTAGCTTTCGAAGTAGCCGTGCGCCGCCGAGCCGCGCGCGTGCACCACGCGTTCCGGAATGCGTTCGTGGTCGAAGTGGGTGATTTTTTCGCGCAGGATGAAGTCTTCCAGCGCGGTCGGGCCGCGCAGGCCGACCTTCAACGAATTCTGGTTGTCGGCAACCGGCACGCCCTGGTTGGTGGTCAGGCGCTGCTCGCCGGCGTCGGCGCGCACGCGGTCCAGGTCACCGGCCGGGCATACGCCGACCGGCGGCACGCCGCTACCGGTCTTGGCCGAGGCAGTGGTTTCGCCGACGGTGCTGCCGGTGGCGGCCGGATGCGGCACAGGACAGGTCTTGCCGGCTTGCGGCGTGCGCGCGGCCTCGCCGTGTTCACCGGCCTTGTTGGCGTTGAACGGCATGTCGGCCGCCATCTGCTGGCCGCCGCTGACCTTGGCCAGCAAGGCTTGCTCCTGCGTGCTGGCGCCGCCCAGGCTGTCCGGCGGCGATGCCGTCGATGGTCCTGCGACGGTGCTCAACACGGAACCGGCCCCCATCACGGAGGCCGGCGATTTTTGTTTGGTTGCCATGGATATCCTTTGAACGAGACGAACAACGCCCGGTGCGGGGCGCTGGCGGTCGTCCCGACAGTGATACCGCCCGGGCAGTACGGTTTATTTGCTGTTGCGCGAACCCAGCAGCTTGGAGATGCCGTAGCCGGCGGCGGCAGCCACCAGGACCGAGATCACCGGGCTGGCGCGCACGTGGTTGCGGCTCGATTCGGCGAAGTTTTTGTACGATTCCACCACTTGCTTGCCGCGTGCGGCCAGGGTGTCGGAGGTGCTTTCCACGGTGTCGGCCACTTTGTCGACGCCGGTGTGGGCCTGGGTGGCCAGGCGGTCGGTGGCTGGCGGCACTTTGTCGGCAACCTTGTCGATGGCGGCGTGGGCGTCGGCGCGCAGGTCTTTGCCGATTTGGGTGACGCCGTCGCGGGTGTTGTTGATTTTGGTGTCGATGCTGTTATCCATGATGAGATCCTCTCGTTGTGTGTGCGGGTTGGGAACTTCAACGATAGGCCGATCAACCACGCTTGACCGTGCGGGAGCTAACAATGTGAAAAATGGCCCGCTATGTGAAGTCACACACTGACGGGGCCGCTCGTGCAGGCGCATGCTACAGGTGAGCCATACCTACTTTGGAGAGCGGCAATGTTCCCTATCTCATCCCTGACGCCGTCGTCCTTGACGGAGTTGCAGCCAATCAACCGTGCATCGGAAACAGCGGCGGTGAATGGCGCCACCATCAATGCGGTAGGGTCGGCGCTGGATGCGCCGCCGGCGGCTTCCGTGACCATCGATTTGTCGCCGGTGGCCAGTTTTCTGTTGTCGGTGACCAACTCCCAGCAGCAGCTGTCTGAGCTTCAGGGCAACACCACGCTGGACAATGCGGCGCGTGCCGACACGCTGAATACGGCGGTGCAGAATGTGGTGGATGCGTTCAATCTGCTGCCAACGGTGGATTTCGATCAGGGGCAGCCGCAGCAGGCGTCGCTGCTGAATAACCTGGTCAACAGTTTGACGCAGCAGACCAATGACAGCGTCAACACGCAGGCGCAAAACCTGGCGCAGTTGGGCGTGACCTTGCAGCCGCCGCTGTTGTCGGATCTGACTGGCGGACTGTCGCTGGAACCGGAGCAGTTGCGGGCGGCGTTCAATGCCAATAACCAGCAGACCACCTCCACGCTGGACAACACGCTGAACACGTTCCGCAATCTGGCGACGGATTTTGCCGAACAGTTGAGCGCGGCGGGCAGTTCGCAGATTCCCGGCCTGGGCACCAGTCCCTTCCAGAGTCTGACGCCAACCGAAGCGGCCGCCAATGCGCGGCTGAACGTGGCGCGGACCGAGATCAACAACCTGTCGCAGAATCCATTGCCTGAAACGGCGGCGGACCGGCTGGCCGCGCAGCGCGCGCAGCTGGAGCAGCCTGCCACCACGCAGCAGCCGGAAACACCGTCGCCTATCGTCAACCAGCTGGCCTCGCAGCAGGCACAGGCGAACGTGCAGCAAGCCAATCTGCAACAGGCGCTGGTCGATCAGCAGGCGCAGGCGACGCAGCAGACCAACGCACAGCAAACGCAGCAAGCCAATCAGGCCTTGGCCCAGCAGCAGCTGCAAACGAATCAGCAAGCCGCCACGCAGCAGCTTCAGGCCAACCAGACGGCGGCGCAGCAAGCGCAGACCGATCAGCTGCAAGCGGCGCAACTGGCGCAGGCTGACCAGGCGGCGGACGCGCAGCGCGCGCAATTGCTGCAAGCGTCCACTCAGCAGGCAAATCTGACGCAGGCGCAGCAGACGCAAGCCGCGCTGAACCAGCAGACGCAGCTCGACCAGGCGCGCGCCGCCCAGCAGGCACAGGTACAACAGGCCGCAGCGCTGCAACAGAATGCCCAGCAGGCGCAGGCCGCGGAGGTCTCGGCGCTGCAACAAACCGTGGCAGCCAATCAGGCTGCGACGCAGCGTGCACAGGAAGAAGCGGCAGTCCGCGCGCAAGCCAATCAAGCGCAGCAGATCGGCGCCACGCAGACAGCGGCACAGCAAGCCAATGCGCCGCAGACGGCAGCGCAGCAATTGCAACAGGCCGGCGCCGTGCAAAACGCTGCACAGCAGACCAACGCAACGCAAACGGCAGCGCAACAAGCCAACGCCGCACAAACCGCCCAGCAAACGCAGCAGGCCGCTGATGCGCAGGCGGCGCAGCAGCCGACCGCTGCCGAACAGGCACAGGCCACCGCCCAGGCACAGACCGCCCGTCAGCAGGCCACGGCCACCGTGACCACCGCCACCGCTGCCGCTCAACAGGCCCAGCAACAATCCGTCGCCGCGCAGAATGCGGCCCAGAACATCCCGACGCTGCCGCCAAACGCCACCGCCGCGCAGCAGGCGCAAACCGCGCAAGCGGCTGCGGCCCAGGTGGCCATCGCCAACGCCGCCGCGCAATCGGCGGCGGCACAAGCCCAGGCCGCGCAGAACGCCGCCGACGCCATGGCGGCGCAGAACGCAGCCGCTGTTGCCGCCGCCGCGCAGGCACGTCTGGCGCAGAACAACGCCAGCACCGCCGATGCGGCCACCACCGCAGCCAATGTCGCCGCCCAGC
>NZ_WKJN01000029.1 GCF_009674495.1 Duganella alba | reverse complement strand
CCGCCCCCGGCGGACGCTCCAGCGCCTGCCGCCACACCAGGGCCGACGCCGGCGCAAGCTGCCGCACCGCCGGCGGACGCCAAGCCGCCGGTGACGCCGGCCACCCGCTCGTCGCCGATCACGCGCGCGGCGCTGCTGGCCTATCTGTTCCTGATCATCTACGCCAGCTGGTTCCCCTTCTCCGGCTGGCACAACCAGGGCCTGTCGCCGCTGATCTTCCTGGAAACGACCAGCATGCCGCGCTACTGGACCAAGTTCGACGCCATCACCAACGTGGTCGGCTACATCCCGCTCGGCACGCTGATCGTGTACGCGCTGTACCCGCGCATCAAAAACCTGTGGGCGCTGCTGATCGCCGCCGCCAGCGGCCTGCTGGTGTCCGGCACCATGGAGGCGGTGCAGACCTACCTGCCGACGCGCGTCTCCTCCAACCTGGACTTCTACACCAACGCGGTCGGCTGCGCCATCGGCGGCCTGATCGGCGTGCTGACCGTGCGCCGCCTGCTCGACCAGAGCCAGCTGCAGCGCCTGCGCCAGGCCTGGTTCGCGCCGCACGCCAGCCAGGGGCTGGTGCTGCTGGCGCTGTGGCCGCTGGCGCAGATCTATCCGCAGAACTTCCTGTACGGCCTGGGCCAGCTGCTGCCGATTTTGTCGGACTGGCTGTCGCAGCTGCTGGACATGGACATCGACCTGGCCGGCCTGATCCGCCCGGACGTCGACCTGACGGTGGAGCAATACTGGCTGTCGGAAACCATCATCACCGCCTGCGGCATGGTGGGCGCCGGCCTGACCCTGCTGTGCCTGCTGCGCAAGCCGGCGCCGCGCGGGCTGATGGTGGCGGCCATGATCGCCGCCTCGGTGCTGGTCAAGGGCCTGGCGACGGCGCTGCTGTTCTCGCCGGAAAACGCCTTTGTCTGGATCACGCCGGGCGCCGAGGGCGGCTTCCTGATCGGCGCCATCATGCTGGCCGGGCTGGCCTACGCGCCGCACGTGGCGCAGCGGCGGCTGGCGATCACCACCCTGCTGCTGGGCCTGGCCATCATCAATATCACGCCGGCCAACCCGTATTTCGTGGCCACTTTGCAAACATGGGTCCAGGGCAAGTTCCTGAACTTCAATGGCGCGGCGCAGTTCCTGTCGCTGCTGTGGCCGTTTTTTGCCGTCTGGTTCCTCTGGCTGCCGTCCCACAAGCTGAACGCGGCCAAGGTATCATAGCGGTTACGACTTTCAAGAGGCACGGCCATGAGCGATACCCCCTACTTCAAGCACCACGTGTTCTTCTGCATGAACAAGCGTGACGACGGCCGCAACAGCTGCGGCGACCACGGCGCCGAAGTCGCGCAAAAACACGCCAAGAAACGCTGCAAGCAACTCGACATCAACGGCCACGGCAAGGTCCGCATCAACCAGGCCGGCTGCCTGGACCGCTGCGAAGAAGGCCCGGTGCTGGTGGTCTACCCGGAAGGCACCTGGTACACCTATGTCGACACCAGCGATATCGATGAAATCATCGACAGCCACCTGGTCAACGGCCAGGTCGTCGAACGTCTGAAGATCTGAACCCCATGAACAAGAGCGAAAAATTCACCCTGGCCGGCGGCGCCGGCCAAATGGAAGGCGTCATCGACTATCCGGAGAGCGAGCCGCGCGGCGTGGCCCTGGTAGCGCACCCGCATCCGCTGTACGGCGGCACCATGGACAACAAGGTGGCGGTGACGCTGATGCGCACCTTCGTCGGCCTCGGCTACGTGGTGGCGCGCATCAACTTCCGCGGCGTCGGCCAGTCCGAAGGCGTGCACGACCACGGCCTCGGCGAAACCGACGACATGGCCATCGTGCACCACTGGATGACGGAAAAATATCCGGCACTGCCGGTGGCGCTGGCCGGGTTCTCCTTCGGCACCTTTGTGCAAACCCACCTGGCAAAGCGCCTGGCCGCCGCCGGCACGCCGGCCGAGCGCCTGGTGCTGGTCGGCGCCGCCGCCAAGAAATGGGAAATGGCCGACATCCCGGCCGACACCATCCTGATCCACGGCGAACAGGACGACACCATTCCGCTGCGCGACGTGCTGGACTGGCTGCGGCCGCAGGACATTCCGGTCATCGTCATCCCCGGCGCCGACCACTTCTTCCACCGCAAGCTCGGCCACATCAAGCGCTGGGTCATGCAGCTGTGGGGCCGTGGCGGCTTAACCGAAGCTGAAACGGACACCGCAAGCGCGGATTAAGCCACTATAATCATCGGGCTTTTAACTTTTACACCAGATCACATGAAGAAAATTATCGCGGCACTGGCCACCAGTGTGATGTTGATGACCTCGGCCGTGGCGCAAACGCTGCCGGCCCCGACCATCGCCGCCAAGTCCTGGCTGCTGCTGGACGCCACCAGCGGCCAGATCATCGCCTCGCAAGATCCGAACGCCCGCGTCGAACCGGCCTCGCTGACCAAGATCATGACCGCCTACGTGGTCTTCGGCGCGCTGCGCGACAAGAAGATCGACCTCAAGCAGATGGTCAACGTCTCCACCAAGGCCTGGAAAGTCGACACCAGCAGTTCGAAGATGTTCATCGATCCGGCCACGCCGGTCAGCATCAACGACCTGCTGTACGGCCTGATGGTGCAGTCGGGTAACGACGCCGCCGTCGCGCTGGCCGAAGCCGTTGCCGGCGACGAGGCCACCTTCGTGGTGCTGATGAACAAGGAAGCCCAGCGCCTGGGCCTGACCTCGACGCACTTCGCCAATCCGCACGGCCTGCCGTCGCCGGAAAACTACTCCACCGCGCAAGACCTGTCGGTGCTGGCCAAGCGCGTGATCCTGGACTATCCGGAGTTCTACAAGATCGACTCGGTGAAGACCTTCACCTACAACAAGATCACGCAGCCGAACCGCAACCGTCTGTTGTGGCTGGACCCGACCGTGGACGGCATGAAGACCGGCCACACCGAAGCGGCCGGCTACTGCATGATCGCCTCGGCGCACCGTCCGAACGGCGCCGGCGAACGCCGCCTGATCTCGGTGGTGCTGGGCACCTCGTCGGACCAGGTGCGCACGCAGGAAAGCCAGAAGCTGCTGAACTGGGGCTTCCAGAACTTCGATACCGTCAAGCTGTACTCCAAGGGCCAGGCGATCGCCACGCCGGAAATCTGGAAGGGGTCGAAGAACGCGGTCAAGATCGGCTTTGCCAACGACGTGATGGTGACCGTGCCGAAGGGCGTGGCAGGCAAGATGAAGCCGGCGCTGGAACGCAAGGACCCGCTGGTCGCGCCGCTGGCCGAGAACAGCCGCGTCGGCACCCTGAAGATGGTGGTCGATGGCAAGCCGATGCTGGAACTGCCGGTGGTGGCGCTGGAGACGGTCGAACAGGCCTCGATCTTCGGCCGCGCCTGGGATTCGATCCGTCTCTGGCTGAAATAACTCAGTCGGCGCCGGTGTGATGCATCGACTCCTGCGCCCACTTGAAGGCTGCCTGGCCCACCTCGGCCAGGCGGTCGATATCGATCTCCAGCGTTTCCGCAATCGCCAGCGCCTGCTCCACCTTGTCGCGCTGTAGCAGCAGCACCATGGTCAGATACGGGCTGTAGACGCTCTCATTGCCCAGCAATACCTCGCGGATGTCGTCCGACAGATGCATCTTGTCCACCAGATTGGCCATCGGCACCCCCAGCAGCACATCAAACAGCGACAGCAAGCCCACCAGGAACAATTCATCGCGCTTGGCCTGCGGCAGCGTGCTGCAGGTTTCCAGGAAACGCGCGCGGGTCAGCGCCACTTCCAGCAGCGACTCGTCGCGGTCCTTGTTGGCGCTGGTGCCCATGCGGAACATCGACACCGTCAGCCCGCGATACAGCTGGTTGCGGCCCAGCACCATGAACGCCTGCTGCAGACTGGTCACCTTGGTGGCCTGGCCGTTGACCGGCGCATTCGCCCATTGCAGCACCTGGTAGGTCATGCCGGGATCGCGCTTGGCCACCTCGATCATGGCCGGCAGCTCGGCGTCGGTGCGCAGCAGATTCAGCAGCTCGATCGAGGTCATGCGGCTTTGATCGATCTTGGCGTCCGGATCGACCTCGTCGCTGGTGGTCAGGAACTGGCCCATGAAATAGCTGGCGCCCCACGAGGCGCACATGCGTTGCTCGTCCCAGGATTCGACGCCGTCGACCACCAGCTTCAGTTCCGGATGGCGCAGGTGCAGCTGCTTGCAGAAGCCCTGCAGTTCGGTCAGCGGATGCTCGCCCAGGTGCAGCAGCGCCATGTCGGCCTGCGACAGCAGGTCGGCGTCCGCCTCGCCCAGCGTGAAGCCGTGCAGCGCGATGCTGGCGCCGGCGGCACGCAGTGCCGGCACGGCGGCGGCGGCTTCGCGGTCCAGCAGGAAAACGGTATGCGGCGCGGCCAACGGCAGGTGCAGGCCGGCGGCCACGGCGCCGGCGCCGATCGGCACCAGCGCGATGCGGCCCTGGGCGAACTCGGGCACCTGGGCCGCCACCAGCGCATCGACCAGTTCCGGCGCCGGCAGCGCGGCATTGAAACGGTAGCCGGCCAGCCGCTGCTGGCTGTCGACGATTTCGGCACGGGTGATGATAACGGATGGCTGGGGCGGCTGCTCCTCGGCAGCGGCAGGGGCGCCGGCGGGCGCCGGGGCGGGCGATGGGTCAGGTTCGGACTTCGACTTCAGAAACGATAAAAATCCCACGTTGATCTCTCCGGTTTCGGTCTGGCGTACCTGCCGATCATACTATAATTCTTGCCTCTTACTAACCTTGGAAAGCTTTCACATGACCGATCTCTCCTGCCCTTCCCTCGTCACCTACCAAGGCGGCCTGACGCTGTCGCGCATCGTGGCCGGCATGTGGCGCATGAATGAATGGAACCTGACGCCGCAGCAGCGCGTCGAGTGGATCGAGCAGGCGCTGGCCATGGGCGTCACCAGCTTCGACCACGCCGACATCTACGGCGGCTACGGCGTCGAAGCCACCTTCGGCGAAGCGCTGGCCTTGCAGCCTGCGCTGCGCGACAAGATGCAGATCGTCAGCAAATGCGGCATCAAGCTGGTCAACGAGGCGCGCCCGGAGCACACCATCCAGCACTATGACACCAGCGCCAGCCACATCATCGCCTCGGCCGAGAACTCGCTGCGCCAGCTGCGCACCGACCACCTGGACCTGCTGCTGATCCACCGTCCGGACCCGCTGATGAACTTTGACGAGATCGCCGGCGCCTTCCAGCAGTTGAAAAAAGACGGCAAGGTCAAGCACTTCGGCGTGTCCAACTTCGCCCGCCACCAGTTCGAAAGCCTGAACCGCCGCATTCCGCTGGCCACCAACCAGGTGGAATTCTCGCCGCTGTACGTGGCGCCGATGTTCGACGAAACCTTCGACGGCCTGCAGGATTTGGGCGTGGCGCCGATGATCTGGTCGCCATTGGGCGGCGGCCGCCTGTTCAGCAGCGACGACGCCACCGGCGTGCGCGTGCGCGCGGCGATCCAGAAGGTGGCCGACGAACTGCAACGTCCGTTCGGCAGCGTGGTGTTTGCGTGGATTATGCAGCTGCCGAGCCGCCCGGTGCCGTTGACCGGTTCGGGCCGCATCCAGGCGGTGAGGGAAGCGGTGGAAGCGACCCAGTTCAGCCTGAGCCGCAGCCAGTGGTTCGAGATCCTGCGCGCGGCACGCGGCCACGAAGTGGCGTGATCAGGTTTCGTCGTCGTACACGACCGGCGGGGCGACACCCGTCCAGCCGGTCTTCCACGCCGCGTTCAGCGCCAGCGTGCCGACGATGTAGACCAGGAAGAACAGCACGAAGTACGACACCTGCAGCCATGCCAGCAGGCCCAGGTTAATCAGCAGCACCACCAGCGCGCCCCAGCTTTTCTTCTGCTTGGAGCTGGGGAAGCGCACGGTCGACACCATCAGGCTGCCGACCACGAACAGCAGCAGCACCACCAGCGCGCCGTGCAGCACCGTCGACGACGGATTCGGCCACGCCACCACCACCGAGGCCACGCAGGCCGCGCCGGCCGTGATCGGCATGCCGACAAAATAGCGCGGATCGGTGCGTCCCACATTCACATTGAAGCGCGCCAGCCGCAACGCGCCGCACGCCACGAAGAAGAAACTGGCGATGCCGCCCATGCGCAGCAGCGTCGGATGGTCCGCGCCCAGCAGCTGGAAACCGTAGCAGTACAGCAGCAGGCCCGGCGCACAGCCGAAGTTCATCACGTCGGCGATGGAGTCGAGCTGCATGCCGAAATCGGAGGTGGTGTTGGTGGCGCGCGCCACCAGGCCGTCCAGCGCGTCGAACACGCCGGCCAGCACCAGCAGCACGGCGGCCAGGCGGTAGTCGCCGGGATCGCCGACAAAGGCGTTGTCGACGGAAATGACGATGCTGCCGAAACCGCAGGCGATCGACATCAGCGTGACCATGCTGGGCAAAGCAAACTTGGCGCGCTGCATGCGCGGATGGTGTAATGGCTTCAAAGCGGTGCAATTCTAAATAAAGGGCAAGCTTACCATTTTTAGCACATCCCTAACGCGTGCGGCGGTTTGGAAAACTGGCATAAAATCCCCGCATGGCTTGGGAGTGGATCATGGAGAAATGGCGGCTAGCGCTGGCAGGGCTGTTGATCGCGTCGTTACTGGCCGCCTGCGGTGGTGGTGGCGGCAGCGACAATGTCGCCGTTACCGGCCCGACCACCACCATGCCGCCGCTGACGCAGGAGCCGGGCGCGCCCACCATGACGGGCAGTACCGCCACCGACGGTTTCAACTGGATCAACTACCGGCGTGCGCAGCTGGGCCTGTCGGTGCTGTCGCGCAATGACCTGATCGCCAAGGCGGCGCAGGCGCATTCCGACTACCAGCGCCTGAACAACACCATCACCCACGAAGAGACGCCGGGACTGCCCGGCTTTACAGGCGTCGGTCTGGTCGACCGCCTGAACGCCGCCGGCTACACGCTGGTCAACCGCACCTTCGCCGCCGGCGAGGTCATTTCCGCCACCAGCAACAACTCCGGCTTCTACCAGGCCGAGGAACTGATCACCGCCATCTACCACCGCTTCGTCATTTTCGAGCCGATGTTCCGCGAGCTGGGCACGGGCGCCGCGACGGCCAGCGGCGGCACCACCTATTTCACCGCCGACTTCGGCGTGGTCGACAGCTACAGCGGGCTGGGCGCCGGCCGCTTCGTCACGTATCCAAAAGACAAGCAAACCAATGTCCCGGTCAACTTCTTCAGCGACAGCGAATCGCCCGACCCGGTGCCGGGCCAGAACGAGGTCGGCTATCCGATCAGCGTGCACGGCGACGGCTACGGCGGCAACGCCGGCGCCGTGGTGGTGCAGAGCTTCACCGTGGCGCCACATGGCGGTTCCGCGCTGAGTACGCGCTTACTCAGCTATGCCGCCGGCACCGCCGGCACCACCCGGACCGCGGCCGCCATCGTGCCGCTGGCGGCGCTCAAAAGCGCCACCACCTACGACGTCAGCTTCAGCGGCTCGGTGGGCGGCGCGGCGGTCAGCTACAGCTGGTCGTTCACCACCAAATAAAGCAAGAGATGTTGCACAATTTTAACTGTGCATTCGGCCGCGTCTGCTATCTTAGCGGGTAATACCTTCAGCAGAACAGCGCCCGATGACCTCGACTCCTCCCCTGACCACGTCGCCCGCAGGCGGCCATATCCTGCAAGTGGAAACCGGCTTGCAGCAGCTGATGGGCGACCGCGAGCTGTATCTGCAAATCCTGCGCCGCTTCCGCCAGCGCTATCCCGACAGCGGCTGCGAGGCGCGCAAGGCGCTGGCCGAGGGCGAACCGGGCCAGGCGCAGCACATCATCCACACGCTCAAGGGCGCGGCCGGCATGATCGGCGCGCAGCAGGTGTATCTGCTGGCGGCGCAGCTGGAGCCGCTGTGCGCCGGACCGGACCGCGTATGGTCGGCGCCGCTGGCGCAGCTGGAACTGGCGCTGCGCGCCCTGGTGCTGGCCATCGACGAGGTGCTGGACGGCGATCCGCAGCAGACGCTGGCGGCCAACGCGCAGGACGCTGCGGCGGCGATGCCCGAAACGCGCATGCTGTTGCTGCATCTGGTACGACTGCTGGATGAAGGCGATGGCGCGGCGATCGATGTGCTGGAGCAATCGGCCACGGTGCTGGCGGCAAGCCTGGGAGTGGAGGTATTTCAGGAAGTGACGGAAGCGGCGCACCAGTTCGATTTTGAAACGGCGCTGGCGACCTTGCAGGCGACGCTGGACTGACAGTCCTGCCGCGCTAGCGGGTGAATTCCTTCTCTTCGTCAAACGCGTCGGCGCATTCCTTGTCGCAAAAACGACGCACATTATCCAGCGGTTTTTCGCAATACCAGCACGATCCCTTGGGCGGCAGCATCTGGCGTGTGCGCGCCGGTGGGGCGGACGCCGCCGCGGCGGGCGGCGGCATGCCGGCGCCGTCATCCGGGACGCTTTCTTGTATCGGTTCCACGATCCCCTCCTTCCAGGCCAAGCACAGGTAAGTTGCAAGATTACTTCAGCGGAATTGCCACGGACATGAGATTTCTCAACGGTTGCCTGAAACCGCACAGCCGTTTGCGACGATCAATAATAGCAGGTTAAATGCGACGGCCACATCCACCACCCGCTCCAATATTTTCAATGAAAAAGGGCGAAGCGATAGTGCTGCAAGGCTGACCGCTGCCCTTATAATCGTGACACGATTATTCTTCCCACCAGGAAATCAAGCATGTCAGAACACGCAAGCTCCCCGGTTAGCCCCCCGTTGTCCGCGCGCGTGCTCGGGCTGGCCCAACTGGGACTGATCGTCCTCGACACCGAGCATCGCATCGTCATGTGGAACCAGTGGATGGCCAGCCGTTCGGGCAAATCCGCGCACCGCGTGCAGGGACAGGATCTGTTCGACCTGTACGGCGAACTGCGCGGCCAGCGGCTGGAGCAGGCGGTGCACAGCGCGATGCAGAGCAACCTGCCGCAGCAGCTGTCGCCGGCGCTCAATCCGTCGCCGTTTCCGCTCTATCCGGCCGGCACCTGGGGCGGCGAGCGCGTCGAGCAGGCGGTGTCGGTGACACCGTTCAACGAGGGCAAGGAGCGCTACTGCCTGATCGAAGTGAGCGACATCAGCACCATCGTCGGCCGCGAGCGCCAGCTGCGCAGCCAGGCCGAACAGCTGCGCGCGCAATCGTATGTGGACGGCCTGACCGGCATCGCCAACCGCCGCCACTTCGACGTCGCGCTGGACCGCGAGCTGCGGCGCGCGCTGCGCAACGAAGGCCAGCTGTCGCTGCTGCTGATGGACATCGACTCGTTCAAGGCCTACAACGACCACTTCGGTCACCAGCAGGGCGACGCCTGCCTGACGCTGGTGGCCGAAGCCTTCGCCGCCACGCTGCAACGGCCGGCCGACCTGGCGGCGCGCTACGGCGGCGAGGAATTCGGCGCGGTATTGCCGGACACCAGCAGCGAGCAGGCGGCGCAGGTGGCCGAAACCATCCGCGCGCGGATCGGCGCGCTGGCCATCACCCACTCGCCGGCGGCGACGCGGCCACACGTCACCATGAGCATCGGCGTGGCCACCTTCGACAAGGACAAGCTGGCCGATGCCGCCGCCATGCTGGCCGCCGCCGACAGTTGCCTGTATGCTGCGAAAAAAGCCGGGCGCGACTGCGTCATCGTCTATCGTCATCAACAGGAGAATGCAGCATGATGTTACGCAGTAGCTTGATCTTGGCGGCCGTGCTGGCCGCGCCGTATGCGGTGTCCGCGCCGCTGGCGTGCAGCGGCAAGGCGCCGTCCGGTGAACTGACGGCGACGCGCATCGCCGCCGCCAATCCCACCCGCAGCGAGCCAGGCCTGTACGAGGGACCGGTGTGGGTCAAGGACGCGCTGTACTTCTCCGACTTCACCTTCGGTCCTGGCTTCCCGTCGCGTATCATGAAGCTGGACGCCAGCGGCAAGGTCAGCGTGGCGATCGAGGACAGCGGCAGCAACGGCCTGGCGACGGACGGCCACGGCAACATCATCGCCGCCACGCACAAGTGGAAGTCGGTGTCGCTGTTCACGCTGGACGGCAAGCGCAGCGACCTGGTCAGCAAGTTCGACGGCAATGTCTTCAACTCGCCGAACGACATGGCGCTGGCGGCGGACGACACGCTGTACTTCAGCGATCCGGACTTTCAGCGCACCGCCGCGCCGGGCGGCCAGGACAAGACGCGCGTCTACCGTGTCGGCAACGATGGCAAGATCACGGTGGTGGATGACACGCTGCAAAATCCGAATGGCGTATCGCTGTCGCCGAACGGTGATGTGCTGTACGTGAACGGCATGGTGGGCGACCACGGCGTGCTGCGCGCTTACCCGATCGTCAACGGCCAGCCGCAGCAGGGCAAGGACCTGGTCAGTCCGCTGGGCATCCCGGACGGCATGGCGGTGGACTGCTACGGCAACATCTACGTGAGCGAGCACACCGACAAGCGGCTGCGCGTGTTCACGCCGGCGGGCAAGCACATCGCCACGATCAAGGTCGACGCCAACGTCACCAACGCCGCCTTCGGAGGCGCTGACGGCAAGACCCTCTACATCACCGGCGCCGGCGCCGTCTGGCAACTCAAACTCGACGTCACGGGCTCGCCGTACTAAGCAACAGTGCCGGCAAATAAATGTCGGCATCAATCTTTGGGAAATATATGCCCTGTCCGTAGGGACTGATCTGCGCATCGATCAGATCCTCCGGCTGCGCTTTTTCAAGGCCACGAATAGCTGGCGGCGCTACAGCGATATGCTGGCCATTCGACAACAGGATAATCAGCCGCGCGCTGGCGCTGTCGTATCGTACGGCGACAGCGGCTGGGAATTTGGCAAGCATCTCGGCACCACGCCGGTTGGCTGCTTCAAACTCGCTATCAGTAATGTCCATGAATCACCCTCCATTTCACGCACAGCGCAGCGACAGAGGGCCGCCAGGGCAATGCAAGTCTATCACTGCTTTGTGATCAGGACCGAGGAGATGCGCGTGTGCCGGGCGATGGTCGTTCAGATAAATAACAACTCGCACCCCGGAAATTGACATTAAAGTTGGCATGATGGTTTGCGCTCCAAACCGCCAATTTGTCACGCAAAAGGCTGGCGCCCTTTGCGTGAACTCAACCATTACTTGCCTATGCAGAAGCGGCTGAAGATGACGCCCAGCAGGTCGTCGGAGGAGAAGGCGCCCGTGATGCTCGACAGCTGGACTTGCGCCAGGCGCAGTTCTTCGGCGAACAGGTCCAGCGACTGGTCGTTTTGCGCGGCATGCTCGCCGGCGCGCGCCAGGTGGGCGCCGGCGTTTTTCAGGGCGATCAGGTGGCGTTCGCGCGCCAAGTACAGCGACTCGCCCGTCTGCTGCCAGCCGGCGATGCGCAGCAGTTCCTTGCGCAGCAAATCAATCCCGACGTGGTCGTGCGCCGACAGGTAGATGTGGGTGGCGTCTTCCATCACGTCCACCGCCGGCTTGTGGCCCGACAGATCGATCTTGTTCCAGATGCGCAGCACCGGCACGCCTTCCGGGAAGGCGGCGGTGATGTTTTCGTCCGAACGCGACGGGCCGTGGTCGGCATCCAGCAGGTGCAGGATGACGTCGGCCTTGGCCACTTCGCTCCAGGTGCGTTCGATGCCGATGCGCTCGACCACGTCGATCGCCTCTTCTGGCGCGCGGATGCCGGCGGTGTCGATGATGTTGAGCGGAATGCCTTCGATCTGGATGGTCTCGGTGACCTTGTCGCGCGTGGTGCCGGCAATCGGCGTGACGATGGCGACGTCGTTGCCGGCCAGCGCATTCAGCAGCGACGATTTGCCGACGTTCGGCTGGCCCACCAGCACCACGTTCAGCCCTTCGCGCAGCAGCGCGCCTTGCGCCGCCTGCCTGAACACCTGCTCCAGCGCTTCGACGATGCCTTTCAGCTGGCCGCGCGCGTCGGATTTTTCCAGGAAGTCGATTTCCTCTTCCGGGAAATCCAGCGTCGCTTCCACCAGCATGCGCAGGTTGGTGACGCTGCCCACCAGCGTGTTGACGGTTTTCGAGAACGCCCCCGACAGCGATTGCGACGCCGATTTGGCCGCCGCTTCGGTCGAGGCGTCGATCAGGTCGGCCACCGCTTCGGCCTGCGCCAGGTCGAGCTTGTCATTGAGGTAGGCGCGGCGCGTGAATTCGCCCGGCTCGGCCAGCCGCAGGCCCAGGTCTTCACCGGCCTCCAGCACGCGCGCCAGCAGCATTTGCAGCACCACCGGGCCGCCGTGGCCCTGCAGTTCCAGCACGTCTTCCCCGGTGTACGAGTTCGGGCCCTTGAACCAGATGGCGATGCCCTGGTCGATGATGCTGCCGTCGGCCTGCTTGAACGGGATGTAGGTGGCGTGGCGCGGCTTGAGCGCGTCGCCGCCGAACAGCGCGCCGATCAACGCTTGCAGGTTTTTGCCGGAGGCGCGCACGACGCCGATGCCGCCGCGTCCTGGTGCAGTGGCGATGGCGGCGATAGGGGAAGAGTCGATGTTCATATGACAGATTGTATTAGATAAAAAAAGCCCGCGTTCAACGCGGGCTTTAAAAGCAACAGCTTGCGGCAATTAAGCCTTGGCAGGCGCCGGCGTACCGAATTTCTTGGAAATCACATACTGTTGAGCAATCGACAGCACGTTGTTCACCACCCAGTACAGCACCAGGCCGGACGGGAAGAAGAAGAACATCACCGAGAACGCCAGCGGCATGAACAGCATCATCTTCGCTTGCATCGGATCGGCAGGCGCCGGATTCAGCTTGGTGGTGATGAACATCGAAATCGCGTACAGCACCGGCAGGATCGCATACGGGTCATGTTGCGCCAGATCGGTGATCCAGCCCATCCACGGCGCGCCGCGGATTTCCACCGCCGACTGCAGCACGTAGTACAGCGAGATGAACACCGGCATCTGCACCAGGATCGGCAGGCAGCCGCCCAGCGGATTGATCTTCTCCTGCTTGTACAGTTCCATCGTGGCCTGGTTCATCTTGGCCGGATCGCCCTTGTAGCGCTCGCGGATGGCTTGCATCTTCGGCGTCACCAGCTTGACCTTGGCCATGCTGCGGTAACCGGCAGCCGACAGCGGGAAGAACAGCAGCTTGATCAGGATGGTGAAGGCGATGATGGTCCAGCCCCAGTTGCCCAGCAGCGAGTGGATGTAGTTGATCACGGCGAACATCGGCTTGGCAATCATCGCCAGCCAGCCGTAGTCGCGCACCAGCACCAGACCCGGCGTGACCGGCTCCAGCAGCGCGTTTTCCTGCGGACCGGAGAACAGCTTGGCGTCGTTGCTGACGGTCGCGCCCGGCGCGATGGTGCCCAGCGGCTGCTTGATCGCTATGCCGTAAAGGTTGGTGCCGATCTCGGTCGTCTCGATATCGTGCATCAGCTTAGGTTGCGGCACGAAGGCCGAGACGAAGAAGTGCTGCGAGATGGCGATCCAGCCGTTGTCCGCCTTGATAGCGTGATCCTGTACCATCGGCTTGCCCGTTTCGCGGGCAGCTTTGGCTTCCTTGGCGATCGACTCGAACTTCAGCTTCTCGTAGTGCTTTTCTTCGGTGTACAGCGTCGGACCGGTGTAGCTGCTGTTGAAGAACGAATCGCCAGCCGGTTTGTTGCCATCGTGCGCCAGCTGCAGATACAGCTGCGGCGCCACCGGCGCGGTACCGGTATTGGTGACGTCGTGGCGTACATCGATGACATAGTCGCCACGCTTGAAGGTGAAGGTCTTGGTCAGCTTGACGCCGCCCGATTCCGATTCCAGCACCAGTTGGACCTGGTTCGCGTCGTTCAGCATGCGCGCGCCCGGCTTGGCCACAAAGCCGCTGTCGTGGTTAGGCAGGCCAGCGCCGATCAGGCCGGTACGCGCCAGGTAGGTCTTGCCCGTGCCGGCGTCCACGTCGAACAGCACCACGTTCTTGCTGTTGTCGCCTGGTTTGCACCACTCGAACAGGCCGCCGCAGCCGCCGAACCAGCCTGGGTGGCCGTTTTCCTTGTACTTCAGCAGTTCCAGGCGCTTGATGACGCCGCCCTGGGTGTCGATGTCGGCGCGGATCACGTCGGTGGTGATGGTGATGCGCTCGGCCTTGAACGGCACAGCGTCGGTCGCGGCGGCAGCGCCCGCTCCTGGCACGGCGCCGGCGGCGTTGGCCGCGGCGGGTGCGTCGGATTTCTTCGCGTCAGGCGCCTTGGCGGCCTGGGCCGGAGGCGGTGGCGCGAACATCGATGGCTTCCCGTTCGAGACTTGCCAATTGTTCCAGAGCAGGAACGTCGACACCACGAACACGATCCACAGGATGGTTTTACGATTGATATCCATTAGGTATTTTCAGGAGTGGTTGCAACCGCAAGCGGTCGTTGAAGAATTCGATTTGGCCGGCGGCACCGGGTCGACCCCGCCGTCGTTCCACGGATGGCAACGGCAGACGCGCTTGACGGCCAGCCAGCTGCCCTTGCCGGCGCCGTGGACCTGCAGCGCTTCCAGCGCATAGTTCGAGCAGGTCGGATAAAACCGGCAGCTCGGCGTCATCATCGGGCTGATGGCCAGTTGATAAAAGCGCAAGAGGAAGCGGAGCACGGTTTTCATGGCGACCTAGGTGGAGGCGGCGGCGATGAAGGCAAGGCCAATTTGGCCTGCGCGGCGAACAGACGCGTCAATTCCACCCGCAAGGCTGCCTTCAGCTTTGCAGTGGTGGCTGGTCCGTCCTTGCTGTTGACCGGCTTGGCCAGACGCACCACGCAATCGATGGCCGGCAGGCCGGTGGTGCGGAACAGCTCGCGGGTCACGCGCTTGATCGTGTTGCGGGTGACGGCGCGCGGCGCAAAGCGCTTGGCCACCACGACGCCCAGCCGCGCATGCGGCAGTTGGTTCAGACGGGTGTACAGCACGAAGTGCGCGCTTTTTTGGCTGGGGCGCAAACGAAAAACGGATGAAAATTCATCCGTTTTAACGATACGCCGAGCGCGCGCGAAGTCGTGTGAACCTTCGCCTGTCGAGCCGCTGTTGATGCAGCTGTCCACGCGATCAGCTAACAAGCTAATGGCTTATACAGCCAGACGCTTGCGGCCTTTGGCGCGGCGTGCGTTCAGCACTTGGCGGCCACCACGGGTAGCCATGCGTGCGCGGAAGCCGTGGGTACGCTTACGGCGTACAACGGAAGGTTGGTAAGTACGTTTCATGTTGGTCTCGCTTAAAGCAGAAAAAAATGCAAAATCGGGTCAGACGGCCCGTCAGTTTTTGGTGCCAATGACACTTCGCGCACCTATGCCAACGCTATCCGGCACAAGCTGGGTCCATCTCATCGCCCGCTAAATCCTCGCTACTCCATATCGCTATCCATGTGAAGAAACAAGGAATACGGGCGGGGAACCCTGAATTATCAGCATTTCGGCCCTGCTTGTCAACAACCAACTGCCGCGCCTTGCCTGCCCGGGCTTGCCAAAAGACAGAAAAAATCCTGACGCGCCTGTGGATAACTTTGGCGAGCGAGAGTAGAATAGCGCGTTACGTGTGAAAAACTTCGAAGTTGCCCACACCCTTATACAGTACGAATACAGATAGTCGATTCATGGAAAATTTCTGGCAGACCTGCTCCGCCCAGCTGGAGCTGGAGCTGACGCCGCAACAATTCAGCGCCTGGATTAAGCCGCTTATCCCCCTCGATTACGAGGCGGGCAAGCTGCGCGTGGCCGCACCCAACCGCTTCAAGCTGGACTGGGTGAAGACCCAGTTCGCCAGCCGCATCACGGCGCTGGCCTGCCAGTACTGGGAGCAGCCGACCGAGGTGCAGTTCGTGCTCGACCCGCGCCTGTCGGCGCCGAAAAAGGTCGCGACCACCGCGCCGGTGCCGGACGTCAACGGCGGCGCGCCGACCAACAACGCGCGCATGGCGGTCGACCCGGCGCCGTCGGTGCCGGAAATGCCGGCCTCGGCCCAGCCGCGCCGCGAGCAGAGCCGCATCAACACCGACCTGACCTTCGACAGCTTCGTGACCGGTAAGGCCAACCAGCTGGCGCGCGCCGCCGCCATCCAGGTGGCCAACAATCCGGGCGTGTCATACAACCCGCTGTTCTTCTACGGCGGCGTCGGCCTGGGCAAGACCCACTTGATCCACGCCATCGGCAACCAGGTGATGGCCGATCAGCCGGGCGCGCGCATCCGCTACATCCACGCCGAGCAATATGTGCGCGACGTGGTGACCGCTTACCAGCGCAAGGGTTTCGACGATTTCAAGCATTACTACCACTCGCTGGACATGCTGCTGATCGACGATATTCAATTCTTCGGCGGCAAGAGCCGCACGCAGGAAGAATTCTTCTACGCGTTTGAAGCGCTGATCGCCGCCAAGAAACAGATCATCATCACCTCGGACACCTATCCGAAGGAGATCACCGGCATGGACGACCGCCTGATCTCGCGCTTCGACTCCGGCCTGACGGTGGCGATCGAGCCGCCCGAGCTGGAAATGCGCGTGGCGATTCTGCTGAAAAAAGCCAAGCAGGAAGGCGTGACCTTCTCCGACGACGTCGCCTTCTTCGTGGCCAAGCACCTGCGCTCCAACGTGCGCGAGCTGGAAGGCGCGCTGCGCAAGATCCTGGCGTATTCGCGTTTCCACGGCAAGGACATCACGATCGACATCGTGAAGGAAGCGCTGAAAGACCTGCTGTCGGTGCAGAACCGCCAGATTTCGGTGGAAAACATCCAGAAAACCGTGGCCGACTTCTTCAACATCAAGGTGGCGGACATGTATTCGAAGCGCCGGCCGGCCAATATCGCCCGTCCGCGCCAGATCGCCATGTACCTGGCCAAGGAACTGACCCAGAAGAGTCTGCCGGAGATCGGCGAACTGTTCGGCGGCCGCGACCACACCACGGTGCTGCACGCGGTGCGCAAGATTGCCCTGGACCGTACCAAAAACCCCGAGTGCAACCACGAGCTGCACGTGCTGGAACAGACGCTGAAAGGCTAGCCTGCGACAGGGATTGGCTTTATCATTTAGTCAAACCTGTGCGGCTGCTCACAAGGCAAAAAGTACTGAAAACATCGTTAATTTTTTTTGAGGATAATCTATGCAATTGGTCAAAACCACCCGAGATACGCTACTCCGGCCACTGCAGATCGTGAGCGGTATTGTCGAGCGTCGGCACACTATGCCGATTCTGGCCAATATCCTCATCCGCAAAGAGGGCGAGAGCGTATCCTTCCTGTCGACCGACACCGAAGTACAGATCACCACCAACGCTGAAATCGGCTCCGGCGCCGACGTCACCGGCACCACCGTGGCCGCGCGCAAGCTGCTCGACATCCTGCGCGCGCTGCCGGAATCGGGCGACGTCACTATCACGCTGCAAAACAAGCGCCTGGCCGTACAGTCGGGCAAATCGCGCTTCGCGCTGCAAACCCTGGCGGCCGAGGAGTTCCCGACCGTGCAGCAGGCCGACAGCTACAGCGCCACCGTGACCCTGCCGCAGAAGACGCTCAAGCACCTGTTCAACATGGTGCACTTCTCGATGGCCCAGCAGGACATCCGCTACTACCTGAACGGCCTGCTGCTGGTGCTCGACGGCCAGAACGTCATCGCCGTGGCCACCGACGGCCACCGCCTGGCCTTCTGCCAGGTCGAGACCGAGCAGACCTTCGCGCGCCAGGAAGTGATCATCCCGCGCAAGACCATCATCGAACTGCAGCGCCTGCTGGAAGAAAACGACGAGCCGGTGCAGCTCGACATCGCCGCCAACCAGGTCAAGCTGACCTTTGCCGACATCGAGCTGATCTCGAAACTGGTGGAAGGCAAGTTCCCGGATTACACCCGCGTGATTCCAAAGGGCTACAAGAACGAATTCACGATCGGCCGCGATGAACTGCTGCGCTCGCTGCAACGCGCCGCCATCATGACCAGCGACAAATTCAAGGGCGTGCGCTGCATCATCACGCCGGGCAGCATGAAGATCAGCTCGACCAATGCCGACCAGGAAGAGGCGGTCGAGGAACTGGAAATCGACTACGGCGGCGACAGCGTCGACATCGGCTTCAACGTCACCTACCTGCTGGACGTGCTGAACAACCTGAAATGCGACCAGGTCAACGTCGCGCTCGGCGATTCGAACTCGTCGGCGCTGATCTCGATCCCGGAAAATGCCGACTTCAAGTACGTCGTCATGCCGATGCGCATTTAAGCCTGACCCGCTCAGCACCTTAGTAATCGATTTTAGAGAAAGCAGCACATGTCCGAAGAGAATGCAGTCCCCGCGGTAAAGAACGAAGAATACGGCGCCTCCTCGATCCAGATCCTGGAGGGTCTGGAAGCAGTCCGCAAACGTCCCGGCATGTACATCGGCGACACCTCGGACGGCACCGGTCTGCACCACCTGGTGTTCGAGGTGTTGGACAACTCGATCGACGAATCGCTGGCCGGCTATTGCACCGAGATCCACGTCACCATCCACTCCGACAACTCGATCTCGATCACCGACAACGGCCGCGGCATCCCGGTCGGCCTGAAGATGGACGACAAGCACGAGCCGAAACGCTCGGCGGCCGAAATCGTGCTGACCGAACTGCACGCCGGCGGCAAGTTCGACCAGAACTCGTACAAGGTCTCGGGCGGCCTGCACGGCGTGGGCGTGTCCTGCGTCAACGCCCTGTCCAAACTGCTGCGCGTGACCATCCGCCGCGACGGCAAGGTGCACCAGATGGAATTCGTGCGCGGCGTGGCCCAGAACCGCGAAATTGAAATGCGCGACGGCGTGGCCGTCTCGCCGATCAAGGTCATCGGCGAAACCGACAAGCGCGGCACCGACGTGCACTTCTGGGCCGACGAGGAAATCTTCACCCACGTCGAATTCCACTACGAAATCCTGGCCAAGCGTATCCGCGAACTGTCGTTCCTGAATAACGGCGTCAACATCAAGCTGACCGACCAGCGCACCGGCAAGGAAGAACTGTTCGCGTTCGAAGGCGGCACCCGCGGCTTCGTCGAATACATCAACAAGGCCAAGACCGTGCTGCACCCGACCGTGTTCCAGGCCACCGGCGAACGCCAGTCGGACCAGAACACCACCATCTCGGTCGACGTGTCGATGCAGTGGAACGACGCCTACAACGAGCAGGTGCTGTGCTTCACCAACAACATCCCGCAGCGTGACGGCGGCACCCACCTGACCGGCCTGCGCGCGGCGATGACCCGCGTCATCAACAAATACATCGACGAGAACGACTTCGCCAAGAAAGCCAAAGTGGAAATCTCCGGCGACGACATGCGCGAAGGCCTGACCTGCGTGCTGTCGGTGAAGGTGCCCGAGCCGAAATTCTCGTCGCAGACCAAGGACAAGCTGGTGTCGTCCGAAGTACGCGGCCCGGTCGAAGAGATCGTCGCCAAGACGCTGTCGGACTACCTGCAGGAAAAACCGAACGACGCCAAGATCATCTGCGGCAAGATCGTCGAAGCGGCGCGCGCGCGCGAAGCGGCCCGCAAGGCGCGCGACCTGACCCGCCGCAAAGGCGTGATGGACGGCCTGGGCCTGTCGTCGAAACTGGCCGACTGCCAGGAACGCGACCCGGCGCTGTGCGAACTGTACATCGTCGAGGGTGACTCCGCAGGCGGCTCGGCCAAGCAGGGCCGCGACCGCAAGTTCCAGGCCATTCTGCCGCTGCGCGGCAAGGTGCTGAACGTGGAAAAGGCGCGCTTTGAAAAAATGCTGTCGTCGGAACAGATCACCACGCTGATCGCCACGCTGGGCACCTCGATCGGCCCGGACGAATTCAACGTCGAAAAGCTGCGCTACCACCGCATCATCATCATGACCGATGCGGACGTTGACGGCGCCCACATCCGCACCCTGCTGCTGACGCTGTTCTACCGCCAGATGCCGGAACTGGTGGAACGCGGCCACATCTACATCGCCCAGCCGCCGCTGTACAAGGTCAAGGCCGGCCGCGACGAGCGCTACCTGAAGGACGACGCCGAAGAAGCGACCTACATGATGAACGTGGCGCTCAACACCGCCGTGCTGACGCCGCGCGAAGGCGGCGAGCCGATCCAGGGCGAAGCGCTGGGCGAACTGGTACGCCAGTTCAACCTGGCCAACGTCATCATGACGCGCCTGACCCGCGTGATCGACCGCGCCGCGCTGACCGCCATCATGACCGGCGTAACGCTGGACATGAGCACGCAGGAAGCGTCGGAAGCCTCGGCCCGCGCGCTGGAAGAGAACATCAACGACATCGCCGTCAAGGTGACGGTGCGTTCGGACGAGCTCAACGAGAAGCACTCCCTGTGGATCGAGCGTATGCACCACGGTAACATCAAGGTCAGCTCGATCGACGCCGACTTCGTGCTGAGCGCCGACTACCGCGTGCTGGCCGAAGCCGCCGCCACCTTCACCGGCCTGATCGGCGAAGGCGCCTACGTCCGCCGCGGCGAAGGCGAGCGCACCAAGGAATCGGCCGTGACCGACTTCCACCAGGCGATGCAGTGGCTGCGTGACGAATCGGAACGTGTGGTGTCCAAACAGCGCTACAAAGGTCTGGGCGAGATGAATCCGGAACAGCTGTGGGAAACCACCATGGACCCAACCGTGCGCCGTTTGCTGAAGGTGCAGATCGAGGATGCGATTGCTGCCGACCAGATCTTCACCACGCTGATGGGGGATGATGTGGAACCGCGCCGTGCATTCATTGAGACCAACGCGCTGCGGGCGGGGAATATCGACGTTTAATAAATTAAAAGCCTAAGCATTTAAATGCTTAGGCTTTTAGTACTATTTCCCTCGGGGATTACAAACCATTTATCTCATCGTTAAACAGATTATCTTGCCCTAAAATATCAACGATTTCTTTCAGACTCCGACGTTCGCCGCCAAAAAACTGTTTCATAATTTCCCTTCCTACAACTGCCCCGAGCAATGGCGGCACTGCATTTCCTACCTGACGAATGGGATGGCGCGAGGTTCCTGAAAATGCCCACCAGTCAGGAAAAGTCTGCATCCGAGCTGATTCACGAGGTGAAACCTCTCATGGTTCGACGGGATGAACATGCCCCTTTCCACCACCTTTGTCTGACCCAACAATAAAACTAAAAAGCGGTGTCAAATTACTCAATTTTCAATGGGAAAGCCTATTCCATAGGATTAAAAATTAATTAGCATGGATGCGAACTAGCTCTGGTTTGGCTCAACGGTGGGTACCCTAACTGGAGGTGGAGGCTCTAGGCCCACGATAGGCTTACGCTCGCGGCGACGAACCATTAAGCTACCGCGTGGTACACGCGGTAGGTGCGTTTGCAATTAAGTTCCCAACCCTCTCGACGTAGCGGCACATGCAAATGCCGGTAGCGTAACGGCGTTTCTACTGCGCCAGTGCAGCCAGGCGCTCAAGCAATGGCCCGTCGTCCAGCAGTGTCGATGCTTACTGGAACAACGATCTGGAGATGCTGATTAGCCTACGAGTCCGCGCCACACCTAACTCATGGATAGTCATCAAATGCGTCACAGAGCTAGCCGCTTTGCTTGGGGGCTAATCATTTTCGGCCAACGACATCCCTGAGTGCAGCGTTGTCTAGCATCGCATTTGCCAACAGCAGCTTGAGCATCGCGTTTTCTGACTCGACTTTCTTCACATCCACCGAACTTTGCTTTCCAGTTGTAGAACGTCGGCTCTTCAATACCGTATTCCCTACTACAGTCCGACATTTGGCACCGGCTTCGGCCCCCTCTTTGAATACCGTAATAATCTGCTCCTCTGTAAATCGCTTTTTCGTGTCCGCCTCCCAGTTGGCAGACTCTAGCTTAACATCGCGCTAAACTGGGGTAGCAGGTCAGATACCTTGGTTTGCGCTAAAGCCGCATTTGACTTATTCAGACCAAGCGACTGGCTCGGCCAAAATTTTTGTGCATTGATCTTCAGTCTTTCCAGTCGCGGAGGATCTGCACGAGGTCCTGTTTCGTCGCACGCTTGGCCTTCAGAATAGCTGTCAATTCTGCGAGACTTACTGGATAGTCGGCAAGCAGTTTAGGTAGTTCGTCGCCAGGCACAGTTCTCATCCAGACTGGATCAATACCGGATGGCTGTACCATAGTGGCTCTGAAGTCGCCTTTGACATTGAAATAGACGTGATAGGTGCTGTGCCCCTCATCCCAGCTCTTATCATAATAAAGGACTGTGCCTTGAGGCAGTAATGAGTAGCTGTTCTGATCCTTGCCTTCAATCAGCAGCGGTTCTTCAAGGCGATACGCTTTCTTTCCGTCCATTTTCATAGCTCCTTTTCCCCAAAGAAAGACTATCAGAAACACGACACTAAACAGGGCGAACATATACAGCAGAATTTTCCTTTTCATTTCGCGCCCTTTGCATAGCTTTGAACTTTTGATGGTGTGTATTTTTTTTCTTTCTCTAACATGAGCTGGACATCCGCAGGCATAAAAATATGTGACGGCCAGAACCCAAAGTTGGAGGTGCGTGCCGCGATTTTTTCAACCTCACTCATACCTCTTCCTTCATTGTAAGGCCCCGGATTAGCATCCAAGCCCGGTAAGGCCAAACGTGCACCAGACAGCGACATTGTCACGCAGTTATTGGTTATTGCATGATAGTTCTTTGGCAACTTAAATTCTTCTTCTTTGGGATGAGCCGCACGACGCTTTGTTGCTCCGGCCGTCAAGGATTCGTAGTGCGAAAAGATCTTATTTGCTTGCTCCTCTGTGACGTTATACGAGAAGCCTTTCGTGATACGCCCAGTAGCGTTCTCCCCGTCGATGTATGCAGCAAAGTCACTCCAAACTCTAAGGATACCTTCCCCTTCTGCACTATATTCCCCATTAGTTCTGCCATATCTGCCAAAGTCATATATCTTTTCTTGCTTAGCAGTGGTCACTCTTAGTGCCATGTGGCCGTAGGTATGCATGCCATCGGGAGCCTTGTAGGGGCCACCGATCAGCAGCTCAATCTTTGGAGACATCAACTGAATAGTCGTGTGCTTCTCAGCAGGGATGTTGATTCCCTCCTTGAGGCTCTGAGGTGTCTGTTCGGTTTTTGGCATTTGGTCCTCACTGAAACGCAATCAGGCACTAAGATCGCTAACCTGACCGAGTTCAGGGAACTCCAATTTGCAGTGACCTGAAACTATCGATTCAATTCGAGCGAAGCCCTGTTCATCAAGCGATCCTTGATGCTTTACACCATCTGCGTCGGTCAGTATGTAAGCCTCTCCACTTGCGGGAAGTTCTCCATTAATGAGCGTGACTTCCACCCATGTTTTGTCTACAAGTAGTTTTGACAATTCAGGGAATTCGCGACGAAGATCTGAAGAAGCGCATTGCGCTCCAAATGCTTCGTGAACGGTTGCGTGCATCTCGTGCTTTCCATTCGTGTAGCCCTTGATGCCTTGCGCGTCAATGACTAACTCGCTACCACCACCGTTTATACGGATTCCCTGCTGAGCCCGAAGATTTATCCAGTCGCTTGTGCTGATGATGTCGAATACCTTTTTCGCCAGGAGTTCTATTCCGTCATTTTGGGCTTGCGTCACTATCCGGCCGGATGCCGCAGTTATCTTCGTTCCGCCTTCATTCGAAAAAAGGCTGATGCTATTTGCAGAACGAAGTGAGATCTGCCCTGCCGCACTGACGCGAGCATGTGCCCCACTGATAATGTCCGCGCCCGTTGAAGCATCCAATAAAAAATTCTGCGCAGTTCCCAAGACCAATCCTTCCGGTCCAAAGACGCCCACAATTGGTACTGGCTGATCTTCCAAGCTAAGAAGTTTCTTTATCAAATCCGATGAACTAACGGAGTCACCATCATCATGGGCATGCGTCGAAGCAAAGTGTGAGAGTTGCTCGGCAATCTTTTGAAGTCTTTGCGCCACATTACTCATAGCGGCACGATCTAAATGCGTACCTTTAGTTGAAAGCTCCTCGGCAGTAATTAGAACGCCTTCCACTCCTCGCACAGCCACTGCGTGATCACTGCATAGCTCAGCCCCTTGCCCTCTCGGCTGGCCACCCCCATCGAACCTCGGCTTGGTTAAAAATCCGAGGTTCAACTGCGAGTTTCCATGGTCGCTGGATAGTTGTGCACTGATTTGTCCGTTAGTATCGTCTAACCCAAGCTGATTTCCACGTGTGCCATTTATCTCACGACTTTTTATCCCCGAAATGTAACGATTCCCGGGAAGGCTACCCTTGCTACTCAATCCCGGAGGTTGTGCTTCTTGGTTGTAGAGCTGGGCAACTATTACAGGCTTTTCGGGATCTCCGCCAAGGAAGCTAACCAAAACTTCGCTGCCCACACGAGGCAATCCAATCGCGCCACATTGCTGGAAAGCGCCGGGACCATTGCCGGCCCAATTGGAGGCTACACGTACCCAGGCAGAATCAGTTTCAGTATCTGATGCGCCTGCGCCGGCGGCTTCTTCGTGGTCCGTAGTGCGCGTTCCGGGGAAGCGGATTTTTACTCGGCCGAGTTGGTCGCAATGCACTTCCTCGCCTTCGGGGCCAACGACGATGGCGCTTTGCATTTGGACTTGGGGCAGGTCGGTGCGCGGGTCGTAGGCGGGGACGATGGTCACGCCGCGCCGCACTGCGGTGAACTGGATGTGCATGCGCAGCGGGCCGGTGGCTACTTTGTCGCTGACGTCCTGCTGCATCTGCAGTGCTTGCGCGCCTTGCATCCAGCGGCTGCGGGTAAACAGGCGTTCGACGCGTGCAGCGAGTGCTTTGGGCAGGTTGTTCTGCGCGGTGACCTGCAAGGCGGTGACGACGAAGTCGCGGTCCTCTGGCGCGTGTTCGTCCACTTCCGGATGCTCGGCGAGCGTGAAGTATTCACCGGCGCACAGGTCGCGCACGCTGCCTTCGCCGTGGAAGCATTTGGACTCGTAATCGTGGCGGTACATGCTTACCTGGCCCAGGCGGCACAGGTCTTCGTTATCGTCGCCGGCGTGCGGCATCATGACTTGGTAGTCGTCAAGCGTGGCGGCCAGTTCGTTGCCGCTGGGGCCTTGATCGACGCCGCTGCTGGCTTGCGCCATCATGAAGTCGCGCCCTTGGGTGTTGCGGTAGTCCCAGCTGTGGCGCGTCACCATGCCCGGTTGCAGGCTGCGTACCGCGCTCCAGGAAGTGATGGTGTCGCGTTCCTCGGTCGCAGCGTCGCGGTGGTAGCGGATGGTGCCGGCGGCATTCTGGCGCAGGCTGTCGGCGCTGTTGAACAGTACCAGCGTGTGTGAAGGCGCTTCGGCCTCGCCATCGGCATGGATGTACCAGCCGATGCCGCGCCGCTTAAGCAGGCGGCGGATGAAGGAGGCGTCCGATTCGTTGTGCTGCATGGTGAATTCGCGCTGGGGATAGGTGCGCTGGCCGAAGGCTTCATCGGTCTCGTGCTTGAAACAGGTGCCGAGGATGGCGCTTTTCTGCCGCCATTCGTTGAGGAGGCGCTGGACGATTTCCACTTCGTTCATGTTGCGGAACACGCGGGTGTTGGTGCGTTTTTCCAAAATCGCCAGCGCGTCGCGTAGCACCAGCTGGTAGCTGGCAAGGCCGCCGTCGCTGTCGCCGGAAGCGGCTTCGGTGACGATGCCGCATACACTGCGCAATTCGCCACGGTCAGTGACGAATTGCAGTGCTGCCGGCACGGCGATCATTTCTTTCAGCGGCAGGTGCACATTGGAGGAGACGCACAACACGCGGTATTCGATACCGCCGCACAGCGTCTCGGAGCCGAACACGCGCTGCGGCAGCAGCATGTCGTCGTTGATCCCGCCCGGCAGGTCGAGGCGCAGCCGCAAGGGCCGGTTGCTGGTGACCAGTTCCTTGGCCAGGCCCATGAAGCTGAAGAAGTCGTTGTCGCTTTCCACAATCTCTCCCCTTAGCTATGCAGCAGATACATCAACTCGTCGCTATCCTGCGTGGTCGGTGCGGTCAGCAGCCTTGTGTTCACGCCCAAACGGCTACCGGCATCGAGGCTGGCGCCGTGCGCATCGGCGGCGCGCAGGATCAGGTGTACTTCGTAGGACATGCCGACGCCGCAGTGCAGGCCGAGCATGGATGCCAGGCTGCATGCGCCGCTGCGCTCCGGCAGGAAGCATTCGTATGCTTGTTTGTCCATGGGGCCGATGCGCAGGCGCGCGCGCGCGTCGCAGCGGTAGGTGCGTGCTCCCAGCATGACGCCGCCGCCCAGCGAGACGTTGACTTGTCCGAGACTGGCCTGGTCTTCGGCGGGAAGCGTTTGCCATTCGCCGATCAGCTGCTCCACCGTGAACGGCACGCCGAAGTATTCGGTGTAGACGCCGGCCATCATTGGCGCAGGCACTGCGCGGCTGCGAATCTGCATGGCGTAGAAGGCCAGCGTTTCGCGTTCGATGCTGTGGTCTACCGGATGCACGCCGGCGAGCGCGGTCAACGCAGTTAAAAAGTCCTCGCTTTCATCGGGCCGATAGTGAGCCCAGGCTTGGTGGAACAAAGACAGCGGCCGATGCGACAGCACATCCAGGAAGGCGCGCGGGCCGCCGTCGTTGCGTTCACGCTCATGCCGGTTGATACGTTCCGAGTAATGCAACGGCAGCACGCCCTGGCTGCCCAGCATGCCCATGAACGCGGGCGTCACGCGCACGCTGGCATCATCGCTGCTGATGTTCTCCAGCTGGTTCGGCGGGAATCCCATCGCCAGCCGGTTGCGGAAGCGGATGCTGCCCGGCCGCCAGCGCTCGATCAGCCGCACCGCCTGAAAGAATTCAAAGCGCTGCGGATCGGCCAGCAGGTGGCTGATCACGCCAGTGTCAGAGCGCCGTTGCGAGGTGCGCATCGCAGCAACTCCTTTCCGGTGACGTGGGACAGCACGATCAGTCGCGTAAAGCTGTTCAGGTGCACGTGCAGTCCAAACAGGTGGTCGAGGATCTGCGCAAACGCGTGGATGCCGGTGCCGGCGTAGGCTTCCTCGTCAAGCGACACTTGAACCTCGATTCCGCGCAGGTAGGCATTGCCCTGCGCCTGCCGCAGCCACGCCGTTGCGGGACGATGCGACAGCGCGGTGACGCCGTCGATCATGCGCTGGGATACGGTGCTGTCCTGCTGGGCGTAGAGGCGCAGCATGGCGCTCAACGCAGGCAGGCCCTCCTGTGTCAGCGAGCGGTGGTTCAGCGCCAGGTGCGCGATCAGTCCCCACTGCCGGCCGCCTTCCGATGACAGGCGGTGCGATACGGTCGGCCGGCGCAGCATGCGGATCGGGAAGCTGCCGATGGCGCTTTCGGTGCTCAGGTCGCCCATTGCGCGTCCGTACTGCAAGCCGTGCGGCAGGTTGCGGTTGGTGCAGGTGAGGCGTATGGATGCGGTGCCGCTGTTCATGCGCAGTGGAGAGAACGCGCGGTCGACCAGCGACAGTGAGTATTCAAGGCCTGCGGTCATCAGTTCATCGCGCTGCGCCAGCCAGTAGCGACCTTTCCTGTCGCCGGCGTCGCCATGGCGCAGCGAGTAGTAGGGGAAGAATTCGGTCACCTCGCTGCCATCCGGCGACTTGCGCGATAGCTGCACGCTGTCGATGCTGTAGATCTCGCAGGCGCTGCCTGCTATCTCGTCCGGCATCAACGGGTAGCTGCTGCGGGTGTGGGTGATGCGGATCGGCGTGGCGGGATGTGGGAAAAGGTTGACGATGGGTGTGCAGCCCAGCAGCGTGTTATCCGCCGTCAGTGAACGCAGGATACGGGCGGCAGGCGTGTCTGGCCGCACATCGGACAGCACCAGCCGCAGGGTCAGGCGGTTGCAGCTTTCTGGCACGGCGAGTGCGGTCAGGTCGATATCGAAGAAGTCGAACTTTTCCGGAAAGGCGAAGTACTCGCTCAACAAGCGGTAGGCCGCATGTTCGGACGGCGCGGCGGGCAGCAATGCCTCGTTGTCCGCGAAACCCACCGGTGCGAGCGGTATGCGCTCCAGCATGCGCCACTGCTCGTCCGCTTCGATGCACGCGCAGGCGGTATGCATGAACAGCGCGTCACGCAGCGTGGCGCGCAGCGATGCTTCGCCGTCGATGAAGACCCGCAGCGTGGAAAGCCCCAGGGCGGCCAGCGAACGGCCGGCGGTGGTACTTTCAATCGTGAAGCAGATGGCGGAGCCGGCGTCCGGCGGCAGCGGTAGCGACGTCGGTGTCTGGATGTACGGCTCGAACCATGCGGCGCTGATCAGCACCGGCGCCACGGTGGCGTCATACACGGTGCGGAAACGACACGCCACCGCGCCCTGCCCCAGCGCCTTCATGGCCGCGCCGCGCGGCAGCACGTTCACGCTGCTGATTTCATTGGCCCTGGCGCCGCTGTAGTCGATGTGCGCGATCGAGCACGCGGGAATCGGCCGCAGATAGTGCGGGTACAGCATGCCAAGCAGCGCTTCGGTAAAGTGGGAGTAGCCGTCGTCAAGCAGTTTGGCCACGCGCGCGTTGAGGAACGCGGAGGCCTGGATCAATCGTTCGACATGGGGATCGGCGCAGCTTTCGCCGCGGATTTGCAGGCTGCCCGCCAGCTTGGGATAGCGTCCCGCAAACTCGGCGCCAGCGCGCCGCAGCATGCTTAACTCGCGTTCGTAGTAGGGCAGCAGTTTTTCCATCGTGGGCATCCATCGGGGAAGCGCGCAACCGAACAGGCTGCGCAAGTCCCCGATGATGTCACGATGAATACTTCAGTTTTTGACCTTGAACAACCTTACTTCGTCACGCGGTCCCAGCCTTCCTTCACCGCCAGCTTGAACTTGTCCCAGGTCGACTGCGGGTGCTGCGTCTCCCACTGCGAGCGCAGGTGCGGTTCCGCTTCATCCCACGGCTTGTCCTGGTAGCCGGGATTGCCGGCCATCGATTCGCCGTAGCGGTAGGCCGGTTCCACCTCCTGGTAGGTGCCGCCGGTGTAGGTCTTTTCCCAGTGCGAGCGGAAATGGTCGTCTTCGGCGTCGTCGTTACCGGTCAGGATGTTCATGCTGTCCTGGTTGATGCCGGCGTCCCGCGGATAGATGCGCATGCCGCTGCGCTGCACGGTGTTCTGGATGTCGGCCACCGCTTCGGCGGCCGGCGTCACCGTGCCGCTGGCCACGGAGCCGCGCTGCATCGATCCCGGCGCCAGCACCACCTGTTCGGAACGCGCGAACACCACCGCGTCCTCGCGCGGACGGATGCCGTGCTGCTCGGGTGCTGCCTGCTGCGAGCCGATGCTGGTCTGCTGCATGCCGACGCCGCTGCGCAGCACGTCCGCGCCCCAGCCGCTGGCGCGCCACATGGTTTCGCTCTCGTCGATGTCGATCGGGTTGAAGTCTTCGATGATGTCGGCGGCGCGTTCGGATTCCTCCAGCGTCGCGGTGTCCAGCGCCAGCACGGTGTGGCCGCGGTTCAGCGCTTCGGCATACACGTGCTGGTCGGCGTGGTCGCGGCCCAGCATGTCGCTGAACATTTTCTTGACGTTGCCGAGGATGGACGCGTCGTCGTCGATGCGCGCGGTGCCGGCTACGCTGCCGGAGTCGTGGATCTGGATGCTGTCGCGGTCAAAGCCGTTGTGCACCAGTTCGTCCCGGGCCAGGCTGGCTTCGGCGCGGGTTTCAAATACGGCTGTGAGGGTATGTTGCATGATGATCTCCTGTGTTTTAGACGCATGAGCTCGATGTTCACCTTAGTCTACGATGGTCCTGCGCGACCGAGCGCCCGTTTGCCGCGCAGAAAGAGTTACGCCGCCAGCGCCTGCTTCAGCGCCTGGTTGAAGGCCGGGATGTCGTCCGGCTTGCGGCTGGTGATGAGTTTGCCGTCGGCCACCACTTCGGCGTCGCGCCACTGGGCGCCGGCGTTTTGCAGGTCCAATTGCAGCGACGGCCAGCTGGTCATCTGCTTGCCCTTGACCAGGTCGGCGTCGATCAGCGTCCACGGGCCGTGGCAGATGGCGGCGATCGGCTTGTTCTCGCGGCCGAATTCGCGGATGAAGGTGATCGCTTCGGCATGCAGGCGCAGCGCGTCGGGATTGGCCACGCCGCCCGGCAGCACCAGCGCGTCGAATTCGCCGGGACGGGCGTCGCGCACGTTCAGCTCGACGGTGAACTGGTCGGCCGGATCGGCGTGGTTGAAGCCCTGCACCTGCTCGCCCTTTTGCTTGGTCGAAATCAACGTTACCTTGGCGCCCTGCTGTTCCAGGAAGGCGCGCGGGCCGGTGTACTCCACCTGCTCGACGCCGTCGGTCATCAGCACTGCAATGCGTTTGTCTTGCAATTCCTTGGTCATGACGATACTCCTTGCTTGTGATCGAGGAGTTACAGCGTGCCACAGGCGCTTGGGCCTGCATGTGCGGGGTCCAACATACAGCGGCTATAATAAGCCATGCCTTCCCGATCCCGCCTATTTTTTCTGCCCCTGCCGATGCTGTGCGCCGCCGCGCTGGCCGGCCCCGGCGAGCTGGTGATGCTGGCGCCCGTGGACCAGGCCATGCCGATCGCGCGCTTCCAGAACGGCGCCATCGCCGGCGGCATCGTCAAGGATTTCGGCGACGTGCTGGCGCAGCGGCTGGGTCGCCGCCCGGTCTACCTCAACGCGGACGTGCCGGAAGTGACGCCGGCGCTGACCGGCGGCCGCGCCGACGCCATGTGCTATGTGATGCCGTTCTGGATCGACGGCGACTACAACTGGAGCCCGCCGCTGTTCCCGGATGCCGAAATGATCGCCGCCCGCAGCGATGCGCCGCGCCTGCGCTCCCTCAAGGACTTGCGCGACCGCCAGGTCGGCACGGTGCTGGGCTACCGCTACCAGCGCGTGGAGCTGGTGCTGGGCGCGCGCTTCAAGCGCACCGACGCGCCGAGCATGGAGGCCAATATCCAGCAGATGGTGGCCGGCAAGGTGCCGTACACGATGATCAGCGAGGCCACGCTGAACTACCAGCACCGCATCAATCCCGGCATGAAGGTGCGCGGCGACCTGGTGTTCTCGGCCTACAAGGCGCAGTGCGCGTTCTCGCAGAAATCCGCCATCCCGTTCGATGAAGTCAGCCGGACGATCGATACGCTCATCAAGGATGGCAGTATCGATCAGATCCTGGCGCGCTACCGCTGACGGTCAGTGGGCGTCGGCGGACGGCGCTTTCGGCGGCGTCACCTTGCGCATCAGCGGCACCATCGCGAAGGCGATCACGAAGCACGCCATTACACACAGGAACACGTCGCCGAAGGTTTGCGTCTGCGCTTCGCGCATGGTCAGCGTCCATAGCTGGCGCAGCGCGCCGGCCTGCGCGCTGCCGGCGTCCACGCCCCACGCCAGCAGGCTGCTGCCGGCGCCGGACAGCATCTGCCCCATCGCTTCATTGCCGGCGTTGAGGTGCTCGGCCAGCCGCTGGAAGTGCAGGTTGGTGCGGTCGTTGATCAGCGTGGCGCAGGCGGCGATGCCGATGGCGCCGCCCAGGTTGCGCATCAGGTTGAACAGGCCGGAGGCCAGCTTCAGGCGCTCCGGCGCCAGCCCGCCCAAGGTCAGCGTGACGGTGGGCGCCACGGCGAACTGCTGGCCCATGCCGCGCAGGGCTTGCGGCAGCATCAGTTGGTCCGCGCCCCAGTCGTGCGTGATCGGCGCGAAGTTCCACATCGAGACGGCGAACATCGCCAGCCCCACCATCATCAGCCAGCGCAGGTCGACGCGGTTGGCCAGCCACGAATACAACGGAATCGACATGATCTGGAATACGCCGGTGGACAGCACGGCCAGGCCGATCTCCAGCGCGCTGAAGCCGCGCACGCGGCCGAGGAACAGCGGCGTCAGGTAAATGGTGGCGAAGATGCCGATGCCGGTGACGAAGGAAAAGAAGCAGCCCAGCGCGAAGTTGCGGTCCTTCAGCGCGCGCAGGTCGACGATGGGATGCGCATACGTCATGCTGCGCCAGATGAAGCCGATGCCGGTCAGGCCGGAGATCCAGGCGGTGGCCAGGATCACGTGGTCGCCGAACCAGTCCAGGCGCGGACCTTCTTCCAGCGTGTATTCCAGGCAGCCGAGGAACAGCGACATCAGCACGATGCCGAAGTAATCGGCGTCCTTGATCAGGTTCAGGTTGGGCCGGTCGATCTTCACCAGTATCGGCACCACCACGGCGACAAACACGCCCGGCACCAGGTTGATGAAGAACAGCCAGTGCCAGTTGAAATGGTCGGTGATCCAGCCGCCCACCGTGGGACCGAGCGTCGGCGCCAGCGAAGCCAGCGCGCCGACGGTGGCGGCGGCGATCACGCGCTGCTTGCCGGGAAAAAAATAGAACGCGGTGGTAAACACCATCGGGATCATCGAGCCGCCGATGAAGCCTTGCAGTGCGCGGAAGGCGATCATGCTGTTGATGTCCCACGCCATGCCGCACAACATGCTGGCGACGGTGAAGCCGGCGGCCGAGCCGGCGAACAGCCAGCGCGTGGAGAACACGCGCGACAGCCAGCCGGACATCGGGATGACGATGATCTCGGCGATCAGGTAGCTGGTCTGTATCCACACCGTTTCATCGGCGCCGGCGGACAGGCCGCCGCCGATGTCGCGCAGCGAGGCCGAAACGATCTGGATGTCCAGCAGCGCGATGAACATGCCGACGCACATGGTGGCGAAGGCCAGCACCTTCTGCTGCATGGTCAGCTGCGACGGCGCCCATGCTGCTGCGGCGGGCGGCGGGGCAACCTCGGCAAGCGCTGCGGAGGCGCCGCTGCTCATGGCTGTCCGTCCGCGCGGCGCACGTCGATCTCGGCGTTGACCGACAGGCCGGGACGCAGCGTACCCAGGGCGCCGTCGCGTTCATCGAGCACAATCCGCACCGGCACGCGCTGGACGATCTTGGTGAAGTTGCCGGTGGCGTTCTCCGGCGGCAGCACGCTGAATTGCGCGCCGGTGGCCGGCGCCAGGCTGGCCACGGTGCCATGGAAGACATGGCCGGGCATCACATCGGCCACGATGGTGGCGCGCTGGCCGGGCTGGAAGCGCGCCAGCTGGCCTTCCTTGAAGTTGGCGTCCACCCACAGGCCGCGCGCCGGCACGATGGACAACAACTGATTGCCGACCGTGGCATAAGCGCCTTCGCGCGCGCGGCGGTTGCCGACCACGCCGTCGATCGGCGCGCGCAGCACGGTGTACTCCACATTCAGGCGCGCCAGATCGCGTTCCGCCATCGCCTGCTCCAGCGCTGCCTGCGCCTGCTGCTTGCGGGTGCCGATCACGTCCAGCTCGCGCTGGGCGGCGGTCAGCTGCGCCTGCGCTTTCTGGTCGCCGGCCAGCGCCTGCTTGTATTCGGCGTCGGCCTTCTGCGAGCTTTGCAGCGATACGGCCGCCTTGGCGGACAGGTTCTGGTAGCGCGTCTGGTCATCGCGGGCGCGCGCCGTCTCGGCGCTGCTGGCGTTGACGCCGGCGCGGGCCTGGCCGATCACCGCATCCTGCAACTGGCGCGTGGCGTCCAGGTTGGCCAGCGTGGCCTGGGCGGCGGCCACCGCGCCTTCGGCCTTGGCCAGCGCGGCGCGGTAGTCGCGGTCATCGAGGCGGGCGATCACGTCGCCGGCATGCACCAGCTGGTTGTCGCTTACCTCTAGTCTGGCGATGTAGCCGGCCACTTTCGGCGCGATCACCGTCACGTTGCCGCCGATGTAGGCGTCGTCGGTGTCTTCCACGAAGCGGCCGGTGCTCCACCAGTGGTAGCCGAAGCCCACGGCGCCGATGGCGATGGCGGCGATGACTGCGCGCGTGATCAGGCGCTTGCGATTGGGAGTCGTGGTCATGTTCATTCTCCCTTGGCGGCGGCGCGCCGTTCCGCTGCGCGCTGCATGCGCAGGTGGGTGGATGCGGTGGCGGCGGGGCCGGCGGCGGTGAAGTGGCGCGCCAGGTCGATGGGCAGGCCGGTATTGGCGTCCATCAGCACCGGATCGGCTTCCTCGCCGGTCACGCTGTCGCGCAGGATGATGGCCTTGCCTTCCGGCGCGAAGTGCTTGTTGCCCCAGGCGAGCATGGCCAGCATCACCGGGCGGAAATCGCGGCCGATATCGGTCAGCAGATATTCATCGCGCGGCGGTTTTTCCGAATAACGGCGGCGTTCCAGCAGGCCGGCGTCCACCAGATCGTTCAGGCGGCGGGTCAGCATATTGGGTGCGATGCCCAGGCTTTTCTTGAAGCCGTCGAAGCGCGTCTCGCCGTAAAAGCATTCGCGCAGGATCATGATGCTCCACCACTCGCCCACCCGGTCCAGACTGCGCGCGATCGGGCATGGCATGGCGCTCAGATTCGTCTTAAGCATGGTTCTCGTCCTTCAAAAATTTATTGATTGCAGTCGTCATCAAAACAAGCATATACTTGTTAGTATCAACTTGCAACAGACTTTTTAAGGGAGTGCAAAATGGACAAGACAATGCGGCTGGCCAGCGCCGGTCTGCTGGCCCTGACCGCGCTGACGGGATGCGCGACCGGGCCGGCGTACCAGCGGCCGGATGCGTCGCTGGCGGCGGCCTATCACTCGTCGGGCGCGCTGGCCGAACGCCAGGCGACCTTGCCGGCGCCGGCGCTGGACGCATGGTGGAACGGCTTTGACGATCCGGCCCTGCAGCGCATCGTGGCGCGGGTGCTGGCGCAGAACCTGGACTTGGCGGCGGCAATGGCGCGCGTGGATCAGGCGCGGGCGGCGGCGCGCATGGCGGATGCGCGGTTGCTGCCGGAAGGCGGCGTATCGGCCAGCGTGGCGCATCAGCGGCAGTCGGTAAACAGCCCGATCGGCAAGATCGCCAGCAGCTTCCCCGGGTATAACCGTGAGCAGTCGATTTACGACGCGGGGCTGGGCGCCAGCTGGGAGCTGGATGTGGCGGGCGGTCTGCGCGATGGCGCACAGGCTGCCAGTGCGGAAGCGCAGGCCGCGGAGGCGGATCGGCTGGGCGTGCGGGTGTCGGTGACGGCGGAAGCGGCTGATGCCTACTTCCGCGTGCGTGGCGCACAGCGGCGCATCGCTCTGGCGCAGGAGCAGATTGCCAACAACGGGCGCTTGCTGGAACTGGTGCGTTTGCGTCTGGCGGATGGGCTGGCGTCCAGCCGCGAGTCGGCGCAGGCCGAGGCGCTGGTGGCGCAGGCTCGCGCCACCGTGCCGCCGCTGCGCATCGAGCTGGAGGTGCAGCTGAATCGGCTGGATGTGCTGATGGGCGCTGCGCCAGGCACGTATGCGGCGGAGCTGGCGACGACAGCCGCCGGCGCGTCGGTGGCTGCCGATGCGGCGACGCCGATCGCGGGTCAGCCGGACGCCATGGTTGGCGCGACACCGCCGGCGGGTGCTCGCGGCGAGAACGCCACGGTGGCGCCGGAGACGCGTGTGCCGGCAATCGAGCTGTCGCAAGGGCCGGCGGACCTGCTGCGCCGGCGGCCGGACGTGATTGCGGCCGAGCGCCGCCTGGCCGCATCCAACGCGCAGATCGGCGCGGCGATGTCGGAGTACTATCCGAAGGTCACGCTGTCCGCCCTGCTGGGCCTCAGCAGCCTTGGCGCCAACGGTCTGCTGAGCGCCGCCTCGCTGCAGCCACAGGTGGCGGCCGGCCTGCGCTGGCGACTGTTCGACTTCGGCCGCATCGACGCCGACGTCGCCCGCGCCAGGGGCGCCAACGCGGAGGCACTGGCCGCCTACCGCAAGGCCGTACTGCGTGCGGCGGAAGATGTGGAGAACGCCGTCATCACCCTCACGCAACTGGAAGCCCAGCATGCCGAACTGTCCGACGAAGTGGACGCCCACATCCGCGCCCGCGACGCCTCCGAACTGGCCTACAAGGGCGGCGCCGTCAGCCTGTACGAAGTGCTGGAAGAACAGCGCCAGCTGCTCGCCTCCCGCGACCAGATGGCACGCGTGAACGCGGACAACGCCCGCGCCGCCGTCGCCACCTTCCGCGCAGCGGGAGGCGGCTGGTAAGTCAGGCGCCCAGCGTATCGGCCCAGATGTTGTGAGCCCAGTTCATCGCATACTCGCCTTCCAGCGCGCTGGGGCCGGACGATACGCCGCCGGAGCCGGAGACCACCAGCAGCGTCTTCTTCGCCGCGTCATACGCGTGGACCGAGGCGACGTGTATCACGTCATGGTCGGAGACAAAGCTGTAGCAGGTGTTGGTCAGCATGGGATGCGCATCGGGCGCGCGGCCGCTGAGCAGGTCCACCACGGCCGCCGCGCACACCTTGGCGTGCTGGTTGGCCATGTGCGCGGACTTGGGCATCAGCGGCGCGACGGCGATGGCGTCGCCCAGCACGTGGATGTTCTTCGCCTGTGTCGATTCGAAAGTGAGGAAGTCCACGCCGCACCAGTGCGCATTGACGTTGGCCAGGCCGCTCCGCACGGCGATGCTGCCGGCGCGCTGCGGTGGGATTACGTTCAGCACATCGGCCTGCACCTTGTCGCCCAGTTCGGAGATGGCGGTGCGGGCGGCGGCGTCCACGTCGGCGGTACGGAAGGATGGCCGATAGTCGATGATGCCGGCGTAGCGCTCGCGCCATACCTTCTTGAACAGCGGGCCTTTGGAGACCACGTCGTCATTGGCGTCCAGGATCAGCACCTTGGACTTGGGCTTGTGGCGGCTGAAGTAGAAGGCTATCTGCGATGCGCGTTCGTAGGGACCGGGCGGGCAGCGGTATGGGGCCGGCGGGATGGTCATGGCGTAGACGCCGCCGTCCGGCATCGCTTCCAGTTGCGCGCGCAGGGCGACGGTTTGAGCGCCGGCTTTCCAGGCGTGGAGGATGGTGTCCTGCGCGCCGGGTTTGAGCATGCCGGGCAACTGGTCCCACATGAAGTCGACGCCGGGCGAGACGATCAGGCGGTCGTAGCTCAGCGTTTCGCCGCCGGCCAGCGCCAGCGTGCGTTTGTCGGCGTTGATGTTGGTGACGGTGTCGCGCACGATGCGCACGCCGTGCTTGTCGGCCAGCGCGTTGATGGACATGGTCAGGTCGCCGATCTGGCGCGAGCCGCCCAGCACGAGGTTGGAGAGTGGGCAGGAAATAAAGCTGGCGTTGGGTTCGATCAGCGTGACGGCGATGCTGTTGTCGCTCCACATGCGGATATAGCGGGCGGCCGTGGCGCCGCCGTAGCCGCCGCCGATGACCACCACTTGCGGTTTGGCCTGGCCGGTGATGGTGGTGCAGCCGGCGAGCAGCGCGCTGGCGCCGGCTGCCTGGATGAATTGGCGGCGCTTCATGGGCGGCCTCCGGATTTTTGTGCTGCGAAGTAGGCGGCCAGCAGTTCGAGCTGTTCGTCGGTGTAGCCTTTGGCGATTTGCGTCATGATGGTGGATTCGCGTTGGCCGGTTTTGAAGGCGTGCAGGGTGGCGGATAGCGTTTGCTGCGACTGACCGGCGAGGCGGGGGAGCGTGCTGCCTTGGGTGTTGCCGGCGGTGCCGTGGCAGGCGGCGCAGGTGGCGGCCAGGCGTGCGCCGGTGGTGGGTTCGGCCCGCGTTAAACCCGGCGCGGTGGTTAAGGCAACAATCATCATCATTCTCAACATGCTCATCTCCTTACTATGATTGAGACGTGGACCCGCAGCCCGGACGCGGGGGTCTGACCCTGGACGGGGTCAGCCCCCTTTTTGCCGCAGTGCGGGTTGGCGGCCTGCTAGGGCCGCACCCCTGGCGATTCTATTTGCATTCCTTGGTCGCGTATCGCGAGCCAGGCTTCCAGCTCCGTCAGTTCCTGCGCGCCGAAGCGGGGTACTTCGGCGCGGACGCCGCTCATACAGTTGCGCAGGCGCCGCTGCAACGATCCCATCGCCTGCCATTCCAACCGATAGATCGGATACGCGCTCGCATGCGCCTGTGGAATCGTGCTGCCCGCCAGGCGCTTGCCCCATTGCTGGTCGTGGCACTGCGCGCACGACAGATTCAGCTGACCGATGCGCTGGTTGTACAACCGCTCCCCGCGCGCAGCGGCGGCGCGGGTTTCCACATCCTGCGGCGGCGTCACCGGCATGCCGCGCGACTGCATCGCCACATAAGCCTCCAGCCCAAGCAGCTCCTCGCTTTCCAAACGCAACGGCGTGGCATGCAGCTTCCGCTCAACGCAGATGTTGATACGCTGGCCCAGATTCACCACCTTGCCGCTACCCGCATCGAATGCCGGAAAGCGCGCGGCCACGCCGCGCATACTGCTGCGCGCGTCGCCATGGCATGCAACGCAGGACGTATTCCACTGCGCCTCACCACCGGCGATCCACAACATGCCCGGATTCTGCGCATCATCGCGCTGCATGGCTTGCGTGGCGGCGCTCATGAATTCCGCGCCGGAGCGACGGTCGTCGGCGGCCATCGCGGAAGCGGCAACCATGGCGAGGACCAGCGCCAGCTTCATGATGCGCTCACCGTCAGATTCGCCTTCTCGCTGTGCGCAAAGCCGTTGTCGCCCTCCCAGGTGAATTCCAGCGTGCCGCTTTCCGTGGCGACCGTGAAGAAGGCGATGTAGGGATTGGCCGATATGGCCTGATGCAGCTCGGCGCCGAAGACCTGCTCGCCGTTGTAACGGCAAACGAACTTGCGGATGATGTCACGCGCCAGCAGCTTGCCATCCGCGCCGACGCGGTAGCCGGTTTCCATCGGATGGCCGATCAGCGCGCGGATCTCGATAATCTCACCGCGCTTCGCCGTGGCCGGCATGTGGATCAGTGCGCGGGCCATCAGGGCGCCTCACCTTCCACGCACGCCGCCAGCGCGACGATAACGTCCACACCGTGCGACCAGTAGCTGCCGTCGCTCATGCGCGCCAAGGCCATCAACCGCTGCGAAGTGGCGAGGCGGATGCGGGTGGAGACTTCCGCCTTGCCGGCGCGCGGTCCCAGCGTGAAAATCGCCACATCGGTTTGCGGATTGCGCTCGGTGAAGATGGCGATGGCGCGGACGTGATCCGCCGCGCTCATCGGGCTGTCGACGGTGATGGTGACGGGAACAGCATTGCCGTTGTCGATCAGCTGCGCGACGTCGAAGGTGACTTTGCCTTCCTGCGGTTTGGCGCCACCGGTGAAGGTGTTGATGGCGGCCGCCATTTCCGCCGGCGTGGCGGAGGCAGGACGCACCAGCGCCAGCAGCGTCAGGCCGAGCAGGTCGCGGCGTTTCATGGCGCGCTTTCCTTCAGCGTTTGCAGCCAGGCGATGACGTCTTCGATCTGCTGCGCGGTGAGAATGGTTTTGTTCTGGTAGCCGGAGGCTACGCGGTTCAGGCCTTCGGTCTTGTAGTAGGAGGGCATGATGGTCGATGGGTTGAAGTGGCTGGCGTCCACGATGCGTAGCCGAAGCTGGGCGGCGGTCCAACGCTGGCCGGCGCCTTGCAGGTCCGGTGCGAGGTTGCCTTGAAAGCGTTCTTCCGCAATGGGACCGGTGTGGCACAGCAGGCAAAGGCCAACCTGGCGATTGGCCACGATGGCGCGGCCGCGCACCGCATCGCCGGCCGTTGCGCCGGGCAGCGGTGCCGCGATGCCGTCGCCGGCCACGACGAACGGCTTAACAGCAGACGAAGCGACTGCGAACGCGCCGGGCAGCAGCGCGGCCAGGGCCAACGCCCTCGCTACGCCACTGCGCCTGCGCGCCTTCATGCTAGGCCTTCTTCACCAGATTGTGGTTCTTCAGCGGCAGATCGCGCACGCGCTTGCCGGTGGCGGCGAAGATCGCGTTCAGCACCGCAGGAGCGGCCACCGCAATCGTCGGCTCGCCCACGCCGCCCCAGAAGCCGCCGGACGGCATGATGATCGATTCCACTTTCGGCATCTCATCCAGCTTCATCACCTGGTAGGTGTCGAAGTTCTGCTGCTCCATCTGGCCATCCTTCAGCGTGCACTCGCCGTACAGCGATGCGGACAAGCCATAGACGAAGGAACCTTCCACCTGCGCCTCGATCTGCTGCGGATTCACCGCGTAGCCCGGATCGGTGGCGGCGACGATGCGGTGGATCTTCACCTTGCCGGTCTTACGATCCACCGACACTTCGGCGCATGCGGCCACGTAGCTGCCGAAGCCCATGGTCTGCGCCAGGCCGCGATACACGCCCTTCGGCGCCGGCTTGTTCCAGCCGATCTTCTCGGCCACCGCGTTCAGCACGGCCAGGTGCTTGGGATGATCGGCCATCATCTTGCGGCGGAAGGCCAGCGGGTCCTGCTTGGTCGCATGCGCCAGTTCGTCCATGAAGCATTCGAGGTAAATCGTATTCTGGTTCAGGTTCACGCCGCGCCAGAAACCAGCCGGCACCGGCGGATTGCGCATCGCATGGTCCACCAGCAGGTTGGGGAAGCTGTAGCCGATGGACGCTTCCGGTCCCGGCGCGTTCAAGCCCTGGAACACCACCGGGTCCTTGCCATCCTTGAGCGTGGAACCGAGCGACGCCAGGATCGACTGGCCGGCGATGCGCATGTGCAGCGCCGTCACATTGCCCTTGGCGTCCAGGCCAGCCGTCAGCTTGCACTGCGTGATCGGGTGGTAGCGGCCGTGCAGCATGTCTTCCTCGCGCGTCCAGATCAATTTGATCGGCGTGCCGGGGAATTCCTTGGCGATCTTCACCGTCTGCGTCACCCAGTCATGCGTGGCGCCGCGCCGCCCAAAGCCGCCGCCCAGGTGCATCTTGTAGACGTCGCACTTGGCGGCCGGCAGACCGGCTGCTTCCGCCGTGGCGGCCAGCGCGGCCTCGCCGTTCTGCGTCGGTGTCCACACTTCGCAGCGCTCCGACGTCCAGATCGCGGTGGCGTTCATGGTTTCCATGGTGGCGTGATTCAGCCACGGGAATGAATACACAGCCTCGATCTTGCGCGGGGCGCTGGCGATGGCCGCCTTGGCGTCGCCGTTCGAGTTGCCCACCACCGCTTCCGGCGCATCCAGTGCGGCCTTCAGCGTGGCGGCGATGTCCTTGCTGGACAGCTTGGCGTTCGGTCCCTTGTCCCATTCGATGTTCAACGCGTCGAGTGCGGACTTGGCGCGCCACCAGGTATCGGCCACTACCACCACGGCGCTGTCGCCCAGCTTGAATACCTTCTTCACGCCGGGACGTTTCTCGATGGTGGAAGCGTCGAAGCTCTTCACCGTGCCACCGAACACCGGGCAATCCTTGATGGCCGCATTCAGCATGCCCGGCATCCTGATGTCCATGCCGTAGATCTGCGCGCCGGTGGTCTTGTCGACCGTGTCGAGACGCGCCAGGCGCTTGCCGGCCAGCTTCCAGTCCTTCGGATCTTTCAGCGCGATGTCGGTCGGCGCGGTCAGCTTGGCGGCGGCATCGGCCACCTTGCCGTAGCTGACGGTGCGGCCGGATGGCGTGTGCGTGATGACGCTGGCTGCGGCCACGCATTCGGACGCCGACACCTTCCACGCATCGGCCGCGGCCTGGACCAGCATGGTGCGCGCGATGGCGCCACCCTTCCGCACATAGTCGTGCGACTCGCGCACGCCACGGCTGCCGCCGGTGGAGAAGCTGCCCCACACGCGCTTGCGCGCCAGGTTCTGTCCCGGCGATGGATATTCGGTGGTGACCTTGCTCCAGTCGGCGTCCAGTTCTTCCGCCACCAGCTGCGCCAGGCCGGTCAGCGTACCCTGCCCCATCTCGGAACGGGCGATGCGGATCACGATGCTGTCATCGGGCTTGATGACCACCCAGGCGTTGACTTCCGGCGTGGACTCGGCCGCGCCCTTGGCGATTGGCTTCTGCTCCGCAGCCATGGCCTCGAACGGAATATGGAAAGCGACGACCAGGCCGCCGGTCATCTTCAGGAAACCGCGGCGGGAAAGCGGCGCGTTCATGCCTTGCTCCCTTCGATGCGTTGAATCGCCAGGCCGGCGCTGGCCGGATCGCCGCCGCGCACCGCGACGTGGATCGCCTTGCGCACGCGGTTGTAGGTGCCACATCGACAGATATTGGTCATCGCCGCGTCGATGTCGGCGTCGGTGCATTTGGGCTTGTCGCGTATCAGCGCGGCGGCGGCCATGATCATGCCGGACTGGCAGAAGCCGCACTGCGGCACATCCAGCGCCGCCCATGCTTTTTGAATGGGATGCGAGCCGTCCTTGGACAGGCCCTCGATGGTGGTGATCTTCTGCGTGGCGGTGACGGCCGACGCCGGATAGACGCAGCTGCGGATTGGCTGGCCGTCGATATGCACGGTGCAGGCGCCGCATTGCGCCATGCCGCAGCCGTACTTGGTGCCGGTGAGTTCCAGCTGTTCGCGGATCACCCACAGCAGCGGTGTATCCGCCTCTGCTTCGTACTCTCTTACCTCGCCGTTGATGTTGAGCTTAGCCATCCAAATCTCCTGTTTGTAGGTTGCCAAAATCGACCGCTGGTCATACTACCACTATTTCACTCTCGGAAAATTTTGACTTGGATCAATGTTTTTAGTGCGGTGCATCAATAGACTTTCCTACGTTACTAAACGACGACAAAGAGGGAAGTAAAATGAGTAAGACCGTAACAGCAGCAGTACTGGCAGCCCTGACCCTGATCACCGGTAACGCCATGGCCGAAGAAAGCCCATGGCTGGTGCGTGTGCGTGCTGTGCATATCGATCCCGCCGACAAGTCCGACCCCGTGGGCGGCACCGGCGCCTCCGATCGCCTGACCGTCAGCAGCAAGACCATTCCGGAATTCGACGTCTCCTATTTCTTCACCAAGAACATCGCGACCGAACTGATCCTGACCTATCCGCAAAAGCATGACGTGTCGCTGGACGGCGCCAAGATCGGCACCATCAAGCACCTGCCGCCAACGCTGACGGTGCAGTACCACTTCGCGCCGGACGCCACCTTCCGTCCGTATGTGGGCGCGGGCGTGAACTACACCACCTTCTCCGGTGTGAACCTGCTGAACGGCGCGGCCAGCCTGGAACATGACAGCTTCGGCCTCGCGCTGCAAGCGGGCGCCGATGTGGCGATCGACAAAAACTGGTCGATCAACTTCGACGTGAAGAAACTGCAGCTGCGCAGCGACGTGTTCATCGGCGGCGCCAAGGCCAGCCGCGTGAAAGTCGATCCGGTGCTGGTCGGCGTCGGTATCGGCTACCGTTTCTGATGCAGTGAAGATTCCCGCAGGGCAGCTATAATGTTACAAAACAGATAGCTACCCTATGGGAACTCCATGCGCAAAATCCTGATCGTCCTGATGCCTTTGCTGTTGGCCGCGTGCGTCGACGACAGCGCCTCGTATTATGCGGACGGTCCGGTCGGCAACCATGCGCTGACCATCCATCGGGCGCAGAAGCATTTCTGGAGCAAGGAAGCCAGGGTGGAATTGATCATGCAGCGCCTGCCGGACTGCATGCGCCGCATCGACCTGACCGAGATGCCGGCCGATGAAGTGGAAATCGAATTGCTGTCCGGCGGCGACAACGTCTGGACGCTGCGCGCCGGCAGCGAGATGTGGCAGATCGAAACGCAAACCTGCACGCTGTATCCCGACGTCAAAGGCGACGGCGGTGAATTGATGGGCGTGTTCCGCGACGACGGCGGCAAGTTCGTCTACGAAGCCGCCGTCATCGAAACCGTTCCTGCCGATACCAAATAGCAAACCGGGGTCAGTGCCGACATTCGGACACGGCCTCAACCGCAGGCGGTTGAGGCCGTGTCCGAATGTCGGCACTGACCCCGGTTTTTTTTAGCGCACCAACGCCATCTGGCGTTTGACCGGACGCGGTGCGGCGCGCGGCGCCGGCGCGATGGCGACCGGCTGCGGCTGCGGTTCGCCGCCCAGCTTGAAGCGCGCGACCAGCGTGGCCAGCATCGCCGCCTGTTCCTGCATGCTGCCCGCCGCCGCCGCCGCCTGCTCCACCAGCGCGGCGTTCTGCTGCGTCACCGAATCCATCTCCGTGATCGCCATGTTGACGTGGCCGATGCCCGTGCTCTGCTCGCTCGATGCGTCGGTGATCGCCGACATGATCTGCGTCACACGCGAGACGCTGTCCACCACCTGGTTCATCGTCGTGCCCGCCTCCGCCACCAGCGCGCTGCCGGCGCCGATGCTGTCGACCGATGCGTTGATCAGTTCCTTGATTTCCTTGGCCGCCGCCGCCGAACGCTGCGCCAGGTTACGCACTTCCGACGCCACCACCGCGAAACCGCGGCCCTGCTCGCCGGCGCGCGCCGCTTCCACCGCCGCATTCAGGGCCAGAATATTGGTCTGGAAGGCGATGCCGTCGATCACGCTGATGATGTCCACGATCCGCGTCGCCGAGGCGTTGATGGTGTCCATCGTCTGCACCACCTGCGACACCACCTTGCCGCCGCGCGCCGCCACTTCCGACGCCGACTGCACCAGCTTGTTGGCCTGCAGCGCGTTGTCGGCGTTCTGCGTCACGGTCGAGGTCAGCTCCTCCATCGACGCCGCGGTTTCTTCCAGCGAGCTGGCCTGCGACTCGGTGCGCGCCGACAGGTCCATATTGCCGGAGGCGATCTCGCCCGAAGCGGTGGCGATGGTGTCGGCGCTGCGGCGGATCTCGCCGATGGTCTCGGCCAGCCGCTGCTGCATCACCTTCACCGAATGCAGGATGCTGGCCTGGTCCGTCGCGTGCGTCTTGATCACAATGCTGAGGTCGCCGTCGGCGATCTTCTGGGTGATTTCACCGACGTATTCCGGCGCGCCGCCGATGGTGTGCCGCAGGCTCTTGTTGACCATGCTGACGATCACCCACAGCAGGGCGCACACCGCGGCCAGCCAGCCGGCCGACTTCAGCAGCGAGGCCTGGAAGGCGGCGTCGATATCGTCGATGTAGACGCCGGTGGTGATGTCCCAGTTCCACGGCGCATAGTGCACCACGCGGCTCATTTTCGGCACCGGTTCGGTCGCGCCCGGACGCGACCAGTAATAGTTGACGAAGCCGCCGCCTTCCGGCTGGCCGCCGGCCGCCGCGATGGCGCGGTAGACGTAGGTGCCCTTCGGATCCTTGAGGTCGGCCAGGTCCTTGTTGTTGTTCTCGGGTTTGATCGGATGCATCAGCGACATGGTGCCGCTGCTGATGGTGAAGTAGCCATCCTTGGCGTAGCGCAGGTTCTTGATGACCTCCATGGCCTGCTTCTGCGCGTCCTCCTTGCTCAGCGTGCCGGCGGCGGCCTTGTCGCCGAACTGCTTGACGAGGTTGAGCGCCATGTCGTCGACATTGCGCAAGTCGTTGCTGCGCTCTTCGATGCGCACGTTACGGGTCTGGATGGTTTCAAACAGGAAGATTGCGGTGATGCACAGCAGGCTGCAAATCAGCGGCACCCACAATTTCTGCTGGAAGGACAATTTATTCATAGGGAGGTCTCCTATTGTCTTATGGAAACCAGAATACCCGCAAAGTTCCTTGCAGCGTGAAACAAATTTCATGCTTGTGGTTTATCCGCAAAAACCAAAAAGGGCGCAGCATTGAGCGCTGCGCCCTTCTTGCGGAAACGATGTTGCTTAGTGGGCAGTGTTGCCCTGCGCAGGCTTGGCGGCCAGTTGCGCTTTCACGTCAGCGCTCTTCGAACGTGGCGCCATGTAGGCGATGTCCTGATACGCTTCGTTGGTGTCCAGCAGGCCGGCCTTGCGGGCGGCGATGGTCTGCGCTTTCACCTGGGCGCGGGTGACGGTGCTTTTGCCGCTGTCGCGGAAGGTCTGGTCGAAGCTCGCTTCGCTGGTGTCGGCGGCGAAGCTGCTGCCGGCGGCGGCCAGCAGGGCGAGGGAGGCGAGGATGGCTTTGGTGTTCATGGTGATGCTCCTGGTAGGAAGTTCGATGGAGTCATCTTAGTATTAAAAATTCGGATAAAAAAGCGCGATTATCCGCAGAGAATGATCTGCTTATCCGATCGATCCATCTCGATAGAAATGTGTCCTTAAGCAACAAAAATGTGTCAAAATGGTGGCTTATTATTAACAATCCTTCACCCATATGAAATTGCTCCTGTCGACAACGCTTCTGGCACTCAGCGCGGGCACGGCCCACGCCACCGCGTTGCCCAAAATCGACGGCGCGGCGCTGCTGGAACAGATCACCACGCTGGCTTCGGACGAGTTCGAAGGCCGCGCGCCCGGCACGCAGGGCGAAGTGATGACCATCGAGTATTTGCAGCAGCAGTTCAGGAAACTGGGGCTGGAGCCCGGCAATCCGGACGGCACCTATCTGCAGGCGGTGCCGCTGGTCGGCATCTCCAGCCATCCGACGCTGAACTACGTCGACAAGGACGGCAAGCCGACCCAGCTGCGCTTCGGCGACGACTACATCGCCTGGACCGCGCGCGCCGACAAGCAGCTGGAGGTGGCCGATTCGGAACTGGTGTTCGTCGGCTACGGCGTGCAGGCGCCGGAATTCAAGTGGGACGACTACAAGGGCGCGGAGCTGAAGGGCAAGACCCTGGTCATGCTGATCAACGACCCGCCGCTGCCCGATCCCAAGCATCCCCGGCTGCTGGACCCGGCGGTCTTCGGCGGCAACGCCGTCACCTGGTACGGGCGCTGGAACTACAAGTTCGAGATGGCGGCGAAGATGGGCGCGGCGGCGGCGCTGATCGTGCACGAGAACAAGGCGGCCGGCTATCCGTATGAAGTGGTGGTCAACAGCTGGGGCCGGGAAAACTTCGCGCTCAAGGGCAAAACGCCCGAGGCCGATCTGCCGGCCATGGCCGGCTGGCTGCAACAGGAACGCGCGTGCGAGCTGTTCAAGGCGGCCGGCCTGGATTTCAAGGAGCTCAAGCAGGAGGCGCTATCGCGCAGCTTCAAGCCGCTGCCGCTGGGGATCAAGGTCAACCTGGCGACGCTGAACGCGACGCGCGAGGTGCTGTCGCACAACGTGGTGGCGCGCATCGCCGGTTCCGATCCGCAGTTGAAGAACGAGGTGGTCATCTACACGGCGCATTGGGACCATTTCGGCATCGACGAATCGCTGCCCGGTCCGCGCACGCAGCAGATCTTCCACGGCGCGGTGGACAACGCCAGCGGCGTGGCGGCGCTGCTGCAGATCGCCCGCGCCTACAAGGCGCTGCCGGCGGCGCCCAAGCGCACCATCCTGTTCGTGGCGACCACGGCGCAGGAGCGCGGACTGCTGGGCGCGCATTACTATGTGCGGCATCCGCTGTACCCGCTGGGCAAGACGGTCCTCAACATCAATATCGACGGCCTCAACATGTGGGGCCGCACGCGCGATGTCGAACTGAGCGGCATGGGCAAATCGACGGCGGATGAGCTGGTGACGGCGGCGGCGGCCAGGCAGGGGCGCGTGGTCAGGCCCGACAGCAACATCAGCTACGGCAGCTACTACCGTGGCGACCAGCTGGAGTTCGCGCGTGCCGGCGTGCCGACGATTTATCTGCGCAGCAGCGCCAGCAAGCTGTTGAGCTACACGGCGCATCAGTTCCACACCGTCAACGACGTCGTGCAGCCGAACTGGAACACCAGCGGCGCGGTGGACGACATCGCCCTGCTGTTCCAGGCCGGCTACCAGGCCGCGCAAGCCAAAGACGCGCCGAAGTGGAAAGACGGCGCCGAATTCCAGCGCCGCTAATCCGGGGTCAGGTCCCCCATTTCTACACGGGCTGTGCCGTAGCAGGCGCTACGGCACAGCCCGTGTAGAAATGGGGGACCTGACCCCGGATTTAGATAGCAGCTGCGAGGGCGCTGGTGTGCGGGCCGGGCGGGATGGCGGCCAGCTTGGGCGCGAGCTTTTGCAGCTGGCCCAGGTTGCGCTGCTGGTGGGCGTCGGCGCCGGCCGCCTTGACGTCGGCCAGCAGGCCTTGCGCGGCCTGCTCGATGCGCACCGTGTCCTGCGGCGCCAGGTCGATCACGCTGACCAGATACGTCACGCCCCATTGCAGCCGCGTCGCCAGCCCCACCGACGCTTGCCACGCCTTGCCATACCAGTCCAGCACGCCCGCCACATCGCTGCGGCGCTTGGCGCTGGCCGCCAGGCTCAGCATGAAGTAGTACGGTGAATGCGAACGCGGCAGTTCAGCCAGCAGCACTTGCTCGGCCTGCGCCGGCAGGCCGGCGTCGTTCAGCGCGCTGACCGCCGTGTTGACCAGCGTGTGGCGCTCATACGCATCGGCGGATGCGGCCAGCGCTTCTTCGACGCGCGCGCGCACCTGCTCCTGCAAGCCCTGCGTCGGCGCCAGCAGGCGCGCCAGGCGCATCTGCAGGCGCACGGCCATCAGGCGGTCCGGCGCGCTCAACCAGAAGTCGTCGGCCCACTGCGCCGCCACGCTGCCCATGGCGGCCACCAGTTCCTCGCGCCGGCTGGCGATCTTGATCAGGTTGATGCCGCTGTTGCTGAAGATGTCCATGTTGGAGCGCGCCAGCCGCGCGTCGGCCAACACCGCCAGCAGGCCGGCGGCATCGGCGCTGCCGGAGGCCAGTTCGGCGTGCAGGCGCAAGCGCACGGCGGCGTCGGCATCCGTGCTGGCGGCGGCCAGCGCCGACAGGGTCGGCGCCAGCGTGCGCGCGCCCAGCAGCTTGCCTTCGTCGGTGTCCCAGGAGTAGTGGCTCAACAGCGACCACTCGTCGGCGCTCAATGCGCGCGTGCCGGACAGGGCGGCATCCAGCGCCACCGCCGCCGAGGAGCCGGCCGCATGCACGGCCAGCGCGGCGTCGAAGGCGGCGACGAACAGTTCGCCATCCAGTTCGCACGGCAGGCGCGTGATTTCGCTGCCGTCCGGCGCGAACAGCACCAGCGTCGGGTAGCTGCGCAACTGGTACTGCGCGGCCAGCGCCTGGGCGCCGGCGCTGTCGCCATCGAGGTGATAGCTCAGTACGCCCGCAGCGCGCTGGATGAATTCATCGCGCGCGAAGATCTCGGATTTGACCCGGTTGCACGGCGGGCACCACACGGCGCCCCAGTACAGGAACAGCGGGCGCTGCTGCGCGCGGGCCAGTGCAAAGGCGGCGTCGAGGCCGCCGTTCAGCCATTCGATAGCCGCCATCGCGCTTAGTCCTTGGCCAGCGCCAGGAACTCGGTGCGCATCGCCAGGTTGGGCTGCAATTCGCCCAGCATGGCCGAGGTCACCGTTTCTTCGCCCGGCGTGCGGATGCCGCGGCTTTCCATGCACAGGTGGCGGCACTTGACGATCACGCCCACCGCTTTCGGTTCCAGCACGTCCATCAGCGCATTGGCGATCTGCATCGTCATGCGTTCCTGCACCTGCAGGCGCTTGGCGAAGCAGTCGACCAGGCGGGTCAGCTTGGACAGGCCGACGATCTTGCCGTTCGGAATGTAGCCGATGGTGGCCTTGCCGAAGAACGGCGCCAGGTGGTGCTCGCAATGGCTGTACACCGGGATGTTGCGCACGATGATGAATTCGTTGTACTGCTCGGCGCCGTCTTCAAACGCCTTCAACAGCTCGACCGGGTTCTGGTCGTAGCCGGAGGTCCAGTGCTTCCACGCCTTGGCAACGCGGGCCGGCGTTTCCAGCAGACCTGGACGGTCCGGGTCTTCGCCGATGCTGGCAATCAGGCGGCGCCAGTCGTTTTCCGTAAATTCTTGAGACATGATGAAACACCTTTTTTTGAAATTGCCCGACAGTATATAGAAAATGCCGGGACCGCACCGGGCCTCAGCCCGGCCGGTGGGCGTCGATCAGGCGCGCCGCGATCGACACCTTGACCGGCAGATCCGGCCATTCATCATCCGGCCCGAACCAGCGCGCATCGGCGATTTCGCTCTGGTCGATGCGGATCTCGCCGTCCAGATATTCCGCCGTGTAGGCGATCATCAGCGAGTGCGGGAACGGCCACGGCTGGCTGCCGAAGTATTTGAGGTTATGCACCTTCAGGCCGACCTCCTCGAACACTTCGCGGTGGATGGCTTCCTCGACCGACTCGCCGGCCTCCAGGAAACCGGCCAGCGCCGTGTAGCGCTTGTACGGCGAATTGGTGTGCATGGCCAGCAGCACCTGGTCGCCCTTGCGGATCAGCACCATCATGGCCGGCGAGATGCGCGGGTAGGCGCTGTGGCCGCAATGGGGGCACTTGAAGCAGCGCTCGCCTTCGAGCAGCTGCATGGCCGTCGCGCAGACGCCGCAATAGCGATGGGTGCGCGCCCACTCGACCAGCTGCGCCGCGCGCCCGGCCACGCCGAGGAAGCCGTCGTCGACCACGCCGAACAGCGCGCGCAGGCCGTGGTAGCCGAACTCCGGCCCCGGCAAGGTCGCCTCGTCCAGCCAGGTGGCCTGGTAATAGCGGCCTTCCCACAGCCCCAGCGCGTGGAGACGTTCCGGCGCCAGAGGCAGCCCCGCCAGGTCCGCCGCCGCCGGCAAACCCAGGATACTGTTGCGCAATAGCAACTCTCCGCGATGGAAGACAAATGTTAGCGCTTCGTCATGGTCCTGCGGACGTATCACGGGCTGAAATGTGGCGGGAGTTTGCAGCATGGCCGGGAAATAAGGGAGTAACGCGAAACCGCATCTTACATTGTTTCCTGATTACTTATTTTGCACCCGGCGATTTATGACTGGGAGATGACAAAGTGAGCGCTAAGTCATTGTTTTCAGGCGAAGAATTGACGGCTATTTAAGGCTTTGACTTCGTCTTGAAGTCGTTTGACGGTAATATATATTTCCGGCAGGGAGAATATACAACATGGCATCGAACATTTCTGAACTTACCACCGACCAAATCAAGGCATTGCAATCGGCGCAAATCGCCACGCTGACCACGGCGGACGTCGCCGCGCTCAGCACATTGCAGATGACGGTGCTCAGCACCGACCAGCTCAGCTGGATCGGCACCGCCCAGTTGCGCGCCTTGACCACGCCGGCCCTGCAGGCCATGAGCACGCTGCAGCTGAGTACAGGCTTGTCGACCAGGCAGGTGGCGGCCCTCACCACGGCGCAGTTCGCCAGCCTGAGCACCAACCAGCTCAGCGCCGGCCTGACCTCCAGCCAGTTCGGCGCCCTGACCTCGGCCCAGCTTGCCATGTTGACCCCAGCCAAAATCGCCGTGCTCGACACCGAAGACCTGGCCGCGATCAAGACCGCGCAGCTGGCGACCCTGAACGCCGACCAGGTGCGCGCCCTCGGCAGCAACCAGATCCTGGCCCTCACCTCGGCCCAGGTGGCCGCGCTGAAGACGCAGCAGATCGCCGCCCTGAGCACCAGCCAGATCGCCAGCTTCGCCAGCAACGACATCGGCGCCCTGAGCTCGCTGCAATTGAACGCGCTGGACGCCAGCCAGCTCGGCGCGCTGAGCGACTCCCAGCTTGCCGCGCTGAGCACGCTCCAGGCCAGCGCCCTGTCGACCACCCAGATCGGCCGCCTCGGCACCGAGCAGCTGGCCGCCCTCGGCACCAGCGGCCTGGCCGCGCTGAAAACGCAGCAGATCGCCGCGCTGACCACCCGCCAGTTCACCGCCCTCGACAGCAACCAGATCGTCGCCCTGACCACCGCCCAGGTGCAGGCGCTGACCTCGCTGCAACTGAGCCTGATGTCCAGCGACCAGCTGGGCGCCATGGAAAGCCAGGACTTCGCCGCGCTGAAAAGCCAGCAGCTGGCCGCCCTCGGCACCGCCACCACCGCGGTGCTGGGCACCAACCAGATCGTCTTGCTGAGTCCGGCGCAAATCGCCTCGCTGCCGACCGCGCAGGTGCGCGCCCTGTCGACCGACCAGATCGCCGCCCTCAGAACCGCCCAGGTCGCCGCGCTGACGACCCAGCAGGTACAGGCCCTGAGCAACGCCCAGCTGGCCGCGATCGAGACGGCCGACCTGGCCGCCATGACCACCGCGCAGATCAACGCCTTCGCCACCGCCCAGCTCAGCGCGCTGACCACCAGCCAGATCGTGGCGCTGCGCACCGCGCAGGCCAGCGCCCTGAGCTCGCAGCAACTGGCGGCGCTGTCCGCCGACCAGCTGGCCGCGCTGGAAACGGCCGACCTGGCCGCCCTGAAAACCAGCCAGCTCGGCGGCTTGAGCAGCGAAGCCATCGCCGCCTTCGGCACCGACCAGATCGCCGCGCTGGGCACCGCCCAGCTGGCCGCGTTCAGCACCCGCCAGCTGGCCGCCCTCGACAACGCCCAGATCGTCAGCCTGACCACAGCCCAGGCCGCAACGCTGACCACGCTGCAGATCGCCGCGCTGAGCACCGCACAACTGATGGCGCTGGAAACCCGCGACCTGGCCGCGCTCAAAAGCGCACAGATCGCCGCCCTGACCACCACCCAGCTGAGCGCGCTGGGCACCGAACAGTTCGGCAGCCTGAGCTCGCAGCAGGTGGCGGCCCTGACCACGCGCCAGATCGCCGCCCTGAACAGCACGCAAGTGCTGGCGCTGCAAGCGGCCGCGCTGGCCGGGCTGCAATCGCAGCAGGCCGCCGCGCTGGCCAGCGACAACATCAGCGCCTTCAGCGCCAGCCAGATCGGCGCCTTGAGCACCGCCGTGCTCAGCAGCCTGAGCACCAGCCAGTTCATCGCCCTGTCGACCGACCAGATCGTCGCGCTGAGCACCGCGCAAAGCAGCGCGCTGGCCACCCGCCAGATCGCCGCGCTGACCGCCGACCAGCTCGGCGCGCTGCAAACCCAGGACCTGGCCGCGTTCAAGACCCAGCAGATCGCCGCGCTGCGCACCGCGCAGATCGTCCTGCTCAACAGCGCCCAGCTGATCGGCCTCGGCTCGCAGCAGGTGGCGGCGCTCGGCACCGCGCAAGTGGCGGCGCTGCAGACCGACCAGATCGCCGTGCTGGAAACCCGCGACCTCGCGGCGCTGAGCTCGCAGCAAGCCGTGGCCCTCGGCAACAGCGCCCTGGCGGCCTTGACCACCGCCCAGTTTGCCGCGCTGACCAGCACCGTGCTGAGCAACCTCACCACCGCCCAGCTCGGCGCATTGACCACCGACCAGATCGTCGCGCTGACCACCGCGCAAAGCGCGCAACTGGCCACGCGCCAGATCGCCGCGCTGTCGAGCGACCAGCTGGCCGCCATGGAAACACGCGACCTGGCGGCCCTGCGCACGCAACAGGTCGCCGCCCTGACCACCAGCCAGATCACGCAGCTGGGCACGGAGCAGTTCGCCGCGCTGGCCAGCGTGCAGATCGCCAGCCTGACCACGCTGCAAGTGGCCGCCCTCAGCGCCGCCCAGCTGGCCGCGCTGTCGAGCGCCAGCCTGGCCGCCTTCCGCACCAGCCAGGTGCCGGCGCTGGGCACCGACGCCCTGGCCGCGCTGCCGACCGCGCAATTCGCCATGCTGACCACCACCCTGCTGAACGCGCTGAGCAATACGCAGCTGGCGGCGCTGACCACCGACCAGATCGTTGCCCTGAGCACGCTGCAGGCCAGCACGCTGGGCACGCGCGACATCGGCGCGCTGTCCACCGACCAGATCGCCGCGCTGGAAACGCGCGACTTCGCCGTGCTGAAAACCCAGCAGATCGTCGCCCTCAGCGCCGGCCAGGTCAGCGCCCTGACCACCGACCAGATCATCGCCCTGACCACCGCCCAGGCCAACGCGCTGACCGGCGTGCAGCTCAACGCCCTCACCACCGACCAGCTGCTGGCGATGGAAACCCAGGACTTCGCCGCGCTGCGCACCAGCCAGCTGCTGGGCCTGGGCACCAAGAGCATCGCCACGCTGACGCCGGCGCAGGTGGCGGCGCTCAAGGCCGACCAGATCGCCCAGCTGACCTCGGCCCAGATCCAGGTGCTCAACAGCGCCCAGATCGGCGCCCTGACCACGCTGCAAGTGGGCGCCTTCAGCACCGCGCAGATCGGCTTCCTGCTGGCCAGCCAGCTCGGCATGCTGAGCAACGCCGACTGGGCCGCGCTGAAGAGCAGCCAGCTCAACGCGCTCAACAGTGAGCAGCTGGCCGCCATCTCCAACACCCAGATCGCCGCGCTGACCACGCTGCAGGTGAGCCAGCTGGCCACCGCGCAACTGGCCGGGCTGTCGACCGAGCAGCTCAACGCGCTGGAAACGCAGGACCTGAACGCCTTTACCACCGCCCAGATCGGTTCGCTGGCGACCGCCACCGTGGCCGCGCTCGACCTGGCCCATGTGCGCGCCCTCAGCACGCGCCTGCTGGCCGCGCTCGGCACGGCGCAGGTGCAGGCGCTGGGCGCCGACAAGATCGCCGCGCTGACCACGCTGCAGGCCAGCAACCTCGGCACCGCGCAAGTGGCGGCGCTGACCAGCGAGCAGCTGCAGGCCCTGCAGACCGCCGACCTGGCCGCGCTGAAAACCCAGCAGCTCGCCGCGCTGTCCACCGAGCAGCTGGCCCTGCTCGGCAGCGACCAGATCGTGGCCCTCAGCACGCTGCAGTTCAGCAGCCTGAGCACGCGCCAGCTGGACGCCCTCGGCGCCGACCAGCTGCTGGCCATCGAAACCCGCGACCTGGCGGCCCTGCGCACGGCGCAGATCGCCAGCCTGAGCAGCGACAGCCTCAACGCGCTCAGCGCCACGCAAGTGCAGGCGCTGACCACCGCGCAGCTGCAGGCCCTGACCAGCAGCCAGCTGCAACACCTGGCGCTCGGCCAGATCGCCGCACTGAGCAGCGCGCAAGTGCTGAGCCTGGGCACGGCGCAGATCCCGCTGCTCGGCAGCGACCAGTTGGCCGCGCTGGGCGCCACCCTGCTGGGCCAGCTCAAGACCCAGCAGATCGCCGCGCTGCGCAGCAACCAGCTGGCCGCGCTCGATGCGGCGCAGATCGCCGCGCTGTCGACGCTGCAGGTCAGCAACCTCAGCACGCAGCAGGTCGCCGGCCTCGGCAGCGACTTCCTGAACGCGCTGGAAAGCTGCGACCTGGCGGCGCTGAAGACGCAGCAGATCGCCGCGCTTGGCACGGCCCAGATCGCCAGCCTGAGCAACGCCCAGGCCGAAGCCCTGACCACGCTGCAGGCCGCCAGCCTGAGCAGCGCGCAACTGGCGGCGTTCGGCGCCGCCCAGCTGCAGACCTTCTCCAGCGCCGACATCGCCGCGCTGAAAACCGCGCAAATCGCCGCGCTGGGCGCCAGTCTGGTCGGCGCCCTGCTGAGCGACCAGTTCCGCGCGCTGACCACGGCGCAGCTGGGCGCACTCTCGTCCAGCCAGTTCCAGGCGCTCGGCAGCGAACAGATCATCGCCCTGACCACCTTGCAGGCGGCCAACCTCGGCACCGCGCAAGTGCAGGCGCTCAGCGCCAGCCAGCTGGCCGCGCTGGCGACCGACGACCTGGCGGCAATGAAAACCGCGCAGATCAACGCCCTGCAAACCAGCCAGATCGCGCTGTTGAGCAATGCCCAGATCGCCGCGCTGAGCACGCTGCAAGTGGCCAACCTGAACACACTGCAAGTGGGCGCGCTGAGCAGCGACCAGATCCGCGCGCTGCAAACCCAGGACCTGGCCGCGCTGAAGACCGCGCAGCTGCAGGCGCTGGCCAGCGACCAGCTGGACGCGCTCGCCACCGACCAGTTGCAGGCCCTGACGGCGGCCCAGCTGGCCTCGCTGAGCACGGCCAAATTCCAGGCGCTGCTGACCGAACAGATCGCCGCGCTGACCACCAAACAGGTGAACGGCCTGGCCACCGCGCAGATCGCCAGCCTCGGCAGCGGCCAGCTGGCCGCGCTCAACACCGACGACATGGCGGCCCTGCGCACCGCCCAGCTGGCCGCGCTGAGCACCGCCCAGGTGACGCTGCTGGGCACCGGCCAGATCGTCGCTCTGAGCAGCAGCCAGGTGGCGGCGCTGTCGACCGCCCAGCTGTCCGCGCTGAGCTCGGACCAGGTCGGCGCGCTGAGCACCGACGACTTCGCCGCGCTGAGCGTGGCCCAGCTTGGCGCGCTCGGTTCGCTGAGCAACCTCGGCACCGACCAGATCCAGGCCCTCACCACGGCCCAGATCGCCGGCCTGAGCGCCGCCCAGATCGCCGCGTTGAGCACCGACCAGATCGTCGCCCTGAGCACCCGCCAGATCGGCGCCGTCAGCACCGCCGGCGTCGCCGCGCTGACCAGCGACCAGCTGGCGGCGCTGGAACTGGCCGACCTGGCCGCCATGAAAACCGCGCAGCTTGCCGCGCTCGGCACCGGCCAGGTGGCCCTGCTGAGCACCGACCAGATCCACGCGCTGACCGCGCTGCAGGTCGGCAGCCTGTCGACCCAGCAGACCGCCGCCTTCAGCCTGGCCCAGGTGCAGGCGCTCAGCAGCGATGACGTCGCCGCCCTGCGCACGGTGCAGATCAGCATCCTCAGCAACGCCCAGCTGCAGGCGCTCGGCGCCGACCAGGTGCAGGCGCTGACCGTGATCCAGATGAACGCGCTGGGCACCGACCAGTTGCAGGCCATGACCTCGGACCAGATCATCGCCCTGACCACGGCGCAATTTGCCGTGCTCGGCACGCGCCAGGTGGCGGCGCTGAGCAGCGACCAGCTGGGTGCGATCGAACTGGTCGACCTGGCCGCGCTGCGCTCGGCGCAGATCGCCGTGCTCGGCACCGACCAGATCCGCGCGCTGACGGCCGACCGCGTCGCCGCGCTGACCAGCGCCCAGGCGCAGGCGCTCGGCAGCGACCAGCTGCGGGCGCTGACCTCGGACCAGCTGCAGGCGCTGACCACGGCCGACCTGGTGGCGCTGCGCACCGCCCAGATCGCCGCCCTGACCACCAGCCAGCTCAACGCGCTGCTGGACGTCCAGCTGCAAAGCTTCGGCGCCGTCCAGCTCGGCGCGCTCGGCAGCACCCAGCTGCAAGCCCTGGGCAGCGACCAGATCATCCAGCTGACCACGCAGCAGTTCGGCCTGCTGGGCACGGCGCAGATCGCCCTGCTCACCAGCGCCCAGCTGGGCGCCATCGAGTACGAAGACCTGGCGGCCCTGACCAGCGCCCAGATCCTCGCCCTCGGCACCAGCCAGATCCAGGCGCTGACGCTGGACCGCGTCGCCGCCCTGACCACGCAGCAGGTGCAGGCCCTGGCCAGCCGCCAGTTGGCCGTGTTCAGCAGCGACCAGCTGCAGTCGCTGACCACCGACGCGCTGCAGGCGCTGACCACCGCGCAGGTCGCCACGCTGGGCACCGGCCAGCTGGTGACGCTGACCGAGGACCAGTTGCAGCACCTGACCAGCGACCAGATCGAGGCCTTGAGCTCGGCGCAGGCGCAAGCCCTGACCAGCGACCAGATCGGCCTGCTGACCTCGCAACAGGTCGACCACCTCAGCACGCGCGCCCTGAACGCCCTGACCAGCAGCCAGATCGCCGCCATCAGCACCGACAACTTCGCCACGCTGTCGAGCAGCCAGATCGGCGCGCTCAACGCCGCCCAGTTCGGCGCCATCACGGCGGCCCAGATGACCGCCCTGACCAGCGCCCAGGCCATGGGCCTGGCGACCGCGCAGATCGCCGCCCTGTCGAGCGAGCAGCTCGACGCGCTCGACAGCGCCGACTTCAGCGCCCTGACCACGGCGCAGATCGCCGCCATCACCACCCGCAACATCGCGGCGCTGACGCTCGGCCTGGTCGGCGCGCTGACCAGCACGCAACTGGCCAGCCTCGGCACCGACCAGATCGGCGCCTTGCAGACCGAGCACATCGCGGCGCTCAGCAGCGCCCAGATCGTCACGCTGAGCGCGGCCCAGATCGGCGCCCTGCGCACCGACCAGGTCAGCGCCTTGAGCACCGATGATTTCGTCGCGCTGCGCAGCAACCAGCTGACCGCGCTCACGACGGCGCAGTTCGCCGCGCTGACCAGCGACCAGCTCAACGCCCTGTCGAGCGCGGCCTTCACCGGCCTGACCACCACCATGATCACGGCGCTGACCAGCGACCAGGTCGCGCAACTCAGCACAGCCCAGGTGGGCGCGCTGACCGCCACCCAGGCGCTGGTGCTCAGCACCGCCCAGCTGGCCGCCCTGAATACCGACCAGGTCGGCATGATCAACACGGCCGCCCTGCGCAGCCTGCAGTCCGACCAGATCGGCGCGCTGGGCACCGACCAGATCGTTGCCCTGAGCACGCGCCAGGTGCGCGCCCTCGGCAGCGCCCAGCTGAGCGCCCTGCTGACCAGCCAGATCGCCGCGCTGGAGACGGTCGACCTGGCGGCGCTGACCACCGCCCAGCTCACCGTGCTCAACACCGACCAGTTGCACGCCCTGGGCACCGACCAGCTGGCGTCGCTGTCGACCGCGCAGATCGGCAGCCTCGGCACCGACCAGCTCAGCGCCGGCCTCGGCACCGACCAGATCGTCGCGCTGACCACCGCGCAGGTGCAGGCGCTGGCCACCCGGCAGGTGGCGGCCCTGACCACCGAGCAGATCGCCGCGCTGGAAACGGCCGACCTGGCCGTGTTCAGCACGCGCCAGATCGCCGCCCTCACCACCGACCAGGTCGGCGCGCTGACCACCGACCAGCTGAACAGCCTGACCACGGCCGAGCTGGCCGCCCTGAGCACCAGCCAGCTGCTGGCCGGCCTCACCACCGACCAGCTGGCGGCGCTCGACAGCGCCCACCTCGACGCCTTGACCACCCTGCAGCTGGCCTACGGCCTCGGCACCGACGCCATCGCCGCCCTCACCACCGACCAGCTGGCCGGCCTGCGCACCGCGCAGACGGCCAGCCTCGGCACGCTGCAGATCGCCGCCCTGAGCAGCGACCAGATCGTGGCGCTGACCAGCGACCAGGCCGCCACCCTCACCACCCAGCAGGTGGCCGCGCTCACCAGCGACCAGCTGGCCGCGCTGGAGACGGTCGACCTCAACGCCCTGAGCACGCGCCAGCTCAATGCGCTGACCGTCGCGCAGCTGGCCTCGCTGGGCGCGCCGCAACTCAACGCCCTCACCGTCGCCCAGTTCGCCGCCCTGGGCACCAGCCAGCTGGCCAACGGCCTGACCACCGCCCAGCTGGCCGCGCTTGACGGCAGCCACATCGGCGCCTTCACCACCGCCCAGCTGGCCTACGGCCTGAACCTGGACAGCCTGGCCGCGCTGACCAGCGAGCAGATGCAGGCGCTGCGCACGGCGCAGATCGCCGCGCTGACCACGCTGCAGGTGAGCGTGCTCAGCACCGACCAGATCGCCGCCCTCGCCAGCGAGCAGATCACCGGCTTCGCCACCGCGCAGATGACCATCCTCAGCGCGGCCCAGCTGGCCGCCTTCAGCACCGCGCAAATCGCCGCGCTCGACACCCAGGACCTGGCCGCGCTCAGCGCGCCGCAGTTCACCGGCCTGTCGACCGCGCAGACCATGGCGCTGACCACCGACCAGGTGCGCGGCCTCAAGACGGCGCAGATCGCCGCCATCGACGGCGTGCAGATCGGCGTCTTCGGCAGCGACCAGCTGCAGGCGCTCAGCACCCAGCAGGCCGCCGCGCTCAGCATCGCGGCCGTGACGGCGCTGTCGACCGCCCAGCTGGGCGTGTTGAGCACCGCCGACATCGCCGCCTTCGGCACCCAGCAGATCGCCAGCCTGCAGGTCGGCCAGGTGACCAGCCTGAACACCGACCAGGTCCAGGCGCTGACCAGCGCCCAGCTCGGCGCCCTCACGGCCGACCAGCTGTACGCCCTCGGCAGCGGCCAGATCGCCGCCCTGCGCACCACGCAGATCGGCTACCTGGGCACGGCGCAGCTGGCGGCGCTGACCACGCCGCAAGTGCAGGCGCTGGGCAGCGACCAGGTCGCCGCGATCAAGCTGAGCCAGGTGCCGGCGCTGACCATCGACCAGATCGGCGTGCTGGGCTCCGACCAGCTGCGCGCCCTGACCACGGCGCAGGTCGGCGTGCTGACCAGCACCCAGCTGGTGGCGCTGACCAGCCAGCAGGCCGGCGCGCTGACCACCACCCAGATGGCGGCGCTCAAGAACGCCCAGATCGCCACGCTGGACGCCACCCAGCTGTACGGCTTCAGCACCGACCAGCTCGGCGCATGGAGCACCAGCCAGCTGGGCGCGCTGACGGCCACCCAGATCGGCTACCTGTCGACCGACCAGATCGGCGGCCTGAGCAACACCCAGGTGGCCGGCCTGAAAACCAGCCAGCTGCAAGCCTTCAGCAACAACCAGATCAAGGCGCTGACGGCGGCGCAGATGCCGGCGCTGGGCACCACGGTGCTGGGCGCGCTGAGCGTGTCGCAGGCCGACGCCCTGACCGCGACCCAGATCGCCTCGATGTCGATCGCCCAGCGCATGGCGCTGAACGCGTCGTCGGTCAACTACGCCACGCCGCTGATCCTCGATCTCGACGGCAACGGCGTGCGCACCCAAAGCATCGCGGCCGGCGTCCAGTTCGACATCCGCGGCGACGGCCAGAAAGTCAGCACCGGCTGGGTCGACACCCACGACGGCCTGCTGGCCCTGGACCGCAACGGCGACGGCGTCATCAACGACGGCAGCGAACTGTTCGGCAGCGCCACCACCTTGGCCGACGGCAGCAAGGCCAAGGACGGCTACGCCGCGCTGGCCGCGCTCGACACCGACGGCGACGGCCAGATCACCAGCGCCGACGCCGCCTTTGGCGCGCTGCGCGTGTGGGTGGACGCCAACGCCGACGGCATCAGCCAGGCCGACGAACTGAAGACGCTGGCGCAGCTGGGCATCGCCGCCATCAGCACCGGCGCCCGCAGCACGCTGACCGAGCAGAACGGCAACCTGATCGGCCTGACGTCGAGCTACACCCGCACCGACGGCAGCGTGCACCAGAGCGCCGACGCCTGGTTCCTGGCCGACAAGGCAACGTCCACTGCCTCGCTGCAACAGCAAGTGAGCAGCCTGAGCAACGCCATCGCCAGCTATGCCAGCGCCCCGGCGGCGCCAGCGCCCGCGCTGCCGCTGACAGCCAAGCCGGCGGCCGAGGCCGCGCCGGCGCTGGCTGCGGCGTTGCAGCACTACCGCCAGACGCAGGGCCTGCAAGGCGCGGCCGCCGCGCTGAGCGGCAAGCAACCGTTCGAGGAGCACGGCAACCAGTGGTTTGCCGTCCCGAAACGTTAACCCCAACCGGGGTCAGTGCCGACATTCGGACACGAACCCAACCGTAGCAGCTGCTACGGTTGGGTTCGTGTCCGAATGTCGGCACTGACCCCGGTTTGCTAACCGCGCGGGAACGACGACGTCGCTGCCTATCCGGTAAGCAAACACCGTTTTACAGTCTTGCTCCAGAGCCAAAAGTTGCCCCTTAGCGTGCGGCAAAAAGGTATGATAGGGCTCGGATTGATACAACTTTATGCTCTGCTATGACCTCTCAAGCACCTGTAGCACCCGCCGCCACCGATAACAGCCCGCTGGGCTCCGTCATGGCCCTGGCCGTCAAGGGCCAGCTGTCCATCGCCGACCTGTTCGGCGCCGCCGCCGTGCTGCAGGAAAGCGGCCAGTTGCCCGCCGCGATCGCGCTGTACCGCGCCTGGATCGACCACGCGCAATCGCCGCTGGTCTACGCCGCCTGCTTCAACCTGGCCGTGGTGCTGTCCAACAGCGGCGACGACGTCGCCGCCGAGGCCGTGCTGCACAAGGCCATCGCCCAGAATCCGAACTTTGTCGAAGCGCGCCTCAACCTCGGCACGCTGCTGGAACGCACCGGCCGCCCGGACCAGGCGCTGGCCATGTGGCGCGCCATCCTGACCGATCCGATCGAGCCCGACGTCAAGAGCAACCGCACGCTGTACCTGCAGACGCTGAACAACCTCGGCCGCCTGCTGGAAATCCAGAAGCGCTATCCGGACGCCGAAGCCATGCTGGCCACCAGCCTGCGCGTCGATCCGCAGCAGGCCAACGTGATGACCCACTGGGTCCACCTGCGCCAGAAGCAGTGCGAATGGCCGGTCTACCACGGCCTGGAGAACGTCTCGGTCGCCACCATGATGGAAGGCACCTCGGCGCTGGCCATGCTCAGCGCCTCGGCCGATCCGGCCCAGCAGCTGGCCGCCGCCAAGCGCTTCGTCAGCGAGAAGATCAACGCCGCCGTGGCGCCGCTCACCGGCCAGCACGGCTACGGCCACCAGCGCCTGCGCATCGGCTACCTGTCGTCCGACTTCTGCTCGCACGCGGTGTCGATCCTGACCGCCGAGCTGTACGAGCTGCACGACCGCAGCAAGTTCGAGGTCTACGCCTTCAGCTGGAGCCGCGAGGACGGCTCGCCGATCCGCGCCCGCGTGGTCAAGGCCATGGACCACTACATCCGCATCGACCAGCTCAACGACGAGCAGGCCGCGCGCGCCATCCGCGCCCACGAGATCGACATCCTGGTCGACCTGCACGGCCTGACCCTGGGCGCGCGGCCGCAGATCCTGGCCTACCGCCCGGCGCCGGTGCAGCTGACCTATCTCGGCTTCCCCGGCAGCACCGGCCTGCCCGGCGTCGACTACGTGATCGCCGACGAGTTCCTGATCACGCCGGAGATGACCGCGCACTTCAGCGAAAAGCCGCTGTACCTGCCCGACACCTTCCAGATCAACGACCGCCAGCGCGCCATCGCGCCGACCCCGACCCGCGCCTCGGTCAACCTGCCGGACGAGGCCTTCGTGTTCTGCTCGTTCAACAACAACTTCAAGTTCACGCCGGACCTGTTCAGCACCTGGATGAACATCCTGCGCCGCGTGCCGCACTCGGTGCTGTGGCTGGTGGCCGACTATCCGGAAGTGCGCGAGAACCTGTACCGCTACGCCGAACAGGCCGGCATCGACCGCCAGCGCATCATCTTCAACGGCCGCGCCGTGCCGGCCGAGTACCTGGCGCGCTACCAGCTGGCCGACCTGTTCCTCGACACCTTCCCGTTCAACGCCGGCACCACCGCCAGCGACGCCCTGTGGGCCGGCCTGCCGCTGCTGACCTGCGCCGGCCAGACCTTCTCGTCGCGCATGGCCGGCAGCCTGCTGCGCGCGGTCGACCTGCCGCAGCTGATCACCTACAACTTCGCCGACTACGAGGACAAGGCGGTCGAGCTGGCCAACCATCCGCAGCGCATCGCCGCCATGAAGCGCCAGCTGAGCGCCAACCGCCTGACCTGCGCGCTGTTCGACAGCCCGCGCTTCGTGCGCAACATGGAGGCGGCGCTGCAGAAGGTGGCCAAGCCGGCCGCGCCGCGCCTGGCCGCGCCGGAACATGCGGTGCGGCCGCAGGAGCCGTCGCAGCCGGCCGAGCCGGTGCGCATCGACCAGATCCCGATCGTCACCGTGTCGTACAACACGCCCGACCTGATCGAGGGCCTGCTGCGCACGCTGCGCCAGTTCTACCGCAACCGCGTGTACGTCATCGACGGCTCCAATCCGGACGTGGCCGAAACCATCCGCGCCGTCACCGCCGGCTACGACAACGTCGAGTTCATCCCGTTCGGCTACAACATCCACCACGGCCCCGGCATGGCCTGGGCCATCGGCCACCTCGGCCTGTCGGGCGAGGTGCTGTTCCTCGATTCCGACGTCGAGGTGCTGAAGCCCGGCTTCCTCGAATCGCTGCACGCCGCGCTGCGGCCCGGCATGTACGGCGTCGGCTGCGTGCTGCGCGTCGACGAACTCGGCAACGACCGCCCGCAGGATGGCGCCGTGCCCTACCTGTACCCGGCCTGCATGCTGACCAATATCGAGGTGGTGCGCCAGTGGCCGCTGCCGATCAAGCACGGCGCGCCGATGATCCCGACCATGCTGGCGCTGCACGCGGCCGACGCCGGCCACCTGATCGCCAGCCTCGACTGGGTCGAGGAAGACTTCGCCCGCCAGCCCAAGCGCCACTACCTCAAGCACGACTGGCAGGGCACGGTGATCCGCACCGGCGGCTACCACTACGACCTGCCGAGCGCCACCACCACGGTCAACACCGACCTGCTGCACTTCATGCCGGCGGCGGCGCGCAAGATCGTCGAGATCGGCTGCGGCGACGGCGCCTTCGCCAAGGCCTACAAGCAGCGCAACCCGATCTGCAACTACACCGGCGTCGAGACCGATCCGGCGCGCGCGCAGGCGGCCCGGCCGCACTGCGACTTCGTGTTCAACACCGACCTCGAACACGCCGGCCCCGACTTCTGGGACCATGTGCGCCACGCCGACACCTGGGTGTTCGACGAAACGCTGGAGCAGATGGACGATCCGTGGCGCATGCTGCAAAAGATCCGCGCCAACATCGCCCCCGGCGGCAAGCTGGTGCTCACCATCCGCAACTTCCAGCACTGGAGCCTGCAGGCGCGCCTGAACGCCGGCGACCTGCGCTACGGCACCCAGGGCCTGGAACTGTCGCGCAAGCGCCTGTTCACCCGCGGCGCGGCGCTGGAGATGTTGCAGAGCGCCGGCTTCCAGATCAGCGGCGGCAGCGCCCGCATCAACGACGAGCCGGCGCGCGAGAAATACCTGCCGGCGATCCGCCTGATGGCCGGCGCCAGCGGCATCGATCCGGTGGTCGCGGTCGAGGACGCGCTGCCGTGGCAGTACCTGGTCATCGCGGTGGCCGCCTAATATTGTCAGGAGTTTGGCAGCATGAGTCTTCCCTTAGTCAGCATCGTCATCCCGTCCTACAAGGCGGCCCATTTTGAAATCTGCCTGCGCTCGGCGCTGGGCCAGAGCTATCCGAACCTCGAGATCCTGGTCAGCGACAACTGCCCCACCGAGGCCATCCACGACATCTGCAAGAAATACGCGCCGCACGTGACCTACCAGCGCAACAGCGCGATCCGCGAGCAGAACGTGCTGTCGTCGCTGTTCGGCGCCAAGGGCGAATACATCAAGCCGCTGTTCGACGACGACGTGCTGCATCCGTTCTGCATCGAGCGCATGGTGGCGGCGATCCAGATGGAGCCCGAGGTCGAACTGGTGTTCTCGGCCTCGCAGGTGATCAGCATCCAGAACCAGCCGACCGAGACGCGGCGGCCGTTCCAGGCCTCCGGCAGCCTCGAGGGCCGCGGCATGGTGCGCAGCATGGTACTGAGCATGAGCAACTTCGTCGGCGAGTTCAGCACCATCCTGTTCCGCCGCCGGCGCCTGTGGGAAATCGGCACCCGCCTGTTCCACTTCCACCGCCACGACTGCTCGCTGGGCCTGGCCGACATGGCGGCCTACTTCAACCTGGCCGGCGACCGCAAGGTGTTCTACGTCGACGAGGAGCTGTCGTACTTCCGCTATGACGCCCAGCTGGAGTCCAACAGCAATCCGCGCAACAACCCGAATCTCGGCTACTGCTTCTCCGACTATGTCGACCTGCTGCTCGAATGCGCCGACCTCGGCATCGTCACGCCGCAGGAGCTGGTCGCCATGCAGCCGCGCATCGACGCCGCCGCCGTGCGCTTCGGCCAGGTGTTCCCGATGTTTGTGCGCTCGCAGCAGCGCTATCACGCGGTGCTGGCGGCGCAGCCGGCGGGAGCGGCGCCGTGATCGACCAGTGCCGGCTGATCGACCTGCCGCCGCGCCATGACCAGCGCGGCAACCTGTCGGTGGTCGAGGGCGGCATCGACGTGCCGTTCGACATCCGCCGCGTGTACTACCTGTACGACGTGCCGGGCGGCGCCGCCCGCGCCGGCCACGGCCACCTCGAGCTGCAGCAGCTGTTCATCGCCATGTCCGGCAGCTTCGACGTCATCGTCGACGACGGCCAGCAGCGCCGCAAATTCCAGCTCAACCGCTCCTACTACGGCCTCTACGTGCCGGGCCGGATGTGGCGCGAGGTGGAAAACTTTTCCTCGGGCGCGGTGTGCCTGGTGCTGGCCTCGACCTTGTACGAGCCGGCCGACTACTACCATGACTACCAGGACTTCGTCGCGGCGGCGCAGCGGCACCGCCCCTGAACGCCCCTTTCCCTTACCCATAGGTTCCGTATGTCTTTTCCCCTCGTCAGCATCGTCATCCCGTCCTACAAGCCGGGCTATTTCGAACAGTGCCTGCGCTCGGCCATCGGCCAGACCTATCCGAACATCGAGATCCTGGTCAGCGACAACTGCCCGACCGAGGCCATCCGCGAGATCTGCGCCCGCTATCCGCAGGTGATCTACCAGCGCAGCAGCGCCACCCGCGCCAGCAACATCCTGGCCGCGCTGTACGGCGCCAAGGGCGAGTTCGTCAAGCCGCTGTTCGACGACGACATCCTGCACCCGTTCTGCGTCGAGCGCATGGTGGCGGCGATGCACACCGTGCCCGACGCCGAACTGGTGTTCTCGGCCTCGGCCGTCATCGACAAGGACAACGCGGTGGTGCGCCAGCGCCGGCCGTATCCGCAGAACGGCGTCATGAGCGGCCTCGACCTGTACCGCACCCTGGCGCTGGTGGCCAACGTGGTGGGCGAGTTCACCAGCATCATGGTGCGCCGCCAGCGCCTGTGGGAGCTCGGCACGCGCCAGGTCTTCGCGCTGGCCGACTATGACTTCATCCACGGCCTGTGCGACGTCGCCTTCTACTGCCGCATGGCCCATGGCCGGCGCGCCTACTACATCGGCGAGGAACTGAGCTATTTCCGGCTCGACATGCGGCTCGAGTCGAACTCCAATCCGGCCACCAGCCTCGACTACGGCGGCTACCTGTCGGACGGCCTGGAAATCTGGCGCGCCGCCCACATCGAGGGCGTGATCAGCACCGAGGAACTGCTGGGCACGCGCGCACGGGCGCTGGAGACCTTCCAGCAGCACCAGCAGTACGAGGAGATGCGCGTGGCCTACCAGCGCTATGTCGACTACCTGGCGACGCTGGGCGCGGCGCCGCAGCCGGCCTAGGCGCCGCGCAGCAGCTCGCTGAACTCGCGGTAGTCGCGGATGTAGTCGGCGGCGTCGTACAGCTCGGAGGCGAACACCAGCAGCACGGCGTCGGCCGAGTACTTGTACTGCACGCCCCAGGTCAGCGGCGGCAGGTAGATGCCGGTGTCGGCCGACTCCAGCAGCACCTCGCCGCGGGTCTGGCCATCGTCCACCATCACCGCCACGCTGCCCTTGACGCAGACCAGGAACTGGTGGCAGCGGTGGTGCGCGTGCTCGCCGCGGGTCTTGTCGCTGGGCACGTTCATCACCAGGAAATAGCGCTTCGGCGCAAACGGAATCTCGTCGACGAAGTCGCCCACCGACAGGTCGCCGCGCGGGTCCTGCAGGTACTTGAAGCGGTGCAGCGTGACGCCGCCCACGCCGAGCGCCACGATGGCCGGCGCGGCCGGGAAGCTGGCCTGGCGGTGCCACTGCGCGCCCGCCGGCGGCGGCAGCTTTTCGACATAGCCGGTGATGCGCGCCGGCGCCCCCGACACCATGGCATACGGCGGCACGTTGTGCGCCACCACGGCGCCGGCGTCCACCTGCGCGCCCTGGCCGATGCGCACGCCGGCCAGCAGCGTGGCGCCGGCGCCGATCACGCACGCCTCCTCCAGCACGATGCCGCAATCGCCGCACGCGGCCGGCGCCAGCGTCACGCCGGGACCGACCACCACGCCGGCGCCGACCTGCGCGCCCGGCCACAGCTGGCTCATGCCCTGCACGGCGGCGCCGTCGCCCACGCTGGCGCCCGCATAGACCACCACATAGTCGCCCAGCCGGGCGCTGGCGCTGACGCTGGCGCCGGGATGGACGATGGCCGTTTCTGCACACTGCATGCCTGCTCTCCGCTTGATGATCTGTTGCCGCAAGTATAGCTGATGCACCTGCCGGCCAAGCAACTATCGACTATTGTGTCGCCCGGGGAAATGGGTCATCATGCAGTTCCCAGCAACTGCCAGCGCATGCCTCCGATTCCATCATGAATGTTCCCTTCCTCGACCTCAAAGCCATCAACCTGCGCCAGGAAAGCGCCCTGCAGGCGGCGTTCCAGCGCGTGCTGCAATCCGGCTGGTACGTCCTGGGCCGCGAGCTGGAGCAGTTTGAAGCGGAGTTCGCCGCCTTCTGCGGCAGCCGCCAGACGGTCGGCGTGGCCAACGGCCTCGACGCGATCATGCTGGCGCTGAAGGCGTACGGCGTCGGTCCCGGCGACGAAGTCATCGTCCCCAGCAACACCTACATCGCCACCTGGCTGGCGGTCAGCCAGTGCGGCGCGCGGCCGGTGCCGGTCGAGCCGGTGGCAGCCACCTACAACATCGATCCGGCGCGCGTGGCGGCCGCCATCACGCCGCGCACCCGCGCCATCATCGCGGTCCACCTGTACGGCCAGCCGGCCGACATGGACCCGCTCAACGCGCTGGCGCGCCAGCACGGCCTGAAGGTGATCGAGGACGCGGCCCAGGCCCACGGCGCGCGCTACCGCGGCGTCAGCACCGGCCACCTCGGCGACGCCGCCGCCTTCAGCTTCTATCCGGGCAAGAACCTCGGCGCCCTCGGCGACGGCGGCGCCGTCACCACCGACGACGACGCCATCGCCGCGCAGCTGCGCGTGCTGCGCAACTACGGCTCGCGGCAGAAATACCACAACGAGGTGGCCGGCTTCAACTCGCGCCTCGACGAGCTGCAGGCGGCGCTGCTGCGCGTCAAGCTCGCCACGCTGGCGCAGGACAACCAGCAGCGCGCCGCCATCGCCGCCCTCTACCTGCGCGAGCTGGCCGACGTGCCGGGCCTGGTGCTGCCGCAGGTGCCGGCGTGGGCCGATCCGGTGTGGCATGTGTTCGTGGTGCGCCATGCGCAGCGCGACGCCCTGGCGCAGCGGCTGGCCGCGGCCGGCATCGGCACCATCGTCCATTATCCGGTGCCGCCGCACCTGCAGCCGGCGTATGCCGAACTGGGCTTCCAGGCCGGCCAGTTCCCGATCGCCGAAGCGATCCACCGCGAGGTGCTGAGCCTGCCGATGGGACCGACCATGACCGCCGACGACGCCGCCGCCGTGGTGCGCGCCGTGCGCGCGGCCTGCAGCGAAAGCGCGGCATGAGCGCCCGCATCCATCCGCTGGCCGACGTGCAGTCGGCCGCCATCGGCGCCGACACCCAGGTGTGGCAATTCACCGTGGTGCTGGGCGGCGCCCGCATCGGCGCCGCGTGCAACATCAACGCCCACTGCTTCATTGAAAACGATGTGGTGCTGGGCGACCAGGTCACGGTCAAGTGCGGCAACTACCTGTGGGACGGGCTGCGCGTGGGCGACCGCGCCTTCATCGGCCCCAACGTCACCTTCACCAACGACCGCATGCCGCGCTCGAAGCGCTATCCGGACGCCTTCCCGCAGACGGTGGTGGAGGCCGGCGCCTCGATCGGCGGCGGCGCCACCATTTTGCCCGGCGTGACCATCGGCGCCGGCGCCATGGTCGGCGCCGGCGCGGTGGTGACGCGCTCGGTGCCGCCGCTGGCGGTGGTGGCCGGCAACCCGGCGCGCATCCTGCGCTACCTGACGCCGGACGCCTGACGCCGCGCGGCGGTCGAACTTAGAAGTACGACAGGTCGTAATGCAGGTCGGCGCCGGCCAGCAGCGCCTGGCGCGCCAGGCGCGTCTCCATATTGCGCGCCGGATAGCGCTGATACAGCTCCAGCATCACCTGCACCACCAGGCCCTCGTTGGAATTGCCGCGGCGCATATTCTGCGGCGCATCCGGCTCGGTCTTGTGGATCACCACGCCGTCGGTGGCCAGGTGCGTCAGGGTCCGGCCGTTGAGCACGTTGAGCAGGAAGTCCCAGTCCTCGTAGATGATCATGTCCGGGTTGTTGGTGACGCCCTGCAGCACGTCGCGGCGGTAGGCGATGCAGCTGTTGGGAATGCGGTTGCGGACGTAGACGCTGTCGTCGGTGACGTCAGCGATCGACACCTTGTGGGTCGGTCCCAGCAGCTCGGGCGGCGACACCGCGCGGTTCTCGAACTGCACCTGCAGGTCGCAGAACAGCAGCTCGGGACGGTCGATCTCCAGCCGCGCCTTGAGCTTGGCCAGGTGGTCGGGATCGAAGGTGTCGTCGTCGTCGAGGAAGATGATGTACTCGCCGTCGGCGATGGCCTGGCCCATGTCGCGGCTCGGCGCCGGTCCCGGGCGGCCGCTGCAGCGCAGCACATAGTCGAAGCGGCCGGCGAACTGCGCCAGGTGGTTGTATGGCGGCAGGTAGGTGGCCGTGTCGGACACGATTACCAGCTTGAAATCCTGGCAGGTCTGGGCCAGCAGCGACTCCAGCGTGCGCTGCAGCAACTGGGGACGTTCATGGGTGGGAATAATGATGGTAAACACGTGGCCAGGCTCCGGCAATAAGGTTAATCACAACACACTAATCAGGGTTCGCGGATCGCTTCATCCATCGCGCGCGTCAGCGGGTACAGCAGGTAGGACATCACGGTGCGCTTGCCCACCACGATCTCGGCCGACACCGTCATGCCGGGCAGCAGGCGCGCGCCGGGCGGCAGCTTGGCCAGCTGGCCGCTGTAGGGAATCCGGCTCAGGTAGTAGGCGTCGAGCCCGCCGCCGCTCTTGTCGGCGGTGTCGCGCTTGAACGAATCCTGGCTGATGGTGCGCACGCGGCCGTCCAGCATGCCGTGCTTCATGAACGAGAAGGCGTCGACCTTCAGGTGCACCGCCGCGTCCTGCTTGATGTAGCCGATGTCGACCGAGTCGATCTGCACCTCGGCCTCCAGCTGGGCGCCCAGCGGCACCAGGGTGAACAGCGGCTCGGCCTCGCGCACCACGGAACCGACCGACAGCTTGCCGATCTCCAGCACCACGCCGTCGGCCGGCGCCACCATCTGGATCAGCTTGAGACGCTTGTCGGCCTTGGTCAGCTGCTCGTTGATGCCGTCGCGGTCGCGCGTCGCGCTCAGCAGGTCTTCCATGGTCTTCTGGCGCCAGTTCTTGTCGAACGCCGAGCGCTCGGCCTCGGCCGAGGCCAGCTCGCTGGCCAGCTCGACCGCCTTGTTGCGCTGCATGTCCATGTCGCGCTCGACCTCGAGGCGGCGGTCGCGCGCCTCCAGCAGGTGCATCTTGGCGCCGAACTGCTCGGCCATCAGCTGCTCCTGCATGGCTTCCACTTCGCGCAACGACTTGACGCGCTCGGCCAGGATCACCTGGTCGTGCTTGTTGGTCAGCAGGCTGGCCCGAAGGCGCGCGATGTTCTGGTCCATCTTGGTCTTTTGCGCGGCGAAGTTGGCCTGGCGCTCGTTCGACAGCTGCGCCTGCAGCTTGGCGTCGGCGCTGCTGCGGTCGAGCATGCCGGGCGTGCCGCTGCTCAGTTCAGCGCGCAGGCTGGCGGTCTGGTTGTCCAGGCTTTCCAGCCGGCTGCGCAGCTGGCCCTGGTCGGCGGCGCTGAAGGTCGGGTCCAGCAGGGCCAGCACCTGGCCCTTCTTGACCACCTGGCCGACGCGCACTTCGATGCTCTGGATGATCGAGGTCTCGAGCGGCTGCACCACGATGTTCGGCAGCGGATTGACCAGCTTGCCATGGGCGACGACGATCTGGTCGATCGACGACAGGCTGGCCCAGACGATGAACGAGACGAAGGCCAGCAGCATCACGTGCAGCGTGATGCGCACCGAGCGCGGCAGCGGGCCGCGCTCGATGGCGTCGGCGTCCGGCAGGAACTCGACTTCGGTTTGGTCCTGGCCGCGGCCAGTTACAGGTGACTTGTTTGCTGGTTCCATAAGTGCTGGTAGGTTTCGCTGCGGGTAAGCAATTCTTCATGGCGGCCGGCATCGACCAGACGGCCCTGCTGCATCACCATGATCTTGTCGGCGTCGACCAGGGTCGACAGGCGGTGCGAAATCATCACCACCGTGCGGCCGACCGCGATTTTCGACAGGTTGCTGATGAAGATGGCTTCCGATTCCGGGTCCAGCGCCGACGCCGCCTCGTCGAGGATCAGGATGCGCGGACGCGCCACCAGGGTGCGGGCGATCGACAGGCGCTGCTTCTGGCCGCCCGACAGGTTGGCGGCGTTCTCTTCGAGCACGGTGTCGTAGCCCTGCGGCAGGCGCTCGATGAACTCGTCGGCGCCGGCCGCCTGCGCGGCCGCCACCAGTTCCTCAAAGCTGGCGTCGGGCTTGGTGACCGACAGGTTTTCGCGCACCGTGCCGCGGAACAGGAAGTTTTCCTGCAGCACCACGCCGATCTGGCGCCGCAGGTGCGACAGCTCGATCTCGCGGGCGTCGATGCCGTCAAAGCGGACGATGCCTTCCTGGACCGGATACAGACCCTGGATCAGCTTGGTCAAGGTGGTCTTGCCGGAGCCGCTGCGGCCGACGATGCCGACCACCGTGCCCTGCTCGATGGTGAAGCTGGCCTTGTCGAGCGCCAGCGCCTGCGCGCCCGGATAGCGGAAGGTGACGGCGTCGAACCGGATCTCGCCTTCGAGCACCGGCCGCAGGCCGTTGGCGCCGGCGCGGCCTTCCGGCGCGCGGTTCATGACCTCGCCCAGCATGCGCACCGACAGCGCGGTTTCCTGGTATTCATTGACCAGGCCGACCAGCGAGATCAGCGGCTGGGTGACGCGGCCCGACAGCATCTGGAAGGCGATCAGCGCGCCAACCGACAGCGTGTTGTCGAACACGTCGGCGGCGCCGACCACGATGATCAGCACCGGCAGCAGCTTGCCGAGGAAGTCGGTGACGGCGTTGCCGGCGATCGAAATCTGGCCGACGCGGAAGTGCATGGTGATCGCTTCGGCCGAGCGCTGGTCCCACACGCGGCGCTGCGACGGCTCGATCGCCAGCGCCTTGACGGTGCGCATGCCGTGGATGGTTTCCACCAGCATGCCCTGGCGCTGGCCCTCGGCGGCGTACAGCGCCTGCAGGCGGCGGTTGAAGGTCGGCACCATGGTCAGCACCACGCCGGCGATCAGCGCGGCGAAGAACAGCACCAGCGAGGCCAGCTTGACCGAGTAGCTGAACAGCACCGGAATGAACACCAGCAGCGCGATGACGTCGAGCGCGGTGAAGAACAGCCGCCCGGTGAGGAAGTTGCGGATTTTTTCCAGCTGCTGCATGTGGCGCGTGACCACGCCGGCGCTGGTGGTCTCGAAGAAGTCGATCGGCAGCGACAGCAGGTGGCCGAACACGCGCCGCGTCAGGCGCATGTCGATCTTGTTGCTGGCCGCCAGCGTCAGGGTCTGGCGCAGGAAACCAAAGGTGGCGTCGAACAGCAGCGCCATGACGATGCCGACCGCCAGCACCTGCAGCGTGGTCACGCTGCGGTGGGTCAGCACCTTGTCGATCACCAGCTGGAAGAAGATCGGCGAGGCCAGCGCCAGCAGCTGCATGGCGATGGCGGCGATGAAGATGTCGCGGAACGCCGCTTTCTGCTTGAGGATTTCGGGGATGAACCAGCGCAGGCCGAACGGCTGGTTCGGATCGCTGAGCTTGTGCTGGCGTTTGATGAACAGCACGTCGCCGCGCCAGCGCTGCTCGAAGTCGTTGCGCGCCACCAGCACCACCGCCGCGTTGGCGCTGGCCGGGTTGAGCACGGCCACATGGTCCTGGCCGCCGAGCTCGCCCGCCTTGACGCCGACCACGATCACCGAGTTGCCGTCGACCAGGCGCGCCATCAGCGGGAACACGCCGCCCTGGGCCATCAGGCGGCTCCAGGTCAGCTGGTCGGACTTGGCTTTCAAGCCGATATCGGCGGCGATGCGCAACAGTTCCCCGACGCCCGGCTCCTGCGCGCGCAGCGCGTAATCGTCGATCAGGCGCTCCGGATTAATCTGCAAACCATGGTGCTGGGCGATGGCAGTCAGGCACTGGATCGCGGTATGAGGAAATTTATCTTGCATAGGCTCGGATAGGGTAAACGCCGGGACCGCGCTGGCACTGACGCGGGAACTTTCCAGCCCTCGGATTCTACCCCAGCAAGGGCGTCCCACGGGCCTTTTTGTTGTTTGGAAGCACAAGCCGGTTTACCCGCCTGTTCCCCCGATGGCGGCGAAAAAAAACGGCAGGCCCGCAGGCCTGCCGTCTTGGTGGATGCTAGACAGCGCTTACTTGGCTGCCAGCAGGCCGTGTTGCTGGCCACCTTGCAGCGCTTTCAGGCGCAGCGAGTCCTCGGTCGCCGCCGCATGGGTGCTGGCGGTGAGCTTGTTCTCGTAGCTGCCGATGGCGCTGGCCAGCGACGCCACCGCGGCGTTGACGCTGGATGGAACCTCCAGCTTGCCGCTGGCGGCCGGCGCGGCCGGTGCCGTGTAGCTCGACAGAGCCGAGCTCAGGCTGGCTACCGAACCGCTCAGGCTGGCGCCGGTGGTGCCGGCGCTGAACCAGACGTCGGCTGCCGCGTGGCTGGCGCCGTCGGCCGTCTCGTAGGTCGAGGTCAGACCGACGATGTTGCCGTTGTTCAGCGACGGGTTGTGCTTGGCGTCCAGGTTCAGCTTGGTGATGTTCAGATCGGCCAGCGATTTGAGTTCATCCGCCTGGCTGACACCGTCCGCGTTGGCATCGACCCACACTTGCAGTTTCGAGAACTGGGCATCCTTGGCATCGATCACGCCGTCGCCGTTGGTGTCGAGTTCGGACAGCGCGGCGTAGCCGTTGGCGGCCTTGCTGCCGTTGCCCAGCGTGGTGCCCGAGCCGAACAGTTCGCTACCGTCGTTGATGGTGCCATCGCCGTTGCGGTCCAGGACCAGCAGGCCGTCACCGCCGGTGATCCAGCCGGTGCTGACCTTGGTGCCGTTGGCCAGCATGTCGAACTGCACCCCAGCTTGCGAGCTCAGCGTCTGGATGCCGTCGCCGTTCAGGTCCAGCGTCAGCGGGGTGAAGGTCGACAGCGCGGCGATCTGGTCGCTACTCAGTGCCTGCACCTGGGCCTGGGTCAGCGCGTGGATCTGCGCCGTGGTGAACGAATGCACCTGGTTGGTGGTCAGCGCATGGATCTGATCGGTGGTCAGACGCGAGAACTGGGCGGTGCTCAGCGCGGCCATCGAGGTGGTGGTCAGCGCGGCCAGGTCTTCCGTCGAGATCGCCTGAACGTTGTTGGTCGACAGGGCGCGGACTTGCGCCGTGGTCAGCGCGTTGAGCTGCTCGGTCGACAGCACCGAGATCTGCTCGGTGGTCAGGCCGGCCGCCATCACCGCGGTGCTCAATACCGCCAGTTGACCGGTGCCCAGCGCCTTGATCTGCTCGGTGCTCAACACGGCGACCTGGGCGGTGCGCAGGGCGGCAATCGACGTCGCTTTCAGCGCGCCGAGGTCCTCGGACTCGAGCGCCACCATGTTGGTGGTGCTCAGGGCGGCGACCTGGGCCGAGCTCAGCACGGCTGCCTGGTTGGTGCTCAGCGCCACCGTCTGTTCGGTGGTCAGGCCACTCACCTGGGCCGTGGTCAGGATCGCGACGTTGCTGGTCGACAGCACGTGGATCTGCTCGGTGGTCAGGGCGCGCACCTGGACGGTGCTCAGGGCGGCCACCGACGCGGTGGACAGCGCGTTCAGGTCTTCGGTCTGCAACGCAGCGATCGCGTCGGTGGTCAGCGCCGCCACTTGACGGCTGCTCAACACGGATGCCTGGTTGGTGGTCAGCGCCACCACCTGCTCGGTGCTCAGTGCCTTGATGGCGGCGGTGCTCAGCGCCGAAGCCTGGCTGGTCGTCAGCTTGCTGATCTGATCAGTGGTCAGGCCGCTGATCTGCGCCGCCTTCAGCGCGGAGATGCCGGCGGTGGTGATGCTGCTGATGTCTTCGGTGCCGATCGCGGCCAGGTTCTCGGTCGACAGCACGCTGATCTGTGCGGAAGTCAGGCCGGCGAACTGGTTCGAGGTCATGGCCACGATCTGCTCGGTGGTCAGGCCCTGGGCGACGTCGGCGGTGCTCATCACGGCGAACTGGTTGCTGCTCAGGCCGACGATCTGGTTGGTGGTCAGGGCAGCGACCTGGTTGCTGCTCAGGGCGGCGAACGAGGCGGTTTTCAGTGCGGCCAGGTCTTCGGTTTCCAGGGCGGCAACGGCTTCGGTGCCCAGCGCGCGGACCTGTGCGCTGCTCAGCGAGTTGGCCTGGCCGGTGGTCAGGGCCTTGATCTGCTCGCTGGTCAGCGACTTGATCTGGTTGCTGTTCAGGCCGCTGATGGCCGCGGTCTTCAGTGCGGCGAAGTCCTCGGTTTGCAGGGCGGCGATGGTGTCGCTGGTCAGCGCATTGACTTGCGCGCTGCTCAGTACGCCAGCCTGTTCGGTGGTCAGCGCCACCACCTGTTCGCTGCTCAGGGCCTTGACGGCGGCGGTGCTCAGGGCGGAGGCCTGGCCGGTCGTCAGTTTGCTGATCTGCTCGGTGGTCAGGCCGCTGATCTGTGCCGCCTTCAGCGCGGAGATGCCAGCGGTGGTGATGCTGCTGATGTCTTCGGTGCCGATCACTGCCAGGTTCTCGGTCGACAGCACGCTGATCTGTGCGGAGGTCAGGCCGGCGAACTGGTTCGAGGTCATGGCCACGATCTGCTCGGTGGTCAGGCCCAAGGCGACGTCGGCGGTGCTCATGGCGGCGAACTGGGAGCTGCTCAGGCCGACGATCTGGTTGGTGGTCAGGGCCGCCACCTGGTTGCTGCTCAGGGCGGCGAACGAGGCGGTTTTCAGTGCGGCCAGGTCTTCGGTTTCCAGGGCGGCAACGGCGTCGGTGCCCAGCGCGCGGACCTGCGCGCTGCTCAGCGAGTTGGCCTGGCCGGTGGTCAGGGCCTTGATCTGTTCGCTGGTCAGCGACTTGATCTGGTTGCTGTTCAGGCCGGCGATGGCCGAGGTCTTCAGTGCGGCGAAGTCTTCGGTTTGCAGGGCGGCGATGGTGTCGCTGGTCAGCGCGTTGACTTGCGCGCTGGTCAGTACGCCAGCCTGTTCGGTGGTCAGCGCCACGACCTGCTCGGTGCTCAGGGCCTTGACGGCGGCGGTGCTCAGGGCGGCGGCCTGGCCGGTCGACAGTTTGCTGATCTGCTCGGTGGTCAGACCGCTGACCTGCGCGCCTTTCAGGGCGGCGATGCCGGCGGTGGTGATGCCAACCATGTCGACCGCGTCAATCGCGGCCAGGTTCTCGGTCGACAGCGAGCTGATCTGCGCGGTGGTCAGGCCGGTGAACTGGTTCGAGGTCATGGCCTTGACCTGTTCGGTGGTCAGGCCCTGGGCGACGTCGGCGGTGCTCATGGCGGCGAACTGGGCGCTGGTCAGGCCGACGATCTGGTTGGTGGTCAGGGCCGCCACCTGGTTGCTGCTCAGGGCGGCGAACGAGGCGGTTTTCAGTGCGGCCAGGTCTTCGGTTTCCAGGGCGCCGATGGCCTCGGTGCCCAGCGCGCGGACCTGGGCGCTGCTCAGCGAGTTGGCCTGGCTGGTGGTCAGGGCCTTGATCTGATCGCTGGTCAGCGACTTGATCTGGTTGCTGTTCAGGCCGCCGATGGCCGCGGTCTTCAGTGCGGCGAAATCTTCGGTTTCCAGGGCGGCGATGGTGTCGCTGGTCAGCGCGTTGACTTGCGCGCTGGTCAGGGCGCCAGCCTGTTCGGTGGTCAGCGCCACGACCTGCTCGGTGCTCAGGGCCTTGACGGCGGCGGTGCTCAGGGCGGCGGCCTGGCCGGTCGACAGTTTGCTGATCTGTTCGGTGGTCAGACCGCTGACCTGCGCGCCTTTCAGGGCGGCGATGCCGGCGGTGGTGATGCCGACCATGTCGACCGCGTCAATCGCGGCCAGGTTCTCGGTCGACAGCGCGCTGATTTGCGCGGTGGTCAGGCCGGTGAACTGGTTCGAGGTCATGGCCACGATCTGCTCGGTGGTCAGACCCTGGGCGACGTCGGCGGTGCTCATGGCGGCGAACTGGGAGCTGCTCAGGGCGACGATCTGGTTGGTGGTCAGGGCCGCCACCTGGTTGCTGCTCAGGGCGGCGAACGAGGCGGTTTTCAGTGCGGCCAGGTCTTCGGTTTCCAGGGCGGCAACGGCGTCGGTGCCCAGCGCGCGGACTTGGGCGCTGCTCAGCGAGTTGGCCTGGCTGGTGGTCAGGGCCTTGATCTGCTCGCTGGTCAGCGACTTGATCTGGTTGCTGTTCAGGCCGGCGATGGCCGAGGTCTTCAGTGCGGCGAAGTCTTCGGTTTGCAGGGCGGCGATGGTGTCGCTGGTCAGCGCGTTGACTTGCGCGCTGGTCAGGGCGCCAGCCTGTTCGGTGGTCAGCGCCACGACCTGCTCGGTGCTCAGGGCCTTGACGGCGGCGGTGCTCAGGGCGGCGGCTTGGCCGGCCGACAGTTTGCTGATCTGCTCGGTGGTCAGACCGCTGACCTGCGCGCCTTTCAGGGCGGCGATGCCGGCGGTGGTGATGCCGACCATGTCGACCGCGTCAATCGCGGCCAGGTTCTCGGTCGACAGCGCGCTGATCTGCGCGGTGGTCAGGCCGGTGAACTGGTTCGAGGTCATGGCCTTGACCTGTTCGGTGGTCAGGCCTTGGGCGACGTCGGCGGTGCTCATGGCGGCGAACTGGGAGCTGCTCAGGGCGACGATCTGGTTGGTGGTCAGGGCCGCCACCTGGTTGCTGCTCAGGGCGGCGAACGAGGCGGTTTTCAGTGCGGCCAGGTCTTCGGTTTCCAGGGCGGCAACGGCGTCGGTGCCCAGCGCGCGGACCTGGGCGCTGCTCAGCGAGTTGGCCTGGCTGGTGGTCAGGGCCTTGATCTGCTCGCTGGTCAGCGACTTGATCTGGTTGCTGTTCAGGCCGGCGATGGCCGCGGTTTTCAGTGCGGCGAAGTCTTCGGTTTCCAGGGCGGCGATGGTGTCGCTGGTCAGCGCGTTGACTTGTGCGCTGTTCAGGGCGCCAGCTTGTTCGGTGGTCAGCGCCACGACCTGCTCGGTGCTCAGGGCCTTGACGGCGGCGGTGCTGATGGCGGCGGCCTGGCCGGCCGACAGTTTGCTGATCTGCTCGGTGGTCAGACCGCTGACCTGCGCGCCTTTCAGGGCGGCGATGCCGGCGGTGGTGATGCCGACCATGTCGACCGCGTCAATCGCGGCCAGGTTCTCGGTCGACAGCGAGCTGATTTGCGCGGTGGTCAGGCCGGTGAACTGGTTCGAGGTCATGGCCTTGACCTGTTCGGTGGTCAGGCCCTGGGCGACGTCGGCGGTGCTCATGGCAGCGAACTGGGCGCTGGTCAGGCCGACGATCTGGTTGGTGGTCAGGGCAGCGACCTGGTTGCTGCTCAGGGCGGCGAACGAAGCGGTTTTCAGTGCGGCCAGGTCTTCGGTTTCCAGGGCGGCAACGGCGTCGGTGCCCAGCGCGCGGACTTGGGCGCTGCTCAGCGAGTTGGCCTGGCCGGTGGTCAGCGCTTTGATCTGTTCGCTGGTCAGGGCCTGCATCTGGTTGCTGTTGATGCCGGCGATGGTCGCGGTCTTCAGTGCGGCGAAGTCTTCGGTTTGCAGGGCGGCGATGGTGTCGCTGGTCAGCGCGTTGACTTGCGCGCTGGTCAGGGCGCCGGCCTGTTCGGTGGTCAGCGCCACGACCTGCTCGGTGCTCAGGGCCTTGACGGCGGCGGTGCTGATGGCGGCGGCTTGACCGGCCGACAGCTTGCTGATCTGCTCGGTGGTCAGACCGCTGACCTGGGCGGCCTTCAGCGCGGCGATGCCGGCGGTGGTGATGCCGACCATGTCGACCGCGTCAATCGCGGCCAGGTTCTCGGTCGACAGCGAGCTGACCTGTGCGGTGGTCAGGCTGGTGAACTGGTTCGAGGTCATGGCCTTGACCTGTTCGGTGGTCAGGCCCTGGGCGACGTCGGCGGTGCTCATGGCAGCGAACTGGGCGCTGGTCAGGCCGACGATCTGGCTGGTGGTCAGGGCCGCCACCTGGTTGCTGCTCAGGGCGGCGAACGAGGCGGTTTTCAGTGCGGCCAGGTCTTCGGTTTCCAGGGCGGCGACGGCTTCGGTGCCCAGCGCGCGGACTTGGGCGCTGCTCAGCGAGTTGGCCTGGCCGGTGGTCAGGGCTTTGACCTGTTCGGTGGTCAGGGATTTGATCTGGTTGGTGCTCAGGCCGATGAGGGCGGCAGTCTTGAGTGCGGCGAAGTCTTCGGTTTGCAGGGCGGCGATCGAATCGCTGGTCAGCGCGCCCACCTGGCGGCTGGTCAGTACGCCCGCCTGGTTGGAGGTCAGCGCAGCGACTTGTTCGGTGGTCAGCGTCTTGACCTGACCGGTGGTCAGGCCGACCACGCCAGTGATGCTCAGCGCGGCAACGCTGTCGCTGCTCAACACCGTCACGTTGTTGGTCGAAATGGCACCCACCTGGGCCGAGCTCAGTACCTGGAACTGATTGGTGGTCAACGCCGCCATCTGTTCGGAGCTGAGCGCCGCGATATCAGCGGTCGAGATGGTCACGACCTGGCTCGTGCTCAGACCCGCGATCTGATTGGTGGACATATTGGTAATGACGCTCATTGCATTTCTCCTAGAAGGGCGCTGATTCGATTTTGCTGTCCGAAAACATCTGGTGCACGGCCCTACCGTTGCATCCGCGTCTTCCGCCAGTGGCATATTTGCCGTTTGACTACGTATTGGGTTGCTGCATACCGCACGCACAAAACTGCGCTCGTACAATTCTTAACGACAACAACTTTATCAACTTGAGTAAACCCAAGAAGATTTATTGCTTAACTCCAACTCAACATTGCTGAGGATTCAGCCGCCTGAAGTGCAGCGGAAATCAGCCTGCCTGATTACAAGGCGACCGCAGCCGATCTTCCACTAAGTAAACTTGTTCCCTTGAGGAAAAAAATTTACGCATTTTTACAGCGGCTGACCGCACTCCGCGCAAACCTTTGAAATCATTCATGATTTTGTAGCGACAAACGGCAGAACGGGCTGAAAAATCGGGCTTGGAGGGCTAGTATAGCTTAAAAAATTTCCATAAGGAACTTATTTTCCAGCCTGTCGCCCCGCCGCCACGCTTGAATAACAATGTTCCACGAACATCAAGCATGTTTACTTATCTATATTTTAAAATATAAACACATGTTGCAAAATGGAAATTTCGCGGCGACGACGCCAGGGTGACCTGATCAGCCGTGACTTTGCCTCATCGATATGACAAGATGATGACGGACGGCAATTTTTAAGGCGCGGGGGACGGCTGGCGGCGGCGCCACAGCACCGTTGCGGTGGCGGCCAGCAGTGCCAGCGCGAACAGGTTGACAACCACGGTGGCGGTCTTGAATTGCATCACCATGCCAAGGCTGATGCCGGCCTTGATGCCGAGCACGGCGCTGCCGTCGTGCGGGAAATAGCTCAACAGCTGCACCACATAATAGAGGGCGCCGCCCCACAGCCCGGCGCGGGCGCGCCGCAGCGACAGCAGCCCGGACACGAAACCCAGCAACGCCGCGCCATACAGCCAGGCGGAACTGTCCTGCGGCGCCGTGCCGAGCAGGCCAAAGCTGACCGCCAGCGCCAGTCCGCTGTTGAGCAACAACACCCGCGCCAGCCATTTTTCCACTGCCTGCATCATCTGATTATCCAAAACGCGATTGATAGTCGCTGGGCGCGACGCCCAGCTGCGCGGCAAACGCGCGCCGCAGATTGTACTCGCTGCCGAAGCCGCTCTGGCGGGCCGCCTGCTTGACCGTCATGCCGGCCTGCTCCAGCAGCGCGCAGGCCGCCTCCATGCGCAGCCGCAGCAGCAGTTGCGCCGGCGTCAGGCCGGACTGCTGTTGCAGGCGCCGGTGCAGCGTGCGCACCGACACGGCCAGCGCCGCCGCCATCTGTTCGACATCCAGCTGCTGTTGCAGGCGCGGCCGCAGCCAGGCGGTCAGCAGGCCGTGCACGCCCTGCGGATCGGCCTGCGCCAGCAGCTCGGCGCTGAACTGGCGCTGGCCGCCGGGGCGCTTGTAGAACACCACCAGCCGCTTGGCCGCCGCCAGGCCGGCGCCGCGGCCCAGGTCTTCCTCGACCAGCGCCAGCGCCAGGTCGATGCCGGCCGCGATGCCGGCCGAGGTGTAAATCGCGCCGTCTCTAATATAGAGGGCGTCGTCCTGCACCGCGACGGCGGGGAACTGCGCCTGCAGCGCGGCGGCGTCCTGCCAGTGGGTGACGGCGCGGCGGCCGTCCAGCAAGCCGGCGTGGGCCAGCACGAAGGCGCCGGAGCATACCGAACAGCAGCGCGCCAGATGCGTGGCCGCGCGCGCCACCCAGTCGGTCACGGCCGGCGCCAGCGCCGGGCTGCCCGCCATCCCGTTCTCCACGCCGC
>NZ_WKJN01000028.1 GCF_009674495.1 Duganella alba | reverse complement strand
CGACAGGCGGTGACGCGGTAGCGGCCGGCGGCTTCGGCGAGACCGGCTGCGCGGCCGGGCGTGGCGGCGGCGCGGGCGGCGTGGTGCGTGGGCGGAGCGTCAGGGGCCGCAGCCACTGTATCCACACGCGCTCGCCACGCGGCGCCGCCGACGGCAACGGCCGCATCACCGCCCACAACAGCGCCAGATGCAGCAGGACGATGCATCCCAGGTTGGCGGCGCGCCGCTGGTTCATCGTGGCTGGAGACCGAGCGCCTTGCGGATATGCGCCGACACGATGCGCCAGGACGGCGACGTGGCGGCGACTTCATCATAGTGGCTGCCGCCCGGCAGCGATACCACTTCCGCCGCATCGCCGGCCGCCTGCGCGCGGCGCGCATAGTCCTGGCCGACGCGCAGCGGCGCGATGGTGTCATGCTCGCCGTGAATCAGCACCGTGCGCACGCCAAGCGGCAGCATCTCCGCCGGCGAGGTGTCGCTGAAGATATCGGGACGCGCGGCGCTGGCGACGCCGGCCAGCTGCGCCATGTCGCGGTCGCAGCTGGTCTTGATCAGCGCTTCCTCGTTGCGCAGGTCGGCCAGGCCGCCAAGGCTGATCACCACCGGCACCGGCAGCGGATCGGCCACGTACAGAGGACTGGTGCGCGGCAGCCGCGCGCGCGCGCCGGCCCATTGCGCCAGGTGGCCGCCGGCCGAATGGCCCACCAGCACGATGCGCGACAAATCCAGCTTGTGCTCCGGCGCCAGCAGGCGCAGGCGGTCCATCGCGGTGGCCACGTCGTGGTACATGCCCGGGTAGCCGCCGCCCTCCTCATCGTAGCGGCGGTACTCCAGATTCCACACCGCGATGCCCTGCGCGGCCAGGTCGCCGGCCATATTGCGCATCTGCGTGATGCCGCCGAACTCCTTGGTCCAGCAGCCGCCGTGGATGATCACCGCCACCGGGAACGGGCCGTCGCCGGCAGGCTGGAACAGCTCCGCGAACTGCGACGGCGCCGCGCCGTAGGTCACATGGCGCGTCGGCGCCGGGCCGCTCAGGGCCAGGTAATCCTGCAACGACATCGGCGCGGCCGCCGCGCCGCCGACACTGCCCGCCATGGCGGCGGCCAGCAGGGTTGTTCTCATTTTTTTCAGCATGCCTGCTCCTCGATTGAGCCGCCATGCTACACCAAGAGCATGCTGACTATGCGGCACCTGTGAAACCCGCACAGCGCTGCGGCCAGGGGCCGGCCCATGGGCCGGCGGGGCGAAGCCCCTACCCTGACCCTGGGTCAGACCCTTTCGTCAGGGGTAAAAAAAAGGGCCGCCGAAAGGCGGCCCAAAAAGCAACTAAGCCCCCGCTTAGAACTTGTAGTTGGCGCGTGCGTAGTAGTAGCCGCCGTTGATGCCGAACGGCGAGAAGCTCGGCAGCACGGTGACCGCCGCGTTGTCGCCCGCCGCGCGCTGGTCAGCCAGCAGCGCCGGATTCACGCCATTCGGATACTTGTTGAACAGGTTGTTGGCGCCGACAGCCAGCGACCAGGCGTTGTTGATCTTGTAGCCGACTTCCAGATCGGTGATCGCCTTGGCCGAGATTTCGGTCAGGTGGTACACCGAACCGTCTTCGCTGCCGTACTCCGACGATTTGCCGTAGATCGCTTCGCGCAGGTTGACGGTCCAGTTACCGATCTTCCACAGTGCGCCCAGGTTCACGCGCACTTTCGGCGACGCGGTTTCCAGATCGGAGATCGCGGTCTTGTCCAGCAGCGTCTGCGGCAGCAGCTGCGTCGGCGCCTGGTTGATCTTGGTGACTTCCACCTTGTTGTAGTTGGCGGCGATCGACCAGTCCACCTTGCCGGCGGTGCCGTAGTTGGAGTTCACCGTGGTGACGAACTCCAGGCCGCGGCTGCGGGTGTCGACGGCGTTGGAGAAGATGTTGATACCGGTCTGGCTGACGGTGCTGTCCAGCACGTTGCCGTTGGCCTTGATGGCCGCCGTCACCGCCGGCGAATTCACCGAACCGCCGGAGCCGTACAGCGCGCCCGAACCGACGATGCGGTCGCGGATCTTGATCTGGTAGACGTCCAGCGTCATCGCCACGTTGTTGGCAGGGTTCAGCACCAGGCCCAGGCTGAAGTTGGTGGAGCGTTCAGGCTTCAGGCCATCGACGCCCACCAGTTTCGCGCCGGCTGAATTCGGCGCCAGCTGCACGAAGGCGGTGGTCGGGCCGACGTTGGTGGCCGAGTAGTATTCCTCGGCCAGGGTCGGCGCCCGGAACCCGTTCGAGAAGGTGCCGCGCATCGCCACCACCGGCGAGAAGTCGTAGCGGCTGGTGAGCTTGCCCACCTTGGCGTTACCGAAGTCGCTGAAGTGCTCATAGCGGCCCGCCAGGTCGACCGTCAGGTCCTGGATCGGATTGCCGGCGAAGTCCAGGTAGGCGGCCTGGTTGGTGCGGCGGTGGCTGCCGGCGTCGGTCAGCGAGAAGCCTGGGTAGGACTGCGAACCTTCCTTGTAGCGCGACGCCGCGTCGCCGGCCTGGATCTCGTACTTGTCGACGCGGTGCTCGATACCGCCGGCGATGTTCAGCGGCTTGGACCAGCCGATGTCGAATTCCTTCGACGCTTCCAGCGTGGTGGTCAGCTGGCTGGCGATGAAGGTGCCGGCGCTGAACACGGTCGGCGTGTAGCCGGTGTCGGTGAACAGCGAGACGTTGCCCGAATCGGCCACGCCGATGCGCGCCTTGTCGCGGCCATAGGTCGAGCTCAGGTCCACGTTCCAGCCGGCCAGCTTGGTCTTGTAGCCGCCGGTGAACGCGAAGTCGTCTTCCTTCATGGTTTCCTTCGGCGAGAAGCCGGTAGGATAGATCAGCGGCAGGCGGCTCGGCAGGCGATAGTTCTCGAACGCGCGCGCTTCCTTGCGGCCGGCGGTGGCAAACGCATACAGCTGGCTGTCGGCGTTGACGTCCCAGCCGAAGTTGGCGGCGAAGGTGTTCAGGTGGTACTGCGCGTCGCCCGAAATATGGTTGACGTGCGGGTAGCCCGGTTCACGGAACATGCCCGGATAGGCCGCCATGTTGGCCGGATCGACCACGCGCGGGTCGATGCCGCCACGGTCGCTGTAGCCGTGGTATTTCGATTCGGCGGTCAGGCTCAGGAAGGCGTCCTGGAACGGCGTCACGCCGATGTTGGCGGTGCCGTCCAGCGTGCGGCCGCCGCCATCGACGTAGCCGCCGCCGCTGACGGTGGCGGTGCCGCCATGGTTGTTCGATTTCAGGATGACGTTGACCACGCCGGCGATCGCGTCGGAGCCGTATTGGGCGGCGGCGCCGTCCTGCAGCACCTCGATGTGGTCGATGGCCGACACGGGAATGTAGTTCAGGTCGGCCGCCGCGCCGCCCTGGTATGGTCCGCCCAGCACCGCCAGGTTGGCGGTGCCGTGACGGCGCTTGCCGTTGATCAGGACCAGCGTGTTGTTCGGGCTCAGGCCGCGCAGGCGCGCCGACAGCGTCATGTTGGCGGCGTCGCCGCCGAAGGCCTGCGCCGTGAACGACGGCAGATTCTGCGCCAGCGCCTGGATCAGGTCCGGCTGGCCGGTGCGCTGCAGCGATGCCGAGTCAAGCACCTGGATCGGCGATGCGCTGTTTTCAACCTTGATGCCGCTGGAACGCGTGCCGGTGACGATCACCGCGCCGACGTTGGGCGCGTCGGCGTCGGCCGGCGCTGCGGCGACCGCGTCATCGGCGGCTGGCGCGGCGGCGTACACGCCGAAAGCTAAAGTGGACAACACGGCAGCAACGCCGATCTTCAGTGTGGCCTTATGCATATTTTAATTCCCCATTTTTTTGAATAAAAGCGAAGGTAAGACCCGAAAACACAACTCCCGATTTGCTACGTATCTTTTATTTTTTGGCGGCGACCACTTCGATTTCCACCAGCCAGCCGGCGTTGCTCAGGCCCGCCACCTGCACCACGGCGCGCGCCGGCAGGTTCATCTGAGGGCCTGGCTGGGCGGTCGCGCCGAAGTACTGGGTGTAGGCTTCCATGAAGCCCTTGGTGTCGGCCTTGCCGCCCTTGGCCGGATCGCCGACCAGGAACACCTGCATCTTCACCACGTCGGACATCTCCAGCTTCATGCCCTGCAGGACTTCCTTGATCTTCTTGAGCACCGACTCGGTCTGGGTCTTGGTGTCGCCGAAGGCTTCCAGCGAATCGGCCGGCGCGTCCTTGTTCACCACCGCCGGCACCTGGCCGCTGATGAAGTGGATGGTGGCGGTCGGCGGAATGCTCACCGCCAGCGCGATCGGAAAGTCGGAGTTGGGAATCTTGTGGCGGACGATGTCGGCTTTCGGCGCGGCGGCGAAGGCGCTGCCGCAGGCGGCGGAGATCAACAGGCTAACGATTGCTTTTTTCATTGTGTGCTCTTTCAGTGTTTGTTGGACATGCTGGCGTCGCCGAAGGCGTCGACGCCGAGTGCGGTGCGCAGCGCGCCGACATCCGCTTCGGTCAGGCCGTCGGCCTTGTTGCCCCAGTTGGAGCGCACGAAGGTCAGCACGGTGGCGATATCGCGGTCGCTCAGCGATTCGCTGAAGTCCGGCATGCCGCCGCGCCCCTTCAGCAGCACGGTGGCGACGTCGGTGTTTTTCCCCTGCACGAACTTGTTCCCCGCCAGCGCCGGGAAGGCGCCGGGTATGCCCTTGCCGGTCGGCTGGTGGCAGGCCGCGCAGTTCTTCAGGAACAGCCCCTTGCCATCGAGCGCCGGTCCCGCGTCCTGCGCCCGCGACGGCGACGACGCCGCCGCCAGCACGGTGGCCACGATCGCCATCACGGCCTTGATCAGCGTGTCTCTCATGCGCTGGCCCTTTCATGGATCTTGGCCAGCTGCTGCCACGCCGACTCGATGGCGCCGGCCTGCCAGCCGGTCAGGTAGCTCAGGTGCTCGCCGGCCAGCAGGATGCGGCCTTCGCCCTCCACCAGGGTCGGATAGGCGGCGGCGCGGGTCTTCTCGGTCCACTCGGCCCAGCCGCCCAGGTTGTACTGCACGCGGTGCCAGGCGACCGAGAACGCGTTCTCGAAGTTCTCCGTGTACTGCGGGAAGATCTTCTGGCCGGCGGCCAGCGCGAACTCGGCGCGTTCCTTCGGCGACAACGCGCTGATTTCAATCGCGGCCGTCTGGTACTGGTAGTAGCCGAGCAGCACGCCCTTCTTTTTCTGGAAGCCATACGACGGCACCGAGATCTGGTTGATGCCTTTCAGGTCGGTCATGATGTGACCACCGTAGATATGGTCGTCCTCTTCCCAGAAGCGGCGCTTCATCTGCAGGCCGATCTTGCCCACCGGCGCGTACGCCACGGTGGCGACGGCCTTCTTGAATTTGTCCGAAAAATCGGTATCGATCTGGCGCAGCACCGACAGCGGGATGGCGCACAGGCAGTAGTCGGCGCTGATGGAGCTGACTTTATTGGTGCCGGTATCCTTGTAGGTAACCGTCACACCCTTGTCGTTCTGACGGATGGTCTGTACTTCGGATTTGTAGCGAATGTTTTTGCCGACGCGTTTTTCGAACGCCTTGGCGATGGAGTCCATGCCGCCCACCGGCTGGAACATGGTGTTCTGCATCGGGAAATCCTGCACCGCGCTGTAGACATTGCCCAGCTTCGACGCCAGCAGGTCTTTGAAGCCCAGCGGGTCGGACAGCTTGCCCGGTCCCGGATTGATGCCGGCGCCAGGATTGGTGGCGAAGCCGCGACCGCTGCGGCCCTTGTATTGCAGGTCGCCCGGCGTCAGCGCGCCTTCATGTTGCAGATAGTCCAGCAGCAGGCGCTGGTCGTCGGCGCTCAGTTCCTGGTCCAGCTGATGATTCTTGACCGACTTGGCCAGCAGCTCGGAGACGTTGCCGCGCATGTCGGCTTTCACTTCCTTGATGCGCAGGCGCTTGCCGGCGAACGGACCGGCGTTTTCGGAATACACGTAGGAGTGGTCGTTCTCGTTGACCATCACTTCCAGCGGCACCTCAAACAGCCTGGTGTAGTGCAGCGTCGACTGGTGATGCAGCGGAATGCGCCATGGGCCGTGATTGATGTAGTGGCCGTCGTCGAATGCGCAGGTCTGCTTTTCGCCGCCCAACTCGGTCAGGCTGAAGCCCTTGCGCGCCGTCTGGCAACGGCCGCCGGCAAAGGCGCGCGCTTCCAGGATCTGCACCTTGTAGCCCAGCTTCTCCAGCTCGAACGCCGCCGTCATGCCGGCCAGGCCGGCGCCCAGGATCAACACCTTCTTGCCCTTGCCGCTGCCGCTCAGGGCCGGCGGCGCCGAGGCGGTGGACTCGATGCCCATGCCCCACGCACTCATGGTACTCAACAGCAGGCCGGTGCCGCCAACCGCCGCGGTCCGGTACAAGAAATCCCTCCTCGTCAATGAGCTAAATGATTTAAATGGTTTTACCGTTTTGCTATCCATCTGCTTCCTCGCCAATCTGCTGAAAAACCCTTGGGCGACTTGCATGCCCATACCTCTTCATTAGCAAACGGCGTGCCACAGATGACAAAAAAATAAAGCTGTTTCGGCTTGCAGGCGTTACACAAGGAAACGGCATAAACGATATAAAACAATGTTTTTACGGCTATCCGTAAATGCTTGTCTATACACGTTAAAGCCGGGAGCGGACGACAAACTTTATTCGTAGCGACAGAACTTTGTTCAGGCCGGACAAAAAAAATGCACTGCACCGTTAAGATGCAGTGCACGAAGGTGGACGGAAATTAACCGACGAAGCTGGCGTAACTCTGCGTAGTGCTACGTAGCGCGGCGGCAGGCAGCGCGGCCTGTGCACGCGGAAGGTGCGCAATCTCGGTGGTCGACAGATGCAGGTGCGCCAGGCTGTTGTCGGCCAGGTGGCAGGCGTGGAACTGCATCGGCGCGGCGGCATCCAGCAAATAAACCGTGTCCATGTTGGACGGGTCGTAGGCCACCTTGACCTGCCATGGACCGCGCAGGCGCGCCCGTTCGAACCAACGCTCGTTGATGGCGCGCGCACAACTGTACCAACTATCGTATAGCGCGATGCCGTCGGCGGTGACGGTGGCTTGTGCCACCGGCATCAGGCTGCAGCGGATCAGGTGCTCAGGATAGATCTTTAATCCGCCACCGCGGTTTTCCACACCCCAGTCCCACAAGCGGCGCGGCGTGGCGCCGTCCGCGGCGGCCAGCGCCTGGCGGTTGTTGTAGTACAGGATGCAGTCGATGACGATGCGGGTGAACTGGTCCAGGTCCATCACGCCATCCAGCCGGCATGGCGCGCCCTGCGCATTCGGCGCCAGCAGGCGGAAACGTTTTTCCAGCACCGCGCGCCAGTCGGACGGCCCCTCCTCCACCGCCACGCAGCGCAGGTTGAAGTTGTTCAGCAGCGTGTCGCCGCTCCAGCCCAGCGTCAGCGCGGCGTTGGCCAGCAGCGTTTCCGGCAGGTGGCGGCACGGCCACTGCTCGGCCTCGATGCGGCGGCCGAGCTGCTGGCTGTAGCGCTGCTTGTCGGCGCCGCAGTTGGCCAGCGCCAGCATGGCGTGCGGCCACTGCGCCTCGCCCAGGCCGATGTAGACGCCGCACACCATGCGGCTGAAGGTGTCCGTCACCACGTACACCAGCGGCTGGCCGATGGCCTGCAGGCGGTCGGCGCGCGACACCAGCTGCACCTCGGCGCGCACGGCGTCCAGGTAGAAGCCGGCGCCGGGACGGCCGGGCGGCAGCGCCGCCAGCGGCTGCTGCAGCGCGCCCGCGACCACGCTGGCCGCAGGCTGGCGGCGCGCCACCTCCGGCGGCCGGTCGTCGTCGTGATCGAGCCAGTAATTGAACTGGCCGAAGGTCGGCACCTCGGTGGCGGCGCCCGGCGATGCCGCCTGCACCCGCCCGGAGGCTGGATCGATGCGGCGCTCGACAAAGAAATCGCCCAGCATCTGCTGGTAGGCGCCCAGCCGCGAGAACTTGGCGTTGGCGGCCGCATAGCGGGCCGTGGCGACACGGAAGGTGCGGCGGATGTCTTCGTCCGCATTCAGGCCCGGACCGGCGTCAGCGCCGTTCTTGCGCGGCCTGCCGCGCTTGACGCCGGCCGACGACTGGCGCACCTTGCCACGGCCGCCGGAATTGCTGTAGTCCGGCAGCAGCGCATTGGGCGTCTGCCCGCGCTGCCAGTAGCGGCGCAGGTAGCGGTAGATGGTGGGATGCGACACCGCATGCTGCGCGGTGGCCTGGGCGATCAGCTGGCCGCGCTGGCGCGCCTCGTAGATGCCCGGCTCCTGCGCCACCAGCGCCTCGATGATTTCCCAGGCGCGCGCACGCAGTTGCAGGTGTTTCGGCGGCAGCAGTTCCTGGCTGACCACCATCAGGTAAGGATCGGCCGCCAGCACGCTGGCATGGCCGGCCCGGATGTCGGCGTGCAGCGCCGACAGTTGGATCATCTCGACTTCCGCCGAGAGCGCCGCCACGTCGAATACATAGGCGTGGCTTTGCTCGGGTGAGATCCAAAGGATGCGGACGGTGCGCGGCGACGGATGCGTGTAGTGCAGCAGGTCGTTCCGCAGCAGCATTAGCGCCCCTTGGAGAAATTGCCAGCGTTGAACGGCCGCGTATCGACGTAGATCGAATGCGGTCCCATATTCGATTCGCGCAGCATTTGCGGCTTGATCGAATCAACCAAGACAGTCCACAGCTTCCTGAATGAAGTCATTGCCTTGCTCCCACGCTAACGTCTCCAGGTTTGAGGCGCTGATGCCGCCGCCACTTATCACGATTGTGCTATCACATATGCAATAAGCGGGCCAGCTTGCTTCTACTATGACAACGCTGGCGACTGCGGCTCTTTAACCTTCGACAAGCTTTGTTTTGGTGCAATGCAGCACCGGCGCTGTGCATGGGCAGGAATGAAAACGGGGCCTTGCGGCCCCGTGGTATCAGTACTTCTTGGCTTTAGGCTTGGCGCCCGGCGCCGGCTTTTTCGGCGGCGTGTGCTTGGCCGATTCCGGCGGCATGCGGTCAACCTGGCTGATCTTCAGCTGCGCGCCGCCGACCCAGACCTTGCCCAGGCTCTTGAACATGTCGTCAGGCATGCCATCCGGCAATTCCAACATGGTGTGGTTGTCGAAGATCTCGATGCGGCCGATGTACTTCGCTTCCAGGCCGGTCTCGTTGGCGATGGCGCCGACGATGTTGGCTGGCGTGACTTCATTGGCGCGGCCCACTTCAACGCGGAAGGCGCTCATCGGCACCGACTGCTTGCCGATTTTTTCCTTTTTCTTCTTGGCCGGGGCGTCGTCCACTTCCTCGGCGGCGGCGCGCACGGTTTTCTCCAGTGGCGACGCGGCCGGCGACGGCGCGGCGGCGGCTGGCTTGACCGGCTTGACGGCGGCGGCCTTGACCGGCTTGGCCGGCGCTGGCGCCGACGCTGCTGGCGCGCCCTCGCCGTCCACGCTGATGCGCAGCGCCTGGCCGGCGACACGGATGCCGGCCATCATGTCCAGCGCTTCGCGGCTCAGGGTGTCCGGCATGTCCAGCACCGCGTAGTCGTCGTAGATCTCGATGCGGCCGATGTTCTTGGAGTCGATGCCGCCTTCGTTGGCGATGGCGCCGACGATGTTGCCCGGCTTGACGCCGTGCTGGTAGCCCACTTCAATGCGGTAGGTGCGCATGCCCGGTTCCGATTCGCGCACGATGCGTTCCTTTTTCGGGAAGCGCTCGCTGCGTTCGCCACGCTCGGCGCGGTCGCCGAAGCGGTCGCCGCGTTCAGGGCGGTCGAACGACGAGGTGGCGCGTGCAGGACGCTCTTCCCACTGCGTGACCTGTTTCTTGTCCAGCAGCAGCGGCACGTCGCCACGGGCCATCTTGGCCAGGGCGGCGGCGATTTCCAGCGCCGGCACGTTCTGCTCGCGCTCGAAGTCCTCGATCAGCGACTGGAACTGTTCCAGGCCGCCTTCTGCCAGCGTGTCGGTGATCTGCTGCTTGAACTTGGCGATGCGGACGTCGTTGACCGCCTGGATGGTCGGCAGCTCCAGCTGGCCGATCGGCTGGCGCGTCGAGCGTTCGATCATCTTCAGCAGGCCTTTTTCGCGCGGCGTGATGAACAGGATCGCCTCGCCGCTGCGGCCGGCGCGGCCGGTGCGGCCGATGCGGTGGGTGTAGCTTTCCGGATCGTGCGGCACGTCGTAGTTGACCACGTGCGAGATGCGCTCCACGTCCAGGCCGCGGGCGGCGACGTCGGTCGCCACCAGGATGTCGATCTTGCCGTCCTTCAGCTGCTGGATGGTGCGCTCGCGCTGCGCCTGCTGGATGTCGCCGTTGATGGCGGCGGCCGAGAAGCCGCGTGCCTGCAGCTTCTGCGCCAGTTCCTCGGTGCCCAGCTTGGTGCGCGAGAAGATGATCATGCCGTCGAAGTTCTCGGCTTCCAGGATGCGGGTCAGCGCGTCCAGCTTGTGCATGCCGGACACCAGCCAGTAGCGCTGGCGGATGTTTTCATTGGTGCCGGTTTTGGCGGCGACCGTGATTTCCTTCGGATTGCGCAGGTAGGTGTTGGCGATGCGGCGGATGGCCGACGGCATGGTGGCCGAGAACAGCGCGGTCTGGCGCGATTCCGGCGTCTCCTGCAGGATGCGTTCGACGTCGTCGATAAAGCCCATGCGCAGCATTTCGTCCGCTTCGTCCAGCACCAGCGTTTTCAGCTTGGACAGGTCGAGCGAACCCTTGTCCAGGTGATCGATCACGCGGCCAGGGGTGCCGACCACGACGTGCACGCCGCGGCGCAGCGCCGACAGCTGCGGGCCGTAGCTTTGGCCGCCGTAGATCGGCAGCACGTGGAAGCCGGGAATGTGCGTGGCGTAGGTCTGGAACGCCTCGGCGACCTGGATCGCCAGTTCGCGCGTCGGCGCCAGCACCAGCGCCTGCGGCGTGGTCTGTTTGATGTCGATGCGCGCCAGGATCGGCAGCGCAAAGGCGGCGGTCTTGCCGGTGCCGGTCTGGGCCTGGCCCAGCACGTCGAGGTTCTGCATCAGCAGCGGGATGGTCGCGGCCTGGATCGGCGACGGCGACTCATAGCCAACGTCGTTCAGCGCCTTGGTAAGCGGGGCGCCGAGATCGAGATCGGAAAAAAGGGCAATAGGGGAGACTGGAGTTGCAGACATGGCGTCACTCAAAAAAATTGTTCGAATCGCCGAATTGCGAAAGAAATTTGTGCGTAGTTTACTCTGTCTGGCCGGAACTCGCGGTTTTTTACGTGAAATCAGGGCAAAATGCAGTCTTTTCATTCTTATATGCTCAAGATTACCTTCCTTGCATTAGCGCTGCTGGCTGGCGGCGTGCAGGCGCAGACGCCGATCTGGCCCGGCGCGGCCCCGGACGCCATCGCCGCGCCGAAACCCGAGTCCTCCGCGCGCGCCGAGGGCCACGGCGGCTGGACCAAGGTCAGCGATGTGAGCGTGCCGACCATGACGGTGTATCCGCCCCAGGGCGACAATAGCGGCGCGGTGGTGGTGGTGTTCCCCGGCGGCGGCTTCAAGGTGCTGGCCATGGATCTGGAGGGTACGGAGATCTGCGACTGGCTGACCGCGCGTGGCATCACCTGCGTGCTCCTTAAATACCGCGTCCCCAACGGCAACCACTACTGGGACGAGAAATGCAACTGCCACATCACGCCCAAGGTGCCGCGCGCGCTGCAGGATGCGCAGCGCACCATCCGGCTGGTGCGCTCCAGGGCCAGGGAACTGAATATCGATCCGGCAAGGATCGGCGTGATCGGCTTCTCGGCCGGCGGCTACCTGGTGGCGCAGACCAGCAACATCTTCACGCCGGCCTACAAGCCGGTCGATGCGGTGGACAGGATCAGCAGCCGTCCGGACTTCGCCATCGCGCTGTATCCGGGCCACCTGTGCCGCCCCGGCGGCAAATTCGACGGCAGCATCCGCGTCACCGCCAACACGCCGCCGACCTTTCTGCTGCAAGCCTGGGACGATCCGGTCGACCCGGTGTGCAACAGCCTGCTTTATGCGGAGGCGCTGGACCACGCGGGCGTGCCGGCGGAAGTCCATCTGTTCGCCAAGGGCGGCCACGCTTTCGGCCTGCGCGACAAGGAGCATCCGATTTCGTCCTGGCCGTCGCTGGTGGAAAACTGGCTCAAAGACATCGGCGTGCTGAAAGCGCTATAGTAAGTGTTTTACTTAGACGGAGTTTCTCCTCATGCGCATCCTGCTCACCGCCGCGCTGCTTGCCGGCTCGGCGTCCGCCGCCACCTACGGTCCCCAGCTGGAAGGCTTTAACTACCCGCATCCGCTGCAGAAATACAGCTTCACCTCGCAGGGCGTGAAGCTGGAGATGGCGTATATGGACGTGGCGCCGACCGTCGCGGCCAACGGCAAGACTGCTGTCCTGCTGCACGGTAAAAACTTCTGCGGCGCGACCTGGGACCAGACCATCACCGAACTGGCCAAGGCCGGCTACCGCGTGGTGGCGCCGGACCAGATCGGCTTTTGCGCCTCTTCCAAACCGGAGCACTATCAATACACCTTCCAGCAGCTGGCCGCGAACACCGATGCGCTGCTGAAGAGCATCGGCGTCAAGCAGGCCGTGCTGGTCGGTCACTCGACCGGCGGCATGCTGGCCACCCGCTATGCGCTGATGTATCCGGACGCCGTGGCGCGCCTGGTGCTGGTCAACCCGATCGGGCTGGAGGACTGGAAGGCGATGGGCGTGCCCGCGCCAAGCGTGGACCAGTGGTATGCGCGCGAGCAGAAGCTGTCGGCCGACAGCGTGCGTTCGTATGAAAAGGCGACCTACTACGTCGGCAACTGGAAGCCGGAATACGACAAGTGGGTGGACATGCTGGCCGGCCTGAACGCCGGTCCGGGCCACAAGCTGGTGGCGTGGAATTCGGCGCTGATCTACGACATGATCTTCACCCAGCCGGTGGTGTACGAATTCCCGCTGCTGAAGGTACCGACCTCGCTGCTGATCGGCGACGCCGACACCACCGCCATCGGCAAGGACGTGGCGCCGCCGGACGTCAAGGCGAAGCTGGGCCACTACAATGTGCTGGGCAAGGAAACCGTGAAGAAAATACCGAATGCGCGCCTGGTGGAATTCAAGGGCATGGGACACGCGCCACAGATGGAAGACCCGGCGGCCTTCCATCGCGCGCTGCTTGAGGAACTGAATCGCTGAAATGCCAATGCAGAAAAGACGGAGTTGGAATCCGTCTTTTCTCTTGCGCCGCCCAGGCCCGGAGGGTCCGGGGCGGCACGTCAAGCCCGAGGCTTACTTGATTACTTGCTGGCTGCTGGCGCCGCAGCTGCCGGGGTCGAAGCTTCAGCTGCTGCCGATGCTTTGACGTGCTTCTTGTGGGTCGCTTTCTTGGCGGCTGGCGCCGAAGCGGCAGGAGCCGAGGCGCTGGCCGATGCCGAAGCCGAAGCGGCTGGCGCAGGGGTTTGAGCGAAGGCAGCGGAAGCGAACAGGCCGGCGATCAGGGTAGCGATTACTTTTTTCATGATTCAGTCCTCTTTAGTTTATACGGTTTATATAATTACTTGCTTGATTACTTGCTTGCTGCTGGTGCTGCTGCGGCAGGTGCTGCGTCTGCCGGTTTGGCTTCTTTAGCCTTGTGATGTACTTTTTTCTTCGCGGCTGGTTTCGCTTCGGTTTTTTCCACGGCTGGCTTGGCTTCTGGAGCGGCAGGGGTGGTGGCAGGCGTTTGCGCGAAAGCTGCGGTTGCGAACAGGCCGGCGATCAGAGAAGCGATTACTTTGGACATGATGTTTTCCTTTTCGGGGTTTTCGGCATCAGGACAATTCCTGTGTCGCATGAGCAAAAAACGCGGCGTCCGACAGTCCAGTTGACGACCATTACAATTGCTTACAATCACGGTTTCACATCGTCCTTGAGGGCCGCCAGCGCGATCTTCTCCACCAGGCCCGGCGCGATCAGTTTCAGCCAGCGTCCCAGCTTGCCCTTGGTCGACATCACCACCTCGCGCTGGCGCGCGTGCATGCCGGCGATGATCAGCGCCGCGCACTCCTCCACCGGCATGGCCTGGTCCTCTTTCAGGCTGCTGCTGCCCAGCTGTCCGCCGGCGGCGTTGTAGCCGCGGTGGCGGATCTGCGTCGCCACTACGCCGGGATAGGCGGTGGTCACGCTGACGCCGGCCGGCTTGAGTTCCGCGCGCAGCGCCTCGAAGAAGCCGGCCATGGCGAACTTGGTGGCGCTGTAGGCGGTGCGTCCGGGCACGCCGACCAGCCCCGCCAGCGACGACACGGCGACGATGCGCCCGCGCGACTGCTTCAGGAACGGCAGCGCCGCATGCGTGCACCACACGCTGCCCCACAAATTAATCCGCATCAGTTCCTCGTACCAGCCCAGGTCTTCGACCTCGGCGAACAGCGCGTGCGCGGAGCGGCCGGCGTTGTTGATCAGCGCATCGATGCTGCCGAAGCGGGCGATCGCCGCATCCACCAGCGCCACGCACTGCGCCTGTACCGAAACGTCGGTGGGCGCCACCAGCGTCCGCGCGCCCAGCGCCGCGCACTGCGCCGCCACCTGCTCCAGCATGGCGGCGTTGCGGGCGGCCAGCACCAGCGCCACATCGGCGCCGTGCTTGCGTGCCAGTTGCCGCGCGATTTCCGCGCCGATGCCGTCCGATGCGCCGGTGATGATGATGGTATTCATAGGTCCCCTTTATTTTTGGCATATACAGTAAGATTACCGCCTTCTGTTCAAGAATTACATCACGGAGTAACTTAATGCGCCTTCCCGTTCTCGCCCTCACCCTTGCTGCCGGCCTTGCCCTGCAAGCCCACGCCCAGCAACCTGTTGTCGCCGAAGCGCCGCTGCGCGCCCACCTGTCCTTCCTGGCCGACGATTTGTTCGAGGGCCGCGGCACCGGCCAGCGCGGCGGCGACCTCGCGGTGCGCTACCTGGAAACGCAGGCCGCCGTCATCGGCCTGAAACCGCTGGCCGATGGCGGCTACCGCCAGTCCGTCAAGATGGAAGGCAGCAGGCTGTTGCCGGGCAGCTTCACGCGCTTCAGCGCCGACAGCGGCAAGATCCTGACGCCGGCCAACGGCAGCGAGATCGTGTTCGGCAGCTTCGGCGGCAAGGAAGACGTCACCGTCGATGCGCCGCTGGTGTTCGTCGGCTACGGCGCCGTCGCCCCGGAAGAAAACTGGGACGACTACAAGGGCATCGACATGAAGGGCAAGCTGCTGGTCATGATGGTCAACGACCCGCAGCCGACCGCCGAGGAACCAAACCGCTTCGCCGGCAAGGCCTATACCTACTACGGCCGCTGGCTGTACAAGTTTGAGGAAGCGGTGCGCCAGGGCGCCGCCGGCGTGCTGCTGATCCACACCACGCCGTCCGCCTCCTACGCGTGGAGCGTGCCGGCCACCAGCTTCGCGCACGAACGCTTCCACCTGGCCGGCAGCGGCAATCCGATCGAAGGCTGGCTGCAGGAAGAGACCGCGCGCACGCTGTTCGCCGCCGGCGGCTTCGATCTCGACAAGCTGCGCGCCGACGCCGAGCGCCGCGACTTCCGCCCGGTCGACCTGAAGGTCAAGCTGCACGCGGAGGTAAAGAGCAAGATCCGCCAGATCGAACAGTTCAACGTGGCCGGCATCGTGCCCGGCACCGATGCGAAGCTGAAAGCCGAAGCGGTGGTCTACTCGGCCCACTGGGACCACCTGGGCATCGACGACGCGGCCAAGGGCGACCATATCTGGAACGGCGCCATCGACAACGCCTCCGGCGTCGCCGCGCTGCTGGCGATGGCGCAGGAAGCGGTCAGGCACCCGGCCAAACGCACCCAGGTCTTCCTGTGGCCGGCGGCCGAGGAAACCGGCCTGCTGGGCAGCGCCGCCTACGTCAAGAACCCGGCCTGGCCGCTGGACAAGACCAGCGCCGACCTGAATCTCGATTCGATGAACTTCGTCGGCAAGACGCGCGACATCGGCGTCGCCGGTTCCGAGCGCAGCAGCCTGTACGCGGCGGCCGGCGTGGTGGCAAAGAAAATGGGCCTGACGCTGGCACCGGCCATTCCCGACCTGTCGGGCGCCTACTTCCGCGCCGACCACTTCAACTTCGCCCGCGCCGGCATCCCGGCCTTCAACGTCGGCTCGGCGGTGTTCTCGGGCGACGGCTACTTCGACTTCGTCAAGGACCAGGAGAAATCGCGCGCGCGCCTGGTGGCGTTCAAGCAGGACTACCACCAGCCGTCCGACGAATACCACGCCGACTGGGACTTGTCGGGCATGGTGCAGCAGGCGCAGTTCACGCTGAACCTGGGCTACGAAGTGGCTAACGCGCCGAAAATGCAGACCTGGAAGGCCGGCGACGCCTTCGGCAAGATCAAGCGTTAAAGAAATGCCACATGGAAACGGAGCGAGTCCGCCTATAATTCAGGCAGGGCGTACAACCGGGGATAGTCGTGTGGCTTAATGTTTTGATCATGTTGCGGCGCGGCCGCTGGGGCGCGGCCGCCGCCGCCCTGCTGCTGGCCGGCGCCGCGTCGGCCGCCAACGTCAATTTCAACGGCAGCAACACGGTGCCGGTGTGTCCGCTGACAGGCAGCACCTACACCTGCGCCGCCCTGCCGCTGGGCGCCAACGACACCGCCGTCATCAGCAGCGGCTACACCGTGGTCGTCAACAGCGACGTGGCGCTGGCCTACGCCCAGGGCCTGTCGATGAGCGGCAGCGCCGTGCTGCGCGCCACCGGCAACATCGACCTGTCCGCGTCCAATGGATTGAACGTCAGCGGCGGCGCGCTGATCGCCGGCGGCAACTTCAAGCTGGGCTCCAACGCCCAGAGCATCACCGCCAACGTCACCGCCGCCACACTCACCACCGGCGGCTCGTCGACCTACATCGGCGGCAGCGTGACCACCAGCGGCAACATCAACCTGGGCTCCAGCTCCACCATCACCGGCGCGGTCACCAGCACGGCCGGTTCCATCACCACCAATTCCAGCGTCAACCTGGGGCCGCTGTCGGTGGCCGGCAGCATCAACCTCGGCTCCAGCAACACCATCAACGGCGCCGTCAGCGGCGGCTCGATCACCACCAATTCCAGCGTGACCATGGGCGCGCTGACGATTACCAACGCGGTCAACCTCGGCTCGTCCAACACCATCAACGGTTCGGTCAGCGCCACCAGCATCACCACCAATTCCAGCGTCACCATCAACGGCTCGATCACGCTGAGCAAGACCAACAGCAGCAGCGTGGCCGACCTGGGATCGGGCATCAAGGTGACCGGCAACGTCACCGCGTATGCGGTCAAGACCAATTCGCCGGGCACCATCAACGGCGCCATCGACGCCGCGACCACCATCGATCTCGGCTCCAGCATCACCGTCGGCGGCCTGATCAGCGGCGCCACCGTCACCACCAACTCGCCGGTCACGCTGAACGGCGGCGTCAAGGCCAGCGTGTCGCTGACGGTCGGTTCCGGCAGCTCGATCACCGGCGACATCGTCGCGCCGGTGGTGACGCTGAATGCCTCCAACATCACGGTCAAGGGCGCGGTCACCGCCACCACCTCGCTGGACATGGGCAGCGGCACCGCCATCACCGGCACCGTCAAGACCGGCAACCTGACGATGCGCGCCTCGAACGCCGTCATCAACGGCAACGCCACCGTCACCGGCGACGTCGACATGGGCTCCGGCACCACCATCAACGGCGACCTGAGCGCGCGCAACGTCAACACCCGCGCCAGCAACGCCGTGGTCAACGGCAACGCGGCGGTCAATTCGATCTACATCGACTGGGGCAACAGCGTCACCAAGACCATCACCTGCACCGGCCCCGGCGCCGCCCTGTGCAGCTGCGTCACCAAGGCCGATCCCAACTACCAGCCGACCTGCGGCGCGGCCCCGTCCAGCGGCGCCGACCACATCCAGATCACCCACAACGGTCAGGGCCTGACCTGCCAGGGCTCGCCGGTCACGCTGCGCGCCTGCGCCGACGCCAACTGCACCAGCACCTACAACGGCAGCACCACCGTGACGCTGACGCCGGGCGGCGGCCAGGTCACCTTCACCGGCACCGGCAACGCCATGGTGTACGACCAGAAAGCGGAGACGGCGGCGCTGTCAGCCGGGGCCAACACCAGCTGCATCAACTCCGCCAGCAGCAACAGCACCAACCAGTGCAACATGACGTTCTCCGCCGCCGGCGTGCAACTGGCGGTGCCGGATCATGTATCGATGTCCTCCAACGTGCTGATGAACATCCAGGCGCTCAAGGCCGGTCCCAACAACGCCTCCTGCGTGCCCCTGGCGCAAGGTCCGGTGCAGATGAATTTCAGCTGCGGCTACAAGAACCCGGCCAGCGGCACGGCTGCGCTCCTGCTGGGCAGCGGCGACAAGGCGGTCGCCTGCAATGGCGGCACCACGCCGGTCGGCGTCACGCTCGACAGCAACGGGGTCGGCACGCTCTCCGTCAAATACCCGGATGTCGGCCTGATGAGCGTTGGCGCCAGTTACAACACCAGCGCCGTCGACGCCGCCGGCAGCACCAGCTTTACCGCCGCCCCGGCATCGTTCCAGATCGTCGGCAAGCCCACCCCGGACATCACCATCAACAAGACCGCCTTCGCGCGCGCCAGCGATCCGTTCGTGCTCAAGGTCAGCGCCGTCAATGCCAAGGGCGATGTCACGCCCAATTTTGGCCAGGAAACCCCGGCGCAGTCGTTTACCATCGGCCAGGTCGTGCTCAAGTTCCCGAGCGACGGCGAGCCGATCACCCCGGCCATGCTGACCCAGGGCACGTTCGCGCGGATTGCCGGCGGCATCGGCCAGAGCAACACCGACAGCAGCGGCCTGTGGGTGTTCCGCGAAACCGGCGTCATCACGCTGAACGCCGCGCTGTCCAACAGCAGCACTTACTACCTGAACACCACCGCGACCGGCTTCAAGACCGTCGGCACCGTCGACCTGCGCTTCGCCCCGCACCATTTCGATACCGTGCTGCTGCCTGGCGCACAAATGCCTTGCGCCCAGCTGGGCGGCTACAGCAATCCTTGCGCCAAGCCCTACGATCAAGGCAATTTCCTGTATGCCAAACAGGGCTTCAACATCCAGCTGAACGTCTACAAGGACGCCACCACGCTGTCGAAGAACTACCGCCTGCGCAGCGCCGGCAGCACCGACACCGAAGACGTGGCCCGCGCCATCACCTTGTCGGCGGCCAACGTGGCCGACGGCAGCGCCAATACCGTCCTGAACGCGGTGACGCCGTCGTTCCTGTTTGCCAAGGGCGTGGGCCTGCTCAACGGCAGCGCCCTGCCGGCGCTGGACTATGTCGCCAGCCAGTCTCCGCCGGCCGTGCCCGGTGCGCCGGCCACCATCTTCGTGCGCGCGGCCGACAGCGACGGCGCCACCTCGGCGCGCAGCGGCGCGATCGAGGCGCCGCTCACCATCGTCAGCGGCAAGATGATGACGGCCAATGCCTACGGCCCCACCACCGCCAAGGTGCCGGTCGAGGTGCGCGCCATGTACTACTCGGCGGCGGCCAAGACCTGGCTGTTCAATCCGCTGTTCCCGACCAGCGGCACACCACCGAACAGCAGCGTGCCAGGCGCCAGCTTCAGCGTGGCGGCCGACGGTGGCGTGTTCAAAAATTGCAATGGCATCAACTGCGCCGCCATGCGGCTGGTGCCGTCCACGGTGACGTTCGCCAACGGCAAGGCGATGTTCATGGTCGCGCCGCCGAACGCCAGCGGCTGGGCGGACGTCAGCCTCAACCCGACGCCGACCAATGCCGCCATGCCGGTCTACCTGCCGGTCTACGACACCGGCCGCCTGACCTTCGGCACGTTCCGCTCCGGCCCGGTGATCTACACGCGCGAGGTGTATAACTGAGCGGCGCTGCACGGCGCCGCAAAACGGGGTAGGATGGCCGTTTTTCTGAACCACCGCATAAGGACATCATGGAAACCAACTCCCAGTGGATCGACATTGACACCACCGACGGCACCTTCGGCGCCTACCTGTCGCTGCCGCGTGGCGGCAAGGGCCCCGGCATCGTGCTGCTGCAGGAAATCTTCGGCGTCAACCAACACATCCGCAACGTCGCCGACCAGTACGCGGCCGACGGCTACGTGGTCATCGCGCCGGACCTGTTCTGGCGTCACGGCGCCCGCATCGAACTGGGCTATGAGGACGCCGACTGGCAGCGCGCCGTCGAACTGATGCAGGCCACCGACTTCGCCACCTCGCAACAGGACATCGGCGCCACCATCAAGGTGCTGCGCGGCCTGGACGCCGTCGGCAACGCGAAGGTCGCCAGCGTCGGCTACTGCCTCGGCGGCCGCCTGTCGTACCACACCGCCGCCAACGGCCTGGTGGATGCGGCCGTGGCCTACTACGGCGGCGGCATCCAGAACGCGCTCAACCGCGCGCCGGAAATCACGGTGCCGCTGCTGATGCACTTCGGCGGCGCCGACAGCCACATTCCGCAGGACGCCGTGAAAAGCATCGCCGAAGCCTTCGACAGCAACGAGCAGGTCGAGATCCACGTCTACGAAGGCGCCGAGCACGGCTTCAACTGCAACCACCGCGGCTCCTACCACCAGCGCGCCGCCGCGCAGGCGCACGGCAACTCGCTGCTGTTCCTCGGCGAACTGCTTTAAGCCGGCAGGCCGCCCGGCGCGCCACGCTGCTTCAGCCGCCGCAGCTGCAACACCACGCCGACCAGGAACAGCAGGAACATCGCCCCGGTGATGGTCTGCAGTTCCGGCGCGTCGGCGTTCGGCAGCAGCGGCGCGCCGTAAGGCAGGCGGGTGGTCGATTCGGTCACCGCCGGAATCATGTGGAAGAAAAACGTCAGCGAGTAGCAGACCGTCGACACCGCCAGCGAGCGGGCGCCGAACCTGCGCTGGTCGGCCAGCCACGCCAGGCCCAGCACCACCAGGGTGACGATCCCCAGCACATGCGGCTTGCCGAAGCCGCCATGCTGAAAGATGCCGAAGCCGGTCAGGCAGGTCAGCAGCGTGGCCCAGACATAGGTTTTGCCCAGCGTACTCTCGGGCACGATGCGCTTGTCGCGCACGAAGGCGATCAGCGCGGCAACCACCGCCACCAGGCTGATCAGGGTGTGGATGACACCCAGGTAGGTGAGACCGTAGATCATGGCGCGTCCTTTCACAGTAGATCGCCTGATGCTACACAGGATGGCCGCCGCTTTCGTACCTCGAAAAGGGTATTGTGGACAAAATTAGAAAAATAACATCAGGATTGCAGCAGCGCGCGCAGCTGCGCCGTGGTCAGCGGCGGCGCCGTGGCGCGCTCGCGCAGCGCCCCCAGGATGCGCACGATCGCCTCCGGCGTGCGCGCCGCGCTGAAGTACCAGCCCTGCACGCAGCTGGCGCCGCGCCGCGCCAGCCAGAGCAGGTCGGCCTCGTCCTCCAGCCCCTCGCACAGCAGTTCCGCCTTGAACAGTTCGGCGATGCCCTGGATCAGGTGGAACAGGCCGGCCACCCGCTCGCTGCCCTCGACGCCGTGCACGAACTGGCGGTCCACCTTCAGGCGGTCGAACGGGAAGCTGCTGATCGCGTCGAGATTGGAATAGCCGGTGCCGAAGTCGTCGACCGCGATGCGCGCGCCCAGCGCGCGGAACTCGGCCACGCGCGGCCCCACCAGGTCGGCCGTGGCCAGCAGCTGGCTCTCGGTCACCTCGAATTCCAGCATGCCGCCGTCGATGCCGTAGCGCGCCAACAACTGCCGCAGATCGGCGATCACCTGCGGATGCAGCAGCGAGCGGCGCGAAAAGTTCAGCGCCACCGGCACCACCGGCAAGCCCTGGTCCAGCCAGGCGCGCATGTCGCGGCACACCTGCTCCAGCACCAGCATGTCGAGCTGGTAGATCTTGTCGGTGCTTTCCGCCAGCGGGATGAAACTGTTGGGAAACACCATGCCGCGCGCCGGATGCTGCCAGCGGACCAGCGCTTCCAGCCCGATCAGCACGCCGCGCAGGTGATCGACCTGCGGCTGGTAGTGCGCCACCAGCGCGCCATACTGGCGCTCGCCGTCCAGCGCGCCCTGCAGCTCGAACACCATGCGCGAGCGCGTCAGCAGTTCGGCGCCGTACTCCTTGAGCGCGGTGCGCTGCAGCGGGCCGCCGATCGACGACGACGCCGTGTCGGCCGCGTCCAGCAGGGCCACGGCGGAGCCGCTGTACGGCAGCGCGTGGTGCGCGATGCCGACCCGGCCGTGCAGCACCTGGGTGCCGCCGCGGCCCAGGCCCAGCGGCCGGCTGATGACCGCCTTCAGCGCTTCGAGCAGCTGGACCTGGCGGTCGCGCGCGCCGAACAGCGCAAACGCGAACTGGTCGCCGCCCAGGTGGCCGACCAGGTTTTCCGGGCCGGCCCAGATGGCGATGCGCTGGCCGATCTCGCGCAGCACCAGGTCGCCCTGCTCGCGCCCGAAGACATCGTTGAACTGGCGGAAGCCGGCCAGGTCGATATAGCCGACCACCAGGTGCGGCTGCGCCGTCTGCTCCAGCCCCAGCTGCAAGTGGTGCAGGAACACGTGGCGGTTGGACATGCCGGTCACTTCATCGCAATAGCGCAACTCCAGCGTATCGACCACCAGCCGGGCCATGCCCTGCAACATCATCTGCTGTTCGGCGTCGAGGCGGCGCACGGCCCTGCTCATCACCCACAAGGTGCCCAGCAGATAGCCGCGCGCGCCATGCAGCGGCACGGCGGCGTAGTGGCGGTAATGGGGCGCGTGGGTCACCAACGGATTGTGGCAGAAGCGCGCATCGTCGCCGGCGTCCTCCACCTCGAAGAAATCGGACTCGGTGGCGGCGCCCACCACCCAGGTGCAGAACGAGCCGGAGCGCGGCACGTGGCGCGCCTCCATGCCCACCCGCGACGGCAGCCAGATCTGCGACTGGTAGACGATGCTGATGCCGCCGATATCGGCGCCCACCGACTTGATCGCCAGGCTGGTGATCAGGTCCAGCTTGGGATCGGGCTCGTCCAGGGTAATGGCGTAGCGCGACAGTTCAGCGAGACGGCGCTGCTCGGCTTCCTGTGCTGGTAACTCGCTGGTATCCATGCTTGCCCCCACTCATTCATGCTTGCATGGTGACATAAAAATGTAATTGTTGCATCCATTTCACGGCGCCTTGGCCTGCCACCAAAGGCGGAGTGCGCGTCTTGCGTTAAAATGCCTGTTACCTTTTCAAGGACCGTCATGGCACGCTTAAAACTGGATTTTCCTGAAGATCAATATTGTTTTTCCACCCAGCTGACGGTGCGCGTCACCGACATCAACGGCGCCAACCACCTGGGCAACGATTCCATGATCTCGATGATCTCCGAAGCGCGCGCGCGCTTCCTGTTCGACCACGGCGTGCAGGAGACCGGGCCGGACGGCATCGGCATCATCGTCACCGACCTGGCGACCACCTACAAGGCCGAGGCGCATGCGCGCGACCAGCTGGTGTTCGAGGTGGGCGTGATGGATTTCAACCAGTACGGCGGCGACATGGTGTTCCGCGTCAGCCGTCCGCGCGACGGCAAGCTGGTGGCGATGGCCAAGTACGGCTTTGTGTTCTTCAACTACCGGACCAGCCAGGTCACCCCGATGCCGCCGGAGTTCCTGGCCAAGTTTCCCAAGGTGAACCGGCTCGACTGACCTAGCGCTGCGCCACCTTCGGCACGATGGCCTTGTTGAACCAGTCGTCGAGCATCTGCTTTTCGTAGCGCATCGGATCGCTGTCGAAGTAGGTGGTGCGGCTCTGCTGGTAATTCATGTTCGACAGATTGTCGTCGCCGCTGCGCAGCACCTGGCCGTTTTCCTCCAGCGTGTAGCGCAGGTGCATGCGCGGCCAGTCGGCGCCGCCGGTCATGATGCGGATGTCCTCGCCGCCGCGGCGCGGATACAGGCGGCCGGCCAGGTCGATGTCCAGCACCTCGATCTTCAGCGTCTGCCCCGGCGGCAGCTTCTTGTCCAGCGTGGCGAAATAGGCGCTGAAATCCTTCAGCGTGCGCTCGCGGTCGTAGCCGCCGCGCGGCACATCGGTGTAGTCTTCCGGCTTGGTGTAGGTGACGGTCACCTCCGCCAGCGCGGCGCGGGAGGCCAGCAGCGCCAACACGGCGGCCAGCACGGTTCGGGTCATCAGGCGCATGATGGCGCTCCTTCCATGGTTGATACCAGCAATATAGACCTTTTCCCCGGCGCGCGCCCGCGCTGAATAAGTTTGTTACCAATCCCCGGCCGCCGCGCCTGCGTGACGTTTTGTATCGCTTTGTATCGCAATGTCACAGCCCTGTCATACCAAATCGCTAAGATTGCCGCCGTCGAAGCCTAGCCAACGCTTCGCATGATGCCCGCCAGGCACATGGACCGGCCACACACTACAACAGGGTAAGCACACCATGACCGAGCAACTTGATCCGTCCCGCCGCAGTCTTCTCAAATTCCTGTCCAGCGCGCCATTGCTGCCGCTGGCCGGTGGCGGCGCCACCGCCGCCCTGCTGGCCGCTTGCGGCGGCGGCGACACCGCCGCGCCGGCGCCGCAACTGATGTCGGTGAGCTTCTCCGGCATGGCCGCGCCAAGCCTGGCCGACGCGCCGAAAATGGCCACCACCACGGTTGCCTCCGCCATGCAGGCGCTGTACTCGGACGGCAAGACCATGCCGTACAACCTGGCTTACCAGACCTTCTTCATCACCGGCGCCCAAGTGCCGAACGGCAGCGGCGGCACCACGCTGGCCGGCGGCTACTGGGACATCAACAACAAGCCCATCCTCGACAAGACCGACGCCAACTCGCGCCAGTTCTTCTCCGACGCGCCGGACGGCACCTCGCTGCTGAAGCTGGCCTCGACCACCGTGGCCGGCATCAAGGGCAACGCCGTGTTCGCCGTGGTGCAGTTCGAATACACCACCCGCAACGTCAAGGGCGACTCCGTGTACGGCATGCTGCCGTCGCCGATCGCCATCCTGACCCTGGACCAGGACAAGACCACCGGCGCGCTGACGCTGGTGAAATACCACAACGTCGACACCAGCCCGGCCAACGGCCTGTGGATCACCTGCGGCGCCAGCCGTTCGCCATGGAACACCCACCTGTCGAGCGAAGAGTACGAGCCGGATGCGACCGTCATCGGCACCAACACCCAGTTCGCCAACTTCAGCCTCAACCTGTACGGCGACGCCGCCAAGGCCAATCCGTACCACTACGGCCACCTGCCGGAAATCACCGTCAATCCGGACGGCACCGGCAGCTGCAAGAAGCACTACTGCCTGGGCCGCATCTCGCACGAACTGGTGCAGGTGATGCCGGACGAGCGCACCACCCTGATGGGCGACGACGCCACCAACGGCGGCCTGTTCATGTTCGTGGCCGACAAGGCCAGGGACCTGTCGAGCGGCAGCCTGTACGTCGCCAAGTGGAACCAGAAGACCACCGACAACGGCGGCTCGGCCACGCTGTCGTGGATCAAGCTGGGCAGCGCCACCTCGGCCGACATCAAGGCCCTGGCCGACAAGCTGAAAGCGACCGACATCATGGACGTCAAGACCGCCGATCCATCGGACGCGTCGTACACCAAGATCCCGTTCAACGGCAAGTTCAACTGGATCAAGATCATGCCGGGCATGGAGAAGGCCGCCGCCTACCTGGAAACCCACCGCTACGCCGCGTTCAAGGGCGGCAGCATGGGCTTCACCAAGATGGAAGGCACCACCGTCAACGCCAAGGACAAGATCGCCTACTCGGCCATCGCCGCGATCGGCTCGGCCATGACCAACGGTTCGGGCGGCATCTCGATCAAGGGCCCGAGCGCCGGCGCCGTCTACGCGCTGAACATGAAGGCCGGCCAGGTGGACGACAGCGGCGCCGCCATCAACAGCGAATGGGTGCCGGTCGACATGGCCGCCGTGCCGGCGCTGCTGTCGGAAGATCTGAAAACCGCCGACGCGCTGGGCAACCTGGCCAATCCGGACAAGGTGGCCAATCCGGACAACATCAAGTTCTCGGAAAAGCTGCGCACGCTGTTCGTGGGTGAGGACAGCGGCACCCACGTCAACAACTTCCTGTGGGCCTACAACGTCGACACCAAGGCGCTGACGCGCATCCTGTCGACGCCGTCGGGCGCCGAATCGACCGGCCTGCACGCGGTGGACGACATCAACGGCTTCGCCTACATCATGAGCAACTTCCAGCACGCCGGCGACTGGGAAGCGGCGCTGCACGGCAAGGTGCAGGCCACGCTCGATCCGCTGATCCGCGCCAACTACCGCGACCGCTACGGCGCCGCCGTCGGCTACCTGACCGGCTTCCCGGCGCTGAGCTTCTAAGGCGCCACGCACCGGTTCGCGCTTACCTGACGATCCGCGTCTCCGGCACCGGGCCATAGCCCTTGCTGGAGCCGGTGAAGCGGAGCTCGAACCGGTCCAGCGTCACCGCCGGATCGAGCGCGTAGACTTCCAGCGTGTGGCTGCCGGCCTGCCACGGCAGGTTGGCGATCTCCGCCGACACCTCGTTATCGAGCACGCTCTGACGCCAGGCCGCCGCGTAATATTCGCGGCCGAAGTCGAGCACCTGCGGCGCGCCACCGTCCAGCGACACCGCGATGCGCATCCTGCCGCTGGTGGTGGCGGGGAACAGCGGCAACGCCACCGCGCGCAGTGTCACGGTCTCGTCGAACACATAGTTGGGGAAGCTGTAGTCGCGCTCCGGCTTCAGCGTGTGGAAGCGGTACAGCAGGCGCGGCGCCTTCGCCAGCGCGGCCGCATCGGCAACGTCGACCGGCTGCAGATCCAGCGCCGCCTGCACATCCGCGCCCGTGTGGCCGACACCGTCCAGCACACGCCATGCGCCGCTCAGGCGGTCCGCGTGCGCGGCATACATCGACACCACGCCCTGCGCATCGATGAAGGACGCCGCCTTATCCGCTATCGGCGGTGCGACACGGACGTGGACATCGATCGGCTGCTGGCCGACGCTGCACGTCACGCGTATCAAGCCATCCTGCATCTGCTTCGGCGCCTGCGACCAGTCGATCGACACCTTCAGCCGCTGTTCATAGCCCGCCGCTTGCGAGAAGCGGCCGGTGGTCTTGTCGAGCTTAATCCACGGCACGCTGGGCACCGCGCTCCAGCTGGCATCCAGCGCCTGGCTGGTGAAGATGTCGAAATAGTAGCTGCGCGCGCCCAGCTCGGGGCTGAAGGTCGGCAGCGTCGGGAAGAACCAGTCCTTGTCGTCGAAGAAGCCGCCGCCTTCTACCTGCACCGGACAGCGCCGCGCATCGTCGGGTATCGACCAGGTGGGAATGGCCGGCGGCAGATAATTGGTCAGCGACTGCGGATAGCTGTTGGAGATGTAGCGCCACTTGCCGCCTTCAATCTCCTCGCCATAGCGGCGCACGTTCGACAGGATGGCTTCGTGCGCGCGCCTCGACGCTTGCGCATAGGCGTTGGCGCTGGCGCGGCGCTGCATACCGTAAGCGATCGACTTGTCCATGGCCAGCTGGCGCAAATTCATATTGCCGGCGACGGCGACCGGGTAACCGACCAGTTCATAGAACGCCGACTTGCGGTCGGCGGGCAACAGCGCCTCCAGCTCCCGCGCTTCGGCCATCAGCGTCTTGTAGGCGTCGGCGCGGCGCGCGTTCTCGTCGCCGAAGTCGGTCAGCGAAAACCGCGTCTGCTGCACCGGCGTCATCGGAAAGGTGGTGTTGAACGCCATGAATTCCGGATTGCGGCCGAAGGCCAGCTTGTAATAGCGCCACATCACGTCGGCGACCTGGCCGCCCTGCTGCGCGCCGAAATTCTGTACCGCCCATTGCTCCATGTAGGCGCGCGCGGAACCCGGCTGGGCGAAACGGTCCATGTCGAAGGCAAGCGCCAGATAAAAGTCGAGCAGGTATTCCACCGGCTTGATGTTACCGGCGTTGAGCATCCACACGCTGCGCGCATTGCCGTGATAAGCGCGCGTCATCTCTTCCCACATCAGGTTGGGATCGGTGGACGGCAGCAGCAGGTAATTGCCCGGCGCGCCCCAGAACGTGGCGTGGTAGTAGACGCCGGAGCCGCCCGCACGTTCGCGCTCGTGGGCGTCGTTCAGCCGCAACAGGTAACCGTAGTTATCGTCGGGCCAGATGATGGTGACGTCGTCGGGCAACTGGATGCGGCCCGTGTTGTAGGCGGCCGTCACCTCCTTGTACGGCGTGAAGGCCTGCGGGATCCGCTCCGCCGGCTTGCCGAGCGTGGCGCTGAGGATCTTGCGCTGCGCCTGGATCACGTCGTGCAGGATGTCGCCCATCTTCGCGGCGAAGTCGGCGCCCTCCATCGGGAAATCGTCGACGCCGCGCATGCCGACCGTGTAGAGATTGTCGTACTTGCCCCACTGCTCGACCGCGCCGCGCCAGTAGTCGGTCAGCCGCTCCTTGTTGGTGCGCCAGTTGTAGGCGCCCATGGTTTTCTCGTTCCACTCGACGGCGTTGTCGCGCAGGAGCATTTCGACGTGCGACGAGCCACGGATGACCGCATAGTCGGCAGCGACATCGTAATTCTCCGGCTTGAGGTTGAACGGCGGATCGGTGCTGTTCATGCCCGGCCAGATCAGGTTGGCCTTCAGGCGCCACATCAGTTCGAATACACGCGCATAGGTCTTCGGCCCGATGCCGCCAGCCTCCGGCTCATGGGTCCGCGCCCAGTCGCGGAAGAAGGACGCGTTGATGAAGAAGCCGCGGTACTTGACCGACGGCGGCCTGGAGAAACTGGCGGCCGCCGACACGTCGATGCGCGCCACCGGCCGCGTCTTGACGTCGGCCCACCATTCCCAGGCCGACACGCCCATCTCGCGCGTCAGGTCGACCACGCCCCACACCGCCCCGCGCGGGTCGGCGCCGAAGATGAGGATGGCGCGCGCTTCCGGATCCCAGGGAGCGGGGATCACGGCGCGGCCGTAGGTTTCCCACTTGCCGGCAATCGTCGCGGCGGACAAGCCGTTCTTGCGCAGCAATTCGGCAATCACCGGCGACGAGGCCAGGCCGACGATCACGCCTGTTCCGTGGCCGGACGCGACGCCTTGGCCGATGTCCGGCGCGCGGCCGGTGAGGTGTTGCAGATCGCCCGCCAGCAGCTCGGCCGCCTTGCGGATCGGCGCACCGCCCGCCGGATCGTAGACGACCCGTGCCACCGTGCCGCCGTCGTACAGCGCCAGCCGTGCCTGCTCGGCGGCCTGCACCGGCAGCACGCATGCCAACAACAGGCAGCAAGCGATGCCTGAAAAATAACGAACCATGTCTCCTCCTTTGGGTTTTTAACCTCTGTCCCCGGAGGATACCTCAAATTGGTAGCGCAACCATTTATACCCTATCGGCGAGACGCCTCGCCGTACTGGCCGCCGCCCAGGCCTTTTGCCCAGTCAGCCATCAAATCATAAAAGCCTGGCGGGATGCGTGTGCGTTTGCGCATCCCATCGGCGGCCTGGTCGTACTCCCACATGCCATGGTCGGTGTGCGGGAACACGTAGATGGCGATATCGCGCCCCTGGCTGCGCACTTGCGCGAGCCGCTCCAGCGTCAGCGCAATCGGCGCTTGCCGGTCCTCGGCCGCCAGCGCCCACAGCTGCGGCACATCGAGATTGCTGATGACTTGCAAAGGATTCTGCGTCCAGTCGACTTCCAGCTTGTCAAAGCGCGGCGTGCCTTGGGTGCGCAGCTCTTCCACCGGCATGCCCAGCAACACGCCGGTGTAACCGCCCTTGATCGTCGGGAACCACGGTTCCTTGGCGTAGCGGCTCTGCGCCTGCGCCAGATCGCCCAGGCCATCCTTGTATCCGGACTTGACCAGCCGCGCCGTGATGTCGGTGATGCCGCGCGCCTTGGCGACGACGTCTTCGCCATAGCCGCGATCGCGCAATTCCTTGGCCACCTGCGCCGCATCCTGCTCGGCGATATCGACCGCCAGCCCGTAGCCGATGCCGACAAACTCCGCCTTCGCACGCGACGCCGCGAGCGGCGCGATCCAGCCGCCCTGGCTCAGGCCCAGCAGCCCGAAACGGCCGAAGCGCCCTGCCGCCAGCCGTTTCGCTTCGCGCGACGCCGCCACCAGATCATCGGCCAGTCGCGGAAAATTCTGCGTGTACTCGCCGCCGGACATGCCGGTGCCGCGCTTGTCGTACACGAACACCGACACGCCCCGCGCCACCAATTGATACGGATCGCGCGCCCGGTCGATCCAGCCGCTGTCCTCCGAGCCGTGCGCGTAGATCACCAGCGCCGTCTGCCTGCCCGCGCCAGGTGGCTCCAGCAAGCGTCCGGCCAGGGTGACGCCGTTGGAGTCGAAGCGCGTATTCGTTTCCACCACCGCGACTTTCGGCCAGGCCTCGCCGTCGACCACCACGGCACCCGCACCGCACACCAGCCGCGTCGCCGCATCCTGCGTACTGCCCACCGTTCCATCGCTGAAGGTATAGCCGAATCCTTTGTTCGCCTTGGTGACACCAACAAAGGCTGTCTGGTTCTTTTGAAAAACGCCCGTCTCGCAGGAGGACGCCGCATGCGTAACGAGAGCAAGGAGCAACAGGGAATAGCGAATCATGGCTGTATCCGGATGGTTGAACTGGCGCAAGCCTAGTCCAATCCCGCTCACTACAGTCATGCCATCTGACCAATCGACAAAATTCCGGTATGAATGGCGCCCACCGGCGATAAGCGAGACAACCCTACCGTGCGTCGCGTGCCCTCCGAAGCGGCCGATAATGGTCGCAGCGGATTTCCCGAGGAGAACGATCATGTGGAAAAGAACAGCTTCGGCCTGGGCCTTCATGATAGTCAGCGGATGCGGCGGCGGTTCCAGCTCCGGCGGCATGGCGCCGGCCACGCCAACAATGCCGACAACGCCCTCCACCAGCACGACGGTGGTCACCACCGGCCTGCAAGCCCCATGGGCCATCACCTTCAACGGCACGACAGCGCTGGTCAGCGAACGCGGCACGGCGCGCATCCTGGCCGTTGGCACGAACGGCAGTTTAACCAGCATCGCCACCATCGCCGGCGTGAACGGCAGCGGTGAAGGCGGCCTGCTCGGCATCACCGTGCATGACGGCTATCTGTATGCCTACTTCACCGCCGGTACGGAAAACCGCATCGAACGCTACCCGCTCACCGGCGCCGGCGCCAGCACGCGCCTGGGCGCCGCCCAGACGCTGCTGACCGGCATCCCCTCGCGCACCAACCACAATGGCGGACGCCTCGCCTTCGGCCCCGACGGCATGCTGTACGCCACCACCGGCGACGCCGGCACGTCCAGCCGCGCGCAAGACCTGACCTCGCTGGCCGGCAAGATCCTGCGCATGACGCCCGATGGCCGCATCCCCGCCAACAATCCTTTTCCCAATTCCTACGTCTACAGCTACGGCCACCGCAACGTACAAGGCCTGGCGTGGGCCAGCGACGGCACGCTGTACGCCTCCGAATTCGGCGAGAACACCTGGGACGAACTGAACATCATCAAGGCCGGCGGCAACTACGGCTGGCCGGCGGCCGAAGGCAAAGTCGGCGGCACGCTGTACATCGACCCGGTGCAGCAATGGCCGACCGCCGAGGCCAGCCCGAGCGGCATCGCCATCAGCGGCGGCAACCTCTACATCGCCAACCTGCGCGGCGAACGCCTGCGCAAGGTGCCGCTGGCCGCCGTCGCCACCGCCACCGAGTTCTACACGAAGCAATACGGACGATTGCGCGATGTCGTCGCCGCGCCCGATGGCCGGCTCTACATCCTCACCAACAACACCGACGGCCGCGGCACGCCGCAAGCCGGTGACGACCGCATCCTGAGTACGCCCCTGCTGTGAAGGATCTGTGCACTCCATGCATAACGGTTGACGAGGTTGGATGGATTGTGCCGACAGCACGGCTGCCTTACGCTGCTCCCATTCATTACTCGGGGAGCATACGAATGTTTGCATCGATCACCATCAAAATGCGGCTGATCGCCACCATGGCGATACTCGGCCTGGTCGTCCTGGCCGCCGGCGGAGTGAGCCTGTGGGGCATGCACAAGGCGAACGCCTCCCTGGATATGGTGTATACCAATCAGCTGGCGTCCGCAATCAACCTCGGCAGCATGAAAAACTATCTGGGCCGCGCCCGCTTCGCGATCGACCGCGCGCAATTCCGTCCCGACGCGGCCGATGTGCCGCAGAGCCTGTCCAAGGCGGAGGAATTCATCCATCTGGCCGACCAGGAGTGGCAAAGTTACATGGCCCTGCCGCTCGATCCCGGCGAACGCGACCTGGCCCGCGCCGTGGGCGCCAGCCGCGACGCCTACGTCAACGAAGGCCTGCAACGGGTCACCAGGGCTTTGCTGGACAAGCGTCCCGCCGATGCCGAACAGCTGATCTTCAACCAGCTGGCCAGCCGCTTCGTGGCCTTCGACAACGCTTGGAACAAGCTGCAGGAATACCAGCTGACCTTGGCCAGGGAACGCTACGACGCCAGCCAGGCCTTCTACGATCGCTTCCGCACCGCATTCTCCCTGGCGCTGCTGTTGATGGCCATGTTCATCACGAGCGTCAGCATCGTGCTGCTGAAGGCCATCATGCAGCCGGTGGCGCAAGCCATCCACCACTTCGGGCATATCGCGGAAGGCAACCTGGCCGAAGCCATCGACATCCGGCGCCGCGACGAAATGGGCGCGCTGCTGCAAGGCCTGGACCGCATGCAGCAGCAACTGCTGACCACCGTGCGCACCGTGCGCGACGGCAGCACCTCGATCGCCCAGGCGGCCAGCGAAATTTCAGCCGGCAACCAGGACCTGTCCGACCGCACCGAAAAACAGGCCGCCAGCCTGGAGGAAACCGCCGCCTCGCTTGAGCAGCTGACCAGCACCGTGCGGCAGAACGCGGAAAACGCCCGCCACGCCAACCGCCTGGTCACCGATGCCGCGCGCGAAGCCCGGCAAGGCGGCGCGCTGGTCTCGCAGGTGGTCGACACCATGAGCGGCATCGAACAATCCTCGCGCCGCATCGTCGACATCATCGCGGTCATCGACGGCATCGCCTTCCAGACCAATATCCTGGCGCTGAATGCCGCCGTGGAAGCGGCCCGCGCCGGCGAACAGGGACGCGGATTCGCGGTGGTCGCCAGCGAGGTGCGCAACCTGGCGCAGCGCGCCGCCAGCGCCGCGCGGGAAATCAAGGGACTGATCGAACAATCGGTGCGGCAGGTCGCCAACGGCACGGCGCAGGTGGCGCAGGCCGGCGCCTCGGTACACGGCATGGTGGCCAGCGTGGCGCGCGTCACCGACATCATGGCCGAGATCATGGTCGCCAGCGACGAGCAAAGCGCGGGCATCCATCAGATCAACGACGCCGTGGCGCAGATGGACGCTGTCACGCAGCAGAACGCGGCCCTGGTGGAACAGGCCTCGGCCGCCGCCGGCGCGCTGGAAGCGCAGGCCGGCACGCTGGACCGGCTGGTCAGCGGCTTTCGCCTGGGACCAGGCTCCAGTTCGGCGGATGGCCGATATGCGCTCGCAATGCGTCCAGCAACACCGTGACGCGCGCCGGCGGCTGGCGCAGCGCGCGCAAGGCGTGGATGCCGGTGCAGGCGCGCGCCTGCTCGGACCATTCGGGAAACAGCTGCACCAGCAGCCCGGCCTTGACGTCCGGCCCCACCACCCAGTCGGGCAGGTAGCCGATGCCCAGGCCTTCCAGCGCCGCCAGGCGCATGGCCTCGAAATCGTCGCAGGCAAACACCGGCTGGCCGCTGGCGGCGCGCGCCGGATGCCCCAGCACGTCGGCCCAGCCCAGCAGGTCGGCGCCGTGCAGCTTGTCGATCAGGCAGTGTGAGGTCAGCGCGGCGAAATCGGCCGGCGTGCCGGCCCGCGCCAGATAGGCAGGGCTGGCGCACAGGATGCGGGTCTGGGTCGCGAGGCGGCTGCCGATCAGGGTGCTGTCGGCCATGTCGCCGATCCGTATCACCAGGTCCAGCCGCTCGGCCACCGGGTCGGCCAGCCGTTCCGTCAGGTCCAGTTCCAGCCGCAGGTCCGGATACTGGCGCGCCAGCTCGCCCATCACCGGCAGCACATAGCGCTTGCCGAAGGTCGGGAAGCACGCCACGCGAAGGATGCCGGTGACCGCGCCTTTCATCGAGGCCAGCTCCTGCTGCGCGTCGGCCAGCGAATCGAGGATCTGCCGCGTGCGCACCAGCAACGCTTCGCCGGCGTCGGTCAGCGTCAGCAGCCGGGTCGAGCGCAGGAACAGCGGCGTATCGAGATAGGCTTCCAGCGTATCGATCTGGCGGCCGATGGAGGATGGCGTGCGGCCGCGCCGCCGTCCCGCACCGGAAAAGCTGCCCTCGCGCGCCACGTCGGCGAACACCCCCAGGAATTCCGCGAATTTTTCTGACTGCATCTGTGCGTTCCTTGCATAGCCGTTGTGGGACCACGCCATCTTATCAGCGGCGCCGTCCGGTTTTACTCTTCTTCCCATGGCAAGTCTACATGCTACCGAGTTCACCCAAGGAAGAAACCATGCAAAAGTCCAGCTACGATCCGCTCCACCTGTTCATCAACGGCGCCTGGCTGGCGGCCGCCGGGCGCGACACCGCCGCCGTCATCAATCCCGCCACCGGCGCCACGCTGGGCCGCCTGCCGCTGGCCACCACCGCCGACCTGGCCGGCGCGCTGGAGACGGCGCGCGACAGCTTCGACATCTGGCGCCGCACCGTGCCGGCTGAACGCGCCCGCGTCCTGCGCAAGGCGGCGACGCTGATGCGCGAACGCGCCGAACATATCGCCACCATGCTGACGCTGGAAGAAGGCAAGCCGCTGGCCGAAAGCCGCGATGAAGTGCTGCGCGCGGCCGACTACTTCGAATGGTTCGCCGAGGAAGCGCGCCGCATCGACGGCCGCGTGGTGCCCGCCAACCGACCCGGCGTGCAGCAGCTGGTGAAGCGGCAGCCGATCGGCCCGGTGGCCGCCTTCACGCCATGGAACTTCCCCGCCATCACGCCGGCGCGCAAGCTGGCGGCGGCGCTGGCGGCCGGTTGCAGCATCATCCTCAAGCCCGGCGAGGAAAGCCCGGCCACCGCACTGGCGCTGGCGCGTTGCCTGGACGATGCCGGCCTGCCCAAAGGCGTGCTGCAAGTGGTGTTCGGCGTGCCGGACCGGGTATCGGCGCAACTGATCGCGTCGCCGGTTATCCGCAAGGTGGCGTTCACCGGCTCGATGCCGGTGGGCCGCCTGCTGTCCGAACGCGCGGCGGCCGGCGTCAAACCGATCACGCTGGAATTGGGCGGCCACGGGCCGGTACTGGTGTTTGCCGATGCCGACATCGACGCGGCCGCGAAGGACGGCGCCGCCAACCGCTTTCGCGGCACCGGCCAGATCTGCATTGCGTCGACGCGCTTCCTGATCCAGAGCGACGCCTATCACCGCTTTGCCGAACGCTTTGTCGCCGCCACCAGGCAACTGGTGATCGGCGACGGCATGGCGCCGGAGACGCAGCTTGGCCCGCTGGCCAATCCCCGTCAACTGGCCAAGATGGAGGCGCTGGTCGCCGATGCCGTGGAACAGGGCGCGACGCTGCTCACCGGCGGCAAGCGCATCGACCGCCCCGGCTACTTCTTTGCGCCCACCGTACTGGCCGATGTGCCGATGAGCGCGCGCATCATGCACGAGGAGCCGTTCGGCCCCATCGCCGTGCTGCGCCCGTTCGACACGCTGGAGGATGGGCTGGCCGAAGCCAACCGCCTGCCCTACGCGCTGTCCGCCTATGCCTTCACGCGCGACGCGCGCACCGCGCTGGACGTCGGCGACGGCCTGGAAGCCGGCATGGTCGGCATCAACCAGTACCGCATCGTCGCCACCGAACTGCCCTTCGGCGGCATGAAGGAAAGCGGCCACGGTTCCGAAGGCGGCACCGAAGGTATCGCGGCCTACCTCACCAACAAGTTCATCTCGCAAGCCCACTTTCAGGAGTAACGCCATGTCTTTCACGCTCAACGTCAACGGCCACCAGCACGTGGTGGACATCGCCGGCGACACGCCGCTGCTATGGGTGATACGCGATGTCATCGGCATGACCGGCACCAAATTCGGCTGCGGCATCGCGCAGTGCGGCGCCTGCACCGTGCATCTGGACGGCGAACCGGTGCGCTCCTGCGTGCTGCCGGTATCGGCGGTCGGCAAGCGTGCGATCACCACCATCGAAGCGGTCGGCGAGACCGACAGCGGCAAGCGCATCCAGGCCGCCTGGCTGGCGGTGGACGTGGTCCAGTGCGGCTATTGCCAGTCGGGACAGATCATGTCGGCGGCGGCGCTGTTGCGGCGCAATCCGGCGCCCACCGATGCCGACATCGACGCCGCCATGTCCGGCAACATCTGCCGTTGCGCGACCTATGTCCGCATCCGCGCCGCGATCAAGCAGGCCGCCACCGGGAATATGGTGGTCACGCAGGCGATTTCAGTGAGCGCAGCGGGAGGCCGGAAATGAGCGATTTTTCAAGCACACGCCGCGCGCTGCTGAAGGCCGGTGGCCTGTCGGTCGCCTTCATGTGGCTGGGCGCACCCAAGCCCGCCCTGGCGCTGGTCTCGCCGCACCGCCAGGCCGGCGACGCCGAAGCCGCCGCAGCGGACGGCGCGCCCGCCTTCACCCCGAACGCGTTTGTCCGCATCGACGCCAGCGGTGTTATCCGGCTGGTGATGCCGATGGTGGAGATGGGCCAGGCGATCTACACCGGCTCCTGCATGCTGCTGGCGGAAGAACTCGACGTCGACCTGGACCAGATCCAGGTCGAGCATGCGCCGCCCAGCGACGCCCTGTACGGCATGCGCATCCTCAAGGCGCAGATCACCGGCGGCTCCACCAGCACGCGCAGCACCTTCACCGAATTGCGCCAGGCCGGCGCCATCGCCAGAACCCTGCTGGTCGCGGCCGCCGCAGCCAGATGGAAGGTCGCGCCGGAGGCTTGCACGGTCGAACGCGGCGTGATCCACCATCGCCCCTCCGGCCGCAGCCTGAAGTACGCGCAGGTGGCCGCCGCTGCCGCCAGGTTGCCGGACCCCGGCGCGGTAAAGCTCAAGTCGCCCGGCGAGTTCCGCCTGCTCGGCAAGCCGATGGCGCGCCTCGATTCGGACGACAAAATCCGTGGCGCAACCAGGTTCGGCATCGACGTCAGCCTGCCCGGCATGCGCATCGCCACCGTCCAGGCCTGCCCGACGCTGGGCGGCACGCTGGCCAGTGTCAACGACCGCGCCACGCGCGCGATTCCCGGCGTGGTCGACGTATTACGCATCGACAACGCGGTGGCCGTGGTGGCGACGCATTTCTGGGCCGCCAGACGCGGCATGGAAGCGCTCGACATCGTCTGGAACCACGGCCCCAACGCCGCACTGACCACGCAGCAGCTGCGCGACGGCCTCGCCGCCAGCCAGGCCAGCGGCAAGGCCATCGTCGGCAAAGAAGTCGGCAGCCGTCCGAACGGCGACACCATCCAGGCCACCTACAAATTGCCGATGCTGGCCCACGCCACCATGGAGCCGCTCAACGCCACCGTGCACATCACGGCGGAGCGCTGCGAAATCTGGGCCGGCACGCAGGTGCCGACCAGAGTGGTCGCCAACGCGGCCAGGATCACCGGCCTGCCGGTGGAGAAGATCGTGCTGCATCCGCAATACCTGGGCGGCGGTTTCGGACGGCGCCTGGAAACCGACTATGTCGACCAGGCGGTCGCCTTCGCCCGACTGGTGCACTGTCCGCTGAAAATCATCTGGACGCGCGAGGAAGACATCCGCCACGACATCGTGCGCCCGATGTATCACGACGTCATTTCCGCAGTGGTGGACAGCAAGGGTTATCCAGTCTGGCTGGGCGATCGCGTGTGCAGCGCCACGGTGCTGGGCCGCTGGCGTCCGGGCGGCATGCGCAAGAACGGCCTGGATGGCGACGCCATTGAATGCGTCGCCGACGTGCCGTATGCGATTCCCAACCTGAAGGTGGAATGGGTGCGCCACGACATGCCGCCCGGCCTGCTGGTGGGCTGGTGGCGCGGTGTCGGCGCGCTGCACAACCTGTTCATTGTCGAGAGCTTCCTGGATGAGCTGGCGCACCGCGCCAAGGCCGATCCGGTGGCCTGGCGCCGCACGCTGTTGCGCAACAATCCGCGCAGTACCGCCGTGCTGGATCTGGCGGCGTCGAAGATGGGCTGGGGGAGTCCGCTGCCGCCGCGCGTCGGCCGTGGCGTCGCGCTTGGCGAACCGTTTGGCAGCAAGGTATGCGCCATGGTGGAAGTGGAGGTCAGCCCACAGGGCGATGTGCGGCTGCGGCGCGCCGTGGTGGCCGTCGATTGCGGCATTCCCGTCAATACCGGTTCGATTGAAGCGCAGATCCAGGGCGGCCTGCTGTTCGGCTTGAGCGCGGCGCTGTTCAACGAAGTCACCATCAAGCACGGCGCCATCCAGCAAAGCAACTTTAACGATTATCGCATGATACGCATGAACGAAACGCCCGACGTCGAAGTCCACATCGTCCACAGCACCGAAGCGCCCGGCGGCATCGGCGAAGTCGGCACCGCGATTGCGGCGCCGGCCCTGGCCAACGCCATCTATGCGGCCACCGGCGTGCGCCTGCGCGAACTGCCGATCCGCCGCGAACTGCTGGCACAGAAAGGGAGCGCGACATGAAACGCGTCCACCTCATCGCATCACTGTGCGTGGCTGCCGCCGTGGCCGTGGCGGCTTACGGCTACCTCACCCGCTCCGATGCGTCGCCCGGCGCCGCACCGGTGCTGCACGGCGCGCCAGCCGCGGCGCCGCAGATCGTGCGCGGCGAGTATCTGGCGCGCGCTGCGGATTGCGTCGCCTGCCATACGACGCCCGGCGGCAAGTCGTTTGCCGGCGGGCTGGCGTTCAAACTGCCGTTCGGCACGCTGTACTCCTCCAACATCACAGCCGACAAGCAAACCGGCATCGGCAACTGGAGTGACGACGACTTCGTGCGCGCGCTGCATGACGGCGTGCGCCATGACGGCCAGCGCCTGTATCCGGCTTTTCCATACACCTCATACTCGCTGTTGAGTCGCGACGATGCGCTGGCAATCAAGGCCTACCTGTTCAGTTTACCGACCGTCAGCCAGCAAACGTCGCAGCCGGACCTGGCCTTTCCCTTCAACCAGCGCTGGGCGATGGGCTTCTGGAACGCGGTGTTCTTCAAAAGCGCGCGCTTCACGCCGGCGCCTGACAAGTCGGCGGAATGGAACAGCGGCGCCTACATGGCCATCGCCCTGGCCCACTGCGCGGAATGCCACACGCCGCGCAATCTCGGCTTCGCGCTGGAACACCGCAACGAACTGGCCGGCGCCATGGTGAACGGCTGGCGGGCGCCGAACATCACTGCCGATCCGGCCCACGGCATCGGCAAGTGGAGCGATGCCGACCTGTACCAGTACCTGCGCTTCGGACATGCGGCCGGCCATGGTTCGGCTGCCGGCCCGATGGGCGAGGCGGTTGAAAACAGCCTGCAATTCCTGGCCCCCAAAGACATCCAGGCGCTGATCACCTACCTGCGCAGCATACCGCCGCGCAGCGGCGACCAGACCGCGACAGTGAACGTCCGGCCCGACACCTTGGCAACCTCCACCGCCTACACGCCTGCGGCCAACACGCCGGCCGATCTGCAGACAGGACTGAAGCTGTTCGAAGGCAGCTGCGCCAGTTGCCACCAGTGGAACGGCCAGGGTCCGCAATCGGAACACGCCGCGCTGCTCGGGGCGCGCTCGGTCAACGATCCATCCGGACAGAACATCGTGCAGGTGCTGCTGCACGGCGAAAAGATGCGCATCGCCGGCAAGGACGTTGTCATGCCGTCGTTCGGCGCGGCCTTGAGCGACGCCGAAATGGCGCAGTTGAGCAATTACGTGATCTTCCAGTTCGGCGGCAAGCAAGGCAAGGTCACGCCCGCCATGGTGATGGCGCAACGCAAGAACTAGGCGCACTTGTGCGCGACGCGCACAGCGCTTTGGCGGCGGCTGGCGATTATCAAAGGGCTGGTTCGCCGCTATCCTGATTTCACTCTCATCCAATCAAGGACTCATCATGAAAGCCATCACTTTTGACCAGTTCGGCGCTGCCGACGTACTGAAGATCGGTGAAGTGCCCGAGCCGGTACTGCGCGCCAACGACCTGCTGGTGCGCACCCGCGCGGCCGGCGTTAACCGCGCCGACCTTACCCACCGTCGCGGCGGCTACGGCTGGCCGGATTTTGGCGACTCCACCATCATGGGCCTGGAAATCGCCGGCGACGTCATCGCTGTCGGCGAGAACGTGCAAGGCTACGCGGTGGGCGACCGCGTGATGGGCATCGTTGGCGGCGGCGCGTATGCCGAGGTGTCGCGCATCGACTACCGCATGGCGATGCCGATTCCGGAAGGCCTGGACTATATCCAGGCCGCCGCCATCACCGAAACCTTCGTCACCGCGCATGAAGCGCTGATCCACCTGGGCAAGCTGCAAGCCGGCGAAACGGTGCTGATCCATGCCGGCGCGGGCGGCGTCGGCGGCGCGGCCGTGCAACTGGCGCGGGCCAGCGGTGCGACCGTGATCGTCACCGCGCAGACGACGGCACACGCACTGGTGCACCGCCTCGGCGCCCATCATGCCATCGATTATGTGGATGAGGATTTCGCGCTGGCAGTCGCCAAACTGACCGCGGATCGCGGCGTGGACGTGATTCTCGACTTCATCGGCGCACCCTACTTCGAGCGCAACGTCAACTCGCTGAACTTCGGCGGCCGGCTGGTACAGATCGGCATCATGGGCGGCATCGAGGATGCGCGCATCCCGCTCGACCGCCTGCTGTATCGCCACCTGCAGATCATCGGCACCGTGATGAAGTCGCGCTCGCAGGAAACCAAACATGCCATGTCGCGCCGCTTCAGGGAGCGTTGGCTGGCGCACTTTGTCAAGGATGGCCTGACCCCGGTCATCGACAGCGTCTTTCCTCTTGCCGAAGCCGGCGCCGCGCAGCAGCGCATGGAGGATGGGCTGAATGTTGGAAAAATTGTTCTCACCACCTAAAGGAGAAATATCATGACTGTCATCCGTTCCGATCTCATCCTGTCGCAATCCGCCTTCAGCCACATCATCGATGTGCCGTTTGAACAAATCGATATCGCCAAGTGGCTGTTCACGCTGCCGGACGCCGAGTACCAGCGTTGCGCCCCGCCCGACCACATCGCCGCCGGCGCGACGTTCACCGACGACGGCCGCCGCATGTCGATCAATGTCGAGATGATCGGCAGCGGCTTGGTGGTGCAGCACTATGTCGGCGAAGTCACCGAAGCGTCGCACTGCCGCATGGTGTCGACCTCCGACGTGTTCACGCCGAACGGCCGCACCAAGGTGCAGGTGATCTGGGATTTGAGCGTCAGGAAAATCGACGCGCAGCGCAGCGAGTACACCAACGCCGTGATTTCCCATCCGACCGAGGAGTTCCTGGCGTTCATCAAGGAGCACGGCATTGCGTGGGAGCAGGCGCAGAATGACCGTCAGCAGTCATCCGGCGACCACAACCGCCGCGAGACGCCGCTGTTCGCCGAAAGCATCGCCCGCGCCGCCCGCCGCGCCAACGCCTGACGCCGCGTCGTTGCCGCGCAGGTGGGAACCCATGCGCTGCCGCTGGGCACGCGGCGTATAGGTTCCCGCCTGCGCGGCAACGACGGTTCAGTGTTCGTGGCTATGCCATTCGGCAACCGGGCTCAGATAATCCTCGTCAGCAACCTTGTCCAGCCACACCACGGCCACACCGTCAAGCGCTTCCTGTACCGCGATATGCGTCATCGCCGTCGTGGCGGTGGCGCCGTGCCAGTGCTTGTGGCCCGGCGGACACCAGATTACATCGCCGGCGCGGATCTCCACCTTGGCCTCGCCTTCGCACTGGGTCCAGCCGCAGCCGGCCGTGACGATCAGCGTCTGGCCCAGCGGATGCGTGTGCCAGGCCGAACGCGCGCCCGGCTCGAAGGTCACACTGGCGGCCGACACGCGCGCCGGCGCCGGCGGTGTGCTCAACATCTCAATGCGGACGCGGCCGGTAAAAGTGGCCTCCGGGCCGGTGATCGAAGGCATGCTGCCTACACGTTTGAGTTCCATGATGTTTCCTTTTAAATGTTGTCCAGCGCCGCCTGCGCGCGTTGCGCCGTCGCGGCATCCACCTGCGTTGCCAGCACCTGAATGAATTGACGCAGCTGCGGCCTGGTGATGCCGACGTTGATGCTGACGCGCACATGCGATTGCAGCTGCGGCTCGACGCCGCTCAGCGCCGCCAGCACGGCAACGGTCGCCAGCTCGCGGCTCTGCCAGTCCAGGTTGTCGCGGTTGAAGATGTCGCCGAACAGGTGGGTCTTGAGGAAGGCGTCGATGGCCGGCGCAAACGCGAACACCGGGCCTTTGACCGGCGCGCCGACCAGCCTGGTCTGGTTCGCCGTGCCGGAGGCCAGCAGCGCCTCGCCGGTCTGGGCCGGCGCGGGATCGCGGCCCGGCGCATCAACCACGCCACGCTGCTTGCGTTCGTCCAGCACCTGCATCAGCGCGGTCAGCGCATTCAGGCTGCGTGGGAAGCCGGCGTAGGCATACAGCTGGACCAGGATTTCCTTGCATTCGCTGATGTTGAGGCCGGCATCCAGGCCGTGACCGAGGGCGGTTTTGAGTTTCGGCATATCGCCGCTGGCGGCGAACGCGGCGATGGGCCCGATCGCCTGCCGGCTGGCGGATAGTGTTTGTTCTGCTTGCATGGCAGCTTGCTCCTTGACTGGTTGAGCGGCGGCGCTGGCGGCGCCCAGGGCGAAGCCCAGCGCAATCATCAGGCGGCCGGCGCGTAAAGGTTTACTGCGGTTGATATTGTTCATCGCTGACTTTCTCCATCCACTCAACGTTCCTGCCGTTCGCGGCGCCGGTCACGGCGAGGTGGGTCATGGCGGTGGTTGGCGCGGCGCCGTGCCAGTGCTTGACGCCGGGCGGGCACCACACCACGTCGCCGGGCCGCAGTTGCTGCACCGGCTTGCCCCATTCCTGCGTCAGTCCCGCGCCGGCGGTGACGACCAGATACTGCCCCTTGGGATGCGTATGCCAGGCCGAACGTGCGCCCGGCTCAAACGTCACGTAGGCGCTGGAGGCGTTGATGTCGGCGTTGGCCGGCGCCAGCATGTCGACCCGCACGCGGCCGGTGAAATACTCGGCCGGTCCAGCGGCGGCGGCAACGGTGCCGGCCTTGGTGACGGTCTGCTCCGCGCCGGCGTTGAGCGCCATGCCGGCGAGCAGGATTGCTGCGATCATTTTCATCGTCATGTCCTTTCGCCTAGCGGCCGACGCGCTGTTGCAAGTGCGCCGGATAGCGGTCGCCCTGCACCGCGATGCCGGACACGGCGTGCTCGATGTCGGCCAGGTCGGCTTCGCTCAGACGCACGTTCACCGCCGCCAGATTTTCCTGCAGGCGATGCGGCTTGGTGGTGCCGGGAATCGGCGCGATCCACGGCTGCTGCGCCAGCAGCCAGGCCAGCGCGATCTGCGCCGGCGTCGCCTGCTTCCGCGCGGCGATGGTGGTGATGACATCCACCAGCGCGCGGTTGCTCTTGCGCGCATCGGCGGCGAAGCGCGGCACGATGTTGCGGAAGTCGGTGCTGTCGAAGGTGGTGCTCTCATCGATGGCGCCGGTCAGGAAGCCCTTGCCCAGCGGGCTGAACGGCACGAAGCCGATGCCCAGCTCGGCCAGCGTCGGCAGGATCTCCTGCTCCGGCTCGCGCCACCACAGCGAATACTCGCTTTGCAGCGCCGTCACCGGACACACGGCATGCGCGCGGCGGATGGTTGCGGCCCCGGCTTCCGACAGGCCGAAGTGCTTGACCTTGCCTTCACGGATCAGATCGGCGACCGTGCCGGCCACGTCCTCGATCGGCACGGCCGGATCGACGCGGTGCTGATAGAACAGATCGATGGCGTCGACACGCAGGCGCTTCAGCGATGCCTCGGCCACGGCGCGGATATGCTCCGGGCGGCTGTCGACGCCGTTGATGGCGCCCTTGTCGTCGAACTGGAAGCCGAACTTGGTGGCGATCACCACCTGGCCGCGCATCGGCGCCAGCGCCTCGCCGACCAGCTCTTCGTTGGCATGCGGGCCGTAGGCTTCCGCCGTGTCGAAGAACGTCACGCCCTGCTCGAAGGCGGCGCGGATCAGCTTGATGGCGGCTTGCGTTTCCGTGGCCGGGCCATAGCCAAAGCTCAGTCCCATGCAGCCCAGTCCCAGCGCCGAGACTTCCCGCTTGCTATTGCCCAATGTACGTTTTTCCATGGCGAGACTCCTTTGATCAGATGGCGTCTAATGTACCGGCTGCGCAACCGTGCGAATAGATGCTAAAGTTGGCATGAACTTATAAGCAGGACTCATCAATGCACTTCTCCAACTACAATGAAATCCTGGCGTTCATCGCGGTGGCCAAGGAAGGCAGCTTCACCAAGGCGGCGGCGAAACTGGGCGTGTCGCAGTCGGCACTGAGCCAGACCATACGCACGCTGGAACAGCGGCTGGATTTGCGCCTGCTGGTGCGCACCACGCGCAGCGTCTCGCCGACCGAGGCGGGCGAGCACATGCTGCGCACGGTGGCGCCGCGCTTTGATGAGATCGAAGCCGAGCTGGCGGTGCTCAGCGAACGCCGGCTCAAGCCGGCCGGCACCATCCGCATCAGCGCGGGCGAGCACGCCGCGCTGACGGTGCTGCAACCCAAGCTGACCGAACTGCTGCTGCAATATCCCGACATCCATGTCGAGCTGATCGCCGAAAACCGCATGACCGACATCGTGGCCGACCGCTACGACGCCGGCGTGCGCCTGGGCGACCAGGTGGCCAAGGACATGATCGCGGTGCGCATCAGCGCTGACCTGCGCTGGCTGGTGGTCGGTGCGCCGTCTTATTTCGCGCGCTATCCGGCACCGCTCGCGCCGCAGGAACTGACGCAGCACAACTGCATCAACATGCGCCTGCCCACGCACGGCGGCATCTACATCTGGGATTTCGCCAAGGATGGCAAGGACCTCAAGGTGCGCGTGGAGGGGCAGCTGGTGTTCAACAATCTCGGCTTGCGCATCAAGTCCGCGCTCGACGGCCTGGGCCTGGCGTTCCTCCCCGAGGACCAGGTCCGGCCCTACATTGAGCAGGGCCGCCTGGTGTCGGTGCTGGAGGACTGGTGTCCGGTGTCGCCCGGCTACCGGCTGTACTACCCGAGCCGGCGCCATCCGTCCTCCGCGTTCACCCTGTTGGTGGACGCGCTGCGCCATCCGGGCTAAAGCTCGAGGCGGCGCTCGCTCATCCACTTGACGATGGCGGGATCGCGGTGCGAGAAGAAGCTGCTGACACCGTTTTCCAGCGCCGCGATGCGGGCCAGGTCGGCATCGTCCAGACGGAAATCGAAGACATCCAGATTCTCCGCCATCCGTTCGCGGCGCGTGGTCTTGGCCAGCGCGACGATATTGCGCTGTACCAGCCAGCGCAGCACGACCTGCCCCACCGATTTATTGTATTTGGCGGCGATGGCCACCAGCACCTCGTTGTGGAACAGATTGTTCTTGCCTTCGGCAAACGGCGCCCACGCTTCGGCCTGCACGCCGTTGTCGCGCATGAAGGCGGTGCTGTCGTCCTGCTGGTGCCAGGGATTGACTTCGATCTGGTTGATCGCCGGCCGCACTTCGTTGAAGGCGATCAGATCCATCAAGCGGTCCGGCTCAAAATTGCTGACGCCGATGGCGCGCAGCTTGCCGGCGCGGTAGGCCTCGGCCATCGCGCGCCAGGAGCCGTGCACGTCGCCGTAGGGCTGGTGGATCAGGTACAGGTCGAGGTAGTCCAGCTGCAACCGTTGCAGCGACTTGTCGATGGCGATCCTGGTGTTGTCGTAGCCGGTATCCTGCACCCACAGCTTGCTCGTGATGAAGAGCTCGGCGCGATCGATGCCGCTTTTCTTGACCGCGGCGCCAACCGCCTTTTCGTTCATATACGATGTCGCGGTATCCAGCAGGCGGTAGCCCGCCGCGATCGCGTCGATCACGCTGCGTTCGCACTCGGCCGGATCGGGAATCTGGAAGACGCCGAAGCCCAGCAGCGGCATCTTGATTCCGTTGTTCAGTGTTACATACTCCATGGTGTTTCCTCGTTAGCTCAGTCGGATGAATCTACTGTAACGAAAACCGGTGGCTTTGATTAGACGGCGCAATCCGCAAATCATTATTAGTCGGACTTATGAATTCCGACGCCGTGGCGTTCAACGCCACTTTTTACAAAAATCTTTGTTTTTCGATAGCAATATTGCTAAAAACGAAGTATTGTTGTGTGTGCACATAGCGTTACAAACGGCTAAAACCCCGCCATATGTATCTCAGCGCACAGTAGAGTAGCCAAGGTGTTGTGCACGGCAACAGGAATTTTTATTGCCTGTTGTTAATGGCTGTGGGTCAGACTACAATCGGGAAATTCACTCTGTCAGTGTCATTTTGCGGAATTTGTTCATATGTCTTTTTTGTCCTCTGCCTCGCCCAAGTTAGCACCGTGGAAAGTCCTGTTGGTCGACGACGAACCGGATATTCATGACATCACCAAACTGACGCTGAGCCGCTTCCGCCTCGACGGCCGCGCGCTGAGCTTCGTACACGCCTACAGCGGCGCCGAAGCCAAGGAAGTGCTGGCGCGCGAAACCGATGTCGCGCTGGTGTTCCTCGACGTGGTCATGGAAAAGGAAGACAGCGGCCTGGAAGTGGCGCGCTGGATGCGTGAAGACCTGGACAACCAGTTCACCCGCATCGTGCTGCGCACCGGCCAGCCCGGCCAGGCGCCGGAAGAACGCGTGATCGTCAACTACGACATCAACGACTACAAGGAAAAGACGGAGCTGGACCGCACCAAGCTGTTCACCACCACCTTTGCCGCGCTGCGCGCCTACCGCGACATCATGAAGGTGGAAGAAGCCCACCGCGCCCAAGTGAATTACCGCGAAGGCCTGGAGCGCGTGATTGCCGCCTCCTCGCATATTTTCCGCCAGCGCAACCTGAAGGATTTCGCCAACGGCCTGCTGCAACAGGTCGTGGCGCTGCTGCGCCTGGAACACAGCATGCTGCTACGCCTGCGCGGCGCCACCGCCATCACCGGCGAGAACGATTACGAAATCCTGGCCAAGATCGGCGACGAGGACGGCACGCTGATGTCGCCCGAAGTGCTGGCGCAGATCGACGCCGCCAAGAGCAACAAGATTTCGCGCGTGGAAGGCGACACCTACATCGGCTACTTCCCCAACAACAGCGGCAAGGCGTCGCTGCTGGTGCTCAAGGGCGTGGAAGAGATTTCGGAAATCGACACCAAGCTGCTGGAAGTATTCTGCTCCGGCGTCGCCATCGCCTTCGACAACATCCTGCTGAACCAGGAAATCACCGACACCCAGGCCGAGCTGATCATGCGTCTCGGCGACGTGGTCGAATCGCGCTCCAACGAAGCGGGCAACCACGTGCGTCGCATGTCGGAAGTGTGCCACCTGCTGGCCCTGGAAGCCGGGCTGCCGGAAGACGAAGTGGCCGTGCTGCGCCATGCCGCGCCGATGCACGACATCGGCAAGATCGCCACGCCGGACGCCGTGCTGCTGAAACCGGGCAAGCTCGACGCCGCCGAATGGGAAATCATGAAGCAGCACCCGGCGGTCGGTTTGTCGATCCTGGACGGCTCGCAGCGCCCGATCCTGAAAGCGGCCGCCGTCATCGCCCACCAGCACCACGAGAAGTTCGACGGCAGCGGCTATCCGCAAGGTTTGAAGGGCGAAGACATCCACCTGTACGCGCGCATCGTCGCCGTGGCCGACGTGTTCGACGCGCTGATGCACAAGCGCTGCTACAAGGAAGCGTGGCCGATCGAGAAGGTCATCGAGCATCTGCGCGAAGTCGCCGGTCATCACCTCGATCCGAAGTATGTCGACCTGCTGGTCAAGAACATCGACAAGGCGCTGGCCATCAACGAGCGCCTGCCCGACTAAGCGAATAAGCATATTAGCAATTGTTCGTAGGGACTGGATTTCCTTGCCCGTAAGATCGTGGTCTGCCTCCCCAGACCACGCAAGGAAATCACGATGCACCAACACCTTCTTCCACCGCTGTTCCTGTTGACCGCGCTGCCCGCTGCGCTGGCACAAGCGCAGGAAGCGCCAGCCGGCGGCGACACCGCCGCCATCGACCAGGTCACCGTGGTCGGCTCGCGCGCCCGCAACCGCACCGTGTTCGATTCCGCCGTGCCGATCGACCGCTTCGGCGCGCGCGAGGTGGAAAACGCCCTGTCCAGCGGCGAGGTAGGCGCGGCGCTGCAGGCGCTGGCGCCATCGATCAATTTCCCGCGCATTGAATCCAGCGGCGCTTCCGACTCGGTGCGCGGCGTGCAGCTGCGCGGCCTGGCGCCGGACCAGGTGCTGGTGCTGATCAACGGCAAGCGCCGCCACGCCAGCGCGGTGCTCGATACCGAAAGCAGCTTTGCCGGCACGGTGCCGGTCGACATCAACGCGATTCCGCCGGGCGCCATCGACCACATCGAGATCCTGCGCGACGGCGCCGGCGCGCAATACGGCAGCGACGCCGTGGCCGGCGTCATCAACATCGTGCTCAAGCAGCAGCGCAGCGGCGGCTCGGCCTCGGTCAGCTACGGCGCCAACCACACCGACTTCAAGCCGACCGACGAGAAGAAGACCGACGGCCAGACCAGGATCGTCAACGCCGACTACGGCGTGCCGCTGGGCGACGCCGGCTTCCTGCGCTTCGGCGCCGAGAGCCGCAGCCGCAATCCGACCCAGCGCGCCGGCTTCAGCGACGCCGGCTGGACGTCCTGGAACACCACGCCGGCCGATCAGGCGCTGGACGGCAAGGTGGTGTTCAAGTCGGGCGATTCGCAATCGCTGAACAACTATTTGTTCTACAACGCCATGCTGCCGATCGCCGACGGCGTGGACGCCTACTCGTTCGCCACCGCCAACAAGCGCAAGTCGGACGGCAGCGCCTACTTCCGCTACCCGGGCGATCCGTCCAACGTGGAAGCGGTCTATCCGCAAGGCTACCGCCCGGTCACGCATGGCGATGCCAGCGACCTCAGCGTGGTGGCCGGCGTGCGCATCGCCAGCGCCGACTGGAACTGGGACATCAGCGCGCGCCACGGCAGCAACATCTTCCACTACGACGTCAACAACTCGCTCAACGCCTCGCTGGGCGCGCAAAGCCCGACCAGCTTCCACCTGGCCACCTTCGACTACCGCCAGGACGCGCTGAACGCCGACGTCACGCGCGAGCTGGACTTCGGCGTGCCGGTCAACCTGGCGGTCGGCGCCGAGTACATCCGCGAAACCTATACCAGCTCGCCGGGCGATGCGGCCTCCTACGCGGCCGGTGCGTTCACCGACGCGCCGCCGGGCGCACAGGCCGGCCCCGGCCTGCGTCCGCAGGACGCGTTCGACGGCAGCCGCAACGTGCGCTCGCTGTACGCCGACATCGAAAGCGACCTGACCAGACAGTTGCTGGTGGGCCTGGCCGCGCGCTACTCGGACTACAGCGACTTCGGCAACGCCAGCACCGGCAAGCTGTCGGCGCGCTACAAGTTCACCGACAACTTCCTGCTGCGCGGCTCGCTGTCGAACAGCTTCCGCGCGCCGGCGCTGGTGCAGACCGGCTTCCGCTTCTCCACGCTCAACTTCAACAGCGACGGCACCGGCCTGCAGACGGCGTCGCTGCTGCCGGCCAGCGATCCGCTGGCGCGCGCTTTCGGCGCTCGGAATCTGAAGCCGGAGAAGTCGACCAACCTATCGCTGGGCCTGGCGTGGAAGCCGGCGCGCAACACCAGCTTCACGCTGGACGGCTATCGCATCAAGATCAAGGACCGCATCATCCGCACCAGCGACTTGCAAAGCGACGCCGCCACCGCCTACCTGGCCGGCATCGGCCGCCGCGACATCCAGTCGGTGGCCTACCTGGCCAACCTGCTGGACACCACCACCACCGGCCTCGACGCGGTGCTGAACCACGACCTGAACTTCGCCGGCGGCAAGCTGGACCTGAACGCCGCGCTCAACCTGAACAAGACGCGCATCGACACCGTGCACCAAAGCTCGGCCGCGCTGTCGCTGATCGATCCCGACCTGACGGTGCTGACCAACGAGAGCCTGTTCCGCATCCGCAATGCCTCGCCAAAGAACAAGCTGGTGTTGAGCGCCGACTGGCAGGCGGCGCAATGGAGCCTGCTGGCGCGCGCCACGCGCTTCGGCGCGCTGAAGGACTTCTCGTATGACGACGAGGCGCCGCTGGAAGACGGCGTGCACGTGCAGCGCTTTGGCGCCGTCTGGACATTGGACCTGGAGGCCCAATACAAGCTGACCAGGCAGCTGACGCTGACAGCGGGCGCCGACAACGTCCTCGACCGCTATCCGCAGCGCGTGCGCGAAACCAACAACGCCACCTATGGCGGCGCCCTGCCCTACAACTTTATCAACCCGATCGGCGTGAATGGTGCATATTTCTATGCACGTGCACGTTACACCTTCTAAGGACACCATGAAAAAACTGCTTACCGCCCTCTGCCTCAGTGTAGCGCTGACCGCCCCGGCCTTCGCCCAGCATGCGCTGGTGCTGCAAACCGACTTCGGCACCTCCGACGGCGCCGTCTCGGCCATGCGCGGCGTGGCCTACGGCGTCGATCCGAAACTGACGGTGGCCGACCTGACCCACAACATCCCGGACTACGACATCTGGGTGGGCGGCTACCGCCTGTTCCAGACCGCCAACTACTGGCCGGAAGGCACGGTGTTTGTGTCGGTGATCGATCCGGGCGTGGGCACGTCGCGCAAGTCGGTGGTGCTGAAGACCAAGGGCGGCCGCTACTTCGTCGGCCCGGACAACGGCCAGTTCACGCTGATCGCCGAGCGCGACGGCGTGGCCGAGCTGCGCGAGATCGATGAAAAGGTCAATCGCCTGGCCGGCTCCGGCGAGTCCTACACCTTCCACGGCCGCGACGTGTACGCCTACGTCGGCGCGCGCCTGGCGTCCGGCGCCATCACCTACGAACAGGTGGGTCCGGCGCTGCCGAGCGAGTCGGTGGTCAAGATCGCGTACCAGCACGCGGTGCGCAGCGGCGACACCATCCGCGGCATCATCCCGGTGCTGGACGTCAAATACGGCAACGTCTGGACCAACATTCCGAAGTCGCTGTTTGATGAACTGAAGATCGGCCTGCACGACCAGGTGCAGGTGCGCATCCTGCACAAGGGCAAGGAGGTCAACAAAGTGGTGGCGCCGTTCGAGCACACCTTCGGCGGCGTCGCCAAAGGCAAGCCGCTGGTCTACCTGAACAGTCTGCTGGATGTGGCGGTGGCGATCAGCCAGGGCAACTACGCCGCCAAGTACAAGATCGACTCGGGCGTGGACTGGGAGGTCGAGATCGCCAAAAAGTAACGATGGCGACAGTGGTGAACGGATTTCCGGGGTTTTGACTCCCCCAGAAGTCTGGTTCGCACCTGTGGAGGATCAACAGTCCGATGTTTCCTTGCTAGCATCATCACTCCCTGCCACAAAAAGGAAACATCATGCACGCCACCCGCTTCAGCCTCGCCGTCACCGCCCTGGCCGCCGCCCTGACCCTCCCGACCGCCTTCGCGGCGGATGCCAAACCGACCGTGGTGCTGGTACACGGCGCCTTCGCCGATTCATCGAGCTGGGATGGCGTTGCCGCCAAGCTGGAAAAAGACGGCTACACCGTCATCGGCGCCGCCAACCATCTGCGCAGCGTCAAGACCGACGCCGCCTCGGTCGCTTCGGTGCTGAAAAGCGTCAGCGGTCCCGTGGTGCTGGTTGGCCACTCCTACGGCGGCTCGGTGATCAGCGCCGCCGCCAGCGGCGCCAGCAACGTCAAGGCGCTGGTCTACGTGGCCGCGTTCGCGCCGGATGCCGGCGAAACCGCTGTCGGCCTATCCGGCAAATTCCCGGGCAGCACCCTGGGCCCGGCGCTGGCGCCGCCGGTCGCGCTGGCCGATGGCGGCAAGGACCTGTATATCCAGCAGGCCAAATTCCACGGCCAGTTCGCCGCCGACGTGCCGGAAGCCAAAGCGCGCCTGATGGCGGTCGGCCAGCGTCCGATCACCGACGCGGCGCTGAACGAAGCCTCGCCGGCGCCGGCCTGGAAAACCATTCCATCGTGGTTCATCTACGGCAAGGCCGACAAAAACATTCCGGCTGCCTCGCAAGACTTTATGGCCAAACGGGCCAATTCGAAAAAGACGATCGTGATTGACGGCGCCTCGCACGTGGTGATGGTCTCGCACCCGGCCGAAGTGGCCAAGCTGATCGAAGAAGCCGCCGCCGCCAAATAAGCGCCAGGCGGAGCCGCGTACAGCGCAGTCAAAGCAAGCGGCACCCGAAAAACCCGCACACCGCTGCGGCCAGGGTCTGACCCCGCATGGGGTCAGACCCTTTCGTTCGGGGTACTTAAGAGAGCGGAGGAAGCATTTTCCCGGCTTAGCGCTGTCCTCCCCCGCCCATCAGCCTCAGCCGTGATGTTCCTGCTTCCTGACCTGCTTCTCCAGCATGGCGCGCAGCGCTTTCAGCGACTGGGAAACCGCCTCCACCTGCTTCGCGTCTTCCTCGCCCTGCGCATCGTAGGAGGAAGAAGGCACTTGTACCGCATCCGCATCGGCGGACGCCTGCTGCGCGGCATACGCGTTGCGGCCTTCCGCATAGGCATCGGTGGTCTCCGTGGCCGGCGCCTCGGTCCCCGCATCCGGCACCGAGGTCGACGCGGCCGTATCCGACACACTGCTTCCGGAAGGCGTCTTCAAAATATCGGCCGCCTGCTTCAACTGGCTGGCCAGCTGCTTCAGCTGTTGTAGCACCGCCTTGGCATCCTTGCCACCGAACAGCATCAGCATCCGGCGCAGGGATTCGATCTGCTCCTTGATCTCCTTCACCCGTTGCCGCGCCAGCGCCTTCTGATCCAGGTCCGCACGCCGCGACAAGCCATCGATGGCTGCCGCGTTCTTCTTCGCACGATCGAGCTGCTTCTGCAGCAGATCCTGGAAGGCATCGCTCTTGACATCAAATGTCGATGAAAAACTGAAGGTGGATATGGGAAGCATGGCAGGTCTCACGAATGGCTGTTCAAGTTACAAAGGCGACAAGAACAGCCGTTTCGTTAAACCGCATTCACCGCGCTACCTATCCACCAACCGGCAGCCACCGCACCTTTCAGTCTGTTTTGGTCGAGGAAACAGGCAATGGGTTATCCTTGCTTTCTCGGCTCCAGGTCTCAGCAAGAATCGAATAGCGCTTCCAATCAAACAAAATGATCAGGTTTGTTTATTCCCCGCCCGGTCACCGCCCCTTGGGGCGCGGTGCGTGACTCGTAGGTGCTCCAGACATTTATCGAGGCGCCAAATTGCCGTATGCTCCGCCCCACTTCGACCTCGTAAAACCCGTCATTGAACGCGCTAGCAGATTGCCGGTGGTACTCCTCGATGCTCATGGCGGTAACGCTGGCGGAACCGTCGGCATCGCGCTTGGGTTAGTTTGCTTATCGCCTTTCCTCGATAACGGCCCCCGCTGAATCAAAGAAATATATCTCATCATTATCACCAAGCAACTTTGCATTCAGCGATTTGGCAATTGAGACTAACTTTTTGATGAAAAGCTCATCAGGATTTTTGGTGTAGATTTCACCACAATTGCTCCACCAAAGCGGCCATGATTCTGAACCGATTACAACAATCCAGTTCTCATTTCCAGCATTTTCCGGATCGGGCTGAATATCGATATCGCTATTGGCGTAGCTAATCCACTCATCTATTGAGATCGATGGTCCATCCTCATCCGACCAGAATTCTTTGCGTGTTATATGGAAATCGTAGCCCATGCGCGCCTTTCGATACACTTAAACTTTCACTATAGTTGAGCTAACCCATAAACGTATAAACCACAATTCCGGATGCCGGCACAACAAGTACCGTTCCGTTTTTGTACCGTCGATAGAAAGATCCTGCTCTACGCAGAGCAGCGTAAATGACGCTATGCAGCTCAGCTCTTATCCATGTGCAACCAAGGGATGCGGCCCAGTCACTTTCTGAAATCAATTCAACGGTATAGGGTGTTTCCTGCCAAACACCGGATCTACCCCTTGTGTTCACATTTGAAACGTCGGCGACACCATCATTCAACGCCGTTATACCGGCAACACTGAGCTTTTCTTTCGCCTTGGCCGTCAGCTCAAATATCGCCGCGCCACAGCCACCACGCACATCCCACGTGATTCCCGAGTCGACCAGTTTCGCCACCTCCACTTCAGGCGGTATGTGTTGCCGGTATGAGTCGTTTCTCCAGCAGGTATAGGAGTCGAAAAGCAAATAGGCAGGCCACAAGATTGCCGCAACCACCACTAAACAGATTAGCGGCTTCCGGATTGGGTTGTCGATGTCATCCAAGTTCTTTTCCTGGTCCAAGGTCCGCTCCTGGCCGGTTGGCGTCACGGGTCAGCGAGTCTCATCGTGTGAGCGTTTCAGGCCAACCGGTCGGCCAGGAACTAAAGCCCTGTTCAGATCGATAGGTTTCGTCATTTTATTGATAGAGGAATACGCCCAAAACCGCAATGGAGGCTAGCGCTACGAGTCCTAGGAGATGTATCGCAACAATTTCAAAATAAATTTGCATTGCCAGGCCTCTCTCGGCTCTGATTTCCCAAAATTCCTTAAGCGTTCTCGGGCGCACACGGCCAAAAGATAAAGCTCTAATTGTGAAGCGCCCCAAACTATAGAAGAGGACATCGCCGACTAAATGGAGTGCGGCCTCGGCAATCAATAGCATCGTTACTCCTTCCATAGCGTCCGACAGCTAATGGCCGGTCTTCGATTCCAGGCCGACGAGCGGACTTGCCTTGGTTCATTCTTGCGTAGCAGATTTGGGCATTCGCGTTTCCTTGGACATTGGTGCTGCTGGCGACGTTTGCCGGGTGATCTCTGCACGCGCCTCTTGGTCCCTCATTAACGCCTCGCCATCCGCGCGACGTTGTTCAGCCTCTGCAGCCGCTCTTGCTTCCCGCATCTGTCGTGCGTTTTTGGCCGCAGTCCCGCTAAAAATGCCGTCTTCCGGGATGCCGACTATTCGACCATCCAGCAACTCAAAACGAATTGAGCCGCTTGTTGTCCCGTTATAAAGCTGCTGCGGCTCATTACTGTGCTGCCATTCAATTGACGTTTTACTCTGACCAGTCGGCGGAATGCCAATGATAGAAATCGCTTGCGCGACCGTCATTCCATTCTTGACCTCATTTGCTCGGCCCTGTGCACGCTGGTAGCTCCCAACGGAGCAACCAGCAAGAACTGACGCCATGCAGAGAATGATGAGTAGTTTTTTCATGTTTGTTTACAAATAGCCAGCCACTGATCCGACGTGCCTTGCTTCAATGGTATTTCCTGAGGGTCTGCAAACGCATTGATGGCCAAGCTAAATAGTGCGGCACATTACGTGTCATATTCGCCGCTGTCCCAGGGTTCAAAGAAAGCCATATAGTTCCCAGGCTGAACCTCCACGGCCCAGACATCATCATCGTCATCGGGTTCGCGAAGCACCAGACCAAACGTTGTATCAAAGCGATCAACTGAAAATGGCGCTATTTCTATTCGCTCAAAGGAAACATCACCGAGTTCTTTCAGACGTTGTTCGTACAGACTCTTGCGCGCTTCGTGGTCCAATGAGGCTCGCGGACCAAGGCTATCGATCTTTGCTTCGATCAGGACGCCTTGCTGGTCAAAGAGATACAACGCAACGAATTCGCCCCCGATCCTTCCAGCGATGGCCGGTTCGAATGGCAATGTAAGAAAGAACTGGTGCCCAGCGGGTGTCCGACCAATGTGTTCCGCATGGTAGTCATCGTGGTCAATTGCGACCAGTTTGGGAGGGCTACTGTTCATGCCAAGCTAACCAAGACGCCAGCGCCAAATAGGAAATGAACACGATAGCGGCAAACAGTGCATCCATTTGATCCAGGTGGCGATACCGATACCAGTGGCCGGCAAGAATAATTCCCGCACCAGGTGCTGCCTTCCAGACATGCTGGCGTATCACCGCAAGAGGACTATTTTTGTCAGCCATGCGCTTTTTCCGATTGCGTTCAATGCTGATGATCGAACTCAGCCAAGGTGCATAGCGTAGCACCTTGCCTAATGGGAATGTTCACACTTTGTCACGTAAGCTACTTACGTTTGACCTTGGGAAAGCGCAGCTTGTAGTGCAACCCCATGCCTGGCGCGCTGACCACCTTGACGGTGCCGCCCAGCGCGCCGGTCACCAGGTTGTACAGGATGTGCGCGCCAAGGCCGCTGCCGCCGGAGCCGCGTTTGGTGGTGAAGAAGGGATCGAACAGCTGCCCCAGCGTGGCGCTGTCCATGCCGATGCCGTCGTCGCTGTATTCGAATTCGACGTTTTCGCCTTCGACCTTGCCGGTGATTTTGATCTTGCCTGGCTGCCCTTCCTCGAAACCGTGCACCAGCGAGTTGACCACCATGTTGGTGACGATCTGCGAGATCGCGCCGGGGAAGCTGGCCATGTTGATCTGCTCGTCGCAATCGATCTCGATCTGGATCGGCTTGCCCTTCAGCTTGGGCTGCAGCGACAGCAGCACTTCGTCCAGGTATTTGCGCAGGTTGAAGCTGCGGATATCGTCCGACGACTGGTCCACCGCCACCTGCTTGAAGCTGCGCACCAGCGCCGCCGCCCGCTGCGTGTTGGTGGTCATGATCTTCAGCGACTGGTCGATGATCTCGAAGAACTGGTTCAGGCCGTCCTCATCCAGCGCGCCGTTGGCCAGGTCTTCGCGCGTCAGCTTCAGCTCTTCCACCAGGTGGCTGGTGGCGGTGACGCAGATGCCCAATGGCGTGTTGATTTCGTGCGCCACGCCGGCCACCAGCCGGCCCAGCGAGGCCAGCTTCTCCTGCCGCACCAGTTCGCCCTGCGCGTCCTTCAGCGACGTCAGCGCGCTTTCCAGCGCGGCGTTCTGCTGCTCCAGCGTGTCCTTGGCGTGACGGATCTGGCGGTCGGCCTGCATGCGGGCGATCGCCACCGCGACATGGCTGGCCATGAAGGCCAGGATGTCCAGATCGGCCTGGCTGTACTGCACCTGCTGGTCGTAGCTCTGGACGATGATGACGCCATACGCCTGGTCGCCCAGCAGCATCGGCGCCCCCATCCAGCTGGAGATTTCGACGTTGCCCAGCGGGTGTTCCATCTCGCCGCTGTCGATCAGCGCCTGAAAGCCCACGCGGTCCAGCAGCATCGCCTGCTTGCGCTGCAAGATGTACGAGGACATGCCAACGCCGTAGTCGAAGCGCTTGACCGGCGCGTGCTCGTCCTTCTCGTCGACAAAATACGGGATGCTGATTTCCTGCGTGTCCGGGTGATACAGCGCCATCAGGAAATTCTTGGCCGGCACCAGCTTGCTGATGATTTCGTGCAGCTCGTGGTTGAGGCGGTTGCCGCCGGTGGTGGTGGCCGACAGGTTGGCCAGCTCGTACAGCGCGCGCTGGATGTTTTCCGCGCGGCTGCGCTCGGCCACTTCGTGCTGCAGTTGCACCGTGCGTTCCTGCACCGCGCGTTCCAGCCGGTCCATGCTCTGCAGGCCCTGCAGCGCGCTCGACACGTGGTGCGAGATCAGCTGGAACAGCGCCTGGTCTTCCTCGCTGAAGGTGTGTTCCTTGTCGTAGCTCTGGATCACCACCGCCCCCAGCACCTGGTGATTCTGGTCCAGCAGCGGGCTGCCCATCCAGTGTTCGGCGATGGTGCCGATGCCGAAGCCGGCGTTGTCCTCGCGCTTGGAGACGTGCTCGGCCGCCGTCATGACGATCGCCTCGCGGCTCAGGATCACCGCCGCCGTCGGCGATTCGCCCGGCACCAGTTCAAACAGTTCCTCGCGGCTGGGCGGTTCGTCGACCTCGTCGACAAAGTAGACGAAGCGCACCATGTTGGCCGGCCGTTCGTGGTCGCTGAGCGCGACGAAGAAGTTGGCCGCGTACATGATGCGGCCCAGCGCCGCATGCACGGCCTGAAGGAATTCGCTGATGTCGGTGCAGCTGCTAGATTTCTGCCCGATTTCGAGCAGCACGGTTTGAACGGCTTCCAGCCGGGTAAGGCGACTTTCCATCAGTTTTCCTATGTTGGGCACATGCACATAGGAAATACTAGCAGGACTGCCTGCGCCGGGCCAGCGCCATCGGGACGATTACGGCTTTTTATAGCCGTTTTCGATCCACGCCGATGCGCTGGCAACGCTGAGCTTGAAGGTTGGCGCCACGCGCACGCGCGCCAGTTCCTCGCCGTACTGGTCGAAGGCGGTCAGCGTGGCGTAAGGATCGTCTTCGTCCGGCGTAATGTCCAGGCAGACTTTGAGCTGGCCGTCATCGGTGCTGACGAACACGTTCTTGTGCAGCTGCGCGTGCAGTTGCTGCTCGTGGCGGCGGATCACTTCGTTGGCGGTCTTGACCAGCGTATTGAAGGCGTTGACGTCCAGCGGCTTGGGATTTTTCTTGTCGCGGCCCATGGTCCACGGACCGACCAGCGCCGGTTCCGGCTCGCCATCCTTGATCATGGCCACCGCCCAGCCGTCGTCGTCATCGTTGTTGATCACGCGCGCGGTCCAGCCGTTGCCTTGCCACAAGCGGTCTTCTTGCACCGGGGCATCGTCGTCGGAATCGGGGAAGTCTGTACTCATGGTGTTTGGGCGAAAAAGAGACGGGGCTGAATGATAAGCGCCGCGCCGCGTAACAACAATAGGCATACCGCAATCGCCCCGGCCGGACACAGATTTCGGTGAAAAGTCACACTTACCGACGAAACGTTCTAAATCTCAATTGGTATTGCAAAGACGCCATTACTATTATTAATTTTGAATCACAGAGTTCCTATAATTAATAAAAAACGGGAGAACGTTCATGCGTATCGCCAAATTCCTGCTGGGCCTTGGCCTGGCCGGCGCAACCGCCGGCGCCAGCGCCACCGTGATCTACACCGCCACCACCGGGCAGAACTCGATGCAATCCGTCACCGCCACCGTCAATTTCGACTCCGGGCTGTTGCCGACCGGCTTTGCCACCTACGACAACATCAATGCGCTGATCCCGCATCCCGGCAACTCGGGCTACGCCGCCCAGCCGCCGGGCGATCCGACCGGCTTCTTCTCGGTGGGCGCCACCCACGGCCAGCCGTCGTCCTCCAGCGTGAGCTTTGCCGGCTACGGCGTCAGCTATTTTGGTTTCTACATGGGCTCGCCTGACGAGTACAACATCGTCACGCTGTACAGCGGCGCCACGCCGGTGCTGAGCGTCAACGGCACGCAGATGGCCGCCGCCGCCGGCCATGCCAGCGACGGCAACCAGAGCGTCGGCTTCTACATGAACTTCTTCTCCGACACCGCCATCACCAAGGTGACGTTCTCCGCCAACCAGGACGCCTTCGAGTCCGACAACCACTCCTACATCGCCGTCGTGCCGGAGCCGGCCAGCTACGCCCTGCTGCTGGCCGGCCTGGGCCTGGTGGGCGCCATGGCGCGCCGCAGTCGCCGCTGATAGTATGAGCGTCTCTGCTATGGCAATCGAATGACGCCAGCTTGGCGCTCCAGGACGCTCATCATTATTACGCTCCCTACCACATCAAGTACTCGCGCCTCATTCCTGGCGGATTGCTTGTCGTGGCGATCATCCATCACCACAATAATTTGGAGTCCTTTGTATTGGTCAACAGCACGAATATCCAGCAACTTTTTTGCGGCAGAACTGACTGAGGCATGGCGAGGATTTACTGCCAGCACTGCGCCGTCATCCAGGCTAAAGTGCAGCTTGTAGACGTGTCCCGATATCCCCTTGTATTCAGGGCTGTCGCTAATGACAGACTTGGGTTTCCACGCGCGCAAACATACTTCAACCTCGTCCAGGAAAAGCGACAGGTCCGTGGATACCCCCACCTGCTCCGATTCCCATTTCGACAGGCCTAGCATCGCAGAAACGTAATTGGCAAAGGCGGCCGGTGCGCCTTCCTCCGTAGACCAGATTTCCAATTCACCCGAATCATTTAAAGTGACATGATGGGGTTCCGCGATATTTTTAACGAATTTCGTCTTCCTATGGTCGTCCAGTGAAACGCCGCGCCTTAACAAATGCAGCAATCCGCCCCCGTCATCGAAAAAACGAATTTGCGGACCAAGCTTTTCTATGAAAACAGGCAGTTCGTCGCCATCCGGGTATCTGAAGGGTGTATCCACCATGGCAATGAGACCATCATCCGTCAGCGGATGACAAGCAAAGCCTAAAATTTCTGACATTCGATTGCAGATCATCTCTCGCCCCTGAGCTCAAAATGCTCCGGATAAACCGGCCCAACCGAAAACACAACATTCGTCGCGTTAGAAAAATATTCCAATATATCTTCAAACTGCCATTGCGCCCACTCTGGGGCGCCAGTCAGCCGAAGCTTACCAATGTGCTCATGTGAAAGGTCATGCCGGTTTTTGATCCGCTTTCTACACTGCCTGATGTCTAACTGATACACCCGCTCAAGACTGTAGGGTGTGCGCTTAAAGACACTGAACACATAGTTCACCATACCGGTTTTATAGCTTCGACGGAAGAACAATTTGACCTGCATCATAGTGCCAACACCATCTTCGTCGGTCAGGCCAGCTGAGATCGTAAAAGTACCGGGCTGTATTTTTTCCGGAATCCAATCACCATCCATCTCGCAAAATGTCCGCCTGCTTAACAACCCTCGTGCTTCTGATTCGGGAATGTCGTTCATGAGCACACGTGAGCAGAAAACAGACAATGCCACTGCAGACTCAAGTCTGCAGTGGCAGCTTATTGATAGTGGTGAACAGCCTCAGCAGGTCATGCAGGGCGCCCGCTCGGTGATCGGCGGTTTCAGCGGCGTGACGCGCGGGTCGATGGCCGGCTCCGGCATCTGGTAGGTGAACGGCGTAATGATGATCGGCGGTATTGTGGGCGGCGCCGAGGGCGGGCCTTTCGGGCCGCCGCCAGTCAGGCGCTGGGCGCTGCGCTGGCGCCGGTTACACATGCGGGTCGAGGGAATCGATTGCCCCTCGCTCATTGCTAGCCAAGCCATGTTGATGCCCTCCATATGCAAGTGAGAGAGTATCAGTGTAGACCAACATATCTTTAAATCAAGGTCTAATCCGCCCGCCGCACGGTTCGTCGTCGCTGCCTCGCGTTCCATCCCGCAAATCCGGCGGTCCGTCGCAATCCGATGGCCGATGACGGCGCGCATCGCTACAGTTCAACCATGCCAAACGGCATCGAACAACATCAAAAGAGGTAACGCCATGAACACCAACGCTAAAAAACTGATCTTCGCCGCCGTGATCTTCCTGCTGGCAATTGCCGCCTGCCAATCGATCTTTGGCGACGGCATGCATGTGAACATCGACGGCGATGAATTCGACGGCCCTGTGGGCGCGGTCATGAGTGTCTTCTTCGGCGGCGCCGGCATCCTGCTCGCCGGCCTGATCATGACCTGCGTGGCGGTCTTTCTGTGCCTGCTGTTTGCCGGCCTCGGCATCCTGGCGGTGGCCGGTGTGGCGCTGGCGGCGGTGATCGTGATGGCCTGCGTCTCGCCCCTGCTGCTGCCGCTGCTGATCCCGATCGGCCTGTACTGGATCTTCGTCAGCCGACCACGCAAGCAACGCCTGCAAGCGACCCTGCAACAGCCTGTGTAAGTTTCAACCGGAAGCGGCCGGGACCTGATGTCCCGGCCGGTCCGCCTCGACATCCATCAGTTCCACCCGGTTGCGCCCGCCACGCTTGGCGCAGTACAAGGCCTGATCGGCACGGATCAGGGCCGGATCGCCCCCCGGCGTCCTGCCGCCCATGGCCGCGATGCCGATGCTGACGGTGATCTTCAGCACCACGCCGCCATCGAGCTGCATCGGCGTCTGCTCCACCCGCTGGCGCAAGCGCTCGGCAAACACCGCCGCCGCATCCAGATCCGTTCCCGGCAACAGAATCGCAAACTCCTCGCCGCCGATGCGGCCCAGCATGTCGATCTTGCGCTGGCTGTCGCGCATCAGGTCGGCCAGCTGGCGCAGCACGGCGTCGCCGGCCGCGTGGCCGTGTTCATCGTTGATGCGCTTGAAGTGGTCGATGTCCAGCAGCAGCACCGCCGCGCCGCCACCGATGTCGCGCTGCAAGCGGCCCTCCTCTTCCTGCAACCGGCCCATGAACTCGCGCCGGTTCGGCAGGCCGGTGAGGAAATCGGTGGTGGCCAGCACGCGCAGCTCGTCGTCCATGCGGCGCCGTTCGGTGATGTCGAGCGTCGAGACGATGACGAAATCCAGGCTGTGCGTATGGCCCGGCATCACCAGCAGCGTCAGCTCGTTCAGGCGCGCCACCCCGTCCAGCCGTTCGAAGCTGCCCTCGCCGGCGAAGAAGTGCTGGCCCTGCGCCAGCGCCGCCAGCGCGCGCGCGAAATTCGGCATGGCGGTGCTGTCGAAATTCTGCGCCAGCGTCAGCGCGCCGATATCCTTGCGGCCCGGCGGCGCCGCCACCTGCTCCAGCGCGGCGGCGTTGACGTCCAGAATCCGCACCAGCGACGCCATCCGCCGCAGCTGGCTCGGATTGGCTTGCAGATAGGCCGGCAGATCCTCGATGCCGGACAATTCCAGTTCCGCCAGCGCGCCGCGCACGGCCGACCAGTCCTGCTCCCACAGCGCCACCGGCGCATGGTCGTACAGGCTGCGGAAGCGCGCCTCGCCGATGCGCAGCGCAATCGCCGCCTGCGCCTGTTCGATGGCGATGCCGGCCAGCCGCGCGCCCTGTTCGATCAGCACGATATTGGCCAGGCTGGGCAGGCGCGCCTCGCGGTGATAGATCGCGAAAGTGCCCAATACCGCGCCGCTGGTGCTGATGATCGGATCGGACCAGCACGAGCCAAGCCGCGCCTGCAACGCCAGGTCGCGGTACTCGCCCCACGAGGTCGCGCTGCGGATGTCCTCGACGATGACGCGGCCGCGCGTCTGCACCGCCAGGCCGCAGGCGCCCAGGCCCTCGCGCGCCGGCATGCCGTGGATGGCGGCGTTGTAGAACGCCGGCAGGCTGGGCGCCGCGCCCACCAGCAGATGCTCGCCGCTTTCGTCGAGCAGCAGGATGCTGCACAACATATCCTCGTTGTCCGCCTCCACGCCGAGCACCACGCTTTCCAGGATGGTTTGCAGCGGCGCGCCGGTGGCCAGCAGTTCCAGCACGTGGCGGCGGGTCTGCTCGCGCTGTTCGATCTGCGTGCGCTCGGTGATGTCGCGGAAGGACCAGATGCGCGCCGGCTCGCTGCCCAGTTGCAGGCCGCGCGTGTGCTTCTCGATCACGCGGCCATCCTTCAGTTGCAGCACTTCGTGCTCTTCCTCCAGCGGCGCGCCGCGCTGCACGCCGGGCAGCGTCAGCTGGCCCGGCTCGTCCAGCTGCAGGCCGCATTCGGGATGGCGCAGCTGCGCGCACATGTGGGCGATCAGCACCGCGCCGTCGCTCTGCCAGTCCAGGCATTCCGGCACATTCCACAACTCGCGGAAGCGGCGGTTGGAATTGAGCACCGAGCCTTTCAGGTTGTCGACCAGGATGCCGTCCACGGTGGAGTCCAGAATGCTGCGCAACATGGCCTGGCTGCGCTGCGCGCTGTCGGCCAGCACCATCAGCGTGGCCTGGCCCTCCTTCAGTTCTTCGGTCAACGCGCGACTGCGCACCAGGCTGGCGCGCGCACGCACGCGGCCGCGCGCCAGCAGCCAGGTCAGGCAGGCCAGCAGGCCGCTCAAGGCCACGCCCAGCACGGCGATCACCTGCGCCTTGTCGCTGCGTGGCGATCCAAGGCCGGGCAGCATGCCGATGCGCAGCGTCCAGCGGTGGTTGGCGACGCTGACCTGCTGATGCGTCGTGCGCGACGTGTCATGCACCTGCGGCGAGCTGTCGTACATCAGGTTTTCCGGCGTCATGGCGACGCCGTCGTAGATTTCCACATCCAGCGCGGCGGCGCGCGGGCCGCCCAGCCCCGCCATCAGGTCGCCCACGCGGAACGGCGCAAACACCCAGCCGCTGATGGCGGCGCGGCGCTGCGCCAGCGTGTCGACTTTCTGTCCATGGTTAAACAGCGGCAGCAGCACCAGGAAGCCCGACTGCGCCGGCTCGCCGGTCTCCTGCACCAGCCGGATCTTGGCGCTCATGGCCGGCTGGCCGGAGTCGCGCGCCTGCTCCAGCGCGGCGCGGCGGCGCGGCTCGGACGCCGTGTCATAGCCAAAGGCGCGGCGGTTGTTGTCGTTGAACGGCTCCAGGTAGACGATGGGCGCGTACCAATCGCGCTCGCCGTCGGGCGTGATGCGGTAGTCGGGAAAGCCGTCGCGCCGCACCAGCGCTTCATGCGCCTCGCGCTGGCGCGGGCCGATCAGCTTCATGTAGCCGATGCCGTGCACGCCGGGGAAGTGATGGTTCAGATCCTGGCCGGTGAGATAGGTGCGGAATTCTTCGCGGTCGACATCCTGCGAACTGGCGAACAATCCCTGCACGCCATACAGCGCCTGCACGTAGGTCTGCATGCGCTGATCGAGGTTGTTGACCAGCTCACGCACGCGGCCGTCGAAATCGGCCTGCGCATCCTGTTCGGCGTCGGCCAGGGCGCCGTGCCACAGCACGGCGGTGACACCCAGGCAGCCGGTCAGCACCAGCGCCGGCAGGACGCGCGGCGACAGCAGATTCTGCAGCAATCGACGCGAACGTGCCTGGGTGTCGGCGGGCATTTACACCTCGGCGCCCACGAACTGATGGTAACCACGGGCGCGCAGCGCGCAGGCCGGGCAGGTGCCGCAACCGTAGCCCCAGTCGTGCAGCGCGCCGCGCTCACCGAGGTAGCAGGTATGGGTGCCGTCGCGGATCAGGTCCACCAGCGCCTGGCCGCCAAGTTCCTGGGCCAGTTCCCAGGTCTGCTTTTTGTCGCGCCACATCAGCGGCGTTTCCAGCTTGGTGCGGGTGTCCATGCCGAGGTTGAGCGCCACTTGCAGCGCCTTCATGGTGTCGTCGCGGCAGTCCGGGTAGCCGGAGAAATCGGTTTCGCACATGCCGCCCACCAGCACCGTCAGGCCACGGCGATAAGCCACGGTGGCGGCCACCGTCATGAACAGCAGGTTGCGGCCGGGGACAAAGGTGTTCGGCAGGCCGTTGGCCTGGGTCTCGATGGCGATATCGTGGGTCATCGCGGTTTGCGAGATTTCGGAAATCAGCGACAGGTCGATCATGTGGTCCTCGCCCAGCCTGGCGTTCCATTCCGACGACTGCTCGCGCAGGCTTTGCAGCAGCTTCGGACGCACGGTCAGCTCGACCGCGTGGCGCTGGCCATAATCGAAACCGATGGTTTCAACGCGGGCATAGTGTTTCAGGGCCCAGGCCAGGCAGGTGGTGGAGTCCTGGCCTCCGCTAAACAGGACCAGGGCGGAATCGGTAGGCAGCATAGTTCTTTCCAGATGAAGCAATATTATAAGTACGCCATCTTTCGGGGCAATCCGGTAACATGCGCATGACGTACCCCTTAGCGTACACCTTCATGGAGTCTCATGTTACCGGCATCGCCAGCAAAAAAACGGACAGGATCACGAATTTTGGCACAAGTTGTGGCAAAAGGGTCTGCCTGCCTCGCTGCGGCCATGCTATCCGCCGCGGCTCAGTCCGCCGAAGGCCTGAAATACGAGGTGCGCATCGACGCGCCGACCGACGTGCGCGAGCTGCTCGAACATAATCTGGACCTGGTCCGTTTTCGCGGCAACGACCGCATCGACCGCGAGCAGCTGCAACGGCTGGTGCGCGTGGCGCCGGAGCAGATCCGCACGCTGGTCGCGACCGATGGTTACTATTCGCCGGTGGTCAGCGCCACCTTCGATCGCGAAGCGCCCGGCACGCCGGTGGTGCAGGTCAAGGTGGAACCGGGTGAACCGGTACGCGTGGGCGAAGTGGATCTGAGCCTGCAGGGCTTTGCCGCCAATCCGGACCAATCGGCCGAAAAGCAGTTCGACGTCAATGCGCTGAAGGCCGGATGGCCGCTCAAGAAAGGCACGATTTTCCGTCAGGACGAATGGGAGTCGGCCAAGCGCGCCATGCTGCGCTCCGTGGTACAGACGCGCTATCCGCGCGCGCAACTGGTCGACAGTCAGGCCACGGTGGACCCGGAGGCGCATCTGGCCAATCTGCGCGTGGCCATCGACAGCGGGCCGGAGATGCGCTTCGGCGAACTGCGCATCGAAGGCCTGAAGCGCTATCCGGACAAGGTCGTGCGCAACCTGAACCAGATCAGTCCCGGCGACTACTACAGCGAGGCGGCGCTGCAATCGTATCAATCGCGCCTGCAGGACACTGGCTACTTCGCCAGCGTGGAAGTGAGCGCCGACACCAGCGCCATCCTCACCGAGCAGCTGGACGCCGCCGCCATGACGCCGGAGCAGAACGCGGCCGCGCCGATGGCGCCCTTGCCGCTGCTGGTGCGCGTGGTGGAGAACAAACGCAAGAACGTCAGCGCCGGTGTCGGTATCTCCACCAACACGGGTAACCGCGCCTCGCTGACGTATGACGATCTGTCGGTATTCGGCCTGCGCATGAAAAGCGCGCTGACGCTGGAGACCAAGAAGCAGACCGCCACCACCAACTTCTACTTCCCGGTGACGCCGGACGGCTACAACGACAGCATCGGCGCGTCCTTCGAACGCAGCGACATTTCCGGCGAGGTGACCAGCGTGGCCAGCATGTCCGGCAAGCGCGCCTGGGGTACGCCGCTGCTGGAACGCTCGCTGACCCTGGAGCTGCTGACGGAGACCAAGACCATCGGCGGCATCCCGTCCAGCCAGAGCAAGAGTCTGCCGCTGACCTACGGCGTCACCTGGCGCAAGCTGGACAACCTGCTGTTCCCGACCAAGGGCTATGCGCTGAACGCGCAGATCGGCGGTGCGCTGCTGCCGATCCTGACCGATGAAGCCTTCGTGCGCGGCTATGCGCGCGGTGTGGCGTACCTGCCGCTGAGCGTCAATACGAATGCGATCTTCCGGGGCGAGCTTGGCGCGCTCACGTCGCGCAACAAGGACGGTGTGCCGGCGGTGTATCTGTTCCGCGCCGGTGGCGACCAGTCGGTGCGTGGCTACGGCTATCAGGAGCTGGGCGTGCCGCTGGACGGCGCGATCACCGGCGGCCGTTATCTGGCCACCGCCAGCGCCGAGTACCAGTACTGGTTCAAGCCGCAGTACGGCGCGGCAGTGTTCTACGATGCGGGTAATGCCGGCGACACGATCAGCGCCTTGCATCCCAAGTCCGGCTACGGTGTCGGCGCGCGCTGGAAGAGTCCTGTGGGGCCGATCAACGTCGACGTGGCGTATGGACACGCGGTTCACAAATATCGTTTGCACTTCTCGCTGGGATTCACTTTCTGATGGCTGACCAAGACAACACTCCTCAAGAACACGTTGCGCCGCGCCGTCGCTGGCCGCGCCGCGTGGCGATCGGCTTCGGCGTGCTGGTCGTGCTGTTGTTCGGCGCATTCTGGCTGCTGGGGCGCGAGTCGACCTTGCAGCAACTGGTGCAGCGCATCTCGAACGCCAGCGGCGGACAGATTGCGGTGACGGGCGTCAGCGGATCGCTTTACCACCGCATGCACATCGATAAGCTGGTGTACCGCAGCAAGGGCACCGTGGTGACGGCGGAGCAGATTGATATCAACTGGTCGCCGTTGCAGTATTTTTCGGAAGGGCTGACCATCAGCGAGCTGCATGCACGCAGCCTGCTGGTGCAGAACAGCGGGCCGTCGGAACCTTCCACGATGCCGGAATCGCTGGCGTCGCCGATTAAGCTCAGCATCTCCGACGGGCGGCTGGACAAGTTGACGCTGACCAGCGATACCGGCAGCAATGTGATCGACCGTCTGCGCTTCAAGCTCGATGGCGACAAACAGGCCTGGCATGTGCAGGACGCGTCCGCGCACACGGCGTTTGGCGACATCAAGGCAGATGCGACCATCGCCGGTAGCAAGCCGTTTGCGCTGCAAGGCAAGGCGACGCTGGTGTATAGCGATGCAACGGCGGCCAGCGGTGCGGCCGCGCCGGCGGGTGGTGCGCGGCTGGCCGTGCAGGCCGGCGGCGACCTGGCGCTGCTGACGCTGAAAGTTCAAGGCGCGGCGAATGGCGCCAGTGGCGAAGCGGCGCTGGCACTGGCGCCATTCGATCCGATCATCCTGCGCGCCATCGACCTCACCGGCCGCGATCTCGATCCGGCCGGCTTCAACGCCGAATGGCCGGAAGCGAAGTTCAGCCTGAAGCTGACCGCCGCCATCGCCAAGGACCAGAAGATCTCCGGCCAGTTCGCCGTCCTCAATCAAGGCAAGGCCGCGCCACTGGACCAGAAAGGCCTGCCGCTGCAAACCTTCAGCGGACGCCTGGACGGCACCCTCACCGCCTCGCTGCTGGACAACGTCATCCTCGACCTCGGCGCCGCAGGCAAATTCACCGGCGCCGGCAAGGTGGATCGCAGCGGCATTGACGCCGGCATCGACGCCGCCAACTTCAAGCTGCACACCGACCTCTTCGACCTGAAAGACATCCACACCAGCATCAACAAAACCGCCATCGCCGGCGACATCACGCTCACCAGCACGCCGAAGAAGCAAGCGCTGACGGCAGCGCTTGCCGACAAAGGCGTCCGCCTCGATCTGCAAGCCACGCTGGCCGACGCGCTGCTGCAACTGCACCAGATGCGCCTGCAAGCGAAGAAAGGCAGCATCAGCGCCACCGGTCAGGCAAGTCTGAAAGACAAGCAGGAATTCAGCGCCAAGCTGACCGCCGATCATTTCGACCCGTCCGCGCTGGGCACCGGCTACCCGATCGCCGACCTGAATGCGGATATCAACGCCAAAGGCGCACTGTCGCCGGCATGGCAAGTGGCAGCAGCGTTCCAGATCAAGGCCAGCAAGTTGATGGGACAGACGCTGACCGGCAACGGCAAGCTCAATGCCGACGCCAAACATCTGAGCGGCATCGACGCGCATCTGGCGATGGCGCAGAACACCGCCGACGTCAGCGGCAATTTCGGCGCGCCTGGCGAGCAACTGAAGTGGAAAATCGATGCACGCCAGCTGTCGGCGGTCAGCAGCGACCTGCTGGGTGCGATCACCGCCAGCGGCGTGGTCACGGGCTCTATGGACGCGCCGCGCAGCAGCTTTGAAGCCGATGCGCGCGGCCTGGCGTTCGCATCGGCCAAGCGTCCGGCGGACAGCCTGATTCACGCTGCCGGCGATGTGGCGATGATCAAGGGCACGCCGGAGCTGAAGATGAACGGCAGCGTACAGCGCCTGAATCCCGCTTCGTTCGGCGCGGCGCAGGCGGGCGCGGTCAATGCCGTCTTCAATGCCGATGCGCGGCTGGCCAGCGATTGGCGCGCGGCGTTCAATCTGACCTTGCAGCCGTCGACGTTTGCCAATGCCCCCCTGTCGGGCTATGCCAAGCTGACGGCTTCCAAGGGCAGCGTGAGCAATGCGGACATCGATCTGCACCTGGCGTCCAACAGCTTGCAGGCCAAGGGCAGCTTCGGCAGCGCGCTCGATAAGCTGGAGTGGAAGCTCGATGCGCCGCAACTCGGTGCGCTCGGCCCGCAGTTTGGCGGCGTGCTGCGTGCGGATGGCACGCTGTCCGGCACCAGCGCCCGCCCGGCGCTCGCCCTTAATCTCGATGGCAGCAACCTGCGCGCGCCCGGCCAGCAGCAGGTCGGCAGCATTCGTGGCAACGCGACGCTGGGGAATACGATTGCGATGGCAAGCGGCGCCGCGACCGGCGGCATAGCGGGCAACGCCGGGCGTGCGGCAGGCAGCGGCGCGGCGGTGGCCGATGCTGCCCGGACGACCTCGCGCAGCGGCGCAACGGCGGCCCGCGCTGGCGCGGCGCAGGCACGTGGCAACGCGGCGGCGGATTCGCTGGCGGACGTGCCGCTGGTGAGCGACATCGCCATCACGCGCTACGTGTCGCCGGCCATCACCATCGACAAGGCGCGGCTGCAAACCAGCGGCACGCGCTCCGCGCACATCATCCAGTTGAGCGCCTCGAATCCCGACTTTGACGCTGCGCTGCGCGTCAAGGGCAGCTGGGCCAACGACACCTGGACCGGCGCCATCGACACCCTGCAAAACAAAGGCCGCTTTGCACTCACCCTGGCCGCGCCGGCGCCGCTGAAACTCACCGCACCGGAAGACACCGGCGTCGCCGGCCTACTCAAGCCCGTGCAGATCGCGCTGGGCGCCACCACCATCAACCTCCCCGCCGGCACCATCCGCATCGACAACCTGGAAAAATCCGGTTCCGAATGGCGCAGCAAAGGCCAGGCCGCCGGCGTGCCGGTCAACTACCTGGCGCAACTGTCCGACGCCTGGCGCGACAACGTCCGCAGCAACATGACCATCGGCGCCGAGTGGGGCCTGAACCTGCAAGCCGCCACGCGCACGCTCGCCGGCATGGTCCACGTCTACCGCGAACAGGGCGACCTGACCATCATCGGCGCCGACCTGCCGCAGCCGCTCGGCCTGCACACGCTGGACGCCCGCGCCGACGTCAACGACGGCACGCTGCGCGTACAACTGAACGTCGACGGCACGCGCGCAGGCCAGGCCAAACTCGATGGCAGTGCCCAGCTGCACGACGGCCGCCTGGCCGACGACAGCACCTTCACGCTGGCGGGCAGCGCCAACATGGGTTCACTGGCCTGGCTTGCGCCACTGGCCGGCCAGCCGGGCCTGGAAATCGACGGCACCTTCAAGATGGCGATCAACGGCAGCGGCACCATCGCCGCGCCGCAGCTGAGCGGCGACATCACCGGCGACAAGCTGGTGGTCAACTGGCTCGATCAGGGCATCAAGCTGCGCAACGGCCAATTGCAGGCGCGCCTCACCGGCGACCAGCTGCAACTGCAAAAACTGGCCTTCGACGGCAACCAGGGCCGCGCGCAGGCCGATGGCTGGATACGCTACGCCGCCAACGAGGCGACCATGCAGCTCAAGCTCACCGCCGACAAACTCGAAGTGCTGTCGCGCCCCGACCGCATCCTGGTGGTCAGCGGCACCAGCAACCTGACGCGCGACGCCAGGCACTTCCAGCTGGACGGCAAATTCCGCGCCGACCGCGCCAGCATCGAACTGGCCGGCGCCGACACGCCGACGCTGAGCGACGACGTGGTCATCGTCGGCAAGGGCGCGGCGCCGGTCAAGGCCGCGCAAGGCATGCCGCTGAATATCGACGTCGAAGCGGACCTCGGCAACGACTTCAATCTGAGCGGCAAAGGACTGGATGCGCAACTGGCCGGCGCGCTGCGCATCCGCGTGGCAGACCGCCGGCCGCCGCGCGTCAACGGCAGCATCCGCGTGGTCAGCGGCACCTATGCGGCATATGGACAGAAACTGGTGATCGACCGCGGCGTGATCAACTTCACCGGCGCCTACGACAACCCGGGCCTCAACATTCTGGCCGTGCGGCGCGGTCCGGAAGGCGAAGCGCTCAGCGAAACCAATGTGGAAGCCGGCGTGGAAGTGCGCGGCACGGCGCTGGCGCCGCAGGCCAAGCTGGTGTCCACGCCCACCGTGTCGGACAGCGACAAGCTGGCATGGCTGGTGCTGGGCCATGGCATCGACAATACGCAGGGCAACGACATGGCGCTGCTCAGCACCGCCGCCGGCGCGCTGTTCGGCGGCTCGGGACAGGGCAAGCTGGCCAAGTCGCTGGGCGTGGATGAACTGGGCGTGGGCCAGGCGGCCGGCACCTCGACGGCCGGTGCGGCCACCGGCTTGCAGAATACGGTGGTCACGGTCGGCAAGCGCATCTCGGCGCGTACTTATCTGAGTTTCGAACAGGGCGCCAGCAGCGCGACCAGCCTGGTCAAGCTCAAATACAAACTCAACCCGCGCATCACGCTGCAATTCCAGACCGGCACCAACAACGCGCTGGACGTGCTGTACAACTGGGCCTTCGACTAACTGGGATTGTGATCCGGCACCGGATCATCCTGCGGCGCCGGATGCGGAATATTCGGCGGCGCGGGATCATCCACGGGAACGACAGGATCAGGGGCGCGGTGAAATAATTTCATGGTCGATACTCCAGTCGAAGGAACACTGCGACCATTCTACGCCGTTGCGTGTTTGACGTATTTCTCCAGCCAGGCATTGGTTTCGTACAGCATGTGCATGATCGATTCGCGCGCGCGGTAGGCGTGCGATTCGTTCGGCAGCATCACCAGCCGCGCGGTGCCGCCCAGTCCTTTGATGGCCTGGAACATGCGCTCGCTCTGCAACGGAAAGGTGCCGGAGTTGCTGTCCTCCGCGCCGTGGATCAACAGCATCGCATCCTTGATCTTGTCGGCGTTATTAAACGGCGACATGGCCTGATACACCTGCGCCGCCTGCCAGTAAGGCCGTTCCTCAGACTGGAAGCCGAACGGCGTCAGCGTGCGGTTGTAGGCGCCGCTGCGCGCGATCCCGGCGCGGAACAGGCGCGTGTGCGCCAGCAGATTACCCGTCATGAACGCGCCATACGAATGGCCGCCGATGGCGATGCGGTGGCGATCCGCCACGCCGCACCGCACCACCTCCTCCACCGCCGCTTCGGCCGACGCCACCAGTTGCGGCAGATAGGTGTCGTTCGGCTCTTCGTCGCCGACGCCGACGATCGGGAACGACGGATTGTCCAGCACCGCGTAGCCCATCGCCAGGAAGGCCGCCGGTCCCCAGTAGCTGACGGAGTTGAAGCGGTACGGCGAGCCGGTGGTCTGGCTGGCCGCGCCGGCGGATTTGAATTCCTGCGGATAGGCCCACATCAGCAGCGGCAGCGGGCCGTCGCGCGCGGCGTCGTAGTCCGGCGGCAGCATCAGGGTGGCGGTCAGTTCCACGCCATCCTCGCGCGTGTAGCGGATCTGCTGTTTCGCCACGTCCTTCAGCTGCGGCGTGGGATGCGGATAGTTGGTCAGCGCCGTCAGTTGCTCGCCTTCCGGCCTGGTCAGGTCGCGCAGATAGTAGTTCGGCCGCTCGGTCGGCGATTCGCGCGTGGTGAGCAGCAGCGTGCCGTCGTCGTTGAGCACCGCCGCCACGTTTTCAAAATATGGCGCGGCGCTCTGGAACAGGCGCTCCTTCTTTTTCGTGGTCAGGCTGACGCGGTCGATGAATGGACGGTCGCCGTCCGGCGTGGCGCCGGCGCCGTCCATCAGCACCGTGGTTCCGGGGCCGATCAGCAGGCGCGGGAAGCCGTTGACGTCCGCGCGCATCACCGGCGAACCTGGGCTGTTGTAGCGGTCTTCATATGAACCGGTGTGGATCAGCTCCGGCGGCGTCGACAGGTGCCCCGGTTCGATCATCCACTGCTTGTAGGCGCGCGTCTTGTGCCAGCGTTCATTGATCAGCGCGACGTCGTCACGGCCCCAGGCGATGCCGGCATAGCGCATGGTCAGCCGCGCCAGCACCAGCGGCGGTTGGCGGAACGGCGCCGCCTGCAGCATCACCAGGTCGCGGATGCCGTCGACGACTTCGCGCGCGGGATCGCCGCCATCCTGCGCCTCGGCCCACACCAGGCTGGCCGGCGCATCGGCGCGCCACGACACATGGCGCACGCCGTCGGACACCGCGTCGTTCCCCTGCGGCAGACCTTCCTCCAGCGGCAGGTTGGCCACCGTGTGCACCACCACGCCGTGCAGGTCGCGTACCTCGACCCGCTCGCCGAAACTGGACGCCGGCACGATGTAGGAATACGGCCGCGTCACGCTTTGCGTCAGCAGATACTCGCCGCCCGGCGCAATCGAAGTGCGCGAAAACTGGCCCGGCGCGCCGACCAGCCGCGTTTTGCCGTGCAGGTCGATGATCGCCATCTGCACCGTGATGTAATACTCGAACAGGCGCGCGTCGTCCTCGCTTTTCAATAGATCCTGATAGGTGCGCAGCTGGCGCACATGGCCATCCGACGTGCTGTCCTGCGCTATCGGCCCGGAGGGAATTCCGCTCGACACCGGCGCCTTGCCGATGCCCGCCGGCCGCCAGTGCACCAGCAGCCCGCTGCTGTCCGGCAGCCAGTTGAAGCCGCGCGTCAGCACCGCCGACAAGGGTTGCGGCGACAGCTTGCGCGCCTTGCGTTCGGCCACATCCACCACCCACAGCTCCACCGATCCGCGCTCGCCCTTCAGCGCCACGTGCGTGAAGGCCAGGTGGCGCTGGTCCGGCGACCAGCTCACGTCCGACAGCCGCAGGCCGCGCGGCAGCCCGGTGATGCGGCGCTCCTTGCGCGTGGCCACTTCCAGCAGCGACAGGTCGGCGCCGAACGAAAACCGGGAAGCAGAACAGGTGCGCGGATTGATGCGCAGGCCGGCCAGCTTCAGCTCCGGCTGCGCCACTTCGGCGATGCCGGGCAGCGGCGGCGTCTCGATCACGGCGACGATGTCGCGTTGCGGACTGAGACTGAGCGCCGGCGCGCGCGCCGCGTCCACGATGGCTTGCAAGGCGGCAGGCGGCAGGCGATAACCGCCCTCCTGGGCGCCGGCTTGCGGCGAAGCGGCCATCAAGCCAAGATTCAGCGGCAGCACGGATAGGGGTTGGTTCATGATGTCCTTTCGGTCCAGTTTGCTTATGCTAGCCTTGATTGCCGATCCGTGCCGTACAATCACAGTTTTTCAGATTTCTACCTCGGACAGATTATGGAAATGACCACAATCGTACTGCTGCTGCTCGTGCCGCTGGCGGTATGGCGTATTTATTCGCGTCTCAAGATCGTCTTGGGCCGCACCAAATCCGAACTGTGGCGCCACTACGCCACGCTGGGCGTGATGGTGTTCATGCTGCTGGCGGTGGCCGTGCAAACCTTCGGCAACTGGACCGCGCTGGCGGCGCTGGCGGCGGGCGCCGTGATCGGCGGCCTGCTGGGCCAGCGCAACATGAAGATGAGCCGCCTGGAAAACCGTCCCGACGGTTTTTTCTACACGCAGAACCGCAAGCTTGCGCTGCTGGTCATCATGCTGTACATCAGCCGGCTGATCTACCGCTTATTTGAGGCCTATCTGCACATGCACAATGGCCTGCCGCTCGATCCGGACTTCCTCGGCAATCCACTCACCGCCTGGCTGTTTGGCCTGCTGGGCGGCTTCTATGGCGTATACGCGTGGCTGCTGGTGCAATGGCGCCGCACGCAGAAGCCGGTGCCGCGTCCGATAGACATCTTTGACATCAAATAAGGCGCGGTGCTATCTTTAGTCTGACTAAGGAGCACCGCCATGACCACCCGCCAGCAGCTCGCGGTTTACGACTTCTACACGAAGACCATCAGGAGTACGATCGGCCTGCGTGGTTTCACCTTGCAACTCAGGGTGGAGAAGGCCGCGACGCTGGATGAACTGCGCCAGCTGCGCGCGCCCTATCTCGAAGCCGTACAAAAAGCAAAGGGCCGCGACAAGGCGGCCCTCCTGGCGCAGCAGCTGGACCAGCTGCTGGACACACCCCTTCCCGATTAAGCGGCTTTCGCCGCCTCCTCCTTGCGGCGCTGCAGCACGAAGATCGGCTGCGCCCACTCGGTATCCTTTTTCTTCTTGCTCGTGATGAGCGTCAGTTCCGAAGGATCGTAGACGTCGGTGTTGTGCGTCAGCGGCGTCGTCATCAGGTACTGGGCGTCGGTGTTCTTCAGGAACTCGCCGACCAGCTGGATGTTACGGATATCCAGGTGGGCAAACGGTTCGTCGATGAACACAAAGCCGCCGGAACCGTCTTCCGACTTCAGCAAACCAATCAGCAGCACCAGCGATTTCATCACCTGCTGGCCGCCCGACGCTTCGCCGTCGTTCATGCCGATCACGCCCTTGCCGTCGAACTTGAAGCGCACGTGCAGGCCGGCCTGCGCCAGCTGCACGTCGTCGTTTTCCAGCTTGACCGGGTCCGCATGCACCTCGATGCCGGCCAGCTGGCCCAGCTCCTTGATGTTGGCGGCGTAGGTCTTGATGGTGTAGCGCAGCCGCTCGATGTAGGCGCCGCGCGCATTGCCGGTCGCTTCGATCGCGCGGTTGTTCTGGTAGCGGCGCTCCTCGGTTTCCGACTGGCGCGAATGCAGCTGGTCGTTCAGGCGCTGGTACTGGTCGATCACGGTCGCATCGAGTTCCCAGTCGCTGCGCGCCAGGCTGGCTTCCAGGCTGTGTACGCGCAGCGTGACCTGGTGCGCGTTCTGGTGTTCCTTGACCAGCGCGGCGCGCCGCGCCGGACGGCGCCAGCCCTGCGGCAGGTGGCGCCAGCTCTTGCGCAGCGCCAGCAAGGCCCTGGCGTGTTCGGTACGCTGCTCCAGCACGCGCTTGTGGTTCAGGCGCATGCCGGCTTCCGCTTCCGACAGGGCGAAGCGGGCGTTCTGCCAGGTGGTGTCGGCGCGGGTGCGCGTGACCACGGCGGTCTTGATCAGGTTTTGCAGTTCGCCCAGACGGGCGCCGACTTCGCTGCGTTCCGCGCGCAGCGGCACGGCGTTGCGTGCGGCGTCGTCGAATTCCTCGGAGCGCGCGCCCAGTTCCTTGGCCGCATCGACACCGGCCAGGCGCGTCTTCAGCGAGCTGATTTCGGTCGCCAGCTTGGACACTTGCAGCGTCAGTTGATCCTCCTGCGCCTCCAGCGCCGGCAGCGATTTCTGGATCGCTTCCATACGCTGCGTGCGGCCGGCGGAGCCGAAGCGGTAGCGCGAGGCTTCCACGAACAGCGAGCGGCCGCCGCGGCGTTCGCGGTGGTAGGCTTCCGGCGTGATCCACTCCTCGTGACTGCCCAGCCTGGCGCCGACGTCGACGCTGTCCACGCGGGTGATGCGCGACAGCTGTTCCACCAGCCATGCCGGCACCTTGGCCGAGAACTTCACCACCGACATCAGGCTCTCGTCCTTGATGGTCGGCGCGTGCACCAGATCCGGCACGATGAAGTGGCGATAGCGCTCCTTCTCCGCCAGGCGGTACGCGGCGGCGGCGTCGGACGATTTATCCAGCAGCACCACGGAGGCATAGCCACCCAGCACGCCTTCGATCGCACCCTGCCATTTCGGGTCCGTCACTTCGACGATGTCCGACAGCATGGCGTGGCTGATGCCGGCGTCGTTCAGCGCGCGGCGCATGGTGCGCTGCACTTCCGGCTCCGGCAGCGCGGTCTTGCCCTGCAGCGCCGAGATGGTCGACAGCTCGCTGGCGATCTTCGAGGCGACGGCGTCGCGCGCGGTGCGCTGGCGCGCCAGTTCGATTTCTTTTTCCTGCAGCGTCTTGGCCACTTCGGCCAGGTCCGAACCGGAGTCCGACGCCAGCTTTTCCAGGCGCGCCTTCTGCTCCAGCAGGCTTTCCAGCGGCTTGAGTTTGCCGTTGATGTGCGTCAGGCGCGTTTGCAGCGAGGTCGATTCCTGCTCCAGCACCGTCTCGTGGCTTTGCGCGTCCGACAGCGCCTTGGCTTGCGCCGCCAGCATGTTGCGCTTGTCGGCCAGTTGCGCGTCGGCCTGCATCAGCGGCTTGCGTGCTTCGCGCAGCTGGCGGCTCAAGGTCGCATGCTTCTCGCGCGCTTCGTGATATTCCAGCGACGGCAGCACTTCCTCTTGCAGGTTGCGGCGTTCCTTGTTCAGGTCTTCCCACTGGTGGTAATTGGCCACGCGCAGGCGCAAGCCTTCCAGATTGGTCTTGGAGGCTTCCAGTTCCGCTTCAAAGCGTTTCAGTTCCGTCTCGGTGTCGCGCTGGTGGCGCTTCGCTTCGTCGTAGGCGTCCAGCACTTCCTTGTCGCCGAAGACCTGGAACACCAGGTCCAGCAACTGGCGCGGCGCGTATTCGCACAGCTTGTCGGTCTCGCCCTGCTCCAGGGCCAGCACCTTGGCCATGGCCGGCGACAGGCCGGCATTGGCCAGGCGCTTGCGGTAGTTTTCCACGCCGAGCCAGTCGTTGCCGGCTTCGCCGATGTCTTCGATCTGCACGTTACCAGGACGCATAAGGTACTGGCGCTTCCAGTCGCCGCCGTTCTTCTGGATCTGGCAGAACAGCGTGACTTCGTCGTCGCTGAAGAAGCCGGAGCTGCGGAACGGACGGTTGGACAGCTGGCGGCCCATGGCCTTGTTGTCCACCACGGCGCGCAGCCAGGCGGTCTGCTGGCCGCTGTGGCGCGCGTAGTGCTTGTAGGTGCGGCCCATCGAGCAATCGAGGCCGAACAGCGTGCGCAATGCGTCCAGCAAGGTGGTCTTGCCGGAGCCGTTCTGGCCCGCGATGGTGATGATCTTGGCGTCCAGCGGGATGTTCTTGATGCGTTGCCAGTAATCCCAGTGGACCAGTTCTAGCGATTTAATGTGAAACATGGCTTAGTCCTTGGCTGGAGTGTCTGGATCGATAGGGGCAGGCGGCGGCGCCTCGAAGGCGGGCAGGATCTCTTCTTCGTCCTCGGCCGCTGCGGCTTCCTCGTCGTCATTGACGTCATTGACGTCATTGGCGGCCACCGGCGGCGCGCTGCGCGGCACCGGGATGATCTGCGCCGGCGCGCGCTTGAACACGTCGGCCAGCGCGCCGTTGACGATGCGTTCCTTCAGCACGTCGGTATCCATCAGCAGGTCCAGCAGCGGGCCTTCAACGATGATGTCGCCGCGGCGCTCGATGAAGCCCAGCTTGGACAGGATGCCGAGGTTCATGTCGAGACGCGTTTTCTTGCCCAGCTTGTCGCCGAAGTCGGCCAGCAGCGCCTTGTAGGCGATGCCGATCGAAGTGTCTTCCGCGCGCGGCAGCGGCTTGTCGACGCCGAACATGTCGTTCTGGTCGTCCTCCGCGTGCTGGTGGGTTTCCTGGCGTTCGCGCTTGGGCAGGATGATCTGCGCCCACAGCACCACCAGCAGCGCCACGCCATCGCGCGACAGGCCGAAGTTATTGTTCTGCCAGACGTCCTTGGCGCCGAAGATCTTCGGCTCGATGGCGCGGTGCAGCGCCAGCGTCACGTGGTCGGCATACACGTTGTCGAGCAGCTTGAGGCCGACGGCCAGCAGGCGCGCATCGACTTCGGTGCGGAACTGTTCGTCCGACAGCACGCGCTTGACCAGTTTGTCGTCGCGGCGCAGGGTCTGGTGCGACAGCAGGCGCGCGATCAGGATTTGGGAATCGTCATTCATCAGACTTGTCGCCTTCCGGATTCAAAGACAGTGAGAGGGAGGCAAGGGACATCGCTGCGACCTCGAGGTCGGGCAGCTGGACCATTTCGTCCTGCGGCGAGAAGGTCACCGGCAGGCGCGCCAGTTCGGCGGTGGCGCCTTGCAGGCGCGCTTCGTCGGCATCGCCCAGCAGCGGCAGCAGCGAGGCGCGGTACGACGCCACGGCGAACGACGCCGGCAGCAGCGACTCGTGCGCCTGGATGGATTTCGGGCCTTCGTCGGCGATGCTGGGGAAATTCCCCAGCGCGGCGAAGTCGGACAGGCGCGCCAGCCAGTCGTCCAGCTCCTGCTGCATCGCAGGGCCGTCGCTGATGGTGGTGGGCGCGTCGGTGCCGGTCGGCAGGCCATTGGATACGGTGGTGTTTACGCGGTCGGCCATTAATTCTGTTTCTGCTACGTCTATCATTTCTGCGGGCGTGATGAACAGCGGGACCACCGGCTGGTCGATCGCCCCCAGGGCCAGCGAGGCCAGGTCTTCGTGTTCCAGCAGCCAGCGCTTGATGTCGGTGGTCGACAGGCCGGACTGGCCCAGGTGCACCCGCTGGCGCTCGATCTGGTTCAAGGCGCGCGAGAACATGCCCTGCATGTTCAGCAGCGCCGATTGCGCGCGGCCGATGGCCTGCGCCGCCTTGTGGGTGGCGCTGTCGGCGTTTTCGTCGGTGGTGATGGCGCGCAGGATCTCCGAGCCCTTCTCCACCCAGTCGCAGGCCATGTGCCACTTGGCCTGCGACGCGCGCAGGCGGAATTCGGAACCGGAGGCGATGGCGTCCGAGAATTCCTCGGTCAGCTCCATCAGGCGGCCCAGCAGGTGGTTCAGCTGGTCGACGGTGACGCCGCCCATCACCTGGGCGCCGGCCACCTGCGACAGCAGGAAGCCCATGTCCGAGCTGTCTTCCTCCTTGCCCAGCGCCAGCAGCGCGTCGATCGCCGACAGCACGTTGCGCGCCATCGGCGTGACGCGGTACACGGCCTGCTGGGCGTCCCACGCCAGCAGCTGGTTGGAGCGCAGGCGCATCAGCACCGTCTCCAGCGATTCCGGCAGCAGGTAGCCCAAACGGGTGTTGATGTCGGCGCGGGTGAAGCTGGTGACGCCGGTTTCGGCGGCCAGCTCGCGCAGCACCAGCAGGCGCACCAGCACACCATCGAAACCGCCGTGGAACAGGGCGGTAAACACCTGCAACAGCGGCTGCGCGCGTTTCAGGTGGTAGACCTGCTCAATCTCGTCAGCGGAAATGTGCGGCTGGAAGTGGGCCTGCAGACTGTCCTGCTCCTGCGGGTCCGGTGCGGCTTCACTAGTTATAGGTTCGATCATTCTTTGCCATTCTGTGCACCCCGCCATTGTATTTTTTACAAATAAACCTCATTGTCGCGGGGGCGTCAGTATAGCAGGAGCCTATTTCTTCACGACCTTTTCCAGCGTCTGGTCGACAAAGTCGCCGTCGTTGTCGTTAAAGCGCACCCGCACCGGATACCAATCCATCGACGGCGCCAGCCACAGGTCGACCTGCTGGCCCTGCGCATCCGGCGGCGGCGCCTTGATCAGGTGCACCGCGCTGACGTCGCCGGAGCCGATCTGCACGTTCTCGGTCTTGACCACCTTGAAGGTCCACTGCTCGGCGTCGCGGCGGCCGGCCACGAACAGATGCCACTCGCTGCCCGGCTTGAACTTGTCCGGCGTGGCGCGCGCCAGCGCGGCCAGCTGCCATTGGGCGCTGCTGCGATCCTGCTCGCCCCCCAGGATGGGATAGGTGACGTCGCTTTCGGTAAATGCAATAGTCTTGCCGTCGCGCTTGAAGCTGGTGGTGTACGGCTCCTTGCGCAGGCGCTTCTCGTAGAAGCTGACCGGCGCCAGGCCGAAGTCGTCGATGCCGCCTTCGCTGCGGTTCTCGACCACCTTGCCGAAGATGGCGGCGCGGCTTTCGGTGGCGATCGAATACTTGCCGTCGCCGGCGCGCCATTGCACGGTGGCGGTGCCGTTCAGCGACAGGCCGCTCTGCTTGATCTTCAGCGCGTAGCTCAGGTCCGCCGACGGCGGCGGATTGGTCGGATGTTTGGCGCTCGGATGTTCGTCGGCCGCGTGGGCCAGCGCGGCGCCGGCCAGCAGCAGGGCTGCGCAAAGGGTGGTCATGTTTTTCATCTTATTTTCCTGCTTCAGTCATCTTGATATCGGATACGGTCTGGGTGGTGACCGCGCCATTGCCTTCGCTGACGCGGATCTGCACCGGATACCAGTTCAGTCCCGGCGCCAGCCAGATTTCCAGCCTGGACGAATACGCGCCCGGTTTCGGCGGACGGTTCAGATGCCAGGTCACCACCTTGCCGGTCTTCATATCGAGTTCCTCTTCGCCGACCAGCTGGAAGCGGTAGACCACCGCCTCCTTGTCGTTGGCGACCTGGATGTCGATGTCGCCGCCGAACTGGTTGACGTCGGCCCGGCCGATGCCGCCCAGCTGGAACGGCACCGTCACCGTGTCCTGCGCACCCACCAGCAGCGGATAGGTGGTCTCGACCGCCGAGAAGCTGATGGTGCTGGCGTCGCGGTTGAAGTGGGTCGCGGTTTCGGCGCGGCGCGCGCGCTTTTCCGTGCTCTTCACGGGCGCGATGCCGTAATCGTCGATCTCGCCCTCGCTGCGCGTCACCAGCAGGTTCAGACGCGTGATCAGCAAACTCAGGCCCGCCTCCACCGACGCCCGGTAGTGGCTGCCGTCAGTATGCCACGTCATCGTCGCGGCGCCCGTCCATTTGGTGCCGTCGGCGTCGACCCGCGCCACCGCCATGTCGAACACCGCCGGCGGCGGCAGGTTGACCTTGTAGCGGCGCATGCCGGGATGCGGCGCGGGATCCGGCACGGCGGCGGCCGGCGTCTCGCCCTGCGCCACCGGAGGCGGCGGCGTGCCGGTCTGCGCCTGCGCGGCA
>NZ_WKJN01000027.1 GCF_009674495.1 Duganella alba | reverse complement strand
TGGGCGGCGGAGCGCGGAGCGCCGCCGTTGCCACCGCCACCACCGGTGCGTGGCGCACCGCCACCGCCGCCCAGCACCGCTCCGGCGGCCGCGGCCGCTAAAAAAAGGCAGGCGAGCCATTCCCGCCTCCTTCCCCCACAGCAAAAAGGGGTCTGACCCCATGCGGGGTCAGACCCCGGCGGACCGCCGTGCGGGGTGAACGCACGCCACGCCACACGCATTTGGATTACGATAGCGACTCAGTCACTGACTACCCCGCTACCGCCATGCCCAAATTCGCCGCCAACCTGTCGATGCTGTACACCGACACGCCATTCCTCGACCGCTTCGCGCTGGCCCATGCGGCCGGCTTCGAGGGGGTCGAATTCCTGTTCCCCTACGCCTTCGACACCGAGCAGATCGCCGAGCGCCTGCGCCGCTACCAGCTCAAGCTGGTGCTGTTCAACCTGCCGGCCGGCGACTGGAACGCCGGCGACCGCGGCATCGCCTGCGATCCGCGCCGCGTCGACGAGTTCCGCGCCGGCGTCGCCAGCGCACTGGAGTACGCCGGCGAACTGGGCGTCACCCAGGTTCACTGCATGGCCGGCAAGATCCCCGGCGGCCTGGCGCCCGAGCTGGCGCGCGCCACCTACCTCGACAACCTGCGCTACGCCGCGCAACAACTGCAGCCGGCCGGCATCAACGTCCTGATCGAGCCGATCAACCACTACGACATGCCCGGCTACCTGCTGACCCACAGCAGCCAGGCGCTGCAAATCATCGCCGAAGCGGCCTGCCCGAATATCTTCCTGCAATACGACATCTACCACATGCAGCGCATGGAGGGCGAGCTGTCCAACACCATCCAGGCCAACCTGCCCTTCATCAAGCACATGCAGATCGCCGACACGCCCGGCCGCCACGAACCAGGCACCGGCGAGATCAACTACCGCCACCTGTTCGCCTTCATCGACCAGCTCGGCTATGACGGCTGGCTCGGCTGCGAATACATTCCGGCCGGCGACACCAACGCCGGCCTCGGCTGGCGCGAGGCGCTGACCACATAGTCTGCGCGCGCGCAAGACGGAGCGTTTCACCACCGGCAACAATGTCCCACACACTGCGGAGCGCCCATGAAACTGTCACGCTGGTTCCTGATCCTTGCCTTGCTGGCCATCCTCACCGGCTGCGCCAGCAGCACGCCGCGCATGGCCGAGGTGCGCGCCTTCGCCGCCGAAGCGCCCAAGCTGGGCGCCTACCATGAGCTGACCGAGCGCTACCGCAACACCTACCAGCGCGAGCAGCCCTACCTGTCGCCCGAGGCCGACGCCCGCGAGCAGGAACTCAACGCCCGCCGCCAGCAGGCCTGCGACGACTTCGTCCAGCTGCAATACGGCTTGCAGGCCTACATGCAAACGCTGGGCAAGCTGGCCGGCGACGACCAGTACGATCTGGAAGACCAGGTCAAGAGCGTCAGCACCGGCATCAAGGCCTGGCCCGACTCCGGCCTGGAGGCGCGCCACGTCAACGCCTTCGCCGGCCTGACGCGGCTGGTGGCGCGCGCCGTCACCCGGCCCATGCAGGAAAACGCCGTCAACGACATCATGCGCGAAGGCCGGCAGCCGGTGCAGGACGTGCTGGACGCCATGCGCACGCTGCTGCGCCTGTACGACAAGAGCAACGACAACGAAGAAAAAACCGTCACCGGCATGCTGGAAGCGGAGATTCCATTCCGCGATCCGCAGCGCGACCGCCTGCTGCTGATGCTGGCCAAGGCGCAGTTGCAGGAGAAGCAGGCCGAGTTCCGCCTGATCGGCCTGCGCTACACGCTGGCGCGCAACAACCTGGACGCCATCGAGCGGCGGCACCGCGCGCTAGTCGACCAGATCCCGACCAAACCGTAAGGAGGGGCCATGGCAAATCCTACCCAGCAAGCGCAGATCGAGGCGCTGGCCGACAACCTGTCCGCCAACGCCGACGCCCTGCACCGGCGCCTGATGCGCGCCATCCGCACGCCGTCGCCGGACGGCGCCCTGCCCGGCATTTCGCAAGGCGTGGCGCAGGCATTGTTTGAAAACGAGGTGGCGCTGCGCCAGCGCGCCAACGGCCTGTACCTGGATGCCGCCGTGCTGGCCGCCACCGGCCTCGGCACGCAACAGCAGCAACTGCTGGACCTGACCGCGCTGGCGCAGCAGAAAATCGACCGGATCGACCGCCTCAAGGATCTGGTGGACCTGGCCGGCGAGCTGCTGTCGCTTGGCGCGGCGGTGGCCGCCGGCAAGCCGGAACACGTGCTGTCGCCGCTGGAAAAACTCAAGCACCACATCGAGGCGCTGTAGAACAAATCCCGCCGTAGCAGGTCAAATGCCGTAAGGAGTGCGCGGCATGAACGGACTGGACGACCATCAATGGCAGACCTTGCAGGCGCGGCTGGAATGCGCGCGCATCGCGCTGCTGAGTCAGCTTGCGGATGATCTGGACCGCAACACCGACCTGCGCCTGCCCCTGCCGCACGTGGCGGAAGCCTCGCCGGCCGACAACGCCAGCCAGCGCACGCTGCATGCCGCCGTGCACGAGGCGGCCACGCTGACCTCGCGCCAGCTCGACATCGTGCGCCACGCGCTGGCCAAGTTCGACGATCAGCTCTACGGTTTATGTGAACACTGCGGCGAGGCCATCGGCTACTCGCGGCTGAACGCGCGGCCGGAGGCGCGCTTGTGCATCAATTGCCAGACGCGGCTGGAACAACGAATCCGCTAGTCGTCCAGCCAGGGCTGGTTGCGGATCTTGGCCACCTGCCGCTGCGCCATCAGGCGCCACAGCTGCAGCGCGTCGGCCTGCTGCAGCACGGTCATGGTGCGCGGCGAGGCCAGCGCGATTTCGCAGTCGCGGTCCGACCACTCGGCAAAGCGTACCGCGCCGCCGCTCGACACTTCCATCTCATACATCAAGCCGTCGTCATAGCCGAAGCGCAGCACCGCGCTGCCGGGACCGCCTTCGGGACTGGCGGTCTTGCCGCTGTAGACGTCGCTCAGCGCCGCCGCCAGCTGGGCCTCGGACGGCGCCGTGACGTCGCGCCCATCCGGACGAGTGAGTACCAGCCATGCCTGTGTCATTGCCGCCTCCGCTCTTCGGTTGATCTCTGCGACTATCATACCGAAAATTGCCTTGCGTGCAGCCCTAGTCTCGGATATGCAACAACGCCATCCAAATGGGGGATAGCAAGCCGACACTGTTGCCGGACTCAGACCCGCTCGGGCAGCGAATTCGGATTGAAGTCGCGCCAGTCGCCACCGCTGATCTGGCCTTCGGCGCGTTCGATTTCACGCGCGCCCAGGCGGCGCAGGATGTCCAGCGCCTTGTCTGTTTCGGCCGGCTCGTCCGCCGCCACGGCGATCATCATGCCGGCCTTGCGCGGCGGCTGCACGTTGCTGCCATCCTCGTCCGGCTCGCCCGCTTCCTTCATCTTGTGCAGGCTGTACAGCGAACCGACGTGGGCGCCGACCAGCGCGCCCACCACCGGGCCGACCGGACCGGTGATCGGAATCGTCGCGGCGCCCACCACCGCACCGGCCACCGCGCCGGTAGCGCCGCCCTGCACCACGCCCTCGTCGCTCTCCTTGGCGCCGGGCGACTTGTCGTGGTCGCCGCCGAGTTCATGCAAGTCGTGCTGGCCCGGCGGGTTGACGTAGAAGGAACTGATGCGGGCCGGCGCGAAACCGGCGCTCAACAAGGCCAGCCGCGCGTCGGCGATTTCATCCTGTAATTGAAAATGCCCGGCAATGATGGTGCTCATGGGTGTTCTCCTGGTTTAAGTTTGGTGCCAGTGTGGCGCGCACGCCGGCGGTTTTCCGTTCGCTTGCGCACACGTTAAAAAGGTTGAACCGCGCGGACTTGGCCGTATAATCAATCGATAGTATTTTCGAGCAGCAAGCTTCCATTTCGATAGGAACGCCTGATGGAGTTCGATCAACCGCCGCGCTACCAGCCCCTGGTCGATCTGCGCAACGGCGCCGTCGCCGGCGTCGAGGCGTGGTCCACGCGCGGCGACAGCCTGGCGCTGTTGCGCCGCAGCTGCGCCGACCGCGCGCTGTGGCAAGGCGGCGTGCTGAGCGGCGCCGACCTGCAGGTCGCCATCAACCTGGCGCCGGCGCAATTGCAGGACGCGCGCTTCGGCCCCGCCGTCGCCGCCCTGCTGGAACAGCATGCCATCGCGCCGGCCGCGCTGACGCTGGAGCTGGACGAGGCGACGCTGATGCACGACACCGCCGCCAGCGCCGCCGCACTGGGCTTCTTCAAACAGCTGGGCGTCAGCCTGACCCTGGACCGGTACGGCGCCGGCCCCGCCTGCCTGAGCAATCTGCAACGCTATCCCTTCGATTACATCAAGCTCGACAGCGCCGTGGTGCGCGGCGTGGCCGACAGCGACGCCGTCGCCGCCCAGTGCCAGGCGCTGATCGCCATGGCGCTGCACCTCGGCATCCGCGTCGCCGCCGACGGCGTGCAGACCGAAGCCCAGTGCACCTTCCTGCGCGACAATCTGTGCGACCTGATCCAGGGCGAGCTGTACGGCGCGCCGCAGCTGCCGGAGGAAATCGGCGCGCTGCTGAGCGCGGACCGCCGCCTGTCGCCGCACCTGCTGCGGGTGCAGGCGCGGCAGCGCCGCCTGCTGCTGGTCGACGACGAGGCCAACATCGTGTCGGCGCTGAAGCGCCTGCTGCGCCCGGACGGCTACGAAATCCACACCGCCAGTTGCGGCGAACAGGGGCTGGAGATGCTGGCCCAGCATCAGATCGACGTGATCATCTCCGACCAGCGCATGCCGGGCCTGAGCGGCGCCGACTTCCTGCGCCAGGCGCGCACGCTGCGGCCGGACACCATCCGCATCATGCTGTCCGGCTACACCGAGCTGCAATCGGTCACCGACGCCGTCAACGAAGGCGCCATCTACAAATTTCTTACCAAGCCGTGGAATGACGACCAGCTGCGCACCCACCTGCGCGACGCCTTCCGCCTGAAGGAAATCGCCGACGACAACGCGCGCCTGCACATGGAGGTACGCAACGCCAACCACGAACTGGCCAGCGCCAACCGCCGCATGGAGCAATTGCTGCACCAGATGCAGCGCCAGATCGCCCGCGACGAGATCAGCCTCGGCGTGGCGCGCGACCTGCTGCAACAGCTGCCGCTGCCGGTGATCGGTCTCGACGACGACGGCATGATCGCCTTCGTCAACGGCGCCGCCGGCCGCCTGTTCCAGCGCAGCGGCGCGCTGCTGGGCAACGAGGCCTGCCTGGTGCTGCCGGAGCTGTTCCCGGACCCGGCCTGCCTGCCGCCGGCCAACCACCACGCCGCCATCGGCGGCCGGCGCTACAGCGTCACCGCCTACCCGATGGGACTGCATTCGGCTTCGCGCGGCAGCCTGATCACGCTCAGCCTGGAGGCCGCCGCATGAGCCAGATCGCCCTGGATGACGTGGTGCGCCGCGTCCACGACCTGCCCTCGCTGCCGGCGGTGGTGGCGGAACTGCTGGTCAGCATGGAACAGGACGACGTCGACCTGCACTACCTGGCCGGCCGCATCGCACTCGACCAGGCGCTGACCGCCAAGACGCTGCGCCTGGCCAATTCCTCGTTCTACGGTATGCCGTCCAAGGTCACCAGCATCCAGCAGGCGATGTCGGTGCTGGGCCTGCACAGCGTGCGCACACTGGTGACAGCCTGCGGCGTGATCGGCGCGGTGCCGCCGGCCAGCGGTCCGGCGCTGGATTTCGACGCCTTCTGGCGCCACGGCATCGCCACCGCCGTGTGGGCGCGCGCGCTGGCGCGCCATCTGCGCCAGAGTCCGGACACCGCCTTCACCGCCGGCCTGCTGCACAACCTGGGCACGCTGGTGCTGGCGACCCGCTTTCCCGACGAATACGCGGCGGTGCCGGCCTGGCGCGCCGAGCATGAAGACGCCAGCGTGGCCGATGCCGAGCTGGCCGTGTTCGGCGTCGACCACACCCAGGCCGGCAGCGCACTGGCGGCCTACTGGAAATTCCCGCCGGCGATCCAGGACGCCATCAGCCACCAGCGCGACGACAACGCCACCGGCCTGGCGCTGGCGATCGGCCTTGCCCATCTGCTGGCCGAGCCGTCCGACGCCAGCGAAGCGCAGCGCGAGCACGCCTGGCACACGCTGGCGCTCGACGATGAACAGCGCCAGCAACTCAGCGCCAGCTGCCCCGTGATGGTCAACGATATGTGCCAGATTCTGGTCAATTAGGAACGCTACGATGAAACTCCCCTCGCAGGCCGAAGTGGCGCTGGATGAATTCTTCGACGGCCACCCGGTCGCCACCTTCGCCATCAACCGCCACCACGTCATCACCCACTGGAACAAGGCCTGCGAACAGCTGCTGGGCTGGACACGCGCCTGCATGGTCGGCACCCGCAACCAGTGGCAGCCGTTCTACGTCAAGGAGCGCTCGCTGCTGTGCGACCTGATCGTGGCCGGCGACACCAATATCGCCGACCACTATCCTGGCCACAGCCACCCGTCGACGCTGATCCCCGGCGCCTACGAGTCGGAGGACTTCTTCCCCAACATCGGCGAAAGCGGCCACTGGCTGCACTTCACCGCCGCGCCGCTGCGCGACGCCGAGGGCCATATCGTCGGCGCCATCGAAACGCTGCGCGACGTCACCGAACGCCGCGTCGCCGAAAACGCCCTGCGCAAGTCGCGCGACGGGCTGGAACACATCGTCGAAAAGCGCACCGCCCAGCTGGCCCACGCCAACGACAAGCTGGAGGACGACATCCGCCAGCTGACCGAGCTGAACGACCTGCTGTCGGCGGCCCAGCAGCAACTGGTGCAGGCCGAGAAGATGGCTTCCATCGGCCAGCTGGCGGCCGGCGTGGCGCACGAGATCAATAATCCGATCGGCTACATCTTCTCCAACGTCGGCACGCTGCAAAACTACCTCGGCCAACTGTTCGACATGCTGGACGCCTACCAGGAAGCCGAAGCCAGCATCGCCCAGCCCGAGGTGGTGACGCGCCTGCGCGCCATGCGCGAGCGCATCGACCTCGACTTCCTGCGCGAGGACATCCCGGCCCTGATGCGCGAATCGGGCGAAGGCCTGGTGCGGGTGCGCCATATCGTCGAAGACCTGAAGGATTTTTCGCGCGCCGACAACAACCAGGAATGGAGCCGTACCGACCTGCACCAGGGCATAGACTCGACCTTGAACATCGTCGCCAACGAGGTCAAGTACCGCGCCGACGTGGTCAAGGCCTATGGCGACATTCCGGAAATCGAATGCCTGCCCTTGCAGATCAACCAGGTGGTGCTGAACCTGGTGGTGAACGCGGCCCAGGCCATGGGCGAGCAGCGCGGCACCATCACGCTGCGCACCGGCATGGCCGACCAGCAGACGGTGAAACTGGAAGTGGAAGACACCGGCAACGGCATCGCGCCGGACGCGCTGTCGCGCATCTTCGATCCCTTTTTCACCACCAAGGCGGTGGGCAAAGGCACCGGCCTTGGCCTGTCGCTGGCCTACGGCATCGTACAGAAGCACAAGGGCCGCATCGAAGTCGATACCGAACTGGGACGCGGCACCTGTTTCCGCGTGCTGCTGCCGATCCGCCATACCGAGGAGCAAACATGACCCGTATATTGCTGGTGGACGACGAACCGAACATGCTGAGCGCGCTGCAACGGGCGCTACGGTTGAGCAAGGCGCTGGCCGGCGCGCAAATCGAAACCTTCACCAATCCGTTCGACGCGCTGAACCGCATCTGCGTCTGCGAATTCGACCTGGTGGTGTCCGACTTCATGATGCCGGAAATGAGCGGCGGCGAATTCCTGCAGGCGCTGAAGGACGTGGCGCCGACCACGGTGCGCATCATGCTCAGCGCCTCGACCGATTTCAAGACGGCCATGGCGGCCATCAACGACGCCCATGTGTTCCGCTTCATTCCCAAGCCGTGGCAGCAGGCCGAGCTGGAGCAGAACATCCTGCAAGGGCTGGAGGAACGTCAGCGCCTGCTGGCCGAGGCCGGCAAGGCGCCGTCGGCGCAGGAACTGGAGGCGCAGCGGCTGGAGGACGAGGAGCCGGGCCTGCTGCACGTCAAGCGCACCGACGACGGCTCCATCATCCTGTGACTACCAGCCGTAGGCGAACGAGACCGGCTCGGCTGCCGGCGGCGGTGGCGGCGGCGACATCCATTCGCGCGGATCGACGCGGTAATACTTGAGGAATTCCGCGTACAGCTCGGCATGGTGCTCGGCCATCTGGTACGGCTTTTCGAAAAAGGTTTCGGTGGCGACGGCAAAGAATTCGGCCGGATTGGTGGCGCCGTAGTAGTCCATCACCGTGTGCTGGCGATACATGGCGTTCATGCGCAGGTTCTGGAAATCGCGCGACAGCACTTCCGACCATTCGCGGTAGCTGGCCGGATTGCCCAGGTATGGCGCACCGTTGGCGCGGCCCGATTCGCTGTCCAGCTGGTGGGCGAATTCATGCAGCACCACGTTGTGGCCGTCGGTCCAGTCGCCGGCGCCGCGCCGCACATCGTCCCAGGACAGCACCACGCGGCCGTCATCCCACGACTCGCCCAGCATGCTCTGGTGGCCCGGCGTGATCACGCCGCCCGGCCCCACCTGCGGCCGCTGGGCCACGAATTCGCTCGGATAGACCAGGATGGTGTGCAGCGCCGGATACACCTTGCTGTGCCGGTTCAGCAGCAGCAGACAGGCCTGGCCGGCGATGATGACCGCCATTTCGTCGGTCACTTCCAGCCCTTCGCAGCCGACGAACTTTTTCTGATGCAGGAATTGCACCACCAGCTTGCGCAATTGCTGCTGCAAGTCGGGGCTCATGCGGCGGTAGACCGGGATGCTGCGCTGTAAAACCTGCTCCGCTTCACGCGGCAAGGGCCGGGCCAGTACCCGCTGCAAGCGCCAGCGCGGGTAGTAAAAAGGCAGTGCGATCGCCAGTGCCGTCAGGCCTATCCAGATCAAAGCTTCCATGTGCCGCAGGTCCGTAAGATGTCATGCCAGCATAGGTGGGGCGGCTGCGCCGCATTTCAATATGTCAACAAGAAAACAGCCGGCGCGGTGTTCACCGGCCGGCTGTTTATCATACCCCTGCGAGGAGGTTTATTCTGCTTTTTGCTGCGACGGCGCGCTGCCGAACAGGGCTGCCACCAGCGGATCGCGCATCACCGGACCGCGGTTGACGCGGATGGCGTAGTGGGTGTCGTCGGCCAGGATGTGGAAATGACGGCCGCTGCCCGCCATGGCTTGCTCGCGCAGGCCTGGACGCTCCTTGCGTGGCGGCGCGCCTTCGCGTTTCGGCTGGGCGATGGCGGCCAGGAAGGCGGCGATGCGCTCAGGATCCGGCGTCAGTTGATAAACGGCCTTGCCCAGGTAGGTGGCGGTGCCTTCGACGTAGCGGGCCAGCTCGATCACGCCGGCTTCGCGCAGGTCGCGGATGTATTTGCGGGCGCCGGACGGCGAAAACTTCAGGAACCAGGCGATTTCGTCGGCCAGCATCTCGTGCATGGACAGTTCGCCGATCAGCTTTTGCATGTTTTCGATGCGGCGCAGCGTGGCCGAGGTGGAGCGCACGCGCTCGATCGACGCCATCGACAGGGCCGGCTTGCGGTCCAGCGGCGCCGGGGTCGAGCGATCCATCAAGGCCGTCAGCCGGGCCGTGGTGGATTGCATCTCCGGCGAGGCTTTCATCTCGTTTTGGACCATGGTTTGTTGTTTGCTGACTGCATGCATGAGAACGCTCCTTTAAACTGGATTGATACTGCTTTGACTCAAGAATGCCTGTTTGCGACGGGACGGTCTGTGCGGCAACGAACATTAGCGATGCATCTATAGGCTTTAAGCTCGGACAAGGGCGCGACGAATAAGTTTCAGGAAATGTGGCAAGTTTGATACAGCACAAAGTTAGGTGCGGTAGCGAACGGAAGGACCGCACCTTGTCGCCTAATCTTCGGTCCAACAGCGATGCAACAACATTGCTGGCAGTGAAATAATTTTTTAAACAATCGGGAGCCACCCTGTGAATAAATCCAAGAAAATCGCCATCGCCGTTGCAGCCCTCTGCGCGTCGTTCTCCGCCCTGGCCCAGGATGCGGTCATCAATCCATCGTGGTACATTCAGCCAAGCGTGAACGGCGTCAAGCCGGATTCCGACTTTGGCGCCACGGACAAGCGCGGTTACGGCGCCGGTCTGAAATTCGGCAAAGCCATCAACGAGAAGTGGGATGTCCAGGGCGGCTATACCTATGCCCGCTCCCGTGACGGCGACCGCCGCTACCAGCAGGACACGCTGGGCGTCGACGGCCTGTACATGTTCTCGCGTAAAACCTTCCGTCCGTTCATCCTGATCGGTATCGGCGCGGAACGCGACAAGGCCAACCTGCCGCTGTACATCGAGCGCAAGAAAAACTCGCCTTACCTGAGCGCCGGTATCGGCTTCCAGGCGGACATCAACGACCGCGTCACCTTCCAGGCTGACCTGCGCGACCAGCACGGTTTCATCCGTGGCGACGAGTTCCCGAACAGCAAGAGCAACAACTACTACCTGACCGTGGGCCTGAACTTCGCCTTCGACGCGCCACCGCGCCCGGCGCCACCGGCACCACCGGCACCACCGCCAGCACCACCAGTGGCAGAACCACCGCCACCACCACCAGCACCGCCAGCACCACCGCCACCACCGCCAGCACGCTTTGAAAAAGTGACGATGTCGGCGACCGAGCTGTTCTCGTTCGACAGCGCCAAGCTGAATTCGAACCAGCCTAAGCTGGACGATATCGCCAACGTGCTGAACACCAACAGCAGCATCGACAACGTGGTCATCACCGGCTACGCCGACCGTCTGGGCAGCGACAAGTACAACCAGAAACTGTCCGAGCGCCGCGCCAATGCGGTCAAAGACTACCTGGTCGGCAAAGGCATCGCCGCCAACCGTCTGAACGCCGTGGGCAAAGGCGAGTCGAATCCTGTTGTTGAGTGCAACGACAAGAAACGCGCTGACCTGATCAAGTGCCTGGAACCTAACCGTCGCGTGGAAGTGGAGCAGATCACCATCGAACGCCGCGTACAATAATCCATTGAAGCCAACGCCCCGCGACTAAACGTTGCGGGGCTTTTTTTTTACCCCGAACGAAAGGGTCTGACCCCGTACGGGGTCAGACCCTGGCCGCAGCGGTGTGCGGGTTGCACCGATGCCGCAAACATGTACGGCTTTTTATGTCGCCCAAAAATATATTCTCGGTACTGAAGTGCACCGTCCTCGAATGGTTCGATCACCGCGGCAGCAGCATGGGCGCGGCGTTGGCCTTTTACACCCTGTTCTCACTGGCGCCGATCCTGGTGCTGGTGCTGGCCATCGCCGGCTGGTTCTACGGCCCGCAGGCGGCCCAGGGCGAGCTGTTCGCGCAGCTGCGCGGGCTGGTCGGCGCCCAGGGCGCGGAAGCGATCCAGGCGGTGCTGGCCGGCGCGCAGAACAAGGAGGAAGGACGGCTGGCCACGCTGGTCGCCAGCGGCCTGCTGCTGTTCGGCGCCACCACCGTGTTTGCCGAACTGAAGGCCAGTCTCGACGCGATCTGGCAAGTCCCGCCCCTGACCCACGGCACGCTGTGGGACACGGTTCGCACGCGCCTGCTGTCGTTCGGCATGGTGCTGGTGCTGGCCTTCCTGCTGATGGTGTCGCTGGTGGTCAGCGCGGCGCTGACGCTGCTGGAGAAATTCTGGGGCAGTTACTGGACCGACGCCGGCATCGCGCTCACCGTCATCAATATGGCGATCAGCTTCATCGTGATCGCCGCGCTGTTCGGCGTGATCTTCAAGATGCTGCCGCGCGTGAAACTGTCGTGGCATGACGTGACCATCGGCGCGCTCGGTACGGCGGCTTTGTTCACGCTGGGGAAATATGCGATCGGTGCGTATATCGGCAACAGCGGCGTGGCCAGCAGCTATGGCGCCGCCGGCTCGATGATCGCCCTGCTGCTATGGGTGTACTACTCGGCGCAGATCTTCTTCCTCGGCGCCGAGTTTGCGCGGCAGTATGCTTTACAGCTGGGCAGCCTGCGCGGAACCTCACTCGCCCAGTAGCTCGGCCACCACTTCCATCCCTTCCACGCGCTCGGCGACCACCTTGACGATCACGATCACCGGGACGCCGAGCAGCAAGCCCCACACGCCCCACAGCCAGCCCCAGAACAGCAGACTGACAAACACCGCCGCCGCGTTCATGCGGGCGAAGCGGCCGGTCATCCAGGTCGCCACCACGGTGCCGATCAGCGTGGCGATGGCCAAGGAGGCGCCCATCACAAGCAAACTCATCTGCAAGGATTCGAACTGCAGGAAGGCCACGATGCCGGTCGCCAGCATGATCAGCAGCGGGCCGAAGTAAGGCATCAAATGCAGCAGGCCGGCCACGATGGCCCAGGCGCCGGCATTTTCCAGGCCAATCCAGCGCAAGGCGGCCCACATCAGCAGCGACAGGGCGCCGTTGGTCACCAGCAGCATCAGCATGTATTTCTGGATCGAGCTGTTGATGTCTTCCAGGATGTGGACGGTGATTTTCTTCTTGGTCAGCGACGGCCCGGTCAGCTTGACCAGCTTACGCTTGAAGGTGTCGCCCGACATCAGCAGGAAGAACACCAGGAAGATCACCATCGTGGCCTGGCCCAGGAAGCCCATCACGCCCATCGAGCCGGCCCAGATCCAGTCCATCACCGGCAGCGTGTCCGGCGCGGAGGCCACGGCGGCACGGCGTGCGGCGCGCTTCTCCTGCGCGCCGGCGGTGGCCTGTTGCAGCTCGGTCGCCACGTCCTGGATGCGTTGCAGTGCGCTCGGGCCGCCGTTGTGCAGGCGGTCGTTCAGCAGGCGCGACAGCTTGTGCCCGGCGGTCGGCAATTCATCGACGATGGACTGGAACTCGCCCTGCAGCTTTTCCATCACCAGCACCGAGCCGCCAAGGATGGCGGCGGTGATCAGCGTGGCGGCGATGATGCGCGGAATGCGCAGCTTCTCCAGCCAGCACACCAGCGGACTGAGCATGTAGGTAAACAGGATGCCGAGCAAAACCGGCACCAGGAAATTGCGCGACCACTGCAAGGCATACAGGAAGGCGACCGTGGCGATCACGCCCAGCGCGAGGCCGCGGGCGTTGACATGCAGGGGAATGCGGGAAGGTGCGGGTGCTGCGGGAGTGGCGGGAGTTGAAGCGGAAGCGTCAGCATCGGCGGTGAGCGCCTGTGCGTGAGTCCGGGGAAGATCGACAGGCTGGTTCATGATGACTCACAGTGAAAAACGCCGGCGCGGCTGAGCGCGCCGGCCGGGGGAATTACTTGACGTGCAGGTCGTTTTTCACAGCGGTGACGCCTTTGACGCCGCGTGCCACGCTGCCGGCCTTGGCGATGTCTTCAGGCTGGGCGACGAAGCCGCTCAGCTGCACGGTGCCTTTGAAGGTTTCAACGTTGATTTCGGTCGATTTCAGGCTAGGCTCGTTGAAGATGCTGGCCTTGACTTTGGTGGTGATCACGGAATCGTCGACATACTCGCCGGTGCCTTCTTTGGACGAGGTCGATGCGCAGCCGGTCATGGCGCCCAGCAGCGATACGGTGAACAGGGCAGTAGCGATTTTATGTGCGATTTTCATGGCGATTCTCCTTGGAGTATTTAAAAACAATGAGTTTGTCAGCCAGCGGGACGTTTGTTTGCCGTCTCTGCTACCGATGTCGCCATTAAACGCTGCTTCGCGCCAGCCCTCTGTACGTTAGCGTACAAAAACCGCGATGCGTCCGGCGCGGCCTGCATCGTGCGTAAGCGCACAGACCTTGCCGCGCCCGCTGTTTATTCTGGACTCACACTTTTTCAGGAGAACAACATGAAACGCTCAACTACGCTTGCCGCCGCCCTCTTTGCCGGCGTTGCCGTATTGAGCGGCTGCGCCAGCAACCAGCAGCCGCAACAGATCGGCTATATCAGCAACGACTCGTCCACCTACGGCACCATCGATTCGATCCAGATCATGCAGGCCCGTGGCGGCTCCGGCGTGGGCGCCGTGACCGGTGGCCTGATCGGCGGCCTGCTGGGCAACCAGGTGGGCGGCGGCTCGGGTCGCGCTGTCGCGACCGTGGCCGGTGCGGTCGGCGGCGCGGTGGTCGGCAACAATGTGGAAAACAACCGCAATGCCGGCAAGGAGGAATATCAGATCAGCGTCCGCATGGACAACGGCGATACCCGCATCATCCAGCAGGACAGCGTCTACGATCTGCGCGTGGGCAACCGCGTGCGCCTGATCGACGGCCGCCTGTACCGCTATTAATCAGCGGCCAGGACCAGTTCCACACCTCTCACCACAAGCTCTAACTACAAGGAGAATTCCATGGGTACCATCATTCTGATTATTCTGGTTCTGGCGCTGATTGGCGCACTGCCAACCTGGCCGCACAGCCGCAACTGGGGCTATGCGCCCAGCGGCATCACCGGCCTGATCGTCGTTATACTGCTGATCATGCTGCTGACCGGCAGGCTCTAAACAAGGAGAACATCATGGTTCATCGCATCGTCACCGGCGTGATGATGGCGTGCGCGGCCCTGGCCGTGCACGCGCAGGAAACCGATACCACGCCACCACAGAACGCCCAGCTGCAACGGCAGGAAATCGCCAAAGGCGAACCGGCCCGTTGGTCGCAGGGCGACCGCACCACCGCCGAACAGACGCGCACCCTGCGCAAGGAAATCGGCGCGGCCCTGGCCGAAGCCAAGCAGGCATGCCACAAGGGCCCGGCCAACGAACGCAGCGCCTGCCTCAAGGAAGCCCAGCAGATCTACCAGGCCGACATGGCCAGCGTGCCACAGATGGTGGCGCAGAAATAAGGCGCCATGGGCCGCTCAGGCGGCCCGTTCGCCGCCCGGCACTGCCAGCGGCGGCAATTCGTGCACCACCAGCGGCGTATCCTCCGATACAAAGCCCAGCCAGCCCGCCGCCTTGATGGCGCGCAGCGCATCCTGATAGCCCTGGTCCCAGCGCCAGTTGATCGATCCCTCGGAAAAATTGATGTCCTTGGCGGCCATGTTCCAGTCGCGGCCGGCGTATGGCAGGCGCACCACGTGCAAGGTGCTGTCGCAGCCCAGCGCCTCCAGCTCGCGCGTCTGCTCAGGCGTGCGCTTTGCCGGCGGCAGCGCCGAATACAGCTCGCGCAGCTTTTGCCGCATCTGGTGGGTGGCCACGTAATCGGTCAGGTGGCGCCGCGAGCGCGAGGCGAAGGTGACGTCCTTCTGGCGCGTCTGCACCTGGTCCAGCGTGACCGGCTCCTCGCCGTCGGCGCTCCACAGGTCGACCATGAAGCACAGCGTATCGACCTGCTTGCTGTCGTCCAGCACGGTTTCCAGCGGGGTGTTGGAGTACAGGCCGCCGTCCCAGTACAGCTCGCCATCGATGCGCACCGCAGGGAAGCCCGGCGGCAACGCGCCGCTGGCGCGGATATGGTCGGCATGGATGGTCTGCTCGCGGTTGTCGAAGCCGCGCAGCGTGCCGCTGGTGACCTGCAGCGCATTGACCGTCAGGCGGATGCCGCCCGGCGCGTTCAGATAGTCGAAATCGATGAGTTCGTTGAGGGTGCCGCGCAGCTCGCCGGTGTCGTAAAAGCTGGCCTGCTCCGGGTCCACGCGCGCCCCGGCCGCAAACGGACTGAAAAGTCGCGGCGTGAAGAAGCCGGGCACGCCGCGCACCAGCGTATCCCAGGTCTGCAGCACGATGTTGGAGCGGCGTTGCGCATCCGGCACATGGCGCATGTCGTAACTGTCGCGATGGGCGATGCCCTGCCAGAACTGGCGCAGCCGGCTCAGGCGGGTTTCATGGGGATTGCCGGCCAGGATGCCGGCATTGATGGCGCCGATGGAGGTGCCGACGATCCAGTCCGGCGCCAGCTGGTGTTCATGCAGCGCCTGGAACACGCCGGCCTGATACGCTCCCAACGCGCCGCCTCCCTGCAGGACCAGCACGATGCGCAAGCCTGCGGGATTCAGCGGATGGGGAGCGGCGCTCAAGGCTGTTCGTACTGCGTGGAGGTTTTGCGCCGCATCAGCCAGGCGACGCCGATGCCGGCCACGGTGGCCAGCGCCAGCGCCGGCTTGATCAGCTTGCGGCGGGCGATGAACGAACCGACCGTCAGCGCATACGGCGCCAGCGACTTCAGGGACTTCAGCGAACTGAAGCTGAACCCGCCCGAGGCGCCGCCGTGCAGCAGCCCGCCCAGGCGCGCCTGCGCCAGACCGACCGCATGGTCGATGGCGCCGTGCATCAGGGCGTCCGGCTGCAAGGCCTGGCCGACCAGCGCTTTCGAGTGCACCAGCTTGATGCGGTACAGCTCGCCTTCGCGGATGATTTTTTGCTTCTCGGCCGCCAGGGCGGCCTCGTCTTCAAGCTTGCTCACGGCCTCTCCTTACAACAGCATGTCGCGGTCGGACTTCAGTTCCGCCATGGTGGCCGGCAACGACAGCTTGCCGCTCCGCAGCAGTCCGCGCGCGTACAGAATCAGGCCGATGGCGACCAGCAGGAACACCACGGTGATGATCGGCAGGATCACCCAGCCGATGGCGGCCCACGCCAGGTACACGATGGTGACCGAGGCATAGATCAGCGCAAAGCCGCCCAGCAGCACGGCCAGCGCGAACACCAGCACCAGTTGCAGCAGATGGTTGCGGACCTGCGCCAGTTCCAGCGCCGCCAGTTCCAGCCGGTTCAACAGCAGGCCGATCGCGTTGCGGGTCACCAGACCCAGCGACGCGATCAGGCCCGGCGGACGATTGTCTTCGTCGTGCGCCACGGTAGCTTACTTGCGGCCGATGATGACACCGATCAGCAGGCCGATGCTGGCAGCTGCTGCGATCGAACGCCATGGGTTTTCCTTGACGTATTCATCGGCGTGCTTGGCGGCTTCCTTGGTCGCGGCGACCGCGCTGACCTGGGCTTCGTGGGCCTTGGCCAGGGCGGTGTCCAGCGCGCGCATGCCGCGGCCGCGCAGTTCCTCGGCTTTCTCACCGGTCAGCGCGGTGGCGGCGGTGAACAATGCCTGGGCATCTTTAACCAGAGTTTTCACGTCGTTATTCACGGTACTGATGTTTTGTTCCAGCATGATAAAGCTCCTGTTTTGGTTGTCGGTGTGAAAACTTTACAGCAAATCGGGTCGGACCGTATGGTTAACCGTGCTCGGTCATCATGTCACGCATATCGTCAGCGTGCTCCTCTTCGACCGCCATGATCTTGATCAAGAGATGGCGAGTCGTCGGATCGGTGTCGCCGATTTGCTCGATCATCTGACGGTAGGCCTCGATCGCCACGCGTTCGGCGATCAGGTTGGCGCGCACCATCGACTGCACGTCCTCTGACGCATCATACTCGGCATGGCTGCGGTCAAGCAACGTTGCCGGATTGAAATCAGGATCGCCATTCAGCTGGACGATGCGTTCGGCCAGCCAATCCGCGTGTTCCTGCTCTTCGTTGGCATGTTCGAGGAACTCCGCCTTGATGGCGGCGTTCTCGCGCCCGCTGACCGTGTAGTAGTGCCGCTTGTAGCGGTTGATGCAGACCAGCTCGGTGGCCAGCGCGTCGTTCAGCATCTTGATGACCGCCTCGCGATCGCCCTTGTAACCCGAGGTGACCGCGCCGTCGTCAAGATTGCGGGCGGCTGCGCGGATCGCTTCGGTATCGATGCCTGCCGGATGGGTGGGATTGGATTCAGCCATGAGTCTTTCCTTCCTAAGTAAGAGGTGAATTAGCGGCGGTTGGCGATCGGGGCGCCGTTTTGCGACAGCACGATCTCCACGCGGCGGTTCAGTTGGCGGCTGCCGGCGTCGCTGTTGCTGGCGACCGGATACGCTTCGCCGTAGCCACGGGTGGCGATCTTGCCGCTTGGGACGCCCAGGCCGATCAGCGCGTTACGCACCGATTCGGCGCGGCGTTGCGACAGGTCCAGGTTGTGCGACGAGGTGCCGGTGCTGTCGGTGAAACCTTCCACCAGCACCACGCTTTGCGGTTCCTGCAGCAGCACGTCGGCCATTTTCTGCGCGGTGCGCATGCCTTCGGCGCTCAGTTCGGCGCGGTCGACATTGAACAGCACGTCGTTCAGGGTGATCACGATGCCGCGGTCGGTCTGTTTGGCTTGCAGGTCGGCCAGCTGCTGTTGCAGCGCGGCGTTCTTGGCCGATTCCTCGCGCGCCGAACTGGCGGCGGCATCAGCCTGGGCGCGGGCGGCGTCGGCGTCCGCCTTGGCCTGCTCGGCTTGCGACTTGGCGCGGTCGGCGCTCATGCGGGCCTGGTTGGCTTCGGCGGTGCGGGCCTGCAGGCGGATTTCGTCGCGCTGGCGGGCGGCGTTGGCCACGTCAGCCTCGGCTTGCTTGGCCTTGGCGGCTTCCTGGGCGGTGGCGATCTTCTGCTTGGCGATATAGGCCAGCTTGTCGATCTCGTCCAGGCTCTCGCGCTTGGCGGCGGCCGCGTTGGCGCGGTCCAGCGCATCGGAGGCGGCCTTGAATTCCAGCGGCGCGTTGGCGGCCACCGATGGATTGCTTTGCGCGGCAACGAAGTCGCCACGGGCCTGGTCCAGCTGGCTGGTGGTGGTCGGCGTGCTGCTGCAAGCGGCAAACATCATCGACACGGCAAAAGCGGCAGGCAACAAAATCAGTTTTTTCATGATGGGCTCTCCGTTAATTATTGTTGGTTGTTAGCGTTGGCGCGTGCCACTTCTTCGCGCAGCAGGCGGATATTTTGTTGCAGCTCGTCAGACGCGGCGGTCGCCTTGGCCGAGTTGGCCTTGCTCTGGGCCAGCTGCGCGTCGGCCTGGGCCTGGGTCGCCAGATCCTGTGCGGTCTTGTAATCCTTGGCGGCCAGCGCCTGGTTGGCGCGCATCAGTTTTTCGCGGGCCGATTGCATTTCGGCGGGCGCCAGGTCGGCGGCGCCGGAGGCGGTGGCGGCGCTGACCGCTTCGCGCGACACCGCGACATCGGCGGTCGCCGGCGTTTTGTCACTGGCGCAACCGGCCAGGCCGGCCAGCATCACGGCGCCAAACAGCACTTGCCATTGGGTATTCATGGTCATCATTATTTTTCTCCTCAAATTGTTCAAGCGATGATGACTTTATAAGCCGATAGCGCAACGACATCAGTACGGTGCCGCACAAAAACCCTGAGTGTGTAAAATGAGGCAACTATAAAAATCAGGTTTGCCATGCCCTCTGCCACTTCCCTTCCACGCCGCACCAAAATCGCCATCGCCGTTGGCGGCATCGTCATTGCCGTGCCGGTGGTTGCGGCCGCCGTCCTTGCCAGCTACGACTGGAACAAGGCGCGTCCCTGGCTCAACCAGCGCATCAGCGCCGCCATCGCCCGGCCGTTCGAGATCCGCGGCGCGGTGTCGCTGGCCTGGCGCAACGAGGGCGAGTTCCTGCCGATGCCGCACCTGGTGGCGCGCGACGTCCACGTCGGCAATCCGCGCGGCATGTCGGCGCCGGACGAGCTGGCCAGCGTCGGCCAGTTCGCCTTCGCCGTCGAGCTGCTGCCGCTGCTGCGCCAGCGCATCGAAATTCCCGAACTGCGCTTCGACAATCCGAAACTGCTGCTGCAACGCGAAGCGGACGGCAAGAACAACTGGACCTTCAAGCGCGAGGACAAGGAATCGGTGTGGTCACTGGACGTGCAGCGCGTGGTCTTCACCAAAGGCACGGTGCGCTACATCGATGCGATGACGCACGTCGACGCCAGCGCCCAGGTCGACACCATCAACGACCCGCGCTACGGCGTCAGCTGGCAGTTGAGCGGCAAATGGAACAACCAGGACATCCAGGGCAGCGGCAAGGCCGGCGCCGTGCTGTCGCTGCAAAAGCAGACCGCGCCCTTCCCGCTCGCGGCCAGCCTCAACGTTGGCGGCACCAGCATCAGCTTCGATGGCACGCTGACCAAGCCGGCCGCGCTGACGGCGCTGGACATGCGCCTCAAGCTGTCCGGCCCCAGCATGGCGCGGCTGTACGGCCTGACCGGCGTGCTGCTGCCGGAAACGCCGCCGTTCGTCACCGAGGGCCACCTCACCGGCAACCTCGGCGCCAACGCCAGCCACTGGATCTACGACCAGTTCACCGGCAAGGTCGGCGCCAGCGACATCGCCGGCAAGCTCGACTTCAAGACCGGCGCGCCGCGCTCTGTCTTAAGCGGCAACATCCAGTCCAAGCTGCTGCAGGTGTCCGACCTGGGCCCGCTGATCGGCGCCGATTCCAACGCCAGCAAGGAAGCGCGCGGCGCCGAGGAACTCCAGCCGGGCAACAAGGTGCTGCCGGTGGAGAACTTCCGCACCGACCGCTGGACCGCCATCGACGCCGACGTCAACTTCAAGGCCGCGCGCATCACGCGCAACAAGGACTTGCCGATCCAGAACCTGGAAACGCAGATCCACCTGAAGGACGGCGTGCTGGCGCTGAAGCCGATGAACTTCGACATCGCCGGCGGCCGCTTCACTTCCAACATCGTGCTGGACGGCAGCGGCAAGGTCAACGCCCACGCCATCCGCGCCGATCTGAAGGCCAAGGCGGCGCATCTGCAACTCAAGCAGTTGTTCCCGTCCATCGAAGGCATGCAGGCCACCGTCGGCGAAATCAACGCCGACGTCGCGCTGACGGCCACCGGCAACTCGGTGGCCAGCCTGCTGGGCGCCTCCAACGGCGAATTCAAAGGCGTGGTCAACGAAGGCAGCGTCAGCAAGCTGCTGCTGGAAGCCATGGGCCTGAACCTCGGCAGCGTGGCGCTGACCAAGCTGGTCGGCGACAAGCAGGTCAAGCTCAATTGCATGGTGACGGATTTCGCGGTCAGCAACGGCGTGATGAACTCGCGCCTGTTCGTGGCGGACACCTCGGAAGCGCGCATCGACGTCCACGGCACCGTCAATCTCGGCAACGAGAAGCTGGACCTGACATTGAAGCCGGACGCCAAGTCGGTGCGGGTGATTTCATTGCGTGCGCCGATTTATGTGCGCGGCACCTTCAAGCAGCCGGACATCAGCATCGACAAAGGTTCGCTGGCCCTGCGCGCCGGCAGCGCCCTGGCGCTGGCGGTGGTGGCGCCGGTGGCGGCCATCGTGCCGCTAGTCAGCACCAGCTCGGGCGAGACGGCCGGCTGCCAGGCGTTGATCGCCCAGGCCGGCAAGCCCCAACACTGATTCCCGTCTGTGTGTGCTGACGAACGGAAGCGATTGCGCAAGTTTCGTACTCTGGAGGCATCGGTGAAGGCGCAATACCGCGCCTAACCTGCCTGAGGAGAACATCATGAACAACGTCAAGCGAATTGCAGCAACCGCCGCCGTACTGGCCGCGACCCTGGGCCTGAGCGCATGCGCAGGTATGTCGAATCAAGACCGTAACACCGCCGTTGGCGCAGGCGTTGGCGCAGTGGCCGGCTCGGTCCTGACCGGCGGCAGCGCAGTCGGCGCGGTCGGCGGCGCGGCAGTGGGCGGCGTGATCGGTAACCAGGTACAAAAACCACCGCGTTAATCGCGGCGCTTCATAAAGCAAACGGACCCTCGGGTCCGTTTTTTTATTTGTCCTTGAACATTTCGTAGCAGTGGCAGGAGACCGATTCCAGGCCGGCCGAATCGAGGATCTCGATATTGCCACGGCTGTAGGTGATCAGGCGCTGGTTCTGCAGCGCACTGGCGGCCTTGGTGACGCCGACCCGGCGCACGCCCAGCGCATGCGCCAGGAATTCATGGGTCAGGTGGAATTTTTCCGACTGCAGGCGGTCGCGCGTGATCAGCAGCGAACGGGCCAGCCGTGCCTCCAGCACGTGGAAGCGGCTGCACACGGCGATCTGGATGGTTTGCGCCAGCACGGTGTCGGTATAGCGGTACAGCAGGCGCTGCAACGATTCCATGCGGTAGAACTCGGTGATGAAGTCGGCGGTGGCGATGCGGTAGGCGCGGCCGGAACGCTGGACCACGGCGCGCACCTGCGCCATCTCATGTCCGAGCACCACCGAGGCGCCCAGCATGCCTTCGCGACCGATGGAGCCGACTTCCAGCGTCATGCGGCCTTCGGCCACGCCCAGCAGCGACACCAGGCAATCGATGGGGAAATACAGATGGCGTACTTCCTGTCCCGGCTCCGACAGCACCTGGCCGTTGTCCACCCGCACCGTTTCGCACCTGGCGGCGAGCTGGCGTTGATCGTCGTCCGGCAGGCTGGCGAGCAGGCGGTTATTGGCCAGTCGCGGCAGCGCCCGGTCTTCGTCGGGAGTGGTTGAGATAGAGGTATGCATGGGATCAGATTAAGGGCAATGATTTGCTCTGTATGTACGGTGACGCACGGAAGCAATAGATGTACTCAGGGAAAATGTGGGTTGCAGTGCATTACCTCACCTAATAACAAAGGACACACACATGGACACCCAAACTAAATCTGGCACCCACCCGGTCATGGTCATCGCCGCTGTTGCGGTGGTGCTGTTTTGCGGCGTCGGCAGCGCAGCGATCCTGGGCTGGTTGCCAACCTCGAATGCCAGCGTACCGGCCGCGGTAAGCGGCCTGCCGCCAGCGCCGGCAGCATCGCAACCGATGGCCTACAACGACGCGCCGCCGGCCGGCGCCTCGACCGTGGCCCCTGGCGTGTCGCAAGGCCAGGGCCAGGCGCCTGAACAGGAAGCGCGCAGCGCTCCATGCAGCAACTGCGGCGTGGTGGAATCGGTGCGCACGATCGAACATCGCCCACAAGGCAGCGGCGTCGGCGCGGCCGGCGGCGCCATCCTGGGCGGCCTGCTGGGCAACCAGGTCGGCAGCGGCCACGGCCGTCAGATCGCCACGGTGGCGGGCGCGGTCGGCGGCGCGGTGGCCGGCAACCAGATCGAAGGCAATATGAAGACCACCCACAGCTGGGATGTCGTGGTGCGCATGGATAACGGCAGCAAGCGCACCATCCACTCGTCGGCGCAGCCGCAATGGCGCTCGGGCGACTCGGTACGCATCGTCAAGGGCCAGCTGCGTTCGATGGACTAAGGATTTAAGTACGGCATCGTACAGAAGCCCAGGCAGGGATTGTTGATAATAGATTCAACACAACCCGAGGAGATCATCATGCTTTATACCATCGCTGTAGTTCTGCTTATCCTGTGGCTGCTTGGTCTGGTTACTTCGTACACCATCGGCGGTTTCATCCATATCCTGCTGGTAGTCGCCATCATCATGGTGCTGCTGCGCCTGATTAGCGGACGCGGCGTGTAGCCTTCTCCGCAGTGGTTCAAACGGCGCCTTGGGCGCCGTTTTCATTTCCAAAGGAGCGACTGATGAAAGCACTGTTGACGACACTGGCCCTGCTGGCTGCGGCGCAAACGCACGCGCAAACCGTCAAGCCGGGTTTGTGGGAATTGAATAACAAGATCATGACGGGGAATGCGCAAACCGACCAGGCGGTCAGCGCCGGCCTGTCGCAGCTGGCGGCGCTGCCGCCGGAGCAGCGCGCGCAGGTGCAGGCGATGATGGCGCAGAACGGCGTCTCGCTGCCGCAGGCCACCAGCGATGGCGCGCTGACGATGCGCGCCTGCGTCACGCCGGAAATGGCGGCGCGCAAGGAGCTGCCGCTAAGCCAGCAAGGCAAGTGCCGCTCGACCCAGACGCCGGTGCCGGGCGGACTGAACGTCTCGTTCAGCTGCACCGATCCGGCATCCAGCGGCACCGGACAGGTGCGCTTCCTGGGCGAGGACGGTTATACGGCCACCATGCAGGTGACCAACAACACCGGCGCCGGCCCGCAAAACGCCACGGTGGAATCGACCGGGCGCTGGCTGTCCGCCACCTGCCCGGCCCGCCCTTAAGCTTACTGGCTGTCGGAGAACGCCATGTAACGGTCGCGCGCCAGCGTGGCGATCGGACCGACCGGCAAGGTGCGGCCTTCGTAGCGCACGCACGGCGTGACCTTGCCGTAGTTACCGGTGTTGAAGATTTCAACGGCGCTTTCCAGCTCTTCCGGACGCACGCTGCGTTCCTCGACCTTGACGCCCTCTTTCGCCAGCAGCGCGATCACGCGCGCGCGGGTGATGCCGGACAGGAAAGTACCATTCGGCACCGGCGTCACCACCTGGCCTGCCGGCGTGACGAAGAACAGATTGGCCGAAGCGAACTCGGCCACGTTGCCGGCGCTGTCGCACACCACGGCGTTGTCGTAGCCGCGTTCCTTGGCTTCGCGCAGCGCCTTGGAGGTGTTGGCGTACAGCGAGGAGGCCTTGGCGTCGGTCGGCGCCATCAGCGCGTCCGGACGGCGCAGCACCGACAGGCAGGCCGAGAAGCCGGTGAACGGCGGCATCGGCGCATCGAACAGGGTCAGCGCAAACGCGCTTTTTTCCGGCACCGGAATCAGCAGGCCGTCGGTGCCGAACACCAGCGGGCGAATATACAGCTCGGCATCGGCCGGAAACCTGGCCACGCCTTCGCGCACCAGCTTTTCCATCTCATCCACGCTCAACGGGCAAGTCAGGCCGACGCGTTCGGACGAGGTGATCACGCGCTGCAGGTGCAGGCGCAGGTCGGGCATGTGACCGCTGAGCGAGCGGGCGCCGTCGAATACCGACGAGCCGAGCCAGACGCTGTGGTCCATGGCGCCAAACAATGGCGCATTGCCTTCGGCCCAAGCGCCGTTGAAGTAAGTGAGGTACATGCTGCTTCCTGGTCAAAACCAGCAATGTAGCATGTTTAGAAGGAGTGCCTGAGACCCAGGTTGATGGCGCGGTCGCCGCTGCCACGGTTGCTGGCGTTGCCGACCGTGTAGCCGGCGCCGTTGCGGTTCTGGATTTTGGCGAACGACGCGTACACATTGGTACGCTTGAAGAAGGCGTAGCTGGCGCCGACGGCGATCTGGTTGGCGTCGCGGTCGGCCAGGCTGCGGTCATCCTTGTGGATGTAGGAAGCGAGGAAGCTCATCGCGCCCACCGGCACCGCGACGCCCAGCAGCACGTCGCGGCTGTTGGTGGAAAAATCGCGCTGCGCCACCGCGCCGTAGGGATTGGTTTCGTCCCACTGCGAGCTGCCGTCGCCCTTGCTGTGGCCATACGCCGCGTAGCCGACGAAGCGGCCGAAGTCGAAGTTGGCCGCCACCAGCGAGTTGCTGGCCGACTGGTCGACCGGCGGCGTGGTGCCGGTGGCGTCCAGCAGGTTTTCCTTGCGCTGGTGCGTGATGCTGATGTTGGCGGGACCGTTCTCGTAGCCGATCGTGGCGCCATAAGCGCGGTTGACCTTGCTGTTATACGGCGACTCGCCAAAGCTGTAGATCGCCGAGCCGACAAAGCCGCCCCGCGAGCGCGGCGACTTGTACTTGATGGTGTTGTCGTAGCGCTTGGTGGTGTAGCCGACCAGGTTGGCCGCGCTGCCGGCCATGCCGCCGTGGAAAGGATCGGCCACATCGGTCAGGGCTTCATAGACCAGGTTGTACTGGCGGCCCAGCGTCACCACGCCCAGCGGACCATCCAGCCCGACAAAGGCCTGGCGGCCGAACAGACGGCCGTTCTGGTCGGAAGCACCGGTATCGTTGAGGATACCGGCCTCGACCGTGTAGATGGCCGAGGTGCCGTTGCCCAGGTCTTCCTTGCCGCGGATGCCGATGCGCGAACCGGTCGAGACCCCGCTGTCGAGCTTGGTCTTGGCGCAGTCGCCGCTGCAACCACGTTCCGCCACCACGCCGGCATCGAGCACGCCATACACTTCGGTCTGCGCGAGTGCGCTGAGCGGTGCAAGCAGTGCCAGGGTGACGAGGACGGGTTTCATGGTGGTTCGCAAAATCGGTGAGCTGTTATGAACAGTGTAGCCACCGATGCAGCCGCCCTCTGTGCGCATGACCACGCACTTGCACAATTTCGCAGCAGAAACCTATGTTCGCTGGCGTACATACCGTGCGGAGGTCAGCGGTTATACTGCGTTTTTGCTTAGCGAGGCTTTCTGCATGCTCGAAATTCTGGAACGTATCAACGCAGACAGCAACGACATCGGCCTGATGGTCGAGCTGTTTCACACCCTGCGCCCCAAGCGCGCCACCGACAGTGCGCGTGCGATTGGCAACGTGCGCACCTTGTGCCAGCTGTTGAAGGGCAATCCGGCGCACGCCATCGCGCTGCGCAACTACGCGCGCAACATCCTGGCGTCGCGCCGCCACGCCAGCCTGTACACCGAGATCGGCGTGCTGTCGAACGACGGCTTCTTCAGCGAACTGAAAAGCCGCATCGCCTACCGCATCCTGCCACCGGCGCTGGGCAACGATTACCTGAGCGAGGCGCTCGACCAGATCGCCTACAAGCGCACCGACTACATCTGGATGGCGGCCGTGCCGCACGAGGACTGGCTGGCGCTGCTGGATGTGGTACTGCATGCCGAACAGCGCGCCGACGTCCAGCGCGGCGGCAATATCATGCTGCCAGGCCTGCTGGACGCGATCCGCACGCTGTCCTATCGCGTCTGCGCCATCGGCCTGGAGCCGCGCCTGACCAACTTCCATACCGAAATGGAGACCTACGAATCGCCCTTCATGGTGCAGAACTTCGAGGTCAACGCCTACCTGGACGCCTACCACCGCAAGCTGGCCGGCGCCGAAGTCGACATCGACGATGCGCGCCACCTGCTGGTGATGCTGGACCAGTGCGAAACCGTGATCGGCAAGATCCGCAAAAAGGCATTGAGCCAGGGCACCAGCATCGCCCTCACCTATTTGCTGGTGTCGCTGACGCAGAGCCTGGACCGCATGCGCAAGCTGCTGTTCCTGGTCGACGTGCACCTGCCCGGCGAGGAGCACGACAGCGCGCGCCGCCACGCCGCCATCGCGCTGGCGCTGGAACTGATCGCCGCGCACAACAACAAATACATGGTGCGCGATCTGCTGCGCGACAACATCAACCTGCTGGCGCGCAACGTCACCGAAAACGCCAGCCACACCGGCGAGCACTACGTGGCCGACACGCGCCGCGAGCTGGGCGGCATGTTCGTGCAGGCGGCCGGCGCCGGGCTGGTGATCGGTTTCATGGCGCTGTTCAAGATCCTGATGTCCTACCTGCGCGCCGCGCCGCTGGTGGAAGCCTTCCTGTTCAGCATGAACTACTCGATCGGCTTCATGTTCATCCACCTGCTGCACTTCACGGTGGCGACCAAGCAGCCGGCCATGACCGCCTCGCGCATCGCCTCCGGCCTGCAGTCGAAGGATGGCCGCAACATCGACATCGACAGCATGGCCGAGCTGTGCAACAAGGTGATCCGCACGCAGAACATGGCGGTGCTGGGCAACCTGGCGGTGGCGATCCCGACCGCGTGGCTGATCGCCATGGCGTGGCCGCACCTGACCGGCCATCACCTGGTGTCGCCGGACAAGGCCATGCACCTGCTGGCCGACATCGATCCGATCCACGCGCCGACCTTGATCTACGCGGCGATCGCCGGCGTCTGCCTGTTCGTCGCCGGCCTGATCTCGGGCTACTACGACAACAAGGCGCTGTACACGCGCTGGGCGCAGCGTATTGCACAACTGCGCGGCCTGCGCTGGCTGCTGGGCCAGGAACGGCTGGACCGGCTGGGCGTGTACATGGAGAACAATCTCGGCGGGCTGATGGGGAATTTCTTCTTCGGCATCCTGCTGGGCGTGATGCCATTCATCGGCTTCGTGCTGGGCATTCCACTGGATATCCGCCATGTGACGTTCTCGTCCGCCAACTTTGCGACAGCAATTGTTGGACTCGATCACAATGTCAGCTGGGAACTGGTTGTGACTTCTGTGGCAGGTTTTCTTTCCATTGGGACAGTCAATCTGCTGGTCAGCTTCGGGCTGGCCCTGTGGGTCGCATTGCGCTCGCGCCAGGTGCGCTTCAAGCACGGCTGGCAGTTGACGAAAGCGCTGGGCCGCCGGTTCCGGCAAGGGCCGATCTCGTTCCTGTTCGGCTCGTCGGATGATACGAAGTTAATCGAAAAGGCCTAAGATGAAAGCTCCGCGCATGCGTTTCTGGTTCCCCCTCGGCCTCATGTGCTGGGGCTTGCTGGGCGCCTGCGCATCGCTGCCGAATGTGACGGCGCTGGGCGACAAGCTGGAACCGTCGGCCACGCCCACGGTCAAGGGCACGCACGGCGACCTGAGCGACGCGCGCACCAAGGCGCTGCTGGCCAAGCGCTGGTCCAAGGGATCGCTGGATCTGCAGAGCCAGGCATCGCTGGAAGAAGCGGCCACCGGCGTGCCGCTGATCGCCGGCAACAAGACCACGCTGCTGTTCGACGGTCCGCAGACCATGACCGAGATGCTCAAGGCCATCAACGGCGCGCAGAACAACATCAATCTGGAAACCTATATCTTCGACCAGGACGAACTGGGCCTGAAGTTTGCCGATGCGCTGATCGCCAAGCAGCAGGCCGGCGTGACGGTCAATATTCTGTACGACAGCGTCGGCACCATCGGCGTGCCGGCCGAGTTCTTCAAGCGCATGCGCGACGGCGGCATCAAGCTGATCGAATTCAATCCGGTCAATCCGGCCAAGGTCAGCGGCAACGACTGGAAGCTCAACAACCGCGACCACCGCAAGGTGCTGATCGTCGACGGCAAGGCGGCCTTCACCGGCGGCATCAACATCAGCGCCACGTATGCCAAGAGCTCGCTGTTCCGCTCGGCCTCCAAGCCGACCAGCAAGTCCGATGTCGGCTGGCGCGATACCCACATCAAGGTCGAAGGGCCGGCGGTGCAGGCCTTCCAGTGGCTGTTCGTGCGCCAGTGGGCGTCGCAGGACAAGGACGACTTGCGCGAGGCCGACTACTTCCCGAAACCGGTGATCGCCGGCGACAAGGTGGTGCGCGTGCTGGGCAGCGATCCGGGCGGCCAGTTCGAAATCTACAAGGCCTATGCGCTGGCGTTCCAGGAAGCGAAGAAATCGATCCACATCACCTCGGCCTATTTCGTGCCGGACCGGCAGACGGTGGACGCGCTGATCGCCGCCGCAAGACGCGGCGTGGACGTCAAGATCGTGCTGCCGGGCGTCTCCGACAGCGGCCTGGTGTTCTACGCCGGTCATGCGTTCTATGACGACCTGCTGGCGGCCGGCGTGAAAATCTACCAGCTCAAACTGGCGGTGCTGCACGCCAAGACCGCCGTGATTGACGGCAACTGGTCGACGGTCGGCTCGACCAACATCGACACCCGCAGCTTCCTGCACAACAGCGAGCTGAACGTGATTGTCATGGGCGACGCCTTCGGCACCGAGATGGAAAAAGCCTTCCAGGAAGACATGCGCGACTCCAACCTCATCACACTGGAAGCCTGGCGCCACCGTCCCTGGGCCAACCGCATGAAAGAATGGGCGGCCCGCTTCATGGATTACTGGCTGTAAAACATCGGGCTTGGGTTTAGGATTCGGCGGCGAGCGACCAGACGTCGCCGCTGCGGCGGAAGCATTCGGTGTGGACGGATTCGAAGCTGCCCGTGCCTTCCACCCAGCTGTAGCGCTCCACCTGCACATCATCCGGCGCGATCCGCAGCACGTTGAACGCATTCGATTCGCCGCGCCCACGCGTCGATGTCGCAGTGCCGGCCTGCACCACCAGCGCCGCATAGCCGCTGATCTTGTAGCGCTGCGCACTGTTGCCGGCATGACTGGCATGCAGATGCCCGGCCAGCAGCACGTCGACGCCGGATTCGGAAAACGCCTGCATCGCCATCGGCGCTCGATCCACAAGGTCGTCCTTGTCGAAGGTGTCCGGCAAGTCGAAGGGATGGTGGGTGACGATGATGCGCGTATGGTCGGGACTGACAGCGCTCATGCGCTGCCGCATCTGCGCCAGCTGTTCCTTGTTGACGCGGCCATCCTTGAAGGTCAGCGAGCGCGCGGTGTTGATACCCAGTACGGCGATCTCTTCGTCCACGTATTCCGGCGCCAGGTCCAGCGTCACATAGCGCGTGTACTTGCGCAGCGGCGTCAGAAAGCGGCTGGCGACGTTGTACAGCGGGATGTCGTGATTGCCCGGCACCACGATCTGCGGCCCCGGCAGAGTGTCCAGCCACGCGCGCGCGGCCTTGAATTCCTCGGTCTTGGCGCGCTGGGTCAAATCGCCCGACACCACCACCACATCCGGCGCCAGCCGGGTGACCAGCTCCTGCAACGGCCGCAGCAGCGCCTGATCGACGCGGCCGAAATGCAGATCGGATAAATGAACAATGGTGCGCATGCTCTCTCCTAGACCGCCGGCACGATGACGTTCAGCGCCGAGGCCCTGGAACGGTAGCACAGCGGCGGTTTCATCAGCGTTACCTCGCCGTCGGTGGCGACGCGCAGGTGGTGGTGGCGTGTTTCGATCGTCAACGATGGCGCCGTCAGCACGTCAAAGTCGCGCGCCTCGTGCAGCTTGCCGAACAGCGCGTGGGCAGCGTAGCGCAGCAGACCGAGGCGGGTCGGCTTCTGCGCCACGTACAGGCACAGCTTGCCGGTGTCGAGCCGCTCGCGCGCGCCCATGGTCAGCCCTTGCAGGTATTCGTTGTTGCCGATGAAGACAAAGGGCGTGCGGCGCAGATGCTCATCGCCGTTGATCTTCAGCCGCACATTCATGAACGGAAAACGCCGCAGCGCGCCGAACAGCGCGCGGCCGAACGCCGGCCACTTGCCGCGGCCCAGATGGCGCTGCTGCTGCTCGCGGTCACGCACGATGTCGGGATAGATGCCGAGGCTGGAATTGTTGAGGAAGATGCGTCCGTTGACCTCACCCACGTCCACCTTGCCGGTGACGCCGTGCACGGCGTTGGCCACCGCTTCATCCAGCTCCAGCGGAATGTTCAGATCCTTGGCGAAATGGTTCAGTGTGCCCAAGGGCAGCACGCCGAGCCGCGTCTCGGTGCCGGCCAGCACCGACGCCACCGCGTTGATGGTGCCGTCGCCGCCGCCCGCCACCACCACCGGCGCACCCTCGGTCACCGCCCGTTCGGCGCGCGCGATCATCTCCTTGCCGCTTTGCGCCAGCGTGATGTCCGGCTCCACGCCCTGACTGCGGAACTTCTCTTCCAGCGCAGTGGTCCAGCCGCCGCAATATCCCAGCCCGGCGCTGGCGTTGACGATGACGACGATTTTATCCATATTGTTTATACTGTTTTACCCTCGCGCCGGCGGCGCAGCGTGGAGATGGCGGTGATGCAGACGGCCAACCAGGCGACGCTCTCCGCCATGGCCGCCAGCACATCGCTGACATAGTGCGCGCCCAGATAGACGCGGCTGAATGCCACCAACAATACCATCATCAGGCACCCTGCGACTGTTCCCAGGCGCACACTCCACGCCGGCCGGGCGATCACCAGGTAGCTGGCCAGCAGGCCGTAGAAGCAGGTGGCGGCCGTGGTGTGGCCGCTGGGGAAACTGTAGGTGGCCAGGGTCACCAGCGGTTCCTCGAACACCGGCCGCGCACGCTGAAAGAAGAATTTCAGCGCCACATTCAGCACCATCCCGCCCGGCACGGCGAAGGCCAGCGCCAGCAGCCAGTAGCGCGCCTGCGCCCGCCACAGATACCAGGCCAGGCCGCAGAACAGCACGATCATGCCCGCCACCGAGTGCACGGCCGAGATCGCATACATCAGGCTGGTGAGCGGTTCGACGGCGTGGGCGTTGAACCAGTGCGCCACCTGCACGTCCAGCACGGTGATGGCGTCCTGCCCCATCACCGCCTCCGCCAGTTCATGGAATACCAGCCCGGAAACCAGCAGCAGCGCCATGCCCACGGTCAAATGTAAACCGAACTCGTCGCCCGGAGACAGTCTTGCCTCCACGAAATTACGCAATTTGCTGAAAATTTGGTCCTCCGTGCCCGACCGCCGATGAAGTTGGCGTAAAAACTACGAAATAGCGAATTTACTGTTTATTTACACAGTACCTGTTTATTCATACAGTAGTTATGCTATTCTGAACTCCTCGTTAAACACATCTCCAACAAAGGAATTGTCATGAGCACTCTGAATAGCAGCTATGGTTCCCGTTTCGGCCTGGAATACCTCCCTACGTCCTTCATGGTCCGTATGGGCAAGCGCGAAATGATGGTGTGCCGTGACTTCCGCAAGCGCTTCTACGCGGTGAACCCGATCATGGAATGCGACACCGGCGTGCAGGCTGGCCATCTGGAAGTGCTGCTGTTCCGTCGCTGGCTGCTGATCCTGTCGAAGTCGAAGGCGCATTAATGGTTGCCGGTGCCAGTTGCCTCACCCAGTCGCACGACAGGCCGGCCGATGCCGCAGCCTCGTTGGCGCTCCTCACCTGGGTGTGGCAACTGGCGAGCCGACATCCCCATGATGGGACTGGGCTTCATGCCACAGCGTTACAAACAGAACCATCACCACCGGACCGATAAACAGTCCGATCAGGCCCAGGGTTTCCACCCCGCCCAGGATACCGAACAGTACGGCCAGGAACGGCAGCTGCGTCGCATTGCCGATGATGCCGGGCCGTACAAAGTGATCCGCCACGAACAGCACCGCCATGCCCCACCCCGCCACCGCAATGGCGGCTGGAATGGCGCCGCCGACGGCCAGCACAATGGCGGCGCTGACAAACGCCAGCGGTGCGCCGAAGGGAATGATGGCCAGGATGCCGGTCGCGGCCGCCCATAACGCGGCGGACTTCAGCCCGGTCAGCCAGTAGGCAATGCCGATCAACACGCCTTCCGCCAGACCAACCAGCACCAGGCCGTTGACGGTGGCGCGGATCGCGGTCGGAATTTTTTCCGAATACCGCGACCAGCGCTGCTCGCCGAACCAGCGGCTGCCGATGTTCATGATCTGGCGGTTCAGCACTTCGCCGTCCTTGTAAAAGAAGAACAGGCACAAAAACGCCAGACCGAAATCCACCAGCCGGTGCATGAAGCCGACGCCGGCCACCTTGATGATGTCGCTGGCCGAATGGAAGCCGTTGATTTCGCGGTCGGAGAACAAATGCGACAGACCGTGCGGCTGGCTCAGTGTCGCCTGCCACCATTCCGCGATCGAATCGCCGATGACCGGCAGGTGGGCGACAAAGTCCGGCACCGGAACGCCGTCGGTATTGGCGCTGACGATGTAGTTGGCCAGTTCCGGCGCCTGCCGCGCGGCCTGCGCCGCCCCCAGCAACACCGGCACGATGAAGATCGCCGCCACCAGCAAGGTCAGCAAGGCAGCGGACAGGATGCTGTGGCCGATGCGGGCGCGCAGCCGCAAGTACATCGGCCAGGTTGCCACGCATAAAATACCGGCCCACACCAGCGGCGGGAAGAAGCGCTGCATCACGAACGCCGCCAGGACGATCAGCGTCAGGGAAAAGATGGCGCTGAGGATATCGCGCTGGCTTTCGGTCATTTCTCTCTCCCGGTCATTTTTTATTAGCGCTATGGTAAGCGCATTTTGTCGCGGCGCAACCACACCGTAGGCTGATTTCAGGTGTCCTTAAGCTTTCTCGCACTGCGCGCGCAGGAAGTCGCGCAGTTGCAGGACCGTGGGCGTGATCTGTGCGCGGTGCATGCACAGCATGTTGAGCGGCGTCGGCTCGCCCAGCATGTCGGGCAGCAGCACCTGCAGCCGGCCGGCGCGGATGTCGTCGCTGAGGTCGAGCCGCGATTTGTAGGCGATGCCGACGCCAGCCACTGCCCAGCGCCGCACCACGTCGGCGTCATCGGCGCTGCGGTTGCCGTTGACGCGCACCACCTCCGGCGCCGCCTGGGCGTCGCGATAGAAACTCCAGCGGTCGTGAATCACGTCGTCCAGCATGAAGCGCAGGCAGTTGTGCTGCGCCAGGTCGTCCAGCGAAGCGAGCTTGCCGTGGCGCTTGATGTACTCCGGCGAAGCGACCAGCACGCGGCGGTTTTCCGGCGCCAGCGGCAGGGCGATCAGGCTGGAATCCTCCTGCGGGCCGTAGCGGATGGCGATGTCGATCGGCTGTCGGTACATGTCCGACACGCGGTCGCTGATGCCCAGTTGCAGCACCACCTTGGGATACTGCGCCTGGAACTGGTCCAGCCAGCCGACCACCATATTCCGGCCGAGGTCGGACGGCATGGAGATTTTCAGCGTGCCGCCCAGCGTTTCCTTACCCTGGATGAGCGCGTCATGCCCCTCCTTCAGCAGGCGCAGCGCTTCGCGCGCATGACGCAGATAATGCTCGCCCTCCTCCGTCAGGCGCAGCGAGCGCGTGGTGCGGGCAAACAGACGCAGCTTCAGTTCGCCTTCCAGCCGCTTGACGGCGGAACTGGCCAGGGCCGGCGAAATCTCCAGTTCGCGCGCGGCTGCCGACAAGCTGCCGTGGTCGGCAGTGCGGACAAACACGTTCAGATCGTCAAAACGCAGCAATTTTCGTCATTCCTTTGAAAGAGTTTCGCCCCAGGGCGCTTTTTTCGCGCCTGAAAACAAAATATGATACCTGCATCATAACCACACCGGAGCATTCCATGAAAGCCATTGCTTACCGTAAGTCTCTCCCTATCGAAGATGCCGAATCGCTGATCGACGTTGATCTGCCGGCGCCACAGGCCAGCGGCCGCGACCTGCTGGTGGAAGTGCGCGCCATTTCCGTCAATCCGGTGGACACCAAGATACGCCGCAATGTGGCGCCGGCCGACGGCCAGACCAAGGTGATCGGCTGGGATGCGGCGGGCGTGGTGAAAGCGGTCGGTCCTGACGTCACCCTGTTCAAGGTCGGCGATGAAGTCTGGTATGCGGGCGATCTGACCCGCGCCGGCACCAACAGCGAACTGCACCTGGTGGACGAACGCATTGTTGGCTTCAAGCCGAAAAACCTGGATTTCGCCCAGGCCGCCGCGCTGCCGCTGACCACCATCACCGCGTGGGAACTGCTGTTCGACCGTCTGGCGGTGAGCCGCGACGCCGGCGCCACCCAAGGCAAGTCGCTGCTGGTGATCGGCGCGGCTGGCGGCGTGGGATCGATTCTGGTGCAACTGGCGCGCCAGTTGACCGGCCTGACCATCATCGGCACCGCTTCGCGTCCGGAAACCGGCGAGTGGATCAAGCAGCTGGGGGCGCATCACGTGATCGACCACAGCAAGCCGCTGAATGAAGAGATCGCGCGCCTGGGCCTGCCGCCGGTGACCTACGTGGCATCGCTGAACCAGACCAATCACCATTGGCCGGCGATCAGCGAGCTGGTGGCGCCGCAGGGCAAGGTCGCGCTGATCGACGACCCGGCCGCCATCGACGTGCGCACGCTGAAGCGCAAGAGCGTGTCGCTGCACTGGGAATTCATGTACACGCGCTCGATGTTCCAGACCGACGACATGCAGCAACAGCATCAGCTGCTGAACGACGTGGCCACGCTGGTGGAAACCGGCGCGGTGAAGACCACGCTGGCGGAACGCTTCGGCAAGATCAACGCCGAGAACCTGAAGCGCGCGCATGCCCTGCTGGAAAGCAATCGCGCCAAAGGCAAGATTGTTTTGGAAGGCTTCTAAGCCCTTGCTGCATGGGCCGTGGCGGCATCCGCCTGGGCCCGCAGCAGCGCCAGCACCGCGTCGTCGTGGCGCGTCAACGCTTCCTGCATGCGGCTGGCCGAGGCGCAGGAAGCGTCCAGAATTTCCATGAACGCGGTCTGGCGCCGCTTCAGCGCGGCCGAGTCATAGCCCAGCTGGTCGAACATGCGGCCGATGTCCTCGCAATAATCGCGCAGTTCCAGCATCGTGCCCTTGGTGTATTCAATATCGGTGCGCATGCTGCGGTCCAGGTCCAGCATCTCCATCTTTTCCTGCGCCACCGGCGACGCTGCGCAGATGGCCGGTCCCCAACGGTCGAACTTGCCGCGTATGCGTTTGATGCGCGCGATTTTCTGATCCAGCATGCGACAGTAATGCCAACTCAGCCACCACACCGGCAGGCGCGCGACAAAGCGCGGCAGGCCCGCCGTATTCAGATTGCGCTCAAGTTTTTGGACAGCGGCGACCAGGCGGCGCGCGCTGGCTCCGGTGGGAAGGTGGGACATGACGGTAGCTCCTCTGAGGGTCCAGTGAGCTACAGTAGCCGCCGCATCAAACACGGGATTTGATGCGGCTTAAACTGGATGCGGATTTTTATGTCGAAGTTTTACGCAACATTGCCTTGATGCCACGCAAACCCTGGCGGATGCGGGCTTCGTTCTCGATCAGGGCAAAGCGCACGTACTCGTCGCCATACTCGCCGAAGCCGATGCCCGGCGAGACGCAGACCTTGGCCTCGGCCAGCAGCAGCTTGGCGAATTCCAGCGACCCCAGATGGCGATACGCGTCCGGAATGCGCGCCCAGATGTACATCGAGGCTTTCGGCTTGTCGACCGGCCAGCCGGCTTCGACCAAGCCTTTGTGCAGCACATCGCGCCGGCTCTGGTATTGCGCGCAGATCTCGCTGACGCAGCTCTGGTCACCCTCCAGCGCGGCGATCGCCGCCACCTGCACCGGCGTGAAGCTGCCGTAGTCGTGATAGCTCTTGATGCGCGCCAGCGCCGCCACCAGTTCCTTGTTGCCGACCATGAAGCCGACGCGCCAGCCGGCCATGTTGTAGCTCTTGGACAGCGTGAAGAACTCCACCGCGACGTCGCGCGCGCCCGGCACCTGCATGATGGACGGCGCTTTCCAGCCGTCGAACACGATGTCGGCATAGGCCAGGTCGTGCACTACCAGGATGTTGTGCTGCCGCGCCAGCGCTACCACGCGCTCGAAGAATTCCAGCTCCACGCACTGCGCGGTGGGGTTCGATGGGAAGCCGAGGATCATCATCTTCGGCTTCGGATAGCTTTCGCGCACCGCACGTTCCAGCTCGTCGAAAAAATCGACGCCGGGCGTCATGCGCACCGAGCGGATATTCGCGCCGGCGATCACCGCGCCCCAGATGTGGATCGGGTAGCTGGGATTGGGCACCAGCACGGTATCGCCCTGGTCCAGCGTGGCCAGCATCAGGTGTGCCAGGCCTTCCTTGGAGCCGATGGTGACGATGGCTTCCGAGTCCGGATCGAACTCGACGTCGTAGCGCGTCTTGTACCAGCGCGAGATGGCGCGGCGCAGGCGCGGAATGCCTTTGGAGGCCGAGTAGCCGTGGGTGTCGGGCCGTTGCACGGTGTCGACCAGCTTGCTGACGATGTGCGGCGGCGTGGCGCCGTCCGGATTGCCCATCGACATATCGATGATGTCTTCGCCGCGACGGCGCGCCGCGAGCTTGAGCTCGGCGGTGACATTGAAAACGTAGGGAGGCAGGCGATCGATGCGCGCAAAGCTGCGCGGAGTTTGGGTGTCAGTCATGGATATCTCACGTAAGCGCCCGGAACCGTCCGAGCGACGTCGATGCAGATGCATCGGGATCGATACTAGACGATCCCGTCCATGTCTGGCAAGGGGCTTACCTCAACTTCAGGCGGCGGCTTGTTTTTCCTGTTCGCTGAACCACTCGAACAAAATCAGGCCGATGATGGACGCCACCGGCATGAACAGTATCGAGATGACGACCCACAGCACCGGCGAACGATCAAGCCGCTTGGCTGCCATGGCGATGAAGAACAAATGCAGCACCAGGCAGACGAAAATTCCCATGCCGGCGGCGATGATCAGCAGCAGTGACTGGCTGGTGTACTTGAACATCGGCGGCAGGAACGACGCCACGCTGATCATCCACAGTACCAGCGTGACGGTGGCAGCGGCGATCGGTTGTTGAGCACGAGCGACTTGCATAGCACCTCCATAAAGAAGCGCTTATGCTGCCATGAACTCGTTGCAAAAGCAATAAGTCTGCTATTTGTAGGCGGGAACCTGGACGACAATCGGCGTCGGCGGAGCCGGCGGCGCTTTGGGTACGGCGTTGTTCAGTACAAAAGTCATGACAGTGATCGCCGCGACGGCCGAGCCGAAAATCATGCCGACCACCCATTTGATGATGGTCGCGCTCATCTCTGCCAGATCAGCCTTGGTGACCATATTGGCCTCAATGTGATCCAGCCGCGTTTCTATCTTCGACAAACGTTCGATAACGTTGACGAACATTTCGTCGTGCTTGTCAAGGCGGGCTTCGATATCCATGACGATTCATCCTACGCCGCGTCCGGCGGCTCAGGCAAGCTGAACCGGTTTGAGTTAGCGCAAGGATGTGAGCGCGGAGGCGGTAACGATGGCGGCGATGGCCAGCCATTGCGTCAGTGTCAGTTGCTCGCCCAGCACCACCATGCCGGCCAGCGCACTGAGCGCCGGTGCGGCGCTGCTGAACATGCTGAAGGTGCGCGACGACAGCGTGCGCATCGACACCATTTCCAGCGTGTATGGCACCGCGCTGGACATCAACGCAATCGCCACACCAACCAGCAGAAGCGAAGGCGTCAGCAACAGCGCGCCGGCATGCGCCACGCCAATCGGCACAATGAACAGCGACGCCGCCAGCATGCCCCACGCCACCGACTGCCCGCCCGACATGGCCGACACGCGCTTGCCGTAGACGATGTACAAGGCCCAGCACACCGCCGCCGCTGCCGCATAGGCGACACCCACCGGGTCCAGCTGATCGACGTGGCCATGAATCGGCAGCAGGAAATACAAGCCCACCGCTGCCAGGCCCACCGCCACCAGATCGCGCGGACGATGCGAGGACAGCACCGCCACCGTCAGTGGCCCCGCCACCTCGATCGCCACCGCCACACCCATCGGAATCCGGCTGAAGGCGCGATAAATCATCAGGTTCATCAGCCCGATCACCGAGCCGTAGATGGCGACGTTGACCACCTGCTTGACGGTCAGCGGCGTGCGCCACGGACGGAAGATCAGCAGCATCACCAGCGCCGAAATGCCGACGCGATACGCCGTCACACCCTCCACGCCGATTCTCGGGAACAGATGCTTGGCGATCGCCGCCCCGACGTTCAGCGACAGCTGGCTGCATAGCAGCGCCAGCCCCGCCAACAGGGGATTGCCGGCGGGATGCTTATCCGATTCGGTCATCTTATTTCGCCGCCAGTTCCAGCTTCACGGCGACCGGCTTGCCGGCTTCGCTCTCCGCCGCGACCGGCGCGGCCGCCGTCGCCGCGGCGCCAGCTTCCTTCAGCACTGCGACGATTGCTGCGGCACGTTGCGCGCCCAGTTGCGGCAACGCGTCCTTGGCCAGCGGCTGATTCTTCTCCAGGCGCGCCTGCAGGTCGCCATAAAACGCCGTCGCGTCCGCCACCTGCGGCTCGCCCTGCACCATCTTGCCCAGACGTTGCAGCACCGGCAGCTTCTTCTGCGCGGCGCCCGCGTCGGCAGCGCCGTTGGCGGTTTCGGCGGCCTTCTTCAGCTTGTCCAGTTCCGGCGCGCCGAAGCGTTCAGCGTACAGGTCACGCAATGCGGTGCGCACCTTGCGCTGACCGATATCCAGCGGACCTGGCTGCTCGCCGGCAGCCAGCTTGATGTCGGCCTTGGCCAGCACCGCTCGGCGCAGCGCTTGCTGACGCAGGGCCGCGCCATCATTGGCCTCGCTGTACAGGCCCGGTACGGACAGCTTCAGCTCCGGTTTCTTCTGCAAAATCTTGGCGACCTGCGCCAGCTTCTCACGCTCCGGCGGCAGCACGATATCGCTGCCGGCATCGAACTCCACCGCTTCCAGCTTGTCGCCGCTGACGCCGAACAGATTGCCCAGCGCGCGGAACGGCGACGTCACGATCCTGGTCATGATGTTGCCGATCGCCTTCCACACCACCGCGCCATAGCTGAACGACGGATCGTTCATATTGCCCGACACAGGCACGCCCAGGTCGATACGGCCGTTGCTGTCCTTGAGGATGGCCAGCGCCAGTTCCAGCGGCAGCTTGAGCGCATCCGGGCTATCGATGCGTTCGCCCAGCGTCAGGTTGTCGAGCACCACCTGATTGTTGCCTTCCAGCTGGTTGTTGCGTACCTTGTATTGCAAGTCCAGCGAGATCTTGCCTTCGGCGATTTTGTAGCCGGCAAACTTCATGCTGTATGGCGAAGCGGACACCATGTCGATATTCTTGAACACCACGTTCAGATCGGTGTTGTCGGCTGGCGCAAACGGATTCAGCTGGCCGCGCACGCGCGCCAGGCCGTAATCGTCGACACGACCATCAAGCTCGATCTGGCTGCGCGCATCGCGCTTGGATGACAGGCCGGTGATCACGCCGTTCAGCTCATAAATCTTGGCGCCGAATTGCGGACGCAGGCTCAAGTCGGTGAAGTCCAGCTTGGCATCCTGCAAGCGCACGCGGCGCACACGGACCGGGAACGGTTCGCTGGCCGTCGCAGCCGTTTGCGCGCCAGGAGCCGATGGCGCGGCCGGCTGTTCCACCAGCAGGCGCTGGGCATTGAAGCTGCGGTCGTTTTCGATCATCAGAATCGCATTCGGCTGCACCACGCGCAGCTCGGCCACATCCAGCAGGTCCGGTTTCAGGCTCAAGACCAGCTTGTCGGCGCCTACCGATTTCCAGTGGGCGAAGCGGTCGTTGTCCAGTTCGTTCAGCGACAGTTCGGCCACTTCGAACGAGCCGTCGTAGCGCAGCGATGGATCGTTCTTGCTGCCGCCGGCGCCGGTGCGCAAGCGGCCTTGCGCGTTGATGGCGCCATCGGCGATCTTCAGCTTGACGTATTTGCCCAGCAGCGGTTGCACCGGCGCCAGCGCCAGCTTGGTCAGTTTCAGGTCGGTGTCCACCGCGCCGCTGGCCGGCACCACTTTGCCCTTGGCGACCAGTTGGCCGCCTTCACGCAGGCCGACGCCGCCTTCGAACGCCAGCGGCTTTTTCAGGTCGGTGCCGGCGTCGCGCACTTTCAGGTTGAAGTCCTGCAGATTGATCTTGATGCCGGTGCTGGCATCGTCAAAGCGCGCGCCGAACTTGTTCAATTCGACAGACTTGACGTTTGCGCTCCACGCCGGCGTGTCGGTGCTCGCCGAAGCCGGGGCGGCCGCGTTGCTGCCCGACTTCGGCAGTGCGTTCAGGAACAGGAACTTGCCCTTGGCGTCGCGCGACAGATCCAGCTGGCCGCCATCCGCATACAGGCGTCCGACGCTGGCCTTGCGCGCGTCCAGATCCAGCGTCGCCTCCTCGAAGCCGATACGCGACAGCTTCAACGGCGCTTGCGAACCGCTGTTCAGCGACAGGTTATCCATCGAAAAATCGGCATCGGCGATATTCAGTTTCGCGCCATCCAGCTGCAAGGCCAGTTTCAGCTTGGCGTTGTCGGTACTGACCTTGAGTGCCGGACTGACCGTCTGATCGAAATAGCTGACAGCCACCGCATCCAGGCCAATCTGCTTGAATTGCAGCTTCCAGCCGCCATCCTTGGCCGGCGCAGGCTTGGCCGCAGCGGGCGCAGCCGGCGTCGGCAGCATCAGATTGGCGACATCCAGCTCTCCCACCGCATCACGCCGCACCGCCAGCGCGCCGCCGTTCAGTTGCAGGCTGCCGACCAGCACCGACTGCTTCAGCAAGTCCACGCCCACGTCGCCGACGATCAGCTGCTTCAGCTTCACAAACGGCGCATCGTCGCCACGTTTCAGCGACAAATCGCTCAAGGTCAGGCCGGCGCCGCTCAGGTTCGCATTCAGCTTGCCATCCTTGTAGCCGAACTGGTACGGCAGATTGGCCGACAGCTTGCCATCCGCCACCACGATGCGCGAAAACGACTTCAGATATGTCGCAATGCCCGGCAAGGCCACCTTGTCCAGCGTCAGCACGCCGCTGCCGCTGATCGGATTGACCGCAGCGACACCTTTCCAGTGCAGCTTGCCGCCGAGTCCGGCATCCGCACTCAACGTGTAGTCGCCGTTCTCGTCCGGTAGCGTGCTCAGGTTATTTAGCGCAAAGGTGATGGGCGTAAAAGTATCGTCGTAACCGGCGTGCTTGTCGTGCATGGCGACCTTGCCGCCGTCGAGTGCGAAATGCTCGATGATCAGGCGCGGCATGCCGCTATCCTTGTCGTCCTTCTTGTGCTTGTCCAGCGTCGCCAAAAACTCGGCGATATTGAACTTGCCATCCTTGGCAATCGCCAGCTGCACCGCTGGCTGCGTGATGCGGATCTCGGCAAAACTGAAGGCGCGGCGGAACAGCGAACGCCATTGCATCTCCACCGCCAGGCCGCCGACCGCGAACAACGGCGCGCCATCGGCCTCGGTCAGGCGCACATCCTGCGCTTCCAATCGCAGCGTGAAAGGATTGAAGCTGAGCTGACCGATGCTGGCCTTGCGCTCCAGTTCGGTCTCGGCATACTTGGGCAGCTGGCTTTTGATCACGCTCGGCAACAGCCAGGCCCCCGCCAATGCATACACACCGACGGCGCTCGCCGCACCTATGCCCCACCGTTTCCAACGTATTGCCATACCCAGCCAGCCTTCACTATTTTTATGTAACAAGCAACAGTATAATCGATGCCATGAAAGCCGAACTCGAACCCTTCCACGCCATCGCCATCAGCAAACAGGCTCACGCCCTGAAAGCCGAGGGGCGCTCGATCATCCACATGGAATTTGGCCAGCCGTCCACCGGCGCGCCGAAGACCGCCATCGCCAGGGCGCACGCCGTGCTGGACGCCGAAAGCATGGGCTACTGGGAAAGCGCGCCGCTGAAACAGCGGCTGGCGCAATTCTACGACGAACGCTACGGCGTAAAAGTCGATGCCGACCGCTTCATCCTGACCTGCGGCGCCTCGCCGGCGCTGGTGCTGGCGCTCAGTTCGATGTTCTCGCCGGGCGATCGCATCGCCATGGCGCGTCCCGGCTACGTGGCCTACCGCAACACGCTGAAGGCGCTGCACATGCAGCCGGTGGAAATCGCCTGCGGCGCCGAGGTCGGCTTTCAGCTGACCGCCGCCGCCCTGGCCGCCGTCGAGCCGGCGCCGCAAGGCGTCATCATCGCCTCGCCCGCCAATCCGACCGGCACACTGATCAAGGCCGACGAGCTGAAGGCCATCACCGAAGTCTGTCGCGCACGCGGCATCCGCATCATTTCCGACGAGATTTACCACGGCCTGAGCTACGTCGAGCCGGCGCAAACCATCCTCGCCCACGAACCGCAGGCGCTGGTGGTCAGCAGCTTCTCGAAATATTTCAGCATGGCCGGCTGGCGCCTGGGCTGGCTGCTGGCGCCGCAAGAGCATGTCGAACGCGCGCAAGCCTATTGCGGCAACCTGTTCCTGACCGCGCCGTCATTAAGCCAGCACGCCGGCCTGGCCGCCTTCGACGCGCTCGATGAACTGGACGGCCACATCAGCGTCTACCGCGAAAACCGCCGCCTGCTGCTGGCCGCGCTGCCCGAGCTGGGCCTGACCACGGTGGCGCCGCCCGATGGCGCGTTCTACATCTACGCCAGCATCGCCCACCTGACCGACGACAGCCTGGCCTTCTGCAAGCGCCTGCTGCAAGACACGGGCATCGCCAGCGCACCCGGCATCGATTTCGACCCGGTCGACGGTAAATATTTCATCCGATTCAGCTTTGCCGTCTCCACGGCGGAAATCGAAGAAGCCATCCGCCGCCTGAAACCCTGGTTCGCGGCCCAATCCAGAAAGGTCTGACCATGCGCCTCTCCTCCCTGCCCCGCTACGCTGCTTTGATTGCCGTTGTGATGCTTGGAGGATGCGCTACCCAGCCGCCGGCCGAGCAGGCGCTAGACGCCGAAATGCAGCGCCTGATGAGCGCCGCCAAAGTCCCTGGCCTGGCCGTGGCCGTCATCAAGGACGGCAAGGTCAGCTACACCCAGGCCTACGGCTACGCCAACGTCGAAAAGCAGCAACCGCTGCGCACCGACACCATCATGTACGCCGCCTCGCTCACCAAGGCCGTGTTCGCCTACACGGTGATGCAGCTGGTGGACGAAGGCGTCCTATCGCTGGATGCGCCGCTGCCCACGCTGCTGAACAAGCCGCTGCCCGATTATCCGAAATATGCCGACCTGAAGGACGATCCGCGCTGGCAGCTACTGACGCCACGCATGCTGCTGTCCCACACCAGCGGCCTGCTCAACTGGCGCTACATCAACGATAACGGCAAGCTTGATTTCAAGTATCCGCCCGGCAGCCGCTACGTCTATTCCGGCGAAGGCCTGAACATCCTGCAAATCGCGGTGGAAGAACGCACCGGCATCGCGCTGGAAACGCTGATGCAACAGCGCGTGTTCGACCGCTTCGGCATGCGCGACACCAGCATGGTCTGGCGCGACGATTGGGCCGGACGCGAAACCACCCACTACGGCAAGGACGGCACCGTTATCCCGCACAAGCGCCGCAGCGATGCGCGCGCGGCCGGCTCCATGGACACCACCATCGGCGACTATGCCGCCTTCATGGCCGGCGTGCTGCGCGGCGAAGGCTTGTCGCCGGCCTCGTACAAGGAAATGCTGTCGCCGCAGATGGCCATCGTCTCGCTGCAACAGTTCCCTTCGCACTGGCCGGGCGACACCGACTTGTGGCGCGGCATCGGCTTGTCGATCGGCCTGGGCTGGCCGCTGTACAACTCGCCGATGGGACCGGCGTTCTTCAAGGAGGGAGCGGACGATGGCACCAACAACTTCGCGCTGGGCTTCCGTCAGCAGCGTGACGGCATCGTGTTGTTGAGCAACAGCTCGAATGGGAACAGCATGTTCCTCCCCGCCGTAGAGTATGTCTACGGCAAGACTTGCCTGCCGTGGTTCTGGATGAACTACATCCCCTACGACAAGCCGGAACTGATGGGTTTGAACATGCGGAAACACCCGGTGCTGAGCGCCGGGTGTGGCCGTTGAGTCAGGCTATTGCTCGGTCATGCCGCGCAGGTTTTCGATATCGGCCACCGCATGTCGCCAGGCGATTTCCGGATCGTAGACCGGCGCTGACTGCAGACCCAGCTGTATATCCTTGAGCACTTTGTTGCCCAGGGATATCTTGTAGCGCAGCGCCGTGTACTCCACGTCGTAGGTCTGTTTCAGACCTTGCTTACGGGTATAAGTTTCGTGAGAAGCAGGCATATATCCTCCTTGTTCAAAACGTCTGAACAGGATAGCACCAACTCACACTTCCGGCATTTTTGCGATCAGCTTATCGAGCGTGATCGGATAATCGCGCACCCGCACGCCGGTGGCGTTGTAGACCGCGTTGGCCACCGCCGCCCCCACGCCGCAAATACCCAGCTCACCCACGCCCTTGGCTTTCATCGGTGAAGAGATCGGATCGGTCTCGTCGAGGAACACCACTTCCTGGTGCGGAATGTCGGCATGCACCGGCACTTCATAGCCAGCCAGGTCGTGATTGACGAAGAAACCGGCGCGATGGTCAACCACCAGATCTTCCATCAGCGCCGCGCCGACGCCCATGGTCATGGCGCCGATTACCTGACTTCGCGCCGATTTCGGATTCAGGATACGGCCCGAGGCGCACACCGCCAGCATGCGCCGCACGCGAATCTCGCCGGTGGCCGCATCGACGCCGACTTCGACAAAGTGCGCGCCGAAGGTCGATTGCTGGTATTTCTTGTCCAGATCGCCGTACTCCATCGTATCCTCGCCCACCAGCTCGCCGTTGGCGGCGGCCTGCGTCAGCGGGAAGGAACGGCCATCGGCACGCACCGCGTTGTTGGCAAATTCGGCTTGCACCGGGTCCAGCCCCAGCTTCTGCGCCGCCAGTTCGCGCAGCTTGACGCAGGCCGCGTACACGCCGGCGGTCGAACTGTTGCCACCCCACTGCCCGCCCGAACCGGCCGAGACCGGGAAATCCGAATCGCCAAGCTTGACCACCACCTTGTTCAGCGGCACGCCCATCATCTCCGCAGCGGTCTGGGCGATGATGGTGTAGCTGCCGGTGCCGATATCGGTCATGTCGGTCTCCACCGTCACCACACCCTGATTATCCAGCCGTACGCGCGCGCCGGACTTCTGCACCATGTTGTTGCGGAAGGCCGAGGCCATGCCGATGCCGACCAGCCAGCGACCATCGCGCATCTTGCCCGGCTGCGGATTGCGCTTGTCCCAGCCGAAGCGCTGCGCCCCGAGACGCAGGCAATCGACAAAGCGCCGCGTCGAGAACTTGCGCTCGCGCTTGGCCGGATCGACCGTGGTGTCGTTGATGATGCGGAAGGTGACCGGGTCCATCTTCAGCTTTTCGGCCATCTCGTCCATGGCGATTTCCAGCGCCATCAGGCCCGGCGCTTCGCCGGGCGCGCGCATGGCGTTGCCCTCGGGTAGGTCGAGCACGGCCAGGCGCATCTTGGTCATGCGATTCGGGCCGGCGTACAGCAGCTGCGTTTGCTGCACGGCGGTTTCCGGTTTGCCGTCCGGCAGATCGCCGGACCAGCTTTCGTGAGCAATGGCGCTGATCTTGCCCTCGCGCGTGGCGCCGATGCGCAGCCGCTGGATGGTGGCCGGCCGGTGCGTGGTGTTGTTCATCATTAGCGGACGCTGCAAGGCCACCTTGACCGGCCGCTGCACGGCCTTGGCGCCCAGCGCCGCCAGCAACGATTCGGCGCGCAGGAACAGCTTGCCACCAAAGCCGCCGCCGATGTATGGCGATACCAGGCGCACGTTTTCCTTGGGAATGCCTAGCGTCTTTGCCATGTCGCCACGGCCCCAGGCGATCATCTGGTTGGCGGTCCACAGCGTCAGCTTGTCGCCTTTCCAGCTGGCGATGGACGCGTGCGGCTCCATCATCGCGTGCGACTGATCGGGCGTGGTGTAGGTGGCGTCCAGCTTGACCGGCGCGGCGGTGAAAGCGCCGTTGAAGTCGCCGACTTTCTTGTCCTTGGCGTCCTTGTCGTCCGGCTCCTTGGCCTTGTCTTTCACCTTGGCCAGGTCGTAAGAGCCCTGCTCCTTGCTGTACTTGACGTTGACCAGCTGCGCGGCGGCGCGCGCCTGCTCGAAGGTCTCGGCCACCACCAGCGCAATCGCCTGGTGGTAGTGCTGGATCTCCGGTCCGCCCAGCAGCTTGGCGGTGTTGAAATCGCCCTTGGTCAGCTTGCCCGCATTGTCGGCGGTGACGATGGCCAGCACGCCCGGTGCGCGCTTGGCGGCGCCGGTGTCGATGGACGTGATGCGGCCCTTGGCAATGCCGGCGCCAACCACGTAGCCGTAAGCGACATTGTCGAACTTGTGCTCGTAGGCGTAAGGCGCGGTGCCGGTGGTTTTGTGCGGTCCATCGATGCGGTCGGTGGCGTGGCCGATGATCTTCAGCTGATCGATGGGATTGGTGGTGGCGGGAGTGGCAAATTTCATGTTGTTAGCCTTTCTTCACATCAGCCAGCACCGAGGCCAGCGTGCGCTGCACCAGCGGCACCTTGAACGCGCTTTCGGCGCTCGGCTTGGCGCCGGCCAGCAATTGTTCGGCAACGGCCTTGGCGCCTTGCGGCATGCTGGCATCGGCGGCCGGCACGCGCCACGGCTTATGGGCGACGCCGCCCAGGGCCACGCGGCCGCTGCCGTCCGGCAGTACCACGGCGGCTACCGAGATCAGCGCGAAGGCATACGAGGCACGGTCGCGCACCTTGCGGTAGACGTGCACGCCGCCCAGCGGCTTGGGCAGGACGACGCCGGTGATCAGCTCGCCCGGCATCAGGGCGTTCTCCACGTTGGGCGTGCTGCCTGGCAGCCGGTGGAAGTCGGCAATCGGAATGGTGCGCGTGGCGCCGTCGGGCTTGACGGTCTCCACGGTGGCGTCCAGCAGCTGCATGGCGACCGCCATGTCGCTCGGATGCGTGGCGATGCAGGCGTCGCTGGCGCCGAGGATGGCGTGGTTGCGGCTGTAGCCGCCGATGGCAGAACAGCCGCTGCCCGGCTGCCGCTTGTTGCACGGCTGGTTGGTGTCGTAGAAATACGGGCAGCGCGTGCGTTGCAGCAGGTTGCCGGCGGTGGTGGCCTTATTGCGCAGCTGGGCCGAGGCGCCGGCCAGCAAGGCGCGCGACAGCACGGCGTAATCGCGGCGGACGCGCTGGTCGGCCGCCAGGTCGGTGTTGCGCACCAGCGCGCCGATGCGCAGGCCGCCGCCGGAAATGGCTTCGATCTTGTCGAGCGCCAGGCCGTTCACGTCAATCAGATGTTGCGGAGTTTCAATCTCCAGCTTCATCAGGTCCAGCAGATTGGTGCCGCCGGCGATGAACTTGGCGCCGGGCGTGCGCTGTGCCGCTGCGGCGGCCTCGGCGGGCGACTGTGCGCGCTGATAGGTAAAGGCTCTCATGCCGTTCTCCCCGCCACCTCGGTGATCGCATCGATGATGTTGGAGTAGGCGCCACATCGGCAGATGTTGCCGCTCATGCGTTCGCGCAGTTCGGCTTCGTTCAGCAGCGGCTTGGCGTTCAGGTCGACGCTGACATGGCTCGGGATGCCTTGCTTGATTTCGTCCAGCACGGCGACGGCGGAACAGATCTGTCCCGGCGTACAGTAGCCGCATTGGTAGCCGTCGTGCTTGACGAAGGCGGCCTGCATCGCGTGCAGGTTGTCGGGCGTGCCGAGGCCTTCGATGGTGGTGACTTTGCCGCCTTCGTGCATGACGGCCAGCGTCAGGCACGAATTGATGCGACGGCCATCGACCATCACCGTGCAGGCGCCGCACTGGCCGTGGTCGCAGCCTTTTTTGGTGCCGGTGAGATGCAGATGTTCACGCAAGGCATCGAGCAGCGTGGTGCGCGTGTCGACTTCCAGTGTCTGCTGTTTGCCGTTGACCTGGAAAGTGAATTTGGTGATGGAAGGTGGTGGCGTGGTTGCAGGTGGGGCTGTTGCGGACTGGGCTTCCGCCGCTCGCAGCGGCATCGCTGTTGTCGTTGCGGATAGCGCACCTGCAATCAATAAATTACGCCGAGAAACACTGATATCGCTAAGATCGTTCATGTCGTCGCATCCTCTTGCCTGTAGGGGTAGACCTTATAGTAAAGGCGTTACGACTTCAGGTTAAACACGATTGACACGCTCGGCGCGGAGCGCAAAATGACTAAATGGGAACCTACATCAACGCCAGGCTGGAAGCGGCGATCGAGAGAATGAACGGCGAAGCCCGCGCGCACCAAATCGCAACGGACGCCCGCTTGAAGGAACTCAACCAAACAATCGAGCACGGCCTGTCGTCAATGAATACCCGAATCACCCAAGCGGAAAATAATTTCCAGCATGGTTTGCAGTCCGTTCGGGAAGAAGTCAACACCAAGCTCGCGCAAATGGAAACCAACTTCCACCGCAGCCTGAACGACGCCATTAAATGGATGATCGGCACAATGGTTGGCTTGACGGCAATCTCGGTCACCGTCACGTCAGTCCTATTTCTTCGCCTCGCACCGAAAGACGATGTTACTGCGCGCCCAACCGCACAATTTGTCGCAAAAATTGACAAACCTAATCACATTAGGAAATAATCATGCCATATTAGTTTATGGTTAGATTATGCCCCGAATTGGATTAACGCCCGACCAGCTGGTCGATGCGGCAGCCGCGCTGGCCGATGAGATCGGCTTTAGCGCGCTGACGCTCACGGAACTGGCGCGACGCTTCGACGTCAAGGTCGCCAGCCTGTATGCGCACATCAAGAACGCCGACGACCTCAACACGCGCGTCGCCCTGCTGGCCCTGAACAAACTGGCCGACCGCGCCGACGAAGCCGCCGCCGGCCGCGCCGGCAAGGACGCGCTGGTCGCCGTCGCCAACGTCCACCGCGACTTCGCCCGCGCCCATCCCGGCCTGTTCGAAGCCGCCCGCTACCGCCTGCAAGCGCCGCTGCCGGAGAACAACGGCGGCATCCGCATCTCCCGCGTCACCCGCGCCATCCTGCGCGGCTACGCCCTCAACGACACCGAAGCCACCGATGCCATGCGCCTGCTCGGCAGCGTCTTCCTCGGCTACCCGATGCTGGAACTGGCCGGCAGCTTCAGCCACAGCCAGCCCGATGCCCAACACTCCTGGCTGCGCAGCCTCGACGCGCTCGACGCCATCCTCAAGAACTGGCCCAAGGACACCCAATGATCCACCACAACCTCATCCACGGCGCAGTCGACATCGAACAAACCGCAGACGGCCTGCTGCCCTACCGCCTGCCCGCATGGGCTCGCGCGCAATGCCCGGACCCGCAACTGGCGATGGCCGCCGCCCAGCCATCCGGCGTGCGCCTGGTGTTTCAAACGACAGCGACAAGCATCGAACTCGACACGCTGCCCACCAAGCGCGCCTACGCCGGCATGGCGGCACGGCCGGACGGCGTGTACGACCTGTACATCGACGGCAAACTGTTCCGCCAGGTCAGCGCAGCCACCGGCAAGACCATGCACATCAACATGGCCACCGGCGCCTCCACTATCACGCCGGGCACGCCGCAGACACTGCACTTCAGCGATCTGCCCACCGGCGACAAAACCATCGAGATCTGGCTGCCGCACGACGAAACCACCGAACTGGTGGACCTGCGCGCCAACGCCGCCATCACGCCAACCACCTCCGGCAAGCGCCGCTGGCTGCATCACGGCAGTTCGATCAGCCAAGGCTCGAATGCGGCCAGCCCTTCCGGCATCTGGCCAGCCGTCGCGGCGCGCCAGGCCGGCATCGACCTGATGAATCTCGGTTTCGGCGGCAACGCCCTGCTCGATCCGTTCACCGCGCGCACCATGCGCGACCTGCCGGCCGACCTCATCAGCGTAAAAATGGGGATCAATCTGGTCAACACGGACCTGCTGCGCCTGCGCGCCTTCGTTCCTGCGGTGCACGGCTTCCTGGACACCATCCGCGACGGCCATCCGACCACACCGCTGCTGCTGATCTCGCCGGTGTATTGCCCGATCCACGAAGACACGCCCGGCCCCTGCCTGTTCGACCTGCCGGCGTTGAGCGAAGGCCGCCTGCTGTTCCGCGCCGCCGGCAGCCGCAGCGACATCCGCCAGGGCAAGCTGACGTTGCGCATCATCCGCGAGCAACTGCAAGCCATCGTCAAGCAGCGACAGGCGAACGATCCCAAGCTGCACTACCTGGACGGCACTGAACTCTACGGCGCGGCCGACAACGCCCGCCTGCCGCTGCCGGACGAACTGCATCCGGACGCGGCCACGCATCAGCTCATCGGCGAGCGCTTCAACCAGCTGGCCTTCGCATCCGGTGCATTTGTCAGGAACGCTTGCTGATGCCGCCGCCCATCGCCACGATCGACTTCAGCAGCGCGTCTTCCACGTCGCGCAGCGTGACCGGCTTGGTCAGGTGATGGTCCATGCCGGCGTCGCGGCTGCGCGCACGGTCCTCCTCCATGCCCCAGCCGCTTAAGGCGATGAGATAGGTATCGCGTAGCGCCGGCTCGGCCCGTAACAAACGCGCAAGATCGAAGCCGTTGAGATGCGGCATGCCCAGGTCCAGCACCGCGATCTCGGGCAGGAACGCAAGCGCCGCCGCCATCGCCTTCGGCGCCTCGGTCACCACGCTGGTCACGTGGCCCAGCTCCTGCAACAGCAGCGACAGCGTTTCGGCGGCATCCTCGTTATCATCGACAATCAGGATGCGCAGCGCGCGCGCTTTCGCCGGCGCGCCATCGCTACCGTCGTCCTCCGCCACGTTCGTCGTGGACGCCATGATCGGCAGCCGCAGCGTGAACACGGCGCCCGGCTTGCCGCCGGCACTTTCGACCTCGACGCTGCCGTCGTGCATCTCCGCCAGCCGTTTCGCCAGCGCCAGGCCGACGCCAAGGCCGCCCTTGGAGCGTTCGGCCGAGCCATCCACCTGCGTGAACAATTCGAAGATGCGCGGCAGCATGGCCGCCGGAATGCCGATGCCGCTATCGATCACGCGCACCACCACCTCATCGCCAATCACCTCCGCGACCAGTTCGATATCGCCGCCCGGCGGCGTGTACTTGGCCGCGTTGTTGAGCAGGTTGCTGATGATCTGCGCCACGCGGGTCATGTCGGCATTCAGCCAGACCGCCGTGCCGGGCAGCGTGATGGTGAAACGGTGATTGGCCGCGCTGATCAGCGGCCGGCTGGTTTCCACCGCGCTGTCGATCACCGCGCTCAGCTGCACCCGCGCACGCTTCAAGTTCACCATGCCGCGCGAAATGCGGGATACGTCAAGCAGGTCGTCGATCAGGTGCACCATGTGATGCAGCTGGCGCTCCATCATCGGCAACACGCGCTGCGCCTGCTCGGGCTTGCCGATCTTCAGCACCGCCAGGCCGTTGCGGATCGGCGCCAGCGGATTGCGCAACTCGTGCGCCAGCGTGGCCAGGAATTCATCCTTGTAGCGGTCCGCCTCCACCAGCTTGCGCGCGTGGTGCTGCAAGGCTTCGGCGGCGGAATTGCGCTCGATCAGGTCGGCCGCCTGGCGCGCCACGATATCGATCAGGCGCAGGTCGCGCTCCTGCGGCTCATGGCTGCGCGTCCAGTGCGTGGTGATCATGCCGACCAGGCGGCCGCTGCGCGTCAGCAACGGCGTCGACTGCGCCGCGCGCACGCCGGCGGCGCGGAAGGCGATCAGATCGTCGCTGCCGGAGATGTCGCCCCAGGACTCGAAATCCGGCACCACCACCCGCTGCGACTTCAGCAGCGCGTGGCCGCAGGTGGTGGCGCGGCCGGGATGCACCCATTGCCAATAGCTGACCGCTTCATCGTTCAGGCCGCGCGTGGCGATCAGTTGCAGCTCGCCGCGCGCTTCGTCGTAGCGCTGGATGCTGCCGAAATCGGAACGCATGATCAGCGTGGCGGCATCCACCAGTTTCTGGAACAGCTCGCCGACATTGTGCTCGTCCACCAGCATGGCGCTGATGCCGTGCAGCAGGCGCGCGTCTTCCAGCTCGGCTTCCAGTTGCAGCTGGATCTCGTCGCGCATGCGCAAGGCGTGTTCCAGCTCGCGCTTCTGCGCCTCCACCACGGCCAGCGCCTGGCTCAGTTCAGCGGTACGTTCATCGACGCGCTGTTGCAGCGCAGAGTCAGGGCGATCCTGGTTTCCGGTATGTTGGGCGTCCATATTCTTCAGTATTGCGATTCGTTGTACGGTTCTCAAGCCCTATTATGCATCATGCATTTGCTGCGACATGTTCTGTCGCAACGCCTTGGACAATGCTCTCCTCACCAAGGAGAACAGATGACGCAATGTCTTACCGAATCGCCTTCCCTGACCGATCTGTGGCTGCTGCGCATCCTTGTACCGCTGGGCGGTCATAAGGCGCTGCTTGCCCGTAACGCTTTTTCCAACGAGGCCGTGGCGCGCGCGGCCGGCCTGGGCCGGTGGCTCGATGACGACGAATGCGATTTCGATGCCGCCGCCATCCGCGACCAATTGCGGCAGGCGCATCGCGCGGCCGAAGCGCGGCGCGACGGCGCGACCACGCCGGCGGTCCTGACGGCCAACATGACGCGGCTGGCGGCCCTGGTCGACCTGTCGCCCAGCGACTGCCGCATCCTTGAATTCGCCATCCTGCTGCACAGCGACCGCATTCTCGACGACTGCGCCGACACGCTTGGCGCGGTCGATCCGCTGCGGGTGGCCGACACGCTGGCCCACCTGCTGGCGCTGGAAGCGGACGACGTGCACGCCTCGCTCAGCCCACAGGGCGTGCTGGCCAAGTCCGGCCTGCTGGCGCTCGACGCCAACGCCGGCTTTCACCTGGGCCAGCGGCTCGACCTGCCGACCAGCCATTTCGCCAACCATATCGTGGCCTACGACGCCCATCCGCTGACGCTGCTGCGCGACACCATCGGCCTCAGCGATCCGCCACGGCTGACGCTGGCCGACTTTGGCCACCTCCAGCAGGCGCTGGCCATTTTGCGGCCCTATCTTGCGCAGGCGCTGGCGGCCGCGCGCGCCGGCGTCAACGTGTTCATCCACGGCGCGCCGGGCACCGGCAAGACCGAACTGGCGCGCGCCCTCGCCGCCGACATCGGCTGCGAGCTGTTCGAAGTGGCCAGCGCCGACGCCGAAGGCGATCCCGTCAACGGCGAACGGCGCCTGCGCGCCCACCGCGCCGCACAGCATTTCTTTGGCCGGCGCAACGCCCTGATCCTGTTCGACGAAGCGGAAGACGTGTTCAACAACGGCGACGGCATGGGCGGCCGCAAAAGCATCGCCCAGCGCCGCAAGGCATGGCTGAACCGCACGCTGGAACACAACAAGGTGCCGACGCTGTGGCTGTCGAACGCGATCGACGGCGTCGACCCGGCCTTCCTGCGCCGCTTCGACATGGTGATCGAAATGCCGATCGCGCCGCGCGCCCAGCGCGAGCGCATCGTGCGCGCCGTGTGCGCCGACCTGCTCGACGAGCGCGCCATCGCCCACGTCGCGGCCGCCACGACGCTGGCGCCGGCCGTGGTGAGCCGGGCCGCCGAAGTGGTGCGCAGCCTCGGCGACAAGCTCGACCAGCCGGGCGCCAGCCGCGCGGTGCAATGGCTGATCGATCAATCGCTGCAGGCGCAGGGCCAGGCGCCACTGCGCCTTGGCGACGCCAGCCGCCTGCCGGCCGAATACGACGCCGCGCTGCTCAACGCCGACACCGACCTGCCGCAACTGGCCGACGGCCTGCTGCACAGCCGCTCCGCCCGGCTGTGCCTGTATGGCCCGCCCGGCACCGGCAAGACCGCCTACGCGCGCTGGCTGGCCCAGCACCTGGACCAGCCGCTGATGCTTTACAGCGCCTCGGACCTGATGTCGAAGTGGGCCGGCGACAGCGAAAAGAAAATCGCCGCCGCGTTCCGCGATGCCGAGCGCGAGAACGCCGTGCTGCTGATCGACGAAGTCGACAGCTTCCTGCAGGACCGCGCCCGGGCCCGGCAGTCGTGGGAAATCACGCTGGTCAACGAAATGCTGACCCGCATGGAAGCCTACAGCGGATTGTTCATCGCCTCGACCAACCTGATGGACCACCTCGATCCGGCCGCGCTGCGCCGCTTCGACCTGAAAATCTGCTTCCACTATCTGCGGCCCGAGCAGGCGCAGGCCTTGCTGGAACGCTACTGCGCCAACCTGTTCCTGACCGCCCCGGCGGCCGACGCCGTCGCCCTGCTGCGCCGCCTGCATGCGGTCACACCGGGCGACTTCAGCGCGGTGGCGCGGCAACACCGCTTCCGCCCCCTCGCCGGTGCAACGGCGTTTGTGCAGGCGCTGGCGCAGGAATGCAAGCTCAAGGAAAAGACGGCGGCGGCGATCGGCTTCCTGACCTGAACCGGCCGGGGTGTCATGCGATGTCGCAAAAAAAATTCCAACCAGAAAGATAATCGCTATAATTAATGGATCAATCAAGGCAGGGCACTTCATGCAAAAGTACGATGGCGCTATTGTGTATTCCCCGACCGACCTGACGACCTACGTCGGCAGCCCTTTCGCCAGCTGGATGACGCGCTTTGCGCTGGAACATCCGGACCGCGTGCCGCCGGCCGATGCGCCGGACGGACTGATGACCCTGCTCGCGGAGCGCGGCATCGCGCATGAAACCGCCAAGCTCGCGGCGTTCCGCGCCAGGGGCGACAGCATCGCCGAAATTCCCACCCGCGGGCCGCGCGCGGACCGCGCCGCCGCCACCCTCGCCGCCCTGCGCGGCGGCGCGGACATCATTTATCAGGCCTACCTGGAGTTGCCGCCCTTTGCCGGCGTGGCCGATTTCCTGGTGAAGACGCCGGGCGCCTCGGCGCTGGGCGGCTGGCATTACGAGATCTGGGACACCAAGCTGGCGTCGAAAGTCAAGCCGGATTACCTGCTGCAAATGTGCTGCTACGCCGAGATGCTGGAGACCATCCAGCAGCGCCTGCCCGCCACGCTGACGGTGGCGCTGGGCAGCGCCGAGGACGTGCCGTTCCGCACCGAAAACTACCTGGCTTACTACCAGTGCATCAAGGCCGATTTCCTTGCCGCGCAGGCGCGCTTCGACAGCGCGGCGCAGCCTGACCCGGCCGACTCCGACGACTGGGGCCGCTGGTCCGAGTACGCCGCCGGCCTGTTGCTCGACCGCGATCACTTGGGCCGGGTGGCGACAATACGCAAGAGCCAGATCGGCAAGCTCAAGGCGGCCGGCGTGACCACCCTGCGGCAACTGGCGGAACTGCCGGACGGCTTCGCAGTCAAGGGACTCGACACGGAAACGCTGGCCAGGCTGCGGGCCCAGGCCAGCCTGCAACACCGCAGCGCCGGACAAGCCGTGCCGCTGTATCAGCTGTTGACTACCGAAGGTCAGGGCTTGTGGCTGCTGCCGCCGGCCTCGCCGCAGGATATTTTCTTCGACATCGAAGGTTTTCCGCTGGACAAAGACGGCCTCGAATACCTGTGGGGCAGCACCTATTTCGACGCCGACGGGCAACGCCAGTTCATCGACTTCTGGGCCCACGACGCGGCGCAGGAAAAGCAGTGTTTTGCCGACTTCATCCACTGGGCTTACGCGCGCTGGCAGCGCGATCCCGCCATGCACATCTACCACTATGCGAGCTATGAGATTACCGCCTGCCGGAAACTGATGGGGCGTTACGGCATCTGCGAAATGGAGGTGGACCAGCTGCTGCGGCACAACGTGTTTGTCGACCTGTACAAGGTCGTCAAGGGTGCGCTGCTGGTCGGCGAGCCGCGTTATTCGATCAAGAATGTCGAACACCTGTATCGTCCCAAGCGCAACACGGAAGTGGCCAACGGCGGCGATTCCGTGGTGGTGTACGACGCCTGGCGCAGCCAGTTCGCGCACGACCACGGCGGCCGGCCGCCCACGCCGGATGCCTGGAAAACCGAACCGGTCCTGGCCGACATCCGCGCCTACAACAAGGACGATTGCGACTCCACCCAGGAACTGGTGGACTGGCTGCGCCAACAGCAGCAGGCCAGCGGCATCGTCTTCGCCAACCAGGGCGGCGACGAGGCCGATGCCCCGCAGGCGCCGCCGCCCGTCTCGCCGCTGCGCGCCGCCTTGCAGGCGCGCGCCGCGGCCGACCCGGTGGCGGCAACGCTGGCATGGCTGCTCGAATTCCATCGGCGCGAAAACAAGCCGATGTTCTGGCGCCTGTTCGACCGCCTCGGCAATACCGACAGCGAACTGTTCGACGACCTCGACTGCATCGCCGGCTGCCAGCGCACCGAACGCGCGCCGTTCAAGGGCAAAGCCAGCGAGCGCAATCTCACCTACGAATACCGCTTCGATCCCAACCAGGAATGCAAGGGCCTGACGGGCGACTACTTCGTGCTGGACGCGGCCCAGAGCAAGGTCACGGTGTCCAGCGTCGACACCACGGCCGGACTGCTGCTGCTCAAGGCCAAAGCCGAACCGGCGCCGCGCATCACCTTGATTCCGAATGAGTACATCAATCCGGAACCGATTCCCGGCGCCATCGAACGCGTCGCCCAGCGCTACCTGGCCCACGACGCCGCCGGCGACACCGCCATCCTCGACTTCCTGCGGCGCCAGCCGCCGCGCATCGCCGGCCGCGCGCCCGGCGCCGCCGTGGTCAGCGGCAGCGGCGCCGGGCGCATGGCCGGCATCATCGCGGCGATCTCCGGCCTGCAATCGTCCTGCCTCACGCTGCAGGGACCGCCGGGCACCGGCAAGACCTATACCGCCTCGCACGTGATCGCCGCGCTGATGCGGCAAGGAAAAAAGTCGGCATCAGCAGCAACAGCCATAAGGCCATCAACAACCTGCTGATCCGCAGCGCCGAAGTGTGCCGCGACCAGGGCATCGACGCCGCCTTCGCCTGCACCAAGCCCACCGACGAGGCGCTGGCCGGGCTCGGCGTGCAGGTACTCGCCAACCAGGGACTGGCGGAATGGGTCCAGCCCGGCTGCGTGGTGGGGACCACCGCATGGGGCTTCTGCCGCGCCGACCTGGAGCGGCAGTTCGACTACCTGTTCGTCGACGAGGCCGGCCAGGTCAGCGTCGCCAATCTGGTCGGCATGAGCGGCGCCGCCCACAATCTGGTGCTGATCGGCGACCAGATGCAGCTGGGCCAGCCGACCCAGGGGACGCACCCGGGCGAGAGCGGCCTGTCGACGCTGGATTACCTGATGGGCGAACAGGCCACCATCGCCCCCGAGCGCGGCATTTTCCTGGACACCACGGCGCGCATGCATCCGGCCGTCAACCAGTTTATTTCCGCCGCGGTCTACGAGGGCCGCCTGCAAGCGGCTGCCGGCACCGAGCGCCAGGTGGTGCGCGTGCCGGCCGGCTATGCCGGGCCGCTGGACCGCGAGGCCGGCATCGTCATCGTGCCGGTCGCACACCAGGGCAACAGCCAGGCCAGCGACGAGGAGGTGGAAGCGATCGCCGGGCTGGCGGCCGAACTGCTGGGCCGCACCGTGGTCGACAAGCACGGCGCCGAGCGCCTGGGCGGCTGGGACGACATGCTGTTTGTCGCGCCCTACAATTTCCAGGTCAACAAATTGAAGGCGCGCCTGGCGCGCCTGCCCGGCGGCGCCAGCGCCAAGGTCGGCAGCGTGGACCGGTTCCAGGGTCAGGAAGCGGCGATCGTGTTCGTGTCGATGTGCAGCAGCGACGCCAACGATGCGCCGCACGGCCTGGACTTCTTGTTCGACACGCGCCGTCTCAACGTCGCGGTATCGCGCGCCCAAAGCCTGGCCGTGGTGGTGATGCACCCGGGCCTGGCCAGCACCAGGGTCAGTACTCCCGAGCAGATGGGCAAAGTGAATCTGCTGTCCCGCCTGTATCGCGGGCGCTAGGCGGCGCGGTAGGCCTGCGCCATGTTGTCGATGGTGGCGCGCATCTGCGCGCGCAGCTCGGCCGGCCCGCGCACTTCCACGCCGTCGCCGAAGCCAAGCAGCCACCACAGCAGCGCCTTGGTGCTCGGCACGCTGGCCACCAGGCGCAGGCGGCCGTCCGGCAACGCCGTGAGGGTCTGCTGCGCGCTCAGCGGCGTCTCGTACAAATGCTTGCCCGCCACCGCCGAGAACACCGCGTCGAGCTCGATCGGCGCGCCCGTCACCACCCCCATCTGCCCCTGCGCGATGTAGTCGTCGATGTCGAAGGTCGGACTCTTGCGCGCCGGTTCGTACAGCATCTCCGCCGCCACCACGCGGTGCAGCGCAATGGTGCGCACGTCGGCATAGTCGGCGAACAGGCAGACCAGATACATCAGCGGACCGCGCTGGACGATGGCCAGCGGATGCACCACCGGATAGGTGCTTGGCTCGGCCGCATCCTGCTTGCGATAGCGCAGCGCCAGCTGGCGTTCCTGCATCAGCGCCTCGTACACGGTGCGCTGGCAGACCGGGTCCATGTCCGGCGCCAGCAGCGGCTGCATCGGCTGCACGGTGCGGATCTTGTCGAGCCAGGAGCGCGACGGCGCCGGCCCCTGCGGCGCCGACAGCGCCCGCGCGGCCGACTGGAAGTGCGGCTGCAAGTCGTCGAGCGTGGCCGGCGGCAGCACATGCCGCAGGTGCTGCTCGACCAGCGCCAGCGTCAGCGCCTCCGGCGTGCTCAGGCCGGGCAGATCGAAACTGGCGGCGTCACGCTGCCAGCTCCAGCCGAACGGCTTGTCGCGCGTGTCCACGCACAGCGGGAAGACTTGCGCCAGCTCGTTGAGGTCGCGCTGCACGCTGCGCTCGTGGACATCGAATTCGGCGCGCTGCAGACGGTCCCGCAACTCGCGTGCGGTAATCTTTGCCGGCGCGCGCGGCACCATGCGCAGCATGTGCCATTGGCGCAGCAGGGAGTGTTGGTTGATGGCCATCGGTGTCTGATCCGGGTGAGCGCTGTGTAATCGCATTCTATTGGGAAACAACAGAAAACGGAAGGCTGGCCGGCGCCTCGTTGGCGACGCCATACGGCACATGGCCGGTGGCGACGTGGACGCGCGCGGAATCGCAATGGCCCTGCTGGTCGTCGAAGAAAATATCGGCGCCGAAGGCCTTGAGGAACGGCCCTTTCGGCATGCCGCCCAGGAACAGCGCTTCGTCGATGTTGATGTTCCAGGCGCGCAGGGTGCGGATGGCGCGTTCGTGCGACGGCGCCGAGCGCGCCGTGATGAGGGCGGTGCGCAGCGGCGCCGCGTCCTGCGGAAAATCGGCCTGGATGCGATGCAGCGCCGCCAGGAATTCCTTGAACGGACCGCCCGGCAGCGGCGTGCCGGCTTCGGCCAGTTCGTTGGCGGCGAAGGCGGCCAGGCCGCGTTGCTTGTAGATGCGCTCGGACACATCGGAGAACAGCACCGCGTCGCCATCGAAGGCGATGCGCAGCTGGCCGCCGGCGCCCTCGCCCTGCCCCGACGACGGCAGGATGGTGGCGGCGGCATAGCCGGCGTCGATGGCGGCGCGCACATCGCCGGCGTCGGCCGACAGGAACAGGTGGGCGCCGAACGCGGCCAGGTAGCGCTGCGAACTGGCGCCGCCGGTGAAGGCGGCGCGCACGATATCGAGGCCGCTGTGGCGGATCGAATTGAATATGCGCAGGCCGGTGTCGGCGCTGTTGCGCGACACCAGTATCACTTCCACGCGAGGCCGCTGCGGATCGGGCGTGTTCAGCGCCAGCAGCTTTTGCACCAGCGGAAACGCCACGCCCGGCGCCAGCGGCACGCTTTCATGCGCGCGCTGGTGGGCGCAATAGGCGGCCAGGCCGTCGGTTTCGTAAATATGGTGGCTCTCGTCGAGATCGAACAGGGCACGCGAGGAAATCGCGATCACCAGCTTGTCAGGTACTTGTTGCGTCATGTTTTCTCCGGTGGCGCCGGCACCGCGCCGACAGTCACCACGATACGCGCCCCTGCGACAGATTATGTCGCAGGAGGCAGCCGCGCCAGAAAACCGGCGAACAGCGGCGCGATCGCCGGCAAGGCGTCATTGAGGCGATGATCGCCGTCGAGCAGGTGCAGACTGCAGCGGTGTTGGCGCGCGTAGCGGATGCTGTGTTCCGGCGGCACCACGTCATCTCCCCAGCCATGCACCAGCGCGGTGTGGCCGGCATGCGGCGCGGGCGCCGGCTCGGCGTAGGCGTCAAGAAAAAAAGCCGGCGCCAGCAGGAACAGGCCGGCCGGCCGCAAGGTGGCGCTGGCCCGCGCCGACACATAGCCGCCCATGCTCGAGCCCACCAGCACCAGCGGACGCCCCGCCGCCACCGGATGGGCCAGCAGCTGCGCCACACGGCGCTCACACTCGGCGTGAAAGGTGCCGGACTGCGGCGACGGCAGCCGATAATCGACGCTGAACACTTCCGCGCCCCAGTCCGAAGCCAGCGCGGCCAGCGCCTGGATTTTGCGGCCCCACGGTCCGGACTCCTTGCCATGCGAGAAAATCACGAGCGGCTTCATGCGGTACTCCCTTCGGTGAACACCTGCACGCCAAACAGGCCGTGATGGCGCAAAAAGGCCGAGACGCCCGCCGTCGCCGCCGGACCGGTCAGCGCCGCATCGACCAGAATCTGCTGCAGGCACAGGCCGGGCGTTTCACCTTGCGCGCGCAACGGCAGCGACACATACGGCACCAGCGCGTTCGCGGCAAGCGCGTACTGCACATTGTCGTTGGCGCGCTCCGACAACGGCCGCAGGTCAAGCAGGGTCGCCACCCATTCCTGCTCGGCGGCGCGTTCCGGGTCGCGGTACAGCACCACCAGTTCCATGGCGACCTGGAGAAACGCATCCCAGCATGTGGCCAAAAAACTGTCATGCCGCTCGGCGCCGAACAAGGCCAATGCGTCGACATAGCTGTCTTCGCACGCCGCGCACCAGCGCTCCAGCAAGGACTGCTGTTGCGCGCGGCTGTAAATCGCCCGGGCCAGCCGCAGCGCGCCGCCCGCCGCGCTGGCGTCGCCGCGCACCTCCAGACTGGCGGTGGACAGGCCGAGACGATAACCGGCGGCATTGGCGACTCCCGCATGCAGGCGCAATACAAAGCTTTCGTAACCGGTGGCATTCCCAAGCGCGATGCGCTGCAGATAGGCCAGCACTTCTTCGCAAAAGAAGCGCCGTCCCGCATCGGTGTGGCGGGCCAGGCGGTCCGTGACGAAGGAGCGCAGCCGCGCCATGCCGGCATCGATCTCGGCGTGCATGCTGCTCATGCCGGACAGCACCGCCGGCAACGCGCGTCCGGCGATGACGCCGCGCAGGCCGGCCGCGTCGGTGCTGTAAAACAGCGTTGGCGGCACCTGCGCCGCATCGTCGGCGCGCTGGTCGGCAACAAAGGCGGCGCGCTGCAGCGCCAGACTACCGCGCACCTCATGGAAAATCCCGGAATGAAACAATACTGGCTCCTCGGTCGACAGTGAAGCCGGCATGGTACGGCCGCGTTGCGACGAGCCGCGTCGCAGCGCGCTGCGACATGATGTGTCGCCAGCATCCGGAGAATATCTGTTCCCTTGACCACATGGAGATCAAATGACTTTCGCCCTGTACGGTTTGCTGTACCTGAGCTGTGTGCTGCTGACCTTGGGCATCATGGTGGTGATCGGCTGGTGGCTGCGCTACGCGGTGCTGGTTGGCTACCTGCTGCTGCCGGGCATGATGGTGCTGTGGGGAATCTGGGGGTTTTTCGTGGCCATTCCCATGGGCCTGCTGTTCGACGGCAGCGCTGCCGAACAGCGCATCGTGCGCATTTCGCACTGGCTCAACGATCAGTGCCTGGCCGTGCTGTGGTTCGCCCTGACGCTGCCGTTCAAGGCGTTGAAGCTGGCGGTGGACCTGGCGAGCTGGCTGCTCGGCTAGGACGAAAACGACCCGGCCGGCCAGGGCCGGGTCGCCAGGCTCAGGCTAGAGCCATTTGAAGTACGCAAAGACGCCAACGTAATTCACGCTCTGGTTGGGATAGACGTTCGCCGTCGTGCCATCGCCATACAGGCTTTCACCAGACCAGGTCCAATCGTTGGAACGCCACCGGTCGTAAACGTACTGCACCTTGACGCCCATATTGGGGCGGTAGGCATAGTCGCCGGTCAACTTCAGGCTGGCGTGGCGGTTGGTGATGGTAGGCGCCGAGGTGACGCCGTTGCCCTGCATGCCGAACTCGTTGCGGTCGAGCGACAGCTGGTATTCGGCGCTCAACCGCAGTTTCTCCGACGCCTTGACATTCGCGCCCACGCCGATCGACTTGCCGAGATTGCCGAGATTCGCCGACCACGGCGACTGCGCGACGTTGCCGACATAGCCCATATTGGTTTTCTGGCGCATGTGGGTGTCGTCCTGCGAAATCCAGGCGGTCAGGTTGCTGTCCTCCGACAAGGCGTAGCTGGCGTCGGCCGACAGCAGCACCGCCCGGCCCCGGTCATTGCCAACCGGCGAGCCATTGTAGGCGCCGTATCGGTCCCAGGCGGACTGCGCTATAAATTGCACCGACAGCGCTTCCAGCGGCGTCCAGTCCAGGTTGGCCTTGACCTTGTCGCGCTTGCGGTCCGCCCAGTGAATCGGGTTGATGAAGCTTGGCGTCAGCGTATTGGCCGCACCGCTGTAAAAATCGCTGAAGCCTTTCGCGTACGTGGTGGTGGGCGCATAGACGTCGCCGGTGCGGTTGCTGTGGACGACGCTGACGCTGCCGTTCAGGTTGTCCGCCAGCGAGCGGCGCAGTCCCAGCCGCGCCGACCATTCATCGGTGCTGCGGTGCCAGTCAAGCGATCTGGCGACCGGCAAGGTGCGGTCCACCTGCGTCCAGTCCAAGCCGCCGACAACGCTGAACAGCATGGGCAGGCGATATGTGCCGTCCAGCTTGGCCGAGACGTTGCGGCGCGAGGTGTCGTTGTTGTAGCCGCTGCCGGTGTAGCTCGGCGTCCCGGTGAAATAGCGCAGCAGCGGCGTCTTGTCCTGCCGGTCTTCGTAGCGCAAGTTGGCGTTCAGCGCCAGGCGGGAACTCGGATTGCTCGACAGTCCCATTGTCACCGCCGTGGTGTCCACCCGTCCTTGCAGCGAGGTGGCCGGCAGCCCGGCCCGCAGCGGCGAATAGAAATCGTTGTTCTGCAAACCGCGCGTATAGGAAACCTTGAACAAGCCGCGCGTGGTCGGCGTAAACCTGTAGTTGCCCGACACGAAAACATTGTGCGCCTCATTATCCGGCGCCAGCGACATATTCGGATCGATCGACGCGGAATAGGCGCCGACGTGGCCGGTCACATTGTAATGGTCGCTGTCGTTGGTGAAAAACGAGCCGAGGTAGCCGGCCGACAGCAGCAGGTTCTGCCCCGCGTAGTTGATGGTGGCCTCGATTTCCCGGGTTTTCTGGTTCAGCGGCTCAGTCAGGAACGACAGATGCGAGCCGACATCATAGAAGCCCGTGTTGCGGCTGCCCTGCTTGTCCTCGTTGCGCAAGCGCACCTGCACGCTCAAGCCCTTGTCCAGCACCTTGTCGAAGCCCAGCTTGGTGTTTTTGCGGGTGATCTGCGAGTCATACAGGGTGGTGGGACTGGTCACCGTGTTGACGGTTTGCTGGTAGGTGCCGGCGCCGCCCAACGCCGTGCTGAAGGTCATGGGATCGTAATGCGTCAGCTCCCCGTATTCGAGGAACACGGCCAGATCGCCCTGCTTCTCGTATTCGACGCGGATCTCGCGGTTGTCCAGGCCGAGGTTGCGTGCGTTGAGACGCCACCAGGTGCCGCTGGCATCGTCGCGCGTCTTGATGTCGGCGTCGCCGATGAAATAGCCGCCGCTGGTGTTCTGGCCGGTGTACTCGCCGAAGCGGCGGGCGGTGCCATTGACGTTCGCGGCGCCCACGCTGACGCTGCTTTCAGGACGGATCAGTTTGGCCACCTCGTCGGCATCCTGGGCGGACGCCGGGCCAAACGCCAGCAGCAAGCCGGCGGCCACTGCGGTCAATGGAAGATTGAATGCATAGTTGGTTTTCATGATGTGCGGTCCTTTAGTGCGTCAACGAGCGAACCATGCTGCTGTTCGCGGGGCTGTTGCCACCGTGGATGGTGGTGTGGCAGTTCACACAGGACCGCCCGCCCGTGGCTTCGCGCTGAATCAGCGGCGCTTTCGGGTCCACCGACGCGGCCAGGCCTTGATGGGAGCCAGGCTCATGGCATTCCTGGCAGAGGAACGGCATGCGTTGCTTGAGCATCTTCGGCGTGGTCGAGCCATGCGGGTTATGGCAGATGCTGCAATCCTCGTTGACCGGCTGGTGGCTCCAGAGGAAGGGGCCGCGCTTGTCGGCGTGGCAGGTGTAGCAGGTGTCGACCACGGTGTCGCGCACCATCAGCTTGGTGCCGGCCGAGCCATGCGGGTTGTGGCAATCGGAGCAGGTGACCTTGCCTTCCTTGACGGCGTGACGCGATGGGCGATTGACTTCGGCCCGCTTATCCTTGTGGCAGGTAAAGCATTTTTCCTGCTGGGTGACGCGGTCGCGCACCTTGTCGTGCGCCGTGTGGATCTGGTGGCAGGAAGTGCAGGCCACCGCCTGCTGGTCGTGGATGCTGCCGGGCCAGAACATGCGGTTGCTGCCGCTATGGCAGGCCAGACAGGCGGCATTGCGTTCGCTGGCGGGGGTTTTGGTTTTTTCGCCGAAGACCACACTCGGCTTCGGACGGTTGGAACTGCCGCCTTTGTTGTTCACATGCTCATCGCTGGCGCCGTGGCAGCTGGTGCAGGTCGGCGTCCGGCCATCGGCCTTGGTGCCGTGCTTGGTTTTGCCGATGGAGAGCAGTTTCGGGCTGTCGCTCTCGTCGTGGCATTGCGTGCACCTGGCATCGCCCCTGAGCACCAGGTCTTTGTCCGTACCGAGTGTGGGCGTGTCAGCCGCGTAGGCCGGCATGATCGCCGCCAAGCCGGCGACGACTGCCAATTTAATAAGGACTTGCTTCAACAAATTCATTTCTACTCCTTCTGATGTTGCTTCAATCCAGCCTTGTTTAATCCGGCAAAACAGGAATTCGCACGAAAGAGATCAATACATCGTGCCGGATCAAACAGCTGGTGCTTTCTTACGTGCTCTGGCGTGAAACCGTCTTGGACAAATACGCGGTTTAACTTTGTTATTAATTCACGCGCAGTACAGCAAGCAACATGCCATCAGGGAGGAAAACGGACGTTAAAGAAGTAGCCTTACGGAGAGTAGGCGAAGGAAGTATTTTTTGAACGTGGAGATTCTTACCATTAATGAGAAAATGGCAAAGCCAATCTTATTTCAGAGAATTTTTTATTAAAGAGAATAGAACTTTTTATTAGAAATTTTCATTCTATTTTTTATTATCGGAATGATTTTAATAAATGGAAAAGAACACGCGAACTTCGGCGCTAGATGCCCCCATCGAACTCACCGTTTCCGTCCAAAAATGCAAAAACCGCCCAATGGGCGGCTTTTGCATTTTTTTGGCGCAAGCGGTGTAATGCACACCACTACCATCCATGCTGGCTTCAAGGTCAGCACCACAATTCGTACCTACTTTCGCACCCACATCCAAAATACCACGCCCACCGGCCACCGTGGCCTCGTCTTCAGGCGGCGGAATCGACCCCGCATTAAATGAGCAATCATGCGGCCTATGAGGACCGCACTGGCATGAAGATGACATTCTTGCTCGAATTGCTTGCACGATAATGGCGTCTGCCCTGCAAGTTCGTGTAAATGTTAGGCACACACATCCGATACTGGATCAGCTAACACGCGTTTCTTCTATGATTTTTCCATACTGATCGTAAACACGTCTGGACACGCCTCCATAATTGCGCAGGTCTATATCCCTCGCCGGGTGCAACTCCACTATGAGTGTTCCAAGCGACTCTCCTGGAATGCGCCCTGTGATTTGCATAGTTACTGAAACCTCGTATTTTTGTTTTTGAACAGCATAGACCCCAGATAGCCACTCAGAGACGGGCTGCGCGCAGTGCGAAAAAATAAAGAGGTTGCGAGCCAGCTCCTCCGGCGATAAATCATGAAGCGATACGCGGTCACTTCTGTCGTGCATGCAAAACACTGGTTCGGTCAGCCCTATCGAAACAGGCCATTCGTTATCGCTCTCCCTCTTAAGAGCATTGGCCAACCGAACAAATTTAGCTTGCAGTGCTGCCGGTACCTCCTTTATTTTAGGGCCGTATTCTTTCCAGTGGTCCTTCGCGATCTCACCGATTAGCGCTTTAAAATAGACCGTAGCTACAGCTCCGCCGATAATCTTCCACCCTGGGATATCAGCAATGATCTGCACCAAATCGTTCGGTCCAGCCAACCCAAAAACGTTTGATCGACCGATTTTTTGCTCGGTGAATTCAGATAGAGCAACCTCAACTTCTGAATGATTGCCGTGCACTATACCTAGCGAAATTTGCGGAACAGTTTGTGCCATAATTGCATCCTCATGAAGTTGACTGTATAACATTACTCGATATCTTCAATATATGCAATTTAGCAACTAGAACTAATGATGCAGCAGTTTCCCTATGAACGCGTTGAACATTTCTTAGAAGTTACGCCGAAGGTATGCCTCGCGTAGCGCTATAGATCGGGCTCAATCACCGCCGGGCGCACTTGGTTTACCCTCTACTTTCGGAGATACCAAATGCACGAACAGTCATGCACGAACACGAACATGGCGAACATGGGGTCACACGAACATCGGGTCACGAACATGGCGAACATGGGGTCACGAACATGGGGTCAGGTCCCTCATTTCTACACGGACTGAGCTATTGGCGAATGAATATTAGGTGGGAAACGCACGCCCTCGGCGCGCGGGGCTGGGCGCTGGGCGCCCAGCAGTTGGGCGATTCGGAGCGGGATGGCCCGGTAGGGCCATGCCCTTCGAATCTCACACGCAGGGTGCGCAGGCACCCTGCTCGCTTCCGCCAAGAAACAAAAAACCGCCTCGTGGGCGGTTATTTTGTTTCTTGGCGGAAGCGGTGAGATTCGAACTCACGAACGGCGCAAACCGTCGGCAGTTTTCAAGACTGCTGCCTTCAACCACTCGGCCACGCTTCCTAAGTGTGCAGCATTATACAGATTTCTACAGCCAAAACCACCTAGGCCGCACGGTAGGCGCTATCTGGCAGCCAATTTTCCCTCAGCGCGCGTTCGAAGGCGTCCGCTTCCAGCGGCTTGGAGAACAGGTAGCCCTGCACTTCGTCACAGCCGGAATTCTTCAGGAACGCCAACTGCTCCACCGTCTCCACGCCTTCGGCAATCACTTTGTGCTTGAGCTGCTGGGCGATGCTGATGATGGTGTTGGCGATCGCGCAGTCGTTGGTATCGGATGGAATGCCGATGGTGAACGAGCGGTCGATCTTCAAGGTGTCGATCGGGAAGCGCTTCAGGTAGGACAGCGATGAATAGCCGGTGCCGAAATCGTCCAGCGACAAGGTCACGCCCATGGCCGTGATGCGGTCCATGATGCCGATCACGCGGTCGATGTTGTGCATCAGCGTGCTTTCGGTGATTTCCAGCTCTAGCCACGACGGTTCCAGCCCGTAGCGCTTCAGCGTCTCGCTGACGCGCCCCGGCAAGGCCGCCGTGAATTCGCGCGCCGAAACATTCACCGCCAGGCGGATCGGCGGCAGGCCGGCATCCTTCCACACCTGCGCCTGCGCGCAGGCCGTTTCCAGCACCCATTCGCCGACCTGCACCACCAGTCCGGTTGCTTCCGCCAGCGGAATAAACTCGGACGGCGGCACCAGGCCGCGCACCGGATGGCGCCAGCGCACCAGCGCTTCGGCGCCGATGATCTTGCCGTCTTGGATGGAGTACTTGGGCTGGTAGTGCAGCAGCAGTTCGCCGTTGCCGAGCGCGTTGCGCAGGCCGGTTTCGATGCGCATGCGTTCCTGCATGCCCTGGTTCATGTCCTGGCTGTAGAAGGCCACGTGGTCGCCGTCCGCCCCGCCCTCCTGCTTGGCGCGGTACATGGCGATGTCGGCCAGCCGCAACAGGGTTTCGGCGTCGGCGCCGTCCTGCGGGTAGACGCTGATGCCGATGCTGCCGCCGACGCGCAGGTCGTGACCGTCGATCAGCATCGGCGCGTTCAGCGTGGCCAGCAGCTTTTGCGCCACCATGCTCGCTTCGAAGTGCTGGCCAATGTCGAACAGGCCGACAGCGAATTCGTCGCCGCCCAGCCGCGCCACCAGGTCCTGGTCGCGCAGCACCGAGCGGAAGCGGTGCGCCACTTCCACCAGCAGCGCGTCGCCGATGTTGCGGCCCAGCGTGTCGTTGATCAGTTTAAAACGGTTGAGGTCGATGAACAGCACGCAGCCGTGCGCCTTGTTGCGCTGCGCGACCATCAGCGCCTGGTCGACCAGCTTGGTCAGCAGGGTGCGGTTCGGCAGCCCGGTCAGCGCGTCGTAATAGGCCAGGTGGTGGATGCGTTCCTCGGCGGTCTTGCGTTCGGTGATGTCGGTCAGGTAGGCGATCAGGCCGATCGAGCGGTCGTGGATGTCGCACAGCGGCGACAGCGACAGGCTGGCCCAGAACACCTCGCCGTTCTTCTTTTTGCGGCGCACCTCCATCAGGCGCCCGCCCGATTCCAGGAAGTCGTCGTGGAAGCCGATGTCTTCGTCATCGTAGAGGAACAGGATGTTGCGCCCCACCGCTTCCACCGAGGTGTAGCCGAACAGCCGTTCGGCGCCCTTGTTCCAGCTGATGATGAAGCCGTTCATGTCCATCGTCAGCACCGACTCGTGAATCTGGTCGAGGATCTGCGCCTGGTGCTGCAGTTGCGCTTCCACCTGCACGTAGGCGTGGGTGGTGCGCTGCGCCACCGAGTGCACCTGCAGCACGCTGGCCGCCAGGCTGGCCAGGCTGGCCAGGTGCTGGCGGTCCTGCGCGCTGTAGTCGGCGCGGCCGGACACCACGAAACGGCCGAAATAATGCTGGTCGAAGTAGATGTCCTGGCTCAGGCTGGGCACGGCGTCGTCGTTGGCGGCCTGTACCGCTTCAAGCGGCGCACGCAGCAGCAGCGAGGCGGAGTCGGCCGGCAGGTATTCGCCCAGCGGACTGTTGAGCACGGCGCGCACGATGCGCCCCAGTTCCTCGCTCAGTGCGGTGCCGCGCAAGCGCAACACCGCGTCGCATAGCGCCGCGCTGTTGGTCAGGAAATCGGAGCCGGTTTGCGCGAGCATGGGTTAGATGTTCCTGCTCACCTGAATCGCCCAGTGGTAAGCCTGCAACTGCGCTTCCCAATAGGTTTCGCGGGAGATGCCGGCCTGTTCCAGGTCGGCGCCGTTTGGCTGCTCCACCAGCTTGAGCAGGTCGCCCAGCGGGCCGGCGCGGTCCAGCAGCGCCATCACCACGTCGAGGTCGAGGCTGAGGGCGGCGACGATTTCGGTCATCGGCATCGCCAGCAGCACGTCCAGCAGCGAGAACACGCCGGCCACGAAGGCCATGTCCTGCTGGTCGCGGTCCCAGCCCAGCTGCTTGGCCAGGCCTTCCATCATCGAGGCCCGCACCGCCGCCAGCGGCAACAGCGGATTGGCCAGGCCGTCGTCCTGCTGGCGCGCGTACAGCAGCAGTTGCAGCCAGCGCTGCAACTGTCGGCGGCCCAGCACGTTGATGGCCTGGCCGAAGCTGTGGATCGGCGAACTGAGCGCAAAAGCCGCCGAGTTCACCAGTTTCAATAAGTGATAAGCCAGCGCCGGGTCCTGCTTCAGCAGCACTTCGAGCTCGCGCGAGTCGGCGTCGCGCGCCAGCAGGCCCAGCAGCGCCAGCAGGCGCTTGCGCGAGGTGCCGTCGCCGATGTTGCTGTCCTGCGAGGGATGCCGGGCGAAGTCGCCGGTAAACCAGCTGAAGCCGGCCTTGGCGCAGTCGGCGATGCGCTCTTCGCTGCCCATGCCGGTCGCCAGGTGCGGACCGGGCTGGGCCACCAGCGCCAGCACCGGCGGCAGCGTCAGCGACGCGTCCACCATCAGCGCGCGGGCGCTGCACATGGTGGCGGCCGAGCCTTCGGCCACGCCTTCCACCATGATGCGGTAGCCCGCTTCGGCATAGTTGGCCAGCTTGCGCTGCACCGCCGCGTCGCCGCAGGCGCCGGACGGTACGCGCAGGATGATGCGGTTGGGCGGCAGGTCTTCCAGCTGGGACTGTTCGAGCAGATGCGGTTGCGGCACGGGCAGGATGCACTCCAGCGGCGCCAGGGCGGCAAACACGTCCGGCGTTTTCAGCAGGGTCAGTGTTGCCTGGAAAGGGTCGCCCGCGTCAGGCGCGAGCTCAAAAATCAGTGCCACCCACTCGTTATGAGCGTTGGATACTGCTTGTAATTCCACCAGTGGAAACAGGCTGATTTCAGGCGCAGACATCAATATCTCATAAGGGTTATGCGCGCCATCTTAGTGCAACACTTAACTTATGGCAACCATATACCAGAAGCAGAGCAGTGCAGTTATCAATACGACCAGTATAAGACCAATCTGGCGCGCCAAACGTAATATTTTACACAATAGCAATATTTCAGCGATCGGTGCAGAAATATATCAGATATTGCTGTACAAACACGTTCTGTTGAAACTTGCTTAATACTATCGACGTGCGCCGTCGGCTTTTCCCCACACTTTACTGGGCGTTTTGCACCGCGAAGCGGATCAGTTCGGCCTGCCCTTCGATGCCGAGCTTGCGCTTGATGTTGAGGCGGTGGGTTTCCACCGTGCGCACGCTCAGGTCGAGCGCGCGGGCGATCTGCTTGTTCGACTCGCCGTGGGCGATGTGGCGCAGCACCTCGTGCTCGCGCGAGGTCAGCTGGTTGTCCTGGTTCTGCGGCTGCGCCAGCTGGCGCGCCAGCGCGGCGCTGTAATAGATGCCGCCGGACATCACGGTTTCGATGGCGACCACGATGTCCTTGCCGGGCGCGTCCTTGAGCACATAGCCGCGCGCGCCGGCCTGGATCGCCTGCGACACGTATTCCAGCTTGTCGTGCATCGACAGGATCAGCACGGCGATCTGCGGGAAGGCCTGCTTGAACTGGGCGGTGGCCTCGATGCCGTTGGTGCCGCGCATATTGATGTCCATCAGCACCAGGTCGGCCGGATGGCGCGCGGCCTGTTCCAGCGCCTCGGCCGCGCCGCCGGCCTCGGCCACCACTTCAAACTGCGGCATGGCTTCCAGCCGCGCGCGCAGGCCGTCGCGCACCAGGGGGTGGTCGTCGACCAGCAGGATTTTGATTGTCTTCGTCATAGCATTTCACTGTTGTTGGCGGCATAGGCCGTTACCACGGTCCCGTCGGTCGAGGAACGGATCTCGAAGCGGCCGCCGATGGCGTCCATCCGCTCCATCATATTGCGCAAGCCGATGCCGCGCTGCGGATGCAGGGCGATGCCTTCGGCGTCGAAGCCATGGCCGTCGTCGCGGATGCGCAGCGTGACGCCAAGCGCCTCGCCGGCCAGCGTGATGTCGATGCGGCTGGCGCCGGCGTGGCGCTCGATATTGGTCAGCGCCTCCTGCGCCAGCCGGAACAGCACGGTGTTGGCGACGTCCGGCAAGGCGTCGGTGCAGCCGGATGCTTCGAAGTGTACCGGAGTGCCGCTGCTATGGGTGTACTCCTGCCCCAGATGGTGGAGGGCGGCGGCCAGGCCGATGTCGTCCAGGATGGCCGGCCGCAGGTTGTGCGAGATGCGGCGCACCTCGGCCATCACGTTGCTGAGCTGGTCGGCGGCGTGCTCGAACACCGCCTGCGCCGCCTGCTGCTGCTCCGGTTTGCCGGAGGACAGCCGGATCATGCCGGCCTCGATCTGCAGCTTGATCGACACCAGCCACTGGCTGATGCCGTCGTGCAGGTCGCGCGACAGCCGCGCCCGCTCTTCCTCCTGGGACTCCACCACGCGCTGCGCCAGCACCTTGAGCTTGGCGTCGGCCACGCGCAGCTCGCTGATGTTGAGCGCCAGGCCGGAGCTGGCCACGGCCACGGCGGCGGCGATCGCGATGCCGGCGATCCACAGCATGGTGTTGTGGATGTTGCCGGACTGCTGGACGTCGATCTGCGCCAGCGCCTGGTCGACGTCGTCGAGATAGATGCCGGTGCCCATCATCCAGCCCCACTTCGGCATGGCGATCACATAGCCCAGCTTGGCCACCGGTTTATGGGTGGACGGCTTGACCCACATATACCGCTCCAGTCCGCCGCCGGCGCGGGCGCGCTGGATCAGGTTCTGGATGGTCAGCTGGCCGTTCTCGTCGCGCAGCCCGAACAGGTTCTGGCCGACCAGCTCCGGCTGGCGTGGATGCATCAGCGTGTTGCCCTGCATGTCGTACAGGAAGAAATAGCCGTCGTCGCCGTAACTGAGCGACGCCAGGATGCGCATCGCCTCCTGGCGCGTGGCCTCGTCGTCGCGGCCGGATTCGTACAGGTGCGAAATCGAATGCGAGGCCAGCGCCACGTAGTGCTTCAGTTCGGCCTCCTTGCTGCTCAGGTAAGCGTGCTGGATGGTGTCGCGCTGCTGCTGGGCCAGCAGCACGGACTGGTGCCGGACCGCCAGCGCGATCGCGCACAGCGCCAGGATCAGCGGCGTGATGGCCAGGAAAATCACTTTTTGCCGCAACTTCATACGCCGCGCCTCCCTCTCTTCTTGTAGCCGCGATTTTACGCTGCCGCGCGCCCGCCATCCTACGTAGTTGTACGCACCAGCCATGCGTAGTGCTGCGCTTGCGGCTGATATCACAATCCTGAATACTGATCATAAGTAACTCCGGGGTCAGGTCCCCCATTTCTACACGGTCTCTGCCGTAGTGCGCTACGGCAGAGACCGTGTAGAAATGGGGGACCTGACCCCGGAGGTAAAAAAGAGAACCTTGGAGGAAGCATGAACACCTTACCGAACACCCTGGCCAGCAAGCTCGGCTGGGCTGCGCTGGCCTTGGCCGGCGCGTCGGCGCTGGGCGTGGTCGCCCTGCACCGCGGCGAATCGATCAGCGCGATCTGGATCGTCATCGCCGCGGTCTGCGTCTATTTGATCGCCTACCGTTTCTACAGCCTGTATATCGCCGACAAAGTGCTGGGCCTCGACGCCCGCCGCATGACGCCGGCCAACAAACTCAACGATGGCCTCGACCACGTGCCGACCAATAAGTACGTGCTGTTCGGCCACCACTTCGCCGCGATCGCCGGCGCCGGTCCGCTGGTCGGCCCGGTGCTGGCCGCGCAGATGGGCTACCTGCCCGGCATGCTGTGGATCCTGGCCGGCGTCGTGTTTGCCGGCGCGGTGCAGGACTTCATCGTGCTGTTCATTTCGATGCGCCGCGACGGCCGCTCGCTGGGCGACCTGATCAAGTCCGAGCTGGGCCCGATTCCCGGCAACATCGCGCTGCTGGGCACCTTCATGATCATGGTCATCATCCTGGCGGTGCTGGCGCTGATCGTGGTGAAAGCCCTGACCGGCTCGCCATGGGGCAGCTTCACCGTGATGGCGACGATCCCGATCGCGCTGTTCATGGGCGTGTACACCCGCTTCATCCGCGTCGGCCGCATCGGCGAGGTGTCGATCATCGGCTTCATCCTGCTGATGGGCGCCATCTTCGGCGGCCAGTATGTGCAGGAAAATCCGGCCCTGGCGCCGATGTTCACCTTCACCGGCACCGAGCTGACCTGGATGCTGATCGGCTACGGCTTCGTCGCATCGGTGCTGCCGGTGTGGCTGCTGCTGGCGCCGCGCGACTACCTGTCGACCTTCCTGAAGATCGGCACCATCGTCGGCCTGGCGCTGGGCATCCTGGTGGTGGCGCCGCATCTGCAGATGCCGGCCTTCACCAAGTTCATCGACGGCACCGGTCCGGTATGGTCGGGTTCGCTGTTCCCCTTCCTGTTCATCACCATCGCCTGCGGCGCCGTGTCCGGCTTCCACGCGCTGATTTCGTCCGGCACCACGCCGAAGATGATCGAGAACGAAACCCACGCCCGCTTCATCGGCTACGGCGCCATGCTGATGGAATCGTTCGTCGCCGTCATGGCGCTGGTCGCCGCTTCGACCATTGACCCGGGCGTCTACTTCGCCATGAACTCGCCGGCCGCGCTGCTGGGTACCACGGCCGAGTCCGCCGCACATGCGGTGTCGCAGATGGGCTTCTTCATCACGCCGGAAATGCTGGTGCAGACCGCCAAGGATGTTGGCGAGCACAGCATCATTTCGCGTGCCGGCGGCGCGCCGACGCTGGCGGTGGGCATGGCCCACATCCTGTCCGGCGTACTGGGCGGGAAAGAGATGATGGCCTTCTGGTATCACTTCGCCATCCTGTTCGAGGCGCTGTTCATCCTCACCGCGGTCGATGCCGGCACCCGCGCCGGCCGCTTCATGCTGCAGGATCTGCTGGGCGCCTTCGTGCCGGCCATGAAGAAAACCGAGAACACCTTCGCCAACCTGATCGCCACCGGCCTGTGCGTGGCGGCCTGGGGCTACTTCCTGTACCAGGGCGTGGTCGATCCGCTGGGCGGCATCAACACGCTGTGGCCGCTGTTCGGCATCGCCAACCAGATGCTGGCCGCCATCGCGCTGATCCTCGGCACCTGCGTGCTGTACAAGATGAAGCGCGGCCAGTACGCCTGGGTCACCATCGTGCCGACCATCTGGCTGCTGCTGTGCACGCTGACCGCCGGCTGGCAGAAGATCTTCGACGCCAATCCGAAAGTCGGCTTCCTGGCCCACGCCGCCAAGTACCAGGCGGCGCTCGATGAAGGCAAGATCCTGGCCCCGGCCAAGTCGATCACGCAGATGCAGCAGGTGATCTTCAACGATTACCTGGACGCCTCGCTGGCCGGCTTCTTCGTGATCGTGGTGTTGAGCGTGCTGATCTTCGGCGCCCGCACCGTGATGGCGGCGCGCGCCAACAGCAAGCCGACCGCCAACGAAAGCCCGATGATCCTGTCCACCGCCAAGGTGCAATGATGCTGGGCGAAATCGCCAAGGCCGGCCGCTACCTCGGGCAAAGCATGCGCCTGATGATGGGCCTGCCTGACTACGACGTCTACGTCACGCACCGGGAAACCACCCATCCGGGCGAGCCGTACATGACGTATGAGGAATTCTTCCGCGAACGCCAGGAAGCCCGCTACGGCGGCGCAGGCAAGCGCGGCGGTTGCTGCTGATGAAGACCGGCTCCCAGTGAGCCGGTTTTTTTTCATCCTCTGCGGAACTTTTTACGTGCCCATGCGTCCAACCCCATAAAACGGGAGACGCATGACACATCAATTCAACTACCAACAGGCTTTTGCGCGCAACATCGGCTGGGTCACGCCGGCCGAACAGGCGACGCTGCGTACCAAGCGCATTGCCATCGCCGGCATGGGCGGCGTCGGCGGCGTGCATTTGCTGACACTGGCGCGGCTGGGCATCGGCGCTTTCCATATCGCCGATTTCGACACCTTCGACATCGCCAACTTCAACCGCCAGGTCGGCGCCACCATGTCGTCGCTGGGCCAGCCCAAGGTCGACGTGCTGGCCGAACTGGCGCTCGACATCAATCCGGAACTCAAGCTGGTGCGCTTCCCCGACGGCGTCAACCAGGACAATCTGGCCCGGTTTTTCGACGGTGTAGACTTGTACGTCGACGGTCTGGATTTCTTCGCCTTCGGCGCGCGGCAGGCCACCTTTGCCGCCTGCGCCCGGCTCGGCATTCCAGCCGTGACGGCGGCGCCGCTGGGCATGGGCACGGCCGTGATGAACTTCCTGCCCGGCCACATGACGTTCGAGGAATACTTCGGCTGGGGCGACAAGCCGGACATGGAAAAAGCCCTGCGCTTCCTGGTCGGGCTGGCGCCGGCCGGGCTGCATGGCGGCTACCTGGTCGATCCGTCGGCCATCAATTTGCAGGAACAGCGCGGCCCGTCTACCATCATGGGCTGCGAGCTGTGCGCGGGCGCGGCCGCCACCGAGGCGCTGAAGATCCTGCTGCAACGCGGCGACGTGCTGGCGGCCCCGCGCGGCTACCAGTTCGACGCCTTTCGTAACAAGCTGGTGCGCACCTGGCGTCCCGGCGGCAACCGCCATCCGCTGCAACGGCTGGCGATGATGCTGGCCAAGCGGCGCCGGCCCGGAGAGAGCACATGAACACGATGCAGCAGCTGGACACGACGCTGGAACAAATCCTCGAACTGGCGCGCTGGGCGCCGAGCGGCGACAACACGCAGCCATGGCGCTTCGAAATCCTCGACGAGCGCCGGCTGGTGGTGCACGGCCACGACACGCGCGACCACTGCGTCTACGACCTCGACGGCCATCCGAGCCAGATCTCGCTTGGCGCGCTGCTGGAAACCATGGCCATCGCCGCCAGCACCTTCGGTCTGACGCTGCGCAGCATGCGCCACACCGACACGCCCGACAACCGCCCCACCTTCAGCATCGAATTGCTGCCCGCGCCGGGCATGGAGGCCGATCCGCTGGCCGACGCCATCCTGCCGCGCGCGGTGCAGCGCCGCGCCCTCAGCCGCCGGCCGCTGACGGTGGTGGAAAAAGCCACGCTGGCCGCCGCGCTGCCGGAGGGCTACCAGGTCCGCTGGCTGGAAGGCAGCCGGCGCATGGCCGCCGCGCGCCTGATGTTCCGCAACGCCAAGCTGCGCCTGACCATGCCGGAAGCGCACCGCGTGCACAAGTCCATCATCGAGTGGAACGCCTGTTACAGCGAGGACCGCATTCCCGACCAGGCGCTGGGCGCGGACGGCATGACGACCAAACTGATGCGCTGGGTGATGCAGGACTGGAACCGCGTACATTTCTTCAACACCTGGCTGGCCGGCACGCTGGCGCCGCGCCTGCAGATGGACCTGATTCCATCGCTGGCCTGCGCCGCGCATTTCGTGCTGACCGCATCGCCCAGGCCGCAACGCATCGACGACTATGTCGCCGCCGGCCGCGCCATGCAGCGCTTCTGGCTGACCGCCACCTCGCTTGGCTTGCAGATGCAGCCGGAGATGACGCCGCTGATCTTCTCGCGCTACGTGCGCGAGGGGCGTATCTTCTCCAGCACGCCGGGCATGCAGGAGCGCGCGGCGGAATTGTCGCGTCAAGGCGCGGCCCTGGTCGGCCAGCAGGACTGGGACGCGGCGGTGTTCATGGGCCGCATCGGCGCCGGCGAGCCGGCGTCGGCGCGCTCCTTGCGGCGTCCGCTGCGCGAACTGCTGGTGCCGGGCAATGGAGGCCGCTGATGCGCGCCATCAAGTTCTGCCAGGTGGCGGTGTTCCTGTGGCTGCTGATGCTGATCCTGCTGCTGGCCATCGGCACCACCGCGCTGGTGGTCGACCGCTTGCCGCTCGGTGACTTTCGCGGCGTCACGCTGGTGCTGGCCGCTGTCGTGCTGCTCTACCTGTATGCGTTTCTGGTCTACCGTTTGTTCCTGCTGGCGCTGCCGTTGCGCGAAGGCGAAGTGGCCGAGCATTCGCGTCATGAACTGGTGGCCAACGTCAACATCCTGTTCTACCTGCTGTTGTTCAATTCGCTGATCCGCACCCACTTCATTCCGGTGCCGATCCAGCGGCTGATTTACCTGGCGCTGGGCGCCCGGCTGGGCGCCAACACCTACAGCGCCGGCGCGCTGCTCGATCCGCCGCTGACGCACATCGGCAGCAACACCATCATCGGCCACGACGCGGTGATTTTCGCGCATGTGATCGAAGGGCCGAAGCTGGAACTGAAGGCGGTCCACATCGGCAACACCGTCACCATCGGCGCCAAAGCGGTGGTGATGGCCGGCGTGCAAATCGGCGACAACGCCATCGTCTCGACCGGCGCGGTGGTCACCAAGGACACGCAGATTGCCGCCGGCGAAATCTGGGGCGGCATTCCGGCGCGTCGCCTCAAGGCCGCGCCCGGCCAGGCCTGACGGATTTTTTTACACTTGCCGGCGCCACCGCGCCAACGGCGCGCGCAAGTGTTTGATTTCACAGGAATCACCAGCACTGGCAAGGGTTTTGCTCTTTCAGCGATACGGCCTCGATCCCCGTGGCCCTTTTCGAGGAGCACACATGAAAACCTACCAACCCGCGCTGGCCGTCGCCATGCTGGCAGCCGCGCTGGCGGCGCCGCTGACCGCCAGCGCCGGCCCTACGCTGGGCCTGGACCCTACCGGCACCGGTACCTATAGCACCTACGCTGACCTGTGGACCAATGTCACCGATACCGGCCTGGCGACTGGCTTCATCCCCGGCAACATCGTCGGCCCTGGCGCCGGCGCCCCTTACCTGACCGAACTGCGTTCGCAGATGGTGGTTGGCACTATGTCCAACAGCAATATCCCGGCCATCGTCACACCAGCCGGACTCAACAGCACTTTTGAAATCAGCAAAGTGGTGCGCTTCCAGGAGCTGGTCACCGCGCAAACGGCAACCACCGTCAACTTCGGTTTGCCGCCCACCCAGTCGGCCGCGATGGACGTCGATCCGCTGCACGCCGGCGTGCAGAACATGGCGATCTACCTGGACAACATCACCGACGGCAGCAAAGCCGTGCCGGGCAACGGCGCCAACACCGTGCGCTGCTATGGCGAAGGCGTGACCTCGGCGGGGTGCGGCGCTGGCGGCGTGGATGGCGATGGTGTGCTGATCCTGTCGGGCCATCTGGTATTCAATGAGGCGAGCTTCAGCGCTTCCGGCGCTGTCGGCACCGGCTCGTTCGATTCGCGCTTCATGATCGACTATGTGGACCCGCTGTATCTGGACGTGGTGACTGGTTCGATCTTCATCGACAAATTTACCGGCACCACCAATGTGCCGTCGTTCTTCACTCCAACCATGATGTGGGATGGTTCTACCCCCACCACAGTGCCATTCCTGAAGGTGGACTCGTCGCAGAGCTTCGCCACCATTCCGGAGCCTGCCACGCTGGCACTGATCGGATTGGGCTTTGCGGGTCTCGCGCTGGGCACGCGCCGCAAGGTGCAGTCCTGACCGCAGCAGCAGCGGGTTAATAGCGGACCCTGCGGTCCGCTTTTTTTTACCCCTGACGAAAGGGTCTGACCCAGGGTCAGGGATAGGGGCTGCGCCCCGCCGGCCCATGGGCCGGCCCCTGGCCGCAGCGGTGTGCGGGTTGCGCAGGTGCCGTCAGCTTCAAGGCCCTGCTATTTGCGCCAACAGATACGCCAGCCGCGCCCCCGCGTTGTAGCGCTGGAACTGCTGCGCGACACGGCCTGCGGCGGCGCGTGGTTCGGGGCGCGTCAGCAACTGCAACGCCGTCGCGCGCAAGCTTTCTTCCGATAGCCGATCTGAACGCAGCAAGGAACCGGCGCCGGTACGCACCACCCCATCCATATTCAAATACTGATCCAGATTGCCCGCGATGCCCAGCACCGGCACCCCGGCCGCCAGCGCCTGCTGGCTGGTCGGACTGCCGCCATTGCAAATCACCAGCCGCGACCGCTGCGCCGCCTGCTCACCCGGCAGATAGCTGGCCACCCTGGCATTATCCGGCAACAGCCCGGCATCGACATTGCCGGCGGTGGCGGCAATCACCGTCAATGGCAACGGCGCCAGCGCCTGTAACACCTGCGGCAGCAAAGCGCCCTGCCCCGAACTGCCCAGCGTCACGTAGACGATGTCCCGCGCAACCGGCAAGCTGTCCCACCACGACGGCAGTTCCGTCGGCGGCGACCACGTCACCGGCCCAAGATAGGAATGCGACAGCGGCAACTCATGCGCCGGAAACATCTCCGGAATATCCGAATACAACACGTAATCCGCATCGGTGTAGATACGCCGCAGATCACGCCCCAGCGACGGCAGGTGGTGGTCGCGCCGCACGCGGTTCAACGGCCGGCTGTGCAAGGCAAACGCCAACGGCCGCACCAGGTTGAACAGCCGGTCAGCCAGCACAACCGGCAGCACGCGTGACAGCGCGATCGCCGGCACCTGGTAATGCTGTTCCACATACGGACTCCAGTAGGCGTTGATCAAGCCCACATACGGCACCTGCGCCACCCGCGCGCTGACCGACAGCGACAGGCGGAAATCGCCAATCACCACATCCGGCTTCAACGCCTGCAACAGCCGCAGATCGTCCGCCACGTACCGCGACAAGGTGGCCGCGTCATATACCGGCTTGCCTGCCGCCAGCGCCGCCAGGAAGCGCGCGCTGGAGATGCTGTTCAAGACCCAACTGGTGACCTCGCTGCCTTTAAAAAACATGTCATACCCCGGCGCGCAGGCGAAGTGCACGTCGTAGTGTTGCCGGTCCAGCGTTTGCGCCAGCGCCAGCGGACGGCCCACATGCGCCAGCGTCACCGCCTCGGCCACGAACAAGATTTTTTTGCGTTCCATGCTAGCAGCTTGCAACGTTTAATCGACCATCGTTTGAGCAAGCGCAAACGTGCAGTCTTAGATAAAAATCAATGCCGAGCCTGCCTGATCCATATATTTTTCTTATTGGAATCAACGGATGGGAGAATGCAATGTTCAACTTTGAACGCTCCGGTCTGAGCCAGAAGCTCACGATCATGTCCGTGTTGTCCACCGGCAGCGCGTTGCTGCTGGTGTTCGTCGCGTTTGCCGCCACCTCGGTGCTCAGTCACAGCGAGGATGCGCGCCAGCAGCTGTCTTCGCTGGCGGGCGTCATCGGCAGCAACAGCAAGACCGCGCTGCTGTACGCCGACCGCCGCCAGGCCAGCCAGACGCTGGCCACGCTGGCGGTCGAACAGGACATCCTGCAAGCGGCGCTCTACGACAGCGCCGGCAAGCTGCTGGCGCGCTACACCACGCCGCGCCTGCCGCAGGGCCAGAACGGACCGGACGAACTGAACGCACCGGTCATCGCCACCGACGTCACCACCGAACGCAGCGGCCCGCCGTGGGCGCCCGCCCTGCGCGTCTACCGCGTGCTGCGCCAGGACGACGACGCCATCGGCGTGGTGATGGTGGAAAGCTCGCAACTGCGCATGTGGCTGGACATCCTGAAAAACCTCGGCGCCGCCATCGCCGCCGCCGCGCTGTCATTCATGATGGCGCTGCTGACGGCGGCGCGCTTCAAGGGCAGCATCGCCGAGCCGGTCAGCCAGCTGATCGCGGCGGCGCAGCAGGTCAGCCGCGGCCACGCCACGCCGCGCATCGCCCACCAGCGCAGCGACGAGCTGGGCGCGCTGATCGACAGCTTCAACGACATGCTGGCGCAAGTCGAAGGCCGCGACGCCGCGCTGGCCGAGTACCGCGACCAGCTGGAACGCCAGGTCAGTGTGCGCACCGAGCAACTGGAAAAAGCCAAGAACGCCGCCGAAGCCGCCAGCCAGGCCAAGAGCGCCTTCCTCGCCACCATGAGCCACGAGATCCGCACGCCGATGAACGGCGTGCTCGGCATGACGGAGCTGCTGCTGGCCACGCGCCTGAGCGAGCAGCAGCGCCACTACACCAGCATGGTCAAGCGCTCCGGCGAGCATCTGCTGGTGATCATCAACGACATCCTGGATTTCTCCAAGATCGAAGCCGGCAAGCTGACGGTGGAATACATCCACTTCAATTTCCGCGACCTGCTCGACGACATCGACAACGTGTTCTCGCCGCAGGCCCAGGCCAAGGGATTGCGGCTGGAGCTCGACATCGCCTACAACATCCCGCTCGGCGTCTGCGGCGATCCCAACCGCCTGCGCCAGGTGATCTTCAACCTGCTCGGCAACGCCATCAAATTCACCGACGCCGGCCAGATCACCGTCAGGGTGATGGTGGCGCGCGAGGATGCGCAATCGGTCGGCCTGCGCTTCGAGGTGCACGACACCGGCATCGGCGTCTCGGCCGAGGCGCGCGCGCGCATCTTCGATTCGTTCTCGCAGGCCGACGGCACCACCACCCGCAAGCACGGCGGCACCGGGCTGGGCCTGGCGATCTCGAAACAGCTGGTGGAGCTGATGGGCGGCGCGATAGGCGTCGAACATGCGCTAACTCAAGGTTCAATCTTTTGGTTTGCCGTAAATTTCGACAAACGCCGCGTCGATATCGACGATCCATCCACCGCAACACAGGGAATCCGCGCTTTGATTGTCGATCAACATCCCGCCAGCCGCGCCGCGCTGGAGCGGCAACTGGCGGCCTGGCGCATCACCTGCGCCTACGCCAGCGCCACCGACACGCTGCCCGTGCTGCGGCAGGCGGCAGCGAACGGCCGCGCCTTCGACGTGGTGCTGCTCGACATGGAACAGCCCCGCACCTCGGGCCTGGCGCTGGCAGCCGCCATCCGCGCCGACACCACGCTGGCGCCGCCGCGCCTGGTGCTGCTGAGTACCGAGCGCAACGCCGCCGATGGCGTGCAGCGGCGTGAAGCCGGCGTCGCCTTCCAGCTCATCAAACCGCCGCGCGAATGCGACCTGTTCGACGCCATCGTGGCCCCGCTGCGCGGCCGCGAGACACGGCCGGCCGCGGCGCCGCC
>NZ_WKJN01000026.1 GCF_009674495.1 Duganella alba | reverse complement strand
GCCGCTGTCGAGCCAGCGACCGCCGCGCCAGCGCCGCCGGCCGACGTGGTGCAGCAGGCATTGAGAGCCGTCGGCGCCATCGACCGCCAGCTGCGCGCCGAGCACCGCCAGGCCCTGACCTCGGCGCCGCCGGCCGATTCGACCGGCGCGCGCCTGTCGAGGGGCATCGCGGCGGCGCATGAGGCGGTCGGCCCCAAATGGTTCGAGGCCGCGCGCATCGAGCTGTTCAGCGCTCCCAACGATCCCAAGCGCATCTACAAGGTCATCACGGCCTTCGGCGAGTACTGCCTGTTCTATCCCGACAAGGCCAGCATGTCGGGGAACAGCGCCGCCAAGGGCGGACGCGACAGCTTCGGCCAGCCCACCATGTCGAGCTGTCCACAGCGGTTCTAGCCAAGCTTACCTGGCGGTAACTTGACTAAAATGCAAAGGCTGCCAAGAATGCATGTTCCTGCCTCTTCCTGTGTTTGCCATGAAAATGAAATTGCTCGCCGCGTGGTGCGCTGCCATGCTGCTGTCCACGCCAGTCTTTGCCGCCGATGACGGCACCGACTCGTCGGCGACCACGCTGAAGGAAGTGCAGGCCTTCGTCGTCCAGCGCGACGGCAGCTTTGTCCTCGACCATGAAGTCCTGGTGCAGCTGAACGAACAGCGCGCCGTGGGCGCCCAGGCGCAGCGCCAGTTCCACTTCAACCGCACGCTCGAAGACATCGACGTCATCGACGCCTATACCGAAAAACCGGACGGCCGCCGCATCCAGGTGCAGCCGGACCAGATCAAGCTGCAGCAGGAACCGGCCTACAGCGGCGCGCCGATGTTCCAGGACATGCAGATCAAGTCGGTGATCTATCCCGACGTCGCGGTGGGCGACAAGCTGTATTCGAAGATCCGCCACGTGCGCCGCACCGCCATGTTCCCCGGCCAGTTCACCGACGCCACTTATCCGCTGTTCCGCCCGACCACGCAGCTGACGCTGATCTACGATCTGCCATCCGACATGCCGCTGCGCGCCGACGATCCCGGCTTCAAGGCCAGCGCGCCGCGGCAGCATGACGGCCGCACCGTCTACCGCTGGGATTATCAGCAGGCCGATAATCCGCGCATCGAGTACGACACCGTCGCCTACGCCGATTACGGCCGCCACCTGTTCGTCTCGACCTTCAACAACTTCGCCGAAGTCGGCCTGGCCTACGACCGCGCCGCCGCTGTCGCCGCCACGCCGACCGCGCGCATCACCGCCAAGGCGCGCGAGCTGACGCAGGGCCTGAGCGATCCGCGCGCACAGGCGCTGGCCATCGACAACTGGGTGCGCAAGAACATCCGCTACGTCGCCGTCTACATCGGCAACGGCGGCCTGGAGCCGCACAACGCCGAAGCGGTGCTCGACAACCGCTACGGCGACTGCAAGGACCATGCGACGCTGATGGAGGCGCTGCTGCGCGCGGTCGGCATCGACAGCACGCCGGTGCTGATCAACGCCGGCAACTCGTACCGGTTGGCGCCGGTCGCCAGCCTGGGCCAGTTCAATCACGCCATCAACTACATCCCGAGCCTGGATTTGTACCTGGACTCGACGGCGGAGAACATCAGCGCCGGCTACCTGCCGGTGTGGGATCTGGACAAGACGGTGATCCTGACCCGCAGCGGCAAGCTGGGCCACACGCCGGTGACGCAGCTGGGCAAGATCAAAAACCGCTACACCGTTCAGATTGCCGAGGACGGTTCGGCCAGGTTCGATTTCACGCGCGACCAGCTCGGCTGGTGGGAAGAGGAGGTGCGCTACGAGCATCGCAACTGGCGCAAGGAAGACCAGCAGCGCTTTGTCGAGTCGCTGCTGAAAGGTTCCGGCGTCAAGGGCAGCGGCGACGTGCTGCTGGGCGACCTGGACGACAAGGCGGCCGGCCACGGCTACAGCTACCGCCTGCGCGGGCAGGGCGAGAACTGGGTCTACCTGCCGGGCACGGTCGGCGTGCCGAGTTCGTCGAGCCTGTATGTCGGCCTGGCGCAGCAGGTGTTCGGCCTGACCAACGAGACGACGCGCACGCAGCCTTTCGTCTGTCCGGAAAACGATTACGAGGAAGAGGCGGTCTATGAATTTCCGCAGCGCGCCGCGCTGCTGGCGGTGCCGCCGGACGTGCATATCGCCAGTCCGTACTTCCAGTACCGCGCCGAGTTCAGGCAGGTGGACGGCAAGCTGCTGATCGGCCGCAGCTTCAAGAGCGGCAAGGCCGGCACCAAGGTCTGCACGCCGGAAGACTACGTGGCGATGCAGGCCGACATCAGGAAGATGGTGCGCGACCTGCGCAGCCAGTTCATCCTGCAGCTGCCGGAATCGGGCATGCCGGTGACAATCAGATAGTATTGCTGTTCAGGGAATGCACTAACATGTCGGCATCAACTATTCTGCGGATGGCGTCATGGGGAAACGGTCGGTTATTTCGGTGGTGGCGCTGGCTGCTGTGTGTCTCGGCGTCTATACCCAGATGACGATTTTCGTGGTGCCGCCGATGGCCGCCACCACCGATGGCATGATCCTGGTCTTTCCGCGCCTGAGCAAGACCGAGTTCCTCGACAGCCCGGACGGCATTTGCCAGCGCGAGGCCGGCATGGTCAACGGCCTGTGCCGCCGTGTGACGCTGGGCGTTGTCGCCAGCAAGGCGCGCATCGTCGCGCGCCTGCCTTACAGTGAAACGCTGTACCGGATGGCGGCGCCGGCGCGATGAAAAAATCACTGTGCATGGTGGCGTGGCTGTCGGCCATGGCGGCGCATGCCGCTCAAATCGACGATGCATGCAGGATCGATGCGGCGCCCGGTGTGGCGCTGGCGCATGTGCAGGTTCAATCCGTCGCCGCTGCCGCCGGGGACTTGCCGTACTACGAGGCGCGCTCCGATGTGACGGGCAGCAGCGTGCGGATATATCACGCGCCCGATCTGGCAAACGCCGCGGCGTCGAAGATTGCGTGTTTCATGGGACTGCTGGACCTGCTTCCGAAGCAGAAGATGACCTGGTCGCCGATGGTGCTCACGCATGACGAAAACTACATTCCGCCGAAACGTGATGGCGAACTGCGATGGGTGAACGTGTTCAAGTCGGATCGGTGGGATGAGAAGACCATGTACTTCCTGCTCTCCGTGATGCCGCATGAAGAGACACATCTCACGCAAAGCGATAAATTGCCGCGCTGGTTTTCGGAGGGCCATGCAGAATGGGCCGGCGTTGAGGTGACCGGGCAAGTCCGCCCCGACCTCGCGCAAGTTGTGCGTGCGCGCCATGCCGAGGAATATCGCAAGCTTGGCGCCGCGCATTTGGGCGCATGGGGCGGCATCCGAGTCAAGCCGGAGGCGATCGAACGCCAGTTGAGCGCGGAAGACCGGGAGCGCCGGAAGAAAGATCCCGCCTATACGCCGCCCGGTCCGTTCAGCTTTGGGCCGGATGATTTCGCGGAAGACAATGGTGACGAGGCAGGGCGCTATGGCGCTGCGCTTGCGCTGTTCAGCGGGCTGGAACAGCGGCACGGCCGGGTGAAAGTCCAGGCTTGGGTCAGCGCTGTTGCCGACAGCAGGGATGCCAGGCAAATCGTCCCGCTGGCGCAGCAGGTGTTTGGCGAGGACATCACGCCACTGCTGCGATAGCGGCACGGCGCCGATCATGTAGGTTTCGGTTGATTGAGTGAGGCGGTCACCCCAAAAGTTCGGGGTCGGACCCCATGCGGGGTCCGACCCCTGTGCGCCGCAGTGCGGGTTTTGTGGTTCCCGCGACCTCGGTAGAAAAACAAAACCTGAACCCGCTTTATTTGCGCAGGTCGCTGCGCACCGGGTCGGCGGGGTATTTGAGGGCGTTGAGGGCCATCTTGTCGACGGCGGCGGCGTGCAGGTCGACTTGCAGCTTGTCGGCCAGCTGGACCAGATAGAGCAGCACGTCGGCCAGTTCGTGGCGGATGGCGGTGCGCTTGGCGTCGTCCAGCTCGGCGGCGGCGCCGGTGGGCAGCCACTGGAAGTGTTCGGCCAGCTCGGCCACTTCCACCGACAGCGCCATGGCCAGGTTCTTGGGCGTGTGGAACTGCTCCCAGTCACGGGCTTGGGCGAATTGGCGCGTGCGGTCGCGCAGGTCTTGCAGGTCGGAGAGCGGGGCGGTAGTCATGGCCGCTATGGTAGCACCGCCGTTTGTGCGTTTCATCCCCCTTTTTCGACCGTTTGTCGCATCGCCCGGGCGAACGGGCAGGGCGCTGGCTATAGTGGCAACACTTTACCAACTCCAGGACACCCCATCATGCGCCGTACCATCATCGCTCTCGCCGCCCTTTCCATCCTCGCCGGCTGCGCCGTTATCGTGGTGCCGGACAGCGGCGATGGCAGTGTTCAGTACAAATCGTCGTTCAGTGGCACTGCGGTGCAGGGCGACGGCCATATCGTGGTCGAAAACCGCCAGGTCGCCCGCCTGGACGGCATCGACATCAATGGTCCGATGCAGGTGGAAGTGCGGGTCGGCGAAGCCGCCGGACTCCAGGTGGAAGGCGACAGCAACATCCTGCCGCTGGTGCGCACCGACGCCAGCGGCGGCACGCTGCGCATTTCGATCGACGGCAATATCCGCACCAGCAATCCGCTGAAGGTGGTGTTCACCACGCCAACGCTGCGCCACCTGTCGGCCAACGGTTCGGGCCAACTGACGGTCAGCGGCCTGAGCGGCGGTCCGCTGGACCTGTCGCTGAACGGTTCGCGCTCGGTGCGCGTCAGCGGCAACGTCGACCGCCTCGATGCACGCCTGAACGGCTCCGGCGGCCTCAACGCCTCCGGCCTGAACAGCGGCAACGCCATGGCCCAGCTGAACGGTTCCGGCCGGCTGGACCTGGGCCGCGTCAACGGCGAGACGCTGAACCTGGAACTGCGCGGTTCCGGCGGCGTCAACGCCAGCGGCAACGTGCGCAACATGACGGTGCGCCTGAACGGTTCCGGCAGCGCCGACCTGGCCGGCATGACCAGCGAACGCGCGGAACTGAACAGCAACGGCTCCGGCAGCATCGCCGCCGCCGTCACGCAGTCGGTGGTGGCCAACGCCAACGGCTCGGGCAGCGTCACGGTCTACGGCAATCCGATGCAGCGCAATGTGAACGGCAAGCGCGTCACCATCGTCCAGTAATCAGCGTACCTTGAAGAACGCCATCGAGCTTTGCAGCTGCTCGGCCTGACCGCTCATCTCTTCGGCGGTGGCGGCCAGCTGTTCGGAACTGGAGGCGTTCATCTGCGTGGTCTGGCTGAGCTGGCTCATGGCGGAGTTGATCTGCCCGGCGCCGGCCGACTGCTCTTCCGACGCCGCCGTAATTTCCTGCACCAGGTCCGAGGTGCGCTTGATATTCGGCAGCATGGTGTCGAGCAGCGCGCCGGCCTTCTCGGCCAGGTTGACGCTGCCCGAGGCCACCTGTTCGATCTCCTGCGCCGCCACCTGGCTGCGCTCCGCCAGCTTGCGTACTTCGGCCGCCACCACGGCAAAGCCCTTGCCGTGTTCGCCGGCGCGCGCCGCCTCGATCGCCGCGTTCAGCGCCAGCAGGTTGGTCTGGTAGGCGATATCGTCGATGATGCCGATCTTCTTGGCGATCTCGCGCATCGCCGTCACGGTGGAGCGCACCGCTTCGCCGCCTTCACCCGCTTCCTGCGCGGCCTTGCCGGCCATGCCGTCGGTGACCTTGGCGTTCTCGGTGTTCTGCGCTATCGAGGCCGACATCTGCTCGATGGCGGCGCTGGATTCCTCCGCTGCCGCCGCCTGTTCGCTGGCGCCCTGCGACAGCGACTGCGCCGTGGCGCTGACTTCCTCGGAGGCGCTGGCCAGGGCCTCGGCGCCGTCGTTGACTTCACCCACCACGCGCGACAGGTTGCCGACCATGCTGTGCATCGCCGCCAGCAGGCTGGTGGTGTCACCCTGTTTGATCTGCACCTTGACCGTCAGGTCGCCATGCGCGACGCGGTTGACGATGTCGGCCGCATAATCGGGCTCGCCGCCCAGCTGCCTGAGCAGCGCGCGCGTGATGACCGCGCTGATCAGGGCCACCACCACCAGCGTGCAGACGGCGATGATGACGGCGTTGCGCGCCGCCTTCTTCTTGGCGGCCACCGCGCGGTTGGCGCCTTGCTGGCCCAGTTCGACGTTGTAGTCGAAATGCTCGTCGAGCAGCCCCTGCATCACCTGGATTTCCGGCCGCGCCGCTTCCAGCGCGATGCGCGCCTTGTCGTTGTGGTTGCTGCGCGATTCGGCCAGCACCGCCTCGATCTGCGGCTGCACCTTGGCCCAGGAAGCCTTCTCCTTGTCGAGGATGGCCTTGTCCTTGTCGTCGGCCAGCAGCGGCTCGTATTTCTTCATGCTGTCGTCGACCAGCTTGCGCATGTCGGTGACGCTGTTGTCCAGCTCCGCGAACTTCTTCTCGTCGGTGTTGAGCACGTGCTGGTTGACGCGGATGCGCATGCGCAGGAAGCTGTCGCGCAGCTTGTCGATCACCACCAGGCTGGGCACCGTGTTGATGGTGGAGTAGTTGGCGGCATCGTAGACTTCTTCCATCTGGTACTGGCTCAGTCCCGCCAGCAGCACGATGCCCGCCAGGGCGGCGCCGGCCAGCAGCCCCATTTTTTGTGCGACGCTCAGTTTCATTGCACCTCCCGCTGTGTGTTGGTGGCTATGCGGCTGCCACTGCCGTGTTGCTGTGTAACCGTTCAATCAGTGCCGCCAGCGGCATCGGCCGCGCGTACAGGTAGCCCTGCATGCAGGCGCAGTCGTGGGCGATCAGGAAGTCGGCCTGCGCCTGCGTCTCCACGCCTTCGGCCACCACGCGCAGCCCGAGATGGCCGGCCATCGCCAGGATCGACTGCACCAGCGCCTTGCTGCTGAGGTCTTCCGGCGTGTCCATGATGAAGCTGCGGTCGATCTTCAATTCATACAGCGGCATCTTCTTAAGATACGCCATGCTGGAATAGCCGGTGCCGAAATCGTCGATGGAAAAGCGCAGGCCCATGGCGGTCAGCTGGTGCATGCGGGCGATGGTGTCGTCCATCTTGTCGATCAACAGGCCTTCGGTCACTTCCAGCACCAGCAGCGTGGCCGGCGCTCCAGTGTCGGCCAGCGCCTGCTGCACCTGCGCCACAAAGTCGGCCTGGCGGAACTGCGTCGGGCTGACGTTGACCGACAGCGGCATCGCCAGTCCGGCCGCCTGCAGTTGCAGTACGGCGTCACAGGCCTGGCGCAGCGCCCAGGCACCCAGTTCGACGATCAGGCCCGATTCCTCGGCCACCGGGATGAACACGCCCGGCGCGATCATGGAGCCGTCGGCCTGCGGCCAGCGCATCAGCAGTTCGCCGCCCACCGCGCGGCCGTTGCGGTCGACCTGCGCCTGCACGTGCATCTGCAATTCGTTGTTGGCCAGCGCGGCGGCCAGGTCGCGTTCCAGCGTCAGGCGGTGTTCGACTTCGGCCTGCATCGCCGCCTCGAAGAAGGCGATGCCGTTGCGGCCTTCCGACTTGGCGCGGTACATGGCGGTGTCGGCTTCGCGCAGCAAATCCTGCGCGGTCTGGCCGGGTTGGCCCGAGCGGGGCAGCATGGTGACGCCGATGCTGGCGGTGGAATTGTAGGTCTGGCCTTCGATCTCGAAATCCTGGCCGATGGCGCTGCGGATCTTTTCCGCCACCGTCAGCGCCGCGTGGGTGGCGCCTTGCAGCTCGTGCGACAGGTGGCCCAGCAGCACCACGAACTCGTCGCCGCCGATGCGCGCCACGGTGTCGGCCTTGCGCATCAATTTGCTCAGGCGGCCGGCGGCGTTGCACAGCAGGGCGTCGCCGATGGCGTGGCCGCGCGCGTCGTTGATGGTCTTGAAGCGATCGAGGTCGATGAACATCACCGCGCTGTAGGTGGCGCCGCGTTCGGAGCTGGCCAGCAGCTTGTCGATGCGGTCCATCAGCAGGCGGCGGTTGGGCAGGCCGGTCAGCACGTCGAAGAAGGCCAGGCGGTGGATGTCGTCCTGCGATTTGCGGCGCTCGGTGATGTCGCGTTCCACCGCCACCCAGTGGGTGTTGATGCCGCCTTCGTCGGTGAATGGCACCAGCTCCGTCTCCACCCAGTAGGGCTGGCCGGACTTGGTGTAGTTCAGCAGTTCGGCGCGCACGGTTTCGCTGTTCGCCATGGCGCGTTCGATGTCGTCCACCACGCCCGGATCGGTGTCCGGGCCGCGCAGCAGGCGCAGGTCGCGGCCCACCACCTCGTCGCGCCGGTAGCCGGTGTGGCGCTCGAAGGCTTCGTTGACGAAGATGATGTGCTGCGCGGCGTCCTGGTCCACCTGGGCGATCAGCACCATGTCGTTCAGGCGCGCGACGGCGGCGGAGGTCAGGCGCAGTTCGGCGTTGAGGTCGGACAGCTTGTCGAACGAGCGCTCCAGGTGTTGCAGCAGCACCGCGCACGACAGCGTCAGTACCGCCGTGATGAAACTGAAGTTGAGGGAGATGATGGCGGCCTTCAGGAAGCCGTAGTCGGGCAGGCCTTCCAGGTGCAGGTTGGCGTTGTCCTCGAAGCCCAGCACCATCACGCTCAGGCCGGCCACCAGCAACGTCCACAGCGCCGGACGAAGGCCCAGCAGCAGCGCCGCCAGCACCGGCACCGCCATCAGGTAGATCTGGCTGACCGGGCCCACCTTGAGCAGCAGCGCGATGCCGACCAGGAAGGCCACGCTGACGAAGTTGACCACGCGCACGGTGTAGGAGAGGCTGCGCCAGCGCCAGATGACGCCGATCCAGACCAGCGCCACGATATCGACCACGGCGATCGACCACATGCCCTCGCTGGCGGCCAGCAGGGCGCTGGGCACTGCGGTGAGTAGCCCGAGCAAGAACACCACCAGCAGCAGTTTCGCAAAGATCTGCGCGCGCCAGTGCGCAATGTCGTTGGCCACAGCCACAGGGGTGCCTCCAGGGGTGCGTTGCGGTTGTTTTGCTGCTGATGTTACCCGCATTCGCACCTTGTGTCACTGTGGCAATTAGTTAGGCAATTAGTCTCCGGCCTTGACGTTGCCGATACCGGACACCGACTTGTTCACCGTTTTCGGATGGCCGTAGTAGGTCAGCCCGCCGATGCCCTTGGCCACCGCGTTCAGCAGGTCGGTGGCGTAGACGCTGACGTTGCCGACGCCTTCGAAATTGACGTCCACGCGCTCGGCCTGCAGCTTCTGGGTGTCGACTTCGCCCACGCCCTTGGCGTTCAGGCGCAGGTACTTGACCTTGCCGTTGGCTTCCAGGTGGCCGGCGCCGAGGTAGCTGATGTCCAGGCGGTCGGTGTTGACCTTGTTGACGATGGTCTCGCCGGCGCCTTCCACCTTGACCCGGCTCAGCGACGGCATGGTGATGGTGATGCGCGGATCGCCCTTGTTCGACTTGAAGCTCTTGTCCGGCAGCGTGATCTGCAGTTCATTGTCGACCACTTCGGTCTTGAGGTTGGAGACGAACCTGTCCTCGCCGCTGATCACCACCGACTGCGTCTTGCCCACTTCCACCGTCATGGCGAAGGCTCCCTTGGCGTTGATGGCGATGAACGACGGCAGCGTGCGGGTGGACTCGGCCGCCTGTACATTCGGACTCCAGGCGCTCAGGGCAAACAGGGCGGGGATCAGGACGGCGGCAGCGGTACGGCGCATGATAATTCCTCGGTAACGTTAATAAATTCGACATCTTGATTTTACTGAACTTGCCTGCCGCTGCCGACAGTTTTGTGACGAACTGCAAAAAACGGGGGCTGTGTTGTTGAGTAGCGACTGTTTCCACTATAGTGAGCTTTTTGCACGCGAGGTAAATGTGGCCAGCCAATTCAGCACCGTGATCCGTGTCGTCAGCGGCAACTTCATGGAGATGTTCGATTTCTTCCTGTTCGGCTTTTACGCCAACGCCATCGCCGCCGCGTTTTTCCCGTCCGGCGACGAGCTGGCCTCGCTGATGCTGACCTTCATGACCTTCGGCGCCGGCTTCCTGATGCGGCCGCTGGGGGCGATCCTGCTGGGTGCCTATGTCGACCGCGTCGGCCGCCGCAAGGGCCTGATCGTGACGCTGGCGCTGATGGCCATGGGCACGCTGCTGATCGCCTGCGTGCCGGGCTACGCCACCATCGGCTACCTGGCGCCGGCGCTGGTGCTCACCGGCCGCCTGTTGCAGGGCTTCTCGGCCGGCGTGGAACTGGGCGGCGTGTCGGTCTACCTGTCGGAGATGGCGACGCCGGGCCACAAGGGCTTCTACGTCAGCTGGCAGTCGGCCAGCCAGCAGGTGGCGGTGGTGGTGGCCGCCGCGCTGGGCTTCGCGCTGAACCAGTGGCTGGCGCCGGCCGAGATCGCCGCCTGGGGCTGGCGCATTCCGTTCTTCGTCGGCTGCATGATCGTGCCGGTGCTGTTCGTGATCCGCCGTTCGCTGCAGGAGACCGCCGCATTCCAGGCGCGCAAGCACCGCCCGGAACTGCATGAAATCTTCCGCTCGATGCTGAACAACTGGGGCCTGGTCATCTGCGGCATGATGCTGGTGGCGATGACCACCGTGTCGTTCTACCTGATCACCGTCTACACGCCGACCTTCGGCAAGAGCGTGCTGCACCTGAGCAGCGCCGACGCGCTGATCGTGACGGCGCTGATCGGCATTTCCAACTTCATCTGGCTGCCGGTGATGGGCGCCGTGTCGGACCGCGTGGGCCGCCGCCCGCTGCTGCTGTGCTTTACCGTGCTGACCATCCTGACCGCGTATCCGGCGCTGCACTGGCTGGTGCAGTCGCCCAGCTTCGGCCGCATGCTGGAGGTGGAGTTATGGCTGTCCTTCCTGTACGCCAGCTACAACGGTGCGATGGTGGTGGCGCTGACCGAGGTGATGCCGGCCGATGTGCGCACGGTCGGTTTCTCGCTGGCCTACAGCCTGGCGACGGCGCTGTTCGGCGGCTTCACGCCGGCCATCGCCACGGGATTGATCGAGTACAGCGGCGACAAGAGCGCGCCGGGCTGGTGGATGACGCTGGCCGCCGTCTGCGGCCTGTTCGCCACGCTGATGCTGTACCGCCGCCAGGAGCGCCAGCAGCTGCACGCCGCCGACGCCGCCTGACGGAGGGTTATCCGCGCAGACGCGCGAACAGCCGCTCGATATCGATTTCCTCGATCAGCAGATTGCCCTGGTTGGCCTTGATCAGGCGCGGCGCCAGCGCCGATTCGCCCGTGCTCAGTGGCGAGTCGGTCATGTCGGCCGTGTCGAACTGCTGCACCGAATGCAGGTCGTCCACCAGCAGGCCGATCACGCTCTGGCCCAGGTGCACCAGCATCACCTGGCTGTTGTCGGTGACCGTGCCGGGCTTGCCGGTGGCCAGCAGCGCCAGGTCGAACACCCACACGAAATGCTTCTTGCCGCCGGCCAGCGGCACGTCCAGCATGCCCAGGCGCGCAGGATGGCCGCCGCTGGTGGTGCGCTGCACCTTGGCGAACGGCACCGCCTCCTGGATCTGCGCCGCGCGCAGCGCCATCAGCGTGCGGCCGGCGTAGAAGATGGCGAAGTCCGGGCCGGTGTCGCGCAGGCGCTCGATGCGCACGGCGGCGCGCGCCGGCAGCTCGTTGCGCACCGGGCCGAAGGCTTGCAGCAGCACGGCGATGACCGGCTGCTCGACGCCTTCCACCGCGCGGAATTCGCGGTAGCCGGCGCTGCGGGTGCAGGCCGCGATCACGTACTGGCCGTCGTGCTGCATGATGCGCGACACGCTGGCGCCGCTGCCGGCGTCGGCCGCATTGGCCAGCTCCAGCAGGCCGGTGTCCAGGTGCAGCACGTCGCCCGGCGCGCAGGCGGCGTCGGTGCTGGACAGCACCCGGCCTTCCGGCGTGACGAAGTAGGCGCGCATGCTGGCGCGGCCGGCGACGCCGCTGTTGAGCATGTTGAGCAGCTCCGGCTTGGAGTCGAACACGATGCCGATGCCGCCGACCACGCTGCCGGTCTGCTCCGGATGGCGGATGGCGGCGTGGTAGATGTAGGTGGCCTCGCCGCCGTAGAAGGCCGAGGGGCCGAAGCTTTCCGGATAGTGATCCAGCTCGCTGCGCAATGCGGCCACGCGGCTCAGCGTGTCGCCGCTGATGTACTGGCCGACGATCTCGTCGCCGCCGGTGCTGGCGATGATGCGGCCGCCGCGGTCGTAGACGAACAGCCGCGCATACACGGTGTACAGGCTGTTGATGTAGGCCAGCACGTCGGCGATGGCCTTGGTCTGGGCGTCGGACGGCTGCGCCAGGCCGCGCCGCAGCTGCGCCGACAAGGCCCACCAGCGGCAGTCGTTGGCGCGTTCGTACAGGTTACGGTCCAGCATGTCCACCAGCAGCTGCGAGGTCAGCTCGGCCTCGCTGATGCTGGAGGCCAGCACGGTCTGGTACAGGTCCTGGATCGAGTGCGAGAACAGCGCGTCGCTGCGCTCGCCCGTTTCGGTGATCTGGTCCAGCACCGTGTTGAGCTTGTTGATGCCGCCCGAGTGGCTGCCATCGGCGCCGACCTGATCGTTGGCGGCGCTGGTGACCTTGCCGTTCCAGACGATGCGCTCGATGGTGCGGGTGGTGCGCGTGACGGAGCTCATCAGCTCGTGCAGCGATGGGCTGAACGCCTGCGCATGCGACAGCAGGCCCTGCATCAGCGCCGGCTCGACGTCGGCCAGCGACTGGTCGCCGCTGGTGCGGAAGGCCAGGTCGACCGGGATCATTAGCTGCGCCTTCCAGCCGGCCGGGCCGGGATAGCCCTGGTAGCCGTCGGAGCTGAAGGTGCGCACCAGGTATTCGCGGCCGCCGAACATCAGCAACTGCGGCTCGCCGTCGGCGTTGGTCGGCACGCGCACGCCGGCCGGGATCCACAGCGGGTCGGCGCTGCTGATCACGTGGTTCTGGGCGTCGAGCAGCAGCATGTTGGCGCGGTGCGACGGATCGCGGTAGGCGGCGAAGATGGCGTCCATCTCCTGGTCGAAGTTGAAGCACAGGCATAGCACGCCGGCCGGTTCGCCGGTGTCCGGATGCAGCATGCGGTGCGAGTAGACCAGCGCCCGCGATTTACCGGGACGCAGGTCGGTGGCGCGGAAGGTTTCGACGTAGCCGGCGGCGTCCAGCGTCTGTTGCAGCAGCGGATCGCGGCTGTAGTTCACCGGCGTGGTCGGATCGGCCTGCACCAGCACGCGGCCGTCGAGGTCCAGCAGCAGGATTTCGTCGTAGACGGTGTACTTGTCGCGGTAGTCGGACAGGCGCTGGCGGGCGCTCTGTACCTCGTCCTCGTCATCGCCGCCGGCAGCGACAAAGCTGCACAGGTCGGCGTCGGTGGCGAGGAAGCCGACATCGGCGGTGCGCTCGAACAGGTTGCGCACCAGGATGTCGATCGCATAGCGCGCCTGGGTGCCCAGCTCGGCCAGCACATTGCGCACTTTTTCCTGCACCAGATTGGCCACCAGGGCCTGTTCCAGGTGCGCGAAACCGGTGCGGGTGGCCACCATGGCCGGCAGCAGCAGGCGTGCTTCGGCCGGGCAGTTCATCTTGGCGGACGACTCGATAAGCCGCCACATCTGGTTCAATTCCCGCAGCGATAGTTCGCATCGGGCAACGTCGGGCATGTGGGGTAGGAATATGCCAGCGTTGGCTACTTGGTAAGTGGTCATTACGCTCGTCAGTTAAAATTTAACGTTTAAGCAATTAATGTGCCAAGGCAATAATCAATGCCAATGAAAAACGCCATCTGCGGGAGATGGCGTGTCTGGCGGTTGCGTCGGCGGAGTCGACTTACTTGTTGCTGAGGCATTCCTTCATGAAGGTTTTGCGCTCGTCGCCTTTTTTGCCGGTGGCGTCGGCGTTACATTTTTTCATTTTTTCTTGCTGGGTCAGCTTGGGTTCCGGCGCGGCGGCCGGTTTGGCGCTCAGGCACTCCTTCATGAAAGCCTTGCGCTCGTCGCCCTTTTTGCCGGCGGCGTCCGCATTACAGGTTTTCATCTTGTTTTGCTGCGCGGTCGGTTCGGCCGCATACACTGCGTCGCTGAGCGACAGGATCAAGCCGGCTATCAACAATTTTTTCATCGGAGTCCTCGCAAGGTTGGCGGCGGAGTGCGCGCCTTGCAACGACTATAGCGGACAAGCGCGCTTTGGAAAAGGGGCTCTCTGCACAAAGCAGTGCGCACATTGATTGGGATTAGTGCAACAATGTATCACCATTCAAATTTATTTGGAGATCCATGATGCCTGTTCCTTCTGTTTTCCGTTTTGCCACCCTGGCGCTCGCGCTGGCCGCCGCCGGCCTGGCGCAAGCCGCTCCCACCACTGCCGAAGTGGAACTGAAACCGACCGTGGGCAGCACCACGACCGGTTCGGTACGCTTCAAGCAGCAGGATGGCCAGTTGCAGATCGACGCCGACCTCGCCGGCCTGACGCCGGGCGTGCACGGCTTCCACCTGCATGAGAAGGGCGATTGCAGCGCGCCGGACGGCACCAGCGCCGGCGGCCACTTCAATCCGGGCAGTCACCAGCACGGCGCGCCGGACTCGGCGGCGCATCACGGCGGCGACTTCGGCAACATCACCGCCGACGCCAGCGGCAAGGCCTCGTTGCACCTGAGCGTGCCGACCAGCCAGATTTCGCTGGATGCGGGCGCACCGGGCAACGTCATCGGCCGTGGCGTCATCGTGCACGCCGATGCGGATGATTTCGTCACCCAGCCAACCGGCAACTCCGGCAAGCGCCTCGCATGCGGCGTGGTGGTGGCCGGCAAATAAGCCGGTCTTGAACGGGCGCGTCGAACACCTGTATCTGCAGCCTGTACGAGGCCAACCCGGCGTCGCCCTGGCGCCGGACGCGGCCATGCGGTGCAAGGCCGGACTGGGCATTCATGGCGACGTGCACGCCCACCGCCTCAGTCCAAGGCAGGTGCTGGTCACCCTGGCCAGCGAGCTGCGCGACCTGCGGATCGCGCCCGGCGCGCTGCTGGAAAACATCGTGATTTCTTCCGACCGGCCGGAGCTGTTCCGGCCCGGTTCGGCATTGCTCACCGCCTCGGGCGTCGAGATCCGGCTGACCATGTTCTGCGAGCCGTGCAAGCGCATCGCGCCGGTGGCGGCGGACTTTTCCCGGCTGGTGCACCGACGCGGCGTGCTGGGCGTATTCGCAACCGGCGGCGAGATCCGGATCGGCGACGCGGTGCGCCTGATCGGCGAGCGGTACACGCCGTTGCCGGAATCCGCCTATCAAAAATTCCTGGCGTTTGTGCCGACGATTCCGCCAGGCCGCGTGGTCCGCTACGTCGATGTGACGGTGGCGATCGGCGTGGCGGGGGGCTTTGTGCGGGCGCTGCCCGGTTATATCCGGCGCAGCGCGGGATTGGGCTTGCCGCTGCATCGCATTGTCAATGCGCGCGGCGCGCTGCTGCCGTTCATTCCCGGCCAGGCCGGGAAGCTGCTGGCGGAAGGCGTGATCCAGCGCAGCGATGCCGCTACGGTGGATCTGGCCGCCTTCCTGTGGCAGGGCGCTGCTTAGAACTCCTGCACCGTCGGGCGCAGCACGATTTCGTTGATGTCGACGTCGGCCGGCTGCTCGATGGCGTAGGCGATCGCGCGGGCGACCGAGTCGGCCGGAATGGCCAGCTTGTAGAACTCGGTGACGAACTGCGCGCTTTGCTGGTGCGAGCTGCCGTGCTTCAGTTCAGTGTCGACCGCGCCTGGTTCGATGGTGGTGGTACGGATCGAACCGCCCACCTCATGACGCAGGCCTTCCGAAATCGCGCGCACCGCGAACTTGGTGCCGCTGTACACCGTACCGCCCGGGCTGAACACCTTGATGCCGGCCACCGATGCGACGTTGATGAAGTGGCCGCTGTTCTGCTTGCGGAACTGCGGCAGCGCGGCGGCGATACCGTACAGCACGCCCTTGACGTTGATGTCGATCATGCGGTCCCACTCGTCGACCTTGAGTTCGTCCATCGGCGCGATGGACATCAGGCCGGCGTTATTGATCAGCACGTCGACGCGGCCGTAGATGCGCACGGCGGTGTCGATCAGCGCCTGCACCTGCTCGCGGCTGGTGACGTCGGCGGCCTGCACTTCGGCCTTGCCGCCGGCGGCGCGGATGTCGCCGGCGATTTTTTCCAGCTGGTCGATGCGGCGTGCGCCGAGCACGACGATGGCGCCGCGTGCGGCCAGGTGGCGGGCGGTGGCTTCGCCCAGACCGCTGCTGGCGCCGGTGATGACAACGACTTTGTTTTCGATGTTGGTGCTCATGGCAGGACTCCTTGTGGTTGGTTAGTGAAGCAAGTATAGAAATCCCGGCTATGCAAATAAATGGAAATGATATGATTTGAGAATTCCATTTTCAGGAACTATCGACCATGCTGAACCGATTGGAAATGTTGCGCATCTTCGTGGCGGCGGCCGAAGCGCGCAGCTTCAAGGATGCGGCGGCCCGGCTGGGGATTTCGCCGCAGGCCGTCACGCGGGCGGTGCAGGATCTGGAGGCGGTGCAGGGCGAGCTGCTGTTTCACCGCAATACACGCGGCATCCAGATCACCACCTATGGCGAGCACCTGGCGGTGCAGGCGCGCGACAGCGTGCAGCGGGTGGACGTGCTGTTCCAGCCGGCGTCCGATGCCGAGCCGTCGCTGGTGGAAGGCGTGGTGCGTCTGACGGCGCCGGTGGCGCTGGGGCGCCTGCTGATCGTGCCGGTGCTGAAGGCCCTGGGGCGGCAGCATCCGCAGCTGCGCTTCGACGTGCAGTTCAGCGATACGCATGCCGATGTGGTGGACGACCGTATCGATATCGGCGTGCGCTTCGGTTCCATGCGCGACAGCCGCTACGTGGCGCGGCGGGTGGCGCCGCAGCCGTTCCGCACGGTGGGCACGCCCGAGCTGATCGCGCTGTATGGCAAGCCGAAGAGCATCGAGCAGCTGCACGAGCTGCCGACCACTTCCTTGCGCGATCACAGCACCGGCAAGGCGTGGCCCTGGTACTTCGCCAGCGGGCAGCATATCTCGCCGCTCAATCCGCGTTTTTTGAGCAGTGATTCGGAGGCGGAGTTCGATGCCATCCTGGCCGGTCTGGGCTTTGGCCAGTTGCCGGGATTTATGGCCGATGAGCACATCGCCGCCGGCCGGCTGGTGCCGGTGTTGCAGAAGCACCAGCCTGATCCGTGGGATATCTACATTTACCGGCCGCAGCGCGGGCCGGTGCCGGCGCGGATTCGGCTGGTGTTTGATGAGCTGGTGACTGCGCTCAGTCGCTGACCCGCACGGCCAGGTGGGGGCCCTCCCGCAGGGAGGGCGGGGCGTAGCCCCTATTCCGGACCCTGGGTCAGACCCCTAAGTGGTGACGCTTGCGTATCGCTAAACGCTTGCGGGCTTAAGCAGCTTTGGCGCCGGCGTCGGGACGGCCGCAATAGCGCTCGACATAGGCCTGGTGCGTCGGCAGTTGCACCACGGTGCGGTCGATGCGGCTCTTGATGCCGCCGAGGAAGGCTTTGAGTTCTTCGTCGCCCATCAGGTCGGCCGTTGCGTGGTGCGACTTGGGCATGATGCCCTGGCCCAGCATCACCTGGATCCACGAGTTTTCCGCGAACAGTTCGTTCGGCACGCGGAATACGCGGCCGGTTTCACGGAACAGGTCGATGCGGTGTTGCAGCGACGCCGGGATGCTCATCTCGCGCACGTCGATCCAGAACTGCGAGTCGGTGCGGTTGTTGGCGTGGTAGTGCAGGATGATGAAATCGCGGATGTGGTCGATCTCGCTGTTGCACTGGGCGTTGTATTCGTCGATGTCGGCCTGCTGGATGCCGTCCGACGGGAACATCTGCATCAGCCGGATCACGCTGCGCTGGATCAGGTGGATGCTGGTCGATTCGATCGGCTCCAGGAAGCCGCTGGCCAGGCCGATGCCGACCACATTGCCTTTCCACGTCTGGCGCCGCTGGCAGGGCTTGAACTTGATCACGCGCGGCTCGATCAGCGTCTTGCCTTCGACGTTGGCCAGCAACTGCCTGCGCGCGGTCTCTTCGTCCAGGTGGCGGCTCGAATAGACGATGCCGTTGCCGACGCGGTGCTGCAGCGGAATGCGCCACTGCCAGCCGGCCTGGTGCGCCATGGAGCGCGTCAGCGGCACGGCGTCGGCGATGGCGGTGGTCTGCACGGCGATGGCGCGGTCGCAGAACAGCCATTGCGACCAGTCTTCCACCGGCTCGTCCATCGCTTCACCGATCAGCAGCGCGCGGAAGCCGGTGCAGTCGATGAAGAAGTCGCCTTCGATTTCCTGGCCCGATTCCATCACCACCGAGCGCACGTCGCCGTTGTCATGCTTGTTGTAGCGGACGATCTTGCCTTCGATGCGCTGCACGCCGCGCGGCTCGCTCAGGCGGCGCAGGAACTTGGCGTAGCGGCTGGCGTCCAGGTGGTAGGCGTAGTTCATGCCGTTGTTCGGCAGGTGGGCGAAGCGGTTTTCCAGCGAGGCCTTCAACTCCAGGCAGTAGTCGCCGTAATCGCCGGCCAGGCCGCGCTGCACACCCTTGTGCCAGAAATGCTGGAAGCCGGCGGTCCAGTGGTCGATGCCGGTGGTGCCGAAGGAATGGATGTAGTCTTCCTTGACGTTGCGCCAGCTTTCGAAGCTGATGCCGAGCTTGAAGGTGGCCTGGGTCTCGGCCATGAATTCCTGCTCGTTAATCTCCAGCACGTTGTGGAAATTGGTCAACGTCGGAATGGTGGCTTCGCCCACGCCCACGGTACCGATTTCTTCCGACTCGATCAGCTTGATGTCGAGCTGCTTGCCCAGCACCTTGGAAATGCCGGCGGCGGCCATCCAGCCGGCGGTGCCGCCGCCGCAGATGACCACCCGGCGCACGGGTTGACGATTGTTTGGATCTCGCATGGTGTCTCCTCTAGCGATTCAGTTTTTTAAGCAAGTGCCCGCGCAGTGCGCGTGCCCCATCGGCTGTCAGTGGCGACAACACGCCGCGGGCGTGTGCCGGAATATGGGCGGCCGTTTCTGTGTCGGCTTCGAATATGTAATGACGGAAGATTTCCTGCCATGCCTTGCGCTGCGCTGGCGGCAGGTCACGCATGGTGAGGAAGGCGGCCATCAGCGCGTTGGTCGGCGTGTCCATGTAGTCGGGCGACTGCCGCCACCAGTAGTTGACCAGCACATTGAACGGCGACAGCGCCTCGATGTGATGCCACCACATGCTGGGGATGAAGATGGCGTCGCCCGGTCCCAGCTCGGCGCTTTGCGCGTGGTGGAGCGCTTCGGCGAATTTCGGGAATTTTTCAAAATCCGGCCGGTGGAAATCGACCATGCTGATGGCCTGGCCGGCCGGCGTGAAGTCGATCGGGCCGACGTACAGGTTCTGCAACTGGTCCGGCGGGAACAGCGTGAAGCGGCGGCGGCCGGCGGCCACCACCGCCACATTGTCCGGCAGGTCGTAGTGCGCGGCGATGCGGGTGCGGTTGCCGATCCAGATGCTGGCCAGCGCATCGCGTCCGCCGAGGTCGAGGTCGTTGTACTCGCGGAAGCCGGGCAGGCAGGTGTCGATGGTGGTCGAGCCGACATAGATGGTGGGCGCCGGATCGAGCGCCAGCTTGTTCTCGATCTCCTCCAGCACGCCGGTCAGCTTGGCGTGCACCGGCTGGAAGTTGAAGCCGTCCACGCTGTCGTTGTAGAAGAAGCGGCCGCCCGCGTCGGCGCCGCCCAGCATGGCGCCGACGGTGGCGTCCTGGTAGTGGCGGCGCAGGTAGTCGAGACCGGCGCGGTCGTTTTCCAGCGCCGCGCGCACCATCGGCCAGCTGCCGGCCAGGCCGCGCAGCACCAGCGGCTGGGTGGCGGTGAGGATGTCGTCCGTGAGATCGGCCGGCCCCAGGCCGGCGATCTCACGGATGGGTTCAGGCGAGGCGGGCATTCTTGCGGTCGATCAGCGTGCGGAAGTTGGACAGGGATGCGATCACCAGGTAAATCGCCTGCAGATAGCCGGCCTGGTGCAGTTTGACGATGGCCTCGCCGCTCAGTGCCTGCAGCCGGTCTTCGTTGATGGTGTAGAAGCCGATCAGGCGGTTCTGCGAACCGTCGTTCAGCTCGATGTCGAGGGCAAAGCTTTCCAGCAGTTCGTTTTCAAGCAGCGCGGCCAGGAAGCCTGGCATCGTTTGCAAGCCCTGGTGAATCGAGAACAGCAGCGAGTTCGCATGTTCCAGGAAATCGGTGTTGCCGCCGTGCGGCTTGAACACTTCCTCGCCTTCGGTGCGGCTGACGCGCGGGTGGTCGATGTCGACGTTGACCATCAGTTCGTTGCCGCTGAGGCCGATCAGGAAGGGCTGGCGCTCGACCATCATCGGCACATACATGGCTTCCCAGCGCTCGCCGTTCAGGAACAGGTTTTCGCCCTCCTGGAAGCCGAACAGCGCGACCGGCTCGAAGCCCAGGCCGTCGGTGGTCTTGCGGAACACGATGGGGTAGCAGGCCTGCACGTCGCGGAACTCGGCCGGGAAGGTGGCGGCGGACATGACCTGGTCGCCATAGGCGGCGCCACGGCGGGTGATGATGCGCAGATCTTGGTGGTCGATATTGTTCAGTAAAACCGGGTTAGGCATTTTTGTCTCTCGTTCTATATTTTTTGCAAGCCATGCAGCTTGATATGGTTGATGAGTGTACGGTTGTCTGGCAATCCGTTCATCATTTTTTTCGTTAATGTAGCAGCTTCCTGGAAATAAGCGTCGGCTCGGGCCGCTTCTTCCGGTTTCGGCGAGCGGCTGAAGTCGCTACGGAAGCCCATGCCGTACAGAATATATTGGTAGCTGGCGGCCGGAAAAACTTCCTCGATACGGTTGAAATCGCTGCGCGACGGCGCGCGGTGGCGCCACAATGTCAGCAGCTCGCCCAGGCGTTCCGGCACCTCGGCCGTGTTGTCGCGCCAGTAGGCGCTGTCGCGGCGCCGGCTCAGCACGTAGTGCAGCTTGAGGAAGTCGATTACCCGTTCCCAGCGGTAGCGGAAGGTGTCGTTGAAGCGTTTGGCGACGATGTCCATCGCTTCGCGCGTGGCCGGCAGGTCTTCGCTGACCATGGCGGCCGACATTTCGACGATGGCCAGCGCCGACGCTTCCAGCGGTTCGATGAAGCCGGCCGACAGGCCGATGGCCACGCAGTTGCGGTGCCAGAACTGTTCGCGGTAGCCGGGATTGAAGCTCAGCTTGCGCGGCTGCGGGATCTCTTCCGGGCCGCCGGTTTGCACGATGTAGGCGCGCAACTCGGCTTCGGCCTGGTCGTCGCTGATGTAGCCGCTGGCGTAGACGTGGCCGACGCCGCGCCGGGTCGGCAGGCCGATGTCCCAGATCCAGCCGGCGCTCTGCGCGGTGGAGGAGGTCTGCGAGGCGATCGGATAATTGTCGCTCGGGTAGGCAATCTGCACCGCCAGCGCCGAGTCGTTGTACAGCACGTGCTTCTGCTCGATCAGCGGCACGCCGTAGTGCTGGCCCAGCAGCAGCGATTGCATGCCGGTGCAGTCGATGAACAGGTCGCCTGCCACGGCGCCATGCTTGACCGTTTGCAGCGAGGCGATGTCGCCGTTCTCATGCGCGTTGACAGCGGTGACGTGGTCCGGCACGTAATGCACGCCGAGCTTTTCCAGGCAGTGCTTGCGCAGGAATACGCCGAACTTGCCGGCGTCCAGGTGGTAGCCGTAGTTGGCGACCGAAGCGAATTCCGGCGTCATCACCTGCTTGGGCGCGCGGCCGTTCACGCACAGGTGGGGCTGGAAGCTGACCAGGTCGGCAAACGGGATCTGCGGATGCTGGGCCTGCCACTGTTCGGGCAGGTTGACCTCGCCATAGCCCTGCGGCAGCGAAAACGGATGGAAGTAGGCGTCGTGGTCGCCGCCGTCGGTCCAGCGGTTGAAGCGCGAGCCTTGCTTGAACGAGGCGTCGCACTCGCGGAAGAAATCGGATTCGGACACGCCGATGCGGTGCAGCGTGTCGCGCATGCTGGGCCAGGTGCCTTCGCCGACGCCGATGGGCGGCACGTCCGGCGATTCGATCAGGGTGATGCGCAGGCCGTCCGGCGCGGCGCGGTGCTCCGCCGCGATCAGGCCGGCGGTCAGCCAGCCGGCGGAACCGCCGCCGACGATCACGATGCTTTTCAGCATAGCTTGCCTTTTTAATGAGTTGCCTAAAGTATAAATGAAAAGCCGCTGCCGGTTATCCGTCGGGCAGCGGCTTTTCGTGGTGCAGCTACAACAGTATTAGAACTTGTAGCGCGCGCCGACCATGTAGCGCGGACCGGCTTGCGTCACCGATTCCAGCTGGTTCTGGGTGCGGCTATGCACGCGCTGGATCGAATTGCCGACGTTGATGCCCTCGATCTGGAAGCTCAGCTTGTCGTTGTAGTTGTAGCCCAGGCTGATGTCGACCTGGCCGTAGGCTTCCACGTACTGCGGATTCGGACCGGAGCCGTCGAAGGTCGACGACAGGAACTCGCCGCGCCAGTTGTAGGCCACCCGCGCGGTGAACTTCTTGTCCTCGTAAATACCGACCACGTTCGACGAGTTCGACAAACCGACCAGTGCGAACTGCTCGCCCACCGCGTTGTTGTCGTAACGCAGGCCCGAGTGCACATAGGTGTAGTTGGTCGACACGCCGAAGCCGCTGTTGCCGAACATGTGTTGCAGGTTCAGCTCGACGCCGCTCAGGCTGGCCTTCTTCTGGTTGGAGAAGGAGGTGATGCGGAAGTTGGCGATCGGATCGCTCGGCTGGCCGACGATGGTGCCGTTGACGTTGCCGTTCACGCCAGGCGCCGTCACGCCAGGCGCGGTCGGGTGGTTGGTGAAGATGTAGTTACGAATACAGGTGGTGTCCGAAACCAAGCACTTGCCGTTGGCCAGCGCTTCGTTCCACAGCGCGCCGCCGACTGGCGTATGCAGGTTGAACGGGGTGGCGTCGATCTGCGACTGGCCGGCGTAGTTTTCCAGGTTCTTCTTGAAGTAGCCGATCGAGAAGAAGTTTTGCTGGCCATAGTACCACTCGTAGGACAGGTCCAGATTCTTGGACTTGACCGGTTTCAGCGCCGGATTGCCCTGCGAGCCGGTGCCGCCGTCGGTACGCACCAGCGAGTTCAGCGTCTGGCCGCCCTGGATCTGATCGTAGCGCGGACGGCCGATGGTTTCGCCGGCGCTGAAGCGCAGTTTCTGCGTTGGCGTCAGCTCGATGTCCGAGTCGAAGCTCGGCAGCAGGTTGTGGTAGGAACCGCCCAGCGTGGTGAAGGTCGGCGCGCCGAAGGTGATCGGGAACTCGTTCTGCGAGACCCAGCTGATGCCGGTGGCGGCCGGCACCAGCGCGGTCGAGACCACGTCGGTTTTCTCGTAACGCAGGCCGAGCGCGGTGCGGATCGGCAGCGCGGTATCCCAGTCGGTGTTGAACTGGACGTAGGCGGCCTTCGATTTCTCGCCGGTGCGGGCGTCGTTGTCGAAGGTCGACTTCGGCATGTACAGCGCCGGCTGGCCGGACGCGGTGGCGGCGATCTGGCGCACCTGGGCGAAGTTGAAGGTGTAGAACTGGTTGAACAGGTTCGGATTGGCGCTGCCGCTGATCTGGTCGAAGTACTGGCCGATCGAGTTCGGATGCCAGACGTTGCTTGGGTAGTCGGCCGGGCTGGTGGCGCCGCCCCAGGTATCGCGCTGCTGATTGGAGAAGGCCGAACGGTTGTCGACCTTGGCGTAGCTGGCGCCGAATTTCAGCTCGGACGCTTCCAGCACTTTCCAGGCACCCTTGACCTGGGTCTGGTTCACTTCACCCTTCATGTAGGAGTTGGTGAACACCGAGCCGGTGACCTGCTGGCCGGCCTTGACGAAGTCGGCGCCCTGGATGCTCAGCACCGGGAAGTCCTTGCTGAAGTCGACCGTGGTGTTGCCGCGGCTGAAGCTGGCGGTGCCCAGCGTGTTGCTGGAACCGAACGGGCTGTCGGCGCCGGATTCGGCGGTCGAGTGGTGCGTGTCCAGTTCGAAGCGCAAGGTCGGCGAGGCTTTCCACACGGCGTTGAAGCCCAGCGATTTGTTCTGCGTCTTGGTGGCGAAGTCGGCGCCGCCCATGGCGATGTCGCTGCCGCTGACGAACTCGGTCCAGCTCAACGGGCTGGTTGGCGAACCCTTGGTCCACGAGCTGGCCGACGGACCGAAGTTGAACCAGGCCGAGATGTCGTTGCGCTTGGTCTGGATCTTGTTTTCCGAGTAGGTGTAGTCCAGCGTGGTGACCAGCGAGTCGACCGGCTTGTACTGCAGGGTCAGCTGGGCGTTAGTACGCTGGCGTTTGACGCCGTTGAAGTTGTAGTTCAGATTCTGCGGCAGCGAGTACAGGTCGGTCGCGCCGGGGCCGTTGGTGACCTGGTTGCCGACGCCGGTCAGCGGGCCGGCGTTGCCGGCGTAAGGGCCTTTCCAGCCGTTGGAGACAGCGGCGGTGTTATAGCCCAGGTTGCGTTCCTGGTAGCTGCCGGTCAGCGCCACGCCGAAGGTGTTGTTGGCGAAGGTGTTCGAATAGATGCCCGACACTTCAGGCGTCAGCGAGCGGTTGGCCTGGACGTCGGCCGGCAGGTTGTCGTTCGAGGTGTCGTACACGGCCTTGGCGCCGATGCTGGCGTGCAGGCCCGGACGGTCGAACGGTTTGGCGGTCATCACGTTGACGGTGGCGCCAATGCCGCCGGTGGCGTTTTCCGCGCGGCTGGTCTTGTAGACCTGGATCTGCGAGATCGCTTCCGACGCCAGGTTGGCGAAGTCGAAGGCGCGGCCGTTCAGGTCGCCCAGGTTGGAGGTTGGCATCTGGCGGCCGTTCAGCAGCACCAGGTTGAAGTCGGGACCGACGCCGCGCACGGTGATCTTCGAGCCTTCGCCGATCGAGCGGTCGATCGACACGCCGGAGATACGCTGCAGCGACTCGGCCAGGTTGGTATCCGGGAATTTGCCGATGTCCTCGGCGACGATGCCGTCGACCACACCGTCGGAATTGCGTTTCAGATTCATCGAGGAAATCAGCGACTGGCGCAGGCCGGTCACGACCACGCTCTGGACTTCCGGTTGCGCTTCAGCGGCCTTGACCGGGGCTTCTTGCGCGTAGACCGGCGCGGCGGCTGCCGCGCAGGCGCTGGCTACTGCCAGGCTCATCAATGTTTGTCGTGCCTTTGGATAATGCATGTTATCTCCTATGTTTTTTTATAAACATCTGCTGCGTACCGTCCTGCCTTGTTTGGAAAGGTTTCCAATCAATGATGCGAATATAGCATTGAACGAATTTCAAAGTCAATTTGGCGTGCCATAAAATTGTGCACCTGTTTTCGTTGACATAGGTAATCAGGCAGTGCAACATGAGCTGGGAACGTTTCCAAAAAGAGACACTTTTGATGAAAATAACGACTTTGCAGGTGGTTTTTGCGGCGCTGGTGGCGTCAGGGCAGGGCGTCGCGGCGGCCGGCGATGGATTACCTTTCCACTGGCCGCACGGCGAACAGGCGGCGGTCAGCCTGGCCTACGACGACGCCCTCGATTCCCAGCTCGACCACGCGATTCCGACGCTGGACAAGTACGGGCTGAAGGGCAGTTTCTACCTGCAACTGTCGAATCCGGCGGTGGACAAGCGCATGGCGGACTGGCGCGCGGCGGCGCGCAACGGCCACGAGCTGGGCAACCACAGTCTGTTCCACCAGTGCTCGCTGAAGGCGCCCGGCCACGGCTGGGTGCAGCCGCACCGCGACCTCGACACCACCAGCGTGGCGCAGATGCTCGATCAGGTGACGGTCGCCAACACCATGCTGTACGCCATCGACGGCAAGCGCGAACGCACCTACACTGTGCCGTGCGGCGATACGCTGGCGGCCGGCGCCGACTACCTGGCGGCGATCGCGCCATCCTTCGTCGCCATCAAGGTGGGCGGCGAGGCGGTGACGCCGTCGATGCAGACGCTGAACCTGAAGGCGGTCGGCGTGTATGCGCCGGAAGGCCTGAGCGGGCAGCAGCTGATCGCGCTGGTGCGGCAGGCGGCGGCCCAGGGTACGATGGTCAACTTCACCTTCCACGGCGTCGGCGGCGACTACATCACCACCAGCGCCGCCGCGCACGAGGAACTGGTGCAGTACCTGGCCGCCAACAAGCAGCGCTACTGGACCGACACTTTCTTGAACATCATGACTTACGTGAAGACACAACGTGGCGACCATTAAAGACGTGGCCCGCCTGGCGGGCGTAGGGCTGGGCACGGCATCGCGCGTGGTCAGCGGCAAGGGATCGGTGTCGCCGGCCACGCTGGTCAAGGTGCGCGCGGCGATCGACCAGCTGGGCTTCCGGCCGTCGCATGCGGCGCGCTCGCTGCTGTCGGGGAACAGCCAGATGATCGGCGTCTACATCCCGGTGCTGAGCGGCACCTTCTACACGCCGATCCTGCAAATCATCGATACCGAACTGCGCGCGGCCGGGCTGCACATGGTGGTGGCGTTCGGCGCCGGCCTGGGCGGCGCGCGGCAGCAGGCGATCGAGGGCATGGCCTTCCTGGTCGAGCGCGGCTGCGACGGACTGATCCTGATGACCAATGTGCTGCTGGAGGAAGACATCGCCGCGCTGGGGCCGCGTCCCAAGCCGATGGTGGTGCTGAACCACTACTTCGACAGCATCGCCGCGCAATGCTTCACGGTCGATCACAAGCTGGGCGGCAAGATCGCCGCGCGCACCTTGCTCGATCACGGGCACCGTGACATCGCATTGGTGGCCGGTCCGGCCAGCCTGCCCGACAACGTGGTGCGGGTGGCGGCCTTCAAGGCCGAGCTGGAGGCGGCCGGTGTCGACACTTCGGCCATGTGGGCGGTGGAGAAGGACTTCTCGCCGGCCGGCGGCTGGTCGGCGGCCAAGGAACTGGTGGAATCGGGCCGGCGCTGCAGCGCCGTGTTCTGCGCCAATGACGAGATGGCGGCCGGCGCGCTGTCGTACTTCCAGGAAGCGGGTATCCGCGTGCCGCACGAGATTTCAGTGATCGGCTACGACGACACGCCGAGCGCCGAATTCTCCGCGCCGCGCCTGACCACGGTCCACATGCCGTGGCGCGAGATGACGCAAAGCGGCGTCAACGACCTGCTGAACCGCTGCTACGGCCTGCAGCGCCCCGTCACCCGCAGCCATCCCGTCACGATGACCCTGCGCGCCTCGCTGGCGCGCGCAGGGCAGGTGTGACTTCAGCCCTTACTTGATGGCGTCGGCCAGGCCCGGCGCGAACTCGGCGCCGTGCTTGACCTGGGCGGTGGAGGCTTTGAGGGCGCCGCCGATCGGCTCGGCGCGGCCGTTCAGGCATTGGGCCAGGAAGTTCTCGGTCACCGCGTTGAAGGCGATGTTGTTGACCGGCCGCGCGAAGCCGTGGCCTTCATCCGGGAACACCACGTAGGTGACCGGAATATTCTTGGCCGCCATCGCGTCGACGATCTGCTCCGACTCGCGCACGTTGACGCGCGGGTCGTTGGCGCCCTGGCCGATCAGCAGCGGCCGCTGGATGTCGCCGGCGAAGTTCAGCGGCGAGCGTTCCTTCAGCAGCGCCTTGCCTTCCTCGGTGGTCGGATCGCCCATGCGCTTGTAGAACTGCTGCTTGCCCGCTTCCCAGTACGGCGGAATGGTCTGCAACAGCGTGAACAGGTTGGACGGGCCGACGATGTCGACACCGCAGGCAAAGGTGGTCGGTGTGAAGGCCACGCCTGCCAGCGTCGCGTAGCCGCCATACGAGCCCCCCATGATGGCCACCTTGTCGGCGGTGGTGACGCCGTTCTTGACCGCCCACTGCACCGCGTCGAGCAGGTCGTCATGCATCTTGCGGCCCCACTGCAAGTCGCCGGCCGAGATGAAGTTCTTGCCGAAGCCGGTCGAGCCGCGATAGTTTACCGACAGCACCGCGTAGCCGCGATTGGCCAGCCACTGGTGATAGCTGTTGTAGCCGAAGCCGTCGCGCGCCCACGGGCCGCCGTGCACGAAGAGCACCATCGGCACCGGCTTGCTGGCCTTGCCGCTGCCGCTCGGGTCCACCGCCTTCGGCAGCGTCAGGTAGGACACCAGCGTCAGGCCGTCGCGCGCCTTGATTTCCTGCGGATGCATGGCCGCCAGCGGCGCGCCTTCCAGCTCCGGCCGGCTGACGTAGAGCTGGGTCAGCTTTTTGGCCTTGCGGTCGTACAGCCAGGTCGAGGCCGGCGCGGTGACGGGATCGACCGCCACCAGCCACTTGTCCTCGGCCTCGGTGCGCGAGGTGACGGTGAACTGGCCCTTGGTGTTTTGCTTCAGGAACGCCAGGTCGGCCTTGACGTCGTTCGACACCGGCACGTATTCCTGCTTCAGGTAATTGACGGTGTAGGCCTGCACGCGGCCGGTGCGCTCGTCGGTCAGGGTCTGGCCGATGTCGGCGCGGGCGTCCTCGGCGATGATGGTGGTCTTGCCGCTGGCGACATCCTGCGCCACCAGCGCCGCCGTGTTGCGGTTGCGCGAATCGGTCCAGTACAGCGTCTTGCCGTCGGCGGTAAAGGCCCACGGCGCGGTGGTCTGCGAATCGTCCAGGCCCACTTCCACCAGCGGCTTGCTGTCGATCTTGCCGTCGGTGATGCGGTAGTAGGTGGTGCCGCCGTCGTCGCGCGCCTTCTCGGCGATGCGCAGCTTGAGCTGGTCGTCGGCCAGGTAGCCGCCGTAGCCGTCGTTCTGCTGCACCAGCGTCAGCTTGCCGCTGGCCAGGTCGAGGCTGTAGACGTCATGCCAGCGCGGGTCGCGGTTGTTGATGCCGACCAGGATGCGGTCCTTGATCTTGCTGCTGATGTGCAGCACCTGGGCGCGGGTCTTTTCAAACGGCGTGTAGTTGGTCTGCTTGCCGCTGTCGACGTTGACGCCGTACAGCAGGAAGTTCTCGTCGCCGCCCTTGTCCTGGATAAACAGCACCGTCCTGGAATCCGGCGACCAGAAGCTGTTGCGGATCGGCCGGGTTTTCTCGTCCGTCAGCGGCTTGGCCCTAGCCAGGTCGCTGGCCGGCGCCACCCACACATTGAGCACGCCGTCGCGCGGCGCGATCCACGACAGCCACTTGCCGTCCGGGCTGATCTTGGCGGCGGTCTTGCTGGGATTGCCGAAGATCTTGGCGCGCTCGATCAGCGGCACATCGGCGGGAGACTGGGCGTGGACTGGCAGGACACTGGCCAGCAGCAGGGCAGGCAGGGCGTAGCGGATCATGGAGACCTCATCGTTGATGAATGGAAGACCAATCGTAGCAATTTAGCATGCCCGTGCGACATCATTGCGATAAACTGCAATGGGTGTCGATGAACTGCGGGATCGGCGCCACAGGCGGCCGGCAGCCTGCTACCGCCACGCGGCGCGTTCGATGCGCCTGATGTCGAGCTGCTCGCACAGTTCCGTAAATTGCGCCTCGTGCGCGGCGCTGTAGAAGACGGCGATCCAGTTGTCGCCTTCGTCGTCCAGCACGGCGGCGGCCGTGTAAAGCGCCGGCATGGTCTTGCGCTTGCCCAGCGTCTTGCGGGCGCTGTCCGGCAGACCATCGGCCGGGTCGATGACGCCGCTGCGCCAGGCGTCGCGCGTGTGGCGCATGTGCGCGCGCTAGTAGTCCACCAGGTCTTGCGGATGCCGCTCGGCGTTGTCGATGGTGATGCGCCCGGTTGTGCCGCTCAGGTTGCGTGGCTGGCCCAAGATGATGTTATTTAAAGATAACGTCGATGCTGGCAGTTTCGCGTCCGCGCAGCCGCACGCCAGTGGACTTGCCTGACGGCAATCTCATGCGGTATCTTGTGTGTTCTATTTTGATTGGAGCCTGTGATGACCGCACCGAAACTGGAGATTCCCGAAGCCATTGTTGCCGCGCTGGGCGACTGGGTGCAGCGAACGGCGGAGGAAGCGGTGGCCGGTCCGCGCGAAACGCTGGCGCGCACCGAAGAGGCGTTGCAGGCGGCGCAGACCGGGCTGGCCGAGCGCAACGAGGAAATCGAACAGCTGATGGCCGAGCTGCGCAATGCCCGCAGCATTGCCACCGACGCGCTGGTCGGCAAGGCCAAGGACCAGCTGGCGATCGAAGGCAAGGATGCGCAGCTGGCCGACCTGCGCGCACAGATCGAGCGCAATGTCGCCGCCGCCGCCGCCCTGTCCGACGCCCGGCTGGCGGCCGAGATGGAACTGGTCGGCGCCGTCACCGCGCGCGACAACTACGCCGCCGAAATCAAGGAGCTGCGCGCCAAGCTGGCCGCGCGCCATGCCTGAGCGGCGCCGCCGATTGTGCACGGGATTGCTTCTAAGTTAATATTGACCCATGGTCGACCGTAGACAATTCCTGCTGGGCGGTACGTTGGCGCTGGGGCTCACGCCGGCGCGCGCCGCCACGCTGGTGCGGTATCCGCAATCGGAGGCGGAAGGGCATGGCAACGGCGCCGAACACTACCCGGTGCGCCTGCTGCGCATGGCGCTGGCGCGCTCCGGCGGCGACCATGTGCTGGAACCGACCACCGTCATGATGCGGCAGAACCGCGCGCTGGCCGAACTGGCGGCGGGCCGCGTGGTCGATGTGCTGTGGACCATGACCTCGCAGGCGCGCGAGCGCGAACTGCTGCCGGTGCGCATTCCGCTCGACATGGGCCTGATCGGCTGGCGCCTGCTGATGATACGCCGGCGCGATGCGGCGCGCTTCGGCGCCATCCGCAAGGCCGCAGAACTGCAGGCGCTGGACGCGCTGCAAGGGCACGACTGGCCCGACACCGACATCCTGCGCGCCAACCACTACCGGGTGCAAACCGCGTCCGATTATGCCGGCATGTTCAAGATGCTGGAGTCCGGCCGGGTCGATTATTTTCCGCGCGCCGTGTTTGAGGTCTGGCACGAGGCGGCGGCCTTTGCCGAACAGGGGCTGACGGTGGCGCCGGGGCTGGCGCTGCATTACCCGAGCGCGTTCTATTTCTTCGTCAACAAATCGAATCCCGCGCTGGCCGCTGCCATCCAGCAGGGCCTGGAAGGCATGCTGGCCGACGGCAGCTATGTGCACCTGTTCCAGGAATATTTCGGCGACATGATCGCCCGTTCGAGCCTGGCCGCGCGCCGTGTGTTCGAGCTGCGTAACCCGCTGCTGTCGGCCGCCACGCCGCTGGCGCGGCGCGAACTCTGGTATCACCCGGCGGATCGCCGCCGCTAGCGTCTATCCCCTCTATCTGACGCTCTGGAGCGATCGTTCCATGATTGACGAACTGATCGTTTCAACATTACTGCGCCGTCCTTTTCCGCGCTGAGGAAGTGGTAGGCGCCGCGATGCACCTGCTGGTTCTTGGGTAATTTGCCGAGCTGGTTCCAGAACATGGCGAACTTTCCATCCATGTACCCGGTGCCTTGGGTGGCCTTCAGATAGGCGAACCGTACTTCTTTCTTCTGCAATCAATATCGGCGCGCAAATTCAAGTTTGCGCATTACGCCTCTTGATTGGCCTGCGTGTGGCCCAAGACCGTGGCAGGACTTGGGCCGCTGGATTCCAGACGGGCCTGAAATTAAACGTTAAAGTTTAACTTGCTCAGTTGCTGGGCCACCGGATCGTCTTGGTGTACGGCCACCAGATTAATTCCAAATGGGAATACCTGATAGTCAAATTTTTCCAGGAAGGCGCGAATTTCTCCCTCGTTCGACTTGATCTTTTCGATCATCAATTGCGGCCGGTATTTATCGATGGATTGTTCCGCGCCAACCAAGGCCTCCATCTCCATGCCTTCGATATCGATTTTGATGAAATCCAATCTTTTGAGATTTAACTGATCGATAGAAGTCATTTTTGTTCTTACACAATTCTCCTCGGTGTAATCGATCTCTTGGCCAATAAACTCCGTCGTACTTTTCTTTCTGATTTCCAAGCTGCCGAAGCTGGATGGTGAAAAATAATCTGGCAGAGGAACGAATATCTCTCCCTCCGACGCGCCCACTGCGGCGAAAATGGCCCGGGCGTTAAAGCAGTTATTCAGCGCGATATTTCCTGCCAAAGCGTAATAAATGCGCTCCTGCGCCTCAAAGGCGATCACTTCGCCCCAGCCGTGCATGGCTTGTGCCCATTCAATCGTATGCACCCCAAGATTTGCACCACAGTCGATCGCCACCACACCATTACCAAAGTTCTGCTTGCGGCTCATAAGCAACTGAACGGCAAAATCAATTTCCTGAGGATCAAATGCCGACGTATTCAATAATTGAAATCCAGCGCCGTAGCCACCCGCCGGCGTGAGTCGATAATCGTGCCTGTTAACCAGCATAGAACCGTGGTTTGTACTTGCCAATACAAAAGCTATGGGCCGCAAATTTTTCATATGGTGCACTCCATTCATATTTTGAGCTGATTGATCAACCGCTATTGTCGCGATGAGTTTTCTGCAGTGTCGGTCCATCATCACGGCACTCATTGCTTTGCAGTAATACTATAACGTATCACAACGCCCCCGCAAAATAAAAACACCAGGCGGCAAGGTTGGCGCGCGGTGGCAATCAGGCGCTGAATGTTGATGTCGGATACGTGATGCCGTGCCGCAGGCAGCAATGCGAGCGGCGGCATGGAAATGGATCGGGCGGCGGGTACGGGATGCCGGCGGGGCGGCGTAGATGGCAAAAACGCCACCCGAGGGTGGCGTTTTTATATTCTTGGTGGCCCGGGGCGGAATCGAACCACCGACACAAGGATTTTCAATCCTCTGCTCTACCAACTGAGCTACCAGGCCAAGGGCCGCAATTATAGCGACCACCTGCCGGGTTTGGCAAGAGCCTGCATCCATTTTGTTGACAGCCCCATGGCGGAGGGATTAATTTAGTCAATTAGACAATCTCATCAGACAAGGACGATATGAAGACGGCGGCTTGGTGGTTGGCGGGTTTGGCGGTGGCGGGCGCGGCGCAGGGCGCGGACCTGACGCCGGTGCAACAGCAGATGCGGTCGATCTACCAGGAGCTGGTGGAGACCAACACCACCAATTCGGTCGGCTCCTGCACGGTGGCGGCGCAGAAGATGGCCAGGCGCCTGAAAGCCGGCGGCTTCAAGGACAGCGAGCTGCAAATCCTGATTCCGCCCGGCGGTCCGGCCAAGGGCAACCTGATCGCGCGCCTGAAGGGCGACGGCAGCAAGAAGCCGCTGCTGCTGCTGGCCCACATCGACGTGGTCGAGGCCAGGCGCGAAGACTGGGAGCGCGATCCGTTCAAGCTGGTCGAGGAAAACGGCATGTTCTACGCGCGCGGCTCGTCCGACGACAAGGCCATGGCCGCGTCCTTTGTCAACAATATGCTGCTCTACAAAAAAGAGAAGCTGCCGCTGAAACGCGACATCATCCTGGCGCTGACCTGCGACGAGGAGCTGGTGCCGTCCCAGTTTGACGGCGCCGAATACCTGGTCAACCACCACCGCGCGCTGATCGACGCCGAGATCGCGCTGAACGAAGGCGGCGGCGGCCTGCTGGACAAGGACGGCAAGCCGGTCCGCCATGGCATCCAGGCCGGCGAAAAGATTTACCAGAGCTTCCAGCTGGAGGTGACCAATCCCGGCGGCCACAGTTCGGCGCCGTTCAAGGACAACGCGATCTATCATCTGGCCGACGGCCTGTCGCGCCTCGGACAGTTCTCGTTCCCTTTCAAGCTGTCGCCGGTGACGCGCGCCTACTACGAGCGCATGTCGGCGATTGAAAAGGGCCAGGTGGCCGCCGACATGAAGGCGATTCTGCAAGATCCGCCGGATCAGGCGGCGCTGGACCGGCTGTACGCGGTCAGCCCGGTGCACAACTCCACCGTGCGCACCACCTGCGTGGCGACCAAGGTCGATGCCGGCCATGCCGACAACGCGTTGCCGCAGCGCGCCCGCGCCACCGTCAACTGCCGCATCCTGCCGGGCGAGCCGATCGCCGAAGTGCAGGCGACCCTGCAGCGCGTGGTGGCCGACGACAAGATCAAGATCACCCGCATCGGCGATGGCGTCGATGGCCCGATGCCGCCCATGACGCCGGTGCTGATGAAGGCTGTGGAAGAGATCAGCAACGATATGTGGCCGGGCGTGCCGGTGGTGCCGACCATGTCGACGGGCGGCACCGACGGCCGCTTCCTGAACAACGCCGGTATCTGGACCTACGGCGTCAGCGGCATGTTCCATGGCCCGGAAGGCAGCGGCGCGCACGGCTTGAATGAGCACATCCGCGTCAAGTCGCTGTACGACGGCCAGGAATACCTGTACCGCCTCGGCAAGCGCCTGGCGACCGAATAGGGGCTAAGGGGTGGCTTTTGACTGTGCTGCAAGCGGCGCCTGCGCAACCCGCATACCGCTGCGGCCAGGGTCAGACCCCATGCGGGGTCTGACCCTTTCGTCCGGGGTTATTCCGGCACGATGATGCGCCAGCGCCATGGCTTCAGCACGGCCTGGCCTTCGCCGGCCAGCTTGTACTTCTGCACCTGGTTGGTCGGATTGACGATCACGCGCAGGTTGTTGGCGCCTTGCTGGCGCTTGAAGGCAAACAGCTTCTCGTTGCCGACTTCCAGCAGTTGCACCGCGCCGCCCGAGGCGCCGTTCCACAGCGCCGGGTTCTGCTTCTTCAGCGCATTCAGGCCGGTGAAGAAGCCTTCCAGTTCATAGTTCTTCCAGTCGATCGGATCTTTTTCGAAGAACTCCAGCTTCTTGTCCAGCCGCGATTCCTGGCCGTTGTAGATCAGCGGGATGCCGGGCAGGGTGTAGCTCAGCACCGTCATCGCGCCCCATGCCGGGCCATACAGATCCTTGTCCGCGCCGGCCCACGAATTGATGTCGTGGTTGTTGGTGAACTGCAGGCGGTAGGCGTCGCGCGGGAAGGTCTTCGGCGGATTGGTCACGTAGGCGCGCAGTTCGGCGGCGCCGGCTTCGCCCTTGCCGATCTTCTTCATGATGTCGTTCAGCGGCCAGTCGTAGCTGGCGTCGAAGGCCTTGTCGTGCAGCGCCGGCTCGTTCCACTCGGCCAGCATGAACACCGGCTTGATCTTGTCCAGCTGCGCGCGCGCCTGGTCCCAGAACGCGGTCGGCACCAGGCCCGCCGCGTCGCAGCGGAAGCCGTCGATGCCGGCTTCCTTGACCCAGTAGGCCATGGCTTCCGTCATGCCCTTCCACAGTTCCTTGTTGTCGTAGTCGAGGCCGACCACGTCGGTCCATTCCTCGGTGCCGCCGGCTTCGTTCTTGAAGGTGACGGAGTAGATCTCACCCTTGTCGTTCTTCTTGAACCAGTCGGGGTGCTGCGTCACCCACGGGTTGTCCCACGCCGTGTGGTTGCCCACCCAGTCGATGATGACGTGCATGCCCAGCGCGTGCGCCTGCCTGGTCAGCTTGCGCAGGTCATCGATGCTGCCGTAGTCCGGGTTGACGGCGGTGTAGTCCTGCACCGCGTAGTAGCTGCCCAGCGTGCCCTTGTGGTTCTTCTGGCCGATCGGATGAATCGGCATCAGCCAGACGATGTCCACGCCCATCTGCTTGAGGCGCGGCAGGCTGGCGGTGACCGCGTTCAGCGTGCCTTCCTGGCTGAACTGGCGCGGATTGACTTCATACACGTTGGAGCTGCGCGACCACGCCGGGTGTTTCGGCTCGGCGTGGGCGGCGGTGAATAACGTCGCCAGGATCAGCGAGGCGGCAAGCTTTTTCATAGAGTCCCTTATTTCAGCGTGCGTTCAAACAGTTGGTAGATGCGGCGGTATTCGTCGTACCACGATTCAGGATGCACGAAGCCGTGGCGTTCCAGCGGATACGGCGCCAGTTCCCAGTTGTCCTTTTTCAGTTCGATGAAGCGTTGCGCCATGCGCACCGAATCCTGGAAGAAGACGTTATCGTCGATCATGCCATGGGCGATCAGCAGATTGCCTTTCAGCTGGTCGGCGTATTCGATCGGCGACGACACCTTGTACGCTTCCGGGTCCAGCTCCGGCGTGTTCAGGATGTTGGCGGTGTACTCGTGGTTGTAGGTGGTCCAGTCGGTGACGGGACGCAGCGCCGCGCCGGACTTGAACTGGTCCGGTGCGCGCAGCAGCGCCATGAAGGTCATGAAGCCGCCGTAGCTGCCACCGTAGATGCCGACGTTCTTGACGTCCCCCTGTTGATTGGCGACCATCCAGTTCAGGCCATCGACGTAGTCTTCCAGTTCCGGGTGGCCCATCTGGCGGTAGATCGCGGTGCGCCAGTTGCGGCCATAGCCCAGCGAGGCGCGGTAGTCCATGTCCAGCACGATGTAGCCCTTCTGCACCAGCAGGTTGTGGAACATCTGCTCGCGGAAGTAGACCGGGTAGCGCTTGGTCACGTTCTGCAGGTAGCCGGCGCCGTGCACGAACATTACGACCGGATATTTTTTGCCCGCTTCCAGCGTGGCCGGACGATACAGCTTGGCCCAAACCGGATCGGCGCCGTGCGTCGACGGCACCGGCACGATCTGCGGTTCGATCCACTCGCGCGCCTTGTAGTCGGCGCTGCGGGTGTCGGTCAGCTGGGTGACCTTGCCGCCGCTGCTGGACACGGTGCCGATCTGCGCCGGCATGTAGGCGGTGGAGTAGCGCACCAGCAGCTTGTGGCCGTCCGGCGACAGCGAGAAGCTTTCAACGCCGCCCAGCGCGGTCAGTTCCTTCAGCGCGCCATCCCTGGTGCTGGTCGAGCAGACTTCATAAGTGCCCGGCAGTTTTGGATTGCACATGAAGTAGGCGGTCTGGCCGTCCGACGACCAGGTGACGTTGGATTCCTCCCATTTGCCGGAGGTCAGCGCGCGCGATTTGCCGTCGGCAGTGCGCAGGTACAGGTGGCCGTAGCCGCTTTCTTCCGACTCGTACCACAGCGTGCTGTTGTCCGGCTGCCAGCCGAAGTCGTTGCCGCGGTTGTTGACCCAGGCGGTGTCGCTCAGGCGGTGCAGCGGTTGCAGCTTGGCGGCGCTCAGATCGACCGACGCGATCCAGCGGTCCTTGTTGTCGATGGCCTGCGCCATGACGGCGACCCTGGCGCCGTTGGCGCTCCAGCGGATCGAGTCTTCGCGGCCTTCGAAGCGCACGGCGCGATTGCCTTTCAGCGCATCGAGCTTCTGCGCGGCGCGCATCGCGGCCAGCGGATCGTCCTTGATGCCCGGCAGGTCGTCGAGCGACAGGTCGGTCACTTTGCGCGTCGCCACTTCCACCAGTTTCAGATGGTGCGACAGCGGGCCGGCGTCGCTCACGCGTTTGCGCTCGTCGTCGGTTTCCTCGTAGCCGGACTCGGTCACGTATTTCGGCAGCTTGCCGACGCGGCGCTTGTCGCCGTCCTTGGCGGCGGTGACCACCAGCAGGTAGCGGCCGTCCGGCGACAGTGAACTGGTTTCGATGGTGACCTTGTCGCCCAGGTAGATCGGCTGCGGCGCGCGGGTGGCGTCGGCGGCGCGGTCGGCGTTGCGCTGGTCGCGGGTGTCGTCCTTGTCCTTCTTAAGCTGCGCCAGCGTGGAGATCAGGCGCAGTTGCATGTCGCGGCGGAAGTCGGCGTCCGGTGCGGCGTCCGGGTCTTTGGCGGTGCGCAGCAGCGCGACCGGCGACACCAGGCGCTCGCTGCGGCTCCAGCTGAACCAGTCGCTGCCGACGCGGAACTGCACGTGGTTGCCGTCGGCGGCGTATTGCGCGTCGGCGGCCGGCGTGGTGCCGCGCACGATCTGCGTCAGCGCGCCGGTTTTCAGGTCGCGCTCAAACAGGTCGCCGTTGCGGAGCAGGATGGCGCGCGTGCGTTCGCGGTTGTAGACCGGATCGGCGCTATCGAGGTTGGCCAGCTGTTTTTCTTCCACGACCTTGGCGGCGGCGCCATTGATCTGGTATGTGTCGCGCAGTGCGGAGCCATTGCGTTTCTGCTTGAAGTACACCTGGCGGCTGTCCCAGCCCCACCATGCCGATTCAACCGGATTGCCGATCCAGTCCGGATTGGCCATGGCTTGATCGAGGGTGATGGGCGTTGGTGCGGCGGTGGAGGTAGTGGCGGCAGTGGCATGGGCCGCGATGGCGGTCGCCAGGAGTGGCAGTACAAAACGCATTGATAGTTTCGCTTTGAGGTTGGGTGAACGGGAGCACCGGATTGCAGCGCGTCCCAGATTCTAGCCCATGGATTAGCTGCGGGCTATCTTGTCGGTTTCGCCATGGCCGGCATCGGGGCCGCCACGGCGCGGCGCCAGCCGCAACGCCAGCATCAGGATAGCGCCCGCCGCCAGATACAGCAGGATCAAGCCGGCCAGCATGGCGGCGCTGTCGCCCCAGGCCAGCATGCGCTCGCTGAGGGCCGGCCCCAGTGCACCGCCCATCACGCCGAGGCTGCCCACCAGCGCGATGCCGATGGCGGCGCGGCGCCGGTCCAGCAGGCCGGTGAGGATGGCCACCAGCAGCGGCGCGCCGGCCGCTACGCCCACCGTGGCCAGCGTCAGGCCGGCCAGCGACCAGCCGAGGCCATTGTCGGCGGCGATGGCCAGTCCCAGGCCGCCGGCCGCCAGCACCATGCAGGCGATGAAGTGGCCGCGCCGTTCACGCCGGCGGTCGGAGTCGTAGCCGATCAGGATCATGCCGATCACGCCGGCCAGGTTGGGGACAAAGGCCAGCAGGCCAGGCTGCGTGTTGCTGGCCATGCCCCAGCGCTGCATCAGCGTCGGCGACCAGAACATCAGCGCGTAACTGGCGGCCATCAACAGCAGGTTGGCCACGGCCAGCAAGGCGATCGACGGTTGGCGCAGCAAGGCCCAGGCGGTGGCGAAGGGCGAGGGCGGCGCGGTGTCGCCGTCCGCCTCTTCGCCGTCGCTGAGCGCCTGTTCGTCGCGCTCCAGATCCTGTTCCACCATCTGCTGTTCAAACGACGACAGCCAGGGCGCGTCCTGTGGCCCGTCGGCGAGGAAGTACCAGGCGGCGACGCCGATCAATGCCGCCGGCAGTCCTTGCGTTAGCAGCAGCCATTGCCAGCCTTGCAGGCCGCCCAGTTGATGCATGCCGCGCAGCGTGAGGTCGCACAGCGGACCGGCCGCCGCGCCGGCCAGCAGCGCGGCGGCGGCGAAGATGGCGAAGACGTGCGCGCGCCGCGCGGCCGGATACCACCATGTCAGGTAGAGAATCACGCCGGGGAAGAAGCCCGCTTCAAACACGCCAAGCAGGAAGCGGATCACATAGAATTCCGCCGGCTCGCGCACGAAGGCGCCGGCGGCGCTGGTCGCGCCCCAGCACAGCATCAGGCGCAGCAGCGTCTTGCGCGCGCCCAGCTGTTCGAGCAGCAGATTGCAGGGCGCCGCGCACAGGCAGTAAGCGAGGAAGAAGAGGGTGGTGCCCCAGGTGTAGGTCTGGCGGCTGAAATCGAGATCGGCGCCCATCTGCAGCGTGGCGTAGCCGACGTTGACGCGGTCCAGATACGCCACCGCATAGCACAGCATCAGCAGCGGCAATAGCCGCCAGTTGATCTTGCGGTAGATGGCATCCAGGCCGGCGGCGCCGCGCAGATGCAGTATCTTGGCGCCGGTGGCGCGATGGGTCTGCATACTGACGATATTATCCGCACGATATTGCTGAGGCAAGCGTTCGCGCGCGCAAAACAACAGTGGCTAAATCTGCACCAGTTTGGCGCGTAGATCAGGCCGTGGCAACGCCGCTGCGGCGCGGACGCAGTTCCGGCCGCGAGGCCGCATCGTCGTCATCCTGCGCCAGGAATTTGCTGCCGATTTCAAACCACTCTTCGCTGGAGATGACCTTCTGCGCCAGCGGCAGCAGTTCCTGTTCTTCCTTGTCGAGCCGCTTGAGCAGGTTCTGGCAATACAGGTCCACCGTGCGGCACAGGAACTTGCCCTGCGACGCGCTGCGGCGCATGGCGCGGCGCAGGCAGCGGTAGACGGCGTTGAGCATGGCGCTGCCGCGCTTGCTCAACGATTCCAGGTCGTTCATCAGCGGCGTGCAGTTGGGTTCGGCCGCGCGCACGGCCGGCATCAGGCAGGCCTCCACCTTGCGCTGGTGGCGCGACTCGGCAAAGCTGATCAGTTCTTTCAGTTGGGACTCGATGAACACAGGATCGATTTCCTGTGGCCGGCGCGCGATCGACTGCACGTACTGCAGCAGACGCGAGATGAAATGGCGTTCCTTTTTTTGCTCGATAGACAGTGTCAACAAGACATAGGTGGCAGTTAGCATAGCGTTTCCCGTATTCCATGTAACTTCGGCTGCGCGGAGGTCGTCGCAGAGGAGCCGACGCGCCCGAGGTGAAGCTGCCACCATAGCGCGTTAAACGGGCTCATACAACGCCGATTTACAATTGTTCACAACTGGTTGTGAGGCAATACAAAGCGAAGCATTACCGGCGGGGAAAACGAATTGCGCACACGTCAAGCCGGCCGCAACGCGCGCTTTTTCACCTGGCTGAGAAGATGATTATGCCCTTTTTCAGCGCCTGAAAATACGCCATTTATTGCGGCCGCCAAAAATAATTTCTATCGGTTGCGGCCGGTTGTGGCCGCAACCTCAATGCTGCACTGCGGCAGTTCAGGCGCGCGGTGCGCCCAGGTAGAAGGCGCGCGGCGCGGCAAAGCTGGCGCGCACTTGTTTCGACACTTCGTCGGTCAGCACTTCGTCCTGGTTCGCTTCCAGCGCGGTGACGATGGCCTGGGCGATGTCGGCTGGCTTGGATTTCGGCGCATCGACGTTGGCCGTCATGTCGGTGTCCATGTAGCCCATGTGGGCGCCCAGCACCTGGGTGTTTTGCGCTTGCAGTTCACCGCGCAGGCCGTTGGTCAGGGCCCAGGCGGCGGCCTTGGAGGCGCTGTAGGTGCCGGTGGTCGGGAAGCTGGCCCAGCTCAGCGCCGACAGGATGTTGATGATGGCGCCGCCGCCGTTGCGGCCCAGCACCGGGGCGAAGGCGTGGCTCAGGGCCAGCGGCGCGAAGAAATTGGTTTCGAACTCGGCGCGGGCGGCGCTCAATGCGTCCGGACCGGTGACGCCGCCCACCACGTGGATGCCGGCGTTGTTGATCAGGATGGTCAGGTCGGGAATCGCCTGCACCACGGCGGCGATGTCGGCGGCGTTGGTCACGTCCAGCTTGATCGGGGTGGCGCCGGGAATGTCGATGGTTTCCGGTTTGCGGGCGGCGGCGTAGACCTTGGCGGCGCCGGCCTTGATGGCGGCTTGCGCCAGGGCTTTGCCCAGACCACGGTTGGCGCCGGTAACCAGTACGATTGCATTGTTGAAGTTCATGATGATTCCTTTCGAGTTGAGTTGGAAAACTACAATATGACCGGTCATCTTAAAAATGGCCGAAAAAAAATTACGACAAAATCGTGCCCAGCGTCATGCGTGCAAAACGGTCCAGCGGCTCGCGGCTCTGTTCGGTCTTGGTGCGCAGCACCGCGCCTTGCCAGGCGTCGTTGACGAAGGCCGCCAGCTCGGCTGCCGGCACGCTGCTGCGGATACTGCCGTCGCGTTGGCCCGCCGCGATCACCGATGCCAGCAGTTCCGCCGAACCGGCAAACGCTTGCTGCATGGCGCTGCGCATGGCCGGAATCTGGTTGGACAATTCGGTACTGAAGTTGCCCAGCAGGCAGCCGCAGTGGAAATCATTGGCGGCGTTGCCGGCGATCATGCGTTCAAAATACTGCTGCAACCGTGCACGGGGCGCCAGCGTGCCATCGTGCAGCACGGCCGCCAGTTCGCCCACGGCGGCCAGGTAACGTTGCACGACTTCCAGCCCCAGCGCTTCCTTGCTGGTGAAGTGGTTGTAGAACGAGCCTTTCGGCACACCGGCGGCGTCGGTAATATCCTGGACGCTGGTCGCATTGAACCCTTTGCTGTGCAGCAGGTTCAAACTGGTGCTGACGATCTGCTCTTTAACGTTTGCTTTAGCCATGTGCATAATATGACCGGTCGTCTTAAAAAAGTCAAAGGCTTTTTTTCTATGACGGCGATAGCATGCGGCCGTTTTACGTAGCTTAAAGTAACAATTTCCCGCCAGACCCAGTGCTCTTGGTATGATCGCCGATGCCCGGCCACAAGCTGGTGTATTTTTCATAATATCGGAGAGAGCGAATGAAATTCCCTTTGCTGCTGCTGGGCACCGCCTTGGCGGCTTCCAGTGCGATGGCCGCGCCGCGCGGCTTTACCGTAGAAGACATGGTCAAGATGGAGCGGGTCGGCAGCCCGGTGCTGTCGCCGGATGCGACGCGCGTGGTGTACACCGTGCGTACCACCGATCTGGACAAGAACCGTGGCAATACCCAGTTGTGGCTGCTCGATCTGCGCCATCCGAACGCCGCGCCGGTACGCCTGACCCAGGCCGCCGCCAGCAGCTCCGATCCGGAATGGTCGCCGAACGGCGATGCGGTCTACTTCCTGTCGGGCCGCTCCGGCTCGTCGCAGGTATGGCGTCTGCCGCTGAGCGGCGGCGAGGCCAGCAAGGTCACCGACCTGCCGCTCGATGTCGATAACTTCCGCCTGTCGCCGCAGGGCGACCGCTTGCTGTTCAGCATGGCCGTATTCCGCGATTGCGCCGACCTGGCGTGCAGCAAGCAGCGCCTGGACGACAACGCCAAGGTCAAGGCCAGCGGCAAGGTGTACGACAAGCTGTTCGTGCGCCACTGGGATACCTGGGCCGACGGCCGCACCAATGTGCTGTACTCGGCGCCGATCGACGCCGGCGGCAAGGTCAGCGTGCAGCCGGTCAGCCTGAGCGGCAAGCTGGACGGCGACGTGCCGTCCAAGCCATTCGGCGATCACGATGAATATCACTTCAGCCCGGACGGCAAGACCGTGGCCTTCTCGGCCCGCATCGCCGGCAAGACCGAAGCCTGGTCGACCAACTTCGACGTCTACACCGTGCCGGCCACCGGCGGCGAAGCGAAGAACCTGACCGCAGACAACAAGGCCTGGGACACCAAGGCGATCTACTCGCCGGACGGCAAGACGCTGGCCTATGTGGCGATGGACAAGCCGACCTTCGAGGCCGACCGTTTCCACCTGGTGCTGATCGACGTCGCCAGCGGCAAGAAGCGCACCGTTGCCGACAGCTGGGACCGCTCGATCGCGGACTTCCGCTGGACGCCTGACAGCAAGGCCATCCTGGCCACCGCCGACGACGTCGGCCAGCACCGCCTGTTCTCGATCGACGCCGCCAGCGGCAAGGTCAGCGCGCTGACCAGCAAGGGTTATGTGAGCGGCTTCGACGTGGCCAAGGACACCATCGTCATGGCGCAGGCCAGCCTGTCGTCGGGCGCGCAGCTGTTCAAGTTCAAGCTGGGCGCATCGGGCGAGAAGGCCGACCAGCTGACTCACCTGAATGAAGCCGCGCTGGCCGACGTCAAGTTCGGCGAGTACGAACAGTTCTCCTTCACCGGCGCCAACGGCGACACCGTCTACGGCCACGTGATGAAGCCGTGGAACGCCAAGCCTGGCCAGAAATATCCGATCGCCTTCCTGGTGCACGGCGGCCCGCAGGGCAGCTTCGGCAACTCGTGGAGCTATCGCTGGAATCCGCAGGTGTACGCGGGCGCCGGCTACGCGACCGTGTTCATCGACTTCCACGGTTCGACCGGCTACGGCCAGAAGTTCACCGACTCGATCAGCGGCGACTGGGGCGGCAAGCCGCTGGAAGACCTGCAAAAAGGCCTGGCTGCGGCCGTGCAGAAATTCCCATGGCTGGACCGCGACAACAGCTGCGCGCTGGGCGCGTCGTATGGCGGCTTCATGATGAACTGGATCCAGGGTAACTGGTCGGACGGCTTCAAGTGCATCGTCAACCACGATGGCGTGTTCGATGCGCGCGGCATGGCTTACTCCACCGAAGAGATCTGGTTCACCGAGTGGGAAAACGGCGGCCCGTACTACGAGGTGCCAGAACTGCACGAGAAGTTCAATCCGGCGCTGAAGGTGAAAAACTGGAAGACGCCGATGCTGGTGGTGCAGGGCGACATGGACTTCCGCATCCCGACCGCCCAAGGCCTGGGCGCGTTCACCGCGCTGCAACGCCGCGGCATCCCGAGCAAGTTCCTGTTCTTCCCGGACGAGAACCACTGGGTGCTGAAACCGGCCAACTCGGTGCTGTGGCATCACACGGTGATCGACTGGCTCGATACCTACATCAAAAAATAAGCAAGGGACAGACATGAAAAAATATCTGATCGCCGGCGCGGTAGCGCTGGCTTTTGGCGGCGCGCATGCCGCTGACGTGGCGCCGCGCGCCGAAAACGCCTACCTGTCGCAAGCCGACGCCGCCGCCCGTTCGGCGCGCGTCAGCAATGTCGACTACACGCTGGAATTCGCGCTGACCGGCAAGGAAAGCTTCAGCGGCACCACCACCCTGAGCTTCGACCTGAAAGACGTGTCGCAGCCGCTGACCATCGACCTGGACAAGGCCACCATCGGCAGCATGACCGTCAACGGCAAGGCCGTGACGCCGCAGTACAACAAGTGGTTCATCACGCTGGCGCCGGCCGACCTGGTTGCCGGCCGCAACACCGTCACCATCGCCTACACCCGCCTGCACAGCACCAACGGCGAAGGCCTGCACCGCATGGTCGATCCGGTCGATGGCCGCGTCTACACCTACTCGCACTTCGAGCCGGCCGCCGCGCACCAGATGTTCCCGGTGTTCGACCAGCCCGACCTGAAAGGCACCTACCAGGTGACCGTGACCACGCCGGCCGACTGGGTGGTGTCGTCGACGATGCGCGAAACGGGCGTGCAGGACGTGGACGGCGGCAAGAAGTGGACCTTCCCGCGCTCGAAGAAACTGAGCCCGTACAACTTCGCCATGCACGCCGGCCCGTACAAGGTATGGGAAGACACCAGCGGCAAGTACCCGATGCGCCTGTTCGCGCGCCAGTCGGTGGCGTCGCAGGTGTCGCCGCAGGAATGGTTCAAGTACACCAAGCAGGGCCTGGCCTTCTTCGACCAGTACTTCGGCGTGCCTTACCAGTTCGAGAAGTATGACCAGCTGCTGGTGCCGGACTTCCTGTACGGCGCGATGGAAAACGCCGCCGCCATCACCTTCGGCGAAGGCAGCTTCCTGCACAAGGAAGAAATGACGGCGGCGCAGAAGCAGTCGCTGGCCGGCGTCATCCTGCACGAAATGGCGCACCAGTGGTTTGGCGATCTGGTCACCATGAAGTGGTGGAACGGCCTGTGGTTGAACGAAAGCTTCGCGTCCTTCATGGGCACGCTGGCCACCGCCGAGTCGACCGAATTCACCAATGCATGGCAGGGCTTCTACTCGGGCGGCAAGCAGGCCGCCTACGTGCAGGACCAGCGCGTGACCACCCACGCGATCGAAACGCCGGTGCCGTCGACAGCGAACGCGTTCGACAATATCGACGCCATCACCTACTCGAAAGGCGCGTCGACGCTGAAGCAGTTGCGTCACCTGCTGGGCGAGGAAGTGTTCCGCAAGGGCGTGCATAACTACCTGGTCAAGTACCAGTACCAGAACGCCACGCTGGACAACTTCATCGGCAGCCTCGGTGAAGCGGCCGGCCGCGACCTGAGCGGCTGGACCAAGGAATGGCTGTACGAAGCGGGCGTCAACACCATCGCGGCTGATTTCAGCTGCGCCGGCGGCAAGGTCAGCTCGTTCACACTGCGCCAGAGCGCGACCACAAAGGAACTGCCGACCCTGCGCGAGCAGCGTGTGCAGATCGGTCTGTTCAATCTGAACGCGAAAGGCCTGAGCCTGAGCAAGAACGTGGCCATCACCTACAAGGGCGAGGCTACCGCCGTGCCGGAATTACAGGGCGCCGCCTGCCCGGACCTGGTGTATCCAAACTACCAGGACTGGGGTTTCGCGCAGGTACAGCTGGACAAGAAGTCGTTCGCGACCGCGCAGTCCAGCCTGAGCAAGGTGGACGATCCGCTGCTGCGTTCGATGCTGTGGCAAAGTCTGTGGGATGGCGTGCGTGCGGCCAAGCTGCCGCTGAACGACTTCCTGAAAACCGCGCTGGCCAACGCGCCGGCCGAGAAGGACTACACGCTGCTGGGCGATATCGTTGACAAGCTGCGTGCTTCCAAAGTCTATCTGGAAGCGCAAGGCCCGTCGGCGTACAGCGCCAAGGTTGGCGTGCAACTGGAGCAGATGGCGTTTGCCGCCACCAAGGCGGCCACCGACAACAACTTCCAGCGCCGCTGGTTCTCGACCTACCTGGGTCTGGCGAGCAGCCCGACCGCGCTCAAGCAGCTGGCCGACATCCTGAATGGCAAGCTGGTGGTGCCGCGTTTGAACGTGTCGCAGGATGTACGGTGGGACATCATTCGCCGTCTGAACCGCTTTGCCTATCCAGGCAGCGAGGCCTTGCTGGCGGCCGAACAGGAACGCGACAAGTCGGATAGCGGCCAGCAGGCTGCGATTTCGGCGGCCGTGGTGCGTCCGGATGCGAAAGTGAAGGCCGAGTGGGCGGCGACGATTGCCGACCTGCAGACCAAGCTGCCGTTCTCCAAGGTGCGCACGGCGATGGGCAGCATGTATCCGACCGAGCAGAAGGCGCTGAACGAGCAGACGGCTGCGCAGCGTCTGGCGACGCTGGGTGCGGTGGACAAGGCTGCTGGTCCGGTCTACATGCGTGCGTATGGCGCGTCGATGATACCGGCGACGTGCACCCCAGCAAGCGTTGAGCGACTGGATGCGGCGATTGCCGGCTTGCCGGACTTGTCGGCTGGTACGCGTCGCGCGTTGCTGGTGACGCGTCAGGAAGATGAGCGTTGCGTGGCCATCAAAAAGGCGATGACCGTGCGTTAACGGGGTAACAGCCTGAAAAAAGCCAGCCCTAACCCGCTGGCTTTTTTTGTACCCCAAACGAAAGGGTCTGACCCCATGCGGGGTCAGACCCTGGCCGCAGCGGTGTGCGGGTTTCGCGGCTGCCGCACGCTTTTAAAGCGGCAAGCAAAGTCAACCCCGCCTTATTGCGCAGGTGGTTCGCTGACAGTCCTCTGGTTCAGCGCACACACGCCGGCCTGACAACTGGCGCCAGGATCACTCATCACCGAGCAGGTGGACATCATGCCCTGCTGCTTATCCTCGGCGCGGCGCGCAGCGGCATGCTGCTCGACCAGCGCCTTCAGTTTGGCGCCATCCCCGGCCTTGCTCGACCACGCAATATAGTTCTCCGGGCCACCGCAAGCCTTGGCGCCCACACCCAAACTGTGACACTGGCTGTCATTATCGCAACTGAGCCTGGTATTCGCCGCCTGCACCTGCTGCCACAGGGACACGCTGGCATTCTCCGGCGCCGGCGGTCGCGCACCGGCACAGGCGCTGAGCATCAGCAAACTGGCCATGGCCAGGCGAAGAGGGCGGGACAGTATATTCATGGCTTCATCATGATCCATTACAGGGATTCACGCAATCGCGCCTTGCGCGCCACGCCGTCAGGTCCGAACAACACCATGAACTCGGACGGCTCGCCGTCATTGCGCGCCGGCGGATAGCTGTAGCGCCACGCCTGATAGCCGCTGTCAAAACTGACCACCTGCGCCGGGCCAAGCCGCGCTCGCATCAGCGCGGTCGTGTTGTGGTCAGCAGCGACCGCACTGTCATCAGGACCAGCCGGACTGTCCATATCCTCAAAAGACAGCAACGTATCGTCCGACCAAGTGCGGTCCCAGACCGGCGCGTAATAGCTGCGATCCAGCAGCACCTGGCAATCGCAATAGGGCAGGGTGGAGCGGGTCTGTGTGCCGCCGGCGTACAAGGCCCGGAACGGCAGCACGGCGCTGCGGCCGCCGTCGCGCAGCGTGACGGCAAACACCGGGCGCTCGGCGAAGAACAGATAGTTGCCTTGCGCCGTGTTGCACACCCGTTCAGGGCTGGTGAACATCTCGCCCAGCCAGGCGAAGATCTGCGCGTTATTGGACAGCAGCCCGGCCTCCACGCCAACCAGACACTCAAGCCGCAGATCGCCCAGCCGGCGCATACCGTCCGGCACATTGGGACTGCGCACCTGCGCGCGCCAGGTCAGCGTGCTGGTCTTGCGGCTGGCGATCAGCGCGGCGTCCTCATTGACCGCCTGCGCGTTGCGCTCCAGCGTGAAGGTGTGGTCGGCGGCAACCGGCACCGGCAGCGAAACGCTGTCACCGGCCACGCGCAGGGTGATGCCGTCCAGCTGCGTGGACGGCAGGCGCGGCAGCAGTTGGAAGCGCAGCGTGGCTTGCGGCGCCAGCGCGTGCTGGCGTTCGAAGATGTCCATGCCGGCAAGCATCTTGCGGTAGGACTTGTCGACCGGATCGCGGGTGGCGGCCACGGTCACGCTGGGTGCGGTCTGGGCCACGGCGACGCCAGCCGCCAGCAACAATGCTGTGAGTAAAGTCGTCAGGATGCGCATGACGTGAAGCGTAAAGCATCGCGCCGCCCGGCGGCGCACCGCTGGCCGGTTCAGCCGGCGTGCTGGCCCTCGATCCAGCGCAACAGGTCGCGGCCGAAGACACGGGTGCGGGCGGTATCGACCTGGCGTCTTTTGTATTCTTCGTGGCTGGCTGGGCCGCTCAGGCTGCGCTGGTAGCTGGCCTCATCCATCAGCTGGATTTCGTACTCGAAGAAAAAGCCGACGTCGTAATCCTGCTCCGGCGCGGCATCCAGCTGTTGCACGTGGATCATCTTGCGCACCGTCACCTGCATGCTGTTGAAGCCGGAGCCGCTGTGCGGATTGTCGCAGCGCGTTTGCGGCTGCGCGATCTCGGCCAGTTCCGCATCCATCTGCCGCAGCAGGTCCAGCGGATAACCTTCCGCATGCTCCAGCTGCGCGCGGTATTTGCAGAAGACCTGCTTGGCCGCATCGAGGTCCAGCAGCGTGTTGCGGGTGCGCTCGGCGTCGACATTGGTCACCGACAGCAGATGCGCGCGCTGCAAGGTGCGCAGGGCCAGCAGGCATTCGCAGCGGGTGGCGAACACCAGCCGCACGCCCAGATGGTCGAAAATATCGGCCGCCAGATAAGCGGCTTTTTGCAGCAGCTTGAGCAGGATGCTGCCGCGGCCCTTGTTGTCCTTGCGGTCGTAGTGCAGCAGTGGCAGGCAGATGTCGCCATCGGTCAGATAGTGGCGTTCGCCGTCGTGGCGGATCACCTCGTCCAGCGTGCCGAACACCTGCGCGCGGATGGCGTGAAAGTGCCGCAGCTTGAGGTTGTTGTCGATATAGAAGATGCCGTGCATCACCTTCAGCACCGCGCAAGCCCACATGCGCCGCGCATCGACCTGCTGGCCGCGCAACGAGGCGTACACCAGCAGCTGCAAGACTTCTTCCGGCTCGCTAACCTCGGCCGGGATCAGGCCGGCCTGGTCCGGGTCGAGAAAGGTGCCGCGGATGAACTCGACCGCTTCGCAGTGCGCGCGCCGGATCAGCGCCGCCGCCGCCGGCTCGTCGAGGTCGAAACCATATTCGCGCACGAACTGACGCGCATCGTCCAGATTGCGCAAGGCCAGCGCGCCAAGATCGATCGCCGAGGTGCCGTTGGCGATCGCGTTCAAATAACCCCAGTTCAGCGACAATTTGCCCGCGCCCTTGAGCGAGGCTTGTAATTCAGTCATGGCGTTTCGTCTCCTGCCGAATTATTTTTATAGCAATAAATTGCTGGTTAGAACTATAATAGCGCCTTCGTCGTTCACCTTCGCATTATGACTTTACTTAGCACGGTACGCGCCGCCACCGCGGTGATTTGCGGATGAGTTTGACACGTTCGACTTACTTACCCGGCGTCGACGGCCTGCGCGCCCTGGCGGTATTGCTGGTGGTGCTGTGCCACGCCAAATTCAGCTGGATGGCCGGCGGTTATATCGGTGTCGATGTGTTCTTCGTCATCTCCGGCTATGTTGTGTGCCGGTCGATCCTGAACGATCAGGATGCGCAGCGTTTCCGGCTGCGTGATTTCTATACGCGCCGCCTGAAGCGGCTGGCGCCGTCGCTATATCTGGTCATGGCGGCCACGCTGGCGTTCGGCCTGCTGTTCAGCTTCCCGGACAACAATCTGGCGCTGATCAAGAACATCGGCTTCGTGGCGCTGTTCTATTCCAACGTCTACCTGGCCAAGCAGACCGGCTACTTCGACCTGCAGGCTGACAAGCAGCCGCTGTTGCATACCTGGTCGCTGTCGGTGGAGGAACAGTTCTATCTGATCGTGCCGCTACTGCTGATCGCCACGCGCAAATTGCGCGGCACGGCCAGGCTGGCGCTGTTTGGCGTGGTGTGGGTGATCGCGATGGCGTATTCGTGGTACAGCGTCACGCATGCGCTCAACGGCGCCTATTTCTATCTGCAAGGCCGGGTGTTCGAATTCCTGTGCGGGATTTTGCTGGCCTTGCTATTCCACCGCTTCCCGCTACGTGCGCGCGGCTATGCGTGGGATGGCTTGCTGCTGGCCGGCCTGGCCATCATCGTCTGGTGCGGCCTGCGCTACACGGCACAGACCGCGATGCCGGGACTGGCCGCGCTGTGGCCTTGCCTGGGCGCGATGCTGGTGATCGCCGGTGTGCAGGGCGCACACGTCAGCCAGCATCTGCTGGCCAATCGCGGCAGCGTGTTTCTCGGTCAGATTTCGTATGTGCTGTACCTGTGGCATTGGCCGGTGATCTATGCCTTTATCTGGCTGGGATTGAAGTCGGCGCCGTCGATGACGGTCGCCATCGGTATTTCGCTGGTGCTGTCCGTCATCACCCATTATGCGGTTGAAAATCCGCTGCGCCGCATCACCTGGTTGCCGAAGAAAACCTTGCTGCTGTTGTTTGTCGTCCCGGTACTGGCGTGCGTCGCGTTGCTGTTGACGGGCAAGCAGAGCAACGGTTTCATCGGTTTTTATCCCGATCGCTACCAGAAGGATTTCCGCGACACCGGCAATACCGTATTCCAGGAGCCGCGCGCCAAAACCTGCTGGAGCAAGGATGGCGTCACGCCGGCCGACCAGTGCACATTGGGCGACGCGGCCGCCAGCCGCAAGGCCGTCTATCTGGGCGACAGCCATGCCTACCACCTGATCGACTTCATGGACCGGTTGGGCAAGGACCATCACATTGCGATCCACGACATGGCCTTCACCATGTGCGCACCGATCGAAAACAGTCCGGAGCGCGCCGGCGATCCAGGCTTCCAGCGTCATGCGGAAGAATGCCGACGCCACAGCCAGCAGGTGATGGCCCACGTGCTGGCACAGCAGGACGTCAGCATCGTCTTCATGTCGGCGGTGTGGGATTTGTACGCCAATCCGGTCAACGACGGCAAGCCCAGCCTGCATGGCTTCCTGCCGCAACAGATTAATACCGAGCTGGCCGCCACCATCACCAAGCTCGAGGCGGCCGGCAAGCGCGTGATTTTCCTCGACGAGATTCCGGGGCTGCCGGCGGCGCTGGAGGATTGCGTGTCCAACCGCGTGTACCTGCCGGGCCATGGCAACGACCGTTGCAGCTATCCGCGCGCCGAGGCCGACGCGCGTTATCAGGGCATTGACGCCATCCTGTCCGATATGCGCACCCGCTTCCCGCGCACTGCGACCATTCGCACTTTCGACGCCGCTTGCGATGCAACGCAGTGTCACGCCGAACTCGACGGCACTGGCCTGTATGCCCACAACGACCGCGGCCATCTCGGCAAGGGCGGCGGCCTGGTCTATTACCAGGCCTATCAGCAACGCCATCCGGGAGAACTGGACGAAATTCTCCGGCAGGATTGATCTGATACTGCTCCAAATGTTGCAATAAGGACTAGAATAGCCGGGATATAACCACGTCCCGGAGTTCGCATGTCCTTTCTGATTGTCCTTGCCGCACTGGTGTTCCTGATGCTGGCCGCGTATCGCGGCTACAGCGTGATCCTGTTTGCGCCTGTGGCCGCACTGGGCGCGGTGCTGCTGACCGATCCCGGTGCGGTGGCGCCGGTGTTCAGCGGCATCTTCATGGACAAGATGGTGGGCTTCATCAAGCTGTACTTCCCGGTGTTCCTGCTGGGCGCGGTGTTCGGCAAGCTGATCGAGCTGTCGAGCTTTTCGGAAGCGATCGTGGTGGCGGCCATCAAGTACATCGGCCGCTCGCGCGCCAACGCCGTCATCGTGCTGGTGTGCGCGCTGCTGACGTATGGCGGCGTGTCGCTGTTCGTGGTGGTGTTTGCCGTGTATCCGTTCGCTGCCGAGTTGTACCGCCAGAGCAATATCCCCAAGCGGCTGATGCCGGGCGCGATTGCGCTGGGTGCGTTTTCGTTCACCATGGATACGCTGCCGGGCACGCCGCAGATCCAGAACATCATCCCGACCACCTTCTTCAAGACCACCGGCTGGGCCGCGCCGTCGCTGGGCGTGATCGGTTCCATCGTCACGCTGGCGGCGGGCCTGGCGTTCCTGGAGTGGCGCCGCCGTTCGGCGATGGCCACGGGCGAGGGCTATGGCGAGGACGCCGGCAAGTCCGGCGTCCAGGCGGCCGGCGCCGCGCGCGGCGCGCTGCCGCATCCGCTGCTGTCGGTGGCGCCGCTGGTGCTGGTGGGCGTGGCCAACTTCGCGCTGACCAAGCTGATACCCGGCTGGTACGGCGAGAATTACGCGCTGACCGCCGACGCCTTGCCCGGCCTGCACGCGCCGGTGAACCTGGCCATCAAGTCGGTCATCGGCATCTGGGCGGTGGAAGGTGCGCTGCTGCTGGGCATACTGCTGACGGTCGCCACCGCCTTCGGCCGCATCCGCGATTCGTTTGCCGAGGGCACCAAGGCCGCCGTGGGCGGCGCGTTGCTGGCGGCGATGAACACGGCGTCGGAATACGGTTTCGGCGGCGTCATCGCCGCCTTGCCGGGCTTCCTGTCGGTCAGCCAGGCGCTGCGCAGCGTGCCGGATCCGCTGGTGAACGCGGCGGTGTCGGTGACGTCGCTGGCCGGCATCACCGGCTCGGCCTCGGGCGGCATGAGCATCGCGCTGGCGGCGATGTCGGACCAGTTCATCAAGGCGGCCGAGGCCGCGCACATTCCGCTGGAAGTGATGCACCGCGTGGTGGCCATGGCCAGCGGCGGCATGGATACCCTGCCGCACAACGGCGCCGTGATCACGCTGCTGGCCGTCACCGGCCTGACGCACCGCCAGTCCTACCGCGATATCTTCGGCGTGACGGTGATCAAGACGCTGGCTGTGTTCGTGGTGATCGCGGTTTACTATCTGACCGGGCTGGTTTAAGCGCGGGCGGATACTGTTTCTGGCAGCTGGTGCAGAAGAAACTGCGGCGCCGGGTCTTGCCCAGGTGCGCCTTGTGGAACGGGATATGGCAGCGCGGGCAGATGGTCTTGGTGTGCGCCAGCCATTGCTGCTTCAGCACGAAGGCTTTCTTCCAGCGCAGGAAGTCGAAGGCGTAGGCCTGCATCTCCTTGACCAGCTCGCGCTGCTTGGCGGCCGGCAGCGCGCCGACGGTGGACAAGGGATGGACGCGGATGCGGAACAGCACCTCGTTCTTGAAGATGTTGCCGGCGCCGGAAAAGATATCCTGGTCGAGCGCGGCGTCGCACACCAGCATGTCGGGCTGCTCGCGCAGTTTTTTCAGCGCCAGTTTCGGGTCCCATTCATCGGACATGACGTCGCTGCGCCAGTCGTACTGCGCATCGAGATCCGGCGGCAGCTGCTTGACCGAGCAGGTGTAGAAATTGAACTCCTCGCCATCGTCGAAGCCGAGGCTGAGGCGCGGCTCGGCATCCTTGCGTTCGTTGATGCGGTAGCTGCCGAACATCAGCAGGTGAATGCGCAGCGCCAGGTCCGGCATCTGGATCAGGAAGTGCTTGCCCCAGCTGCGTAGCGCGACGATCTTCTGGCCGGGCAGCGCGTCGAAGTCCACCGTCTTGCTGTTGCCGCTGGCGTGCGTGATGGTGCGGCCGACAAAGCCTTCGGCCTGCTCGCGCAGGATAACAATTGATGGTCCTTCCGGCATGGCCAGCCTCCCGTGGATACTGGCCTCCAGTGTCGCCGCCCCGCGCCGGCTGAACTGTACGCTAGTTCACCGAGCCGTCCAGCATGTTGTGGATGCTGTAGCTCATCATCGCCAGGAAGGCCACCAGGCCGAGGTACATGACGCCGTAGTTGATGCGGGTGTCGCGCGGCACGTCGTAATAATTGGCGGCGGCTTTGTCGGGGTTGCCCCAGATCGCTTCCTTCAGCTGCGGGTAGGCCAGCACCGCCACCAGGATCAGCATCGGACTCGGATGGTAGAAGAACAGCGCCGCCAGCAGCGGCACGCCGGCCAGCCAGACCTTGGGCGAGATGATGGCGGTGATGCGGCCGCCGTCGAGCGGTGAAACCGGAATCAGGTTGAACAGGTTGATCATGCAGCCGGAATAGGCCAGGGCCAGCAGCAGGTTGCTGTCCTGGTCGCGCGCGATGAAGTAGCAGGCCACCGACGCCAGCGTGCCGGCCAGCGGTCCGGCAAAGCCGATATAGGCTTCGGTCTCCACATCGTGCGGCAGTTCCTTCAGCGCGATCCAGGCGCCGACGAAGGGGATGAAGGTTGGCGCCCCGACGTCCAGCCCGCGCTGGCGCGCCGCCACGTAATGGCCCATCTCGTGGACGAAGATCAGCGCCACGAAGCCAGCCGCGTAGCGCCATCCAAACACCCAGCTGTAGACCACGATGGAAATCAGCATGGTGCCGCAGGTCGTCAGCAGCTTGCCCATTTTGCCGGCCGCCAGCAGCCAGATGATCAACTTGCCCATGGTCTTACTCCGGCTTGCTCAAGTCGACGGTGGCGGCTTTCTCTTCCTTCTTGCGGCCCAGCAGCTTGTAGACCCAGCTGCCCGCTGCCGCCAGGCCGATCAGGATGATTTTCTTGAACGCCAGCAGGAGCGCGAAGATCTTGCCGAAGAAGCCCAGCTTGGCTGCGATGCCGCCGGCCACCAGCGCGGCGATGCCGTACTCCGCCACCTTGTCGGTGCCGGCGTTGAAGTCGGTGTAGCGGTTGCCCGGCGTGAATTCGGTGAAGGCGGTGACCTTCTTCATCTCCTGCTTGACCTGCGCGATCTGGTCCATGCCGGCCACCGCGTTCAGCACCAGCACGCCTTCTCGGCCCAGCACGCGGATGTTGTAGTTCAGGCCGTTTTCCTGGCTGCCGTCGGTATGCAGTTCCTTGGCCCAGTACAGCTTGTGCTGGCCCTTGTCGTAGCTCGGCTGTTCGGCCCAGCCCACCAGCGACATGGCGGCGTAGCCTTGCTCCTTGCGCGCCTTGTTGTTCTCGTCCATGCCTTCCTTCATGTCCTTCAAGAGGTCGGCGTAGTTGATCTTGTCGGCGTCGTCGTCCTTGACGTGGCCGTCCTTGTCGTAGGTGACCACCACGCCCCAGCCGGCCGCGCTCAGCGGATTGACGTCGGCCGGCACGATCATACCCAGCGTCTTGGCGCCGGGCGGATTGCCCCAGCCGTCGGTGATCAGTTTCTCGGCGTCGGCCGGGTCCAGGTAGCGGAAGCTGGACGGCAGGTCCAGCGTGGCGATGTCGCCGGGCAGCTTGATCTGGCCTTCGCGGAAGGTCAGCGCGGCGAGAAACTGCTGGGCGCTCTGCGGCGGTGCGGACGCGGCGGGATCGGCGGCCATGGCCGGCAATGCGGCGGCGGTCAGGCTCAGGCTCAGGCAGAACAGGGCGGTGAGGATGCGGCGCATGGATACTCCTTGTTATAAAGGCCATATCCTACAGGAAACATTTATGTATTTGGTAATTATTTATGACATTGTCGTCCGGTTTGATTCATGGCAGTATGACCGGTCCATGTATCGCCCTTACGGAGGCCCGATTGAAAAAAACCATGCTTGCACTATCCTTGCTCGCCGCCTTTGCCGCACATGTCGCACACGCGGCGACCGGCCCCGAGTTCGACGCCAAACGTCTGTCGCAAGACGTCAAGGTGCTGTCGTCCGACGAATTTGAAGGCCGTGGCCCGAACACCGCCGGCGAAACCAAGACCGTCGCCTACCTGATCGAACAATTCAAGGCCGCCGGCCTGAAACCGGGCGGCGACGTGGTCAAGGGCCAGCGCTCGTGGACCCAGGACGTGCCGCTGGGCCGTTTTGAAATCAAGGGCCCGGTCACGCTGAGCGTCAGCGACGGCAAGACCGTGCAGCAATTGAAGCAGGGCGACGACCTCGCCGTGCGCGCCGCCATGAACGGCTCCAGGCTGGTGGACTTCAAGAACGCGCCGCTGGTGTTCGTCGGCTACGGCGTCAACGCGCCGGAGCGCAAGTGGGACGACTTCAAGGGCCAGGACCTGAAGGGCAAGCTGGCGGTGGTGCTGATCAACGATCCGGACTTCGAAACCGGCGAGGGCGATTTCGGCGGCAAGGCCATGACCTACTACGGCCGCTGGACCTACAAGTATGAAGAGATGGCGCGCCGCGGCGCGCTGGGCACCATCATTGTGCACGAAACCGCGCCGGCCTCCTACGGCTGGAACACGGTCAAGAACTCCAACACCAACGTCATGTACGACATCGTGCGCAAGAAGCCGGCCGAGGCGCACGCGCCGATGGAAGCATGGATCCAGCGCGACCTGGCGGTCGACCTGTTCAAGCGCGGCGGCCTCGATTTCGAAGCGCTGAAGAAGCAGGCGCAAACCCGCGACTTCAAGCCGGTGGAACTGAAGAACGTCACGCTGTCGGCCAACTACGCGGTGAGCGCGCAGGTGATCGTGTCGAAGAACGTCGCCGCGCGCATCGTCGGCACGTCTGCGCCGAAGGAAACCGTGATCTACAGCGGCCACTGGGACCACCTGGGCGTCGGCCTGCCGGACGCCAGGGGCGACAAGATCTACAACGGCGCGGTCGACAACGGCACCGGCATCGCCGCGCTGCTGGAACTGGCGCGCGCCTACGGCAAAGCGCCGGCGCCGGCACGCAGCGTGGTGTTCCTGGCGGTGACCGCCGAAGAAAAAGGCCTGCTGGGTTCCGAGTACTACTCGGCCAATCCGCTGTACCCGCTGGCCACCACGGTCGGCGTGATCAATATGGACGCCCTGAGTCCACATGGCCTGACGCGCAACTTCACCATCTCCGGCAGCGCCAAGCTGGATCTGCTGGATGAGCTGATCGCCAAGGCCAAGCAGTGGAACCTGGTGTACAAGCCGGACCCGAAACCGGAGGCGGGCCACTTCTTCCGTTCGGACCACTTCCCGTTCGCCAAGCGTGGCGTGCCGGCCATATCTTATGGTTCGGGCGACGACCTGGTGGAAGGCGGCGTGGCGGCAGGCCACAAGCTGGAAGAGGACTACAACACCAACAACTACCACCAGCCGTCCGACGAGTGGAGCGCCAGCTGGACCTTCGCCAGCATGACGCACGACCTGGGCATGCTGTATTCGCTGGGCCGCGACCTGGCCGACTCCAAGGTCTGGCCGAACTGGGCGCAGGACGCAGAGTTCCGCGCCGCGCGCGACGCCACGGCGGCGCAGCGAAAATAAAACTAGCCAAACTTGCCTAAAACTTAATAGAATGGTCGGGCGCCTGCTGCGATGCAGGCGCCCTTTTTGCAGGTTCACTTCTTTGGGAGATACCGCATGACCATGTCCTTCCGCCGCACCATCCTCGCGGCATCGATCGCGCTGCTGTCGGCCGGTGCGTTGCACGCAGCAGAAACCACCAAGCCCGCCGTCAAGAACGATATCGCCATTCCCGATATCCCGTACACCCGGTTCGTGCTGAAGAACGGCCTGACGCTGCTGGTGCACGAGGACCACAAGACGCCGGTGGTGGCGATCAACACCTGGTATCACGTCGGCTCCAAAAATGAAAAACCGGGCAAGACCGGCTTTGCCCACCTGTTCGAACACCTGATGTTCAGCGGCAGCGAGAACTTCAACCAGACCTATATCAACGCGCTGGAGCGCATCGGCGCCACCGACCTGAACGGCACCACCAACGGCGACCGCACCAACTACTTCGAGAACGTGCCGACCTCGATGGTCGATTACGTGCTGTTCGCCGAGAGCGACCGCATGGGCCACCTGCTCGGCGTGCTCGATCAGAAGAAGCTGGACCTGCAGCGCGGCGTGGTGCAGAACGAGAAACGCCAGGGCGAGAATCGTCCCTACGGCGTGACGCGCCAGCTGCTGTCCGAGAACACCTGGCCGGTCGGCCATCCCTATTCGTGGACCACGATCGGTTCGATGGCCGACCTGGATGCGGCGTCGATGACCGACGTGCAGGAATGGTTCAAGACCAACTACGGCCCGAACAACGTGACGCTGGTGCTGGCCGGCGACATCACGCCGGAGCAGGCGCGTGAAAAGGTCGAGAAGTATTACGGCGATATCCCGGCCGGCCCGCCGCTGGCCAAGCAGCAGGAATGGATCGCCAAGCGCACCGGCACCCATCGCGGCACGGTGCAGGACCGTGTGCCGCAGGCGCGCATCTACCGCGTGTGGAACGTGCCGGGCGTGGGCACCGGCGCCGAGCCGCTGCTGGACCTGGCGGCGCAAGTGCTCGGCGGCGGCAAGACGTCGCGTTTCTACAAGCGGCTGGTGTACAAGGACCAGCTGGCGACCGACGCCTCGGCCTTTAACAGCACCAGCGAAATCGCCGGCCAGTTCTACGTGATGCTGACCGCCCGTCCCGGCGTCGACAGCGCGAAGATGGAGCGCGCCGGCGACGAGGAAGTGCAGGCGCTGATCAAGTCCGGCCCGACCAGCGCCGAACTGGAACTGGCCAAGACCACCATCCTGGCGCAGTACACCCGCATCGTCGAACGCATCGGCGGCTTCGGCGGCAAGAGCGACCTGCTGGCCAGCTGCATCACCTTCACCGGCAACGCCGAGTGCTACAAGGACTACCTGAAGGCGATCAAGGCCGCCACGCCGGCGCAGGTCAAACAGGCCATGCAGGCCTGGCTGTCCGACGGCGATTATGTGCTGGACGTGCAGCCTTACCCGACCAACCTGGTCACCACCGCGAAGCTGGACCGCAGCAAGCCGCCGGCGCTGGGCAAGGCCGAAGCCTTGAAGCTGCCGCCGATGCAGAAGGCCACGCTGTCGAACGGCTTGAAAGTGGTGCTGGCTGAACGCCACGCCGCAGCGCTGGTCGACTTTTCGCTGATCGTCGATGCCGGCTACGCCTCCGACACGCAGAAGACCGAGGGGCTGGCCAGCCTGACCGGGCGCATGCTGGAGGAGGGCACGGCCAGCCGCAGCTCGGCCGCCATCAGCGAAGCGTTCGAGTCGCTCGGTTCGCAGTTCTCGGTCTACACCGGCCTGGACAGCGTCACCGTCAACCTCAACGCCCTGAAGGCGACGCTGCCGAAGGCGCTGGACGTGTATGCCGACGTGGTGCAGCATCCGGCCTTCGCTTCGAACGAACTGGAACGCCTGAAGAAGGATCAGCTGGCGGCCATCGCCCGCGAGAAGGCCAATCCGCAGGCGATGGGCCTGCGCGTGCTGCCGCAACTGGTGTACGGCGCCGGCCACGCGTATGCGGTGCCGGTCAGCGGCAGCGGCACCGAGGCCGCCGTGGGCGGCTTGAAGCGCGAGGACCTGGTGCAGTATCACCAGTCCTGGTTCAAGCCGAACAACGCCACGCTGCTGGTGGTGGGCGACACCACGCTGGCCGAGATCACGCCGCTGCTTGAAAAAGCGTTCGGCGGCTGGAAGCCTGGCGCCGCGCCGAAGAAGGATATCGCCACCGTCGCGCCGCCGGCCAAGCCGCTGGTCTACCTGATGGACAAGCCTGGCGCGCCGCAGAGCGTGATCTATGGCGTGCAACTGGCGGCGCCGCGCAATGCGCCGGACGATGTGGAGCTGGGCGTGGTCAACGACGTCTTCGGCGGCACCTTCAGCTCGCGCATCAACATGAATCTGCGCGAGGACAAGCACTGGTCCTATGGCGTCAACGCGCGCCTGTGGCCGGCGGTGGGCCAGCGCATGTACCTGAGCTCCTCGCCGGTGCAGACCGACAAGACCAAGGAGGCATTGCAGGAGCTGGTGAAGGAATACGGCGCCATCGCCGGCGCCCGGCCGATCACCGCAACCGAACTGTCCGACGCCCAGACCAACGCGACACTGAGCCTGGCCGGATCGTTTGAAACCGCCGGCCAGCTGGCTGGCCGGTATGGCAATATCATCCGCTACCAGCTGCCGGAGGATTACTACAACACCTTCACCGCCAAGGTGACGGCGCTGACCCCGGAAAGCGCCAACGCCCTGGCCGCACGCACCATCACGCCGGACCGCCTGGTGTGGCTGGTGGTGGGCGATTTGAGCAAGGTGGAAGCCGGGGTGCGTTCACTGAACATCGGCGAAGTGCGCAAGATCGACGTCGACGGCAAGCCGCTGCCGTAAGCCTTGTCGCTGCATCATCCACGCCGGCCGGTGCGCGCACCGCGCCGGTTTTTTTTTATTTGCCGATATGCCTGGCGAGGAAAGTCTCGATGTGGCGCCACAGGTCGATGCGGTTGGCCTGCGTCTTCCAGTCCTCCGTGCTGGGCGTGTACTCCAGCCATTCGGCTCCGGGATTCGTGGCGGCCAGCGCCTCGTAGAACTTGCGGCCCTCACTGAATGGAACGCGCTGGTCGTGCTTGCCGTAGGCGAGCAGCACCGGCTGCGTGATGCGCTTGGCATTCTGCAGCGGCGAGGTCTCCTTGAACTGTGCGGCGTCGTACAGGGGATCACCGATGTTCGCGCGCAGATAGGGCAAGGAGCCGGCATCGGCGGTGTCTTTCCACTGATGCACGAACATGGCGCGCAGGTCGGTGATGCCGGACCAGCTGATGCCGCACTTGAACACGGCTGGGTCGCGTATCAATCCCATCATCGCGGCATAACCGCCGTAGCCGCCGCCGGCGATGCAGACGCGCTCCGGATCGGTGTAGCCTTGCGCTACCGCCCATTTGACGGCATCGGCGATATCGTCCTGGATGGCGAGTCCCCATTGTTTTTTGCCAGCCTTTTCATGGGCGCTGCCGAACCCGTGGACGCCGCGCGGCTCCGGTTGCAGCACCACATAACCGCGCGAAGCGAGGAACTGCACGGAAGCGTTCCACGCCCAGTCGGCGCCGCGCAACCATTGCTTGTCGCCGATCAGCACCACGGTGGGCAGCGGTTTTCTCGGTTCAGTATTTGGCAGCGTGACGTAGGCCGGGATCTGCATGCCATCGCGCGCCGGGTAGCGCACCATGCTCATTGGCGCCATGCGCGCAACGTCCAGGTCCGCATGGGCGGCGCCGAGGCGCAGCAACTGCCTGGTGTCGCGGTTGTACAGCACGTAGATATGGTCCTCGGTGTCGCGATACGTATCGACCAGCACATAAGGCGTTTCGCTGTGCGCGCCGTAGGACGTGGTGTTGATGGTGTTCGGCAGCAGGGCGTCGATTTCGTCCTGGATGGCTTTGCGCGCCGGATCAATCCAGATGGTGTTTTCCGAATCGGTATTCAGACGGTAACCGAGCACCCGGTGATCGTCCAGCACAAAGTAGCCGCGTGTGTCGTAGCCCGGCACCGCGATCACCGGCTTGGGCAGGATGGCTTTATGTTCCAGGTCGTAGCGGTAGACCGATGATTCGTCATGGCCATTGCGCGCCTGGACGTACAGCGTGCCGTCAACATACAGCACCGGCGTGAAATCGTCTGCCGGGCCGATTTCGCGCCATGCGCCGGCCTCCTTGTAGTGCAGGGTATCCTTGCCGTCGCGGCTGGTGACGACGATGCGGACATCGCCATTCGGCTCCAATAGCCAATTGGTGGCGTTGGATGGCGCATCCACCGGCGTGCGCTTGCCGGTGCGCGTGTCGATCAGCCCCAGGCTCCGGTGTTTTCTGGATACCTCGATGACGTACATGGACTCGGTTTTGCGATAGGGGAAGCCGTTCACCGAGTAGCGTCCCAGATAGCCGCTACCGTCGGCATTGGTATCGGCAAAGGATCGTCCCTGGTTCAGCAAGACCGTCAGGCTGGCGAAGTCCTTGCCATCGTGGTCCACCGCGTACAGCCCAGGCACGCCGATATCGCCGCCTTGCTCGACGTTGACGAGGACGTAGGCCAGGCGCCTGTCACTGATCCAGTAGAAATTTTCCACGTCGGCGTTGCTGTAATTGGCGACGGTTTTCTGTGCGTGCGTCTCCACATCGATCACCGTCAGCATGCTGCGGCCGGCCGTGGACAGCATGCGCAGCAGGGCATGGCGGCCGTCGGGCGAGATGCTGGCGCCGGTAATGGCCGGATTCTGGAAAAACTGCTGCACCGGGATGGGCGATATTTCCGCTGCGCCGACGGGAAAAGCGCAGGCAAGCAGCAATGCGACGCGGGCAAGGACGGAGTTCATGGTATTTAAGTCAATGTAAAAAATATAACATAACCCAAGTCCGGCGGCCTGCCAAGCAAAGATTTTCGTTTGATGCTAATATTTAGCATCCTAAGTATATCTGAGCGAGTCCACGATGAGCGGCTACGACAAAACCCTGATGACCCTGACCCACACGCTGATCCACTCGGCGCGCGCCTACAAGGCGGCGGCCGACGCGGTGGCCTCGACGTTCGAGCTGTCGCACGCCAGCGCCTGGCCGGTGCTGATGATTTCGCGCCTGGGCGACGGCGCCCGTCCCGGCCAGGTGGCCGACGCCGCCGGCATCGAGGCGCCGTCGCTGGTGCGCATCGTCGACCAGCTGGTGGCGGCGGGACTGGTGCTGCGCCAGGACGACCCGAGCGACCGCCGCGCCAAGACCCTGTGGCTGACGACGGAAGGCCGGCGCATCGCCGACCGCCTGGAGAAGACGCTGGCGCCGTTCCGCCGCGATCTGTTCAAGGACATACCGCAGGCCGACGTGGAAGCCTGCGTGCGCGTGCTGATCAAGCTTGACCAGGTGCTGGCCGAGCGTCACGCGGGCTAAGCGAGGCGCCGCCATGACAATGCCGACCATGCCGAAGGGAAGCGAGATGCTGTTCTCGGCCAAGTGCTTTGGCGCCTCCATGCTGGCGCTGTATATCTCGCTGGCCGCCGGTCTGCCGCGTCCGTTCTGGGCCATGATGACCGCCTACATCATCGCCAGTCCGTTTTCCGGCGCGGTGCGCTCCAAGGCGCTGTTCCGCGTCTGCGGCACACTGATCGGCAGCACCATGACCATCTTCCTGGTGCCGCGCCTGGCCAATGCGCCGGAGCTGCTGTCGCTGGCGCTGGCGTGCTGGGTGGGCGTGTGCCTGTATGTGTCGCTGCTGGACCGCACGCCGCGCTCCTACATCTTCATGCTGGCCGGGTACACGGCGGGCCTGATCGGCTTCCCCGCCGTGACCGATCCGTCGGCCATCTTCGACACCGGCCTGGCGCGGGTCGAAGAGATCACCATCGGCATCCTGTCCGCCACGGTGGTGCATTCGCTGGTGTTCCCGCAGGGCGTGGGACCGGTGCTGCTGGGCCGCCTGGACCGCGCCATCGCCGATGCGCAGCGCTGGATGCGCGACGTGCTGCAACCGGGCGCCGACAAGGCGCAGGCCGTGCACACGCGCCTGGCGCTGGCCGGCGAAATCAGCGAAATGCGCGTGATGTCGACCCACCTGCCGTTCGACACCTCGCACCTGCGCTGGACCGCCGGCATGGTGCACGGCCTGCACGACCGCCTGAGCGTGATGGTGCCGCTGCTGCTGGCGGTGGAAGACCGTCTGAACACGCTGCGCGAAGTCGATCCCGCCAGCCTGGCGCCATGGGCCAGGCTGCTGGACGACACCGCCGCCTGGGTGCAGGCCGGCCGCGACGCCGATCCCGCGCGCGCCGCCCAGCTGCGCGCCGAGCTGGCGCAGCTCAAGCCGGCGCTGGCCGTCAACGCCAGCTGGAGCGAGATCCTGCGCCTGAACCTCGCGCAGCGGCTGGACGCCCTGATCGAAGCCTGCGAAGACGGCCTGGAACTGCGCAGCAATGTCGACGCCGTGACGCGCGGCGGCGCCTCGGCCTACGCGCCGCACCTGAAACCATCGGTGCTGCACCGCGACCACGGCATGGCCCTGCGCTCGGCGCTGGCGGCGGTGATCACCATCCTGCTGTGCTGCGCGTTCTGGATCCTGACCGCCTGGCCGGCCGGCGCCGCCGCGCCGATGATGGCCGGTGTGCTGTGCTGCTTCTTCGCCACCCAGGACGATCCCGCGCCGGCCATCCTGGCGTTCCTGAAGTGGACGCTGATCTCGATGCCGGTCGGCGCGTTCTACATCCTGTGCGTGCTGCCGGCGGTGCACAGCTACGAAATGCTGGTGCTGTCGATCGCGCCGGTGTTCCTGATCGGCGGCGCCTTCATGCCTCGTCCCGCCACGGCGGGCAGCGCGCTGGCCTTCCTGATCGGCATGGCCGGCACCCTGTCCTTGCAGGATACCGGCACGCTGGACATCCCGACCTTCCTGAACAGCATGGTGGCGCAGGTATTCGGCTACATCGCCGCCGCCGTCATCACCACGCTGATCCGCACCGTGGGCGGCGACTGGATGGCGCAACGCATGCTGCGCACCGCGCGCCGCGAAGTGGCGCAGATGGCGCAGGCCACGGCGCGCGAGCCGCTGCTGAAGATTTCGGCGCGCATGGTGGACCGCATCGGCCTGCTGATGCCGCGCCTGGCCATCGCCCATCCGACGCCGGAAGCGCGCGCGGTGGCGGTGGACGGCCTGCGCGAACTGCGTGTCGGCCTGCACGTGGCGCAGCTGTGCGGCTTGCAGCAATCGCTGGAGCAGGCCGGCGTGACGCTGCAACCGCTGATGCAGAAACTGGGCCGCTATTTCGGCAGCGGCGGCCACGCCCACGGCCAGGCGCCGGCGGCGCTGCTGGAACGGCTGGACGGCACGCTGCGTGCCGTGTGCGCGGCCAGCACCGACGCCGCTGCCGAGGCGCGTCCGCAAGCCGCCGCCGCGCTGGCCAGCATGCGCCGCGACCTGTTCCCGCGCGCCGCCGCCTATCAACCGGAGATTGCATCGTGATCGCTGAACTGAGTCTGTACGGACTATACGTACCCACCTTGCTGCTGCTGTCCATCCTCGCGCTGATCTGCACGCGCGTGCTGGGCAAGCTGCTGATGCGCGTCGGCTTTTACCGCCTGGTATGGCATCCCGCGCTGTTCGAATTTGCGCTGTTCTTTATTTTCCTGGGCAGCTTCTCCACACTATTAATGAACCGGGGCTAAACATGAACCTCAAAAATATCGCGCTGGCCCTGGGCCGGTTTATCGTCACCATGATCGCGGTGGCCATCGCCTGCGTGCTGGGATGGCGCCTGTGGCAGCACTACGAAGTGGAACCCTGGACCCGCGACGGCCGCGTCAAGGCGGACGTGGTGCAGGTGGCGCCGGACGTCACCGGCCAGGTCACCAATGTGCTGGTGCGCGACAACCAGCAGGTGAAAGTCGGTGATGTGCTGTTTGAAGTGGACCGCGCGCGTTTCGAACTGGCCCTGCGCCAGGCCGAGGCGGCCGAGCAGGCGCAGCGCGCCACGCTGGACCAGGCGCTGAAGGAATCGCGCCGCAACAACGACCTGCGCGACCTGGTGTCGGCCGAAACCCGCGAGCAGGGTTCGTCGCGCGTCGACCAGCTGCGCGCCGCGCTGGCGCAGGCGGTGGTGGCCCGTGACGTGGCCAAGCTGAATCTGGAACGCACCCGCGTACTGTCGCCGGTGAACGGCACCATTTCCAACCTGGATCTGCGCAGCGGTTCCTACGTCAGTGCCGGCCGCGCCGTGCTGGCGGTGATCGACAGCGATTCCTACTACGTCGAAGGCTATTTCGAGGAAACCAAGCTGCCGGCGATCCAGGTCGGCGACGCGGTGGTGGTGCTGCCGATGGGCGAATCGCTGCGGCTCAAGGGCCACGTGGAAAGCCTGTCCGGTGGCGTGGCGGACCGCGACCGCAGCACTTCGGCCAATCTGCTCTCCAGCGTCAACCCGACCTTCAACTGGGTGCGCCTGGCCCAGCGCATCCCGGTGCGCATCAAGCTGGACGCCTTGCCTGCCGGCGCACGCCTGGTCGCCGGCCAGACCGTGACGGTCGACGTCACCAAGAAATCGTGATGCGGAGGATATGATGAACTCCCTGAAAATCCTGAGCGGCGTGGCCCTGGCGGCCGCGCTGGCCGACTGCGGCACCGTCGGCCCCAATTACAAAGTGCCGGAGCAGGCCGTGGTCAAGCGTCCGGAAGCGGCCGCGCCTTTCCTCGGCGCCGAGGAAGCCGTGTATAAATCGGCGCCGCTGCCGGCGCACTGGTGGCGTCTGTACGACGACCCGGTGCTGGACAAGTTGATCCAGCAGGCGTTTGCCGCCAACACCGACCTGCGCGTGGCCGCCGCCAACCTGGCGCGCACCCGCGCCGTGCTGGATCAGGCGGAGGAAGAGCGCAAGCCGGAAGTGAGCATCAGCGCGGCGCCGGGCGTGGGCCGTTCGTCGGGCGTGCCGATTGGTTCGCCGAAGGCGCTGCCGGACAAATTCAATTACGACGTGGGCGTGCGGGTCTCCTACCAGACCGACATGTTCGGCAAAATCGCGCGCGCCGTGGAGGCGGCCAATGCCGACACCCAGGCCGCGCAGGCCGGGCTGGACCTGGTGCGCGTGACGGTGGCCGCCGACACCGCGCGCGCTTATGCCGACGCCTGCTCGGCGGTGCGGCAGATCGCCGTCGCCCAGCAGGCGGTGGCATTGCAGCAGAAATTCGTCGCGCTGACGGATGAACGCATCCGCGCCGGCCGCGGCACCAGCATCGACGGCGCGCGCGCCCGCAGCCAGCTGGCGCAGATGCAGGCCGCCTTGCCGCCGTTGCAGGCGCAGCACCGCACCGCGCACTATCGCCTGGCCGCGCTGACCGGCCTGACGCCGAAAGAGATGAATATGAATCTGCTGCAGTGCCAGGCCGCGCCGCGCATCACGCAGCAGATTCCGGTGGGCGACGGCGCCGCGCTGCTGCGCCGCCGTCCGGACATCCGCCAGGCCGAGCGCACGCTGGCCGGCGCCACCGCGCGCATCGGCGTGGCGACGGCGGACCTGTACCCGAGCATCAGCCTGGGCGCATCGGTCGGCAGCACCGGCCTGCTGGACCACTTCGGCGCCGCCAACGCCTCGCGCTGGAGCCTTGGCCCGCTGATCTCGTGGACGCTGCCGGACACCGGTTCCGCCCGCAGCCGCATCGCGCAGGCGGAAGCCGGCACCGACGGCGCGCTGGCCAGGTTCGACGGCACGGTGCTGAACGCGCTCAAGGAAGTGGAAACCGCGATGACGGTCTACGCCCGTGAACTCGATCGCAACGCCGCGCTGAAGACCGCGCGCGACGAGAGCGCGCTGGCGTCCGAGCAGTCGCACCGCCTGTACCAGTACGGCCGCACCGATTTCCTGTCGGTGCTGGACGCCGACCGCACGCTGGCCGCCACCGACGCCGCCTGGGCCGCCTCCGACGCCACGCTGTCGACCGACCAGATCGCGCTGTTCCTGGCGCTGGGCGGCGGCTGGGAACAGCAGTAAGAATGGTATGCTATCGCCTTCGTTCATAAGGAGTTAGCATCATGGGACTGGCGGATCAGTTATTAAAAGCCGGCTTGGTCGACAAGAATAAAGTCAAAGTCACCAATCAGAACAAGAGCAAGCAGCAGAAAGAGAATCGCCGCAGCGGCACCGAGACCGTGGACGAGGCGCGTCTGGCGGCGCAGGAGCTGCAGCGCCAGAACGCCGAGAAGGCGCGCCTGGCCAACGCCCAGCGCGACGCCGCCGCGCAACAGAAAGCCATCGCCGCGCAGATTACGCAGATGGTGCAGCAGAATAAGCAGAGCAAGGGCCACAACGGCGACATCGCCTACAACTTCACCTTTGGCACCAAGATCGAGCGCATCTACGTGACACCCGCTGTGCGCGAGCACCTGGTGGCGGGCCGGCTGGTGATCGTGGGCGAGGGCGGCAGCTACGAGCTGGTGCCGCGCGTGATCGCCGACAAGATCGCCGAGCGCAATCCGGACATCGTGGTGCGCGTCAAGCAGGCCACCACCGAGGTGGAAGAGGACGATCCATACGCCGCCTTCAAGATCCCCGATGATCTGATGTGGTAAGCGCCTAGCGGCGCGGTTTGCCGAAGACCTGCGTCCAGTACACCACGCCGTCCTGCTGTTCGGGCGTGACGGCATAGGCTGCGCCCATCTCGGTGAAATTGGGATCCATGATGTTGGCGCAGTGTCCCGGGCTGGCGAGCCAGCCGGCCATGGTTTCGTTTGGCGTGTAGGAACCGAAGGCGATGTTCTCGCCGATGCGGGTCCAGTTGTAGCCGCTGCGGCGCGAGCGGTCGCCGACGTTGCCGCCATCCTTGCCGATATGGTTGAAGTAGCGCTGGCGCGCCATGTCGCCGCTGTGGCTCAGCGCCGCGGCCCCCAGTTGCGGATTCCAGCTGACCGGCGGCGCCGGCGGGAACGACTGATTGCCACAGGTGCGCGCGCTGGCGCGTGCCGCATTCACGCTTTCCAATATCATCATGCCGGCGTCGCGCCAGTCCGGATAAGTGGCGGACGGCAGGGCCGGCGCCGCGCTGGCCAGCACCACGGTCCAGTCGTTGCCAGTGCGCGAGACACCGATGTCGGTGTAACTGGCGTCGAGCAGCGCGCCGCAGTAGGGCTGGCGGATCGCCGCCATGGCGTCCTGCGGCGAGCCGGCGCCGCCGACGGAGATGGCGTCCGCCTTGCTGCTGGCAAAGCCGGCACGCGCCAGTGTCGCCGACACGATGGCGCCGGTGCCGAGACGCGCGGCAGCCAGCACCGGCTGCGGCGTCAACGGCGATGCGGGCGGCGGCGTGCCGCCATGGCACAGCCCCGGCGCGGCGCGGTAGGCGTTGATCATCGCCGTCAATTGGTCGGCGTCGGACTGCGGCGAGGCCGCCGCCGCAGCGCCGAGCAGGCAGACGATCAACAATGGCAGTTTGGACAAGACGGCTCCCGGTCAATAGGCGTGACCGTCCATGATGTCACAGCCGCGCGCGGGCGACAATGGCTGGTGTCGGCGGCGAACTACAGGTAGCGCGCCAGCAGGGCGCGGTCCAGCGACGCGTCCAGCGCGATGCGGACGATATGGCCGCTGCCCGGGGCCACGCTGATGTCGGCGCCGTCGTCGGACAGCATGCGCGTCAGCGCGACGTCACGGTTGCCGCCCGGATGAATCACCTCCAGCCTGTCGCCGACGGCGAAGCGGTTCTTCACGTCCACCCGCGCCCAGCCATCCTCCACGCTCAAGACATCGCCGACGTACTGGCTGCGGTTCGCTTCCGACGCGCCGCGCATGTAGTTCTGGTGGCTCTGCGTGTGGTGGCGCTGGTAGAAGCCATCGGTGTAGCCGCGGTTGGCCAGGCCTTGCAGCTGGCCGAGCAGGTCGACGTTGAACGGGCGACCGGCCACCGCGTCGTCGATCGCCTGGCGGTACACCTGCGCCGTGCGCGCCGCGTAGTACAGCGATTTGGTGCGGCCTTCCACTTTCAGCGAGTCGACGCCGATCCTGACCAGGCGCTCGATGTGCTCCACCGCGCGCAAATCCTTGGAGTTCATGATGTAGGTGCCGTGTTCATCTTCCATGATCGGCATCAGCTGGCCCGGACGTTCGGCTTCCTCGATCAGGTACGCCTGGTCGGCCAGCGGATGGCGCGGCTGCTGGTGCAGCGACGAGAACGGGCGCTGCTCGGCTTCCTGCAGGGCCTTGTTGAACCGCAGCGGAATCACCTGGGCGAAGTCGCCGGTGGCGTCTTCCTGCGCGTGCCGCACCTTGTAGTCCCAGCGGCAGGAGTTGGTGCAGGTGCCCTGGTTGGGATCGCGGTGATTGAAGTAGCCGGACAGCAGGCAGCGGCCCGAGTAGGCGATGCACAGCGCGCCGTGCACGAACACCTCCAGTTCCATTTCCGGGCACTGCTGGCGGATCTCCTCGATTTCATCGAGCGACAATTCGCGCGACAGGATCACGCGCGTCAGGCCCATGCGGTGCCAGAACTTGACGTCGGCCCAGTTGACGGCGTTGGCCTGCACCGACAGGTGCACCGGCACTTCCGGCCATTTGTCGCGCACCATCATGATCAGGCCGGGATCGGCCATGATCAGCGCGTCGGGCTTCATGGCGATCACCGGTTCCATGTCGCGCAGATAGGTCTTGAGCTTGGCGTTGTGCGCGAAGATATTGCTGGCGACGAAGAACTGCTTGCCGCGCGCATGGGCGCCGTCGATGCCTTCCTGCAGCGCCTGCAGCGTGGAGAAGTCGTTGTTGCGCACGCGCAGGCTGTAGCGCGGCTGGCCGGCGTAGACGGCGTCGGCGCCAAAGTCGAAGGCGGCGTGCATCTTGTCGAGGGAGCCGGCGGGCAGGAGGAGTTCGGGAGCTTTGAGCATGGAAGGCGGGCAAAGTGGTGGATTCTAGTGAGCCAGTCCAGCCCGAGCTTTGCGCCAGATCAAAAAATGCTGAGGAAGCTGCACGCGTCACGAGGCGGCCATTGGCTTGAATACAACATTTGTTTCTGGTTTGTTTCAGAAGTATCACATCAAACGTTACATAATTTGACATTTTAATAGCGCTTTGCAATCCGCTCCGGCGTGTCGATTTCCCTCTGGCGAGTTCATCTGGATGAATTTCTTTCAGGTAAATTCAGTTTATTTTCAGTAATTTAGACAATTTTTCGTCTATCGATGCGCAGGAAAATATGTATAAATTTCAACAATGCGGTGCTAGACTGGAATTTCAAAAAAACACCACATTAATTAACATTTGCGTCAGCCGGAAGGGATCAAATGAAGACCAAGCTTTTGCTGTTATGCGTTGCATTGGGGGCAATTACAAGTGGCGTGCAGGCGATTACGCTGCCGGGCGCCGCGCCGTTGGCCAAACCGCGCGTCTCCGCCGATCCGCGGATTGTCGATCTGGGCCTGGCCGCGTCGAGTGATGTGAAGACCATCTCGCTGTCGCTGGCCTTGCGCAACGCCGACCAACTGGATACCTTCATCGCGGGTCTGGCCGAGCCGGCGAATCCGAACTTCCGCAAGTTCATCACGCCGCAGCAGTTCGCCGCGGCATACGGCCAGACCCCGGAATCGGTGGCGGCGGTGGTCAGCTACCTGAAGTCCAAGGGCTTCACCGTCAACAAGGTGTTTGCGAACAACCTGCAGATCAGCGCATCCGGCACCAACGCGCAAATTGCCGCCGCCTTCGGCGTCAGCGTGCATAACTACTCCTTGCTCGGCAAGCGCTTCCAGGCGCCGGTGGCCGCGCCGGCGATACCCGCCGCGCTGGCATCGGTCGTGAAGTCGGTCAACGGCATCAGCACCCGCTCGGTGTTCAACAAGCGCTCGACGACGATTCCGCGCACCGGCGCGCTGGCCGGCGATGTCGGCGCCAAGGTGGCGGGAGCGATCGGCGGCACGCCTGGCCAGTACACCACCGTGGACCTGGCGGCCAAGTACAACATCAATCCGCTGTACGCGCGTGGCGTCACCGGCGCCGGCAGGACGATCGGCATCGCCACGCTGGCCGGCTATGCGCAATCGGACGCCTACACCTACTGGCAGCAGCTGGCGCTGCCGATCAAGGCCAACCGCATCGTCGACGTGGTGGTGGACGGCGGACCGCTGCCGGATGATGGCCCAGGCTCCGACGGCGCCGGCGAGACGACGCTGGACGTGCAGCAGTCCGGTGGCGTGGCGCCTGGCGCGAAACTGCGCGTGTACCTGGCACCGAACACCGACGCCGGCTTCATCGACGTGTTTGCGCAGGCGGTCGACGAGAATCTGGTCGATGTGCTGTCGGTCAGCTGGGGCAGTCCGGAAGTCTATTCCGACGACGCCACCCTGGTCGCCTTCCACAACGTGTTCCTGCAGGCGGCGGCCCAGGGCATTCCGGTGATCGCTGCTGCCGGCGACGCCGGGGCGTTCGACATCAACCGCGGCCTGCCTTACCCGCACTGCAGCACGCTGCTCGGCGTCGATTTCCCGGCCGCCGATCCGCTGGTGCTGGCCGCCGGCGGCACCACGCTGCCCAATACGTCGCCGCACAAATTCGGCAACGTGACGGTGCCGACCGAGCGCGCGTGGGGCTGGGACTATCTGAAGAACTACATCGTCACCAACTACGGCACCGACCTGTATTACTCGGACTATCTGGCCGTGGGCGGCGGTGGCGGCGTCAGCGCGCTGTATGGCGTGCCGTCGTTCCAGAAAAACCTGACGGGCGTGCAGAAGACCGCCGCCGCGCAATCGCTGATCTGCGAAAACGCCGTGTTCGACAACGGCAGCGGCTATGGCGATTACCTGGATGTGCCGGCCAATCTCGCCGGCCGCAATCTGCCCGACGTGTCGCTGAACGCCGATCCCTACAGCGGCTACGCAGTCTATTTCGGCGGCGCGTGGTCGACCGGTTCGGGCGGCACCAGCTTTGTGGCGCCGCAGCTGAACGGCATCCTGACCCTGATCAGCGCCGGCCTGAACGGCCGCGTCGGTCCGATCAATCCGCAGCTGTACGCCGCCTTCAAAACCTACGGCTATGGCGCCGGCTCGCCGTTCAAGCCGATCAGCGCCGGCACCAACCAGTATTACCAGTCCACCGCCACCTACAACCCGGCCACCGGCCTCGGTTCGCTGGACGTCAACGCACTGGCCAAGGCGCTGGGCGTGAAGTAAGCCGCACCTCCCCTGAACTTCTTGATACGGATCGCAAAAATGAATTTATTTAAGCAATTGATCGTCACCATCGCCCTGGCCATGTTTGGCGCCGCCGCCCACGCCGATATCTATGTGCCCAAGGACCTCGGTTCGCCCAACGTCTTTACCAATACCTGGACGTTTCTTGGCGTGGCCGATACGCCGCACGTCGCCGGCAACACGTTCGGGGATTACTACCTGTTCAACGTGCCGGATGCGCAAAATATCTCGGTGTCGCTGACTGGTTTGCTGCAGGGTAGTTCCTCCGGCGTCAGTTTTCTCAAAGGCGGCTTTATCGTATTTTCCTACAGCGATGGCGCGTCGCTGTATGAGTTCGATGCCACCAGCTCTGCTTCCGCCACCGGCGCCCCGTTCCGGCTCGATAGCGGTGTGTACGGGCTGTTCGTCGCCGGGACGTATCTGGTGAACGGTGGCGCTTACGGCGGCCAGATCTTCGGTTCGCCGCTGGCGGCGGTGCCGGAGCCGGCGACCGTGCTGATGCTGTTGGCCGGCTTGGCGCTGGTGGCCGGAGCTGCCCGTCGTCGCCGCGCCTGAGTCTTTCACGCATGGCACAAAGGCCGCGACGCCCTCGCGGCCTTTTTTATTTCAGCGCGGCGACAGGCCGCGCGAATTGGCGCAGGGATCGTTCTCGTCAGGGATGTGCCGCAGCTTGCTGGTGACGACCGGCGCCGGAGCCGATGAGGCACAGGCGCCGCCGGTTGCGGGCGTGGCGGGAGGTGAGGGCGGCGTCGGCGCCTGCACCTTCGGCGCACAGGCGCTCAGGCAGAGCAGGACCAGCAACCGTGGTGCGACAGTGGAAAACATATCAGTCTCCATACGCCACAAACAAAAAAGCCAATCGCAAGGATTGGCTTTTTTATGGGATCTTGGTGGCCCGGGGCGGAATCGAACCACCGACACAAGGATTTTCAATCCTCTGCTCTACCAACTGAGCTACCAGGCCAAGGAGCAGAATTATAGCATCCCGCCGGAAAAGCGCAAGGGCCAATTTCCATTTCCGACAAACGTTATAATGGCCGGATGAATAAGCCCACCTCTCCCGCAGCGCTGCGCGTGATCGACAGCGAGATTTGCATTGTTGGCAATGGCGCGATTGCCAAGACCGCCGCGCTGGGCCTGGCCCAGGCCGGCCTGAGTGTCACGCTGCTGGGGCCGCCGATGCCGGCGCCGATGCCGGCCTCGGCAGACCAGGGGTGGGACGCGCGCGTCTACGCGCTCAACCACACCGCCCATCACCTGCTGTCGTCGCTGAAGGTGTGGGACGCGCTGGACCACGCCCGCGTGGCGCCGGTCGACGCCATGATCATCCACGGCGACGGCCCGCACGCCGGCGGCCTGGCCTTCGACGCCTACGGCGCCCACACCAATACGCTGACCTGGATACTGGAAGACCGCAATCTGAACCAGGCGCTCGACGCCGCGTTGCGCTTCGCCCAGAACGTCAAGCTGGTCACCGGCCGCGCCACCGGCCTGCTGCGCGACGACAGCCACGCCACCGTGCATCTGGACGACGGCAACAGCATCCGCGCCGCGCTGGTGGTGGGCGCCGACGGCGCCCAGTCCTGGGTGCGTGGCCAGTGCGACATCGGCCTCGATTATCGCAGCTACAACCAGCGCGCCGTGGTCTCCAACTTCGCCTGCGCGCTGCCGCACCACGGCGCCGCCTACCAATGGTTCACCGGCGCCGAGGGCATTGTCGCCTTGCTGCCGCTGCCGGGCAATCAGGTATCGCTGGTGTGGTCGGCGCCGGAGCAGCTGGCCGACACGCTGCGCGCCGAATCGGCGCAGCAGATCGCCGAACGCCTGGCCGTCTTCGCGCAGGACAAGCTGGGCGCCCTGACGCCGCTGCAACCGGAGCTGGTGCGCGACTTCCCGCTGCGCCTGATCCGTCCGCACGCGATGACGTCGGCGCGCGTGGCGCTGATCGGCGATGCCGCCCACGTGGTGCATCCGCTGGCCGGCCATGGCATGAACCTCGGCTTTGGCGATGTGGCGCAGCTGATCAAGACGCTGTCCGGGCGCGAGCCGCAGCGCGGCATCGGCGACCAGCGCGTGCTGGCCCGCTACGAGCGCGCGCGCAAGGAAGACGTGCTGTTAATGCAAGTAACCACCGACGGCCTGGCGCGCTTATTTGAAACCGACATCGAGCCCTTGCGCGTGGTTCGCAATTTCGGATTAAACTTGTTGGATAAATTACCTGTGCTCAAGCGCCGGCTGATCTCACACGCCATGGGCAAGTGAGCAGCGCGCCAGCACTTACCGGAGAAGTCATGAGAAAGAGTAAGTCCGTTTTGCTGTCGTTGTCGGTCCTGATGGCATCCTGCGTGGGCGCGGAAACGCCGCCGACCACCGAGGCGATCAAGAAGCTGATCGAGCCGCGCCTGGGCGTCAACGTCAAGGTCGATTCGGTGACGCAGACGCCGTACAGCGGCCTGTATGAAGTCCGCATCGGCAACGACATCCTGTATACCGACAAAACGGCGACTTATCTGGTGAATGGTCACATCTTCAACCTGACCACCGGCGCCGACCTGACGCGCGACCGCATCGACGACATCACCAAGATCAAGTTCTCCGATCTGCCGCTGGACAAGGCCATCAAGACCGTCAAGGGCGACGGCTCGCGCGTGATCGCGGTGTTCGAAGATCCGAACTGCGGCTACTGCAAGCGCCTGCGCCAGACCACGCTGAAGGAAACCGACAACGTCACCATCTACACCTTCCTGTACAACATCCTGTCGGATGACTCGTTCGTCAAATCGAAGAACGTGTGGTGCGCGCCGGACCGCAGCAAGGCATGGGATGACTGGATGGTAAGCGGCAAGGCCGCGCCGGCCGCGCCGGAAGCGTGCGCCACGCCGAACGACGAAATCGTCGCGCTGGGCCACAAGCTGGGCGTGCAGGGCACGCCGGCGATTTTCTTTGCCGACGGTTCGCGCATCCCTGGCGCGATCGACAAGAAGGTGCTGGAAGAAAAACTCAGCAAGATTAAGCAGTAAGTACGTAGTCCAAACCAGGGAGACTTGAATGATCACTTTGAACATCAACGGCAAGGATGTGCAGGTCGACGCCGATCCGTCGACGCCCATCCTGTGGGCCTTGCGCGATAACCTCAACATGACCGGCACCAAGTTCGGTTGCGGCATGGCGCTGTGCGGCGCCTGCACCGTGCACCTGGGCGGTCAGGCGATCCGCTCGTGCGTGACGCCGATTTCGGCGGCCGAGGGCCAGAAGATCACCACCATCGAAGCGATGGAAGCCGACAAGGTCGGCAAGGCCGTGCAGGACGCTTGGGTCAAGATCGACGTGCCGCAATGCGGCTACTGTCAGAGCGGCCAGATCATGAGCGCCACCGCGCTGCTGCGCACCAACAAGAATCCGTCCGACGCCGAGATCGACAACGCCATGGCCGGCAACATCTGCCGATGTGGCACCTATCAGCGCATCCGCGTTGCCATCAAAGACGCTGCCAAAGCGATTGCCTGAGGAGACCAGCATGCGTATCGAATGGTTAAATCAGGGAACGATGGTCAGCGGCTCGGCGACGTCTGAAGGCGTGTCGCGTCGCGGCTTCATGAAAGCCGGCGCGGTTGCCGGCGGCGGCCTGGTGCTGGGCTTTTTCATGCCGGGCGCGGGCCGCTGGGCCAACGCGCAGCGGGCGCCGGCCAAGGTCTACGAACCGAACGCCTTCCTGCACATCGCGCCGGACAACAGCGTGACGGTGCAGGTCAACCGCCTGGAGTTCGGCCAGGGCGTGCAGACGTCGCTGCCGATGCTGATCGCGGAAGAGCTGGACGCCGACTGGTCGCAGGTGCATGGCGCGCTGGCGCCGGCCGGCGATCAATATAAAGATCCGGCGTTCGGCATCCAGATCACCGGCGGCTCGGGCAGCATCGCCCACTCGTACACCCAGTACCGCGAAATCGGCGCCAAGGCGCGCGCCATGCTGATCGCGGCGGCGGCCGAGCAGTGGAAGGTGTCGGCGGACCAGATCAAGACCGTCAAGGGCACGCTGATCGGCCCTGCCGGCCAGAAGGCCACCTACGGTTCGCTGGCCGATGCGGCCATGAAGCAGCCGGTGCCCGCCACTGTCACGCTGAAGGATCCGAAGGACTTCAAGTTGATCGGCAAGCCGACCAGGCGTCTGGACGCCAAGGCCAAATCGACCGGCAAGCAGCAGTTCGGCATGGACTTCAAGGCGCCGGAAAGCAAGGTCGCCGTGGTGGCGCGTCCGCCGGTGTTCGGCGCCAAGGTCGCCAAGTTCGACGCCAGCAAGGCCAAGGCCATCAAGGGCGTGATCGATGTGCTGGAAGTGAAGACCGACCGTGGCGGCAGCGGCGTGGTCGTCATCGCCGACGGCTACTGGCCGGCGAAGTCCGGCCGCGAAGCGCTGGTCATCGAATGGGACACCAGCGGCGTCGAGAAAGTCAGCAGCGACAAGCAGCTGGCCGAGTACAAGGCGCTGGCGCAGAAAGCCGGCACGCCGGTGCGTACCGCCGACACTTCCAAACTGGCCGGCGCGGCGAAGAAAATCTCCGCCGTCTACGAGTTCCCGTACCTGGCGCACGCGCCGATGGAGCCGCTGAATTGCGTGGTCGATCTGCGCAAGGACGGCTGCACCGTGTGGGCAGGTTCGCAGTTCCAGACCGTCGACCAGGGCGCGATCGCCGCCACCGCCGGCCTGAAACCGGAGCAGGTGGTGCTGAACACGATGATGGCCGGTGGCGGCTTCGGCCGCCGCGCCGTGCCGACGTCGGACTATCTGGTGGAAGCGGTCAACATCGCCAAGGTGTGGCAGGCCGCAGGCCACAAGCAGCCGATCAAGGTCATCTGGAGCCGGGAAGACGACATCAAGGGCGGTTACTACCGTCCGTCGCACGTGCACCGCGCCGACATCGGCGTTGATGCCAAGGGCGAGATCGTGGCGTGGGATCACGTCATCGTCGGCCAGTCGATCACCAGCGGCACGCCGTTCGAGCCGATGATGGTCAAGAACGGCGTCGATTCCACCATGGTGGAAGGCATGGGCGAGCCATACGAAGTGCCGCTGAACCTGAGCGCGCACACCGTCAAGACCAATGTGCCGGTGCTGTGGTGGCGTTCCGTCGGTTCGACCCACACTGCCTTTGTGATGGAAACCCTGATCGACGAAGCCGCGCACGCGGCCAAGATGGACCCGGTGGCCTACCGCAAGAAGCTGATGGGCGAGAAAGGCAAGCGTCATGCCGCCGCGCTGGACCTGGCGGTTGCCAAGTCGGGCTACGGCAAGAAGGCTTTGCCGAAAGGCCAGGCCTACGGTGTGGCGGTGCATGAATCGTTCAACACCGTGATCGCCTATGTGGTGGTGGCGTCCGTGAAGAACGGCACGCCGAAGCTGCACAAGGTCACGGCGGGCGTCCACTGCAACACGGCGGTCAATCCATTGACCATCGAAGCGCAGATCCAGGGCGCGGCGCTGATGGGCCTCGGCATGACCTTGCCGGGCGCCGCCATCACGCTGAAGGACGGCGTGGTCGAGCAGCAGAACTTCAGCGACTACACCGTGGCGCGCATGACGGACATGCCGGTGATCGACGTGCACATCGTGCCGTCGAACGATCCGCCAACCGGCATGGGCGAACCTGGCCTGCCGCCGTTGGCGCCGGCCTTCGCCAACGCTTTGTTCACATTGACCGGCAAGCGCCTGCGCAAACTGCCGTTCGATCTGGCGAGCGCCTGAGCCGGATGGCTTTAGTCGGCATTCTGCTGGCAGCCGGACGCGGTCGACGCTTCGACCCGTCCGGCGTGGAAAACAAACTGCTGCAAACGCTGGCCGACGGACAGATCGTCGTCGCCGCCAGCGCCCAAAACATGCTGGCCGCGCTCCCGCGCGTGCTGGCCGTGGTACGCGAGGGCGACGACAAGGTCGCCGCGCTGCTGGGCAGCCTGGGTTGCGAGGTGCGCGTCTGCGCTGACGCCGACCTGGGCATGGCCGAATCACTGATCACCGCTATCGAATTCACCAAGGGCGCCGAAGGATGGCTCATCGGTCTGGGGGACATGCCCCTCGTTAGGCCGGAGACCATGCGCGCATTGGCCGCTACAATAGAGCGTGGCGCACACATTGCGGCGCCGGTATATGAAGGACGGCGCGGCAATCCGGTCGCCTTCAGCGCTTATCACCTGCCGTTGCTGCTGGCGCTGGAGGGCGACCAGGGCGCGCGCGCGATTCTGAAAAGCCACGCGGTCAGCGAAGTCGTGGTCGATGACGAAGGCGTGGTGCGTGACATCGATACAAAACAGGATTTAAGATGAAAAAACCGAGCAAAACTCAACCGGCTATCGCCTATACCATCGTCGGCCATGATCTGGCGGCGCACTTGTTCCACGTTTCGGTGACGGTGGCCGCACCGGCCGAAGGCGGCCAGATTTTCGCGCTGCCGGCGTGGATTCCCGGCAGCTACATGATCCGTGAGTTTTCTCGCAATATTATCCGCATCCGCGCCGAGTCCAAGGGCGAGGCGGTGGAGCTGACCAAGCTGGATAAGCATTCGTGGCAGGCGGCCCCGCTGGCCGACCGCGGCGCCGCGCTGACCGTGCACTATGAAGTCTACGCCTGGGATCTGTCGGTGCGCGCCGCGCATCTGGACCAGAACCACGGCTTCTTCAACGGCACCAGCACCTTCCTGCGCGTGCTGGGCCAGGAAGAGCTGCCGCACGTGGTGGACATCCAGCGTCCGCAGCACGAAGCGGCGCAAAGCTGGCGCGTGGCGACCTCGCTGCCGGAGCTGAAGGCGAAACGTTATGGTTATGGCACCTACATCGCCGCCAATTACGATGAACTGATCGACCATCCTGTGGAGCAGGGCGACTTTGCGCTGGCCACCTTCAAGGCGCACGGCGTCCCGCACGACATCGTCATCACCGGCCGCGTGCCGAACCTGGACCTGGCGCGCCTGAGCGCCGACCTGAAAAAGATCTGCGAAACGCAAATCGCCTTCTTCGAGCCCAAGACCAAAAAGGCGCCGATGGACCGCTATGTGTTCATGACCATGGCGGTGGGCGACGGCTACGGCGGCCTGGAACACCGCGCCTCGACCGCGCTGATCTGCAACCGTGGCGACCTGCCGACCATCGCGTCGGGCAGCAAGGAGATCGGCGACGGCTACCTGCAATACCTGGGCCTGTGCAGCCACGAGTACTTCCACACCTGGAACGTCAAGCGCATCAAGCCGGCGGCGTTTGCGCCGTACAACCTGCAAGTCGAGAATTATTCGCCGCTGCTGTGGCTGTTTGAAGGCTTCACCAGTTATTACGACGATTTGATGCTGGTACGCGCCGGCCTGATCGCCGAGCCGGCGTATTTCAAATTGCTGGGTAAAACCGTGGGCAGCGTATTGCGCGGCGCCGGCCGTACCAAGCAAAGCGTGGCAGATTCAAGTTTCGACGCCTGGGGTAAATATTATCGCCAGGATGAAAATGCGCCGAACGCCATCGTCAGTTATTACACCAAGGGTTCATTGATTGGCCTGGCGCTGGATTTGAGTATTCGCGCCAAAACCGGCGGCAAGAAATCCCTCGATGACGTCATGCGCGCATTATGGCAGCGTTATGGTCGCGATTTTTATACTGGCGGCGGCCGCGGTGTTACGCCGGCGGAAGCGGAAGCCTTATTCGATGAAGTCAGCGGCGGCCGCTTTAAACCATTCTTCGATAAATATATTCGCGGCACGGAAGATTTACCGCTGGCTAAACTGCTGGCGCCATTCGGCGTTAAATATAACGACGAGCGTAAATCCCCCAAGCCGAGTTTCGACGCGAATCTGGGCAAGGATGGCAATGACTGCAAACTGTCCGCCGTCCATAACAACGGCGCCGCGCATCAGGCAGGGTTATCGGCTGGCGATATTCTGATCGCCGTCGACGGCCTGCGCGTCAGCGCGAATAATCTGGACGGCCTGCTGTCGCGTTACGCCGTAGGCGATACGGTGGAAGTCCACGCCTTCCGCCGCGACGAGTTAATGACCTTCGATTTAACCCTGCAAGGCGACCGTGTTCCAGGCATTACCCTGACCCTGGATGCCGCAGCGAAAAAGTCGACCGGTCCGCTGCGTCCGAGCGCAAGCCGCTAAAACTCTTGTCAAAAAGGCCGCGCCGGGTGAGCGCGGTTTTTTTTTTGCGTAATCCATGCCAGTTATTGGCATGTTCTAGCCAATTTTCGGCGCGTACCGGGGATAAATTTCGCGTCGCCGGGGATGTGGTTTAGAATCGCCGCACATGATATTGCTCGATCCCACCACCATACTTCTGATGGCCACATTGATGGCCGGCGCCATGAGCGTCGTGCTGTATTCCGCCCATCTGAACTTCCCCAAGGAGATCCAGGGCTTGCGCGACTGGGCGCAGGCGCTGCTGCTCATGGTGGTTGGCGTCGTCATTTTCGCCGTGCATGGCAATTCCAATATCCTGCTCCTGTGCTCCAATGTGTTTATCGTCTGGGGATTGGGGTTGATGGTGATTGGCACGGAGCGGTTTTATCAACTGCGTCCGTCATGGCGGTTATTTCATTCGGTCTGGATATTAACGATACTCGGACTTGGTTATTGGATGTGGATAAAGCCAAGTTTTACCACGCGCGTGGCTGTCGCTTCGCTGCTGGTGTTTATATTGCATGCGCGTGGTTTATTCGTTATCTGGAAGAACGGCGATAATCATTCATCCACCTGGTTTTTCGGTAGCCTGATTTTCGTTGAATCCATTATGGTCATGATGCGCGGAATATTGGCGCTGGCCAGCAGCACAGATGTGAATCTGATGGGTACGGGAGTATTTGCCAGCCTGTATCTGGCGATTTCCCATTTGATGACTTTGTTGATGACGGTCGGTTTTATGACGGTGTGCACGCGCCGCCTGCAAATCACGCTGGAGCGCCGTTCGACCATGGACCCGTTGACACAGGTATTAAATCGTCGCGGCTTCGCCGATATTTACGCCAAAGAGCATGCCTTGATGCGCCGCGAAAGCACATTCATGACGATGCTGAATATCGACATCGATTATTTTAAAAGAATCAACGACGCCCACGGCCATGCCGTTGGTGACTGCGTATTGGTGGATGTGGCGCAAATGATCGGCAAAGCCTTGCGCGTATCGGACCATGTGGCCCGTTTCGGCGGCGAGGAATTCGTCGTGCTGCTGCCGTCCACCGAGTTGGACCGGGCGCTGCATATCGCCGAGCGCATCCAGGCGGCGCTGCGCGCGCCGCGCGTTGGCGTGCCGCCGTACACGGTCAGCATCGGCGTGGCGTGCCAGGCCAGCGCGGAGGAGAGCCTGGATGGCATTCTGGTCCGCGCCGATAAAGCTTTGTATTCTGCTAAGGAAAGAGGGCGCGACCGTATCGAAGTCGCGCCGGATACGGTCACCCAGATGCGGGTGCGGGCTTAGTCGAACAGGCGGGCCAGTTCGGCGCCCGGGTCGGGCGCGCGCATGAAGGCTTCGCCGACCAGGAAGGCGTGGACGTTGGCGTCGCGCATGCGCTTCACGTCCGCCGGCACCATGATGCCGGATTCGGTGATCACCAGCTTCTCCGGCGGCATGCGGTCCAGCAGGCCGAGCGTGTTTTCCAGCGATACCTCAAACGTCCGCAGATTGCGGTTGTTGACGCCCACCAGGCGGGTTTTCAGCTTCAGCGCGGCGGTCAGTTCGTCGCCGTCGTGGGTTTCCACCAGCACGTCCATGCCCAGTTCTTGGGCGACGGCTTCCATTTCCGCCATCAGGCCGTGGTCCAGCGCGGAGACGATCAGCAGGATCGCATCGGCGCCCATCGCGCGCGCTTCATAGATCTGGTAGATGTCGATCATGAAGTCCTTGCGCAGCACCGGCAGCGCACAGGCGGCGCGGGCCTGCTGCAGATAGGCCACGGAACCCTGGAAGAACTGCTCGTCGGTCAGCACCGACAGGCACGCGGAGCCATTGGCTTCGTAGCTGGCGGCGATGTCGGCCGGGCGGAAGTCGGCGCGGATCACGCCCTTCGATGGCGAGGCCTTTTTGATTTCGGTGATGACGCCAGGCTTGCCGGCGGCGATTTTCGCGCGCAGGCTGGCCTCGAAGCCGCGCAGACCGGCGCGCAGTTCGGTGTTGGATTCGACGTCGTCGCGCAGGCTGGCGAAGCTGCGGTGTTTTTTTGCGGCCGCCACTTCATCGGCTTTGACCGCGAGGATTTTGTTCAGAATGTCAGACATGATTAGTGTTGCTCCGAGAGGGCAAGGCGCGCGCCGAGGGCCAGGAACAGGCCGCCCATGGTGCGGTTCAGCCACAGCGATACCAGCGGCTTGATCTTCAAGCGCGTGCTGGCGAAGGCCGTGAACAGCGCCAGGCCGTGGCAATACAGCATGCCGTTAAAATTAAAAATGGTGCCCAGGACGATGAAGGCCAGTGGCTTGCTGCTGGAATCGGCCGAGATAAACTGCGGCACGAACGCCAGGAAGAACAAGGCCACCTTGGGATTCAGCACATTCGTCAGAAAGCCCTGGAAGAATATTTTACGCCAGGCCAGCGGTTGCACGACTGGCAGCTGCTGCGGCGCTTCGTCGCGCAGTTTCGCGCGCAGCATGCCGATGCCCATGTAGACGATGTAGGCCGCGCCGATCCATTTCACCACCGTGAAGGCGGCGGCGGACGTCGACAGCACGGCCGACAGGCCCAGCGCCGCCGCCAGGATGTGCACCATGGTGCCGGCGCAGATGCCCAGTGTGGCGGCCGAACCGGCGCGCCAGCCCTGGGTGGCGCTGCGCGTCATGATCAGCAGCGAATCGGGACCGGGCATGATGTTCAGCAGCAGGCCCGAGATGATGAACAGCGTCAGGTCGTGGATGCCGAACATGATCAGTTATTCCGGCCGAGGACTTGGGTGACTTCGACGAACTGGTCGATCTTGCGCAGCGCAGCGCCGCAGGTGATGGCTTCCCGCGCGCGCTTCAGGCCATCCTCGATCGACCCGGCCACGCCGGCCGCATACAGCGCGGTGCCGGCATTGAGCGAGACGATATCGAACGCCGCGCCAGGCTCGCCGCGCAGCGCTTCCATCATGCGCGCCTTCGACTCGGCTGCATTGTCCACCTTCAGGTTGCGGCTGGCGATCATCGGCAGGCCGAAGTCTTCCGGATGAATCTCGTACTCGCGGATCTCGCCGTTGACCAGTTCACCGACCATGGTGGCTGCGCCCAGCGACACCTCGTCCATATTGTCGCGGCCATAGACCACGATGGCGTGCTGCGCGCCGAGGCGCTGCAACACGCGCACCTGGATGCCCACCAGGTCCGCATGGAACACGCCCATCAGGATATTCGGCGCGCCGGCCGGGTTGGTCAGCGGTCCCAGGATGTTGAAGATGGAACGCACGCCCAGCTCCTTGCGCACCGGCGCCACGTGCTTCATGGCGGCGTGGTGGTTGGGCGCGAACATGAAGCCGATGCCGGTCTGCGCGATCGATTGTGCGATCTGCTCCGGCTTCAGGTTGATGTTGGCGCCCAGCGATTCGATCACGTCGGCGCTGCCGGACGACGACGATACGCTGCGGCCACCGTGCTTGGCGACGCGGGCGCCGGCCGCCGCCGCGACAAACATCGCGGTGGTGGAGATATTGAAGGTGTGCGCGCCGTCGCCGCCGGTGCCGACGATGTCGAGCAGGCCGGTGGTGTCGGCCATCGGCACCTTGGTGGAGAATTCGCGCATCACTTGCGCGGCGGCGGCGATTTCGCCGATGGTTTCTTTTTTCACGCGCAGGCCCATGGTCAGGGCGGCAACCATGGTCGGCGACATTTCGCCCGACATGATCTGGCGGAACAGGTGCAGCATCTCGTCGTGGAAAATCTCGCGGTGTTCGATGCAGCGCACCAGCGCTTCTTGGTGGGTGATAGGCATGGCGATTCCTTCTTTAATCAGCGGACGAGGAAGTTCTTCAACAGTTGGTGGCCGTGCTCGGACAGGATGGACTCGGGGTGGAACTGCACACCCTCGATGTCGTATTCCTTGTGCCGCACGCCCATGATTTCACCGTCGTCGGTCCATGCCGTCACTTCCAGGCAGGACGGCAGCGAGCTGCGCTCGATGGCCAACGAGTGATACCGGATCACTGTGAAGGGAGAAGGGAGGTCCTTGAAGACGCCCACACCCGTATGCGCGATTAAAGAAGTTTTGCCATGCATGACCTGCTTGGCGCGAATGACCTTGCCGCCGAACGCTTCGCCGATGGCCTGGTGGCCAAGGCACACGCCCAGGATCGGCTTCTTGCCGGCGAAGTGCTTGAGCACCTCGATCGAAATGCCTGCCTGCGACGGATCTTTCGGACCCGGCGAAATGCAGATGTGGTCCGGATTCAGCGCCTCGATCTCCGCAATCGTGATTTCATCGTTGCGGTAGACGCGCACGTCTTCACCCAGTTCGCCGAAGTACTGCACGATGTTGTAGGTGAAGGAGTCGTAGTTGTCGATCATCAGCAGCATATTAGAACTCCCCATCCAGGCCATCTTGCACTTGCTCGGCGGCGCGCAGCACGGCGCGCGCCTTGTTTTCAGTTTCCTGCCACTCCATCTCGGCGATCGAGTCGGCGACGATGCCGGCCGCGGCCTGCACGTACAGGTTGCCGTCCTTGATCACGCCGGTGCGGATCGCGATTGCCACGTCCATCTCGCCGCCGAACGACAGGTAGCCGCAGGCGCCGCCGTAGATGCCGCGCTTGGAGATTTCCAGCTCGTCGATGATTTCCATCGCCCGCACCTTCGGCGCGCCGGTCAGCGTGCCGGCCGGGAAGGTGGCGCGCAGCACGTCCAGGTTGGACAGGCCGTCTTTCAGCTTGCCCTCGACGTTGGAGACGATGTGCTGCACGTGCGAGTATTTCTCGATGACCAGGCGGTCGGTGACCTTGACGCTGCCGATTTCCGAAATGCGGCCCAGGTCATTGCGCGCCAGGTCGATCAGCATCACGTGTTCGGCGATCTCTTTTGGATCGGCCAGCAGTTCCTTGGCCAGTTCGGTGTCGCGCTCCGGCGTCGAACCGCGCGGGCGGGTGCCGGCGATCGGGCGCAGCGTGACTTTTTTCTCGCCGTCCGGCGCGGTCTCGTTGCGGACCAGGATCTCCGGCGACGCGCCGACGATCTGCATGTCGCCGAAGTTATAGAAGTACATATACGGCGACGGGTTCAGCGAACGCAGCGCGCGGTACAGGCTCAGAGGCGAATCGACATACGGCTTGCGGATGCGCTGGCCGATCTGCACCTGCATCAAGTCGCCGGCCAGCACGTATTCGTGGGCCTTGGCGACGGCCTTCAGGTACTCCTCTTTCGGGAATTCGCGGACCGCTTCGGTGCGCACGGAAGCCGTGGTGACCGGCGCCTCGACGCCACGGCGCAGCATCATGCGCAGGTCTTTCAGGCGCTGGCGCGCTTTCGAATACGATTCCGGCTGCGTGGTGTCGGCGTAGACGATCAGATACAGCTTGCCGCTCAGGTTATCGATGACGGCCAGTTCCTCGGTCACCATCAGCTGGATGTCGGGCAGGCCCAGGTCATCCTTCTGCTGGCTGTGGGCCAGCGTCTTCTCGATGTGGCGCACGGTGTCGTAGCCGAAGTAGCCGGCCAGGCCGCCGCAGAAGCGCGGCATGCCGGGACGGATGGCGACCTTGAAACGCTTCTGGTAGGCCTCGATGAATTCCAGCGGATTGCCTTCGTGGGTCTCGATCACCGCGCCGTTCCTGACGATCTCGGTGCGGTTGCCGAAGGTGCGCAGCAGCGTGGTGGCCGGCAGGCCGATGAAGGAGAAGCGGCCGAAACGCTCGCCGCCCACCACCGACTCCAGCAGGAAGGTGTTCTTGCCGGCGTTCTGCGTTTGCGCCAGTTTCAGGTACAGGGTCAGCGGGGTTTCGAGATCGGCGAAGGCTTCCGCGATCAAGGGGATGCGGTTGTAGCCGTCGGTGGCCAACGATTTGAATTCGAGTTCGGTCATGTCTTCTCTCCATTCCGCCGGAATGAGGGGGATGCGGCGGTGGTGTGTTTCAAAAAACCTGTCGCGCAAGAAAATGCGGACGACAGCAATCAGTTCGGCTTAGTTTTGCCAGGATTGCCAGCGTCGCCAAAGCCAGGCCTCAATCGAGCCTGTTTGGTTGACGGTGTGTTTTTTGGTGAGAGACATTTCGGTCAGGTTTAGTTCAGCTAACGGTTAATTATGCGAACGGATCAGGCTTGCCGCTTCTAGCAGCGTGCTTACTATACCATCGGAATCGATGTCGTGTACAGATTCTCCGTGGTTGTAACCGTATGGCACCGTCAGCACCGGGCAACCCGCTGCCCGCGCGGCTTGCGCGTCGTTCGAGGAGTCGCCGATGGCCACCACCTGCGCCGCTTGCAGGCCGAAATCGGCGCACACGGTTTGCAGCGGCAGCGGATCCGGCTTCTTGCGCGGCAGCGAGTCGCCGCCGTAGACCACCTCGAAGAAGCCGTCCAGCCCTTTCAGTTTCAGCAGGGGCGTGGTGAAGGCGATCGGCTTGTTGGTCACGCAGGCCAGGCGCAGGCCCTGCGCCTTGAGCGCTGCCAGACCTTCGAGCACATCCGGATACAGCGCGCTGTAGCTGCCGTTGATGCTCAGGTAGTGGCGCTGGTAGGCGTCCATCGCGGAGGCAAACGCGGCCTCGATGCGCGCCGCGTCCCAGTCGAGCGCCAGCACCGAGCGGATCAGGTTTTCCGAGCCCTTGCCGACCATCAGGGCGATCCGCTCCTGGGTGATCGGGCCCAAGCCCAGTTCCGCCCGCATGCCATTGATCGCGACGTGGAAGTCGGGAATCGTGTCCAGCATGGTGCCGTCAAGGTCGATGATTGCGGCGCGCACGCCTGCCAGGACGCTCATCGTGTCAGATCTTTGCCAGGTTGGCGCGCATGGCGTCGATCACGGCCTTGTAGTCCGGCTGGCCGAAGATGGCGGAACCGGCCACGAAGGTGTCGGCGCCGGCCGCCGCGGCAGCGGCGATGTTGTCGATCTTGATGCCGCCGTCCACTTCCAGCAGGATGTCGCGGCCGGAGTCGTCGATCAGGCGGCGCGCCTCGGCGATCTTCTTCAGCGCGTGCGGAATGAAGGACTGGCCGCCAAAGCCCGGATTGACCGACATGATCAGGATCATGTCGATCTTGTCCATCACGTGTTCCAGGTAGCTCAGCGGCGTGGCCGGGTTGAACACCAGGCCGGCCTTGCAGCCGTGGTCGCGGATCAGCTGCAGCGAACGGTCGATGTGCTCGGACGCTTCCGGGTGGAAGGTGATCAGGTTGGCGCCGGCCTTGGCGAAGTCGGGAATGATGCGGTCCACCGGCTTGACCATCAAGTGCACATCGATCGGCACATCCACGTGCGGACGGATCGCCTGGCACACCAGCGGGCCGATGGTCAGGTTCGGCACATAATGGTTGTCCATTACGTCAAAGTGGATCATGTCGGCGCCGGCGGCGACGACGTTGCGGACTTCTTCACCCAGGCGGGCGAAATCGGCGGACAGGATGCTGGGAGCGATGCGGAAAGTGGTCATGGCTTTGGGCTGGCCCTTGGGCTTGCATTAGAAAAGATGCGTTATTTTACGCTGGTCCAGCCGGTTGCGCCCGTTTTCAGCCGCGTCCTCCTTGCATACGGGGCGGATTTGCGGTGCAATGGATGCTTGGCGATATATGATCGTCAAGCTTGCTTTTTAGAGGAATGTTGATGTCGACTTATGAATTTACGGTATCGGTCAGAACCCAGTACCTGCCGGATCAATCCGACCCGGAGCGCACGAACTTCGTGTTTACGTACTCGATCACGATCAAGAATACCGGCACGGTGGCGGCGCAGCTGATCTCGCGCCATTGGGTCATCACGGACGCCAACAACCATGTGGAAGAAGTGCGCGGCCTGGGCGTGGTCGGCCACCAGCCGCTGCTGCAGCCGGGCGAGGTGTTCGAATACACCAGCGGCGCCGCGCTGCAAACCCAGCAAGGCTCCATGGTCGGCGAATACTTCTGCGTGGCCGAGGACGGCCACCAGTTCGAAGCCAAGATCCCCGAGTTCGTGCTGTCCCTGCCGCGCACCTTGCACTGATTACTTCTTGCCCTTCATGGTCCACCAGACAATGAAGACCAGCAGGAAGAAGGCCACGCCTGCTTCTAATCCCAATACCCACATAGTTATCCTTTATGTCATCTCCACGCCGTAGTCTACTCGTTTCGCTGGGCGCAGTCGCGATTGCGCTTGCCGCCTGTACTTCCACACCGCTGCCGCCCGAGAAGCCGGCCACGCCGCCGCCGGTGGTGACGCCGCCGGCGCCGGTGCCGCCGGTCCAGCCAACGCCGCCGGCGCAGCCGCCGAAGCCGACCGCGCTGCAAATGGTGCCCGCCACCTATGCCCAACTGCCGGGCTGGGACAAGGACGACCTGCGCGCGGCCTGGCCGGCGTTCACCTCGTCGTGCTCGGTGCTGGTCAAGCAGCCGATCTGGAAGGAGGCGTGCAGCGTCGCCCGCACCGTCAACGCCAACGACGAGAAGGCCATCCGCACCTTTTTCGAGGCTTTCCTGGAGCCGAACCAGGTCATCGCCCCGGACGGCGCCACCGACGGCCTGATCACCGGCTATTACGAGCCGCTGCTGCACGGCGCCCGCAAAAAGGGCGGCCCGTACCAGACGCCTTTATATAAGGTGCCGGACGATATGGTCACCATCGACCTGGCCAGCGTCTATCCCGAGCTGAAAGGCATGCGCCTGCGCGGCAAGGTAGTGGGCAAGAAAGTGGTGCCGTATTCGACCCGCGCCGATATCGAATCGGCCAGCTTCAGCGGCAAGGAACTGTTGTGGGTGGACGATCCGGTGGAATCGTTCTTCCTGCAGGTGCAGGGCTCCGGCCGCGTGCAACTGAGCGACACCGGCGAAACCGTGCGCGTGGCGTATGCGGACCAGAACGGCCATCCGTACAAATCGATTGGCAAATACCTGGTGGAGAAAAACGAATTGACGCTGGAGCAGGCGTCGGCGCAGGGCATCAAGGCCTGGATCGCCGGCCATCCCACCCGCATGCAGGAGCTGTTCAATGTGAATCCGAGCTATGTGTTCTTCAAGGAGGAACGCCTGCCGGACCCGAAGGTGGGGCCGAAAGGTTCGCTCGGTGTGCCGCTGACGCCTCAGCGTTCGGTCGCCATTGACGCCACCCAGCTGCCGCAGGGCGCGCCGATGTTCCTGTCCACCACCCAGCCTAACAGCGACATTCCGCTGCAGCGGCTGGTGATGGCGCAGGATACCGGCGGCGCGATTCGCGGCGCCATCCGCGTCGACTATTTCTTCGGCTTCGGCGCCGAGGCGGCGGAAAACGCCGGCCGCATGAAGCAGCGCGGCGCCATCTGGGTGCTGTTGCCTAAAAAGTTTTAACGCAGGACCAGCACGGGCAGCGAGGTGTGCGACAGCACGCTTTGCGTTTCGCTGCCCAGCAGCAGTTTGCTCAAGCCGGTGCGGCCGTGCGACGCCATCATGATCAGGTCGCAGCCGTGCTTCTTGGCCGCCTCGACGATTTCATCGGAGGCGCTGGCCGACATCGCAATGAATCCCTCGAATGGAATGCCGGCCGCGCTGGCGGCCGCCGCCACCTTGTTGATGTGGTCGCGCGCGGCGTCCTGCATCTGCGTTTCGTACTGGCCGGCTTCGAGCACGGCGCCGCCGTCGCCCATGGCCGGCAGCAGCATCGGCTGGATCACCGTCAGTGCGATGATGCGCGACTGGTGCAGGCGGGCGAATTCCATCGCGGTGGCGGTGGCTTTGTCCGACAGGTCGGAACCGTCGGTAGGCAGCAAAATCGTTTTGAACATGACGCACTCCGTTGGATGAACACTGGAGTCAGCCTAATGTCTTGGCGGCTTTTTCGTCGCACGTTATGACGCCGCCGGCGCCGTCACGTCCGCATGACGCATGGCCGGCGACAGCGACAGGAACAGCGCCAGCGCGATGCCGCCCGCCGCCACGCACGCCAGTCCGGTACGCACGCTGAAATGCTCGGCCAGGTAGCCGGCCGCCAGCGCGCCCAGCGGCGCCGCCGCCACCGTCAGGAAGCGCATGGTGGAGACGATGCGGCCCAGGTAGGCATCCGGCGTCACCTTCTGGCGCATGGTGGTGTAAGGCATCAGGAACAGCATCACGCCGCAATCGAGGAACAAGGACATGGTGGCGCAGGCCAGCGCGCTGGCCATCGGCCGGCCGAACAGATTGGCCGGAATCAGCGGCGTGACGGTGTACGCAAACGCGCACAGGCCCATGCCGATCAACATCGCGCCTGTCGGACCGAAGCGCCGCGACAAGGGCTTGAGCAGCAGGGAGCTGGCCAGCACGCCGACGCCGCCGATCATCTGCGCCACGCCCAGCATGCCGGCGCTCATGCCCAGTTCGCGGGTGGCGAAAATCACGTGTAGCGCGGCAAAGCCGTAAAACAGCATGTGCCAGCAGCCGGAGGCCCAGGCCAGTGTCCGCAGCAGCGGCTGGTTCCAGATGAACAGCAGGCCGTCATGGATATCGCGCAAGGGGTGCTTGTGGGACGGCGGCGGCTTGGGATCGTTGGCGTCCAGCTTGCGCAGCAGGGCGATCGAGACCAGAAAGCCGATGGCGTTCAGCAGCACCGCATACGGTGCGCTCAGCCACTGGATCAGCACGCCGGCGAAGCCCGGCGCCAGCAGCCGCGCGGCGGAATCGGTGGCGGTGAACTTGGATTGGGCGTCGGTCAGCTTGTCGCGGCCGATCAGGTTGGTCAGGAACACCTGCTCGGCGCCGCCGCCCACCACGCCGCAGACGCCGGAAATGAAGGACACCACATACATCCAGTGCACCGTCAGCACGCCCAGCCACCACGCCAGCGGAATGCTGGCCAGCGACGCCGCCTGGATGGCCTTGCTGGCCAACAGGATCGGCAGCTTGCGGTTGCGGTCGAGGAACACGCCGGCCGGCAGGGCCAGCAGCGCATAGGGCAGGCCCGAGGCTGCGGTCATCATGCCCATCTGCACCGGCGAGGCCTTGAGCAGCAGCACCGCGCACAGCGGCAAGGCCAGGGCGCTGATGTAGCTGCCGAAGCCGTTCAGGATGGCGCTGGACCAGTAGCGGCGGAAGGCGACGTTGCGCAGCAGCTCGTCGTTGCGAAAGGCGTTAAAAATAGGAAGCTCTTTAGTGCGGGTTGCCAATTTTCAATAATACCAGCGGCGAGGATAGGCGCTACAATCAGCTGGTAAATATTCCACTTGGAGGAACACATGCCGTATGAAGACCTGATCGTAGAAGTGCACGACAAAGTAGCCCTGATCCGTCTGAATCGTCCGAAGGCGCTGAATGCGCTGAACGACAACATGATGAACGAACTGGGCGAGGCCTTATATAAGTTCGACGCTGACCCGGCCATCGGCTGCATCGTGCTGACCGGCAGCGAGAAAGCCTTTGCCGCCGGCGCCGATATCGCCGCCATGGTGGACTACACCTTCCCCGATACCTACCGCGACAACTATATCGGCCGCAATTGGGAGCACATCCTGCGCATCCGCAAGCCGGTGGTGGGCGCCGTGGCCGGCTACGCGCTGGGCGGCGGCTGCGAGCTGGCCATGATGTGCGACTTCCTGATCGCGGCCGACAACGCCAAGTTCGGCCAGCCGGAAATCAAGGTCGGCGTCACGCCGGGCGCCGGCGGCACCCAGCGCCTGCCACGCGCCATCGGCAAGGCCAAGGCCATGGACATGCTGCTGACCGCGCGCACCATCGATGCGGCGGAAGCCGAGCGCATCGGCCTGGTGTCGCGCGTGATCCAGGCGGACAAGCTGATCGAGGAAGTGCTGACCGTTGCCAGGCAGATCGCCGCCATGCCGCTCTCGGTGTCGATGCAGATCAAGGATGCGGTCAACCGCGCCTTCGAAACCACCTTGTCGGAAGGCGTTACTTATGAGCGCCGTTTGTTCCAGGCCTCGTTCGGTACGCCTGCCCAAAAAGAAGGCATGAAAGCTTTCCTGGAAAAGCGCTTGCCAAACTTCGAGGGTCTTTGATATGATTCTGTCCCTCGCAGAACAACGCATGCAAATGCAGAGTGAAGCGGGGAAAAGAAGAGCTTGACGAGATGGTTGAAACGCTTCATAATCTTGCCTCTTCGCTGATGAACAAAACGCTTCTTCAGCTAGCAATACCGAACAAGATCTTTAAAAATTTACAGTCGATAAATGTGGGCGTTTGATGCAAGTGCACGCGGTACTTCGGTGCCGCGAAACTAAAAGCATTAAATGCTCCACAAGAAGTACTAAGAGTAATACTGTTAGTGTTTTGAGTGAGCGAACCAATGGCCTGCAGAGGTCATTAAACAGAGATTAAACTAAAGAGTTTGATCCTGGCTCAGATTGAACGCTGGCGGCATGCCTTACACATGCAAGTCGAACGGCAGCACGGAGCTTGCTCTGGTGGCGAGTGGCGAACGG